>NZ_KB892845.1 GCF_000373965.1 Uliginosibacterium gangwonense DSM 18521 | reverse complement strand
GAGGGTATGTCGGCCACCCCTTTGCCAAGGCCGTTGAAGAACTTCTGGGCGCCAAGGTTCAAATCGCCAAACGCAACCAGTTGCATACCTTTGCTGTCCTACCCCAGCGCTGGGTGGTTGAGCGGTCATTTGCCTGGATCGAAAAATGTAGGCGTTTGTGGAAGAACTGCGAGCGCAAACTCAACACAAGCTTGCAGTTCATACATCTTGCATTCCTGGCGCTTTTGCTCAAAAGATCGTGAACAGGTTCTTAGGTAGCACCGTGGGTACATTTGCCGCATATCCCGATCTCGACCTTGTGGGGTATTGCGTGCTGATGGAAACTCACAAGCTGAGTTTCGTACCGCCATCACTATCAACACTTGCTCTTAAGACTGGGATGTTGTTATCCCGACTGCCTAATCACTCATGAGAGCACACAGCTTAGCGTCCAGATCAATGCGGACTTCCGAGAGCAGTTCCAGCGTTTCGTCTTGCAGCTTGTTGGCAGCTTGATGCGGCCGCAGGGCGTCATCCCGCCGCCGCATCACTTCCCACAACTCGGGTTCGCAGAGCTGGGCGATCGATTCGATGACAGCATCAACCTCGGGATGCCCGGTGGCGAGCTTCATCGACGAGAGCAGTTCCAGGGTCAGGTCGGCTCCCAGCATCAGGTCGCCCGTCACCCAACTGTTGACCGTGAACAACGAGATCGGCAGGCCCTTCGCGTCGAAGCCGATGGTGAGCAGATGCCGTGTTGCCGGACTGGCGGACGGGTTGCCACACAGTTCAGCGAACGCGCGCTCCGATCTTGAGTACAGCCTTCTGCCCCATAGGGGTCTTCGCACAAACAGGTGGACGTGCCCATGCTCCACCGCGTCCGGTCGATCCTCGGGGCTGTGTGAGTGGTAGAACCACTGATAGCTGCTGGTAGCATCGATGGCGTCGTCTTCCGGGTAGTGTGTCCACTGCCGGGGAGGCTCCCCCTTGAGCAACTGACCCAGCAGGTGCTCGCCACGCTCGGCCAGGCCTGCGTAGGTCTGCTGCAGGCGCAGCCCGGCCGTCGCCAGACGGTTATCGGGCTTTGGTGAGCGTGGCTGCGCCTTCTTCATGAAGGTCAGTTCTTTGGCGCACACTTGGGAGCACATTTTGGGGCGCACTTGCTGGCCCCGCACTTGGCAGCCTTCTTGGCCGGGTGCTTTTTGGCATGGCATTTTGGTGCACACTTCGCACCACATTTCGCCATGGCGACGGGTGCACACTTGACCGGAGTCGCCACCTCTTGGGCTGCCGCGGGCAGCGCCAGGGTGGCGGCGGTCAGAGCAGCCAGCGAGGCCAGTTTCAGTTGGGTCTTCATACAGTTCTCCTTAACAGATGGATGGTTGAGGATGGTCCTCGCTTGCTAAGAGGCGGCATGGTTGCGTTCGGATTCGCGGTCGCGAGAATAATTTTTCAGCCGCGAACCGTTTTGATCTTCCACCACCTCTTAGTTGGCAACCACCGTGAAAGGAGGCTTCCTATGAAACTCGACTCAACTGCTCGGCGCGTGCTCATCACCACCGGGCTTGCCCTGGCAGCGTCCATGGCGTTCGCACAAACTAATCTGGCGGCATCAACCGTCCGCCCTTCTGGCTACAAACCCTTGAAGGGCGATCCCGAAGCGGGGAAGGTGCTGTTCAACGACACGAAGCTCTCTACCAATGGGATGTCGTGCGCCTCCTGCCACGCCAACCATGGCGCTTTTTCGACCAGCTTCGCCAAGCCGTACCCTCACATGGTGGTGATGGCACGTGATCGGCTTAGCCTCAAGAGTGTAAACCTAGACGAGATGGTGCAAGCTTGCATGGTCATACCCATGGCCGCCAAGCTGTTGCCATGGAATTCCAAAGAGCTGGCCAACCTGACCACCTATGTGGCTGAGCTGCAAAAGACCTTCAAGCCAGCCTATTGATTCACTTTTCCCCACCAACCCATCCCAAGGAGAACACCATGAAACGATCCGCCGTCCTCGCCATTTCTATGACTGCGCTCACGTTGTGGGCAGCCATTGCATCCGCTGCTGAGCCCAAACCCTTCACCCAGCAAGACTTCGACAAACTGGCTCATGACGGCAAGCCGGTCGTGGTGGATGTGTCTGCCACCTGGTGCCCGACCTGCAAGGCCCAGAAGCCCATTGTCGAGAACCTATCCAAGCAGCCTGCCTACAAGGATGTGGCGATTCTGGCGGTGGACTTCGACGCCGACAAGGCCGTCCTTAAGCAATTCAAAGTGAATATGCAAAGCACCTTGATCGCCTTCAAGGGCGGCAAGGAAATGGCGCGTTCGGTTGGTGACACCACGCCTGCCGGCATTGAGAACATCTTTAAGAAGGCGGGCTACTGATGGAGTTCGGGCTCGGCTCCTATGGCTTCGGTCTACTGGCCGGGCTGCTCTCCACTTTGTCGCCCTGCGTACTGCCCATCCTGCCTATTCTGTTGGGCTCGGCCACGACGGCACATCCCCGCGCGCCACTGGCCCTCGCGGGTGGCCTGGCCCTGTCATATGCCGTCATCGGAACGCTGATCGCGTGGGCAGGCACAGCCATTGGCATTGATGTCTCCATCATCCGAAATGTGGGGGCTGCAATCCTGGGCCTGCTCGGGTTGGTGTTGATGTCTGCCAGTCTCCAACAGCGCTTTGCGTCAGCGACCTCCAGCATTGGGGATGCAGGCAACACCTTCATTTCTCGGCTCAATCTCAACGGCCTCAGAGGACAGTTTGTCATCGGCTTGGCCTTGGGCGTGATCTGGAGCCCCTGTGTCGGTCCGACGCTTGGTGCTGCTGTCGTGTTGGCCAGCCAGGGCTCGCATCTACCGCAGATTGCCTTGCTCATGGGTATCTTCGGTATCGGCGCGGCCATGCCGGTCGTTGGCCTTGCCTACCTCTCGCGTGCCGCCATGATGAAGGTACGTGGCAAGCTGATGCAGGCAGGCAAAACAGGAAAGATTGCGCTGGGAGCCATCATGGTGGCCATTGCAGCGCTGATTCTTACTGGAGCCGACAAGCCACTGGAGGCTTGGCTGGTCGAGATGTCTCCGCCTTGGCTGACTGCATTGACAACACGCTTTTGATGCGGCGTCATACAGGCTACAACCGTATAGGGGCGCACTTTTTTCAGTCACTTGCGAACCGTTTTGTTGGCTCGTTTCCTCTTAGCAAGCGAGGGATGTCCTCAAACTCTCGCAACCGCCAAAGGAGATTGAAATGTTCTACGTGAAGAATGTCCCCAACTGGGAACGTATCTTGCGCATCGTCATAGGTGTGGTGGCGCTCGTGTTCGCCGCCATGAACTGGGGTACCTCGGGCTTGGCCGTCGGTGCAGGCATCATGGGAGCTATGCTTGCCATGACCGGTTTGGTGGGTTTTTGCCCCATGTGCGCCATGGTGGGCCGCAAGCTCGATAAGGGGCACTGAACCATGGCGACAAGCGTGATCGAACGAGAGAATCTAATCTTGGCGGCTCAGACGGGCGACCAAACGGCGATCACCCGTCTGCTCGCGGTCTGCCAGGCGGATGCCCGCCGCTATGCCCGCAGGCATTGTCATGCCAGTGACGTTGATGACGCTGTACAGGAATCGCTGCTGATCATTTCACGCAGGGTCGCAAGCCTGAAAGCCGCAGTGGCGTTTTCTTCTTGGTTGTTCATCGTCATCAAGCGCGAGTGCCGTAAGCTCGAACGCATGATGTTCAAGCATGAGCCACTGGAAGACGAGGTGGCCGAGCAGCTGTTGACCTACCGCACTGATGAGGCCTTGAGAATTGACCTCGCGCACGCGCTCGAATCGTTGCCTGCTCACTACCTTGAAATCGTGTTGCTACGGGATTTTGAAGAGCTGACCATCGCGGAAATCTCCGAGCGCCTTGGGGAGCAGCCAGGGGCGGTCAAGAGTCGGCTACATCGCGCGCGCGAACTCGTGCGGGAATATCTGCTGAGCCCAGACAACTGATCGGCGTCACGTGCTGACCAGCAGTTTCTTTCCGTCGGATCATAGGTCGCCCCTGGGTGAGCGCGAAACGACTCGGACATTGATATCTACGACAAGCTTGTTAATGACGAATGACTAACGAGTGTTCCTGTTCCATAGCGCCATCAAGACTTGAGGCCAATTATTATATGAGGGCTTATATGATCAACCTCCTTCTCATGTATTAAACGCAAAAATTGGTTGTTTGATGGAGGCAATCAGAAATTGTGAAAGAGGCAAACTTACGGCCTCAACTCAACATCCCGGGTTACAAAATTCCGAGCAGCCTAGACTCATATTTCAGTTGAATCTGGCAAGACATATACGTCGACTTCATGAGTACTCTTGTCATTTATCAAAGTAAGGCAAGGCTTTAGCTGCAAAATACCGTCGACCTTGATTTGAATGAAATCCCCATTCACCATGCTTTTATCATCGATGAGCGACACGATTATTTTGTAATCAGTTTCTCGATAAGAATATGTAAAATTGAAGCCAATCCATTCTTTAGGCATGCAAGGTCGCATATAAAGTGTGTTCCCCTCACGAACCAAGCCAAGCAGGGACTCAACCACCAGCCGATACATCCAGCCAGCTGATCCGGTATACCAACTCCAGCCACCGCGACCGATATGCGGTTCGACTGCATAGACATCTGCGCTCACCACATAAGGTTCTACCTTGTAGGTGGCGACCCCTTCGATCGTTCTGGCATGATTGACAGGGTTGATCATGTTGAATACCTCCCAAGCTCGCCTGCCCTGCCCTAATTTAGCAAATGCCATCGCCACCCAGATTGCGGCATGGGTGTATTGTCCGCCATTTTCACGCACCCCTGGCACGTAGCCACGTATGTAACCTGGATCAAGCCCGGATGCGCTAAAAGGGGGATCAAGCAATTGGACCAGCCCATGACTGTGGCGCACGAGGCGTTTATAGACAGCCTCCATACCCATGCTCGAACGCGACACATCTCCAGGGCCAGAGAGCACTGACCAGCTCTGTGATATGGAATCTATTTGACATTCTTCGTTATTTGCCGCTCCCAGAGGCGTTCCGTCGTCAAAATAGGCTCTGCGATACCACTCACCATCCCAACCAGTCAGCTCAATCGCTGTACGAAGATTCACATGCGCTGCTGTGCATGTTTCGGCAAAGACAATATTGCCATGTGCTTGCGCAAGCACAGAAAATTGTTGCAGCACTTCACAGAGGAAAAATCCCAACCAGACACTCTCCCCCTTGCCATGGACGCCCACCAGATTCATGCCATCATTCCAGTCGCCAGAGCCGATCAGCGGCAGTCCGTGCTCACCAAACCTCAGACCATGCCGAATTGCACGGGCGCAATGGTCATAGAGACTAGCCACATCAGCAGAGCGTCCAGGAAGGTCATAATAGGATTCATCCTCCGGATTTACGGGGCGACCTTCCAGAAAAGACACCTGCTCGTCAAGCACGGCAAAATCGCCCGTGCTCGTGACATATCGGCAGACTGCCAGAGGCAGCCACAAGTAATCATCAGAACAGCGTGTGCGCACTCCGCGTCCAGTTGGGGGATGCCACCAATGCTGAACATCGCCCTCTTGGAATTGCCTGCTCGCGCATAACAATAAGTGTGCGCGTACCAAGGCGGGTTCTGCATGCACAAGTGCCATCACATCCTGCAGCTGATCTCGAAAACCGTAGGCACCGCCAGATTGGTAGTAGCCGCTACGTGCCCAGATACGGCAGGCCAGGGTTTGGTAAATCAGCCAACCGTTGGTGAGTACGTTGAGCGCGGGGTCCGGGGTCTCGACCTTCACGGCCCCAAGTATGCCCCTCCAGTAACGCTGGACCGCTTCGAGCGCGCCTCGTGCAGCGAGTGTGCCGCGGAAACGTTGAACCAACGCTCCCGCATCTTCGGCATTGCGTCCAGCACCAAGGCGAAAAACAATCGTTCGCTCCTGCCCTTCTGCCAGTTCAAGTTCAATCTGAATTGCTGCACAAGGGTCCAACGCTGCGCCTACCTTGCCAGACAGGCGTGTGCGGCTCATTGCTGCTGGGTTACGCAACGAGCCGTTGCGCCCGATGAATTCAGTACGATCTCCTGTAAGAGTACGGGTGAGGTCATCCACATCAAAGAAGGCAACACGGTCTGCAAGCTCAGTGTTATAGGCATTTCTTGCATACACAGCCCCCGTGTGAGGGTCGATCTCTGTACTCACATGCATAGCCGATTTTGCCCGCAAGTCCCCTAATACCCACTCCACATATCCGGTAACCGAAAGTTTTCGTGGTCGGGAAGATTCATTACAAAGCTTGAGTACAGAAAATTTCACCGCAGCATCCAACGCCACGTAGACCCACAACTCGGAACGGATCCCTCCTGTGGTGTTCTCGAAAACACTGTAGCCAAAGCCATGTCGAATAACATAAGGGGTTGCTGAACGTGCTGGCAAGGGTGACGGTGACCAGTAATGACCACTTTCTTCATCACGGAGATAGAAGGCTTCCCCACTAAGGTCACTCACAGGATCATTGTTCCAGGGGGTAAGCCGATACTCATGCGCATTGTTCATCCATGTATAGGAAACGCCATTTTCAGAGATAACGCTGCCAAATTGTGGGTTGGCCAGTACGTTAACCCAGGGTGCCGGGGTTGTCTGACTAGATGCGAGCGTAATGACGTATTCCTGACCATCAGGCGTAAAACCACCCAGCCCGTTGAAAAGCAGCAACTCGCGCGCGTGGTTCTTGCCATCCGGATGTTCTGCCTGAGCGTACCTGCTGGGGACGAAGCGAGGCGCACGTGGCTCTGGCTGCCCACGCTGATCAAGTTGCTCAACAAGCGAGCCACGCCCATCAGAGATCACCACCCTGGAAACTGACTGGAACAGTATCCGATCTTCATTTGATATCTGGTCTGCAGAACGAACAAAGATCCCCCCGGGCCGATCAATCAAGCTGGCCCCAATCCCGGAGGCGATCAACCCCATGATCTGCTCTTGCAGGCGTAGTCGATAACCGGCGTGATCTTCATTCCAGATCACCAGATCCACCGCCAACCCCTTAAGGCGCCAATACGCATGCGCCTGCACGAGTTGTCGAACGAAATCGATGTTGGCGGCATCCCCGATCTGGAGCAGCACAATCGGCAAATCGCCTGAGATCGCATAGCCCCATAGGCCAGACTGCCCACGACGATTACGGACGATCACAGCAGGGTCTGTGCGCAACACAGCATTTGCATAGATGACAGAACTGGCCAAGCGTGAATGCAGTTGGGCCTCAGCCTCACTGGCATTGAGCTGACGCAAGACCACCTGGCTATGGGTCCATGCCAGATCAAACACACGGTCTGCAAGATGCCTGTCCTGATATTTTTCAACTAGGCTGAGGGCTATATCGCGGGTATCGGCCATGCCCGACACAATGTCAAAGATGGCCGTTTGTTCTGGTTCGAGTGTGATGCGACAGCGGATTGCCACAATCGGGTCGAGTACCGAACCTTCAGTACCGGAAAGAGCGCCAGCGCTACGCATCGCTTGCGGGTTAGCAGCGTTACAAGTACGGCCGATAAAGCGCGACCGATCCGTCTCGAAAGAAACCTCACCGATAACACAACCGCGCACCACCATCAGATGCAACATCCAAGGCGACTGTCCCCCAACCGAGTGGGGGCGACGGGTACACAGAATTGCGTGTCGGTCCTGAAGAATCTCGGTCTGCACAAATAGATTGCTGAACGCGGGATGCATTGCATCGGCAGAAGCAGACGCTATGACGACTTCAGCATAGCTTGTCAGGTCAATTTGTTTCTGGTGGCGTGAACGATTCGTGACGTGCACACGACGTAATTCAATATCATCTTCGGGAGATACAACAATTTCGGTATGGGTATCAAATATACTTTCGCCATAATTCGAAGTATCACGACGACGAAATTCAACGCGCCCCTCGGAGAAGATCGCTTCGTAGCGTTCTGGCATTTCGAGCGTAGGCTGATAACTGGTTGACCAGAACCTGCCGCTTGCCACATCTCGGATGTAACAGAAGCTTCCCCAATTGTCGCAAGTACTGTCTTCACGCCAACGCGTAACCGCCAGATCTTTCCAGCGGCTGTAACCTCCTCCAGCATTGCTTACCATGACGTGATAACGGCCATTTGATAGCAATTGAACTTCGGGCATAGCGGTGGTTGGGTTGTCAAATACCCGAATTGAGGTTTCCGCTGCAGAATTTGACCGCAGATCAAAATGTTGGGCTGTATGTGAAAACAAGGCGGGTTCTTTCGGAATCCGCTCCTGCAACAACAACATGACAGCCTGAAACTGAGCCTCCGATTCAAACCGTTTCTGCATAGGGCGATCCAGAATCAAATACGCCAAGGCCAACAGACTCATGCCTTGGTGGTGCGCCATGAAGGAACGCACGATTGAGCAGGAACGTCCCCGGCGTTGTCGGGCTGGGGTATAGTCTATCGCCTCAAAAAATCCGTATTTACCAACAAACCCATCCTGTGCCATCCGTTGAAGATTCCGGCAAGCCTCTTCTGGATCAACCATTAAAGCCATTGCAGAAGCATAAGGCGCAATAACAAGATCCTCTGCCAGCCCACGCTTGAGCCCAAGCCCCGGCACACCAAATGCATGATACTGATAATTCAGATGCAGATCGACCGTGTTGTAGCCAGACTCAGAAATCCCCCAGGGCACACCGCGCTGATGGCCGTATTCAATCTGTCTTGCAACAGCGGCCTTACACGTTTGATCGAGCAGCGTATTGTCATAGGTTGGCATCACCAGCAATGGCATCAGATACTCAAACATTGAGCCGCTCCACGATAGCAAAACCGGATCCCCCCCAGTGCTCGTAAGCAGACGTCCCAATGAAAACCAGCTCTCTTGCGGTAATTGCCCCTGTGCAATGGCAACAAAACTGCAGAGCCGGGATTCAGAAGCCAACAAATCATAATAGCCCGCATCTACTCGACGCTCCCCGGCGTTATAGCCAATAGAGAGCAATCGACGAGCCTTGTCAAACAGGAACTCGTAATCCATATGCGAGAGCTCAAGACATGTCTGCGCCAGTGCCTCCAGCGCCAGGATGCGTTCTCGGGCGCACTGACTACCGGTGAGTACAGTTCGATCTAGGCTTTCAAGCCATATACGTTGAGCCGGATCAACGCCTTGATCGAGCCGGCTTGCAATTGCGGGGCACAGCACATCATCCAGCTTCGATAGCGCACGCAGGCTTGGGACGACATTTGCTGTGCGGAGAAACACCTCCAGCCCTACTGGTGGAACGGGTAATTGCACCCAAGGGGCCAGGGCTTCGAGATCGTTCAGCGCTTCTTGGCACTGTTGGACAAGTGCCATCTGCCAGGCAGCCGCCTCATGTTCGGGCGCGATGATTTCCATCCCAAGTGCTTCCGTAGGAAGGGCATTTCCTGGAAGCAGGTTATTCAGTGTCTTTACATGCTGAAGTAAATCGACAAGTGACAGATGTGCAGCACTCAAGGTATTGAGTGGATGGTGCTGTATAGAGGCAAGGGATGCCTTCACGCGCACAATAGTTGTTGCAAAAGCATCTCCCAAGGTTTCCGAAAGAATCCTCACCGTATCGCTCAGCCCTTCAAACAGCTGCCCTCCTAGAATCGGTTGAGCGCTCAGCGCAAGAAGTCCGCCACGTAGGGTCAATAGGTGACCAGCAAGGTTTCCGCTATCCACTGTTGATACATAGAGCGGCGGCAGCGGTTGAAGCGTAAGGGTGTCATACCAGTTGAAGAAGTGCCCGCGATGTCGAGCCAAGGTCTTCATCGTATGCAGGGTATTGGTACTCCGCTCAATCAGGCTACCGCTAGAAATATAGCCAAAATCATATGCTGATAGGTTCGCCAGTAACGCCAGCCCCATATTGGTGGGAGATGTGCGATGAGTCACCGCAACCGCACGATACGCCTGTACATTGTCAGGCGGCAGCCAGTGGTCTTCCTGACTGACAAAGCCATCGAAGAAGGCCCAGGTGCGGCGAGCAATACAACGCAGGAAAAGTAATTGCTCCGACGATAGGGCTGCTTGGTGAGGCTGCAATGGCAGGCTTATCCACCAGGCAAACAGAGGCGCAATACACCATAGTAACAGGAATGGGACAGCAACCGGCAAGGATACCGGTTGCATGAAAAGCAACGCGATACTCCCTAACACAGCGCACACCGGCGCGATCCACATCTTGCGGACAGTGCTAAGGAACGCATTGCGGGCAAATACGCTGCTGTCGTTGCTCGACGGATTCCACTCAAGTAAATGCCCTCGGGCCCTTGCCACGCGCCAGAGCGTTCGAACAATTGCATCCAGACTGAAAAGAGCTTCATATGGCAAGCACGCAAGTTCAAAAAACATCTGGCCAAAATGGCGGGAAGCTGAGTGTGCCAACGCCATAAGGTGTTGCCTGAACATCACCTCTTCGGGTTTGCGCAGCAGCTCACGAATGAGTGAACACAAAGACGGGATGAATATGAAACTCAGCACAGAAGCACTCCAAACCCATGCCTGTGGCAATACCAACCACCCGGTAAAGAACAAGACCATCAGTGCCGTAGGTACAAGACTGCGGCGCAGATTATCAAGCAATTTCCACTGTGACAAAGCAGAGAGCGGATTTTGACAGCTACTTGCGCCTCCTGCCGGAACACGTCGCAGCAGCCAACTGGCCAGTTGCCAATCGCCACGAATCCAACGGTAACGTCGGCAGACATCCGCCATATAGCGAGTTGGGTAATCCTCATAGAGCTGCACATCGCTTAGCAGCCCCGAGCGTGCATAACAGCCTTCGAGTAAATCGTGACTCAGTATCCGGTTCTCAGGGAAACATCCCCCTACAGCCTGCTCGAACGCATCAATATCATAGATTCCCTTACCGATGAAGGAACCTTCGCCAAATACATCTTGATAAACATCTGATGCAGCACGCGTATAGGGGTCAATTCCGGGTTCTCCGCCATACAGGCGGGCATAGCGTGAACGATTGGTACTTGGCAAGCTGATAGCGACACTTGGCTGCAAAATTCCATACCCTTTAATGACACGCAGCCTTGTTGCGTCAAAATGTGGTTGATTCAGAGGGTGTGCCATGGCGCCGACAAATTGCCGCGCCGCATCACGGGGCAACTGCGTATCCGTGTCCAGCGTGATGACATATTTCACATCACCCAACAATGCAGTGTTACCGACGACAAGTGTAAAGGCGTCCTGACCACCTCCGCGCAGGAAAGCGTTCAATGCCGCCAGTTTTCCCCGCTTGCGTTCATAGCCCATCCAGATCTTGTCGTGTGGATTCCAACACCGTGGGCGATGAAAGAGAAAGAAAACACCACCCTGGGCATACTCACTATCACTGGCAAAGTATTTGTCATTAAGCTTATTTATTCTATTTTTTGCCAATGCCAGTATAGGCTCGTCTTCAGATAAGGTAGCACGATCTGCATCGGCGAAATCGGTGAGCAGACCAAAACTCAAATATTTGTCCTGATTGGCTAGGAAGCGTACTTCCAGCGCTTCAATCAAATTTTCTACGCTTGCAACACTGGTCAGCATGGTGGGCACAATCACCAGAGTGTGCCATTGTGGTGGTATGCCCTTGGAAAAATCCATTTTTGGCAATGACTGTGGCGCGACTATTACACTACTCACCCAGTTGGCCAAAGCTACCGCTAAGCGGCTGGCTGCTATGAGCGCAATGCTACCGACCGACCACAATATCCATTCCTCCAAGCCTGCCGTAGGCAACTGCACCATGAGTAACAGCGTAGCCATGAGCGAAACAAGTGCGACCCCGCCCAAATAAAGCGATAAAGGGACCTTACGCATCGCACGACGTATCAAAGTGCCCACGGATAGATGCACTCGCGCAAACTGCTCCAGTTCTGGAACCCCTTTGTCAATCAGAAAATAACCCACATGACCCATGTAAGCATTCGACTCGGTACTCTCATCAATTACCACTCCTGCGCAAGCCAGCTCAATCGCTTTGCGAGCCACTTCCTTTTCGGCCATAACACCAGCCTTGGCAATACGTTCAGTGGCATGGCGATACTGATCTCGGGTGGGAAAATCCATCTTGGCGTATATGCCCGCAGGGTCTTCACACAGAATTTGCTCAACGATGCTGACTGTTTCAACGAAATTACGCCAGTCTATGGCCCCCAGCATGCGAAGGCTGCCAATACTGTTGCTGATGGATACCTGATCCGCTGCTTGCTGCTGGTTTTCAGACTGGACGAGTAATTCGATTGACAGCCCCGACTCAGACAATCGCTGCTCAATCCAGGTCAAAGGCAATGCCAGCGCTGGCCCCCTGCCCTGCAAGCGGCGCGCCAGTTCGGCCACAAAGGCACTGACCATAGGAGGATCGGAACGTGCCATGTCGGCAACAATCAGGATCAGGCTTTTGGGGTCTTCCTCAATGATCTGCGTCATTCGGTCAGCCCATGAATTGGCCAGATCACGCGCACTCCAGCCCGCTGAAATCCGCATCGCAACCCGACGCAGATTTTCGATCACGGCCAACCTAAGCATGATTGGAATTGCCCACAATTCTCCCAAGGTAAGGTCCGTTACGGTCTGGTATGCCTCCACAAAATGGCTGAGAACCTCAATATCGACGCGACCATCGCCGTGGGAAATAATCTCCAACGCAATGTCATACATACGTGGTCGCCCTGCCGATGGCCCTTGTGCCAAGCGTGGAAGCCCACGGCTGTAGCCCTTGGGTAAATGCCGCTTGGCGGTACGGATCTGCTCTTCGATCAGATAGAAATTATCAAGTAACCAGCCAGCAGCCGGTGTAATTCGACTCTTGGCAGTCACGACTCCCGCTAACACATTGCAAACGCCGATCAACACCGCTTCGTTTTCAGCAAGGCGCGGCAACAGCAGATCTGGCCCACGCCCCAAGGCAAGCGCATGCGTTGCTGCAAGGGCCCTACCGTGCTGCTCCATCTGGTCTGCACTGAAGAGTTCTGCACGCAACGGCGGCTCTTCTATGCTGGAGATTTTTGACCACACTCCACGCAGAAGCACGGTGCTCCAAGGAAACCATTGCCTGACGACAGTGTTGCCGGCGCCCAATTTAGTGGATCCTTTCCAGAAAGGGAGGTCTCGGCGATGTGAATCAGGTCGCGAAAGACGATTCCTTAAGCAGCAATTGAAGTATACGTGCTGACCACCGACTCAACAAAAAATGCCGAGAAATAGCCAAGGGGATCGGGAGCATGACAATCTCCCAGGAAGATGACAATAGGCTTTCGTCCACGCCTTCACCATAGTTCATTTTAAACGTACGGTCTGTTCGATACCGTACATACAAAATTGAACCTAGCCCACTTGAGACACAACTACATATTTGATGTTTTTCGGTGCAAACTGCCACAAGCCAACGCGTATAGTCGGGTAAATTCCGCACCGAGAAAGAAAATTTGTGCCGAATAATAGACCCAGAGTAGCAGTGCAATCAGTGACCCGGCAGCGCCAAAACTTGATGCGACCCCACTGTTGCCAAGATATAGGCCGATCACATGCTTGCCCAGACTGAACAGACCCGCAGTAAAGGCAGCCCCAATCCATACGTCACGCCATGACAGTAGCGCATCAGGTAGCGTTTTATAGATCACGGCAAACAAGCCAGCAATCACACAAAATGAGATCAGGGAGGCTATGGAGGCGAAAAGAGAGGCTATGTAGCCCGAAGCACTATTCGTGTAATGGGCTAACATAGCCAACGCGGCACTCACTACCAGCGAAATGAGGAGAAGAAAAGCCAGTGCCAATACCATCCCAAAAGATAAAAGCCGCGTTTTGAGAAATACCACGCTAAATGCAGCCGGGCGAGCATTGATGCCCCAGAGCTCATCAAGACTACCTTTAAGCTCGACAAACACACTGGTGGCTCCAACCAGAAGCACAACACTGGCGACCAGAGTTGCCAACAGTCCTGCAGAAGTATCCGCTGCCGCCGCCAGTAATGCCTGAATTACAAGAGCACCGTTAGGGCCAACCAAACTGTGTACTTGTGCCACAATCTCATCCTGTGCTGCTTGAGCACCGAATATGCGCCCACCAATTGCTATTGCCAATAACAGGATCGGTGTCATGGAAAACAAAGTGTAAAACGCCAATGCTGCACTTTTACTTCCTGCGCGATGGCTGATCCATGAAGTGACCGACTCACTGAGTATGGCCAGTAACCGCCATAGCCAAACAGGCTTAGGATATTCTGAACAATAGACAACACTGCGCGGGTTGCCCAAAGACCTTAAGCCTGAAAGAGCCCCGCGATTAGTCATCCTCTATTTAACACGTATATCATTTTTTACGGACTTCACCCCACCCACTGAGCGCGCGACCTCTGTCGCTTTGTTCACAGCAGCCTGGGTGTTAACAAAGCCGCTTAGCTGGACAATTCCCTTGAAAGTCTCAACGTTGATTTCGTTAACTTTCAGGCTTGGCTCATTTAGAATTGCTGTCTTGACCTTCGTGGTTACTACGCTGTCATCGATATATTCGCCGGTACCTTCCTGTTTGGCAGTAGACGCACAGCCCATAACGATGCTCAAGGCAAAAGCAAGGAATAACACAGAAAGAAGCCTGTTGATTAGTTTCATGATGAGGATCTCCCGAGATAATAAGATGTCGTGAATGCAAAGAAATTCATTTGCGCGAGGCCTGACTGGGCAGGACACGGAATAGGCAACATCAGGGTGATTAAGGTAAGAAGTTTAACGGCGACGAAGCAGAAATCCAATCATCAGCCCGGCTATCGATGCGAGCCCAATAGATTTCCACGGATGTTGATTGACATAAGCATGTGTGCAATTTGCTACACATCCCACCTTGTGACCGACAGTCGTTCTGACATCATGTAATTTTGTTCGGACCGCGCCAATACTGTTTTCAATATTTGCGCGTGTCGCAGACACCTCTTCAACGGTGGCATTACCAACATCCTTGATCAAGCTATCCGCATCTTCTGCCACCACTTTTATGTCCTTCATTAGCGCATCCTTCCGTGCTTCAACTCCAATGGAACTCAAGCTGGGTTCGGTACTCATGGTACCTCCTTATTATTTGGAAAATTTTTGAACATAACCAACCCTCAGCACATCATGCAGGTCTTTCTGAACCCTATCTGTGCGTCAGCGTACAAATCGAAATCAATGCGGGCATAGAAGCTCATATATTGCAGGCTTGATCATTACAAACGCCCTGTTAGCAGCAGCACAATGACAATGACGAGCAAAACGCCAACCCCCCCGCTAGGCATGTACCCCCAACTATGGCTATGTGACCAAGTGGGCAGAACCCCCACCAACATCAGGATTAGAATTAATAGAAGCAATGTTCCTAGGCTCATCAGATGCTCCTCAAATAGTAAAATAGGACGCAGTACAGAGAATATCAAAATAATAACAACCTAATTTACATATAAACATTTTCAAGAAATTCAATCAGTGCGCTACCGAACACAATTTATAAAATTTGTTTGTGTTACACAGCTCTAGAGATTTGAATAGTTTTTTGCGCTACCCTTTTGTACGTAGCAAGCACCTAAAAATGCAAACACTCGGAATTCAATACTTTTTTTAACCACGCGCAGATCCAGGGCTGCGTTCCGATTCACCACTGCCAAACACCCTGTCCCAAAATGAGTTGGTAACGCCGTAGTAGCCCGGCTTATCGAGCCTACGGTGATGCAGTGCATGCCAGTGCTTGCGCTGCTTCAACCATAGACTATTAAATTGCCAATGATGTATAGCATGATGGGTAACAGAATATGCAAAATACCCTACCAATACGCCAAGAAAAAAAGAACTGGCACTCCATAAACCCATCACACCAAATGTCGGCATAAAAACCAAAAAGAATATCATCGCCGCACTCATGATTGTGGGGGTATAAATCAATGCCTTGGGGCGCTGATGGTGCGCTGCATGCCAGCGCCGAAACGGCTGCATCCCATGTAACACAAAACGATGGAGTAGATATTCAATCAAACTCCAACTCAATAGCCCGACCAGCACCAGAGCGATTAGAGCAAGCCGTTGCGTGGGCGGACTCAGCACCACAAGAAGCGATGTCAGCCCCACGACTGCAACGCCATACGCCATAAAGTCGATGCCATAAGCAAACCTGCTGTGCTCCAGCGAAAATAAACGCATGCGACCCCTTTGTCTGTTTTGCCCCTCAAGAGGATCTGAGATAGGCAGATAAACCAAGCTTAGTCATACCTTATACCGCTTACAGTACGGTGGCGCACATTCCATCGAATAGATTTCATGATTATGTTCTGCAGATGCCAAATAACTCAAGGCAGAACTTTGTTCGCTAACGAACAGACTAAAAATGTCATCACATACACTGTGAAAACTGGCAACGCAGGATTCATCTATGAAAAATAAATTTTATAGCACACAAGTCTGTTTACCCATTCGAACCAAACTTTGTACCCGGATACGGCCTGATGCCTCAATTTGAATGTTTCATCAGGCAAATCCACTACGCGAGGTTAAAATGAACACGATCAAAAATATGCGTTTAACCGGCATTGCAGGCGCCATCACGGTTTTGGGATGCCTTACCTCAAATTTTGTGCAAGCCCAAAGCAACGATGATTTCAGGCCGGCTATGGCCTATAACCCATCCTGGTACATCATCCCAAGCGTCAATATCTTCAAGCCAGACCATGATTTTGGGCCAAACCGTCACGGATCAGGAGCGGGGCTACGCTTGGGAAAACCGCTTTCACCAAGCTGGGACTTACAGTTTGGGCCTACGTATTCACGTACGCATGAAGGCGACTCTCAATACCGCCAGAATACTTTGGGTGTAGATTTACTCTATATGTTCTCGCGTAATAGCCTCCGTCCGTTCATATTCATTGGAGGTGGGGCCGAGTTCGACAAGGCCAATGGCCCAACCCTGCACGCCGCACACACCTCACCGTATATGAATGTGGGGCTTGGGGCACAGTATTTGTTTACTGATCAATGGGGGATGCAAGTTGATATCCGCCATGCCCAAAGTTACTTACGTAGCAGTGACTTTGGTTTCCGCCACGCCAAGACAAACACCGTCACCTTGGGTGTGATATATGCTTTTGGAAAAACACCAATGGAAAGGGTCCCTTCCCCCATGCCAGCACCTATTGCCCAGGCGGCCCCTCCACCAGTGGTCACCCCCACCCCACCCACAGAACCACCGCCGCCTAAGCCACGTTTTGAACGCTATACGCTCTCTTCAACTGAACTGTTTAGCTTCGACCGCTCTGATCTACGCTTGCCACAGCCCAAGCTGGATGAAATTGCGGATGTCTTGAACCGCAAGCCCGAAATCAGCAACATCACCATTACGGGCTACACCGATCGCTTAGGCTCTGCAAAGTATAACAACAAGCTCTCACAACGCCGTGCGGACGCCGTCAAGGCCTATCTGGCCAACAAGGGAGTCGACGCTGGCCGCCTGAGTACCATAGCCAAGGGCGAGAGTGACCCAATTGTCGAGTGCAATGAAAAGAAACGTGCTGATCTGATCAAGTGCCTTGAACCCAACCGCCGTGTTGAAATTGAGGAATTCACCACTGAACGCCGCATTCCCTGACCCCTAAAATTGGATTATAAAAAGAGACCAGCCTCGCAGCTGGTCTCTTTTTACGGCATTGAAAATACTTTACCAATGAGACCTTCGGTCTACCACCACGATTATCACTTCTCCGATACGTCCCCACTTTGCTGCGAAAACACGATTTCCACACGGCGATTCATTTGCCGACCTGCTGCACTGGCATTGTCTGCAACAGGGCTCTCTTCTCCATACGCATGTGTACTCAGTCTGTCTTGAGGCACTCCTTTATCAACAAGCATCTTCATCACTGCGTTGGCTCGTCTTTCGGATAACCGGTAGTTGGAGCTTGTACTACCAATATTGTCAGTATAACCTTCGATCGTAGCCGTGCGTTGCGGATTACGAATAAAGAAATCGGCGAGTTTATCCATATTGTGGCTACTATTGTGCGCGAGGGCGGATTTGCCTGTATCAAACAAGACATCTCCTAAGGTTACAACCATACCACGCGGAGTTTTCCGTGCATTGAGATCTTTGAGCTGGTATTCCAGGTCATTAACCCGTGCATCGCTTCGTTCAAGATTTTCTGCACTTCGGGCTGCAGCATCTTTCACATCTGACAATTCGCCTTCTTTTTGCAGTGTATCCAGCTTTGCCACAGCCAACTGCTGGTGAGCGGTGTCAGCTTCTGCAGTACGCATTTCCAGGCGCATTTTGTCGCGCTCTGCCGCTGCACTTGCGGTCACATTTTGTGCGGTCTTACTTGAAGCTGTTTCCTGAGCTATGACGACGCGACGATCAGCCATATAGGCAAGGTGGTCCACCTTATCGGTTTTGTCGCCATTCATCCAGGCAAGCTCCGCGATGCGCAATGACTCTCCTGCTCGCACCAGTTCCTCTGGGGCAAGTGCGGAAACCTGTGAGTCGCCCTGTGCCAATTTGAAGTGCTCGGTGGCCTGATCCAGCTGGCTATTACGGTTTGCGGGCATCGAGTTGCAGGCTGCCAAGACAACCGACAAGGTAGCAAGGTAAAGATATCTATTTTTCATTTTATATTCCTATTTTGCTCAATGAGGGGTTTTGCGATTGATTTCATCACGCAGCACATTGGCTGCGTTTTGTGTCTCTTGGGCGGCTTTGCGCGAACGCTCAGACTGGGCGTGCAGCTCAGCCACCTGCGAATCGAGCTCAACTTGCTCCGCCAGTTGTTGCGCACGCTCGTAGTCTTTGTCGATTACAGCCTGGCGTGCGCGGTCCAGCTTGGAAAGTGCTATCTGGAGTTGGCCGTTGGCATTTTCACTTGTGCTGCTGGTGTTGGCGTGCTGAACAGAGGCTTCTGCCACGGCCATCTGCATGTTTGATTTTGGCTCGCTTGCGCAGGCCCCCAATACGAGTACAAATAAAACCGTAATCGTACGAATAGAAAAGGAAGTAAACAATACATTAGGCATATAATATCCTATAGGTTATTCTGACTTTGGCTCATACAGAAGAGCGGCAGGATGAGAGTTTGTCCGCCACACCAATCCTCAGGACGGCGCTACTCTCATCAATACACAAAGCTTGCTCTACGTGGGAATCCCTACCCTGGGTAGCGCATCATGATCGATGCTGTTTGGCCGCATCCTTGATTACTTTTTTTGCATCACCCAGATTTTTCTGAGTACGGCCTTCTACCTGCTTTTCCAGCCCTTTAAGTTCTTGGTTTTTACTACCAACAACCTTGCCTGCACCCTCTTGTATTTTGCCAGCGATATCTTTGGCAGCGCCTTTAACTTGGTCTTTGTTCATGATTTTGATCCTTCACCTGAGACGAGTCTGATTGATTTACCATGCCCTCTCGGCTAGTTAGTCATACAAATCACGTATTGGCCGAGATACCATCCATAGTTATCCATGACAATTTTTTCTACATGGAATAGGTGATATCTTAATGATGCACAATTAGCACGAAGTGTGTCTGTACGTTATCGAACTCATCTGGAACTTAAATCGAGCAATACGATTACCATGTTGAATGGAGGGACAATCAACACAGCACGTCAGTCTTGATTACCCGCCGTGTGAAACGCAAAGCCGCCTGGCCCACGTTTTTTTGAGCGGTACATGGCGGCATCTGCGTGGGCGATCAGACTGGCTGGATCTTTCCCATCCTCTGGGTACATGGCTATACCAAGGCTGGCAGATAAACGGAACGTGTGTTCTCCAGCCTTATATGGCGTAGAAAGGACGTGCAGAATTTTCTGGGCGATATGTTCAGCATCACTGATTTGCAAAACATCGTTCAGCAAGACCAAGAACTCGTCTCCTCCTTGGCGACTGACCGTATCCGAGTCGCGCAGCACGGACTGTACACAGCATGCTGTATGCCTTAAGACCTCATCGCCAATAGCGTGCCCCATCTCATCGTTGACCTGTTTGAACTGGTCAAGATCTAGAAAAATCAAAGCAAATCTTGTGCGGTTTCTTTTTGATATGGCAACAGAATGCTCAAGGAGGTCAAGCATCAGAGTACGGTTAGGAATTTCAGTCAGCGCGTCGTGTTGACTGGTACGGGCCAATTCGACAAGATCGGACTTGGCTATTTCTGCAACCATATCTGCTTGGAGCGCAGCAATTACCAAGTGCTCGTTGGCTTCCAGGAGTTGTCTGTTATGTGGTTCGCCATGCGTTTGCTGGGCATCAGCCAGCTTTTGCCGTAAGGCAAGAACCTCGGCTCGAAGTGCCTTCACCTCGTGGTTAAGACGTATAACGGTATGCTCTACGGCGACAGCTGCATTACCTTCCAAGTTGTCGCTCATTGCATATCACCTTCTAATCAGTCATGGGGTCTCTCTGGTAGAGGCTGGGCTTACCACACAGAAGTCCTTCGTAATTGGCAAAACGTTCGCCTATTTCGATGCCCTCGTTGCCAATATGAAACAGACGCAATTCGTTGGAATGTGCGCTCGCGCGTACCTTTACCACTGCCATTACACGCTGCAGGCGCCCATCAATCTCAATATAGCGCTGTACAATGATTGCGTCGGTTAAAAATGCCGTACCATAAGGGCTAAAACGTAAATCATAATAGCGGTCTTCCAATTCTGAAGTCATAAGAACCGTAGCCCCTGTGCTTGCCAGCGCCGAAACCATGCGAGCCAACGACTCACGGAAGTCCGCACGAAATGTAGGTGCCAGAGCCAATTCGAATCCCGACAGTGAGTCGATGACAACACGACGTGCCTTAAGTCGACGAATCTCGGCAATGAGTTGCATCGAAATTTCGTCTACAGACAATGAGGTGGCACGCGTATCGACCACACCAATCCGGCCACTTTGGATAAGCCCGGCAATCACATGACCACGTGCCTGGCTGGGGCGCTGCTCGAAGGCTGCAATCACGCCTGCCTCCCCATTGCGCGCACCTTCTGCAAGGTAAGCAGACGCCAAGATGCTCTTACCTGAACCTGATGGCCCTGCTACCAGCAAAGAATATCCGCTTGGCAAGCCTCCGCCCATCATTTCATCTAGGCCCAGTATTCCCATTGGCAAGCGGCTGCAAACCGACAACGTGTCGTCGTGCTCAGGGGGCGACGCCAGCGGTGGGGGCGTGAAAATCTGGATACCTGAATTGCTGATGCGAAACGTATGCAAGCCTTGCAAGCTTGCCTGCCCACGCATCTTCATGATTTCAATCTTGCGCACCATGGAGTTACCCTGCACGCTCTGGCGCAGCCAGATTAAACCATCGGAAACGGTAAACACTGGATTCGGATCTGTCTCGGTGAAGTATTCACCGATCAGAAAAGTGGTGGCTTGCCAACTCGTCAGCAAGACGCCCAACTCCTGGATAAATTTTTGCAAGCTGATGAAGGAATTTCCTTCTCCTTGATTCGCAAGAATCACGGAACGAAAAGAATCCACAAACACCAGTCCTGGCTCATGAGCCTCAACCTCTCCCACGATGCGAGCGAGCACCTTGCTGAGGTCTCCCGCAGCAAGGTCATCAGCCAGATTGATGAATCGAATTGAACGGTTCAGTTTGTCGAGATCAAAGAAGTCAAACTGCTGCTGATAGCGCAGCATCTTCAACGGGGGCTCTCCCAGCACGGTGAAGTACAGTGCGGGCCGTTCCGGTGTAGCCAGAGCAAACATGATCTGGTGTGCCAAAGTAGTCTTGCCACTACCGGGAGGACCTGCGAGTAGGTTGAACGAGAATTCCGGCAGACCACCGCCAAGCACCTCGTCCAACCCTTGAACGCCGGTCTTGAGACGGTTGATATTTGCTTTGCTCATGAAGAGGTATCCTGTGCGGGATGGCCGCTTGAAGGTTTTTCCCAAAGGGATCTAAGCAAACGCTCGGCGAGGGGTTCTCCGATCAGTTTGCCCAGGATGTCATAAAATGTTTGCATTAATTTATCATTAGATTCCGTGGCATCCTGCATTGTTCGCTGCAAGAGCACATCGCGCAAACCAGTGAAATCGTCTGGGCGTTTCGCGTCTTCGTATACCGCCAGCAACCAGGGGTAGAGAATGCGATTAACATACAAGCTGCGCTTGTAAAGTTCAAAGAATCCTCGTTGTCCAATGACTGGAGACAACACATTATTGAGTGCATGCCATGTTGACATCGCCATGTCTACGACTTGGCCGACATTGGCGCATTCTGTAACGCGCTGTACAAAAATATCATGGCTTCGGCGTACGTCGTCTGGCATCGGCACTCCAGTAGAGATCCTTATAACTCAAGCATTGTTGTTGAATCTTGTTGCACAGCGTTCCAAGCAAGACCAGGAGCAAAGCCGACAAGCTGAGTAACCCTTGTAACGGAATCTGCAGACTGGCGCAATACAAACCCTTTAAACGGTTTGCGCCTGGAATGGCATTCAAACCTGAAAGAGAAAAGCGATAGCGGATTGGTATGTAAAATTACTCTCCAAATTCTGGGATAGCCTTCATCTACAGTTCCTGCATCACCTATCAAGCTCAACGCGTCGGTACACTAGACCCCTACCCGCTGTCCATCACGCGGCCTGCGGTCAATCAATGGCAAACCGGCGAAAGAACCACTGCTTCATCCGTTCCGCCGCGAACAGGTATAACACCAACATGCCTGATAGCACAAGAAAGAATAGGGGTGGAGGCGCTACAAACCCCAGATAGCGGCCTGCCGGGGTATAGGGCAGTAGCACTGCCGCAATCACGGCGATGAGGGAAGATGCAATCAACCATGGATGCGGCTGGCTTTTGAAAGGACTCTTGCGAGTACGAATGATAAAGATGACCAGAACCTGTGTTGCCATCGATTCGATGAACCAACCGGTGTGAAACAAGTCCTCATTAGCCCGAAATACTGTCAGCATGACGTAAAAGGTCAGAAAATCAAAAATTGAACTAACGGGGCCAAGCATAAGCATGAAATTGCGGATATAACTCATATCCCAATGCCGTGGGTGGCTCAGGTAATCGTCATCTACCCGATCCAGTGGAATAGGGAGTTCAGAGACATCGTAGAGCAGATTATTAAGCAGGATCTGCACCGGCAGCATCGGAAGAAATGGAAGAAACAGGGATGCGCCAGCCATGCTGAACATGTTGCCGAAATTGGAACTGGTTCCCATCATGATGTATTTCATGATGTTGCTGAAGGTACGCCGCCCCTCCAACACACCTGCATGAAGCACCCCGAGATCCTGCTCAAGCAGAATCATATCTGCCGCAGCCTTGGCTACATCCACCGCGCTGGCCACAGAAATTCCAACATCCGCCGAGTGTAACGAGGGCGCGTCGTTAATACCATCCCCCAGATAGCCCACCGTATGGCCACGCCGTTTTAGTGCGAGAATCACGCGATTTTTTTGCGCAGGTGCCACACGACAAAACAGATTGGCCTGCTCCACCCGGATGGCGAGTGCAGAATCATCCAGCCTCTGGATATCAGCTCCCGTCAGTACACCTGTAACGGCAAGGCCGAGTTGTGCACAGAGATGCTGGGTAACAAGTTCATTATCCCCCGTAATCACCTTGACTTGGATCTGGTCTGCGGCAAGCCCTGCCAAGGCCACCTTGGCACTCTCCTTTGCCGGGTCCAGGAAGGCGGCAAACCCCAGAAACATCATTTCCGCTTCATCGCCCACAACAGCATGCGGGTGGTCCATTCCAACGCGTTTTGACGCGATCCCCAGCACACGGAACCCCTCCGCGCTAAGTGCCTCAAATTGGGCATTGATGCGTGCGCGTGCAGTTGCGTCCAGCAAATGTTCCTCTGGATCGCCTTCAAGCCCATAGTTGATCGATAAACGCAAGATATCCTCGGGCGCCCCCTTTACGATCAACAACCGGGTTGCTGCGTTATCGAGCAAAACAGAAATCCGGCGGCGCTCAAAATCAAAGGACACCTCATCGATCTTGTGCCACGCACTCACATCAATTTCTTTATGCTCCAGAATGGCGTCATCTAGAGGACTTTTAACCCCTGTTTCAAAATAGCTGTTCAGGTAGGCCAACTCCAACACATGTTGACTACTATGACCATCGGGGTCCAGGTGACGCTCCAGTTTGATCTTCGCCTCGGTCAGGGTGCCGGTCTTGTCCGTACAAAAAACATCCATGCTCCCCAGATTGATAATGGAACCCAAGCGCTTGACGATCACCTTGCTGGTGGACATGCGCATCGCACCCCGTGCCAGCGTCACAGATACCACCATTGGAAGTAATTCTGGGGTAAGCCCGACGGCCAGTGCAACCGCGAACAGAAAAGATTCGAGCCAAGGACGATGGTAGAACGCATTGATAAGCAAGACAAACAGCACGAGCAGGATTGTCATCCGCATGATGAGGATGCCAAATTGATGAATCCCAGCCTCAAATGCTGTGGGTGGCGTCTTGGCAAGTAGCGTGTCAGCAATCTCCCCCAGGGCCGTCCCCTGCCCCGTGCGGCACATTAAAACCTTGGCCGAGCCACTGATGACCGATGTTCCCATCAGTACAGTATTACCTGCAGACAGGATTTCTGTATTGGGCGGCAAGTCTAAGGCAGCCTTTTCTACGGGATAGGGCTCACCAGTCAGCAATGCCTGGTTAACGAAGAAATCCTTGGCTTCCAATACCCGCCCATCGCATGGAATCAAATCACCTGCACTCAGTATGACAACATCGCCAGGTACCAACTCAGCGATAAGAATGTCATTGGGCTTACCATCGCGCAACACCTTCGCTCGCACAGCAACAGACTGACGTAAACGGTCTGCCGCCTGACCTGCACGATATTCCTGCACAAAGTCCAGACTTACGCTCATCAGGACAATCGCACCAATAATGAAGAAGCTTGCGACATCGCCTGTCAATGCTGAAAGCGCGCTGGCCACCAGCAAGATGATAACTAAAGGATTACGAAATTTTGTCAGGAATTGAAGGATGACAGCACGCTTGCGCTCACCATGAATCAGATTGGGGCCAAACTGCTGCAGGCGCGCTGCTACCTCACCATTATTCAAGCCTTCCTGCCGTGCCCCCATCTGCTTAAGAACATCGGCGACAGGACTTTGCCAAAATGCACTATTCGGCTCGGGTGTAGAAGTAGGCCTTGTCATGGGAGCGTTCGCGCGGCACTCACCTACGACGATATTCCAGTTTTGAAGCCTGGCATGCCAGCCAATGGTGATGGGGCGTCAGAAATGGGTGATCGGCTGTCTCCAACTCCCTCAGGATTGATTCCGTTGATCGCGGCTGGGGGCGTCCCGTTCTCACAATTGTTTGGGCAGGTGCCGCATGGCGACGCATCTTCGCTGTATGATACCGAATCGGGTGGTTCATAAGATCCTCGTTTGTGAGCGCTCTATGCAGGCTGCGGCACGTGGTTCAAGGCAGACACATTGTCTGTGCTGGTTGCAGCAACAGCCAAGGCAATTGCTGCTGAAGGGTTCATGCTGTCGATCATTGTGGTTGGGATCAAAATCGTTGCCCCACGTTCTTTGGTCGTTTCATAAATGATGTTCATGGCGCGCAACTGCAATGCGCCCGGCTGGCTGACATAGATTTCGGCGGCTTCTACAAATTTTCCTGCAATTTCGGCTTCTGCGGCCCCCAGAATGATGCGTGCCTGTTTCTCACGCTCGGCCTGGGCTTGACGAGACATCGCGTCCTGCAGCGCAATCGGGATGGCTACATCCCGGATCTCGACAGAGCTGACGGTGACGCCCCACTCGATTGTTTTGTGCCCAATCTCTTCGCACAATTTTTGGTCGGCTGCCCGGCGATCAGACAGCAGCGCCGCCAGCAAAGATGATCCGATCATCTCTCGCAGCGAAGTCTGGGCTACTCGATCAATGGCGAGCTGATAGTCAGTGGTGGCCAGGGCGGCTTTCTGAGCATCATGTACGTGCCAGAAGATGATGGCATCGACATTGACCGGGACGGTATCCCTTGTCAAGGCTTGCTCAGCATTGAAGGCCGTGGTTTGGATCCGTTCGTCAATGATTGCCACGACGTTATCTATAATAGGGATGATGAGAAATAGGCCCTGCCCTCTGACTCCTTGCAGCTTGCCAGCCCGCAGGACGACAAACTTCTGCCATGTATTGGCCATCTTCAATGATTGGGAAATAACCACCGCGATGACCCAAAGGGCGATACCCCAAGGTAGATACCCAATAGCTGTTAATAATGCCCCTATTGCAGCCAACACGGACACAATAAAGAAGGTAATCGGATTCAAGTGAGCGCTCCTGAAAAACCAAGGGTTCAAACACAATGCCATGGTACTGATCATGAATGCCTGAACCTCAGGCGTCTGTGCGCTATCGCACCTAAATCAGGTATAGAAGGTATGTGCTGGGAACTCGAGCGGGTTCTATGTAAAAAATGCCGCAATACCCTTTTATTCAGGCATTTGAACGACAAAATCAATTTGATATGCGGCAAGTAAACCCAACCAGGAGGGAGCCTTGAATCCACGACAAAATCTCTTATTGGCCGCTCTCCCGGACGCCGAATGGGAGCGCTGGAGTACTCAGCTTGAGTCGGTCGATATGCCACTGGGCGATGTGCTCTACGAATCAGGTCACAAACTCACCCATGTATATTTCCCCACAACAGCCCTTGTCTCAATACTGTACGTAATGGAAGATGGAGCCTCGGCTGAAATCGCCATTGTTGGGTTTGAAGGCATCGTCGGTGTGTCGCTGTTTATGGGTGGAGAGACAACCCCCAGTCGAGCCGTTGTGCAAAGTGCCGGGAGAGGATACAGGCTTAAGGCAAATCTGCTATTGCAAGAATTCAACCGGGCGGGCCCGGTTTTGCACCTGCTGCTGCGCTACACTCAGGCACTCATCACCCAAATGTCGCAAACGGCAGTTTGCAATCGTCACCACAGTTTGGATCAGCAGCTATGTCGTTGGTTGCTTTTGAGCCTGGATCGGCTTGAAAGTAATGAGTTGGTCATGACCCAAGAACTAATCGCCAATATGCTCGGGGTACGCCGCGAAGGAGTGACCGAAGCCGCTGGACATCTTCAGGAAGCAGGGCTGATCAGCTATCATCGCGGCCACATCAAAGTCCTCGACCGCGCCGGGTTGGAACAGCGTACCTGCGAGTGCTATGCCGTCGTAAAGAAAGAATACGACCGATTGCTGCCCCTCACAAAAGCAATATGACTTATCACTGATGGCTATTCCCCCGACAGGTCTCTGACAAGACCTTCCCCTGCGTTGGATAACACGCCAAAAATACGTTTCTATCTCGAAAACATAAATCTAACAACAACGCAAATCTGTTCGATACCGAACAGACAATGCGAATCCATTTGCGTACGTTTGGAGCGATCTTTACCTAACTGAGACTCGGAGCCCAACGTGCTTAATTCAACACAGACGCCATTGACAGCAGAGGAACCTGAACTTGCGGCACGGGCCGTCCAACATAATGACGTCAGAGAAGCAACACACCTGTTGAAACATTTGTTTCGGTGCTTTGACGGTACGTTGGCGCTACGTTTGTGGAATGGGAAAACCCTGAGCCTGGGCCAACAAGAGTCTAAAATATCAGCAGACCCTTTCACCCTTGTATGCCACACTCCACGCATCGTGCGTTCGATCGTATTGGGACGAGACCGATTGCGATTGGCTGAAGCCTATTTCAGAGGCGAGATTGACGTCGAGGGCAATTTCTTCGCTGCACTCCAACTGAAAGACCATCTGAACTCGATTTGCCTGAACTGGCGAGATCGTCTGCATGCCATCTTCAAAGTGATTCGTCTATACGCTGCAACACGCAAATCAGATAGCTCTACATTGAGCAACTCCTGTATGCATGCACATGTTGTCAAAAAACATTCTAAAGCAGAGAACCAAGAAGCCATACAGTTTCACTATAATGTATCCAATGATTTTTATGCTTTATGGCTAGACGAAAAAATGGTTTACTCCTGTGCCTACTTCCAGAACCCTGAAGACACATTGGAGCTGGCACAAACGGCCAAACTCGAGCACATTTGTCGAAAACTGCAGCTCAGACCAGGAGAGAATTTTCTAGACGTCGGCTGCGGCTGGGGCGCTCTTGTCATCCATGCGGCACAACATTATGGGGTTCGCGCTCATGGCATCACTCTGAGTGAGCAACAACTGGAACTTGCACGTCACCACATTTCTCAAGCAGGTGTTGAAGACCGTGTGAGTGTTGAGCTGCGCGACTATCGTGATCTGGAAGGCGAAGCAATCTATGACAAGGTCGCCAGTATCGGCATGTTTGAACATGTCGGACTCAAAAACCTAGCAACCTATTTCTCAAAAGTCATGCAATTATTGAAGCCCTCAGGCCTATTTCTAAATCACGGTATTACACACGACGTGGAAGGCTGGAAAAAAACTTCATCCACCGAATTCATCAACCGTTACGTTTTCCCTGACGGCCAACTCGATACCATCAGCAACATCCAGCGCGGAATGGAACGCACTGGTTTCGAAATTGCGGACCTCGAATCGATGCGCGCACACTATGCATTAACGCTTAGGCACTGGGTTGCACGTTTGGAAGAGCGCCATGCTGAAGCACTAAAATACGTCAGTGAATCAACTTGGCGAGTTTGGCGTCTATACATGGCTGCCTGCGCTCTTGAATTCGAAACAGGTGAAATTGGTCTTTATCAGGTACTGGCAAGTAAGCGAGCGCACAAACCCGTTACACTTCCGCTAACCAGGCGACATCTATACTGCGTTTCGGACTGATTGGTTGTATCTACACAAGCCGATCCATTTCTTGTAAAACAACACAAAAAAACTTCGTCATTGGGCTTACCCCGAGGATCTCGACCATGCGCATAGCCGTTTTCGACACTCATCCCTATGACGAACAGGCTCTCAAGGCAGCGAACATCTCGCATAGTCACGTGCTTGAATTCTTTGAAGAGCGGTTACATGACAAAACCGTGGAATTGGCAAAAGGATTTGATGCGGTGTGCCCTTTCGTCAACTGCCGACTTAATGCTTTGGTTTTTCAACGGCTATCACAATTGGGAGTCCGGCTCGTATTGCTTCGAGCTGCAGGCTTTAACGGAATAGATATTGCAGCCGCCGGGCACAACGGTATATGTGTTACACGCGTACCCGCCTATTCCCCCGAGGCGGTTGCTGAACATGCTTTTGCTTTGTTGCTCTCTTTGATCCGTAAAATCCACCGCGCTTATAACAGGGTACGCGATCAAAATTTCTCCCTTGATGGCCTGGAGGGATTTACCTTGAATGGCAAGACATTTGGTGCTTTAGGGGCTGGGCGTATCGGCCAAAGCACACTGAAAATAGCCAAAGGCTTTGGCTGCAGCCTTCTCGCTTACGACACCCATGAAAGTCCACAGATTGCCGCAGAAATAGGATTTGAGTATGTGAGCATCGAACGCCTGATACGCGAAGCCAATGTAATCTCGCTCCATCTGCCACTTACACAAAATAGCCACCATATCCTTAATGCTGATACTTTAGCTTTGACACGTCGAGGGGTCGTTATCATCAATACAAGCCGGGGCGGTTTGATAGACACCGTTGCATTAATTGAATCCCTCAAGTCTGGTCAAGTGGGAAGTGTAGGTCTGGATGTATATGAATTGGAAGAAGGTATTTTCTTTAACGACCTCTCTGATCGCCCCCTCCAGGACGACACACTCGCACGTCTGATGAGTTTCCCCAATGTACTGATTACATCACATCAAGGCTTCCTTACCTGTGAAGCACTACAAGCAATTGCTTCAACAACACTGGATAATGCTACGGCCTTTGAGCATGGCAGGCCAACGGCCAATGCATTATAAATACACTAAATGCGCCGCAGGAACAATATCTATGAAGAGACTATTTTAGTACGCTGCGTTTTCAGTCTCTATGAAGCACCATACTACAGGCGTGCTAGTAAAAGTCCTTAGGTTTGCATTACTCACTCTTTATATCGCCTAGCCGATTAGTGATGACGGCGGTATTGCTACCGATTCATGATAAGTTTGAAATGGAATCAAACCTTGGTGGTGAAAGGTAGCATTCGGGCGCGAGAGGCTTCCAGCAAACGGATCATTGCTTCTGCCGCGTGTTCAGGCTCTCGATTGACGATGTACCGACGTACATTGTCGTACAGGTCCAAGTCTTCGCTTGGGTTCTCAGCGTGACGTAACAGCATTTCCGAGGACACCCGCAGTGCCGTTTTGATTGCGCTGCCTATGGTGATAAACATCCCGTTATGCGAAAGATTAATGATGGTCAGGTGAAACTCAAGATCAGCCTGCGCAGCCTGCTGTACATCATTACCTGCGTTGGCGATGGCAGCAAGCTTCGTATAACGCTTCTCGATCAGCCGCAAATCCTCAATTGAACCATGGCGAGCAGCCAGTAGGCTGGCGCGCGGTTCAAAGCACAGGCGCATCTCAAAGATGTCTTCCACAATCTTCGAGTCAAACTGTGCTTCCAGGCGCCACGCCAAAACTTCTCGATCCAAAAGGTTCCAATCTGCAAATGGCAGGACGCGCGTACCAATCTTGGGCTGCACATCAATCAGACGCTTGCCCGCCAGGTGCTTGATTGCTTCGCGGACCGTAGTACGACTCACCCCAAATTGTGCGCATAGATCACCCTCTATAGGCAGCGTGTCGCCGGGTTGGTATTCCCCACCCACGATCCGCGTTCCTAGAATTTTTGCCACTTGCGCACTCATTGTGCCAACTACGGGCTCACGCTCAAACATGCATCCTACCTTCTCTATCTCACTTATTGCGCTACGGCAGAGCTGACCAGCACGTTCCATGATCCGGGTTTCAACCACGCAATCAAGGTTTCCCCTTCAAAGCGGACCTCCTTGTTTTCACGAGGTACAACAGTATTGGGGGCATCCTTGGTGTTGACGGCCTTCATGTTGGTGTGGAACAGCTCCAGTGCGGTTTCCAGACGACGATCAGTGCCCAGGCCGCGTAACTCGATACGCAACTCCATATCTTCTTCCAGATGGCGGTTCAAGGCAAAAATCGTGGTGCGACCTGTTGCCTCATCATCCACGACTGCTGCGCACAAATAGGAAATCGCCTCCTCGCAGCTTTTGGCTTCATAGGAATCGGAATCAATCACTGGGCGCAACACACGGCCATGGGCAAACCGTGCGGCCTGCGCAAAAGGATGAAAAATGGTTTGGCGCCATGCTGCGCCGCCAGGTTCGGTCATGATCGGGCCGATCACATTCACAAGCTGTGCCAGACAAGCCACCTTCACGCGGTCGCAATTATTCATCATCACGATCAACGCGCCCCCCACCACCAGCGCATCCTCGTGATTGTAAACTTCTTCAATCAAACGTGGCGCCACGGGCCACCCCGGCTTACGCAGATCTTCAATACTGCGTGCTTTATACCAGACATTCCATTCGTCAAAGGAAAGCATGATCTTGCGTTTGGAATGCTTGCGCGCTGCCACTGCATCGGCCACTGCCACGGTTTGCTTGATGAAACGATCAGTCAGCTCGATATTACCGAAATATTCTTCTGTTGAGTCGTGATGATTACCAAAATAGCTGTGCAAAGAGAGGTAATCCACCTCGTCAAAACAATGCTCAAGAACCTTGTCTTCCCATGCCCCGAACGTTGGCATATCCCAAAAAGATGAGCCACAAGCCGAAAGCTGGATGGTGGGGTCTACCATGCGCATCAATTTGGCGGTTTCCAGCGCAATGCGCCCATACTCATCTGCTGTTTTGCGACAAATCTGCCAGGGACCATCCATCTCGTTACCCAAACACCACAATTTGATATCATGCGGAGCTTCGTAACCGTGGCTGTGACGCAAATCAGAAAGCGTTGTGCCACCGGGATGGTTGCAGTATTCGATGAAATGACGTGCTTCATCTGGCCCACGTGTGCCCAGATTGACGCCATACATGGGTTCTATACCGACCTTGCGACACCAATCCATGAACTCATTGGTCCCGAACTGATTGGTTTCAGTGGAATACCAGGCCAAGTCAAGTCGGGTCGGGCGCTTGTCACGCGGCCCCACCCCATCCTCCCAGTTATAGCCAGACATGAAGTTGCCACCAGGATAACGGACCACCGTGGCGCCCAATTCGCGGGTCAGATCAATGACGTCTTGCCGAAACCCGTTTTCATCAGCAAGAGGGTGCTCAGGCTCGTAAATCCCTGTATAAACGCACCGCCCCATATGCTCCACAAAAGTACCGAACAGACGACGATCCAGTTCGGATATGACAAAGTCTCGATCAACAACAAGACGTGATTTAATCATGATAATGCAATCCTGACGCAACAATACTCAAGACAAGGAGATGAGCAGAACACAAACCCTGCCACGCTCCTTGCACATACAAAGACATCAAACTATTTATCTGAAGCGGTTGCTTTACGGCCCGCCACCTTATACATGGCCTCAGCGTTACCGCGCGCCCAAGGCTGGCGTAAGCCCTGAATCATGGCAGCCCACGCCTGGCTACTGGAATCAATATTCCATGCAGTTTCCTTGCGCAGATCAAACCACGACAACGCACGGATACGGGGCATACTGGGAAGTGTTGCAAACATACCCTTGATCCAGACCGCCTTGTCGCCCCCAGTTTCCGCAGACGCAATTTCAGCAACGATAATGGGCTTATCTGGAGCTATCTTTAGTGCCATATCGTAAGAAGATTTCACGACTTGCTCAAAGCTACGCCATGAACTCCAACTCTTGCTTGCCCCCCAGTTATATCCATCAATACCGACCCAGTCCACATAATCATCCCCTGGGTAAGCCGCAGCGGGGTTGTTCCACGATTCATTTGGCACGCTGTCATTATTGAAACACCAGACAAACTGAACCTTGTTGGCACCTTCCCGCCGAAAAATGTCAACAATATGGCGAAAAGCCTTGGCGTAAAGCGCCGGATCACGGCCATTCTTAATCAGCGCCCAAGGATACCAATCGCTGTTGAACTCATGCCCCCAGCGCAACATGAAAGGAAGATCAAGACGCGCAGCATCTTGCGCATACTGTGTGATATAGGCATCCCACTTCCCATTCACAAAATCGGCCAAGGGCATCGGTTCATCATGCGGGCCCCAGGGCTCCCAGGTAATCTGGGGAACATAGCCTTGTTGATGCAGATACAAAACCTGAGTTTGCGGAAATGCTCCGCCAAAACGCGAAAAGCTCAACACCGCAGCGGGCTTGCGACGCAAATCCCCGGGAACCTCAGCCACCAGTTCTGGCGCCGTCATCTCCCGAAAAATCCCGAAGAACACCCCCTGCGTATCTCCTGCATTCGTATCCTCCAGTATTGGCAGTGCCAGCTCAGCTTCGGGAAGACTCTCAGCCATCACCGTAGAGCCAAACAAAGTGGCAAAAACAAGGGGGATTGCACACAATATATGCTTCATTTCGTTTCTCCAGGCCCAAGTCATGGCGGGGGTACTATTGCCACAACTCAGGGTTGAAATTACCAAGCCGCTCAAGGATTCGAGCTATTTTCATCCAGCAAGCTTGTCTCTCCCTATCTTCGTGCGCGCCGCTGAATCAATGCTTTAGCATCCGCCAACGCCTGATTAATATCCTTGCCACGCTCCATGACATTATTCAATTCAGTATCAACGATATCCTGAGCCGTTGCATCGTAACGATTCACTTTGACGGCGGGAATATTGTTGGCAGCAATTTTCCAGAGCTTACGCGCATTCTGCCCGCCAAGATACTCGATAGGCATTTCAATGAATGGATCATTCTGCGCCTCGATCAAGGCCGGGAACGCATCCACCAGACGTAATGCTTCAAGTTGTGCGTCCTTGTTCATCGTTGCGTACTTGATAAACTCCCAGGCAGCCTGCTTATTAGCGGATTTGCTAGGGATGGCAAAAAAGGAGCCTCCAAATGGAGCAAAGGAACCACCTGGCAATTGTGCGGAACGCCACTTGCCTTTGTGATCTGGATCCAGCCATGTTGCAAAGTGGCTCGCCAGCCAAGACCCCATCATCTGGGTGGCAATTTTGTCACGACGAAAACCTTCCGACCATTCGTTACCCCAGGGCGGAATATTGGCATCCACTCCGGCAACACGCACGGCCTTGGCAAGCTCGAACGCTTTATGGAAGCGAGGGCTATCCACGAGCACATTGTTCTTCTTGTCGAAGTAGATCCCCTCGCCGTCTTTCAGGCCCGTGCGAATATAGATATCCTTGATGTCTTTGGCATTAGCCAGCAGATAGGCGCCCGTGCTTGCCTTAATTTTCTTCCCCGCTTCAACAAACCCTTCCCAGCTCTTGGAAAGATCCGCCTCAGTAACACCCGCCTTCTCAATGATATCCTTGCGATAAAAGAGAGTCCCTGGCCCAATGTCCGTAGGAATTGCCATCAAAGCCCCATTAACGCTGGTGGCCTGCGGGAAAGAGAAACGAGCAAATTTACTTTGGTATTGCAGTGCGCTGTAGGGTGGTTTAGATAAATCCTCAAGACCACCGGACTCGGCAAATTTGCCGATATAACCAATCTCGATCGCCATCACATCTGGCAAACCAGCGCCGGTTGCGAGCGCAGTTGTCATGGCAGTGTGGTGATCAGCAAAAGCCAGACTCATAAGCTTGACTTCAATTTCTGGGTGAGCCTTCTTGAACCCAGGGAGCCACGCTTTCACTTGGGCATCGTGGCTTGGAAAAGAAGCCACAGTAATGGTAGTTGCCGCCTGTGCGCCTGCAGCGGCGAGAATGGAGCACCCAAGTAGCGCCTTACAAAGATATGTTCTCATCTGATTTGTCTCTTTCTTAGTGTCTTCTTGCAAACAACCTGCACTACGATGTAATTCACGCAGGTAGCAGACATCAAAGCTCTAGGGAAAGACATAAGCGAACCGACTCAAGGCATTTTCCTCAGCCAGCCCCAAAGCGGCCCCACTAGCTCCTTGATGTCACTTGTATTTGGTATTATGAAATACATAGTAACGAGCGAATTTGCAGGTTGCCATGGATAAATCAGCCACCAATATAGAAAATATTAGTGAAAGAAGTCAGGGGTTGTGAATCGCCTCGGCTTCCGTGGAGACTGATTGGTTTGGTCTGGTTTTCGCTTCTGCCTCCAATCTTGCACGAGACGACAGAAAGCAGATCCTTAACGAATGCCAGATGATCCATTGCAAAGCACGTATATTTGGGACAGTAAAGAATGGGCCAATTGGGCCACGCCTTGTCCTTGATCGTGTTCAGTGGATGTAGTGTTGCAAACAGACGACTCAAGGGAGAGGCAAATCGTGGGTAACACAACAAACACTGGCGACTCATTTCAATCCAGCGCGGAAGCTCCGGCAAGAAGAGAATGTTATTGCGATGAATGTGGCGGCAGGGTAAGCCCAAGAGCAATCTCCTGCCACACATTGTGGTGATCCGAAATACAACGGACAAAAAGAATCACCAAGTATCACAGTGCAAAACGTGAACATTTCCTTTGGCGCTGTCGGAATTAGCTGTAGCAGGTTCTAAACTGAAAGCATGAATGGGTCGATCGGAGGTCCATCATGCTTGAACAAGTATTTTCAGAGTATCTGCAGCAACTGGACTTGCTGACAGATCGGCAGAGAACAAGGTTGGCGCTCGCCTTGTCGGGGTCGGCAAGGCCGTCTTTGGGCGAGACCTGTTCCCGCCCGTCAAATTGTCCGCGTTGCGGTGCAGATGCCGAGCAGCTGCATCCGTGGGGGCAAAGCCACGGTTTACCTCGCTATCGATGCCATGACTGCGGCAGGACGTGCAACGCGCTGACCGGAACACCCTTGGCGCATCTGCGCAAGCGCAAACAATGGTCACGCTATGCCCAGGCGATATCAGATCGCAGTGCTGGTCGTGCTCGACCGCAGTGGAGAGACAGCCAACTTCCGTCTGGTCAAGCTGGATGCGCCCCACGTTATCGCCGTCCTGCGCCCGATCATTGCGCCTGACGCCGTGCTCTGTACCGATGGGGCCAAGGTCTATAAAACCTTTGCACGCCTAACCGGCGTCGTGCATCGCGCTTTGAACGTACAGCAAGGTATTCATGTCATCGACGGCGTATTCCACATCCAGAACGTCAATGCCTACGATAGTCGCCTGAAAACGTGGATGCGCCGATTCAACGGCGTTGCCACCAAATACCTCGACAGTTATCTGGGCTGGCACCGCATCCTTGAGCGCTATCGGGACGCTATTTCTCCCACGCTCTGTCTCAACGAGGCCGTTGGACGATGGCTGCTCAACAGCTAATTCCGACAGCGTCGATAGGAATCGTGTTAAACGGCCGGTTCGCGCCTGCCGAACTCACCCTCCCGACCTGGGGAAGAGCTTGATCAATTGGGTTGCAACGTTCGCTTGCCATCCGTTGAGCAGCCATTTGACAAAGCCCTATTCGCTAATAGCGAGCAGCCAGGGGGCGTTACTTTGAAAGCCTCTCAGCTTCTTTAAGCACTTGGCGCAGCCTTCGTACCGCATCCCTTAGCTGCTCGTCCGTAAAGCCACCAAAGCCGAGCATTAAACCGGATAGAGGAGAATTGCCTGAGCACATCGGCGACAAGGCTCGTATCGCAATTCCTGCTTCGTCAGCCGCCTTCGCAACAGCCACATCGTCCAGCCCATCCGGTAGCCAAACAACGATATGCATTCCCTGGTCGGCCGACAGGATGTGTAGCTCTGGCAGTTCAAGGTGTAGTGCATCAATCAGAATCTGGTGTCTCTCGCCGTAGATGCCGCGAATCCGCCGAATATGTGCTTCAAAGTAGCCCTCTTTCATGTAGGCCGCGATGACATGCTGTTCAGTCACTGGCGAACCTCGACCCACTAGAGCCCGTGCTCCGACAAACGCCTTCACCAAGCAATCCGGTGCTACGAGGTAACCCAGCCGAAGCGAAGGCGCCAAGACTTTACTGAACGTCCCCAGGTAAACGACCCGGCTGCTATCCAAACCTTGCATGGCAGGAAACGGTTGGCCGGCATAGCGCAACTCGCTGTCATAATCGTCTTCGACAATCCAACCGTTGGACTTTCTGGCCCATTCAATGAGTGCCAAGCGTCTAGGCATGCTCAATGGCATCCCCATTGGGTATTGATGCGAAGGGGTCACAAAGACAGCCTTGGCTGCTGGGCACATCTCCAAGGCTTTTGCCACATCGAAACCTTGGTTATCCACGGCGATTCTCTGTACCTCAATGCCGCGCTCTTCGAGCACCGAGGTCAGACCCGGGTAGGCAGGGTCTTCAGCCCAGGCTGCGTCGCCGGGAGACAGCAGTACCCTGGCCGCCAAGAAAAGCCCCTGTTGTGCACCTTCGGTGATGATGATGTTCTCTGGGCTACAACGAACAGCCCGAGCCTTCCGCAAATAGTTGGCAATCGACTCTCTCAGTGGCAGCAAGCCGCTTGGGTCGCTGTACCCAGATGGGGCCGCGACTTGCGATACCCGGACACGGTTGCTGAGTCGCCGCCAGTGGTCATCCATCGCCACGGCGCCCTCTGGCACGGCAACGGAGAACGGTACCAAGGGTAACGGAGTCAAGCGCTCAGCAACGGCCGCATAGCGCGAGGCAGACTCGGGTGGCATAGGCATGGAATCCGCGTCACTCACGGAACTGCGTTGAACAGCCACATTCGGCTCATGAAGCGTAGCCGCTACCCGCGTGCTGGCACCAGGTCGCGCATCCAGACACCCCTCGGCCATCAACTGCTCGTAGGCTTCCGTCACGGTTCCCCGTGATACGCCTAAGGACTTGGCCAGCGCCCTGCTGGATGGTAGCGGCTCGCCAGCAGCCAGTTCCCCTCGGGAGATGGCGTTGCGTAAAGCCTCTGCCAGTTGCCGGCCAATACCACCCTGGGTGCGGTCTAAGGCTCCAAGGGCAGGAATCTCTATCAACGGCTGGCGACGCGGCACGACCAGGCTCCTTTATGCGAAATACTGGATCATTTACTTTGTGGATAACTGGCTCTTAATAATAGTCCGGTTTAGCGAAAAAATGCATCCACGAATTGACTTCCGAAAGGACCTGAAATGCACTGCCCCTCCATGTTTCGTGAAGAACGCCTTGATGTTCTTCATGGCCTGATAACCGCACATCCCTTGGCGACGCTGATTACCGCGGGGAGCAATGGCCTGATGGCAAACCTGATTCCCTTCACGCTTCATGTCGGTGGAGAACACGGGATACTGCGTGCCCATTTGGCAAGGGGAAACAAGCAACTAGATGCTCTTCGAGAGGGAGCCGAGGCATTGGTGGTCTTCCAGGGACCTGAATGCTATGTGACACCCTCGTGGTATCCGTCCAAAGCTGAAAGCGGCAAAGTTGTGCCCACCTGGAATTTTGCGATGGTCCAGGTTCGCGGCAAACCGCAGATTTTTGATGATGCGACCTGGGTTCGGGCACAGATCGACGAGATGACCAACAACCATGAGCGCCAACGCGAACACCCCTGGACGGTTTCTGACGCCCCCGATGACTTTATCGCGGCTCAACTCAAAGCCATTGTCGGCATCGAGATTCCCATTCTGGCAATCGAAGGGAAGTGGAAGGTGAGTCAGAACAGGTTGCCAGTTGACCGTCAGGGAGTTGTTGACGGATTACGGGCTGAACAGGTTTGTCCGTCGATGTTGGCCACGATGGAAACGCGGTAGGAGTAACAGCCTGTCTGTTATCAGCGGGAAGCTGCCAGTAGACTTGGCTGCCGTGAGCGGCTGAGCACCTATTCGTCGAAAAGGAAAGCTGCCGTTCACGACCTCCAAACGCTGAACGGCAGTTAAGCGGCAAGTTGCTGCCTGATTTGACGTTTCAGTCCAAGGGCCGCTATGGCCGATACCCGGCCAATGAGGATTGGATAGGCAGAGGGGACCAGCTTTCACTGTCTTCGCCGACTCATCGTTGGCCACAGCGGTCATTGAGGGCAGGCGTATTGAGCGTCAGTTGCGCTTCACATTTCCGCCGTTCGGCCTGGACCGCGAAAAAAATCTGGTCAAGATGTTGAATTCCGTGCTTGATTGGCCAAGTGTCACTGACCCAGCCAGGCTGACAACTCTAAGTTCTCAACCATGCATTCATAACCCAAAAGAAGCGGGTCAGTGCGGAATCAATATGAGGGTCAATCAGGCATGAAATTCAAAAGAGGATGTCTTTGAAACCCCCGGACTGATGTCTCGAAAGAGGTACTCCTAGGAAATGACGTATTTCATCTTCTTGTTTCAAACTGACTGACTACACGGTCGAAAATGTATCAACTCGTCTCGAAGCGGCGGATCTCCAACAGCACCTCATTCAGGCTCATCTCACCAGCTTCCAGCAGCTTGCCAACCAGATGCTCGGTCAGCGGCTTGAGCCGGGCGAGCACAGCCTTGGTTTCGTTGTAAAGGCGCTCGCTCTGAGCCTCCATGATGCTACGTGTCTCTTCGTCCATTTCATAGACACCGTCTTGGCGTCTTTTGGTAAGTGACCCGTAGTTCAGGCGGGTTTTACGGTACATGCCCATCTCGCCGACAGCGTGGTGCAGTAACTGCGTCACGCGTGTGATGTCATTGTGCGCCCCATTGGTCGTACCTTCCTCGCCAAAAAATAGTTCTTCGTTCGCCATTCCTCCGAGCAACACACGCACATCGTGTTCGATGTCGCTCTTGGTCTTAAGCAAGTTGGTCCCCTGTTTGTGGAATACAAAGCCCAACGCGTTGGTGCGCGGGTTGGCTTTGAGCGAAATCTTGATCGTTTTCATATCGGCAAGGATTTGCTCCCAGTTGCTATTGGGCTGTGTGCGTTCGTGCTCGAAGTCAACGAGAAAGTGACCCCATTCGTGCACGGCGATGATGCGGCGGTCACGCTCGCGTTCCTCGGTAGCCTGGATGTTGACGTTGCCCACCAGCACCCGTTCAGCAGCCTGCATCAAGGTATCGGCGCCAATCAGCTCGCCCACCTGTACGGCTGTGATGCCGGCCTGGTTGACGATGGTTTCCAGGTCGGCAGGGCTGCAGCCCTCGGTCACGTCCACCATGTGACGTAGGTCGAGGTTAGGCAACACCTTGCCGGCACGTTGGCCCAGGTAATGAGCGATGATCGCTAACCGCTCTTCGCGGTTGGGCATGCGAAAGTCAACCTTCATTTGGAAGCGGCGCAGCATGGCTTCGTCCATCGGCATGCTTTCGCTGTTGAAGTTGCTGGCTACTATCCAGATGATCTCAGCTTCGTTTCGGTTGCGCACGCCGTCGAGCACCGACAACAGCGTATTCGCCGTGTCATCGTCAAACTTGCGGCGGCCACCGCGCTTCATGAAAAGGTCCTGAGCCTCGTCGAGGAAGACGATACAGCGCCTTCTCCGCTTGGCCATTGTCATGATGCGGCTCAACGTATTCGAACCGCCGGCAACAAAGCCTGTTTCCAGGTTGGCGGCGGAATGGAACAGGATGGGAAGCCCCAGCTCCTTGGCCAAGTAACTGGCCAGCTTAGTCTTGCCGGTCCCCGCCGGACCACTGAACATCACATTGAAGGGCTTGCTNATGCCGTATTCGGCATACTCCGCGCGGCGCTGATATTGGTCCTTGATCTGTGCCACCTCGGCCTTGATGTCGTCCATGCCGACCAGATCGTCAATGGAACCGTGCACTTGCGCTGGCTCAATGAACTTGAGCGCCTTGAACTGCCCCCTCAGCT
>NZ_KB892844.1 GCF_000373965.1 Uliginosibacterium gangwonense DSM 18521 | reverse complement strand
CCCAGGTTATAGGCCACCACGAAGTTGGTGTTCTTTTCCTTGAAGGCGCCTGCAGCCGTACCGTCACCACCCTTGTAGATGTTGTAGTTCATGCCGATCTTCAGGCCTTCGATCGGGTGGATGCTGATCGAATGTTCTTGCCAGTGCATGCCGTTGCTCAGGCCTTGACCAAAGGTGGTGCGAGCACGTTCGTGGGTGGACAGCGTCCAGTTCACCAGCTTGCCGACAGCGCCCGTCACAGCCAGCGCACGTACGTTACCGCCGTTAACCGCCCCGGTGGCGCCATTGTCCACGTTGTTGGCACCCGTCGTCTGGTTGTCACCAAAGACGAAGTTGGCCTTGGCGCGGAAAGCAACCGGGCCGAGGTTGAACACGGGGGTGTCATATTCAGTAGCACGGCTGCTCAGGGAGGAGACGCGCTTGGCCATGACGCCGTACTTGACGATTTCCAAGTCCTTCACGTTAACCATGTAGGGCTTTTCTTCGTAATCCCAGTACTGTTGGCTCACCAGGTTCATCACGCCCCAGCGCAGGTTGCCGTACGGGGAGGTCAGGTACAGGGCCTTCTTATCGTTGCTGGTGATACCGGTCTTGCCTTCTTCAACGGTACCGAAGCGCAAGTCCAGGTCAACCATGGCGTTCCAGCCCGGCATCAGGTCTTCCTTGGCCTGCACCGTGATACGGGAGGTGGAAGCAGAGCCGTCACCCAGGGTTTCAGTGGTCTTGGCTCCGCCATACGTGCCATCAGCAGCGTCCGAGAGGGCTGTGTGCTTGAACTGGTAGCCAGCGTCGTACTTGCCGCCGATCTTGACTGTGGCTTCTGCGAAGGCTGCGCTGGACATCAGGCCGAGAACGGCCAGAGCAATTATTCTCATCTGCATGTGTGTTTCTCCCGATATAGGTATAAAACGCTCGCTCCAAGACAGGCTTAATGCCAATTCGTCACTGACCGAAGGGATCAAGGTTTACCCTCTTGGAGAAGAGGTCAGGCATTTGTACCCATAGCCTGGGGAGGCCTCAATTTCGATATTGGCGCACAGGCATTGCGAAATCCGCTCACACGTAGCGGAAACATGAGGACTGACAAACACTTATCGCAAGAAAAATTATTTATGGACGCATGAGAAAAACCACGACCAAAGACATAAGGTGTTGTACTGATGCAACAAATAATCGGTCTAGCCACTTGTCCTTGGTTTAATCATCTGCATCGGTATTACCTGCGGCAAACTCCTTGGGCGAAGTGCCAAACTCTTTTTTGAAAACGTAGTGCATGTACTGCGCGGTCTTGAATCCGCTCTGCCTCGCCACATCAGCCGTTGCCATGTCGCCGCTGCGCAACAGGGTTTTGGCCAAGGCGATACGCTGGCGGAAGATTTCATCGTGGACGGTACTTTCCAACTGCTTGAGGAAAAGGCGCTCCAGCGTTGCGCGAGAGACCCCTACATGGTCTGCCACCTGCTGGGATTTGATGCTCTGCCCGAGGTTTTGCCTGATAAACCCCAATGCCGCGTAAAGTGTGCCCGGCGCCTTGCCCGAAGAGTTGGCAAGGTGCAACCCCTCGGGAGCAATTGGCGTGTACATCGGCGTGGCTTCGTCTGGCATCTGTATCCGTCGATGCAACAGCTCCGCCGCAGTCTGGCCGATACGGTCATGTGGTTGTCGCACCGAAGAGAAATCGATCGGCGATAATGCAGCAACCAGCGGATCGTGATCGATGCCTACGATTGAAATATCCTGCGGAATGTCACGACCAAGCTGTTGGCACAAACTCAGCAGTTCCCTGGCGCTTGAATCATTCACGGCAACAATGCCTGTACGAAACCCCAGGCGTCTGATCCAGGCCATGGTCTTAAGCGCTTCCTCAGCGGAATTGGCTGGCGCATCGCCTCCTTGCCAAATATCGGCCTGCGGCCCGAGCAGCTGACGAAACGCCGCGATCCGTTCCTGGGCCCACGGCTGCTCTCTGTAACGGGGCCGGGAATAAAATGCCATTCGTGTAGCCGATGTTTCCCGCAGATGCCCCACTGCCTCAGCAACCAAAGCAGCATTATCGGGGTACACCAGTGGCACCGCGCTTTGCGGTGCGGCAGTCAGCGCAGGGGCAACGTACACACAGGGCACATTGCCGGGCATTGCTGACATTTCTGGATGCACGCTCTCGGTATCCAGAATATATCCGTCCGCCCCATCCAATGAACCTGCCAGCGCATTGCAGATCGTCATCCGCCAATCAAGCTTGCGAGATTTGACATACGCCCCCACACCAGCCAGCACTTCTCTACTGAATGGGCCACGGGTATTGAAAACCAGAATAATCTGAAGAGGGCGCTTGACTTTCATGCTCAATCAAGGCGATAAGTGCCTATTAAGCGCATTATATGAGACAAGCTGCGGTTCTTGCGCATTGCACCGCACCATAATCTTCGCGGCCATATTTCTTTCATGACATTTTTTGTCCGTCTACCGGTATTGCTACTCTTCCTTGTCTCCTTGACATTGATTACTGTGGCGTCCTTTTACGCTGTCAACCACCTGACTTTCAGATGGGCTGTGCGAGACATCACTTTACGCGGCGCGGTGCTGACAAACGCATTCTCAGACACAATCAGCCATGCCCTGGCCAAGCAGGAAGGTGAACGTATTGAGGCACTGTTCGAACGTGCAGTACAGGATGAAAAGCTGATCGCCATCGGCTTCTGCTCGCCAACAGGCGCCCTTCGCTACCAGACCACAGATTATCCGGTCTGGATGAGTTGCCAGACGGCGCAACTCATCCAGCAAGAGGAGCGGCCACAGATCACGCTGGGGTCAGAAACCGCACATGTCGGCGTGTTTCCAGTCAAAATCGACAAAGACAATATTGGCGAGCTGGTCATCATTCACAGCCTGGAATTTGCCAAAAATCGAGTCTCTACATCCCGTCAGCATTTGTTCATCGTCATCAGTTCCCTGACGGTTGTATGTATCCTGATCATGGCTTTGGTACTGCGTCAGCACCGGCGCTACTGGTCTCTCAGCCTGCAAAGACTGCTGCATGAAAGCAATACTGCAAACACCCCCTCTGCCCCCTGGATGCATGACCTGCGTACCCACTTACGTGATATTGAAGACAGTTGCCGACACCTGGGGACACAGGCACACCTTGTCTGGGATGCGGAGCGTCTCCAAGCCCTTCTGAAAGGCAAGCTCAGCGGTGAACAGGTCATCGCGCTATCCAACCATCAACCTTTCAGCCACATCCGCACGGCAGAGGGCATACAAGTCATACGGCAGGCCAGCGGCCTCATCTCTGCGCTGGAACCCGTGCTGAGTGCATGCGGTGGCACCTGGATCGCGCACGGCAACGGCACGGCCGACGCAGAGAAAGTCGACAATCACGATCGGGTAGTCGTCACCGGAGGCGCAGGCGGATACACCTTACGGCGCCTCTGGCTCAGTGCGAAAGAACATACGGGCTACTACGCCGGATTCGCCAATGGCGGCATCTGGCCACTTTGTCATATGGCCCATGTCCGGCCTGTTTTCCGTGAAACGGACTGGCAATACTACCAGAGAGTCAATCAACGCTTTGCCGATGCTGTGCTCGAAGAAGCACGCTGCAAAAATCCCATTGTCTTGGTTCAGGATTACCAATTGGCCCTGGCACCTGCCATGATCCGGCGGCATCTGCCAGATGCCACCATCATCAGCTTCTGGCACATCCCCTGGCCAAACGCCGACGCTTTCAGCATCTGCCCGTGGCGTCATGAAATACTTCAGGGGCTATTGGGAAGCACCATTATCGGCTTTCAGACCGCAGGCCATCGCCAGAGTTTTCTGGCCTCGGTGGATCGGTTTCTTGAAGCGCGCATCGAGCATGACCGTTCCAGCGTCTTCTGCAACGCGCGTGAAACACTGATCCAGACCTATCCCATCTCCATCGCCTGGCCCGCACAACGCCCACCCACTACCTACCTGCAGGACAAGTGCTTAGAGCGCCTGAAGATTCCCGCAGACAAAAAGATCATTCTGGGCGTAGATCGCTTTGACTATATCAAAGGCATAGAGGAACGCCTGCTGGCTTTTGAACACCTATTGGACAAGCATGAAGCCCTGCGCCACATCGTACACTTTGTGCAGATAGCCAGCCCCACCAGGGATATGGTACGGGACTACAGCAGCTTCCAACAGCGCGTGCGTGCGCTGGTCGCACACATCAATGCCCGTTTCACTACCAACGGGCAAACACCAGTCATCACCTTCATCGAAGCTTACCAGGATGCGGATACACTCTGCGCCCTATATCGCTCCGCTCAGGTCTGCGTCGTCAGCAGCCTGCATGATGGCATGAATCTGGTCAGCAAGGAATTCGTCGCTGCGCGCGAGGACGAACAAGGTGTGCTGATTCTAAGCTGCTTCACAGGCGCGGCCCTGGAATTGCGCGAAGCGCTCATCGTCAATCCCTATCTCATGGAAGAACTCACAGACGCCATGCTGCAGGCCTTGCAGATGAGCGAAGCCGAACAAAGGGAACGCATGATCTGTCTGCGACAACAGGTGCAGGATGCCAATGTCTTCAACTGGGCGGCGAACATGCTCTCGGACGCCGAGCGCTGGCGCCTGCGCGAACGCGCGTATGACAGAATCAAGCGCTACAGCCATCTCCAGGCGGGCTGAGACCAAACAAAGCTTACTGAAAAATAGCGCCTTGAAATGCCGCACACAAAAAAGCCCACATCGCTGTGGGCTTTTTGAAAGGGCAAGTATGCTTACTTCTTGTCGCCCGTCAGCAGCGGGATGCTGCCATCGGCCTGGCTACCGAGCAGACCAGAGCGGGTATAGACGCCCAGTTTCTGGCGCGTATCGATGATATCCAGGTTGCGCATGGTGAGCTGACCAATACGGTCAGCCGGGGAGAACGGGGCATCTTCCACCTTTTCCATCGACAGACGCTCAGGCGCGTAGGTCAGGTTCGGGCTGGACGTATCCATAATGCTGTAGTCATTGCCACGACGCAATTCCAGCGTCACCTCGCCCGTGATGGGACGAGCCACCCAGCGCTGGGCGGTTTCGCGCAGCATCAGGGTTTGCGGGTCGAACCAGCGGCCCTGGTAGAGCAGACGACCGAGCTTGAGGCCATTGACGCGGTATTGCTCAATGGTGTCCTCGTTGTGGATGCCGGTGACCAGACGCTCATAGGCGATGTGCAGCAGTGCCATCCCCGGGGCTTCATAGATGCCACGGCTCTTGGCTTCAATGATGCGGTTTTCGATCTGGTCGCTCATGCCCAGGCCATGACGGCCACCAATGGCGTTGGCTTCGGCAAACAGCTCCACCACGCTAGCAAAGCTATGGCCGTTCAACGCGACGGGCACGCCTTCCTCGAAACGCACCGTCACGGTCTCAGGCTTGACCACCACGTATTCACGCCAGAAGGCCACGCCCATAATCGGCTTGACGATGTGCATGCCGTTATTGAGGAACTCCAGATCTTTGGCTTCGTGGGTGGCGCCCAGCATGTTGGAGTCGGTCGAGTAAGCCTTCTCCACGCTCATCTTGTAATCAAAGCCATTGGTGATGAGGTATTCGCTCATCTCCTTGCGGCCACCGAGTTCATTGATGAAGTCCTGATCCAGCCAGGGCTTGTAGATCTTCAACGCCGGGTTGGCCAGCAAACCATAGCGGTAGAAGCGCTCGATATCATTACCCTTGAAGGTGGAGCCATCGCCCCAGATGTTGACGCCATCTTCCTTCATCGCCACCACCAGGGCGGTGCCCGTTACGGCGCGGCCCAGCGGGGTGGTGTTGAAATAGGTGTTGCCCCCGCATTTGATGTGAAAAGCGCCGCACTGGATGGCTGCAATCCCTTCGGCCACGAGCTGCGGACGGCAGTCGATCAAGCGGGCGATCTCGGCCCCGTAAGCAAGCGCCTTGCGGGGGATTTCTTCGTAATCGCTCTCGTCGGGCTGGCCGAGGTTGGCGGTGTAGGCACAGGGGATCGCGCCCTTCGAACGCATCCAATGCACAGCGGCACTGGTGTCCAGGCCACCGGAAAAGGCAATCCCGACGCGCTCACCGGCAGGAATCTTCTGGAGAATGGTTGCAGCCATAGGAACTTATCTCACGCAAAGCAAGGGAAACTTCCATTCTACCCCGTAGCCACCCACCCCGGGGCATTTAAAAAGAAGCCCCGGCTCTGCTCCCGCCTGGGCATCCAGAAACCATTTTGCCATCCGCCTCACGATAAAATACCGCCACACCACAATCCAGTAGAGCCCAGAGATGATGACACCATTGCGCCAATCCCTGCTGCCTTGCCTGCTCGCAGCCGCAAGCATGTTCTTCAGCAGTACCAGCCACGCAGCCCCACCACCTCACCAGGGCTGCCTGAGCGAATGCACACCCCGTATCGGCATCGTCTCTGCCTTTGGGGCGGAGGCGGATATCCTGCTGGTGCAAACCCAGGGCAAGCGCGAATGGCAGGTCAACGGCAACCGCTTCACTACGGGCACCCTGCGCGGCAATCCGGTGGTGATCGTGCTCTCGGGCGTGAGCATGATCAATGCAACGATGAACACGCAATTGATGCTGGATCACTTCCGCATCGAACGCCTGATCCTCAGCGGCATTGCCGGGGGCGTAAATCCTGCCAACCATGTGGGGGATGTGGTGGTGCCCGAGCGCTGGGCCATGCCGATGGAAATTTACTGGAATGGCGATGGCAGCACGCCTGCGGCCTGTGGCAAACCGGGGGATATCGAATGCTTGGGCCTGAAGCTCGCCCGGGATGCTGATGGCAAACCCTTGCCAGCGTGGCAGGCAGGCCAGGAATCCACAGGCATGTTCATGCGTGAGAATTTCGTGATGAATGCCGACAACAGCCCCAAAGGCGAATTCCGCTTCGATTATGTGGCGGACCCTCGCATGCTTGCCGTCGCCCGTGGTCTCTCTTTGGCGCTGGATCAATGCGGCCCGCGTGAGCCCAAGCAATGCGTCAGCGAGCCGCCCGTGCTGCGCGTAGGCGGCCGTGCAGCGTCTGGCACCGCCTTCCTCGCTAACCCGGCTTACCGCAGCTATCTGTACGATACCCTGCAAGCAGAGGCCATTGACATGGAAACCGCCGCATTGGCCCACGTAGCCTATGCCAACAAGATACCCTTTATTGCCTTCCGTAGCCTGTCGGACCTCGCGGGCGGAAACGACTTCAAGGATGTGGGCGCTTTCTTTGGCAGCGGTCTGGCCGAAACGAACGAGGCAAAAGTCACGCTGGCCTTTCTGGAAGCCTGGAAAAAGCAGGATCAACAGAAAAAATAAGCGCCGCCTTATTGCAACTGCATCACCTGATCCGTAGGTTCGGCCACGCATTTGGCATCCAGCCTGCGCCAGCCCTTGCGGATCACCACGTGCGTGTCTTTCAGGCAGATTTCCAAACGCGTGGCCGCTGGCACCTGTTGATGGACAAAATCTTCCACGGCATCCGGCATGCTCAAAGAGACTATGCCTTCCGCGAGTTCGTTGGCGGGGTGGTCATCCCGATTCACCAGCGGCACAAACCAGCTTGCCACATCGAGAAACGGCCCCAGCCTGATCTGAGTAGGCTGGTAGCCCTGGGCCTTGAGCCAGCCTTGTGCGGCAGCACGCCGATCCGGCGCCTCTAGGGAAATATTGCCCCAGGCATATGCCAGCAATTCCAGCGCCCACTGGTTGCAGTTCTGATAGCGGGTAGAAAACGGGTAGGCATTGGCACTGTAGGTCTGCCCCAAAAGCGACAGTGCGACCGGTTTACTATGCGCTTGGACGGCCAGCCGACGCTCTTCATCTGGCGGCAAGAACACCATGGAGATGAAGGTAGGCAAGTCTTCTTCATTGCCAAGCAGAAAACCAGGGATGCCTTGATCATAAATTCGAGGGCGTTCGGCTGCGCAATCGAAATATAACTGGCGAACGGACCAGCCTTGTTGCACCTCATCTCGCAACATGACTCCAGCATGGGAATAGTGCAGACCGAAACGTTCCAAGTCAAAGCCCGAGCGGGAAACAACTACAGCCTGTGCCGCAGTTTCATCCAGAATATTTTCGACCAGATGCCCGAAACGCAGCATCCGGTCGGTTTGCACCAGATTCGCCCGGGCAGGCTGATCGCAGTACGACCAACTCGCCGCCTGCCCTGCTGGCACCAGCATCAAAGCCAATGCCACCCCCAAGCAGGCTTGGCGCCAAGTCATCCTGGGGACTCAGCCGGTAATCGCTTGGGGCAGAATCTGCTTGCGCCAAGCCTCGTCCAGCACCAGCGCAAACGGACTGGACTTGCCTTGGCCAAACACGGCCACGCCGTAGGGGCGTAGCTTGGCCGACACAATATCGCCCTGGCGGATCTGGGCCTGCTCCACATCGGCAGCCACCACATAGAGATAAAACCCTTCGCCCGCAGCAGTTTCATCCACCGGATGCAAGGTCAGGCGCAGCTTGCCCGCTTCCTGCGCCTGGGCGACATCAACCACTTTATAGTCCCCCTCGGCAAGATTGAGCAGCTTGGCCGAGCTTTTGCCTACCGTTGAACTTGCGGTGGAAATACCTTCAACCGTAGCGGAAATGCTGTCCGACACAGAGATCATGGACACCGATCCGGCATAGGCCGAACCTGAAACCAGCGCCAGCACAGCCAGCCACTTCTTGGAAATTTGCAGCATGATAACGACCAATACAATGAGACTCACTGCCACAGAGTGTATTACATTCCGCCCGCACCTCCCGGATTTTCACCTGTTTTTGCCATCAAGCCCCTGCCTCACCCGCCTTGCCCCCAACATGCCCGAGGGTGCGTACTTCCCAAAAGCCACATGGCGCACGGCTCATCTCTCCGCCAAACTGGATCAAGCTTGGCAAATATCACACTTGCGTATGCGCAGCCACCACGATCCCAATCAGGCCCGCTATGCTGGTTTCGGCACTGTCAGCCTGACTTGCCCCAACCAAAGAGAGATCATCATGCCCATAACAATACGTCGTTTCGCCCTGTTGGTACTCCCCACCACAGTGCTGGCAGCTTGTGCCAACCTGCCTAATGCGCCGACAACCAGCACCTTGACGGCTCCGCCCTCCTCTGTCTCCGTGATCACAAAAAGTGCCGGGGCGGCACCCGCCAGCCCCCGCAATATGGTGGTGGATGTCACCCCGCTGACGGAATTCAGCGATCTGGATAGCAAAGCGGGTCCGCAGGGGCAAGACTTTGGCAACACCTACACGCGGGTCACCATCTCCAGCACCATCAGCGCAACCAAGGACGGTGAAGAGGACCCGGTTTCGCTGCAATACCAGAAACGCAACGCCCTGTACCGCTACCTGCTGGGGAAGAAATCCGATATCAACCTGGCCGCCAACATCAAGGTGGGGGAATACGAGACGACCGCCTCACTCCTCACACTCAGCCATCAGTCTGACCGCAATGGTGAATTCTGGAACCGCAGCGTGGGGCACGAATTGCTGAATTTTCCGCTGTTCCTGATTCGGCCAGATGGGGATGCGAATATCCCGGAAATCAGCTTCGTCCTCTCCGGTAGCAGCGAGTATTCCAGCAACATGGCGGGCACGGCCCTGCAAATCGCCATCGCAGGCATCCAGCAGGTGTCCCCCGAGGCTTCCGTCCTCACCAAGCTCACCACCCAGGCCAGCAAGGACAAGGCGCAGGCCATCGACAAAGCCATCCAGAATCTGTTTGCCAACGGAATCAAGGAAACCCATGTCAGCCACCGGGATCTGCGGCGCTGGAACCCCAACGGCGGGGTGGCGGTGTTGTTGCGCATCCCCACCAAGGAAGGCAACTGGGATGTGAACTCGCTTGAAGAGGTGGGCACCTGGAAGATTTCCTTTGCGGCCCCTCGCCCGTCCATCTTTGCCGACTGGTCGATCTGCACAGGCGCCCAGCCACGCTGCCAACCCACCCGGGCAGCAGCCTTGCACGCAGTACATGCAGAAATCAACCCTGGACAGGTGCTCAGTTACAACCTGCTGCAAGGCAATTCTTCCTTGGGTTCCATCCGCAGCTACCTGCAACAGCAAGACTGGTTTGCCACAGCGATGACAGGATTCGGCAACCCGAACACAGATCAGAAGACCGCCGAGAATCTGTGCAAAAACATCGGGAATGCCATCACAAGCCTGGGACTCAACGGCGATGACGCCGATATCGTGATCTGGGCAGCGCTCAAAGCCATGCCCCTGACAGGTACAATCAATCCTGGCGCATTTACAGGCCCATACTGTAGCGCCGCCGTCACACGTGCTACCCTTTGATTGCTTGGCGCAACCGGGCCGCCTTGTGCCGACGGCCCGCAGCCCCAAAATAGGGGGACTTGGATACACAAGGCAACAACACAAACCGTTCGGCGGCTGAAGTCGGCCTTATACTTGCAATCTGCCGTAGAGCGCGCAAGGATTCTGCTCCAGATCAGGGGCGCTGTTGACGCGTCGGTGCTGTGCCAATTCGCCGGGGAAATCCATGGATTTATCGCATTACTCTTTGATTGAAACGCTCTCCCCTCTGGAAAACGATGATTTTCCGAGCAGCGGAACGTTAATCGAACAGATTCTCAGCCTGCTGAACTCCAACATCGTGTTCAGCGACATCATCATGCACCAGAACAGCCCGCTGATGCTGCGCCAGCCCAAGCGGCTCGTGGCGGTATCAGACATCCCCATCACCGGACAGGAGCTTGAAGAGTTCTTCGAGGTGATTGAACCGAACTGGGAAGAGCGCATTCTGGATCGCGCCTTTGACCGCGCCAAGGACCTCTACAGTGCCCGCCTGCGGGTCAACTGTTTCTCCTTCCATGGCCGCAAGCGCCTGGGCTGCGTGATCCGCCGCTTCCCGGCGGAACCGCTGTCGCTAGATGCGCTGGGGCTGCGCCAGAATACGCAGGAGCTGGCCAAACTCACCAGTGGGCTAGTGCTGATCGTGGGGGACACCTGCCAGGGCAAGTCGACCACCATCGCCTCGCTGCTGGACCAGATCAACAAGACCCGCTCGGGCCACATCATCACGATTGAAGACCCGGTCGAAACGCTGATCCCGCAACGCAAGAGCATCATCACCCAGCGTGAAGTAGGCGCCGATGGGGACGTGGCAAGCTATTACCTGGGTGCGCTGGATGCGCTGCGCGAGCGCCCGGACGTGATCCTGATCGGTGAAATCCGCGATGCGCAAACCGCACAGGAGGCACTGGCGCTCTCTGAAGCCGGGCCACTGGTGTTCGCCACCCTGCACGCCCGCACCACTGAGCTGGGTTTGCAGAAGATGCTGCGTCTGTTGGGCAACACGGAAGCACAGGCACAGACCCTGTCGAGCACCCTGCGTGGGGTAATCTGCCAAGCGCTGCTGCCCTCGCTGGAAGGGGACGCCTACCATCTGGCCACCGAATGCCTAACCATCACGCCGGAATCGGGCCATCTGATCGCCACCAACAATCTTGCGGGCATCCGCCCCTTGCTCGACAAGCTGACGCTGGAGCCGACCTCTGGCTCGCACGCGATGAACGACGACCTGCTGCGCCTGATCAAGGACCGCAAAGTCGCCGTGGAAGACGCCCGCCGTGGCAGCACCGACCCGGTGAAATTTGCCGAGGCTCTGCTCAAGCTCAAGAAGCCGCGCTGAACCGATTGAAGTCGTTTCATGGCCGGTCGCGCAGAGTTCAGTTGCTCTGTCCGACCGGCCATTTCAAATTCGTCAGCTCAAGGCGCGCAGGTAGGCCAAGATCGGATACAGAAATGCCGCCCCCAGGCACTTGCTGCGCTGCCCGCTCCAGCCATTGCGCAGATCAGGCAGATTGTTGTTGTCCTTGAAGGGCATTTCCAGCGTCATCGAAACGCAGCCAAAAGTATGCGGCACCCATTTTGAGGCCAGGGTAAGCAGCTCTTCGTCAAAACGATCCTCGGTATAACCGTGGATGGTCTGGAAATCCGGGCTGGCTGTCTTCAGATTCTCCAGAAAGGTGGCCTGCAAAGCCTTGTTGCGCTCACCATAGCCCGGCACCATGTGGCTGCCATCAATGAATACATAGGGCAGCGTTTCATCACCATGGATATCGAGGAACAGGTCAACACCACTGGCACGCATTGCAGCCTGGGCATGCACAACCTCCGGGCTGCGTTCCAGGCTCGGGTTCAGCCATTCACGATTCAGGTTGGCCCCGGCCGCATTGCTGCGCAGGTTCCCCAGGACGCTACCATCTGGGTTGATGTTGGGAATCAGATGGAATTGCGCAAGTTCGCGCACCTGCCGTGCTACGGGGTCGGCCACATCCAGCAGGCGTTCAACCAACCCCTCCATGAACCACTCGGCCATGCTCTCGCCCGGATGCTGGCGCGCCTGTATCCACACCGGATGGCTACCCTGCCCGATCTGGATGCGATCCAGATCACGCCCTTGCAGGCTCTTGCCGATGCTATCGACCGTCACCAAGGGATTCATCTGGCAGCGTGCAATAAAATCCAGGTGGCGCTCATGCGAATAAGGCTCAAAGTACGCCAGCCATACCGTATCTGCGGCGGGGGTGAAATCGATGGCGAGCACTTCCCCATTAAAGTCTGTGCCAGGAATGCGGAACCAGTTCTGGCGATCATAGCTGGCCACACAACGATAACCCGACCACCCCCCGGGGTAGCTGCTCTGTGCGGCGTTCTCGATCACCAAGCGCAGGGCCACACCGCGTACTGCATGCAGGCGGAAATGGAACCACTGGTAGAATTCGCTGTTGGTATCCTGCCGGATGCGCAGGCGCATATCCTGCGCATTGCTGGCATCCACCACTTCGATATTGCCACTATCAAACTCAGTGCTGATTGTAATGCTCATGCTTTCTCCACGCCATCACGGCGAAACACCCATTTGGCATCATCCGATGCTTTGGATTCAAACCTGTAGCCTTCCATGTCAAAATCCTTGAGCGCAGAAACCTTGCTCACAGAATTGACAATTGCATACCTACTCATCAAGCCCCGCGCCCGCTTGGCATAGAAGCTGACGATCTTGTAGCCATCTCCCTTGCGCTCTTCAAACACAGGGGTAATGACGCGGGCGGCCAATTTCTTGGGGCGCACCGATTTGAAATATTCCCCTGAGGCCAGATTCACCACCACGGCCTCCTCCTCTGCCTGCCCGAGCGCTTCAATCTGCTGATTCAGCGCCTGGGTGATGGTGTCCCCCCAGAACGCGTATAAATCCTTGCCACCAGGGTTTGCCAGCCTGGAGCCCATTTCCAGGCGATAGGCCTGCATCAGATCCAGCGGGCGGAGTACCCCATACAGACCCGAGAGGATGCGCAGGTGCTGCTGGGCAAAATCCAGTTGCGCGGCACTCAAGGACCATGCATCCAGGCCCTCGTATACGTCCCCATTGAAGGCCAGCACAGCCTGCCGCGCATTGGCAGGCGTGAAGGGGGGCGACCAATCCGCGTAGCGGGCCACATTGAGGGTCGCCAGTGGATCAGAAATCGACATCAGGCTGGCAATCTGGGCAGGCGTCTTTTCACGCAACACGGCAATCAGACGAGCGGCGGGGTCGAGAAAGTCCGGTTGGCTATGGGGGAGCGCTGGCACTGGGCGCTCAAAATCGAGACTTTTTGCGGGGGAAATGAGTATCAACATAATTTTTGTCTGCTTTGTCTATGAGTGACAAGCATGAATGATACCCACGCCAGCGCCAGATACACGGCTTGGCGCAAGGATTTGCCGATTGCCGGGAACTTCAGTCTCTTTGGTCATTTGTGCAACTTATAGCCGCATAAAACAAATATAAATTTCACCATATAAATCAAATAGATGAGGCAATCCAAAAGTCGATTTGGACAAAGCCCTGGGGTACTTAGATAATTCGATCAACAAACAAAATCTTAGCAAAACAAGGAAATCACATCATGAATGCAGCCCTTTACGAAGAAGACAGCCGTACCCCCAAGTACGTCACCATCGCCACCTGGGTAGCCGCCGTAGCAGTGGCCTACCTGCCGGTAATGTCGATGATCGCAGGCAACTGAAAAATCGCGCAGCCCCTGATGGGCCTGTACAGACAGATCCCCTCCCCCTGATCTGAACAGCCCATCACTGAAAACAAGTCACAAACAAGACCCTCTGCACCGAAGCAGGCAAAAGCCTGATTCGGTGTTGGCGCTCGCCTATTTCAAAAGCATAAAACAAAAAACAATAATTACCTTGGAATTTGCCGTTTATCGGTGCCACACGGCATCCGACAGAACGAAAAACCCTTGAATATCAGTACACATGCGCCTCTCGGGGATGATTCAAAGCTACTTATTATCAAATTTAAACTTTCAATTGGATCACTGCAGAATCCAATCCTAGTATTGAATCAACAAAGCCCCCGAGGCAAACACAATTCCCCCTAAATACATATAAGGAGTTTTACCATGAAAACCAATGAAGCATACGACCTGACAACACCGGACCGTGTATATGGCGAAATCTACGAAGCCAATGGCATGTACTGGGCCGAAGTGATCATGATGGAAGACGGCCTGGATTACGTTGTCGAGCAATCCGCCGACTTCGCTAACCGCGCACACGCCAAGGCTTGGCTGCTGGACCGCAAGCTCGCAGTCGCCCCGACGTTTGAAGAAGTGATGGCTGAGGTGTTCGCCAAGCTGGCGGTTGCCGCCAAGCGCGTGCGTGGCGCCTTCGGCTTCGGTGGTCGCATCCCCAGCGCCGCCTGATCAAAGTTCGTTGTAATCAAAAAGCCATGCCTGCATGGCCTCCGACTACCGACAAAGCCCTCCTTTGTGAGGGCTTTGTCGTATGCGGTTAAAATTATTTCATAGGCATACTTGCGCAGCGCAGCCCTCCTCCATCCAAACCGCCGTGCCTAAAAGGCAAGCGGGCAGCACTACATGTCACCCCCTTGTTTCGTTAAGTTCTGCAAACACCCCGCTATCCCGCCCAGAAAAACAAAACCCCCGAAAAATCCGGGGGTTTGTCTATGGTCTGAAAAGCCATGACCAAGTCATGACTTTTTACAGTGTGCATCAGCTATTACAGCGCCTTGGCATTTTCAGCGAGATACTTGGCGACACCTTCGGGGGAGGCATTCATGCCCTTGGCGCCCTTCTTCCAGCCAGCCGGGCAGACTTCGCCATGCTCTTCGGTAAATTGCAGGGCGTCGATCACGCGGATCAGCTCATCAATATCGCGCCCCAGCGGCAGGTTGTTGACCACCTGATGTTGCACCACACCGGATTTGTCGATCAGGAAGGTGCCACGGAAAGCCACGCCACCGGCGGATTCAACGTCATACGCCTTGGCGATCTCGTGCTTCACATCAGCCACCATGGTGTAGCCGACTTGACCGATACCGCCCTTGTCCACGGAGGTGTTCTTCCAGGCCAGATGGGTGAATTGGGAGTCGATGGAAACACCAATGACTTCGACGTTGCGCTTCTTGAACTCTTCCAGACGATGGTCAAAAGCGATCAGTTCGGAAGGGCAGACAAAGGTAAAGTCCAGCGGATAGAAGAACAGCGCGGTGTACTTGCCCTTGGTAAAACCAGACAGGGTGATGTCCTTAATCTCATTGTTGCCCAGCACAGCAGTAGCAGTGAAGTCGGGGGCTTGCTTGCCAACCAGAACGGCCATGATGATTCCTCTCTCTTGAATGGTTGGGTACGCCCAGATACCTGAGCGAACCTAGGGGTTATACAGGCGATGATTATGGTCAGCGACACATGACAGGTCAAACCTTCTTCGATAGATTTAAGCAATCATCTAGATAGTTGATCTGCGCTCAAAGGCGCGTTGCCGCACTGCACTCTCTTCCACAAGGACTTCGTCCACACGGGCACCCGACGGGCCACGCGTGGCCCAGTGCAGCACGGCGGCCACGGCTTGCTCGGTGCCACAGACCACCGCCTCCACCCGGCCATCTGCAAGATTGCGCACCCAGCCGCCCACGCCCAGGCGGCGGGCTTCCTGCGCCATGAACCAACGGAAGCCCACGCCTTGGACCACACCACGAATCAGCAAACGCCGTCCGACAATCTCAGTCATTTTCTTCCAGAATCTTGTGTGTTCGCAGCAAGGCCTCGTACTCATCAGTACAGAGGTTTTGCGCCCCAATCAGTGCCGCCAAACCTGAGCGTTGGATAATGGAAGCGGGCTGATGGTTCAAACCGAACAGCACCAAACTGCATTGCTTGCGCGTGAGCGTTTTGCACAAGGCCTGCAGCCAATCGACACCCGTGGTATCAATGTTGAGCAACGAACTCATGTCCAGCACAACAACCAGGGCATCGGTTTTGGCAGGATCAAACTGGCTTTCCAGCCGGGCAATTGCACCAAAGAACAGCGAGCCACGCAGGCGATACAACTGGATGGAAGGAGGTAACTTGCTGTCGGCCAATTCGATGTTGGTCAGCCCTTGCATCCGGTAGATGAAGAACAGACTGGCCAGGACCATGCCGATCTCCACCGCGATGGTCAGATCGAAGACCACGGTGAGCAGGAAGGTCGCCATCAAAATGACGCCGTAATTCCACGAGAAGTGCCGCAAGCGTCCGAACTCATGCCACTCGCCCATGCGGATCGCCGTGACCATCACAATCGCCGCCAACACAGAGATCGGCACCCAGGATGCCAGGGGAGCCGCCACCAACACAATCAGCAGCAAAGTGACCGAGTGTACGACCCCAGCAATCGGGGTGCGCCCGCCTGCCTTGACGTTGGTCGAGGTCCGCGCAATCGCACCTGTTGCAGCGATCCCACCGAAAAATGGCACTACGATGTTCGCCATCCCCTGCGCCACCAATTCCTGGTTAGGGTCATGACGATCATCAATCTGGTTGTCCGCCACGCGGGCCGACAGCAGCGATTCAATCGCCCCCAACAGAGCAATCGTGATGGCAGGCACCAGCAAGCGCCCCAATACACTCAAGGATGGAAAGGGGATGCTGGGCATGGGAATTTCCTGGGGAATGCCATTGAAGCGCGTGCCAATGGTTTCCACAGGCAGATGGAATATGACAGCCACCAGCGTCCCGGCTATCAGCCCCACCAGTTGAGCAGGCAGCACAACCAGCCGGGGGAAGCGCTCCACCACGCGTGACCAGGCAAAAACCAGTGCAGTCGTGCCAATCGCCAGCCCCGCCGCATAGGGGTCCATGCGGGGGACATATTCCACCAAAGCCTTCATGCGGGCAAAGAACTCAGCAGGCAGGGAATCAACCGGCAGGCCAAAGAAGTCTTTGATTTGCGACAGACCAATCACCACCGCAATCCCGTTGGTAAAACCGATCACCACCGATACGGGAATAAAGCGGATCAGGCTACCCATGCGGGTCAGCCCCATTGCCACCAGCAGCACGCCAGCCAGAAAGGTTGCCGCCAGCATATTGGAAATACCATGCCGTGCCGCAATGGCGAACAGGATGGGAATAAATGCGCCGGTGGGGCCACCGATCTGCACCTTGGAGCCGCCGCAGACGGAAATGATGAAGCCAGCGATGATCGCCGTCCATAAACCGGACGACGGGCTGACACCACTGGCAATGGCAAACGCCATCGCCAGTGGAATGGCCAAGACCCCTACCGTGACGCCAGCAGACAGGTCGTGGATGAAAGTCTTTCTATCATAGCCACGCAGCGTCTCAAGCAGCTTGGGCTGAAAACGGATCATGAAAACCTCCATAACAGTGATTAAGAAAACCCATAGGCATTCCAATCACCATCGGCGGTTGGTGAAAATGACTCACAATCCAGCGCTTGTTGCGGGTCAGAGGCACGATTTCACCCCCTTGTACCCGCAGCGCAGCCCGACACATGAGGCAAGCAGAGAGGCACACCTTGGGCATCCAACAACAGTGTCGTTGTCATTCCCATTCGTGCGCGCCCCACCTGCCTCATGATCCGGCCTTTTATTTCACCCGCATTCCCGGTTGCGCACCGCTATCGGGAGACAGAATAAACAAGCCCGGCACCTCGCCCTTGTCGTCGGAGGCTGCCAGCACCATGCCTTCGCTCAAGCCAAACTTCATCTTGCGCGGCGCGAGGTTGGCCACCATCACGGTCAGGCGGCCCACCAGGGTCGCCGGGTCATACGCACTCTTGATCCCCGCGAAAACCTGACGCGGGCGCTCTTCGCCAATATCCAGCAGCAACTTGATCAGCTTGGCCGCACCTTCCACATGCTCGGCACCCACGATCTTGGCGATACGCAGATCCACCTTGCCAAAATCATCAATGCTGATGAAGGGTTCAAAATCCGATTCGGCGTCAGCGGCTACAACCTTGTCTACATGCGCCTGTTGCTGCGCATGCTTGGAGGGGTCTGCCTTGCCATTGGCTGGCTTGGCGGGCTCTGCCGCCTTGGGCGCTTCGGGTGCATCAAACAATGCATCCATCTGCTTGGCATCGACGCGGGTCATCAGGTGCTCGTATTTGTTGATCACAGACAGCGGGGTTTCGTCGTCCCACGAGGCGAACGAACAGTTCAGGAACTTGCCAACCGACTCAGCCACACGCGGCATCACCGGGGTGAGCATGGTGGTAAGCAGGCGGAAGGCGTTGAGCGCCACCGAGCAGACCTGGTGTAGCTCCAGCTCGCGCCCTTCCTGCTTGGCCAGTTCCCACGGTGCGTGGGCATTGATGTATTCATTCACGCGGTCTGCCAGGGCCATCACTTCACGCATGGCCTTGGAGAATTCACGTGCTTCGTAGAAATCCCGCACCCCTGGTTTGGCTTCACGCAAGGCGGCCAGCAACGCTTGCCCTTCAGCGGGCAGGTCTGCGCTCAGCTTGCCTTCGAAGCGCTTGGTGATGAACCCGGCGCAGCGGCTGGCGATGTTGACGTATTTGCCGACCAAATCGGAATTGATGCGGGCCACGAAATCATCTGGGTTGAAGTCCAGATCTTCCACGTTCGCGTTCAGCTTGGCGGCGATGTAGTAGCGCAGCCACTCCGCATTCAGGCCGATATCCAGGTAGCGCAGCGGAGAGATCCCCGTGCCACGCGACTTACTCATCTTCTCGCCCGAGACGGTGATGAAGCCGTGCACATAGACGTTGTCCGGCACCTTATAGGGCTGCCCGGCAAAGTGCATCATCGCAGGCCAAAACAGACAGTGGAAATAAACGATGTCTTTGCCGATAAAGTGAATCTGCTCGGTCTTGGGGTCCGCCATGAACTGGGCGAAATCCATGCCGTGTTTGCCACAGTAGTTCTTGAAGCTGGCGAGATAACCGACTGGCGCGTCCAGCCACACATAGAAGTACTTGCCCGGTGCATCGGGGATGGGAATGCCAAAGTACGGCGCATCCCGCGAGATGTCCCAATCGGCCAGCCCGGATTCGCTGGAGAGCCACTCCTGCGCCTTGTTGGCAATCTGCGGCTGCAGGCGGCCATCCTGCGTCCAGTTACGCAGGAACTCCACGCAGCGCGGGTCAGACAGGCGGAAGAAGAAGTGTTCGGACTCACGGATCACCGGTGTGGCACCGGTGAGCGCGGAAACCGGGTTCTTCAGCTCGGTTGGCGCGTACACGGCACCACAGACCTCACAGTTATCCCCGTTCTGATCCTTGGCGCCGCACTTGGGGCATTCACCCTTGATGTAGCGGTCCGGCAGGAACATGTTCTTGACCGGGTCAAAGAACTGCTCGATGGTCTTGCGGTCGATAAAGCCCGCCTCACGCAGCTTGAGGTAGATATCCTGCGAGAGCTGGGTGTTTTCTTCCGAATCGGTGGAATGCCAGTTGTCAAAGCTGATCAAAAAGCCGTTCAGATACTGCGGGCGACCTGCCGCAATCTGCCCCACCAGTTGCTGCGGGGTCACGCCTTCGGCTTCGGCCTTGAGCATGATCGGCGCGCCGTGGGCGTCATCCGCACACACGAAATGCACCTCATGCCCCGCCATGCGCTGCATTCGCACCCAGATATCGGCCTGGATGTACTCCATGATGTGACCGACGTGAAAAGGGCCGTTGGCGTAAGGTAGCGCGGTGGTAACAAACAACTTGCGGGCAGATGCACTCATGAGTGGAAAAGCGATCAGTAGCGTAAAGGGTTAATTTTAGCTCGTAAACCGAACAAAACAGAAACGCACTGGATAAATTCGCCTCTGCACACACCCCTCAACAAGCTGCAACCAGCACCACGGAAGCGCTCATAGGGCACCACACAGCCCCTTTTCCCCCACCGACCTAGCCTTTATCAGAATCTGACCACGTGTTCGCAACGCAAAGTGCCGGATAAACCTCATCAACCACTTCCATTTCATGAGATTCCAGCGCTATGGAGTGGCCCCGCCATTCCCCCTTGGCCGCGTCAGGCCAGGATTCTCCGACCCAAGGATAGCCATACTCATCAATTTCCGTGACCTCGAACACCTCCCCGATCATGGAAAGAACGTCTGCCTTTTCGTCGGCAGGTAAGTTATCAAACCATTCACCCGACAGAGACAGCAAGCGAACCCGTGTTCCCTGCAACACGGGGCGGCCATTGGCGTCTTGCGCCATCCTGTCAGCCCCGGTAGCGGGTCAAATGAACGCACTCCGGCGCCTGCCGGACCTCGGTCCAATACTGTTCTCTGGCATCCTCGTCAATCTCGACAATACCGCCATACAGCTTGTCCTGGCCATTCTTCTTGGGTCCGGAAATCCAGAAATCTTCACCGGTCTCGACGTCAAAGCAATTGTATTTGTAGCCGGACTTGATTTTTTGTAATACCCGTCCGGCGTAATACATCGAACGCAAAGATCGTGAGAACGTAACCCATCCGATGCGCCCTGGGCCATCCAGCCCCCCAGCCTTGTTTTCGATATACATCAAACGCTTCATACTGTCTCCCGGCTCATGCGCCCGTTGATGCATTGATCATAACAAATGAACTACCGCCGCAGCAATCTCAGCCCATTGCCGATCACCAGCAGGCTCGCCCCCACGTCGGCAAAAACTGCCATCCACATCGTGCCAATCCCGAGCAGCGTCAGCACCAGGAATACCGTCTTGATGCCCAGCGCCATGACGATATTCTGGATCAGCACCGCATAGGTGCTGCGTGAAAGGCGGATGAAACGTGGCAGCTTGCGCAGGTCGTCGTCCATCAAGGCCACATCGGCTGTCTCGATTGCCGTACCTGTGCCTGCGGCCCCCATGGCGAAGCCGATATCCGCACGCGCCAGCGCAGGCGCATCGTTGATGCCGTCGCCCACCATGCCGACACGGGCTTTGGCGGACAGGTGTGCTTCGATGCACTTGAGTTTGTCTTCTGGCAGCAGGTTGCCCTGCGCCTCATCAATGCCGACCTGGGCGGCAATCGCATTGGCCGTATGCGGGTTGTCGCCACTGAGCATGAGTGTCTTGACGCCCAACGCATGCAGTTGCGCTACAGCTTCCCGGCTGCTGGGTTTGACGGTATCCGCCACGGCAAACAGGCCCAGTACCTTGTCATCATCGGCAAGCAGGATAACCGTCTTACCTTGGGATTCGAGGCCGGAAATCTGTGCTTCTAAAGCTTCAGAACACAGGCCCTGGTCATGGATCAGGCGGTGATTGCCCAGCGTGTAGATGCGATCTTCGACCTGCCCACGGATACCTTGGCCGGGTAGCGCCTCGAACCCCTTGATGTCCAGTAGCAGCGCCCCATCGCACCTTGCTGCTTCAGCGACCGCGTGCGAAACGGGGTGGTCGGATCGCCTCGCCAGACTGGCCGAGATGCTGCGGACATGCGCCGCATCAAAACCGGGCAAGGCGACGAAATCGGTCTGGGCTGGTTTGCCGTGGGTCAGCGTGCCGGTTTTGTCGAAGGCGATCCAGCCCAGTTTGCGGCCCTCCTCAAGGTACACGCCGCCTTTGATCAGGATGCCATGTCGGGCGGCCGCCGCCAGCCCACTGACGATGGTGACCGGGGTCGAGATCACCAGGGCACACGGGCAGGCGATCACCAACAACACCAGCGCCTTGTAGATCCACACCAACCACGCCCCCGCAAAAACAAGCGGAGGAACAATAGCGACCGCCAGTGCAATCAGCAGAACAAGCGGGGTATAAACTTGAGCGAATTTGTCGACAAAGCGCTGCGTGGGCGCCCGCGCACCTTGCGCCGCTTCAATCGCATGGATGATGCGGGCCAGGGTGCTGTTGTCGGCTAGCGCGGTCACGCGATAGTCAAAGGAACCGGTTTCATTGATGGACCCGGCAAACACAGGGTCGCCCTCCCCTTTTTCCACCGGCAGGCTCTCACCGGTGATGGGAGCCTGATTGATGGCGGACTGGCCGCTCACGATGCAGCCATCCAGCGCAATGCGCTCGCCGGGGCGCACCCTCACCCGTGCGTCGAGCGCTACCGATCTGGCGGCTTGGGCCAGCCAGCTACCATCTGGCTGCAAAACTGTGGCCTGCTCCGGGGCAAGCTCCATCAGGCCGCGAATGGCATTGCGGGCGCGGTCCAAAGACAGCGCCTCAATCCGCTCGGCCAGCGTAAAGAGCACCATCACCATGGCCGCCTCTGGCCACTGCCCGATCAGCAAAGCCCCGGTCACGGCAATACTCATTAAGGCATTGATGTTGAGGTTGCCGTGGCGCACCGCAATCCAGCCCTTTTTGAAGGTGGTGACACCCCCAATCAGCACCGCCGCAACCGCCAGCGCAGCCGACAACCACGCGGGCATGCCCAGCCACTGAATGGCTTCGGAGGCAATCGCCGCGCCCCCCGCCGCCAGCAGCGGCCACCAGGATGCGTTAGGAGCCACCACCGCCTGCATGGGTGCCTCTTCATCCACCAGTTCGGGGTTGAAGCTCAAGGAGCGGATACCCACCAGCACCTCTTCCAGAACCGCTGGCAGATGGGTCACCGTCAAGATGCGCTGCATGAGGTTGAATTCCAGGTGGGCAACGCCTGCCATGCCCCCCAGCCTGCGGCGCAACAGCGCCTCCTCGGTCGGGCAATCCATCTGCAGGATGCGGATACGGGTCTGCACCGCCCCGGCGATCTCAATCACGGGCGTAGGTTCGATTACCGCTGCAGTGCCTGAGGCGCAGCCACAGCCGCTTCCGCACGATGAGGCGGGCTGCGACGGCTGCGCCACAAGCTTCCACAGGGGCGTTGGGGCAGGCGTGTGTGCATGCTCGGCGTGATCGTGACCACAGCACGAGTCATGTTGATCGTGGGTATGATGGGCAGACATGGAATAGGCTCCTGATTCTTGATGAGCACATTCCACATCCTGTAGCTACTATAGAGTCAACCCTTGTTCATCTGCCCGGACTCCATCATGAAAATCGGCGAGCTTGCACGGCTGACCCAAAGCACGGTTGAAACCGTGCGCTACTACGAAAGAGAGGGGCTCCTGCCCGCCCCGGCCCGCACCGGGAACAACTTCCGCACCTACGGCCCTACGCATGTCGAGCGCCTGCGCCTGATCCGCAATTGCCGCGCCCTGGACATGAGCCACGAAGAAATCCGCCGCCTGCTCGCCCTGATCGATCAACCGGGGGCAGGCTGCGGCGCCGTCAATGAGGTATTCGATGTGCATATCGCACACGTTGAGGAACGCATCCAGGAACTGGAACACCTCAAGCAATCCCTGGTACAGCTACGCGAACGTTGCCAAACCGAACAGACCGTAGGCACCTGCGGCATTCTGGATGGAATCGCCGCAATGGAAAACGAACCCAAACAGAAACGCCACACCCATTTGGGATAAGCCTTAGGGCACTTAGAAGCTTTAACAAAATGCAGTGCAACGGTTCTGGCTAGACGCGCCGACGCAGACAGTACAAGCAGTACGGCAAGGCGGTGCAAAACAACGCCAGAACCATTTTGTTACGGCTTCTTACCGCGTGCGCGTCTCCAGCAGACGTAGAATATCAGCACAGGTTCCTGTCTCACCCAAACGCGGAAAGATACGGGTAATGCTGTTGGTATGCGCCTCGGCACTGGTGTCGGTCATCGCATCAATCGCAAGCGTCACATTCAGGCCGCGCTCTTGTGCCTGACGCGCTGTTGACTCCACCCCGATGCTGGTGGAAATCCCGGCGATCACCACCTGGGTCACCTGCTGCTGGTGCAGATACTCTGCCAAGCCCGTATCCGTAAATGCGCCCCAAGTATGTTTGGTCACCCGATGATCCTGCGGCTGGGGATTCAGTTCAGGGCTCAACTCACTCCAGCCTGCGGGCGGAGCAGGGCGCGAGCCTTGCTCGGTTCGCCCCGGCGCAGCCCCTGCCACATTGACCAGCACCACCGGCAGTTGATGGCGCCGGAACGCTTCGGCCAGCACACAGCACTGTCGCAAAACTTCGCTTGAAGGGTGTGCCGTGGGCAGCGCAAGAATCCCTGCCTGCAAATCTATCAGAATCAGCGCCGTACGCGGATCAAGTGTTGTGATTGTCATATAAGTACCTTCTCAAATCGGGGGAGCCGAGCACATTCAAGGCATTGTGCTGCGGGCTCTGCCCGCTTGCAAGCGCCCGGCTATGGGGTCGCAAGAATCCAGGCGGTAATCCCATCCACCACGGCTTGCTCGATCCCGTTGTAACCGTGATGCGCAAATGCTTCGCACGGGTCACCCCGATCTTCGCCACCACTGAAACTCAGTAGCTGCTTGCGTTTGGCATGGCTGAGCTTTTCCATCAGGCGCGGCAGATCGCTTGGCGGGCAAACCCTGCAGGCATCCTGCTCATGATGGACAGCCAGCACAGGAATCTGCAAGGATTCCAACGGCATTGCAGTCACCGGGCGGCTCTTTTTGTCACTCAGAATCGTGGAGGTCAGCACCAAACCATCCGGTCCATCAGCCCCCTGCAAAGTCGTGGCTACATACGCGGCAGACTGGGTGCCCCGGCTCGTGCCGATGAGCCACACCGGCCAGGCCCCTTGGCGACGCAACCAGGCGATAACGCCACGAATGTCTTCAGCATGCTCTGGCGTTTGCCGGAAACCACCCAGATAAGGCTCGGTCTGCCGATCAGACGGCGCATCCACCACCACCGTCAGCAGATCATGCGCCACAAACAGGCTGCGGCTACGCACCAGGAAATTGCCCTTGCCACCCCCAAGGCTGCCATCCGCACCGATACGCAAGCCGCCATCGCCGCCGGAAAACAACACCACAGCCGCTCGCGGATGCTCTGGCGCCATCACCAGCATTCTCTGGCTGACACCCGGCCGGGTCGGCACATCCACCACGCGCTCAACAACATCCGCCAGCGCCGCATTCACCCCGATCAGCCAGCACAAGCAACACAGCCTCAGCACACGCATACGTCCTCCTTGCTTACTTCACGCAACGATACATTCACGCGGTGTAGCACGTGTAAAGGTCGGTTTCAACAAATCAAACAACCATTGGCACGCACGTCATAATACTTTCAAATATCAAATCATCACCGCAGCAGCTCAATCCTTAATCAAGCGTTTTCCCAGGCTCACAGCGGCATCCTGCCCATAGCCCAATGCGGCATAAAAACCAAGTGCCACCTGGTTATCCGCACGCACTTGCAGATTGAGTTTAGGGCAGCCACGTTCGCCTAGCAGGGTTTCGATGCGTTGCATGATCTGGCGTGCATAGCCTTTGCCGCGATGCTCGGGCGCTACGCCAAGGTAATTCACCCAGCCACGGTGGCCGTCATAACCGGCCATGGCAGACGCTACGATGCGCCCATCCACCTCGCCCACCAGGAAAAGTTCTGCCTGCACGGTGAGCTTACGCTGGATATCCAGCGCAGGGTTATTCCAGGGGCGGGTCAGCCCGCAGGCTAGCCACAGGGCAATCACGGCTTGTTCGTCGGCGGCTTGGAAACTGCGTATCAGCATGGCTTTTTTTGAGGCATGACCGGAAAACCGATAACAATAAGCGCAAGCCTTTCTGCCTGCAAGACCGGGGCGGTCTGCAATCTGCATGGGTTCTGACGGAAAACAGCCGATCAAGCGCGCGCTTTTGTTATCCTTGTCACTTCTTTTTTCCCCGCCCTGCGCTTGCTTGGCCTGCCTGTTCATGCGAATCCTGTTGATCTATTCCAACCAAAGCCGTGAAATGGAACCGGCGGCTCCTGTCGGCCTGAGCTACGTAGCGTCTGCCAGCGCCATCGCAGGTCATGAGGTAAAACTGCTCGACTTGGCGTTTGAGCATGACACACATACCGCCTTGGAGCGGGCCATCAAATCCTTCAAGCCGGAGTTGGTTGGCGTGTCGGTGCGCAATATCGACAACGTGATCAGCCAGCGCTATGTATCGCCCCTGCAGGAAATCCAGGCGCAGATTGCGGTGATCCGCCAGCATGCCCGCCTGCCCGATGGCCGTGCTGTGCCGATTTCGCTGGGCGGGCCTGCTATCTCGATTCTGGCCGAGCAGGCGCTGGATGTATTTGGTGCCGACTATGCCATCATCGGCGAAGGCGAAGTGGCCTTCCCCGCACTGGTGGCAGCCATCCAGGGGCAAGGGGATTTCAGCACGATCTCGGGCCTGTGCTATCGCGTCGATGGCACGCTGCACCGCAATCCCACTGTGCTGCTCAAGTCTTTTTCCGACTCCCGAATGGAAGACTGGGTGAATTGGAAGCCTTACCAGCGTGGCGGTGGCGCATGGCCGATCCAGACCAAGCGTGGCTGCCCGATGAGTTGCAGCTACTGCGCCTACCCCCAGGTGGAGGGGCTCCGTTGCCGTCGCCGTGAAGCGGGCGAAGTGGTCGACGAGATTGAGCGCGTGCAGCGCAAGAGCGGGGCCAGGACGTTTGAATTTGTGGACTCCACCTTCAACGTGCCCGCTTCACATGCCATTGAGATTTGCGAAGAGATCATCCGCCGCCGCATCAAGGCCAACTTTACCGTGATGGGGCTGAACCCGCGCGATGTGCCGCCGGAACTTTTCCCGGTGATGAAGCGTGCCGGGTTCAATTCCATGCTCATATCCGCCGAGGCGGCCTGCGACCCCATGTTAAAGAGCCTCAGCAAAGGCTACACCATGCGTGAAGTCAACCGCTGCCGCGAATATGCAGCTACCTCGGGCATCACCAGTTCGTGGTTCTTCATGCTCGGTGGCCCCGGCGAAACCATGGAAACCTGCGAGGAAAGCATCCGCTTTGCCGAAACGCAGCTTGTCGGCAAGCAGTTCCTCTCCATCTTTTTCACCGGCATCCGCATCCTGCCCGGCACCCGGCTTGCAGAGCAGGCGGTGGAAAATGGTTATCTGGCTGCAGATACCGATCTATCCGACGGGCATTTCTACATTTCGCCGGAAATCGACGAAAAGAAGGTCATCGCCCGCATCACCCGCGCACACTTGCGCAACGCCTGCATCGTGCATGCGTCTGACGGCGCGATCACTCCGGCGCTGCGCAGAATCTATGCGGGGCTCGACATGCTGGGCGTACCCGGCCCCTACTGGCGCCTGCTGCCCAACCTGCTGATGTTCCCGCCGCTGCGCCACTTCCGCAACAAGTACGACCCCAGCCTGGAGGAAGCCCGCCAGCAAGCGGCTGCGGAGGCACTTGCTGGCGCAGGGGCTGGTTCTCAATAGCGCGAATCGCCTGGCATATGCAACACCCGCCCGCCTTCCTCGCGGGCGTGGTGAATAGCAGCACGGCAGGATTCTGCAGGCGGCTGACGGTCCGGCGGTACGTTGTCGAACCACACGCGGCACATCCCCGGCGGCGGCAGGCGATCTGGCGGCACGTCATAGAGGTGATGCGGGCCGAAGTCTTCAGCCCCCACTCGGCCATCCTGGAAGGAACCCGGCCCACGCGCCCAGATCACCATGCCACCCCACTCGCGGGCATCCGCCCTGGCCATGTCGCAGTTCATGGGCGGGGACTGGCGATCTGGCGGCAAGCCCTTGAACCAGACCTTGCAACTGCCACGCGGGGGCACTCGGTCTGGCGGCACCTGGAAGCTCTGGCCCTCGTCACGCCCCCAGTCCTCGTCCCGGCGTGAGTCATGGTGATGGCGATGTTCATCACGATCCTCATCATCATCGCGATCACGCTCTACCTGCTCCCAATGCCCCGGCACAAAACGCCAGCCACGGCCATCGCGTTCCCAGGCATCCGCCACCCACACTGCATCAGCCTGCGCACGCATCCACACACCCGGCGCCCACAGGTGACGGCGCCCTTCCCAACGCCAGAAGCCGGGACGCCACTGGTAGCCTTCCCGTGGCGGCGGCACCACTTCCCTGCGTGGAGCAGGCGGAGCCACATCCACATGCACGGGGGACAAATCCACCTGCACATCAATGTTGACTCTGGCCTGGGCCAAGGGTGACATGACTAGACAGGCCCCCACAACCCACATGGAAACGACACAGCGACGTAAATACATTCAGCACTCCCCGAAATACCATCCATGCCCATGCAAAGATGGCTCAAGCCTGCGACAATCCCCCTTGATGCAGAGGCACGCAGCTATTTATGAAACGCCGCCACACGCGTGGAACAAGCGCGCAAGCGATGGCGTCAAACCTATCAGGACGACTTTTTACCGCTGGAGGCGTGCAAATACCAACCACGCTCATCCGAAATCCGCCCCCAGCCGCCGAGCGTGGTAAACTTGAGTAAACACATCAACTATTCCCCAACGCACCCGACATGAGCACAACCGAACAAGCACTCAGCACCGCCATCGGCGCACAGATCGACCCCAACACCGATAAAACCTTCGCCAGCGCCAAAGCCATCAAGAGCATCAAACTCGATGGCGGTACAGCCCAGATTCAAATTGAATTGGGCTACCCGGCAGCCAGCCAGCATGCTGCGCTGGCTGCACAGATCAAGGCTGTCGCGCTGGCTCAGGCGGGAGTCGAGCGAGCGGATGTGACGGTGACCTCGAAAGTGGTCACACACGCCGTGCAAGGCAATGTGAAGCTCATTCCGGGGGTCAAGAACATCATTGCGGTGTCCTCCGGCAAGGGCGGCGTGGGCAAGAGCACCACGGCGGTCAACCTCGCCCTGGCCCTGGCACAGGAAGGGGCGCGTGTGGGCATTCTGGACGCAGACATCTACGGCCCCTCGCAACCACAGATGCTGGGTATTGCGGATCAGCAACCGCAGTCGGAAGACGGCAAGACCATGATTCCGCTGGAAGCCCATGGCTTGCAGGCCAACTCCATCGGCTTTCTGGTCGACCCCGAGCAGCCCATGGTCTGGCGTGGTCCAATGGTCACGCAGGCGCTGCGCCAGTTGCTCTTTGATACCCGCTGGGACAATCTGGATTACCTGGTCATCGACATGCCTCCCGGCACGGGGGACATCCAGCTCACGCTGGCGCAGACCGTCCCCGTCACGGGCGCGGTGATCGTCACCACTCCGCAGGACATTGCACTGCTGGACGCCCGCAAGGGGCTGAAGATGTTCGAAAAGGTTTCCATCCCCATCCTCGGCATCGTGGAGAACATGAGCATCCACATCTGCTCGAACTGCGGCCATGCGGAGCACATCTTTGGCGCAGGCGGTGGCGCTGCCATGTGCGAAGACTATAACGTACCCTTCCTGGGCGATTTGCCGCTGGACATCCAGATCCGCAGCCAGACCGACTCGGGCACGCCCACCGTGGTCGCGGCGCCGGACAGCAAGATTGCCGAGGCCTACCGCAGCATCGCCCGCAAGGTGGCCATTACCATTGCAGAAAAGCAGCGCGACATGCGACTGAAGTTCCCGACTATCGTTGTCAACAAGGACTGAGCCATGCCCCCGCGCTTCACCGCCCTGCTCATCGCCGGGGCCGCCTTGGCCTGCCTGCCCGCCCACGCCGTCGGAAATGCCGCGCACGGCGCCAAGGTCTTTCAGGATCAATGCTCCGATTGCCACACCACCATCACGGGCAAAAACAAGCGCGGCCCCTCGCTGGCGGGTGTGGTGGGCCGGTCTTCGGCCAGCGTGCCCTACTACAACTATTCGGATGCAGCGCGCGCGGCCAAACTGCAATGGACACCTGAACGGCTCACCCGTTATCTGGCCTCGCCCAAAACCGACCTGCCCGGCACCAAGATGCGGCTGCTGAGCCCGCCATCTGCCGCCGATGTGGCCGACGTGATCGCCTATCTACAAACCGTCAGGTAGCGCTCAGCAGAGCAACTTGAGGTTTTCCCTCAGCCGTTGCGCATTACCCGTTGCGGTAATGGGAAGAAAGCCCTGCTGGCACAGCCGTTCCAGCACGACCGCCGCGAGACTGGCATTGCGGCTGCGGGCCTCTTCGCCCATCGCCGCTACGGCTTCCCTGTTGGCGGCTGAATCATATTGCGCGGGCAGTTCTGCCCCTGCCACAGCCAGATGACCATCCAGCAGAGGGGAGTAGGCCATGATGGTAAGCGGGGCTGACATGTTCCGCAGTTGCGCAAGTAATCCATCATCAATGGCAATCTGCGGCGCAAAATCAGCCCCAGGCACGGGCGGTATCACTGTATGCCGATACTGCGCATAGGATACGGGCTCCAGCCCATGCTGCACGATCAGCTCATCCAGCACTTTTACGCGTTGGGTTGAGTAGTTAGAGATGCCCAGCTTGCGCACTTTGCCACTGGCAACCAGTTGGCTCATAGCCTGCCAGGTTTCCAGCAGGGACGTGTGCGGATCATCCAGATGCGCAAACAGCACGTCGATATAGGAGGTCCCCAATCGGTACAGCGACCCTTCGACGGCGCGCAGGACAGCCGCAGCGGAGAGCCCCGTCAGATTGTCAAAGGTCTTACTGCTCAGCGACTGGGCGCCGATCTTGGTGATGATCTCGAAATCGCTGCGATTCTTGTCTGCCAGCCAGGCGCCGATCACACGCTCACTTTCGCCGCCCTGGCCCTGCGGATGCCAGAACGCGTAGTTGTCTGCCGTATCAATGCGGGTTCCACCCAGGCTTTGAAACATATCCAGCACCTGAAAACAGTGCTCCTTGTCGATGGAAGTTCCGAAATTGACGGTGCCCAGTGCAACGGGTAATGCCATGGTGTGCTCCCTGTGTGGATGAACCAAAACCTTCTGGCACACATCATTTCATCGCGCCCGCATTGGATAAAGATGGATAAATTGGGTAATTTATTCAAAAATACACAACAATTACCTCGCCCACCGGTGCACCCAGATGGATCGTTTCCAAGCCATGCAGCTGTTCTCCAAAGTCGTGGAATTCGGCAGTTTCACCCGTGCTGCCGATGAGCTTCACATTCCCCGTGCCACGGCCAGCCACACCATCAAGCAACTGGAACGCCGACTGGGGGTCTCGCTTTTGCACCGGACAACCCGCGCAGTCAGCGTCACGCTAGACGGCAACGCCTACTATCAACGTTGCCTGCGCCTGCTGGCCGATCTGGAAGATGCCGAATCGGCCTTTGCCACCCGCACCATTCCCAAAGGCATTCTGCGCGTAGAGTTGCAACCCACCATCGGGCTGCATTTTGTGATTCCTCGCCTGCCCGAATTCCATGCCCGCTTCCCCCAAATCCAGTTGGAAGTCAGCATGGGAGACCGGCTGGTCGATCTGCTGCGGGAAGGCATCGATTGCGCCGTGCGCGTAGGAGAATTGGGCGACTCGCCGCTGGTTGGGCGGCGCCTGGCTTTGCTTGAGCAGCTCACCTGCGCCAGCCCCGCCTATCTGGCCAGCCAGGGTCGGCCGGACAGTATTGAAGAGTTCATGCAGCACGCCGTGGTGAATTACTTTTCCACCACCACCGGCAAACCTGCCCCGTTTGATTTCTGTGTGGCGGGGCGGGTCCAGTCCATCCTGAGACACTCGGACATTGCCATCAACAACGCCGAAGGCTATGTGGCCTGCGCACGTGCGGGCCTGGGGATCATCCAGGCGCCCCGCCATCACGTTGCGGCGGACCTTGCTTGCGGCGCTCTGTGTGAAATTATGTCCACACTGCGCCCGCCCCCGGTGCCGGTGTCCATCCTCTACCCTTACCACGCCCAACTTTCTACCCGGCTCAGGGCATTCATCGACTGGCTGGCTGAGGTTTTCTCTTCCATGCAGCGGACGAACGCCGTACTGTAAAACCGGCGGTACATGCTAGGCTATTGAAATCCCCTGCATCAATAACACTGCCTACCATGTCACGCACCTTCCTTCGTCTGCTCTGCATCCTGGCCCTGCCCCTCAGTCTGAGCGGTTGCCTGGGCACCATTGTCGGCACTGCCGTAGACGTGGGGATCGAAGTCGTCAAAATCCCCTTCAAGGTCGGCAAGGCCGTGGTTGACGTCGCCACAGATGACAGCGACAGCAAGAAAACCGAGCAAAAGGACGATAAGCCAGAAGAAAGCAAATAATCTGGGCGACTGCGCACAATGGCTTCTGTCGGGCGTTTGAGGGCAGAAAACCGGAACACCGCACCCTCACCACCCCTACGATTTGCAGGTTTTCAGCATTTGATCAAAAAAAGCATGCAAAATCCGGGGAACATCGCGTTAGAATCGCCGTTTTTCAAGATTACCCTGGGCACCACACGTGAGCATCAAATCGGATAAATGGATTCGCCGCATGGCAGAACAACACGGCATGATCGAGCCTTTCGAGCCCGAGCTGATCCGTGAGGTCAATGGCCAGAAGATCGTCTCCTACGGCACGTCGAGCTACGGCTACGACATCCGCTGCGCGCCGGAATTCAAGGTGTTCACCAACATCAATTCGACCATCGTCGACCCCAAGAACTTCGACCCGAAGTCTTTCGTCGAAATCGAAGGCGACTATTGCATCATCCCGCCCAACTCGTTTGCGCTGGCCCGCACGATGGAGTATTTCCGCATCCCCCGCTCGGTGCTGACCGTTTGCTTGGGCAAGAGTACCTATGCCCGCTGTGGCATCATCGTCAATGTCACCCCCTTCGAGCCGGAATGGGAAGGCTATGTGACGCTGGAGTTCTCCAACACCACACCGCTGCCAGCCAAGATTTACGCAGGTGAAGGCTGCGCCCAGGTGCTGTTCTTCGAGTCCGACGAGGTCTGCGAAACCTCCTACCGTGACCGTGGGGGCAAGTACCAGGGGCAGATTGGCGTCACACTGCCAAAAATATAGTTCCGCCTAGCGCACACACACTTTTTTCGATTTGGGCCGCTATAAGCTTCGCGCTTTTGCGGCCCTTTGCACTCTTTGCCGGACGCGCCGTGCACGAGTATCTGTAACCCGGCTGCCACATAGTTCGATACAGCCAATTTTTTTGATAGACAGGAAGGGCCATGCGCTTTCATTTTCCGATCATCATCATCGACGAGGATTTCCGCTCGGAAAACACCTCGGGTTTCGGCATCCGCGCGCTCGCCAAGGCCCTTGAGGCCGAAGGCATGGAGGTGATGGGGGTGACCAGTTACGGCGATCTGACCTCTTTCGCCCAGCAGCAAAGCCGCGCCTCGGGCTTCATCCTGTCGATTGACGACGAGGAGTTCTCCTCTGACGAAGCCGATGTCACCATTGCCGAGTTGCGCGCCTTTGTTGAAGAGATCCGTCTGCGCAATGCAGACATCCCTATCTTCCTGTACGGTGAGACCCGCACCAGCCGCCACATCCCCAACGATGTGCTGCGCGAGCTGCATGGCTTCATCCACATGTTTGAAGACACCCCAGAATTCATCGCCCGCTATGTGATGCGCGAGGCCAAGGATTACCTGGAAAGCCTGCCGCCCCCCTTCTTCCGTGCGCTGACCCACTACGCGGCAGACGGCTCCTACTCCTGGCACTGTCCGGGGCACTCGGGCGGCGTGGCGTTCCTGAAGAGCCCGGTCGGCCAGATGTTCCACCAGTTCTTTGGTGAGAACATGCTGCGCGCCGACGTTTGCAACGCTGTGGATGAACTGGGCCAACTGCTCGACCACACCGGCCCGGTGGCTGCTTCCGAGCGCAATGCTGCGCGCATTTTCCACGCAGATCACCTGTTCTTCGTCACCAACGGCACCTCGACTTCCAACAAGATCGTGTGGAACTCCACCGTGGCGCCGGGTGACGTGGTGGTGGTCGACCGCAACTGCCACAAGTCAATCCTGCACTCCATCATCATGACCGGGGCGATCCCTGTGTTCCTGATGCCCACACGCAATCACTTTGGCATCATCGGGCCGATTCCGAAGAGTGAATTCAAGTGGGAAAACATTCAGAAGAAGATTGCCAGAAACCCGTTTGCCAAAGACAAAAACATCCGTCCCCGCGTGCTGACAATCACCCAGAGCACCTATGACGGTGTGCTGTACAACGTGGAAGAGATCAAAGAAGAGCTCGACGGCAAGATCGACACCCTGCACTTTGACGAAGCGTGGCTGCCGCATGCTGCGTTCCACGACTTCTATGGCGACTACCATGCCATTGGCGAGGGCCGCTCCCCCTGCAAGGAGTCGATGATCTTCTCGACCCAATCGACCCACAAGCTGTTGGCGGGTCTGTCGCAGGCATCGCAAATTCTGGTGCAGGATTCGGAAACCCGCCATCTGGACAAGGATCTGTTCAACGAAGCCTACCTGATGCACACCTCCACCAGCCCGCAGTATTCGATTATTGCCAGCTGCGACGTGGCCGCTGCAATGATGGAGCCACCGGGAGGCACCGCGCTGGTTGAAGAATCGATTGCCGAAGCCATGGAATTCCGCCGCGCCATGCGCAAGGTAGATGAGGAATGGGGTGCGGACTGGTGGTTCAAGGTATGGGGGCCGGATTATCTGGCCGAAGAAGGCATGGGCGAGCGCGAAGACTGGATGCTCAAGGCCAATGACCGCTGGCATGGCTTTGGCAATCTGGCCGAAGGCTTCAACATGCTCGACCCAATCAAGGCCACCATCATCACACCGGGGCTGGACGTGGATGGCGACTTCGCCGATTCAGGGATCCCCGCAGGCGTGCTCACCAAGTACCTGTCTGAGCACGGCATCATCGTTGAAAAATGCGGCCTGTATTCTTTCTTCATCATGTTTACCATCGGCATTACCAAAGGCCGTTGGAATACGCTAGTGACTGAGCTACAACAGTTCAAGGACGCCTATGACACCAACCAGCCCTTGTGGCGCGTGATGCCGGAGTTCATCGCCAAGCACCCACGCTACGAAAAAATGGGGCTACGCGAACTATGCCACTGCATCCACGATGTATACAAGGCGCGCGATGTCGCACGACTAACCACCGAGATGTATCTGTCTGACATGGAACCGGCCATGCGCCCAACCGATGCGTGGTCAAAGATGGCCCACCGCGAAATTGAGCGTGTGGTGATCGACGACCTGGAAGGCCGCGTCACGGCGATGTTGGTCACACCCTACCCACCCGGCATTCCGCTGCTAATTCCGGGCGAGCGCTTCAACAAGACCATCGTGGATTACCTGAAATTCGCCCGCGAATTCAACGAGCAATTCCCTGGCTTCGAGACTGATATCCACGGCTTGGTCAAGGAGAACAAGGACGGATACATTCGCTACTGTGTGGATTGCGTAAAATAAGACGATCCCGAGCAGCTTGAATACAAAACGGCTTGATGGAAAACCATCAGGCCGTTTCTTTTTGTCATAAAACACACGTCCTGATTTTCGACAGAGAGGCTTGTTATTCCGGTGTCAAAATCAGTGTTTCATTCAGCGCTTCATGACAGTTTCTTCAGCAGCCTTGATGGCAGCCGTGTACTCCGCATCCGCTGCACGGATCGCATCCTTTTGCTCGTCACTCAAAGGTTCGCCCAAGGTATGCTCCAATGCAGAAATCACCCGGGCCACCGGATCGGTGATGCGGGCGTGATCAGGAATGGCCTGGCGCACGGTGCGCTGACGCACACCGGCAATCTTGGCCACCTGGCTGACATATTGGTCTTCCGCCTTGACCTGCTCCCGTTTGAGCATGGCAGTCTGAGCCGGCGTCAATACCACTTGCTGCGCAGCCACCGGTGCCAACGCCACCCAACCGCAAAGCACCACGCCCCCCGCAATTCGCTTCCATCTATTCATTGCGCCCGCCGTCTCCGTTCAATCCACTTCAATAATGATTCTACTTTGATAACTGATATTTGACCTGAAGCACCACAGCACCATCAATATGGGGCTTGATGGTCGGGATCACATAGGTTTGCAGGGCCAGCCGCTCACCACGCCATTCCAAGGCAGGCAACAGGGCCGGGGCAACGGCAAGATGACGATAACCGCTCACCCCCCCGATGGCAAGCCCGAGCCGGAACCCGGCCCCGAGCGTCACCGGGTAATAGTTGCCCAACACATAAAATGCCGCGCGCCGGATACTGTTCTTGAACACTCCGCCAGAGATCGAGAAGTCATCACGCAAATCTCTTTCATACCCTAGCCCATAGTTGAACTCGTTATACCCCAGATCACGTTCAAAGTGATACGAGGCGCCGCCAAAACTCACCAGATCGGTTGCCCAGGACGCATTGCCCGCCACGCATGCAAAAAAGGCCATCAGCGCCCGAGCCGCAATTTTTGTACGTTTCAAAAGATCCCCCCAGCCATAAGCAAGCGCATTATTCCATTCCACGGCACCTTGTAGTGCGAATCCAACACCATTTTGGCAAAGTACGGTAAATGCCAAGATGCGTGGCGCCTGCCAAGGTATGCAGCCTTGACTTACCCTGGTCAACATCGCAAACGACCCGGCGCACAAAAAACGTAGCAGACCTGCACTAAAGAGCAGGGATGACATGCGCGTCAAGCATATACTGATGGGGACACCCTCTGTTCAGCCAAATGGGAAGGATGCAAGATGAAACGCGTGGTATTCAACCAGAAAGGCGGCGTCGGCAAATCCACCATCACCTGCAATCTTGCAGCCATCTCGGCAAACAACGGGCTACGTACCCTTGTGGTTGACCTGGACCCGCAGGGCAATTCCACCCACTATCTGATGGGGGCAGCGGCAGAGGGTATCGAACCCAATCTGGCCGACCTGTTCGAGCAGACACTCACGATCCGCTTCGAACAGCGCGCCACCGCTGACCATGCACTCCCCACCCCTTTTGAGCATCTGTACCTGATGGCGTCCTCGCCACGGCTGGAAGAGTTGATGGGCAAGCTTGAATCGCGCTACAAAATCTACAAGCTGCGCGACGCCCTGGCGGAACTGGACGATCAATTCGACCAGATCTATATCGACACGCCGCCAGCCATGAATTTCTTCACCCGTTCGGCGCTGATTGCTGCGGATGCCTGCTTGATCCCCTTTGACTGTGACGACTTCTCGCGCCGGGCCCTGTATGCGCTGCTGGAGAATGTGGAGGAGATCCGTACCGATCACAACCAAGCCTTGCAGGTTGAGGGCATCGTCGTCAATCAGTTCCAGGCGCGGGCCAGCCTGCCACAAAAACTGGTGGACGATTTGTTGGCAGAGGGCCTGCCGATTCTGCCCACCTACCTTTCCAGCTCGGTACGCATCCGCGAAAGCCACCAGACGGCCAAGCCCATGATTCACCTTGATCCCCGCCACAAACTCACCCAGGAATACCTCGCCCTGCACGCCCGCCTTGGCATGGCCTAGCAACGCAAGCCATTGACACAAAACAACAATTACAAATACTTACAGTAGCATGTAGGCGGCACCTTCCTCCCCCGCGTTATAGCCATCAAGGGTGCATGGCACCACGCTGATAACGAGGAGTTGTATCGTGAGGATCAAACAAGTAGTCATGTCATGCCTGATGGCGGCGGCTGGCCTGGGAGCAAACGCCAGCTACGCGGGTGTAGACGTCTCGGTCGGTGTACGGCTGCCAGGTGTGCGTATCGATGTGGATGCGCCACCGCCACCAATACGCTATGAGCCCGCCCCTCCACCCCGCCCCGGATACATGTGGCAATCTGGCTTCTGGCGCTGGGACGATGGTCGCTACCTGTGGATGCCCGGTACATGGGTTGTGGTGCGCTCCGGCTATACCTGGGTACCGGAACGCTGGGAACCACGTGGGCCTCGCTGGCATTTTGAGCCCGGCCGCTGGGAACCGCACTACGTACGCCCGGTGGAGGAATACTGGCGTGTAGCCCCGCCCCCACGTTACGAGTACCGGGATGAACACCGCGAGTGGGAACGCCGCCGGGAGTGGGAAGACCACCGCGCACACGAATGGCGGCGCGATCACGAAGAACGTCGTGATGATCGCCGCGATGACCGTCATGATGAGCGCTGGGGCCGTGGCTGGGAACGCCACGATGATGATCGCGGAGACCACCATCGCTAGTCTGGTTTCACCAATCAGGGACGTAGCCTGAGTACCGGGCTACGCCCTGCCCCCTCCCTTCAACAAGCCTCGGGTCTGCACAACAGGATCAGGCTTGCGCCGCCCCCTCCATCTTTTCTTGCGAGTTTTTCACCTGCCAGATGCCGAATCAGGCGCTTGCCGCTATAATTCATCGTTTTTCATCAGGCATTTATGCAGGTCTGTCGGCAAATCCCCATTTCAGCTCAAGGCCCCTGTGTTCTGACCATCGGAAATTTCGATGGCGTACACTTGGGCCACCGTGCATTGTTGGCCCGTTTGCGGGCCAAGGCCGACGCGCTGGGGCTGCCTGCCGTAGCCCTGTGCTTTGAGCCGCACCCACGCGAATACTTTTCGCTGGAGGCGGCCCCTCCGCGCCTGTGCAGCCTGCGCCGCAAGTTGCAACTGCTGTCGCAGACAGGGATTGACCGGGTCATCGTCCAGCGTTTCAACGCTGCCTTTGCACAACAAAGTGCTGATGCCTTCATCAGCCAGACCCTGGCGCGAGACCTGCAAACCCGACACCTGATGATTGGTGATGATTTCCGCTTCGGACGAGGGCGGGACGGCGATTTTGCCGCGCTGCTGGCGGGCGGCAAGCTGCATGGCTTCACGGTAGAAGCCATGCCGACCCTGGAAGTGGCGGGCGAGCGCGCCTCCAGCTCCGCCGTGCGCGAAGCCTTGCAGGCAGGACAGATCGAGCATGCCGCGCGCCTGCTGGGGGAGCCTTTCGTTGTGGAAGGCCGGGTTTTGCCGGGGGCGCAGATTGGCCGCACTATTGGCTTTCCCACCGCCAATATCCAGTTGCGCCAGCCCAGCCTGCCGCTGGCTGGCGTGTTTGCCGTGACCGTGGATGGCGGGCCTTTCCAGCGAGCCATCGGGGCCGCCAGCGTAGGCGTGCGCCCCACGATCGGCGATCGCCTGGCATTAAAGCTGGAAGTGTTTGTGCTGGATTACTCTGGCGACCTGTATGGGCAGCGCCTGCGTGTGCGCTTCTGGCACAAGGTACGCGATGAACAGAAATACCCTTCACTGGATGCCTTGAAGCACGCCATCCAGACCGATTGTAATGAGGTGCGGAACTACTTTGCCGCACACCCTGAGTTTGTGAGCTTGTGAGAGAAAAATGGCCGAATATCGTCAGACCCTGAATATGCCGGATACCCCTTTCCCCATGCGTGGCGATCTGCCCAAGCGGGAACCGGGTTGGATTCAACAGTGGCAACAGAAGAAGCTCTACGAGAAGATTCGCAAGGTATCCGCAGGTCGCCCCAAATTCATTCTGCACGATGGCCCCCCTTACGCCAACGGCAGTCTGCACCTGGGCCATGCGCTCAACAAGGTGCTCAAGGACATCATCGTCCGCTCCAAAACCTTGTCCGGGTTCGACGCCCCTTACGTACCGGGCTGGGATTGCCACGGCCTGCCCATTGAGCACAAGGTGGAAGTCACCCACGGCAAGCATCTGCCCGGCGCCAAGGTGCGTGAGCTTTGCCGCGCCTACGCCACCGAACAGGTCGAAATCCAGAAGGCTGGCTTCATCCGCCTGGGCGTACTGGGTGAATGGGACAACCCCTACCTGACCATGGCCTATTCCAACGAAGCCGGTGAAATCCGGGCGCTGGCCGAGATGGTCAAGCACGGCTACGTCTTCAAGGGGCTCAAGCCGGTCAACTGGTGTTTTGATTGCGGCTCTGCGCTAGCAGAAGCCGAAGTCGAGTACGAAGACAAGCAGTCCGACGCCATCGACGTAGCCTTCAAGTGTACCGAGCCGGAGCAACTCTCCATCGCCTTCCGCCAGGAAGGTCTGGCCAAGCCCGCCTATGCGGTAATCTGGACCACCACCCCGTGGACCATCCCCGCCAACCAGGCACTGAACATCCACCCGGAAGTGAAGTACGCACTCGTCGACGTGAGCGACAAGCTGTTGATCCTCGCAGCCGAACTGGTCGAAGCCTGCCTGAAGCGCTACAAGCTGCATGGCGAAGTGCTAGGCGAGGCCGAAGGCAAACGTCTGGCGGGCATCCCCTTCCATCACCCCTTCTACGATCGTCTCTCGCCAGTCTATCTGGCTGATTATGTGGGCGTGGATACCGGTACGGGTATCGTGCACTGTGCCCCAGCCTACGGTGTGGATGACTTCAACATCTGGCGCGCGAATGGTCGTGGTTTCGACGAGATCCTCAATCCTGTTCAAGGCAATGGCGTGTATGCACCAAGCCTCGAATTCTTCGGTGGTCAGTTCATCTGGAAGGCCAACCCGAACGTGGTGGCCAAGTTGCAGGAAGTGGGTGCGCTGCTCCATCACGAAACCATCAGCCATAGCTATATGCACTGCTGGCGCCACAAGACCCCGCTGATCTATCGCGCCACCGCGCAGTGGTTCGTGGGCATGGACAAGCAACCCAAGGAAGGCGCCACGCTGCGCGAACGTGCCCTCAAGGCCATCGAAGAAACGGTCTTCTACCCGGCCTGGGGCAAGCCACGCCTGCATGCGATGATCGCTGGGCGACCCGACTGGTGCATCTCGCGCCAGCGTACCTGGGGCGTGCCGATCCCCTTCTTCCTGAACAAGGAAACCGGGGAGCTGCATCCGCGCACCGTGGAATTGATGGAAGAAGTCGCCCAGCGTGTTGAGAAAGAAGGCATTGAAGCCTGGTTCAAGCTGGATGCAGCCGAACTGCTGGGTGCCGAAGCCCCGCTGTACGACAAGATCAGCGACACCCTGGACGTATGGTTCGATTCGGGCACCACGCACATGCACGTGATGCGCGGCTCGCACAACGAAGGCCACGAACACGGTCCGCGTGCCGACCTGTATCTGGAAGGCTCCGACCAGCATCGCGGCTGGTTCCATAGTTCCTTGCTCACCGGCGCAGCCATCGATGGTCACGCGCCTTACAGGGCGCTGCTCACCCACGGCTTCACCGTGGATGAAAAGGGCCGCAAGATGAGCAAGTCGCTGGGCAACACGATTCTGCCCGAAGAGATCACTGAAAAAATGGGCGCCGACATCCTGCGCCTATGGGTCGCCAGCACCGATTACTCTGGCGAAATTGCCGGTAGCAAGGAAATCCTCGCCCGCGTGGTCGAGGTGTATCGCCGCGTGCGCAACACGCTACGCTTCCTGCTTGCCAACACCTCGGATTTCGATGTGGCCAAGGAATCAGTACAGCCCAAGGAAATCTATGAGGTGGATCGTTACGCCCTGTGGCTGACGACGCAACTCAATGAACGCTGCCAAGCCGACTACTCGACTTACGAATTCCACAAGATCGTGCAGAAACTGCAGATCTTCTGCTCCGAAGATCTGGGTGGTTTCTACCTCGACATCCTCAAGGACCGCCTCTACACCAGTGCGACCAAGTCGGTGGCACGGCGTTCCGCGCAAACAGCTCTGTGGCACATCAGCCAGACCCTGGTGAAACTGATGGCGCCGATCCTCTCCTTCACCGCCGAAGAAGCCTGGGCCGTGATGAGTGGCGACAAGGACGACAGCGTGATGCTGCACCGCTGGCATGATCTGCCCGCAGCGATGATCGACGGGCTGTCTTTCGCCGATTACAAGGACGAAGCCAAGTGGAACACGATCCGCGCCGTGCGTGCCGAAGTGATGAAGGAAATCGAAGCCGTGCGTACCGCAGGCCAAGTGGGTTCCTCGTTGCAGGCGGAAGTGACAGTTCATGCTACGGGCGACAAATTCGCTGCACTGAAGACGTTGGGGAATGATCTGCGCTTTGTCTTCATCACCTCTGCGGCAGACATTGTAGAAGTCGCCAGCGCAGCCGAAGAAAAGATCGTGGTCACCCCAAGCGCCCACCAGAAGTGTTCCCGCTGCTGGCATTACCGTGCTGATGTGGGAAGCAACCCGGAACACCCGGAACTGTGCGGGCGTTGCGACGACAACCTGCATGGCGCGGGCGAAGCACGGAGCCACGCATGATTCGCTTTGTGGGGTGGCTTGCCCTGATTGCAGCGGTGATCGGCCTGGACCAGTGGAGCAAGATCGCTGTCTTGCAACACTTCCAGCTCTATGAGCGCCTGCCGGTCACCAGCTTCTTCGATCTGGTGCTGGTCTACAACCCTGGCGCGGCGTTCAGCTTCCTGGCAGAACACGGTGGCTGGCAGCGCTGGTTCTTCACCGCGCTGGCAGTCGTCATCAGCAGTTGGCTGCTCGTCATGATCTGGCGTAACCGTAGCGAATGGCTGCAACCCTGGGCGTTTTCGATGGTTGTCGGCGGTGCCTTGGGCAATGTGATCGACCGCTTCGCCTATGGCGCAGTGGTCGATTTTCTGGCCTTTCACGTAGATCGCCACTATTGGCCCGCCTTCAACCTGGCAGATTCCGCCATCTGCCTGGGGGTGGCGCTGATGGTACTGGCCCAGTTCCGTGAGAGCCGCAAGCAGAAGAACACAACGATAAAGATCTGATATATGAGCGGATGCATCCACCCCAGCAGTCTGGTCACTCTGAACTTTCGGGTCAGCCACGCCGAGAGCGGCACCGTGATGCTCTCGACCTTCGAATCCTCCCCTGCCACCTTGCAACTGGGGGTTGGGGAGTTGATGCCAGCACTCGAAGCCCGGCTCATCGGGCTGGCTGCGGGCGATCACGAAACCTTCCATTTTGAGGCAGGCGAAGCCTTCGGCCCCTACAACGCAGAACTGGTGGAGAAGATCGACCGTGCCCACATTCCGGCAGACATGCAGCTTGAAGCCGATGCGGTGTATGGTTTCCCCGCTCCAGATGGCAGCCGCTATCCCGGCTTGGTGCGCGAACTGACGGCCGACTATGCCCTGGTGGATTTCAATCACCCACTGGCGGGTAAACCCGTCGCGGTGGAAGTCCAGATCATCGGCGTCATCTGACAGAATATGGAGCGTGGGTTGTCCCACAGGAAGCAAACATGAACAAACCCCAAATCCTCCTTGCCAACCCCCGTGGCTTCTGTGCCGGGGTGGAACGCGCCATCGAGATCGTGGAGCGTGCCATCAAGCTCTACGGCGCCCCCATCTATGTGCGGCACGAAGTGGTGCATAACAAGTTCGTCGTCGATGATCTGCGCAGCAAGGGCGCCATCTTTATCGAAGATCTGGCTGAAGTGCCCAATGGCAGCACCCTGATCTTTTCCGCTCATGGCGTATCCCAGGCGGTGCGGGTAGAAGCCGACGCCCGTGGGCTGCGCGTGTTTGATGCAACCTGCCCACTGGTGACCAAGGTACACGTGGAAGTAGCCAAGATGCGTGAAGCCGGGCGCGAGATCGTGATGATCGGCCACAAGGGTCACCCGGAAGTGGAAGGTACGATGGGGCAATCGACCTCCGGCATGTATCTGGTGGAATCGGTGGAAGACGTGGTGGCCCTGCAGGTGCGTGACGAGAGCATGCTGGCCTACGTCACCCAGACCACCTTGTCGGTCGACGATGCACAGGTGATCGTGGATGCCCTCAAGGCCCGCTTCCCCGCCATCATCGGCCCCAAGAAGGACGACATCTGCTACGCCACGCAAAATCGCCAGGACGCGGTCAAATTCATTGCCCCGCAAGTTGATCTGATGATCGTGGTGGGTTCCAAGAACAGTTCCAACTCCAACCGCCTGCGCGAAGTGGCTGCCTTGCGCAGCATCCCTGCCTATCTGGTGGACAACGCGGGGGGGCTTGACCCGGCCTGGTTGGCGAGCAAACCACGGGTAGGCGTCACGGCGGGCGCGTCGGCCCCGGAAGTGTTGGTAGAAGAAGTCATTGCCCGCCTGCGCGAACTGGGGGCTGGGGAGGTCCGCTCAGTAGAAGGTGCCAATGAAAACATCACCTTCCCGATTCCCAAGGAACTTCAGGCCGAAAGTTGAACAAAGCGGTAAATCTCTGTGCCGGTTTTGCCCAGCATCAGAGAACACCTCTTTCGACAGCCTCATACACTGTTATCATTGCGCATCTTTTTTTGTCACCCTACATCCATGTTCGGACGTTTCATGCCCCGTGAGGGCCGTTTTTTCGATTACTTCAACGCACATACCGAGCAGGTAGTGCTGGCCGCACGCGAGCTGGTCGCGCTGGTCACTGATATGGAAAACGCTGCCATCCACATCGAGAAGATCGATGCCATCGAAACCAGCGCCGACAAGATCAACCACGATGCCATGGCCTTGTTGCACAAGTCCTTCATCACCCCGTTCGACCGTGATGCCATTCACGCACTGGTGACCAGTACGGATGACATCGTGGATTCGATCCAGGACGTGGCCGAATCCATGAGCCTGTACAACATCCGCCGCATCACCCCGGACGCAATCCAGCTGGCCGAACTCTCGCTTTCCTGTTGTGAGCGCCTCAAGCAGGCCGTCAAGCTCATCGACAACATGGAAAACTCTGCCGATGTGCTCACCACCTGCCGCGAAATCGATCAGCTCGAATCCGATTGCGACCGCGTGATGCGCAGCGCGCTCTCCCGCGTGTTCCGCGATGAACGCGATGCCGTGCAGATCATCAAGATGAAGGCCATCTACGAGGGGCTGGAGAAGATCACCGACCACTGCCAGGATGCAGGCAAAGTCATCGAAGGCATCGTGCTGGAAAACGCCTGATCCCCTGCTATGGAACTTACTCAATTAGGCATGACGGGGTTGATCCTCCTCGTCGCACTTGCGCTGTTCTTTGACTTCCTCAACGGCTTTCACGATGCGGCCAACGCCATCGCCACGGTGGTGTCCACCGGGGTATTGAAGCCCAATCAGGCAGTCGCCCTGGCGGCTACCTTCAATTTCATCGCCATCGGCGTGTTCGGCACCCACGTGGCCGCCACAGTCGGCAAGGGTATTGTCGACCCCAGCGTGGTTGACCACTACGTGGTGTTTGGTGCCCTGATCGGCGCCATCTGCTGGAATATCCTGACCTGGTATTTCGGTATCCCCTCCAGTTCCTCCCACGCGCTGATCGGCGGCATCGTCGGCGCCACGGTGGCCAAGGCAGGCTCCGGCCCGCTGATCTGGTCGGGGATCGGCAAGACGGTCGCCTTCATCGTCATCTCCCCCGTACTGGGCATGCTGCTGGGCTCGTTGATGATGTTGCTGGTCACCCACCTGTGTGCGCGCACCACTCCCACCAAGGTAGACCGCTGGTTCCGCCGCCTGCAGGTACTCTCTGCCAGCGCCTACAGCCTGGGGCACGGTGGGAACGACGCACAAAAGACCATCGGGATCATCTGGCTGCTTTTGCTGACCTCGGGCTACCTCAAAGCAGGCGAATCCATTCCGAACTGGACCATCATTGCGTGCTATTCGGCTATCGGCTTTGGCACCCTGTTCGGGGGCTGGCGGATTGTGAAGACCATGGGCCAGGGCATCACCAAGCTGCGCCCCTACAGCGGTTTCTGTGCCGACAGCGGCGGCGCGCTGACCCTGTACGTGGCCTCCTGGCTGGGGGTGCCGGTTTCGACCACCCATACCATCACCGGTGCCATTGTCGGCGTGGGTTCATCCCGGCGCTTTTCTGCCGTGAAGTGGGGGCTGGCAGGTAGCATCGTCTGGGCCTGGGTGCTCACCATCCCTTGCAGTGCGATCATTGCGGCCATTGCATGGTGGATTGGCCACCACGTACTGTAAAAACAACTGGCTACTGCTGAATGGCAAAAAGCGCGACCCATTCATGGTGTCGCGCTTTTTGATTTCTACCATCGCATCAGGCAGCCTGGATTGCGAACATTCCACCAAACCGTGACGCGGGGTCATGCGAGAGTGCGGCAAAGCCCCCCTCCTCCACGATCTGCCCGCGCTCGAATACCAGAATCCGGTCCGCGTCCTTGAGCGTGCTGATGCGGTGTGCCACGATCAGCATCGTGACACCTGTGACACGCTCGGCCATCAGGGCGTCCATCACTTTCTGCTCGGTCACCGAATCCAGCGCAGAGGTGGCCTCATCCAGCAGCAGGATCGGGGCGTTGCGATAGAGGGCCCGGGCGATTCCGATGCGCTGGCGCTCGCCGCCAGACAGGGTGCTGCCTTTCTCCCCAACCATGGTCTGCAAACCATCCGGCAGGCGGGCAATCAGATCATCCAGGCAGGCAACACGGCAGGCACGCTCCAGCAGGACCGAATCCACCTCGCGCATCATGCAGATGTTTTCCAGCAAGGAAAGGTTGAACAGTTCAGTTTCCTGTAAGACGACGGCTACATTCGAAGTCAGTTCCTCGTGACGGATGTCTGCCACCGCCACCTTGCCGATATCCAGGCGCCCAGCTTCCACCTGATACAACCCCAGCAACAACTTGATCAGGGTGGATTTGCCTGAACCCGAATGCCCGGCAATCCCGACCACCTGCCCACGGGGAATCTCCAGCGACATGGGGCCGACTGCGGGCTTGTCGCCATAACGGAACGACACCTCCTGCAAACGGATGGATTGCCAATCCTTGGGGAAGGCCTGGGTGCCCTTGACCTGTGCATTGTTTCCCCAAAAGAAAGGCATCATGCGGGCGAGGTTGGACTTGCGCTCAATCATAAGTTGGATGCGGTCGGTAAAGTCGATGGACGACTCGCGCAGCCGATCAAAATACACCGCATAGGTCAGGAAAAACCCTGCCTCCAGGCGGCCATGCATGACCATGTAGGCAACTGCGACCAGATACGCCCCCCAAGACAAGGCGTTGTGAATCTGGAAGCACATCCATTTGGTGTTGCCCAGGCGCAAGCGTTCATGCCCCAGCAGCCGTGCCATTTCCTCGCGCTGAGCCACGTTGTTGCTCATGCTCTCAGCCGCCCCCAAGGCCTTAACGGCCAGAATGTTGGAGGCACTCTCCACAAAACTGCCGCTGGCGTTCTCCATCGAGCGATTGATCTGGTCCGAGATCCGCGAGATGCGATAGTCAAAATACAACTCGATACTCACCAAGACCCCGAGGAAATACAGGAAGAACAACGCGAAGGCCGGGTGCAACACGCTACAGGCGATCAGAGCGCCGATAAATGCGGTGGAGGCAGCGAGCAGGTTGTTGAACATCTCCCCCGTCCACTCGCGCACTGCTTCGGCGCCAGTCAGGATGCGCTGGGCTTTGTTGCCGGTGTTTTCCTGCTGATGCCAGGCTAGGGAAAAATCGAGTAGGCGTTCAAACCCCCAGACTTTGGCACGGTAACGGGCATTCAGGCTGATCATGCCCAGCACACGCTTGCTGGAAAGCCGTATCAGGGCAATCAGCGCATGGCAGACCGCCAAAGTCCCCACCAGCGTATAGAGGGTATGCACAGAGGGTTTCAACTCAGCCGGAGCCTTGACGTAGCCGATCAGGAAATTGGCAATCAGGCCGATCAGGTATGGCGGCACCATGCCATAAAACAGCACCAGGATCAGCACCAGCATGAAAAACAAAAATCGCCAGCGTTCTTCTGCCAAAAAGAACCACAAGGCGCGGGGTAAATCACGGAACGGAAGGGTATCGGGCGCAGGCATATGCTTCATGGGGAGGCTCACTGCAAGGGGGAAGTGGCGCAAGATCAGGCGACCGGTATCATTTTACGCTGCTGCGGGTATGCCAAGCCCCCATTGAACACCAATTGCTGTAGAAAAACGCCGGATGGTTGCAATCACGTGCATAAAACAAGCGAGAATTGCCCCCATCGGGCTTGCCCGCAGCACATAGGGGCTTGAGCGCGCCTTCACAGAAAGGTCGTGCCCAGCATGGCTGCGCTGCGGGCCCACAACCAATCCAGCCTTTATTGCATTGCCACACCATGCTTGCTCGCATCACCACCACCCGTTTTGCCAAAAATTATTTTTCCACTTTGGCGCTCATGCTTTCAGGCTGGTATATCTGCTTTTACCTGTCGCCTTTTCATCAAGGCATTCTCAGGGCGTTTGCCACGATCCAGTTCTTCCAGACCGTCAGTATCCATATCCCGGTCTACAATTTGTTCATCGCCGTGCTGATCGCCTATGCCATCATCCTGGTGCCCTACTACGCATTTCAACCGTATGTGCATGCCAAGGCCTGGACTGCCCTCCGAGGGCTATATCTGGGCCTAGGTCGCTGGCATAGACCCACCCCGACGCTGACACGCAAAGGCAGGAGGCGCAAGTCATCCCGCAAACAGCCCGTTGCCAAGGCGCTGATCTCGCACACCACCCGGCAAGCCGCGCTGGCCTTGCTCTTGAAATTTTTCTTCGCTCCCTTGATGATCAATTGGTGTCTGGCACACATCGGGGACATGCTGCACAACGTCGAACTGGTTCGCAGCGATGTGCAGCAAGGAGTCACCGGCCGGGGGCTATTTGATCACGCCTTGTTCATGGCAGCGTTTCAACTGATTCTGTTTGTCGATACGCTGTTATTTACCCTGGGCTACATCATCGAGATGCCGCGCTGGAAAAACCGGATCATCTCAGTGGAACCCAGTCTCCTGGGTTGGCTCGTCTGTCTGGCATGCTATCCCCCGTTCAATGCTCTGACCGGGCGTGCCTTCGCTTGGCAAAGCGCTGATTTCCCCCATTTTGCCAATGACACCATCCACCTGCTGGCCAACTGCAGCATCCTGCTTCTGATGGGGATTTACTCCTGGGCTTCCATTGCGCTGGGCCTGAAGGCCAGCAACCTGACCAACCGGGGTATCGTCTGCAGCGGCCCCTATGCGTTTGTGCGCCATCCCGCCTATACGGCCAAAAATCTGGCCTGGTGGATCGGCGCACTCCCCACTTTTTACATGGCGTTTGGTCAAGGGGTTCAGGCCCTGGGCCTTGCCGTGCTATGCACCGCAGCCTGGAGTCTGATCTATGCGGCAAGAGCCATCACCGAGGAACACCATCTGCTGCGTGCCAACAATGGCTACAAGGAATACATGTTGGCGGTGCGCTGGAGATTCATCCCCGGCGTGATCTAACCCGCTTTGGGTGCGGGCCGGAATTAAACGCGACGGGTTGTCTCCCGTACCACCAGTTCCAGAGGCGGCAAGGCAATGGCCTTGCCTTGCTGACCAAGCATGCCCAAGAGCAGGCTCGCACAGTGTTGCCCGACCTCGAACAGAGGTTGGCGAATCGTGGTAAGAGGGGGGGTCAGATAGGCAGAAGTCGGCAGATCATCAAAGCCCACCAGTGACACATCGTCTGGCACGCGGATACCACGACGGGAGAGCACCATACGTGCCCCCAGCGCGGTCTGGTCGTTGGCGGCAAAGACCGCTGTAAACGGGGCCCCGGAATCCAGCAAGCGGTTCATGGCGAATACCCCGCCATTTTCCTTGAAGTCCCCCTGCACGATCAGAGCGGGGTCCAGCACGATTCCTGCTTCAGCCAAGGCCTGTTGGTAGCCCTCGAAACGGCTGATTGCATCGCTATGTGTGGGTGGCCCGGCTATAAACGCGATCCTGCGATGTCCCAGGCTGACCAGATGCCGGGTAGCCAGATAGCCCCCCTCCTCATTGGAGAAGAACACTGAGCGCACATTTTCAGCATCAATCTTCCGCCCGGTCACGACGATAGGCTGCATCTGCGCAAACTCGGCAATCTGGGCATCTGAAAGGTGCCCGGTCAAGATCACCAGCCCATCAACCCGACGCGCCATCAGCAACTTGATCCGCTCGGCTTCCTCAGCCGCATCCCAGTGGCCGCTGACGATAATCAAGGCATACCCGGTATCCAACACGCCTTCTTCCAGGCCACACATCACACGGGTAAAGAAGGGGCTTTCAACGTCCTGGATCAGCACCCCGATTGTCATCGTGGTGCCCTTCTTCAAACTTCGGGCAAAAAGATTGGGTTTGAATTCAAGCCTGCGGATTGCATCTTCGACCGCCAGACGCTTGTCTTCCGACACTTTGACAGTGCCATTGATGATGCGTGAAACCGTGCTGACCGAGACGCCTGCTTCGCGTGCCACGTCCAGCACCGTCACAGCTTGTCGGTCTGCCACCAATCGGTCTAAAGCCATGCTTTGTTTGGGAAACCACTGCAATAACGAATGCGCACGATGATTGCACGTTCGGGTCAAGCTGACAACGTTTTCAATTGAAAACTTGCTTGAGCTATGCATTCCTGCACATTTGCCCTCACAAAAGTTCGTCTTTCAGCCCAAATAAATCAGCGATGCCTTGGTGCTGGCCAGACAAAAACGCAACACCCAAAACAGCGCAGAACCGCACCAGGCGCCCCGCATCTCACCCGTGGCCTGAAATATTCACTTGCGTTAACAAAGACTTCTTGCCGCCCCCCTGCCCTAAAGGGAAAACACCTCGCTCATCTGCTCAAATTGCACGCTCTTTCCCACGCCCATAGCAAACGCCAAAGTGCCTGTGGCCTTATCTTCCCGATCGATACATGTGCCAGATGCATGAACTCAAGAAAACGATCACACACAGGAATTCATTCAGTATGAATACAACACTTGCCTCGCCGCCCCCCTTACATCTCTTCACAGGCCAAACTCATGGAGTAGAATCCGCACGAACAGTTGAGATGCGCCGGCCTAGGGATTTCCCTTACGACGAATAATTTACGTTGACAAAGCGGGGCCATAATTCTGTAATCTCACATACAATGATGAAAACGGTTTCAGACATGTCTGGCCGAAAAAATATAGGAGACAAGTCTATGAAGAGGCAACCCCCTTCTGCCGGTACGGCCAAAGAAGCTGAAACCGCCGGACTTGGCGCCATAAATCCCCTTGTTGTCCGTGTAGTTACGTCAAAAGATTGCTGAAGTTACGCGCTGGCGCCCAAACAGGTCTCGGCGTCTGCTGCAAAAGGTTTGTAGTACCCGCGAGAAATCGCGAAACGTGAAAACGTTCTCACAAATAGGAGAGGAGCAAACTTATGAAACACATTCTGCGTCCCTTGGTTGCCGCCCTGGGTCTGGTAAGCATCAGTGCCATGGCTGCAACCACGCTCACCGTGGCTGCATTCCCTGACCTGGATCGTTCGATCAAGGCCGCCATTCCCGGTTACAAAAAGCTGCACCCGGATGTCGAAATCAAGTTGGTAAGCCTGGCCTATGGCGACCACCACACCGCCATGACCACGGCACTTGCTACAGGTGCCAATCTGCCGGACGTGATGGCCGTGGATATGGGCTTCATCGGCAAGTTTGCTGAATCCGGCGGTCTGGAAGACCTGTCCAAGGCCCCTTACAACGGCCTGCAATACAAGGCTCAGATCTCCAAGTTCAGCCTGCCGCAAGCCATGGCGGGCACGGGGGCACTGGCAGCGATCCCCTGTGACATTGGCCCGGGCACGATGTTCTATCGCAAGGACATCATGGACAAGGCCGGCGTCAAGGAAGAAGACCTGACCAAGAGCTGGGAAACCTACATTGAAGCAGGCAAGAAGGTTAAGGCAGCGACCGGCGCCTACATGATCCCGCATGCCAACGAACTGATGGCAATCGCCATCCGCTCCGGTGTGAAGGACGGCGAAGGTCTGTACTTTGATGGCAAGGGCAAGCCTGTGGTGGATCATCCCCGCTTCGTAAAGGCTTTTGAAATCGCCAAGGCAGCTCGCGTTGCAGGGATCGACGGCAAGATCGGCGCATGGTCCAACGAATGGTCCGAAGGCTTCAAGCGCGGCCAGATCGCTACAGAAATGATGGGCGCATGGCTGGGTGGTCACCTGAAGAACTGGATCGCTCCGGACACCAAGGGTCTGTGGCGCTCTGCCCAACTGCCTGCTGGTTCGTTTGCATCCTACGGCGGCTCGTTCTACGGCATCCCCAAGAAGGCTGTGCATAAGCCAGAAGCATGGGATTTCATCAAGTACCTGACGCTTGACAAGGGCCAACAGATTGAGGCTTTCCGTCAAGTTGAAGCCTTCCCGTCTCTGATCGCCGCCCAGAATGACGACTTCATGAACCAACCGATCGAATTCCTCGGTGGTCAAAAAGCTCGCCAACTCTGGAAGGTTGCAGCAGAGCACATCGCTGCATTTGATGTCGACAAGTATGACTCTACCGCTCAAGACATCATCAACTCCGAACTGGACAAGGTTCTTGAACAAAACAAGGACATCAAGACTGCACTGACTGATGCCAAGGCACAAATTGAGCGTCGCGTTCGCCGTTAATCGTTTGTCGTAGCACTCAGCGCCCTCCCTCGATGAGGGCGCTGTCCAGAGGATTTGATCGTGTCATCCATCATGCCTATACACCAGGACGTCGGAACCGCCGCAGCCGCAACACAACCGATCGCACGCCGCAAGCGTCTGAAAGGTCGTGACTGGGCGCCGTATGTGTTCGTGAGCCCGTTCTTCATCATATTCTGTCTGTTCGGGCTGTTCCCGCTGCTGTTTGCGGTCTACCTATCCTTCCACCAATGGGACCCTGCGATGGGCCTGGAGGCGATGAAGTGGGTCGGTATTGAGAACTACACCTACATCCTGACTCAGGATGACTATTTCTGGAAAGCCTTGTACAACACCGTCTGGCTGGGGCTGGCTTCCGGGTTGCCACAGCATTTGATTGGTCTGCCCCTGGCGTATCTGTTACATACGGTCTTTGGGCGTATGCGCAACACCGTGGTGGGCGTCTACTTCCTGCCCTTTATCACTTCGTCGGTGGCGATTTCCCTGGTTTTCACCACGCTGTTCTCGCGTGACTTCGGTGCGGTCAACAGCTTCTTGACCGGGATGTCTCACACCCCGGTGATCGGTTGGTTGTTCCCGGCGCAGAACATTGACTGGGGCCAACCGCAGTACATCAAGCCGATGATTGCCTTTGTGGTCTGGTGGCGTTATGTGGGCTGGAACACGGTGATGTATCTGGCCGCCCTGCAAACCATTTCCAAGGATCTGTTCGAAGCGGCCACCATGGATGGTGCCACCCGCGTGCAACAGTTCCGCTTCATTACCTTGCCATTGCTCAAGCCCATGATGTTCATGTGTGTGACCTTCACCATCATCGGCAACCTGCAGCTGTTTGAAGAGCCCTTCATCATCACCGGCGGTTCGGGCGGCCTGGATATGGCGGGCCTGACCGTTGCCATGCACATGTATCGCACCGGCTTCATGGATAACGACTTCGGCACCGCTGCTGCGATTGCCTGGCTGGTCTTTGCCCTGATCGTCGTCCTCACCGTGATCAACAACAAGCTGCTGGCGAGCAAGGAATAGGAGCAGCCCATCATGAAATCGAAAATCTCTCTACCCAGCCTGCCCATCCTGTTGGCCTACCTGATCATCGCCGTTGGCGGCGTGATGATGTTCGCCCCGTTCTGGTTCATGTTCGTGTTCGCTACCCACACCAACACCGAGATCCTCTCGGTGCCCCCACCCCTGTGGTTTGGCACACACTTCTTTGAGAACTGGAACGACTTGCTCGGGCGTCTGCCTGCGTTCTGGCACAACATCGGCTGGAGCGTGTACATCGCCATTGCCACCACGGCTGCAAACCTGTTCTTCTGTTCGCTCGCCGGCTACGCCTTTGCGATGTACCAGTTCCGCTACAAGAAACTGATCTTCGGCCTGATCATGTCGACCATGATGCTGCCCTCCTTCGTGGGCATCATCCCGACCGCCTTGACCATGAGCTGGATCGGCTGGATGAACCAACCCAAGGCCCTGATCGTGCCGGCCATGGTGGGTGCCTTCGGCATCTTCCTGATGCGCCAGTACATCGAGTCCGCGATCCCGAAGGAACTGATCGACGCCGCCCGCATTGATGGCTGCAGTGAGTTCGGCATCTACTTCCGGGTCATCCTGCCCCTGATTGGACCGGCACTGGGCACCCTGGGGCTCTTGACCTTCATCGGGTCCTGGAACAACTTCATGGGCCCCCTGGTCGTGATGCGTGACATGGACATGTACACCATCCCGCTGGCGCTACGCGCGCTGCAAGGCACCGGCCAGACCCCTTACGGGGCGATCTCGGCAGGCTCGGCCGTGGCCGTGCTGCCACTGATGATCCTCTTCGTGATGGCGTCCAAGCGATTGATCTCCGGATTGACCGCAGGTGCGGTGAA
>NZ_KB892843.1 GCF_000373965.1 Uliginosibacterium gangwonense DSM 18521 | reverse complement strand
CGCCGCAAGCGTCTGAAAGGTCGTGACTGGGCGCCGTATGTGTTCGTGAGCCCGTTCTTCATCATATTCTGTCTGTTCGGGCTGTTCCCGCTGCTGTTTGCGGTCTACCTATCCTTCCACCAATGGGACCCTGCGATGGGCCTGGAGGCGATGAAGTGGGTCGGTATTGAGAACTACACCTACATCCTGACTCAGGATGACTATTTCTGGAAAGCCTTGTACAACACCGTCTGGCTGGGGCTGGCTTCCGGGTTGCCACAGCATTTGATTGGTCTGCCCCTGGCGTATCTGTTACATACGGTCTTTGGGCGTATGCGCAACACCGTGGTGGGCGTCTACTTCCTGCCCTTTATCACTTCGTCGGTGGCGATTTCCCTGGTTTTCACCACGCTGTTCTCGCGTGACTTCGGTGCGGTCAACAGCTTCTTGACCGGGATGTCTCACACCCCGGTGATCGGTTGGTTGTTCCCGGCGCAGAACATTGACTGGGGCCAACCGCAGTACATCAAGCCGATGATTGCCTTTGTGGTCTGGTGGCGTTATGTGGGCTGGAACACGGTGATGTATCTGGCCGCCCTGCAAACCATTTCCAAGGATCTGTTCGAAGCGGCCACCATGGATGGTGCCACCCGCGTGCAACAGTTCCGCTTCATTACCTTGCCATTGCTCAAGCCCATGATGTTCATGTGTGTGACCTTCACCATCATCGGCAACCTGCAGCTGTTTGAAGAGCCCTTCATCATCACCGGCGGTTCGGGCGGCCTGGATATGGCGGGCCTGACCGTTGCCATGCACATGTATCGCACCGGCTTCATGGATAACGACTTCGGCACCGCTGCTGCGATTGCCTGGCTGGTCTTTGCCCTGATCGTCGTCCTCACCGTGATCAACAACAAGCTGCTGGCGAGCAAGGAATAGGAGCAGCCCATCATGAAATCGAAAATCTCTCTACCCAGCCTGCCCATCCTGTTGGCCTACCTGATCATCGCCGTTGGCGGCGTGATGATGTTCGCCCCGTTCTGGTTCATGTTCGTGTTCGCTACCCACACCAACACCGAGATCCTCTCGGTGCCCCCACCCCTGTGGTTTGGCACACACTTCTTTGAGAACTGGAACGACTTGCTCGGGCGTCTGCCTGCGTTCTGGCACAACATCGGCTGGAGCGTGTACATCGCCATTGCCACCACGGCTGCAAACCTGTTCTTCTGTTCGCTCGCCGGCTACGCCTTTGCGATGTACCAGTTCCGCTACAAGAAACTGATCTTCGGCCTGATCATGTCGACCATGATGCTGCCCTCCTTCGTGGGCATCATCCCGACCGCCTTGACCATGAGCTGGATCGGCTGGATGAACCAACCCAAGGCCCTGATCGTGCCGGCCATGGTGGGTGCCTTCGGCATCTTCCTGATGCGCCAGTACATCGAGTCCGCGATCCCGAAGGAACTGATCGACGCCGCCCGCATTGATGGCTGCAGTGAGTTCGGCATCTACTTCCGGGTCATCCTGCCCCTGATTGGACCGGCACTGGGCACCCTGGGGCTCTTGACCTTCATCGGGTCCTGGAACAACTTCATGGGCCCCCTGGTCGTGATGCGTGACATGGACATGTACACCATCCCGCTGGCGCTACGCGCGCTGCAAGGCACCGGCCAGACCCCTTACGGGGCGATCTCGGCAGGCTCGGCCGTGGCCGTGCTGCCACTGATGATCCTCTTCGTGATGGCGTCCAAGCGATTGATCTCCGGATTGACCGCAGGTGCGGTGAAATCATGACAAAAGAATTTGTGGATGTAGGTACTCCGATTGAACAGCGCTGCGTAGCGCACTAGGAAAGAAGCAGATCTATGACAGGCGTAACCCTGCGCAATGTGCGCAAGACTTATCCCGATGGCACCCAAGTTCTTCATGGTATTGACCTTGAGATCAAGGATGGAGAATTCACTGTATTCGTAGGGCCTTCTGGCTGCGGCAAGACCACACTGCTACGAATGATTGCAGGGCTGGAAGACATCACCGACGGGGAAATCCGCATCGGTGACACCCTGATCAATGATATTCCCCCGGCTGAACGCGGTGTGGCCATGGTGTTCCAGAGCTATGCGCTGTACCCCCACATGACCGTNGCGGAGAACATGGGNTTTGCNCTCAAACTGGCNGGCAAGAGCAAGNANGAAATCAAGGCTGCGGTGGGGCGTGCAGCNGAAATCCTGCAAATCAATCCGCTGCTTAACCGCAAGCCCAAGGCATTGTCTGGCGGGCAGCGCCAGCGGGTCGCCATTGGCCGGGCCATCGTGCGGACTCCCAAGGTATTCCTGTTCGACGAACCGCTATCCAACCTGGATGCGGCGCTACGCGTACAGATGCGCATTGAGCTATCCAAACTGCATGACGAGTTGGGTGCCACGATGATCTACGTGACCCATGATCAGGTTGAAGCCATGACGATGGGCGACCACATTGCGGTATTTGATTGTGGTGTGATCCAGCAGTTTGGCGAACCTCTAGAGCTTTACCGCAAGCCGCAGAGCCAGTTTGTCGGCGGCTTTATCGGCAGTCCCAAAATGAATTTTTTGAATTGTCAGTGTAAAGCTGTGGATAACGGGATGAATGCCATTTCAATCCAGGGGGCTCCGCATTTTGAATATCGCTTCAAAGGGAATTTTGCTTCAGGTGGAGAGGTGATACTTGGCATGCGACCTGAAGATATGCGGGTAGCTGAAAGTGGGCAGGGTATTCCCGTCACGGTTGATCTGCTGGAACACCTGGGGGATTCCGTGGTTGTGTACGCCACACTGGGGAATGGCGGGCAGGTGATTACAGCAAAGGTGCCAGAGGTGGGAGCAGGGCTGCGCCATGGCGACAAGATATCACTGGTTCCCAGGATGGACACTCTGCATGTGTTTGCCAAGGATGGGCGACGCATTTCGGCCTGAAAGAACAGATGAAAACATGCTTGGATGCTGAAAGTCTCTTCTGTGTTAGTCATCTCGTATGGCTATTTGGTGGAGGGGCTTTGCCGCCACGAAGCCTCTCCAGTTTTCTTCTTGAAGAAAACGCTATCAGCATGAAGGCTATTTGTAGCTCAGGTTCATTTTTAGAAACATAAGCTTGAGTGTCACTCTTTTGAATAGACATGAAAGCGCTTCCATGATTTTGCAGAACAGCGACGACGCTGGTCGCAAATACGCCCCGGGGGGGCTTTTACAACGCAATGAGGAGATCATGATGAGTACAACACATACTGCCAAGCTCACCGTCGCCGCGCGTGCAGTGGCCGTAGCCACACTGGCTTTGGCTGCATCACATGTTCAGGCTGATATGTCTGTTGCCGCTGACGTGCAGGCACGCGTGGGGGTGCTTGATCGTAGTGGTGGTTGGAACAATGGCTATACGGGGCGTCAGCAGGCAGCAGTCGATGGAAATATGGCCTTGTGGTTCAGTGGCTCTCGGGATTTGAAGGGGGGATACAGTGCAGGCTTCAATTGCGCCAGCGTGGCAACCACCACCAATGGCGCACTCGCAGCATACGATGGTAGCGCGGGTGGTGCCATGCCGGTTCACAACGGCTGGGATAAAGCCTTTGTTGATAACGAAAACTGGGCCAACAATGGTCACGGTGGCGGCTTTGCTTCTTATGGTGATTTGAACGGTGACAACAAAGGGGTGCTGTGTAACGATGAAGTCTACGGCAGCCTCGGAACACCTTTCGGTACATTCCGCGTGGGTAACATCATGAACCCAATGCGCTTGTTGTACGACACCACGACCGTTGACCCAATCTGGGGTAACCAACGTGCATATTACGCGCTGGCCGATCTGCGTGGTAACGCACTGCGCTATAGCAACAGCTTCGGCCAGTTCAATATGGAACTGCAATTCAATACGCCCAGTAACTATACGGCCAAGAGCAGCACGAATACAACAGGCCAGGCGCAGACCGCTTTTGTAAGCTATGACATGGGCAATGGCACCCTGTTGGGTGCCGGGGCCATGCACCTGAGCGGTGCCAACGTTGACAAGACTGCCAGCTATTCCTCGTCCGATGGTGCCTTTGGCCGTTCATATGGGGTGACTGCCAAAACACTTGTCGGGCCTGTGATGTTGGCTTACACCTACATGCGCGGTGGCCTGGGGATCAATGATATCCCTGATGAAATCAAGCGTAGTGAACACATGTTCAAGATCCAGTACGACTGGAACAAGTGGAGCTTCCAAAGCTACCTGAGCCGCCATATCTACAAGGCTCACACGATTGGAGCGTGGGGTGGAAATTTCTATGTGGACAATTCATCTGTGACGTTTGAACGCCTGAAAGTGACACGAAATGTTGTCGATCTATGGGCTTTGTATAACGTTGGGGTAGGGGCTACGACCTATGTCCGTTTCAACTGGACGGAAAAGAAGTTCACCGCGCTGGATGCAAATTACAAGACAAACCTGCGTGCAACCAAGTATGAGGCGGGTTGGTTAATGCACTTCTAATTGCTTGACATGGTGGTGTAGTAGGACAGGGCGCGCGGGATCGGGCGCCCTGTAGTCTTGTATGAATAGTGGGAGGAGAGCGTTTATGTTTTCCGTACCGTCTGTTTTGTCCGTTGCAAGCTCCCGTCGTCGCTTCATGTATGCCGGACTGGCTATTGTTGCCAGTCCGGTGCTATCTGCGGCACCTGTGGCGACGCCTAAAGAAACGAATGGTGGACCACCATTGCAGGTTGAATATATCCTCTTGGCCAACCAGAGACGTACACTGGTGCAACGTATTGCCAAGCTGTATGCTCAAGCAGTTGTGGGGGCTCGGGTATCAGATGCCAAGCGAGTTATCTCAGATTCTGTGAAACGTTTTGATGCGCTGCAGCAGGCTCATCTGGATGCCTATCAACGTTCTGGTACGCCGAATTACCAGATTGAATCAACGCTACAGAGAATCGGTTCTGATTGGATCAAATTTCGTGCCCTGGTGAGCGCACAACCTTCTTTGGCGAATCTTCCTGCATTGGCTAATCAGTGCACCAGTTTGTCGTCGCTGATCAATCAAAGTGCAGGCCCGACTTCCTTGTTTCTGAGTGGTTCTCCACTGGGGCAGTTGGTGGATTATTCGGGCAAGCAATGTCTGCTTTCCCAGTTGATTGCCAAATGCTATTTTTTCCGGGCTTTGGGTTATCAAGGCGAGGAAGCGAGCCGCCAGATTGCTGAAGCGAGCAAGGAGTTTGCAGAGAATGCCCAGTTGCTGGCCAAAGCGCCTGAAAACACGGGTGAAATCAAATCTCTGCTTTTGTTGGCCCAGACTCAGTGGCCATATTTTGAGGAGGCCGTGAGTAAACTTGAGCGCAAAGATGCCGCGCAGTTTGACTATAATGTGGCGACAACTGCAGAAAATATCTATGAAGTCTTGGATCGGACTAATTTGCTGTACTACAAGTTGATGTAATGCCAACGTTCTTTCCCGGGGCGTGGCATGTGATGGCTCTGGGCGCTGCCTTGGATCGTCTCCCCAAGGTTAGTGTCCAGAGTTCCTCACGGTGCGTGTTTTATATGCCGAAATAGCGCCCAGGGCGATGGTTGACCGCGATGACCATGTTCAGGATGACTGCACTGAGGATAGAGAGTGCAACATGGTATGGATCGACGACAAAGAAGGAGGCCAGCACAATGCAGCAATCCGCTCCCATCTGGAATTTACCGGCACGGATGCCATAGTGTTCCTGTAGAAAAATGGCGAGCACCCCGATTCCACCCAGGCTGGACCGATGGCGGATCAGAATCAATAGGGCAATTCCGGCAAGAAGCCCGGACATGATGGATGCAAATACGTCGTTGAGCTTATCGATATGCAAAAGAAGTGGAAGCATTTCGCTATATACCGACAACAGCGCCACGGCAGTAAAGGATTTGATGGTGAAGGCGAGCCCGAGCGAGCGGAAACCGAAGGCATAGAATGGCAGATTCAGTAGGAAAAACAGTAGGCCAAAGCGCCAGCCGCTGAGGTAATGAGCCAGGAATGCAACACCCGCAATACCACCGGTGAGGAGCCCGGTTTGGCGAAAGAACATGACTGCAAGTGCCATAAATAGAGGCCCTACCAAAATGGCCTGAATGTCCTCGGACAAAGAATGTGGCACAGGTGTGGGCGTAACAGGATTGTTCATCGTGTTTGTCTGAATACGGTTGATGGAAAATGACACAATGCCAAGCAAAATGAATGCCGGGTTGTGGACGACAGTATGCAGGGAAGGATAGGCAATGAGTATATACAGGATATTGGCGGTGTTTGCGCTGGGTGGATGTCTAGGCGCTTGCGCCAGCATGGGGTCTGCTGGTTCGAAGATGAGCAAAAGCAATTTGCCAGAGGGGGCGATCCAGGAAGCTGGAGGGATTCCCGCCGGATGGCAGTTGGTGTGGGCCGATGAGTTTGACCAGGACGGGCTGCCTGACCCCAAAAAGTGGGACTACGATACCGACCGCAATAGCAAAGGTTGGTATAACAACGAGAAGCAGTATTACAGCCGGGCCCGCCCTCAGAATAGTCGGGTTGAATCGGGCGTGCTGATTATCGAAGCGCGGCGTGACGATACCGGCGGCTTTTCTGATTCAGGCGGGCAGGATTATTCATCAGCCCGTCTGGTTACGCGTGGCAAAGCGAGCTGGACCTATGGTGCCTGGGAGGTGAGGGCCAAGCTGCCGTGTGGACGGGGGACTTGGCCTGCGATCTGGATGCTTGCCGACAAACCCAATATGCAGTGGCCGGATGATGGTGAGATTGACATTATGGAACACGTAGGCCATGACAAAGGCGTAGTTCACGGCACCATCCACACGCGTGCCTATAATCATATGCGTTCCACACAAAGGGGTTCGGAGCTGCGTGTAGAAGATGTGTGCGGGAGTTTCCACCGTTATCAGATGGTTTGGACACCAGAGGCGATCACGATGGGCGTGGATGATCGTAATTATTTCCGCTTCGTCAATGACGGGGATGGCAGCAAATCGACGTGGCCGTTTTCAACGCCGCAATACTTGCTTTTGAATGTTGCCGTGGGGGGAACTTGGGGTGGTGCACAGGGAATCGATAATTCGATATTTCCGGTGCGGATGGACGTTGACTATGTGCGCGTTTGGCAGTCACCCAAGGAAGCGGCGAGTGCACCTTGACCCATCCAAAGCCCGTCAGATCTGGCGGGCTTTGGATGGGTTCTCTTTAATTATGCTCAATGCAAATGCTTGGGTACTTGTTCGGCCTTGTCCTCTGGCAGTTCGGCATGGACTGCTTCGCCCTCGGCTGAGGGGTAGAGCGGGGCGCCGCAGTCGTCGCAGTATTCCAGCGGAAAGCGGCTGTCGAGCTGGGTGATGTGCTGGATGCCGCTTTCCTTGAGTGCTGCTTCGATCTGGCCAGGGACTTCCGCTGCGTCATCCTCTGGGCCGAGCAGGGGCCAGACTACGCCGTGTACAATGCTGCCGTTATCCTTTGTGGCAAAACCCACCCGGTATTCTTCAAGTTGATGGTCATGAAACAAGGCGATGATGGCATGCAAATCCGAGGGGGCCACTTCCAGTGTGGTACTCAGGAATGCGGTAGAGGCCTGGATCGAATAGGGGCGTGAGGCCCGGTCTGACTGACGGCAGGCCGCAAAATAGGCGTCGGGCATCACCATTTGGGTGGCGCAACCGGTGAGTAGCGGTGCCAGGCAGGCGCCAGCCTGTGCGCTCCATTGGTTGGCTGCCTCTTCGCGGGTGCCGTCTTCTTCTTGCCAGCGGAATAAGGGCGACCCTGGGGTGACTTCGACCGCAGCCAGGATGTAGCGCACGTCAGAGAGAAAGCGGCCCGTTTCCGGCAACAAGGCGGTGTTAATGTGCAGGACTTGGTTGTCAGGGATCAATTGTGCAAATTTCTGGGTGAACTTGGCTGTTTCACAGTAGCCTTGCGGGAGCTGATCCGGGCTGAACAAGGTGTCAGCCAGGGTGAGTTTGACGCCTTCTGCCAGCACATGGGCCTGCATGTGTACGCGAAGATTCGTGAGCATCTTGGCTGGAATCGTCGTGGCTGGGATGGAGAAGCGTGACCATGCCTGCACGGGGGCGGCCAAGAGCAGCACTTCACGGCCATCCGGCAGCAATGTCTGTTCGGCGCTGGATTCGATGGCATCAGCCAGCACACCATAGGCCCGCATATTGGCAGTAAACAGATGATCGAGTGCGGCGTTGATACTCTCTTCACTGCCTGAGTTCAGGAGCGTCTCCACCTCGGCGCGCAGTTTCTGTTCCCAGAATGCATCTTCGGCTCGGCTGCCTGAATCGGCCAATCCGTTGGCAAGCCAGAGCAAGTTTTCCGTATCTTGTGGCAAACCGCTATGGCGCCCAAAACGAGAGCGTTTCATTCCCGTAATTCCTGCGTTGAATAGTTGATCTGAAAGTCTAGCACCGAGTGGGCATCTGGCTGTTGGCTAAATGCTTGGTTTGAGTGCAGCAATGGCGTCGGCAGGAGCCAGCGACCAAGGCAGTATCCCCAGGCAGGGGGCAGGGATCAACTGATGCAAGCTGTCAATCGTGTCTGCTTGGCGCGGCATGGTGGGCGACAAGGTATTGCCGATCCAGCCCGCCAGGGTGAGCTTGCGTGCCAGAATGGCTTCAACGGTGAGGAGCGCATGGTTGATGCAGCCCAGGCGTAGCCCTACGACCAGTACCACCGGCAGGCCCAGTGCGACGGCCAGATCCGCACTGTCAAAATCCGCGCCCAGGGGGACACGGAATCCGCCCACGCCTTCAACCACGATTCGTTCGAAACGTGGTGCAATCGCCCGGTAACCTGCAAGAATCGGTTCCAGTCGCAGGCTGCGGTTTTCATCTTTGGCGGCAGCATGCGGAGCAATTGCGGCTTTCAGGCAAATTGGATTGACTTCTTCAATGCGGATGCCTGGGCTACAGGCGGCGTGAATGCGTTGGGCATCGTCATTGACGAGTGTGCCATTCTGCCAGATGCCGCCCGCCGCAATCGGCTTGTAACCCGCCGCGCTAAAGCCCAGGCTACGCCAGGTGTGGAGGAGGGCGCAGGCGGAATGGGTTTTGCCGATTTCGGTGTCGGTGCCGGTGAGAAAACAATGTTCAAGAGTGATCAGGTTTGATTGCATACAGGTAGAGTGCGTCATAACTGAGGGGAAGCCCTTGGGGCTCGCGCATGGTTTCGTAATTGGCCTGGATGCGCTGCCAAGCACTTTTGCCCAGCAGACCGGGGCGACGACGTTGCCCGCCGAGTTCGCCAGCGCCCAGGGTACGGATGTTCTTGATAAGGCTGGCAGCGTCCGGCCCATACACTGTGTGCATCTGGCGGAGGATGACGATGCTTTCAAAGCCCGCAGCTTCAAGCGCATGGCGATATTCCTCTGCGCTACGAAAACCCAGTACGTGTGGATACTGGTCGGTGCCCGCAAAAGCCCGATTGAGTTCCATGAGTGTTTGCGGCCCCAGGGTGGCGACGGCAAGCGATCCTCCGCGCTTGAGAATCCGGTGGGCCTCCGTGGCCGATTGCAGCGGGTTTGTCCATTGCCAGGCAAGGCTTGAGCAATAGCTGTCCAGACTCGAAGCCTGAATGGGGAGTGCTTCCAGATCACCGCAGATCACGCGATTCACACGTGCTTCGTGGCACATGCTAAAAGCATGGTCGAGTGCTGTAATCTGTAGGCTTGGCGTCTTGCTGGCGAGCAGGCGGAAAGCATATCCGGTGCCACATCCTGCATCCAATACGGTGTTGCCAAAAGGGACGGGGGATGCGTTCAGCAGGTGTGCGGCAATCTCCCGCTGGATGCCTGCAACACTGTCATATGCAGAGGCGGAACGTGAAAAGGACTGGCGTACTGCGTGTTTGTAATCAGGATGCGGCAAGACATACCTCATGGATCAAGGCGGCGAGTGCTTCCGGTTTTGCAAACAAGGGGGCGTGCCCCGCATTGTCTTCCACTATCAGGCGGCTGCTTGGAAGATGGGCATGCAGGTATTGGGCTGCGGCAAGAGGCATCAGCGCATCTTGCGCACCGTGAAGCAGAGTGCAGGGGATAGGCTGGGTGGGGAGTTTTCTGCGCAGATCAGTTGCGGCCAATATCTGTAAACCGGTCTGCAGAGCTGTGGTGTTGATTTCATCCTGCGCCAGGCAGGGTTCCAGAATTTTTTGCAGGCCGGGGCGATCCTGCTCCCCCATCACCTGCAGGGCAAGGAAGCGCTTCAGGGTGCGAGCGGTATTACAGGCAAAATCCGTCTGGAACTGGCTGACAATTGCAGGTGCCAAGCCATGCTCCCATTCTTCCAAAGCCACGAAACACGGGGATGCTCCGATCAGAAACAGCCCCGCCAGTTTTTCTGGGTGGCGTTGGGCCAGACTCAGCGCCAGCATTGCGCCCAGTGACCATCCTATCAGAACGCTGTGCTCAGGCAGGGTGGCGGCCAATTCATCGGCCCAAACGGCGATGTCTGGGGTTTGGGGGGATAAAGCGGGGGTTTGTATGGAATAGCCGGGAAGCCTGTCGATAAGAGGCTGCCATACATTGGGGCGATAGCCCCAACCATGCAAGAGCACCAGGTTTGCCGTCATGCCAACTCGTTTTCGATGGTGTGCAAGGCATCTACCAAGCGCTTGGTATCTGCTTCAGTGTGTGCTGCGGACAGCGAAATCCGTAACCGTGCAGAACCTGTCGGTACGGTAGGTGGGCGGATTGCCGGGACGTAGAGGCCAAGCTCCCGCAAGCGCGTAGAGGCTTTGAGTGCCACCGCATTATCTCCCACCACAATCGGTTGGATCGCTGTGCGTGAGGGCAGGAGACGGAAACGGCGCAGATGCAGGCTATTCCGCAAAAGTTCGATATTGCGGTTCAATTGTGCCCGCAAGGCATCCCCGTGCTCAATCAGGTCAAGGGCGCAGAGCAGGGTTTCTGCCAGCAGGGGGGGGCTGGCTGTGGTGAAAATGTAAGGCCGTGCTTTTTGCAGCAGCCAATCAATCACGGTGGCAGAGCCTGCAACAAATGCCCCGGCGACTCCGGCAGCTTTGCCCAGGGTGCCCATCAGGATCAGGCGCGGGGAGCGTTCCGTAATTTCCGCCAGCGAGCCGCGCCCCTGTGGGCCCAACACGCCAAAACCATGCGCGTCGTCAATCAGCAGCCATGCATCGTGTTTGTCCGCCAGCTTGATCAGGTCAGCCAGTGGGGCAATGTCGCCATCCATGCTGAACACCGCGTCGCTGATGATCATTTTGCGTACAGCCTTTGATGCCTGCAATGCGTTATCCAGACGAACCAGATCCAGATGGGGGTAGCGCGTGAGATCGGCGCGGGCCAACTGAGTAGCATCAACCAGCGAGGCGTGGTTGAGGCGATCAGCAAAAATGGCATCTCCTCGCCCCAGCAAGGCCGGAGGAACCGCAAGATTGGCCAGGTAGCCGGTAGAAAAGCTGAGGCAGGCCTCAAAACCAGTGAAGGCGGCAAGGCGTTGTTCCAGCGCATCATGCGCCAGGGTGTGCCCACTGACCAGGTGTGAGGCGCCAGAGCCGACGCCCCAGCGCTTTGCCCCTCGCTGGGCCGCTTCAATCAGGGCCGTGGAGTTTGCCAAACCCAGATAGTCGTTACTGGCAAAGGACAGGAAGGACTGTCCGGCATAGTCGTACAGAGGGCTGCAAGGCAGCGTTGCGGCACGGCGTTGTCTGAACAGATCGCTTTGGCGGACTTCGGCGAGCTTGGTGGCAAGCTCTTCAAGGATATTATGTCTGGAGGGCATTGAAACAGGGCGAGTGCAGGAAGGAGAGCATTTTAACCGCTCCCGTGGCTTGGGTTTGTGCTGCGGCCTGGATACAGTATTCTAGCCCGCAAAGCGCATTTTACGCCCGATCACCTGATATGGCTGCCTATACGGTTCTGAAGGGCAGGGTGTGTGGGCCAATCAATAAAATCTGTTAATGAATCATGAGTGAGACAAAACGAATGCGTATCTGGGTGGATGCGGATGCTTGCCCGGTGCCAATCAAGGAAATCCTTTTCCGGGCGGCAGAACGCAAGCAGTTGGAAACCTGTCTGGTGGCCAACCAGATGCTCAGGGTGCCCGCGTCGCCCTACATCAGAGCCATACAGGTGCCTGGTGGTTTTGATGTGGCGGACCACTACATTTTGCAGCAGATCAAACCAGGGGATCTGGTAGTGACTTCGGATATCCCCCTGGCCGCCGGGGTGGTCGAGCGTGCAGCCCTGGCTATTTCGCCTCGTGGGGAACTGTATTCCGAAGCCAATATCCGTGAAGCCTTGTCGATGAGGGACTTTATGGAGAGCTTGCGTAGTGCCGGGGTGCAAACGGGTGGGCCGGCTGCGTTTGGCCCTGCCGATCGTCAGGCGTTCGCCAAACGGCTGGATCAGCTGCTGCAAAGGGTATAGTCTCCTCGCGCAGGGGCAAGGGTCAGCCCCTATTCTAATGACTGAACGTTGTCATTAGCATTCCGCGTGTTTGACTTACATAATAATTTCCGGGTGGCAGGCGTGTGGCGCACTTAGGTCGGGGTATCCCCCTGGCTTGAATGTGTATCTGCGCGGGTCTTTATGTCGCCTGATATCACAGGAGGCTGTCATGAATCACTTTTTCAAGCGTCGTACTCTTCTTTTAGGCGGCGCCGCTGGGCTTGCCCAGGCAGTATTAGGCGGATGCTCACGCAAGGGGCCGCCCACTATCGGGCTGATGCTCGATAACATGTCGATCGAACGCTGGTTGCGTGACCGCGACTATTTTGTGGAAGCAGCGAAAAAAATCGGTGTTGAAGTGGCAGTCAAGTGGGCCAATGGGGATGAGAATGGGCAGGTCAAACAGTTCCTGGAATTGGTTGACCGCAAGGTGGATGCCATTGTTGTACTGCCCCTGAACGGCAAATTGTTCAAGGATGCGGTGGCCAAGGCTAAGGCTGCAAGCATTAAGGTTGTGGCATATGACCGGATTATTTTCGATGCAGATATTGATGCCTATATCTCTGTTGATAATGCTGAAATCGGCCGTATGCAAGTCAATTCAGTGATCAAGGCAGCTCCTAAAGGAAATTATTTCTTGTTGGGTGGGGCCAATACTGATGGCAATGCGCTGGTATACCGCGAGGAACATCTCAAGGCGCTTCAACCTTTGGTGGACAAAGGGGATGTGAAGATTGTCGGCATGGAATGGGTGACTGATTGGGACCCGGCTGTGGCTTCTGACATCATGATCCAGGTATTTGAAAAACATCTCCAGATTGATGCCGTGGTGGCCAGTAACGATGGCACCGCTGGAGGCGTCATCGAGGTACTCAAGACCCGTGCGCTGGCAGGCAAGGTGCCGGTTTCCGGGCAGGACTGTGATTTGGATGCCTGCAAGCGCGTACTCAAGGGTACACAGACCATGACAGTCTACAAGCACCTGAAAGATCTGGCCACGCTGGCTGCCGATACAACGCTGGCCTTGGTCTCTGGCAAGGAAGTCAAGTACGAAGGGCAATTGCCCAATGGGTTTAAAAAGGTGGATACCAAACTGCTCAAACCCACCTTGATCACCAAGGAGAACATGGATCTGCTGGTGAAAGAAGGGATGTACACCCGCGAACAACTGGGGATTTGAGCCGTACCCCGTTGACGCTGATCAGAGTGGAAGAGGCGCCACAGCACTAATGCCGTTCACTTAGGTGAGCGGCATTTTTCATTTTTGGGGTTGTGCGAAGGTGTAGAAAAACGACGGGGGCGAAAATGCCCCCGTGTCGTCAAAGCAAAATCCCCACAGCTACTCAGTTCGGCACATTAAAGAGCCTTAACTGAACTGCATCAGCGCACTACTGCAGGCTTTGGTGTTTTTTTGTGCTTCTCGGTGCCAGCTATTGCCAGACGCCGAATCATTCCCATTCAATCGTTGCGGGCGGCTTACCGGAAACGTCATAGACGACACGGTTGATGCCACGGACTTCGTTGATGATGCGATTGCTGACCTTGCCCAGCAATTCATGGGGCAGATGCGCCCAGTGGGCCGTCATGAAGTCCTGTGTTTGAACTGCGCGCAGAGCAACCACGTATTCATAGGTGCGCCCGTCACCCATCACGCCTACACTCTTGACCGGCAGGAATACGGCAAAGGCTTGGCTGGTGAGTTCGTACCAGGTTTTGCCGGAATTCTCATCCACGGTTTTGCGCAGTTCTTCAATGAAGATGGCATCCGCGCGGCGCAGCAGATCGGCAAAATCCTTCTTGACCTCGCCCAGAATACGCACGCCCAGGCCCGGCCCGGGGAAAGGATGGCGGTAGACCATTTCGTGCGACAGACCAAGGGCCACGCCCAGCTCGCGCACTTCGTCCTTGAACAATTCGCGCAGCGGCTCCAGCAACTGGAGGTGCAGCGTATCAGGCAGCCCCCCCACGTTGTGGTGGCTCTTGATGGTCTTGGCCTTCTTGGTCTTGCCTCCGGCGGATTCAATCACATCGGGGTAAATGGTGCCCTGTGCCAACCATTTGGCATTACTCAGCTTGCCAGATTCTGTCTGGAAGACTTCGACGAATTCCTTGCCGATGATCTTGCGCTTGGCTTCGGGATCGGAGACGCCTTCAAGCTTGCCCATGAATTGAGCCGTGGCGTCAACGTGGATCACTTTCACCCCCATATTGCGGGCGAACATGTCCATCACCATCTGGCCTTCGTTGAGGCGCAACAGGCCGTGATCGACGAATACACAGGTCAGCTGGTCGCCAATGGCACGATGGATCAGCGCAGCGGCCACCGAGGAATCCACACCGCCAGACAGACCGAGGATCACTTCATCCTTGCCGACCTGCTCTCGAATCCTGGCGACGGCTTCGGCAATGTAATCGCCCATCACCCAGTCGGCCTTGCAGGCACAGATTTCACGCACGAAGCGTTGCAGGACTTCCGCGCCACGCAGGGTATGTGTCACTTCGGGGTGGAACTGCACGGCATAGAAGCGGCGTGACTCATCGGCCATGGCCGCAATCGGGCAGGATGGCGTGGAGGCCATCACCTTGAAGCCTTCGGGCAACTCGGTGACTTTGTCACCGTGGCTCATCCATACCTTGAGCATGCCGTGGCCTTCAGCCGTGCTGAAATCCTCGATGCCTTCCAGCAATTTGGTGTGGCCATGCGCACGTACTTCGGCGTAACCGAATTCGCGCTCCTTGCCCGCTTCGACCTTGCCGCCAAGCTGCTGGGCCATGGTCTGCATGCCGTAGCAGATTCCCAACACAGGTACGCCCAGGTCAAACACGGCTTGCGGGGCCTTGTCGGTGGCTTCTTCATAGGCCGACATGTGCGAACCGGAAAGGATGACCCCTTTGGCGCCGTAGTTGCGAACAAATTCATCGCTGACATCGGCAGGATGGATTTCGCAGAAGACATGCGCTTCACGCACACGGCGGGCGATCAACTGGGTGACCTGGGAACCGAAATCAAGGATGAGGATCTTGTCGTGCATGTGGAAAGCTCAAAGTAGTTCGGGTTAGAGAAAAATAGACTTCACGCCGCCGTGGAAGGCGCTTTTTGCCCTTCCCGATGGGTCATGACATAACGTACCGACAACACTGCGGCAAAGGCTTGTAGTACGCCACAGAAGAAGAACGGAACACCCATCAGCACACTGGTGCGATCAAGGTGCGACACCGATACCATCAGCGCCGCCCCCAGGATTTGCCCCACCACCGCAGTCAGGCTATTCAGAGAGGCTACGGCCCCCTGGATTTGCCCCTGGCTGCGTGCGTCAACAGAATTCGAAATCAGACTCTGGATCGCCGCCGACGCGCCGAAGGCAAACATGTTCATCAGGATCACGATGTACATCATCCAGCCCTGGGTTGCCAAGCCAAACAGAAAATATGCACAGGAACCGGAAGCAAGGCCGATCACCGTCAAACGCTTTGCGCCAAACTTTGCCAGCATGTGCTTGAGCAGGAAACCTTGCACGATAACGGACACCACCCCGACAGCGCACAACGACAAGCCACTCTCAAGCGGCCCCCAGCCAAAGCGGAAAGAGCAATACAGCACCCAACTGGTTTGCATGGAAAACTGGGCCAGACCAGCAAGACCAATCATCACGACCAAGGGTCCGCCACCACGCAAGCCGGAGAGTTTGATAAACGACGCTGCCGGATTGGCGGCGCGCCACGAAAACGTCTTGCGCCGTTCCTTGGGCAAGGACTCTGGCAGCACAAAATAACCGTATAACAGGTTAGCCACGGACAGAAGCCCCGCGACCAGGAAGGGCAAATGGATATTCAAGTGTCCGAGAATCCCGCCCGCCACCGGCCCAAGGGTGAAGCCCAAACCGAACATGGCGCCGAGCATGCCAAAGCTGCGTGCCCGGTTCTCAGGCGCGGTGATATCTGCTACGTAGGCGTTGGCTACTGCGGCGTTGGCCTGCATGGCACCGCCCAGGATGCGAACAGCGATCAGCATCCACATTGCCGTGGCAGCAGCTGTCGCAAAGAAATTCAGCGCCAACCCGCAAAACCCGACCAGCAGTACAGGGCGGCGACCATAGTGATCTGACAAAGCGCCCAGCACTGGGGAGCTGATAAAGTTGGCTACGGCAAAGGTCACCACGACCGCGCCATACCAGAAAGCATTCTCGGTTGGATTGGCTGTGAAGCCTCCCACCAACTTGGGGAGGACAGGGATGATCAAACCAATCGACAGCATGTCGATCAAAACGGTCAGCATGATAAAACCCATGCCTGCGTTACGCGTTTTGACCTGCTTGTTGTTTTCAGTCTCTGCCTGGGGCATCGTCGGTCTCAATCAAGAACAACAAAGGGCGCAAACCATCCGGCTCGCGCCCTGGAACCTACCAAGTTGCTTGCGATCTTGCCCAGGTTTGGCGAATCAGGACAAGATCGCTACACACCACACAGGTTTAATCCACGTGGTAGTTAGGTGCTTCCTTGGTAATCTGCACATCGTGAACATGCGACTCACGCATCCCGGCCGACGTGATCTCCACAAACTGCGCACGGGTACGCATGTCTTCAATGCTAGAGCACCCTACGTAACCCATGGAAGAACGCAAGCCCCCCATCAGTTGATGGATCACTGCAGCAACGGGGCCCTTGTAAGGCACACGGCCTTCAATGCCTTCCGGCACCAACTTCTCTGCGTTGGATGCCTCGTTATCTTGGAAATAACGGTCAGCCGAGCCTTGTTGCATGGCGCCCAATGAACCCATGCCTCGGTACGCCTTATAGCTGCGGCCCTGGAAGAGCACGGTTTCACCCGGGGATTCTTCCGTGCCGCCGAACAGCCCACCCAACATCACGCAATAGGCACCGGCTGCAATCGCCTTGGCAATATCACCCGAGTAGCGGATACCACCGTCAGCAATGAAAGGCACACCTGAGGCTTCAAGCGCACGCGCCACATTATCAACTGCCGTGATTTGCGGCACACCGACACCGGCCACAATCCGGGTCGTGCAGATGGAGCCTGGGCCGATCCCGACCTTGACGCCGTCCGCCCCTGCATCAACCAGCGCCAGCGCGGCTTCGCCCGTGGCAATGTTGCCGCCGATGACGTCCACTTGCGGGAAATTCTTCTTGACCCAGCTCACACGATCCAACACGCCTTGCGAATGGCCGTGTGCGGTATCCACCACGATCACATCCGCACCAGCCTCGGCCAGCAATTCGCAGCGTTCTTCCGTGCCAGCACCTACGCCAACAGCCGCGCCAACACGCAGACGACCTTGTGCATCCTTGGCTGCCAGGGGGTGTTCGGTGGCTTTCTGGATATCCTTGACCGTCACCAGGCCATACAGCTCGCCGGATTCTTTCATCACCAACACACGCTCCAGGCGATGGCGGTGCATCACAGTCTTGGCCTCTTCCAGCGAGCAGCCTTCCTTGACCGTCACCAGACGGTCGCTAGGGGTCATGATCGCCGCAACGTTCTGATCCAGGTTGGATTCAAACCGCAAGTCACGGTTGGTGACGATACCCACCACACGTCGGCCATCCACCACAGGCAGACCGGAAATCTTGTACTGTCGTGTCAGCGCAAGAACTTCCCGGACAGACATCGTCGGAGGGATTGTGATGGGGTCACGCAAGACACCTGATTCAAAACGCTTGACCCGGGCGACTTCCTGGGCCTGTTGTTTTGGCGTAAAGTTCTTGTGGATGATGCCAATCCCACCTTCCTGCGCCAGTGCAATGGCCAAGCCGGATTCCGTCACGGTATCCATGGCAGCAGACACTAAAGGGAGATTGAGTTGAATATTACGCGACAAACGCGTTGCGAGATTTACGTCGCGGGGGAGTACATCAGAATGGGCAGGAACAAGCAGGACGTCATCAAACGTCAGTGCCTTCTGGATCAAACGCATGTCTATAATCCTTACCAGCAAATCAGCATTATACAGAGTAGCCGGGCAGCTTGAAAGTATGTCCAGGCAAATCAATCAGTAACCGGAGCAATCCTATGAAGGGTACCAAATTCCTCGTCGCCTTGGCTGTGCTTTCAGCATCCACTCTTGCCTCGGCAGAAATCTACAAGTGGAAAGACGCCAACGGACACGTTCATTTCTCCGACCAACCACCTGCAGACGCCAAGGCCAATACCACAACGCTCAAAGGCGGAGCCCCGGTAGCCACGCCCGCATCGGCGCCTGACAGTGATGCCAGCAAACCCGCTGGCCCCAAGACCTGGCAGGAAAAGGAACAGGAAGCCCGTCAACGCAAGGCCGAGCAAGCCGCTGCCGACAAGAAAAAGAAGGACGAAGATGATCGCGCAGCCGACAAGGAACGTTATTGCACCAACCTGCGTAACAATCGCGCCATGATGCAACAAGGTGGCCGAGTCGGCACCCCGAATGCCAAGGGCGAAATGGAACTGTACTCTGACGAGCAGATGGCCAAGAGAATCGCCGAACTCAACGACAAGATTGCCAAGGAGTGCAGCAAGTAAAACGCGAGGATCTGCGCCGGGCTCAGCACCGGCATTGCGTCTGGTGCAAGGGCCGCAACCGGGAAGCGCTCCTGATCAAGGCCCCTGCAACCCGCTACAAAATCAGGCCGCCGGAGGCAAGTCTCCGCCCCCCTTCTTCATGGCCTTGCCTTCCTCGGTGCGTTTGCGGCGCACTTCTTTGGGGTCTGCAATCAGCGGGCGATAGATTTCCACTCGATCCTGATCCTGCAAGGGGGTGTCGAGCTTAATAAGCTTGCCAAACACCCCCACCTTGAAGCGATCCAGATCAATATCCGGGTGTTTTTGTTGCAGGCCCGAAGCTGCAATTGCTTGCGAGGCGGTACTCCCCGCCGGCAGCTTGAGTTCTACAAGATCCTGGCGCTGCGGCAGCGCATAGCAAACCGCCACATTAATGAAATCGCTCATTGTAACTTTCCTTGGGATTGGAGTTGTTCAGCGCGCTTGATAAACGCATCGACAAAGGTCGTGGCAATGTGGTTGAACACCGGCCCCAGCACTTTATCGAGCAAACGGCTGGAAAATTCGTAGTGCAAAGAAAACTCTACTTTGCACCCCACGTCCCCCAACTGGGTAAAATGCCACTGCCCTTCCAGCTTTTTGAAGGGGCCTTCACGCAGATTCATTTGCATGGCAACAGGCGCCTGCTTGGTGTTACAAGTTGTAAAATGGGCTTTGACGCCATGGTAGTGGATATGGAGCGTTGCCACGGTGGTGGTGGGGGAACGCTCCAAGACCTCAGTTCCGCCACACCAGGGCAAGAACTCGGGATACGCTTCAACCTGATCAACAAGATTGAACAAATCCTGTGCGGAGCGTTCAACAAGTACGACTTTCCTGACATCCGCCATTCTGTTTCCAAGCTTCTGCGCGCGACGCTGGTAAAATGAGAGATTGTAACGGAAGCAAGGCGCTTAAGTTTGCCTGCCCCGCATTAGCAAGAACAACAAGCCACAAATTTAAGAAATTTCAGACACCTCATGAGTATCATCGATAACCGCAAGGCGTTCCACGACTACTTCATCGAAGAACGCTTCGAAGCCGGACTTGTGCTTGAAGGCTGGGAGGCGAAGGCCATCCGTGCCGGACGTGCCCAGATCAAGGAAGCCTACATCATTCTGCGGGGCGCGGAAATCTTCGTCATCGGCATGCACATCAGCGCACTCCCCACCGCTTCCACGCATATCAACCCGGACCCCACGCGCACGCGCAAGCTGCTGCTCCACGCAGAGGAAATCGACAGCCTGATCGGCAAGGTGGAACGCGCGGGCTTTACGATCGTGCCGCTGGATCTGCACTACACCAAAGGTCGCATCAAGCTGGAGATCGGGCTGGCCAAGGGCAAGAAGCTCTACGACAAGCGTGAATCGGAAAAGCAGCGCGACTGGGACCGTGAAAAACAACGCCTTGTGCGCGAAAAAGTCCGCTAGGCAGGCTCACTATGATTGATACCATCATCTTTGACATCGGCAATGTGCTGATCCCCTGGGAGCCCAAATGGCTCTTCCGGGATTATTTCGATTCCGATGAAGCTATCGACCACTTCCTTGCCGATTCAAAATTCCATGAATGGAATCTTGCGCAGGATGCCGGGCGTAGCTTTGCGGAGGGCGTTGCAGCCCATCGTCAGGCATTTCCGCAATATGCGAATCTGTTCCAGGCCTATGCGGAACGTTGGGAACAAGCCTTGGGGCCAGCCATTGAGACATCGGTGGAGCTTGTTCATCATTTCAAGCAGGCAGGGTTTCGGGTGCTGGCGCTCACCAATATGTCGCATGAGGCATTTCCACGGATTCGGGAAATCTACCCCTTCCTGAATGAATTTGAAGGCGTGCTGGTTTCCGGACAAGAAAAGCTCGTCAAACCGCAGCCAGAAATCTACGCGCTATTCTGCCAACGTTTCAAGGTAGAACCCTCAAAAGCACTTTTCATTGACGACAGCGCCAAAAATATTGCTGCCGCCCGCGCCTTCGGCCTGCATGCCGTGCTCTACACCAATGGCGGCAATGTACGCACCGAATTGCGCCAGATCGGTCTGCCCGTCTGATGGATTTGTGCGCTATTGGCAGTGCGTTGTGCATCAAGTAGTTCCAGGGAACTGGAGTGGCCTGCTGTATAGCGCTTGCGCGTGAGCGAAAGCGCATTGAATGCGGCATGCGCTGTTGCCTGATAAGCGGCTTGTGCCTCTGCATATCCCGCGCGATTCTTCCGCCGACAAAGAAAAACGCACCCAAACCCGATCGGTCTGGGTGATCGTGGTCAGCACCGTGTCACTGCCTTGCGTCAGAAGGCATCCCTATGACTTTGCTGCACAGCCAGCAATGCCGAAAATCGGGACAATGACTAAAGTATAAAAGAGATTCGGCTCTGCATTTCGAAATGCAGCACGTGCTGATTCAAAATTTGCCAGGGCGAGTTCTTTGTTTGTACTACTTCGTCATATTCGCATTGCGATATGACTTTATCCTTAGCAAGTGGCTTAGGGCGCTTGGTCTCACCTTGGGCCTGTTCTGCCTGGGCCTGCCATTGTGCAAGTTCAGCTTCCATTTCCGTAAAACATGGCGCCAGCGTACCAAATAGCTGCTGACCTCTCTCGGCAGGGTGATGCTGCGTGTGTCGTGTAGGGCTTTGTTGTTTGTGGCGAGGGGAGATTTGAGCGTCTCTGGCAGATATCGGCATCTGTTCATAAATGATGAAGTAATTCAAATGCTTATGACAAAAATTTCGGATGTCGTAGCTTTCATGGATGTACATAAAAACGAAATTTCTCCATGAAGTAAAGATATCCGTTCATCCGAAATTTTCAAACCGTAATGAAAAACTTTATTTGCTGTGGTAAAAATCTGCAACTAAAGCACTAGGTCTGATTGCGCTTGCTTTTTCCATTTTTTAATCAAAATTAGATGTATTTGAAATAATAAAAATATCTATTAGGTAAAAGAGCGTCTTGTTTTGTAGTGCGTTTATGACTTGCGCAGGGTTTTGTGTTGCCTGTTTTTTTAGTTTGTATGGCTTGAGGGCGTCATTTGTTTTGGTGGGAGCGGGTTAATTTTTTTATTGTCTTTGCTTAAAAAGGTGGCTTTATGCTATGTAAAAAGTATTCGCTCAGGTTTTTTGCGGTATTTGTTGGTCTTCTGTTTTCAGGGGCGTCTGTTGTACCTGCTATGGCCCAAGATGGGGCTCGTGTCTCTATTCAGCAGGATTCTGTTGCAAATACCGTCTCGACTGTTGGGCGTTCATTCGTAGATCCTCAATTGCTCATGGTGTATCAGCAGTACATGAACAATGCGGCAAGAGGTAAAGCTGCGAAAGCGAGTGGAGGCGGTTTCTCGGGGCCTGCGATTGTCAATGGGGTCGTTTCAATCGAAGCGATGGCTGTAGATGCAAAGCACGATAGCGCGTTGATGGCGGAACTGAAAGATGCCGGAGTTCTAGAGATCAAGCAGACGGGAAATCTGATTGTGGGCAAGATTGATCCAGCCAAGATCGGTGCTTTGATCAAGCTTACCACTGCGCGTTTTGTGCGTGCTGCGCCAGGGCACGGCAGCAGTATTGGGGCCGTGACTTCACAAGGTGATGCGGCTCAAAAATCCAGTGCCGTGCGCCAATCAATGGGGTTTGATGGAACGGGCGTGACCGTAGGTGTGACTTCCACCTCGTATAACGTGCTGGGCGGCGCAAGCAAGGATGTTGCTACCGGAGATCTCCCCGGAGCGGGCAATCCATATGGGCATTTGACGCCGGTAAATGTGCTTAAGGACAAAGCAGCGAATTCAGGAGAGAATGACGAAGGCAGGGCGATGCTGCAGATTGTGCATGACGTTGCGCCGGGAGCCAAACTCGCCATTTATGCGCCCGATAGCATAGTAGATCATGCAGCGGGATTACGAGCCTTGGCACGCGCTGGTGCCAATGTTATCAGTGATGATTTGTTCTGGTACAGTGACCCTTGGTTTCAGGAAAGCCCGATCAGCGTTGCTCAGCATGATATTCTGGTCAACAATAATGTAGTGACTGTGAATGCAGCAGCGAACCAGGCAGATAAATCGGCGGAAGCCAAATTCCGCCCTTTGCCTGCCCGCAATCTGTTTATCAATGGTTCTTCAGCCGGACGTTGGAGTCTGCATGACTGGGGTAATGGTCAGGTAACATTTCCAGTTGTGTTGCATAAAGGTGCTGCGGTAACTTTGGTTTTGCAATGGGATGAACCTTTTGCATCCTTTTCCAGTACGCGTACCGGTTCGGCATCTGATCTGGATTTGATTGCATTTACTGACTCTCAAGGTAGCAATATCAATTTTTTCTCCGGTAATCGTAATGTAGGCGCAGATCCATTCGAGTCTGTGTATGCTTACCTGAATTCAGATGCCAGTAGCGATACTTTTACCATTTATGTTGGCGTGGCGATGCCTGAGAATGTTGGGAAACTGCCCGGCCGCTTCAAAATTGTTGCCTTTTCACCCGATATTTCTTATGTCGATTGGCCTCAAGGTGCTGCGTTTAAAAACAGCACAATCGTTGGGCATAATGCTTCGGAGTGGGGGCTTACTGCCTGTGCTGTGCGCTATAACAGAGTCAATACGGTTTTTGGGCCGCAACCAGAACCCTTTTCTTCTTTAGGTGGTTTTGTCCGTACCCGTGATGCAGCTGGAAAACTGTTGTCTTCGCCACTGGATACAAGGAAACCGGATGTATGCGGCCCAGACGGCGTGGACACAACGTTTTTTGGTGAAGGGGATGAGGAGCCGAATGGGAAACCGAACTTTTACGGAACTTCTGCCGCATCGCCACATTTGGCCGGAGTTGCTGCGCTGATGCTTCAGGCTTCACGCATGAGGTTGAAGGCAGGTCAAATTGGATCGGTGATGAAGTCCAGTTCTATCGATATGATGAACTCGAACGATCCCCAGTTGGGCGTTGGCTATGATAGAAAGTCAGGTTACGGTTTTATTGATGCCATTCGTGCGGTATCCGCCGCTCAGGCATATTGAAACCTGCCACGCAATGCATATCCAACTGCCGGTAGTGTATTTGAATAGTTATTGATTGCACTAAAAGTTGGTGTGCCGAAGGTATTTTAAAAATGGAAGGGGCTGAAATAGGGCCCCTTCCATTTTTTTACGCCCATTCAGGTCAAAGCCATTCAGGCAGGTTTGCCAACAGCCCCAACTCGGTTACATCTGCTGGATGTGCCATGTAGTGGCCTTTGTGACTTTGGGTCGATCTGCTGTGCGGAGGGCGTAAGCTTGTATCCTTACCAGGGATGCAATCTGAAGGGGGCTTGATGAATACTGTTCATCCACGTACATCGCTTGAGCAATGGCTGGTGTTGCAGGTGGTGGTGGAGGCGGGCGGCTACGCGCGGGCAAGCGAGATTCTGCACCGCAGCCAGTCTTCCCTGAGCTATACGACCTCCCAGTTACAGCAGCGCCTGGGCGTGCAGTTGTTGCGTACCGAAGGTCGGCGTGCGGTGCTGACCGAGGTGGGGGCGGTGTTGCTGGCCGAAGCCAAGTCTTTGCTTGCGGGTATGGGCAAGCTCGAAGCCTTGGCGGGCACGCTGGCGCGTGGTTTGGAGCCGCGCGTGCGCCTGTCGGTGGAGAGTCTGTTTCCCAAGCCTTTGCTCTTTGAAGCTTTGGCGCAATTTCATCAGAGTGCCGAGGCCACCTATGTGGAGTTGCGCGAAACAATGCGCCTGGATGTGGCGGCGGAATTGGTGGAGGACCGTTGTGATTTGTGTGTGGGGATTACCATCCCCTCCGGTTACCTGGGAGACCCTTTGCTGGACGTCGAACTGATTGCGGTGGCTGCTCCCACGCACCGTCTGCACGGTTTGGGGCGAGCCTTGAGTCGGGATGACCTGATGCATGAGGTGTTCATCGCCCTGGAGGATGCCACGGCCAAGTCTCCGGCTTCGCGTTCCTGGCTCGTTACCAATCAGCGTTGGACGATGAGCACGGTGGAAAGCGCTATCGCTGCGGTGTGTAGCGGCATGGGCTTCGCGTGGTTACCGCGTCACCGCATTGAAGAGCATTTGCAGAGTGGGGCGCTCAAGCCTCTTGTTCTTAAGACGGGGGGTGTCCGCCTCGTCCATCTCTACCTTGTCCATGCCAGTGCACGTCAGGCAGGGCCTTCCACCCTGGGTTTGGCCGAGGCGATCCAGTCTGTCTGCGCCAGCCAGCGCTTGGTCTGAGCGTGGCAACACATCGAAAATTTCGATGTTTTTGTGCGGATCTTTGAACTGTTCTTTCGTCTGAGGCACTCCTAGTATTTCTCTTATAGAACAAGCCTGATAGCTCCTTTGGTGGGGCTTGGTCAGCATAATGAGACAGGAACCTTTGCGCCTGAATGCGCGAGAAAATGGTTCATCCAACCGTCCAGACAGAGACCGCTTTTGCTACATCCTATGGTGAGACGTTCATGGACAAGAAACACGAAGTGCTTTTTTCGCCGATCCGCATCGGCAAGCTGGAAATCAAGAACCGCTATGTGATGGCGCCCATGGGCCCTGGTGGCTTGTGCGACCCGGATGGCTCCTACAACTATCGCGGCGTTGAATACTATGTGGAGCGTGCCAAGGGCGGCACCGGCCTGCTGATGACAGGCGTGACGATGGTGGAAAATGAAATCGAGAAGTGTGCCTTGCCCTCGATGCCATGCCCAACGCTCAATCCGCTGAATTTCATCAAGACCGGCAAGATCATGACCGAGCGCATCCATGCCTATGATGCGCGGATTTTCTTGCAACTCTCTGCCGGGTTTGGCCGGGTCAGCATCCCTTCCATCGTTGGCAATACCGCAGTGGCACCGTCGCCCATTCCCCATCGCTGGATCAAGGGGGTGACCTGTCGTGAATTGACGATTGAGGAGATTCACACCTACGTACGCAAGTTTGCCGATTCGGCTGAAATTGCCAAGAAGGCAGGCTTTGATGGCATTGAAATCCATGCGGTGCATGAAGGCTATCTGCTTGACCAGTTTGCCATCTCAATGTTCAACCAACGTACCGATGAATACGGCGGCAGCCTGGAAAACCGCCTGCGTTTTGCGGTTGAAATCGTTCAGGCGATCAAGGCCCGCTGCGGTGAAGACTTCCCCGTGTCGCTACGCTACAGCATCAAGAGCTTCATCAAGGATTGGTGTTCCGGGGCGCTGCCGGGTGAGGAGTTTGAAGAGAAGGGCCGTGACATTGAAGAGGGGATCGAAGCCGCGAAGCTGCTGGAAGCTGCCGGGTACGATGCCTTCAATGGTGATGTAGGTTCCTACGATTCGTGGTACTGGAGCCATCCGCCCATGTATCAGGCCAAGGGGCTGTACCTGCCGTACAACGAGATACTCAAACAGCATCTGAAGGTGCCCATCATCACCGCTGGGCGCATGGATAATCCTGATCTGGCTGTCGCTGCCATCGAGAAGGGGCAGACTGACATGATTGGCTTGGCCCGCCCGCTGTTGGCAGACCCGGCACTACCCAACAAGGTTCGCACGGGCAAGATTGATCGCATCCGCCCGTGTCTGTCCTGCCAGGAAGGCTGCATGGGCCGCTTGGCGACCTACGCGCAGATTTCCTGCGCGGTGAATCCGGCTTGTGGGCGTGAGAGTGATTACCCCATTGTGCCTGCGCTGGAAAAGAAAAATGTGATGATTGTTGGCGGTGGTGTGGCCGGGATGGAGGCTGCACGTGTCTGTGCCCTGCGTGGCCACGCAGTTACGCTCTACGAACAGTCTGATCGCCTGGGCGGGGTGGTGATTCCGGGTGGCGTACCTGACTTCAAGGAAGATGATCATGCCCTGATTGATTGGTATGAGCGTGAGTTGCGCGCGTTGAAAGTGCCGCTGGTCTTCAATACCAAGGTGACTGAGGATTCCATTAGCAAATCCCAGCCCGACGTGCTGATTGTGGCAACCGGATCACGCCCCAAGGTGCTGAAGATTGGGGACGCGGAAAACGTCTATACGGCTGAAGATGTGCTCAACGGGGTCAAGCAGGCGGGTGAGAAGACCATCGTGATCGGCGCCGGGCTGGTGGGCTGTGAAACTGCGCTTTGGCTGCACGACCAAGGTAAGGATGTCACCATTGTTGAAATGCAGAAAGATATCCTGGCGCTGGCGGGCCCGTTGTGCCATGCCAATCACGACATGCTGCACGATCTGCTCCACTACAAGCGTATTCCGGTGATGTGCTCCAGTTACGTTGCGGCACCAACCGAAGGTGGCTTCATCGTCAAGACGGGCGACAAGGAAACCGTGGTGGCCGCCGATTCGGCAATCATCGCGGTGGGCTACACCTCTGAGCGCAGCCTGTACGAAACGGTGCGCAACAAGGTGGGCGAATCCTACGTGTTTGGGGATGCACGCAAGGTGCAGAACATCATGTATGCAATCTGGGATGCCTACGAGGTAGCACGCGGGATCTGATCTGCAACAGGCAATCAGGGGGTCATGGGCTTGCCATGGCCCCTTTTTCTTTTTGCGCAGGTAGGTATAGTCCATCTCAAGCTCGCCATGGTGGCGATGCGCGGGTGGATTCGGGAGGGGCTATGGATGGCTTCATGCTGGTACTGGTGCTTCTGGTTTTGGGGTTTCAACTCTTTGTCTCCTGGCGCCTGCTGGCGAGTACGGAGCTGACCACCACTCAGAAAGTGGCCCAGATCTGTCTGATCTGGCTGCTCCCCTTGCTTGGCGCGCTGGTGATCCATTTGTTCTTGCGCAACCTCAATGGGCAGGCACCAGTTCTTGATCGTCGGTTTGTGCAGCAGGATGAACAAATGACGGACTTGCTTGATTGATTATTGCTTGAAGAAATAGCGTTCCACGCCTACAGGTTAACCAGAATTCTTGATTTTTGTCAGTTGTGTCCTTCCATGCCGACAAGGGGGCTTCGCATTGGGCGAAACTTGATTAAACTGGCGCCTCACGAATGTGTCTGACAAATTCCGTTGATTTGCCTGAGCGTCCGTGCTGACACCTGATTTCACTCTTTGCTGGAATGGAACCGATGGAAAAGAAATGTCGTATTGCGCTGCTTGGCGAATGCATGATCGAGCTGCGTGGCCAGATGTTTGGCGTGATGCATCAGAATTTTGGTGGTGATACGCTGAATACCGCAGTCTATCTGGCCCGCCTGGGCGCAGACGCAGGCATTGAAGTGGCCTACGCGACACAGCTGGGTACCGATGCCTACAGCGATGCCATGGTGGCAGCGTGGCAGCAGGAGGGGATCGATACCGGGTTGGTCAAGCGTGAAGCCGGGCGGATGCCGGGCTTGTACACAATCCAGGTGGATGAAACCGGGGAGCGTACCTTCTATTACTGGCGGGACTCCAGCGCGGCGAAGGGCTACTTTGAAGGCCCTTCCTGTCTGCTCGAAGATGCGCTGGACAATCTGGATGCGTTGTATTTCAGCGGGATCAGTTTGGCGGTGTTGCCGGTTTCAGGGCGCGAACGCTTGTTCAAGCTCATCGACAAGTTCCGCGCCAAAGGCGGGCAGGTATTCTTCGACAACAACTATCGTCCCCGCCTCTGGGCCAACGGGCATGCCGATGCACGTCTCTGGTACGACCGTGCGTTTGCCAGTTGCGACATGTGCATGATCACGCTGGACGACAACCAACTGCTCTACGATATTCCCGATGAAGAGGCCGCTGTTCGCCATGCCTTCTCCTTGCCGCCGCGTGAGGTGGTGATCAAGCGTGGTGCTGCACCCACCATGGTACGCGTGGCCGGGCAGGATGAGATTGTGACGGTGCCTGCCTTCAAGGTGGCCAAGGTGGTCGATACCACAGGGGCAGGGGATTCGTTTGCAGGGGGCTATCTGGCGGCGCGGATGCAGGGAATGAACCCGGAAGTCTCCGCCCGTTCAGGCAACAAGATCGCTTCGATTGTGATCCAGCACCCTGGCGCCATCATCCCCAAAGAAGCAATGCCGGTCTTCTTCTTCGTCTGACCCACATTAGAACGGCTGGAAGATGCCCCCGCCAAGCCTGCGGGGGCATGGAGCGATTCGTTGCAGCTTATTTCTTGGCTGTGCGCCGCGCGCAGTTCGGGTTCAGGCATTCCACATACAGATGCATTGCGTGTTCGCGCACCTTGAAGCCACGTTCGGCAGCAATCTCATTTTGTCGCGCTTCAATTTGCGCGTCGTAGAACTCTTCGACGTGGCCGCAGTCAACGCATACAATGTGGTCGTGGTGATTGCCGCTGTCGAGTTCGAAAACGGCTTTGCCTGACTCAAAGTGCAGACGCTTGAGTAGTCCGGCTTGCTCAAACTGGGTCAGAACGCGATAGATGGTGGCCAAGCCCACATCGATCTGTTCTGCCAGGAGTAGGCGATAGACATCCTCAGCGCTCAGATGGCGGTCTTCTGAGCGATGGAACAGGTCAAGAATCTTTAGGCGAGGCAAAGTTGCCTTCAGGCCCATATTCTTGAGGTTTTCAGGTGTAACCATGTCTTCTCCTGCTGGGTTGTAAAGCGTTGCGTATGATATAGTCGGCCGCTTATTCTTGGAAACGCATTTCGGCTTGCCTCCTATTCTACTTGGCCCAAGCCGGGGTTACTTACTCATTGGTCAGATGCTGCCTCAAATTATTCGTACTTCAGTCCGTGTGTGTACCGGCTTGCTTGTGATGGGTTCTCTGGTGGCGCTGCCTGCCTGCTCCCGCTTTCCATTCAAGATTGATGTCCAGCAGGGGAACTACATCACCTCTGAGAGCGTGGCCCGGATCAAAACTGGCATGCCGCAGGAACAGGTGCGCTCGCTTTTGGGGGCCCCCTTACTGGTCGATGGTTTCCATGCGAACCGCTGGGATTACATCTATCTTTATACCCCCGGCAACGGCGGTGAGAAGATTCGCCGCCATATGGTAGTGTCTTTTGCTGATGGCAAGGTCAGCAATATCGACATCCGGGCGATGGACCCTATCCCCAATGAGGTGCCTGCGTCTGCCGTGCCGCATGCGCTGGACCTGGATGTGCCGCCTGCCACCGAGGCAAAATAAGATTTTTGCTCCCGTTTTGTTCTGCAAGGATTCGTCATGAGCGTCAAAGTTGCCATTGCTGGTGTGTCCGGTCGCATGGGCCGCCTGCTAATTGAAGCCATCCAACAAACGCCCGGTGTGGAACTGAGCGCTGCTCTTGACCGGGCCGATAGCCCATTCATTGGCCGCAGTGTAGGCGAGCTGGTAGGCAATGCCTGCAAGGTAACAATCGGGAGTGACGTGGCTGCCGCGTTTGCTGTGGCGGATTGCCTGATCGACTTTACCCGTCCAGAAGGCACGCTGGCTCATATCGAACACGCCCGCAAGGCCAAGAAGGCCATGGTAATCGGTACCACCGGGCTCAAGCCCGAAGAGAAGGAAATCATCGCGCAGGCTGCACGTGAGATTCCCGTTGTGTTTGCCCCCAATATGTCGGTGGGGGTGAATGCCGTGTTCAAGCTGCTGGATGTGGCCGCGAAGATTCTGGCTTCCGGCTATGACGTGGAAGTTTTCGAAGCCCACCACCGCTTCAAGGTCGATGCTCCGTCGGGCACCGCTTTGCGCATGGGTGAAGTGGTGGCAAATGCTTTGGGGCGCGATCTGGAAGAATGTGCCGTGTATGGTCGTGAAGGCGTTACCGGTGAGCGCGATGCGCAAACCATCGGGTTTGCCACCGTGCGTGGGGGCGATATCGTGGGGGATCACACGGTGATGTTCTGCGGCCTGGGCGAGCGCGTGGAAATCTCCCACAAGGCGGGGAGCCGCATGCCTTACGCCACGGGCGCATTGCGTGCTGCAGCCTTCCTGCAAGACAAGCAAAATGGCCTGTACGACATGCAGGATGTGCTGGGCCTGAAGTAAGTTTTTCTGGCGATAAACATCAAAAAGCCACGACCCGATCGTGGCTTTTTTGCGTCAGCGAGCCGCATGGGCGAGGGTTTAGAGCGGGAACATCTTGCGGCAGTTGGCTGCCAGGGCATCTTCACTTTGCTGAAGGCTGCTGTGTTCGCTCGCTTGGGCTGCGGAGCTTGCGACACCGGGTTCCTTGATCTGGTTGAATTTGTCGCCTAGCCAGACGCTTAACGTGGCGCCTGAGGTGATAGCGGCCAGGGATTCGGTTGCGCTGCAGCGGTAGGAGGCAAAACCCGCTTCCGGGTTGCGGGAGAAATACATGGCGTCGCCGTATTGATCCAGGGTGATGCGCAGCACATCTCCCCATTGCTCGGTGATGCTGATCCGGGTGAGCTGCTTGATAAAGGCTGCTTCTAGCTTATCTGCCGAGCAGCTGACCTGCTTGGCAGAGATCCCCTTGAGCCACAAACGCCCCTGCTTCGTGGTGGTGGCATTGGCGACGGCCTGTTTGCAGGCTGTGTGGATAGTGGCCTGGCTGTTGCCCAGCCCCATCCAGTCGTCGCCGATCTCTATCCAATAGTCTGCGGCATGCGGCGGGCCGATATAGTCGAGGTAAGACGTGCTTCCCATCCAATACCAGCGCTGTTTCTTGGCAATGGGCAGGGCTTCGGTCTGGACTTCGGGTTGTGAGCTGCATGCGCCAAGCATGATGATGGCACCTATCAGTAGCGCTAATGTGCGCCCAAACTGTCGCATGGAGGTTCCCCACGTGTATTTTCTGTGTAAAGCATTGTATGCGAGCTTGTCCATTCTTGGGGAACCGGTAATCCGTGCGTAGGCAGGAAGACGCCAGCAGGCATACAATGCCCGCTCTTCTTCGCACCATGTAATCGCATGAAGGCTTTCGGATTTGCAGGCTGGTCTGGTTCGGGTAAAACAACGCTGATTGAGCAGCTCATTCCCTTACTGATTGCAAGGGGACTGCGTGTGTCGCTCGTCAAGCATACCCACCACGGCTTTGACCTGGATCGTCCTGGCAAAGATTCCCACCGTTTTCGCACGGCGGGTGCGGCCGAGGTGATGCTGGCGGGGGCTCACCGCTGGGCGTTGATGCGCGAGCTGGATGAAAGTCAGCCACCTTCGCTTGATGAATTGATCGCTCGTCTTGCTCCGTGCGATCTGGTAGTGGTTGAAGGGTTCAAGACGGCTGATTTGCCCAAGATTGAAGTGTATCGCCCTGCGGTCGGCAAACCTTTCTTTCACGCGGATTGCCCGAATGTGCTGGCGATTGCCAGCGATGTTGCCTTGGATGTTGGCTTGCCGGTGCTGGATTTGAACAATCCCCCAGAGATTGCTGATTTTGTGTTGAACTACACGGGTTTGGCTTGCAGCGCTCAACGAATGTGTTGAACGTGTCGCCTGAACTTGGACGACCCCAGGAATAAATATTATGCTCAGTTACGACGAAGCCCTCTCAACCCTTCTTGCTGCAGCTAAGCCAGTTGAGCGCAGCGAAATGGTACCTGTCCATCAGGCCCTGGGGCGGGTGTTGGCCCAGGCTGTGGTTTCCCCCATCAATGTACCGCCCGCAGATAATTCGGCGATGGATGGTTATGCAGTACGCGTATCAGACTTCAATGCGTCAGATGTCTGTTTGCCGGTTGGTCAACGTATTCCAGCTGGTAGTGTGCCAGTCCCCTTGGCAGCGGGGAGTGTCGCCCGCATCTTTACCGGGGCACCGATTCCCACAGGCGCAGATGCCGTGGTGATGCAGGAAAAAGTCCGGGTTCAAGCCGAAGGCATATGTCTGGATACGCTACCCACTCTTGGCGAGAATGTTCGCCGTGCGGGCGAGGATATTGCTCAGGGTGCCGAAGTGTTGCCGCAAGGCACGCGCCTGGGTGCTGCACATATGGGCTTGATTGCTTCAGTGGGGATTGCAAAGGTCAAGGTATATGCCCGTCTGCGGGTGGCGGTGTTCTTTACCGGGGATGAGTTGTTGATGCCCGGTGAGGCTTTGCTTCCCGGTACAATCTATAACTCTAACCGCTATGTGCTGCATGGCCTCCTGGGTGCATTGGGTTGTGAGATCACCGACCTGGGGATTGTTCCGGACAATCTGGAAGCCACGCGGGCTGCGCTTCGGCAGGCGGCTGCAAACCACGACCTTGTCATCACCTGCGGCGGTGTTTCCGCTGGCGAGGAAGATCACATCAAGGCTGCCCTGCAGGCAGAAGGAGCGCTTGAGACCTGGAAGATCGCCATCAAACCCGGCAAGCCCTTTGCATTTGGGCGGGTAGCGCAAACGCCTTTTATTGGTTTGCCGGGCAACCCGGTGTCCAGTTATGCAACTTTCTTGATGCTGGCGCGTCCTTATTTGAAAAAATGCCAGGGGGATCAGGATTGTGTGCCGCGTGCCATTTGCATGCGCGCTGATTTTAACTGGCCGCGTGCGGCAATTGTGCGTGAGTTTTTGCGGGTACGTCGCAACGAAAACGGCGGCCTGGATTTGTTCCCCAAGCAGGGCAGTGGGGTACTCAGCTCTTGCGCCTGGGCAGATGGTTTGGTGGATAACCCACCGGAGAAACCTATCTGCGCAGGGGATCTGGTGCGGTATATTCCTCTGGAAGCATAAATGCCTGAGTGGGCGTGGAGTATGTCATGGGTATAAAAATACTATACTTTGCCAGCCTGCGGGAAACTGTAGGATGTGCGGAAGAAGTGCTGGAGAGCCTGCCTGCCGGTGTGGCAACGGCAGGCGCATTGCGCGAATGGCTCTGTGCCAGAGGTGGGGATTGGACTGCGCTGCGTGCCGGGCAGGCGATACGAGCGGCAGTCAACCAGAATCTTGCCCATGCGCACACGGCCATTGCCGAAGGCGATGAGGTCGCATTCTTTCCACCCGTTACAGGAGGCTAGGATGAGTGTCAGCGTTCAGCATACGGATTTTGATCTTGACGCAGAAACAGCACATCTTGCATCTGTGAGCCACAATGTGGGCGCAGTGGCTACGTTTTTAGGCTATGTGCGTGGGGATGATGCGCTGGCAGCTATGACGCTGGAACATTACCCTGGCATGACAGAAAAATCTCTGGCCGATATCGTCAGTCAGGCTCAGGCGCGTTGGCCCCTGCTGGCCGTGCGTGTGATTCACCGCATCGGTCGATTGTTGCCAGGAGAGCGTATCGTGTTTGTTGGCGTCGCCAGCCGCCATCGTGGCGCAGCATTCGATGCCTGCGAATTCATCATGGATTACCTCAAGACCCGAGCGCCTTTTTGGAAGAAGGAAGAAACTGAGCAGGGTGCGCGCTGGGTGGATGCGCGTGACAGCGATGAAAGTGCCTTGGAGAAGTGGGGCAAGTAAAGAACAAGGAGTTTGGCGTGGTGGATTTGCGCAAATCCGTTGTTCATGGTCGCGCTCGCTTGTCATGTGGTAATTCGCCCTGAATTACCTGACCATGATGTGAATATTTGTAGCAAGGCGCTTGGGCGCCTTGCTACAACCGCGTGACTGGACGTTGTTGGGCGGTTTAAAATCCCAATGCCCACTTATTCCTTCTGTATTACCTTCTTTTTTTCGTGTTGTGGTGCTCTTCTTTTCAAAGCATAGCCATTGAGCCGTTAATTTTTGTGGCTTGCTCTTGTCGTATATCGCCCCATTGAAGCGATAAATCCTTGCCACAATTGCGTTCTCAGGCATTGTGTCTACACGCTACAAATCTATTTCTTTAGGCGTAACAAGATCTTGCGTTTGAGGGCTTATTTGATTTAGATCAAACCATGACAATAGCGAAACAACCTATGGAGGTGCGTGATGAGTGTTTCGATGCGTTTGATTGTTTTGGTGGGTTCGGCCCTTTTGGGGATGGTGCTTCTGGTTTCTGTTGCGACCTATGAAACCGACGCGGTGTATCAGGAAACCAATTATTCGAATGTTAACGTCATTCCAAGCATGCTGGTGTTGAATCAGGCCATGCTTTCATTCAGCCAGATACGGGTGCGTACCTATCGCCACGCACTGAATACTGATCAGGCAGCGATGCAGGATCTGGATGGAAAGATCCAGGAAGCCCGGCTTGGAGTGGAAAAAGCGCTGAAAGACTATGAGTCATTGACCAGTGGTGGGGATGACAAGCGCTTGTTGGAAGCTGATCAGACTACATATTCAGAGTATGCCAAGGGACTGGATTCTACTCTGGAGGCCTCACGCCATGATAAAAAAGACGATGCGCGTGATTTGCTCACCAAACACGCGGGTCAGGCAGAAGCGTTCAACTCAGCGTTGGTTGACCATATGAAGTTCAACAGGGAGCTTGGGGTGAAGTCAGAGACCGCTGCGGCTGCGCGAAAGGCGCGAGCGGTCAATGTTTCAGTGGGGATTGCTGCATTGGCATTGTTAATCATGGGCGGTTTTGGTTATCTGACCTATCGTTACCTGATATCTAGCATCGCCAATGCCAATGAAATTGCCAAACGCATTGCGGCCGGAGATTTGCGCGAAGAGTCGCTCCGCAGCCCAATTGCCAAGGATGAAATTGGGCAATTGTTGGGCGCGATGCAGAAGATGCGTGCTGATCTGGCCGACACCATTCGGCATGTGGTTGATAATGCGCGGGAAGTGGCCTCCTCTGCTGAAAACCTGTCGTCTACCGCTGATCAGGTTGCCGTCAGCACGGAAAGGCAATCCAGTTCTGCGGCTTCTGCAGCGGCTTCCGTAGAGGAACTTACGGTAAGCATTGATCATATCGGTTCTGGTGCCGACGATGCGAATGGGCGTGCCAAAGAGGCAAGGGAATTGGCTGTCCATGGTGGCAAATCGGTGGATGGTGCTTCAGTCCAGATTGCGGAGGTGGCAAGCCGGATTGAGCATACTGCCGAGCAATTGCAGAAGCTCTCTGCACAGGTACAGCAGATTGGTGGTATTTCGGCTGTGATCCGTGACGTGGCCGATCAGACCAATTTGTTGGCGCTGAATGCAGCGATTGAAGCAGCACGTGCAGGTGAGCAGGGGCGAGGTTTTGCCGTGGTAGCCGACGAGGTGAGGAAACTGGCTGAGCGTACAACCAAATCCGTGCAGGAAATCAGTACCGTGATTGGTGCGATTGAGGAGGGGGCCGAGGCTGCAGTGGATAGCATGCAAACCAGTCGGGCGGTTGTGGGCGACGTGGTTGAAAGCGCGAAACAGGCGGCTACGTCGATGACTGATATCTGCACTTCTGCAGATACGGTGCGGAGTTCCGTCAGCGATATTTCTGCTGCTTTGCAGGAGCAACGTGCGGCTTCCACCGAGTTGGCCAAGAGTGTTGAGGCGATGGCACAGATGTCGGAGGAAAATGCTGCCGCCGTGTCGTCCGTGTCAGCCACGGCTCATCAGCTCGTTAGCGTGTCTGATGCATTGCGCAATGGGGTTGCACGGTTTCATCTTTGATGCAGAAGGCATTGCCTGGGTGATCCAGGTAATGCCTTCTGCATGTCCTGCCGCGCTATTCTGCGCTGGGCCCTTCTGCGGTCTCTGGTGATTCAGGTGCGGCGTGTTCTGCCTTCGGGTTTTTCTTGGCCGGGGCTGCACGCCAGAAACCATCCGCACTGAACTGAGTCCACGCCCAGCGTACCCACTTGAGCACGCTACTGGCCAACCAGATTGCCCATAGCAACATCAGGCCACGGTAGACCCACATTGAAACCGACACTACCCAGGCGACTGGGGCCGGGCCAGTGATGCGATCTTGATACCAGATCAGGTTGCGGTCATACGAGCCATTGCCGGTGATGTACATATCTGGCGAGCCCAGCAGCCCGGTACGGATGGCATCAAAGAGTTCGCCGATGGCAATCAGTGACGCCAGTACCAGGAAGATCTGGAACAGGTTGAAGGCCCAGCGGGGGAGTTTTTCGCCCACCCGCCCACGTGCAACAAGCAACAGGAACCAGGCCGTGACGATAACCGCCCCCATCAGGCTAGCTTGCGCCAAGCCCAGGCCGAGCAAGGTCCAGGCGCCAAAGCCCAATGGCGTGACCCGGCTGCGGGCCAGCGGGAAGGCTACTGCCACCACCACGATCAGGATGCCCCAGATCAGTATGGCCGGGCCCAGCCTTGGGCCGCCCACCGCCAGAATCCAACGGTCAGCGCCAAGTTGAAGCGTGGTACTCACATTGACGCCTGCTACCCCGGCGTCGAACGCAGCGGATGATTGAACGAGGCTTACGCCCTTGGCTTCACGCCATGTGATGTCGATGCGTTGGTTGCCTGGGTGAATGGGCAGATTGATCTTGCGGCCTTCCGCACGGATGGTCTGTGGTGCACCGTCTATGCGGATGTCTTGCAGGGTTGCGCCTTCCGGCAATTGTACGACATGGGTGCCGCCCAGGCTGGAACGCAGGGTGAGCGAGGCGGTGACATCCGTGATACGTGCACCCGGCTTGGCTTGAAGGCTCAGGCCATCAAGCGTCAGACTGGCGCCGGGCACACCTTGCGGACGGGTAATGTCGAGCGTGACACTCTCACCGGGCCAGGGTTGCCATTGCGGCAGCCAGAATTCGCCCTCCTGATGCAGCACGGGTGCAAGCCCACTGTGGCTGAGGTGCCAGCGCGTATCTGCATTGACGCGCCAACGCTCAACCTGATTCGGCGCCGCGCCTGCTTTCAGGGTGATACGTGGCGTGTTTGGTAAGGCACTACCAAAGCTGGCTTCTTCTTCCGTACCCAAGGTCAACACGGCATTGCCATTGACTTGGCGAACGTTGCTATCGGTGATCTGCTCACCAGCCAGCAAAGGGATGCTGACCTGAACGGGTGCCAGACTGGGAGCAATGCGTTTGACATGGGTTTCAACTGTCCAGCGGTCTGCAAAGTTCAGGGTGCGTTCCACGACCACCAAGGGTGGTAGCGCATCGCGTGTGGTTTCCGAGGCGGCCTTGCCTCCGCCCGCATTACGGTTCAAGGTCAGTGCACCCTGGGGAATGCCTTGGTCATTGACACCGGATAGGCTCCAGCCTGAGAGATGGGTAGCCAGATAGCGTGGTTCCAGGGGCAGCGCGAGATTGACTGCGGGCGCCTCGGAAATGTCAGCTTCCATCACAATCTGGTGCACGCCTTTGGGCAGGTAGATCCATAGTTGGCCGTCATCATCCCGACGGATGCTGGCCGGTTTGCCATCAAGCACTACATTGTGCAGCGCCAGTTGTGCGCTTTGCCCAGGTAGTGGCACAGCAGTGTTGGCGGCAGCATGTGCTTCCAGGCGTAATGACAAGAGCTTGGCGTCTGCACTCAGTTCCATGCGGGGGAATTGCGCACAACTTGGCATGCAGTCTGGCGCCGCGGTGAGTTTGTCGCGCAGTTCATCCAGCCAATGCTGGAAGCCTTGGGCATCCTGGCTTACCTGTGGTATCTCGGCTGCCAGCGCATCGGGTGAGCTACCCATCAGCCACAAGGCGCAGAGCGCTCCGCCAAACAAGGCCAGACGGGAGTCTGTCTTGGGCCAGGACCACTTCCGGCCACGCAAAAAGACTTGCCAGAACGCTAGCCCAAGGAGGACGAGTGTCATAATTCTCAACAGGGAGTAGGTCACAGGGGGAAGCAGCCACAGATCGATTTTTTGCTCCGCGCTGACCGGGCCTTGCAGATTCAAGGTGTGGCGGCGCCAATTCCATTGTGGCAGGCCTGGGCCCGTCTGTACCTGGGTGCCAACATCCTGCGCGTAGCGGGAAACGGAGGAGAGGATGCCCTTAGGCTTTGCCGCCTTGATTGCGGGCGTGGCCATGCGTTGCTTGTTAGCCAGGTCATAATCCTGCCTGCTCAATGTATTTTCTGCGTCGGCAGCAGGGGCCGCAGCAACGGGAGGCGCTTCAGGCATAGGCTCAGCCTTCTCTTGAAGCAGTGAAGTGGTCAGCGAGCCACTGGTTTGTGCATAGCCCATTTCGGCATATTCCAGCGCCGGATAAATGGCCAACCTAACCTGTTCTACGCCAAACGCCAGGAGTTGCAGCAGGATGACGGCGGCAAGCATGCCCTGCAGCCAGAGTAATGGCTTGGCAAGCTTGGTGCCAGCCAGCGCTTTGGCTGCAGCAATCGTAGCCAGGGCAGGGAGCCACATCCAGGCAGGGGCGCCTGATGCATGCCAGGCCAATACCAGGGCGCAGCCCAGCAATGCACCTGGGATGCGACCGCAGGTTTTCCATGCGGCCAGGGCAATGAGGAGGACAAAGAAGAAGTCCCACAGCGTCCAGGCTGCAATCCAGGAGCCATAGGCGCGATCCACTCCGCCGGCATGCAGCAACATCCAGCCAGGGGGCAGGTTCAGCGTGGTTTCCAGTTGCTGGAAGTCGGTATTCCAGCCTGCTGCGGAGAGGGTATGCGTGCCGCCTTCAATGCGGCTGTCTGCCACGATGTTGGCTTGCCCGTGCCGAACTTCGAATCCGGGTTGGGCGTCGGTTTTGAGGCGGGTGATGTATTGATCGACGCCATCGCTGGTAACGTGCCCGAGCGCCAGCGGGGGTTGTGCTTCCAGGCGCCAGGAGCGTGAAATTGTGCCGCTGATATGGTCCTGTACGGTGAAGCCACCCCCATCAAAATCCAGCCACAGGTTGCGTGTCAAGCCCAGCTTGTCAGGGTCCGGGTCGGGATTGCCGCGCCGTTGCTCAGTGATCTTCAGGGTGTCGCCTGCGCGCAGCACGTAGGCAGGCAGGGCTTGCCATGCAGGGGGAACGCCGGATTGCTTGGGGTCGACGGTATTGCCCGCAATATCCACCACGCGTAATTCGCGGTGGGCCTGCCAAGACCAGACTTCGTCTCGCCCCGCACTCTTGGGCAGGGTCAGGGCCAGCACGCGATCCATGCGTCGTCCCTCAACCTCAATGACATGTACGCCAGCCCGAGCCTGGAGCCGCAAGGAGCCATCCGGCCCGAGGCGGGCAGGGAGCGGGCTGTTGAGCGAAACGGGTACAAAACCGGGCAGCAGGGCGTTGTCCAGCGCGATTTCGCGTGGTTTGCCCGCAAAGGTCAATTCAAAATGGGCGAGTACACGCAGGGGCTGATCGTCATTGATCTGGCGGAAGCTGCGTACGCTGAGTTCTTCGCCGCCCCCTTCGCTGGCTGCCTCTGCCCGCAGCCAGATCTGGCCGGATTCATCTACTTGGCGGCTTGCCCAGGCGTTGCCCGCCTTGATGTGCACGATGGCCAGATCGCCCGGCACCTGCAGGCTTTGTGGCATTTCGTTCCACAGGAATTTCCCGGTGATGGTGTGCCGCCCTTCGGGCAGCACGATGACGGGGGCGTCTTCATGCTCCACTACCGCTACCGGTTTGCCATCAAGCGTGACGGCCTGAGGCCAATACTCCGCACTACCCGGCAGGCCCAGGCGAGTCTGTTTGCCGAAGCTCTCTATTGTGAGGCTGAACGTAGCCCCTTGTGCGGTGGGCGCCAGCTCCAAGGTGGAAGGCCAGACACAGGCCCGTTGTGCGGCGTCATTCCAATCCGGTGGGCAGGCAATCATCTCCTGCCCGTGCATCACCCAGGGAACCCAGCTCTTCAGCCCATCGGGCACTGCGTCTTGTGGCAAAGGGCCTGCATGAGCGCGACATAGGGACAAAAGAGCCAGGCTGGCAACCAGCAGGAGACGCTGTGCGACACAGGCGTGATGGGACATGTGCTGACCTCATTCCGTGAGCATTGATGAATTATGCCGTATATGCCGCTAAACGGCGGTACCGATCATCTATCTAACGGGCAAGCTCAGCACTTTGGGTTGATGCATCAATTCTTTTGCAGCAGATCCTGCAATTGGGCTTCGCTCAAGCTGCCTTCCCAATCGAACTTGGCGCCTTGGGCATAGGCATGCTGCACTGCCGGGCGGTCTCCCATGCGTCGCAGGTAGGCTGCAATGTTGGGGAAGTGGGCAAGATCCTGCTGCTGGCGCTCATACAGCAACACCCAGGGGTAGATGGCCATGTCGGCAATCGAATACTCCCCGGCCACGTAGTCACGCCCCTCCAGTTGCTTGTTGAGCACACCATACAGACGGGCAGTTTCATCGGTATAGCGCTTCATGGCGTAAGGGATTTTTTCTGGGGCAAACTGGTTGAAGTGGTGGTTTTGCCCCGCCATCGGGCCTAATCCGCCCATCTGCCAATTCAACCATTGCAGCACTTGGGCCCGGGCATGGCCTGCTGCGGGCAGGAAGCGGCCATGCAGTTCGGCCAACACAGTCAGGATGGCGCCCGATTCAAACAGCTTGAGTGCGCCACCGGGGAAATCGTGATCAATGATTGCCGGGATGCGGTTGTTAGGGGCCACATCCAGAAAACTGGGCAGGAACTGGTCGTTTTTGCGGATGTTGATGGGGATGATGCGATAGGGCAGGCCCAATTCTTCAAGCAGAACGGAGATTTTGTGGCCGTTGGGGGTGGGGGCGTAGAAAAGGTCGATCATGGTGATGTGCTCTTGTTGTTGGATTGGGAAAGGATTATTGCTTGACGACATCCATCTCACCCAAAAGGGTGACAGACAGTGGTTGAGCCAGCAGTGGGGTGAGCTTGTCCCGCATGGCCAGGAAATGCGCTGATTGGGCATGTGCTTCAAGTGCGGCCTGGTCGGCGTAAATCTCAATCAGGTGGAAAGCCGGTACTGCCTTGAGATCACGATACAGGTCGTATTGCAAACAGCCTGCTTCGGCGCGGCTCAGTGGCAGTATGGCACGCAGTTCGGCTTCGACAATGTCTTCTTTGCCTGCAAGTGGCACAAGGCTGGCGAAAATGGTAATGGGCATCTGAACAACTCATGATTGGGCTTCAACATGTGAAGCAATACCTCATTCTGGCGCAATTGGCGTGCCTTGTGCTATTTGGCGGGGATGTTTTTCGCTCCGGGTATTTCACGGCAACGCAAAATCGTCGTATCGTGATGGCTTGTATGTTTTTGATAGCGTATCCCCCATGTCTCAGATTCTTGATTACCGGGTTGAACTTTTTAACCCGCAGGCTCACCTGTTCCGTGTCACCTTGCATGTGCCGACTCCTGCTGCTGAGGGGGAGACAGTGAGCCTGCCGGTCTGGATTCCCGGTAGTTACATGATCCGGGAATTTGCCAAGAACATCGTTGAAATCCACGCCAGCCAGGGTGGCACCCCGGTCGCCCTCGACAAGCTCAACAAGCATGCGTGGCGCACGGGTAGGTTGGACCCGAAACAGGGTCTGGACGTGCAGACTGTGGTTTATGCCTGGGATCTATCCGTGCGTTGTGCACATCTGGATATTACACATGGCTTCTTCAATGGCACGCAGATGTTCCTTGCTGTGGCAGGGCGGGAAGAGGCGCCTCATCGCGTGGAGATCATCCACCCGGAGGGTGAAACTTATGCAAAATGGAAAGTGGCAACCAGTCTGCTTTCCGCCGATGCGGGGCGTAAGGGGATAGACAAGGCCGGTTTTGGGAAGCGGCTTGCCTCGAACTATGACGAATTGATTGATCATCCTGTTGAAATCGGCGATTTTGCCTCGGTGAAATTTGAGGCGGCAGGCGTGCCACATGAAATGGTGATTACGGGCAGGGTGTGCTTTGACACCAAGCGATTAGCAGAGGATTTGCAGAAAATCTGCCAAAATGTAATTGGCATTTTTGATAAAAAACCGCCTTTTTCAAACTATTTGTTCATGACCATGGCAGTGGGTGATGGTTATGGCGGTCTGGAACACCGCGCCAGCACGGCCCTGATCTGCTCGCGTAATGATCTGCCTGCGCTTGGGGCAGAGAAGATGGATGAGGCTTACCGTACCTTCCTGGGTTTGTGCAGCCATGAGTATTTTCATGCCTGGAATGTCAAGCGCATCAAACCTGCTGCGTTTGTGTCATATCGTCTGCATGAGGAGAATTACACTCGCCTGCTGTGGGTGTTTGAAGGATTTACTTCGTATTACGACGATCTGGCGCTTATCCGCGCCAAGCGGATTGCGGAAACGGAATACCTGGGCTTGCTCGCCAAGACGATTGCTGCCGTTGAGCGTAATGCAGGGCGCCTGAAACAAAGTGTGGCCGAGTCTTCATTTGATGCGTGGACCAAGTATTACCGTCAAGATGAGAATAGCCCCAATGCGATTGTGAGCTATTACCAGAAGGGTTCATTGGTGGCGTTGGGCCTGGATCTGACGATTCGTGCCAAAACGGGCGGCAAGCGTTCGCTGGATGACGTGATGCGCCACCTGTGGCAGCATTATGGCGAAGGCAGTGCGGGCCTGCCCGAAGGGGCCATGCCCGAAATTATCAAGGCTGCGACTGGCGTGGATGTGCGCAAAGAGATCGCCCGTTGGGCCGAGGGTACGGAGGATGTGCCCCTGGCACGCCTGCTCAAAACCTTTGGCATTCACCTTGCCCGTAAGGCTGGAACGCGTGCCAGTGGCCTGGGTATTCGCACCCGTGCTGAGGGGGCGAACCTGCGTTTGTCCCACGTGCTTGATGGCGGGAGCGCCCAGCAGGCTGGTCTATCCGCTGGGGATGAGTTGATTGCAATCAATGGATTAAGGGTAACAGCCAGCAACCTGGAGAGCCTGTTGGCGCGCCATTTACCCGAGAGTCTGCTTGACGTACTGGTGTTCCGGCGCGATGAGCTTCTGCGTTTTACTGTGCCACTTCGCGCTCCCGCGATAGAGGAGTGCGAACTGCAGATCGCTGCCGTGCAGCCGCTGGAAGGTTTGCGTCTGCGACAGGCGTGGTTGGGGATTTGAGAAATTTGTGCTTGGATGTTGAGAGAAGCTTGACCCTTCGTCGGAAGGGCGGGAGTTCCCCTATAAGGGCTGTTGTACCTGAAGCGCCTTGTGTGTTGCAATCTTGAACCCATCCATGCCAGTGATTTGGCATGGTAACCAACATAGTGCAGATGGAGGAAGCGTGTTGAGGATTGCCTTGATGAATGTGGACGGCGTGCCTGTCCAACGTTCGCTGATGGCAGAATTTACCCAGGCTGGAGGGGGTATCGGACGCGATCCACGTAATACACTGGTGCTGCCGGATGCTGAACGGCGCCTGGCACGGGTACAGGCAGTTGTACGCTTTGAGCAAGGTGCATATCGTTTATACGATCAGGGTTTGAATGCCACACTTGTAAATGGAGTGGCTTTGAAAAAGGGCATTGGACATCCCCTGCTACATGATGATTTGATTGAGGCGAATGGTTTTGTGATGCGCGTTACTGCGGTGCGTATCCCTTCAGGTGTTCCTGTGTCGGCCTCCAGGCCTTGGGGGGTTGGCACTGTGGGGCAGGATGCGCACAGTGCATCCGCCAGGGGTGGCAATGCGCAATATGTCGATACGCAGGTAGTTGATCCGTTTGATGAACTGCTTGCTGCAAAGCCTGCTGCCCTGCATATGCAATACTGTCATTCCGGTCGCGTGGATACGACCTGTGAGGAGTTGAGGATTGGCTCGGGTGGCCCACGTCATGACGCTTGAACTGCAAACAGAATATCTATCTTGCATTGGCGGTCGTTCTCGTAACGAGGACGCCTGTGCTTTCTGGTACTCCGAACAGGCTGGTTGCTGGGTTTTGTCTGATGGGGCAGGTGGGCACGGGAGTGGAGATGTTGCTTCACGGCTGGTTGTGGAAGCCGTGATCGACAGCTTCCGGAAAAATCCTGTAGCGGATGAAGAGCAGGCCGCCAAATTGTTGCAGGCAGCGCAGGATGCCGTGGTAGGCGCCAAGCAGGCCAATCTCAATGGCGATGACATGCATGCCACATGCGTGATATTGCTCATTGACAGGCTGAGTGATCAGGCCGTATGGGGGCATGTAGGCGATTCGCGTCTCTACCTCTTCCGGGCCGGCCGACTTTCTTACCAAACACGCGACCATAGTTTGGTGCAGAATATGATTGATGCCGGTTATGGGGCGCCTGAGATGATACGCAGCCACCCGAATCGTAACCTGTTGACATCGGCAATTGGCAACATTGGTGATCTTGAGGCGACTGTCAGCGGTGCCCCACTGACCTTGATGCCAGGGGATACCTTCCTGATGTGCACAGACGGCTGGTGGGAATATGTTGTTGAGGATCGTATGGCCGAATTGCTTCAGAAAGGCGCTCCTTTGCAATCATGGCTGCACGACATGGCCGGGCTTGTGTCTAAAGACGGAGAGAGCGGGCTCGACAACTATACGGCCATTGCTGTCGCCATGTCACCAGATGCAGGCAGGGATTATGATGCGACGGTTTTGATGCGTTCCATGAACCTATAAGAACCTATTTACGATCTTTTGAGTAGTGCGTTCATAAAGGCCACATCTATGAACGGTATGTTGGTGTTGGTCCGACGCCCTGCGTTCTTCCTGCGTTGCGGCATGACGGCAAAGGTATGCGGTTCTTTGTGTTTAGAGACTGATTTTGGGGGAAGTGTGAAATGAATAGACGACTTCTTTCTGTTGCGTTGATTGCTGCAACGCTCTTGCCTAGTTGTGCCTCAATGGATAGCAAAACGGAAGGCGCAGCGATTGGCGGTGGCATCGGTTGTGCCGGGGGAGCCATTATTGCAGCGGTGACCAAGAATAATGTGGGCGCAGGTTGCGCGGCGGGGGCCATTGTAGGGGGCCTGATTGGCTACATGAAGGCACGGGATACCGAGTTGGCCGATGCCCAGAAGGCGACGGAGACGGCGGCCAAGATTGAGGGGGCAAAGGTGAGCCCGGTTGAGACCGACGTGGTGCGGGTGACCGACAAGGCCAGTAATAAGAAGGAGCTGGTTGAAACCTTCAAGTCTGTGTCAGTGGATATCCCAGTCCGTCAGGTCGACACGCCTGATGGCAAGGCGGCCATTGCCAAGCTGGAGGAATATGCCCGCAAAACCGCTGCCCAGCGCCAAGAAATTGTCGATATGACTTTTGCAAGCCGCCCGGAAAAGAGTACGGGCGCTGCCAAGGTTACCCTCAAGCAGACCCTGGAAACCGCTGGCAAGGGCAAGGTACGCCGTACCTATGTAGCAGACCCGCGCATGCCAGGCAATGTGCAGCGGATCAAGATTGAGGTGAAGAACAAGGATGATATCGAGGTCTGATCTGATTCTTGTTGGGTGAAGATGCAAAAACGCGGAGGCTTTTGGCCTCCGCGTTTTTTATTGGGCATGAACAACGTTCATTGGTGATAAGGATGCCGCCTATTTGCTCAGCATTTTGTCCAGATCCTTGTTGAGCTGTTTCATGTATTCACGCTCTGCGCGTTCTGAGTCATCGGGTTTGGGCTTGTTGTTTGGTTTGCTGGTGGCTGTATTGGGTACCAGTGTGGCTGCATCGGGCTTTTTGATGACAAGTTTCTGCGTCTGGGTTGCTCCAGCTTGCTTTTCCGTTGTTCCACTGAGCCAGCCGTAGCGGTCTTCGCATGCTTGTGTGCCACATGAAGCTTTGCCAATCAGCGTTTCCAGTCCGGCTCCTCCGGTAAAGATGGAGTCCAGCGCCGCGCGTGTTGTGAACATGAAGTTGCCATCTGTAGCAAGCGGGGAGTTGGCCATGTCACGTGGGTGTTCCGAGAAGAGCGCGAATACCTGTAGATTTCCTTCGGGAGCGCGAATCGGGAAGCTCCAATTCGTCTGCCCCGCGTGTGGCAAAGCAAAGCCTGCGTCTGCCGCCAGCGCCGTGTTTTTGTCCAGCGCGTTGGGGAATATGCGATAGAACTTGTCGTCCGTTTTGTCCCATGCAAACAGGTAGAGGTGACCTGCCTGTTTGGCCTTGATGTCAAGCTTGAGACCTTCTCCGCCAATCGTGGTAGTTGTGGGTAATAGCAGGGATGGCACCCATTCTGCACGTGATGCCCTGGTCAGTGCTGCCATCGCCTCATCCAGTGAGTGAAAATTCTGGACGACAGGCGTAGAGGGAACGTCTTTCACTGCAGGGGCAACCGAGGCAGGTGTGAGTGCAAGGGATGTTGCAGCCGGGGTTGATTGCGTGGGAACCACCGGTTTCTCTGCCGTGCGATTCATGATCAAGTAATACCCTGCGCCCCCTAGTGCAAGAGTTGCCACAGCGCCTGCTACGAGCATCGGAAGCAACTTGCTACCGGATTTTTGTGCAGATTCTTTTTGCGGCTGCGAGGCCGGTTGGTATGTAGGTGCGGCCGCTGCTGGCGCTGGTGTCTGCGCCAAAGTGGTCGTGGCAGTGGTGAGGGCGTTAAGCAGTTGGCGCATTTCTGCCATGCCCTGGGGTCTTTGCTCCGGGCGCACGGTCAGGCACAGATCCACGCCTTTGAGCAATGCATCGCTATAGCGCCCGGCAGCAATCGTTGCCAAGGGTTCGTAATGATCCTGCACAATGCGGCTTACTGATGGAGGCGGCAATTTGCGGGCAATCATGAAGTACACGACGGCTGCCAGTGCATACACATCAGTCCACGGCCCTTGCTTCATGCCCGGCATCTCGGCGTATTGCTCAATCGGCGCGTAGCCAGGTTTGAGGATGACCGTCAAGGCCTGTGTCATGTCGCCAATCACACGCCGTGCAGCGCCGAAGTCAAGCAGCACAGGGCGGTCACCCGGCAACAGGATGATGTTGTCTGGCGCAATATCGCGGTGGAAGCAGTTGTCGCGGTGGATGAGTTCCAGCGCATCGATGATTGGAGCGAGGATCTTTCTGATCCAGGCTTCCTCCGGCGGGGCCGTGAGGGCGCTCAGCACTTCACCCAAGGTTCGGCCATCGTAATACGGCATCACCATGTAGGCCGTACCATTCGACTCCCAGAAACGATAGACCTTAACCAGGGCAGGGTGGTCGAACTGGGCCAGCAGGCGTGCTTCATTCACGAAACTGCGCCGCCCGATCTCGAAAGTCTCTTGATGGCGTTCTGAGCGCACAACAACTGCCGCATTGGCCCCGCGTGAAGCAAGCGAGGCGGGCATGTATTCCTTCAGCGCGACCCGGCGTTGCAAAGAGTGATCTTGCGCCAGATAGACGATGCCAAACCCGCCTTCGCCGATAAGCCCGATGATCTCAAATTCACCAAGCCGCGTGCCGATTGGCAAACGATTGTGCCCAGCCTCATCAAAACGGGTGGCAGGGCGCGTTCCAAGGGCCGCAGCATCCCCCATGGCAGCATTATCAGGCGGTAGGTTATCAGGCACGGCAAGACTTCCTCGTCAAGCACACTTATAGCAAAGCGAAAGGCTCTCAGGCCGACTGGGCAGAGATGGTCGCAAGCATGGCGTATTTGGCGTCATGGCGCAATCAGGCCCAACAAACGGTAGGGATAGACGAGGAGATTGGTCGCGCATACCTCCGTTATCGAGAGACAGAGGATGGATGTTGCAACCAGACGAAGGCCAGATAGATGGATAGTCGCCGAGGGGCGACTCATGGTTTCTCTGCGCTTTGGCACTCACCATTTCAAGTCATGGGCTTTGCCGATGGTGTTTGACGTAAGTGTTCTGATCTGGCTATCAAGAATCTATATATTTGTCAAGTACCCAAAAGATCATGTCTTAAGCAGGAAATGGCAGTCGGATGCAGATGCCTCCGTGTAGCTTGCATGTATTTCCTTCAATTTTGGCAATTTGCTTGTGCAGGATGTTTTCCAGCTATGCGCCGTTGGGCAAGGGAATTAGTGATCTAAAATGGTCTCGAAAACCAAAATTATCACTTTTGTCATTTATGGCAAATATGTTCTATGCCGACTGTACAGAAGCGCCAATTTAGGCGACGAGAGGTTGTTGCAGAATGTTAATTGTCGGTATTATTGCTACTTGTGACGGATTTTTACGATTTTTGTTCCGTAAATTGTTTGTCACTTTGGGCTGCCACACTTGGGTGTCACCGCTTGATGATTGTTTTGGTTGTGATTAAGTGTATGTATTAAAAGGATAAATGGCGGATGTTCCGTCCTTCGCGCCTCACGAGAACCTAGCAAAGACGAGTGAATGATGTGTTTGAACGAGCTGCCCTATCGATGCAACCAGACCAACGGAAGGTCGCGTGGGCTTTGGGGTGCTGTTGTCATTCCCGTTTTCTTTGTGCTGTTTGGGGGCGGATGTGCATCCAGGGTATTGGGATTGAGTTTTTTCAAACAAGTATGTTTGCATAGCCTTTCATCTATAGCAAATAATGCAAGATGACTAAGTTATCAATGATCGAGAGAAATTACACGGATTGTCCGACCGACGGCAGTCTGCATTACGGGGTTGTATGTCTTTGTGATGGGTTCGATTTTAGGGGAAACATGCAGCAAATGTGAGATTGCTTTGCATGTGGCATGTAACGAACTTGTCAGTCAATGTCAATATCGAAGGTGCTCGCCAAGTGGGAGGTGTCTGTTTTTGATATGAAATTTTCAAGCATATGCGTGTGATATGAAAAAAGACACATCCGGCATGTAAAAATACATAAAGATTATTCGCCGTGCCGCTCAGGAATTTTTCATATTGTTAGTATATTTTTAACTCTGGCTATCTTCGGACTATCTGTGAATATTTCGCGTCGTGCGTTGTTTGGGAAGTTGACCACAAGGCTTTTTCAAAGCATTGAATCGGCAACGGCTTTTGCCAAACTAAGGGGGAACTCATACGTAGAGGTTTGTCATTGGCTTTATCAGATGTGGCAGACGCCTGGGAGCGATTTTCACAAGATTGCCGAGCGCTATGGCATTGACGGCGTGCAGCTGGTGTGTGATTTTGACCGTTCTTTGGCGCGTTTGCAGACCGGGGCAACCAGTCTGACTGATTTTAGTCATCATATTCAATTGGCGGTGGAGCGAGCCTGGGTCTTGGCGAGTCTGGTGCTGGGGGAATACAAGATCCGTGGGGGTACGCTCATTGCGGGCATGTTGCTGACGCCGGAACTTAGATCGGTACTGATTGGGATTTCCCCGCAGTTCCAAAAAATCGCAATCGCTGGGCTTTCTGAGGATCTTCCCGGCATTGTTGCAGGATCATCTGAAGAAAATGATCCTGTCTATGGCAAATCTGGATTTCAGGAAAGCGTTCCGGGAGAGCAAAGCTACGCAATAGCAGAGGAAGACGATCGCGGCCAGTCTGCACTTTCCAAGTATTGTAGCGACCTGACGGAATTGGCCCGGCAGGGAAAGATTGACCCGGTCATTGGGCGAGAGCACGAAATTCGTACCATGATCGATATTCTGCTGAGGCGCCGCCAAAATAATCCCTTGTTGACGGGGGAGGCAGGTGTCGGGAAAACGGCTGTTGTAGAAGGGCTGGCCGTGGCCGTTGCGCAGAGAAAAGTTCCGCCCTCATTGTTGGATATCCGCCTGTTGTGTCTGGATGTCGGCGCTTTGCTGGCGGGGGCCAGCATGCGTGGAGAATTTGAAGCGCGCTTAAAAAAGGTGCTCCAGGAAGCAAGCAATGGCGAGCGCCCCGTTATTCTGTTTGTAGATGAAATTCATACATTGGTAGGGGCGGGCGGGCAAGCTGGCACTGGCGATGCTGCCAATCTACTCAAGCCAGCGCTGGCCCGGGGTACTCTGCGTACCATCGGCGCCACGACTTGGAGTGAATATAAAAAGCATATTGAGAAGGACCCCGCATTAACCCGGCGCTTCCAGGTTCTACAAGTGCTTGAGCCTGAAGAGATTAGAGCGATCGAGATGGTCCGGGGTTTGGCGGATACATTTGCACGTCATCATGGCGTGATGGTACTCGATGAAGCCATTCGGGCCTCCGTTACGCTTTCCAACCGTTATATCCCTGCCCGTCAACTGCCCGATAAAGCAATCAGTCTGCTGGATACCGCGTGCGCGCGAGTGGCAATGTCATTGCATACGCCGCCCGCTTCGATTGAGTTTCTGCATCAAAAGCTGGAAGGCCTGAAGAGGGAAGCTGAAATTCTCTCGAACGAAGTCCTTCTGGGGATGGGGGACAAGGAAAGATTTGAGCAGATCAAGCTTCAGATAGAAGCTGAACAGATTACGCTACAGAAAGCGCAAGAAGAGTGGTCTGCTGATCAAAAAATCGTTGTTGAGATTTTGTCTGTTCGCAAACAGCTGCAGGAAGCAAACGATCAAGAAGCGCCTGCTGAAGCGCTGGTCGAAACGCTTAGAACATTGGAAGACGCGTTACTGCAAAGGCAAGGTGACGTTAAACGCGTTCACACACAAGTCGATGAAGATGTCATAGCTGCGATTGTTGCTGATTGGACCGGAATTCCTGTCGGGCGCATGGTCCGCGACGAGGTTCGGGCTGTGCTTGAGCTTCAAGGCGATCTTGAAAAAAGGGTGGTCGGGCAGCTGCATGCTTTGTCGAAGATTGCAGAGCGCGTCAGAACATCAAGGGCAAAGTTATCTGACCCGAATAAACCGCTTGGCACTTTCTTGCTGGTTGGCCCATCAGGCGTAGGCAAAACGGAAACGGCGCTGGCTTTGGCCAGTGCTATTTATGGTGGTGAAAACAATCTGATCACCATCAATATGAGCGAATATCAGGAGGCGCACACCGTATCGAGCCTGAAGGGCTCGCCTCCCGGATATGTCGGTTATGGTGAAGGCGGGGTGCTCACCGAAGCCGTGCGGCGGCGTCCGCATAGCGTGATTTTGCTGGACGAGATCGAAAAGGCTCACCCAGATGTGCACGAGGTCTTCTATCAGGTATTCGATAAAGGTTGGATGGAGGATGGGGAAGGTCGGTTGATCGATTTCAAAAATACCCTGATTTTATTGACCAGTAATGTGGGTTCGGAGTTGATTGGCAGTCTTTGTGAAGATCCTTCACTGATGCCTGAATCAGATGCGTTGGCCGATGCGCTTCAGCCGGAGCTAAGAAAAGTGTTCCCCGCTGCATTTTTGGGGCGGGTTAATATTGTTCCGTATTTCCCTCTGGACGAAGATGTTTTGCAAAGCATTGTTGAATTGCAGCTTGGAAAAGTTGTACGCCGAATGGCTGATCAACATGGCATTGATTTACAATTCACCGCTAGTGTTAGCAAATACATAGTGTCCCGATGTGGAACGCATGAAACGGGAGCAAGGCGTGTCGGTCAGTTCATTGAGCAAAATATTCTGCCCAAACTGGCTGAAATATGGCTTCTTGCGATGCAAGATGGAAAAAGAATCATATCTGTTGCATTGAGTGATCAAGAAAACGGGGAAGACAGCGAAAACAAAGATGGCGGTGATCTCGGTCTTTCCCATGCAGGTATTTGTTTTGATGTAAAAACAAGTTGAATGACTTGTTAGGTGACGGTACATGATGCGTCAATGAGAATTGACGAGGAAATATGTGCTCAAGACCATTTTGTGGTGGCTTTGTTGGTTAAATTTTCTTCAACTTGAAGGGGGTCTTCATGAGCGGCAATAACAGCAGTCAGAAGTTTATCGCGCGTAATAGAGCACCACGCGTCCAGATTGAATACGACGTGGAAATATATGGCAGTGAAAAGAAAATTGAGCTGCCTTTTGTGATGGGCGTTTTGGCCGATCTTTCGGGCAAGCCCGTTGAAGCACTGCCGGATGTGGCAGAGCGGAAGTTCTTCGAAATCGATATCGATAATTTCGACGAGAGAATGAAGGCCATTTCTCCCCGTGTTGCTTTCAGCGTTCCCAATACGCTGACCGGAGAAGGGCAAGTCATGGTCGATATTACCTTCGAGAGCATGGACGATTTTTCGCCAGCCTCAGTCGCTAAAAAAGTGGATGCGCTCAAGCAACTGCTGGATGCTCGGACCCAGCTTGCCAACCTGCAAACTTACATGGATGGTAAAGCAGGCGCCGAAGACCTTGTTAGAAAGCTTTTGTCAGATCCCGCGTTGATGAAGTCTCTTGCTGCTCAGCCGAAGCCAGTTGCACAAGATCCCGTCGCGTAATCGTGATCGATTAAAAGCAAACAATCTATTTATTAGGATGTCATCCAATGGTCACACAATCTGCTGCCGGTAATCTCGATACCAATACTCAATTTGCCGATTCAGGTGTTTTTACTTCGCTTCTTGATAAAGAATTCAAACCCAAGGGGGATGAACAGCGTGAAGCGGTAGAAGCCGCTGTTCGCACCCTATCGGAACAAGCGCTCGCCAATACCGCCACGATGAGTGACGATGCTTATGCAAGCATCGAAGCCATCATCGCGGAAATCGACAGGAAGCTGACTGCCCAGATCAATCTCATTCTGCATCACGAAGATTTTCAGAGTCTTGAAGCCGCCTGGCGTGGTCTTGATCACCTGGTTTCCAATACGGAAACTGATGAGATGCTGAAAATCCGTTTCATGGATATCAGCAAAGTGGATTTGCGTCGGACGATGCGCCGCTACAAAGGCGTGGCTTGGGATCAAAGTCCGCTGTTTAAGCGCCTCTATGAAGAAGAGTACGGCCAACTCGGTGGCGAGCCCTATGGCTGCTTGGTTGCCGACTACTATTTTGACCATACTCCGCCCGATGTTGAACTGCTGGGTGCCATGGCAAAGATTGCTGCTGCAGCGCATGCCCCGTTCATCGCAGGGGCCGCACCTTCGAATTTGCAAATGGACTCCTGGCAGGAATTGGCCAACCCGCGCGATCTGGCAAAGATCACGGGGAACCTGGAGCATGTAGCCTGGAGTTCGCTGAGAGAAACCGAAGATGCACGTTACATCGGTTTGGCCATGCCGCGTTTTCTTGCACGTCTGCCTTATGGTGCCAAGACCAGCCCCGTGGATGAATTCGACTTCGAAGAGGATACGCAGGGGGCCGATCACAAGAACTACGTCTGGAATAATGCTGCATATGCCATGGCTGTGAATATCAATCGCAGCTTCAAGTTGTATGGCTGGTGCACCATGATTCGCGGTGTTGAATCGGGTGGCACGGTGGAAAATCTGCCTTGTCATACTTTCCCGACGGATGATGGCGGGTTTGACATGAAATGCCCGACTGAAATTGCGATTTCTGACCGTCGTGAAGCAGAACTCGCCAAAGCAGGTTTCATCCCCTTGGTGCATCGGAAGGGAACCGACCACGCCACGTTTATCGGCGCCCAGTCGTTGCAGAAGCCTCAAGAATACATGGACCCGGATGCCACGGCCAATGCGAATCTGTCGGCACGTTTGCCCTACCTCTTCGCCAGTACCCGTTTTGCGCATTATCTGAAGGCGATTGTGCGCGACAAGATCGGTGCGTTCAAAGAACGCGAAGATATGCAGCGTTGGCTCAATGAATGGATCATGAACTACGTTGATGCTGATCCTGCAAATTCGAGCCAAGAAACAAAGGCTCGTCGTCCCTTGGCTGCCGCAGAGGTCGTCGTAGAGGATGTAGAGGGTAATCCGGGGTATTACAGCGCAAAATTTTTCTTGCGCCCACATTTCCAGCTCGAGGGCCTGACTGTGAGCCTGCGACTGGTCGCCAAACTGCCGTCTGTGAAGGCTGCAGCGTAACCGTTCGTAGTTTTAACTCAACAAAAAAGGAAAGGGGCCTTTATGGCACAAGATATTTTTCTGAAGATCAATGGCATTGACGGCGAGAGCCTGGATTCCAGCCACAAGAATGAAATTGAAGTTCTGAGCTGGGATTGGCAGGTTCTGCAAGAGTCCAATATGCACACCGGCTCTGGCGGTGGTTCCGGCAAGGCTACGGTCAAGGATTTGAACTTCACGCACTTTGTTGACCGTTCCAGCCCGAACCTGATGAAGTTCTGCCTGACCGGCAAGCATATTTCGGAAGCCACGCTGGTTGTCCGTAAGGCGGGTGGCAATCCTCTGGAATACCTGAAGATCAGCATGACCGATGTGGTGATCACCAATGTATTGCCGGGAGGTTCCAATACCGAAGACGGCGTAAAGGAACAAGTCAGCCTGTCGTTTGCCAAGGTCAAGCAGGAGTACACGGTGCAGAACCAGCAGGGCGGTTCGGGCGGCGCTGTGACGGCCGGCTACGACATCAAGCAAAACAAAGAGGCCTGATTTTTGTAATACCGGATGCCTCTGGGTGTTCGGAATTAGCGGAAGAAGCCGTATCCTTAGGGATTCGCTTCTTCCGCGATTGTGCCTTCTCTATGGCTATCCACTTTTTAAGCGCGAACGATGAAGACTTTCAGAATAATGAGCATCGTGACTTTTCTGTCATTAGGCTTGTTGTTTTCTGTGATAGCCAGGGCAGAAGACGCTAAGGAACCTACAAAATTGCTTCTGAAGATTGAAGCAACGCAAGGCGTCAACCCTGATCAGGGGGGAAGACCATCACCGATCAAGGTTCGGGTATACGAATTGAAGGACAGCGCTTCGTTTTTGGAAGGCGACTATTTTGGGCTCGACACGTCGGATAAAACCATGCTTGCAGCAGATATGCTTGCAAAGGATGAGTTTATTCTCAGGCCCGGGGAAGTCCGTACTATCGAAAGAAAAACCAAGTCGCAGAGTACGGCGATAGGTTTTCTGGCTGGTTATCGGGATCTCGCCAACGCGACTTGGCGGGTTGTCTACAAACTCAAGGAGGCGCCTGATGCAGCATGGTATCGAACGTTGATGCCAGCCAATAAGGCGGTTCTCAATGTGCAACTCTTGCCACAAGGCATCACCATTTCCGGGGAATAAAGGCTTTTAGCTTTTCTACGATTATGTCTTGGACCAATAAAGTTATCTGGAGCGAGGGGCTGTTCTTGCGTCCCCAGCTTTTCCAGCAGCAAGAGCGATATTTTGAGACTTTCGCGCACAAGCGTTGCCAGCCCATTTCGCCTTTTTATTGGGGATTCAGCCATTACAGGATTGATAGCGAGTCCTTAACGTTAGGCAAGCTAGTCCTGGCCAACGCGGCGGGGATTTATGCAGATGGCACCCCATTTGAGTTGCCTGGGCAGACTCCTCCACCTCCACCGTTGTCGCTCCTGCCGGAGCATCTTGGTCAAACCATCTATCTTGCGTTGGCCACACGCGTACCGAACGGGGAAGAGACCTCGTTTGACAATGCTCCCGGTTCAAGCGCACGTAATACGGTGTTTGATGCTGAACTTCCCGATTCAAACTCAATCGGCCAAGGCCCGAAAACGGTACAACTTGGGCGTCTTCGCCTGATGCTGGTTCCTGAGAAGGAACTGACCAGTGCGTGGATGGGATTGCCCTTGGCAAAAGTGGTTGCATTGCGCTCAGATGGCAGCGCAGAAATTGAAAGCACCTTTATTCCTCCAGTCAACTGCTATGGCGCAAGTGATTTGCTGACCCAGTGGTTAAGCCAATTGCATGGCACCACCCGGCAGCGTGCGGAACAGCTTGCGCAACGCCTAAGTGGAAGTGTTGGAACGGGCGCGACCCAGGCGGCGGAAGTTAGCGATTTTCTATTGCTTCAGATTTTGAATCGTTATGAGCCTTTGCTCGATCACATGTTGCGTGTGAAGGAGACCTCGCCAGAGGATGCCTATACCCTCTTGCGTAGTATGGCCGGGGAGTTGTCGACCTTTATCCGGACGCAGACGCGACGTCCCGCTCAGGTTCCCGCATATCGCCATCTAGATCCTTACAACACGTTCAAACCACTGGTCGAGGATACGCGTGAATTGCTGAATAACCTGCTGGTCAGAAGCGCCCAGTGTATCGATCTTGTTCAGAAACAGCATGGCATGTATCTGGCCAGCCTTGACCCGGCCGAGATACGTAGTTTCAGCAATCTGGTCTTGGTTGTGACTGCGAATATGCCGGGCGATTTGCTCTCGCAGAAATTCCCTGCTCATTGCAAGCTCGCGCCAGCTGATCGGCTTCCCGAGCTTGTTCGTCTTCACTTGCCTGGGATCGTATTGCGTGTGTTGCCTGTGCCTCCTCGCCAAATTCCGTTTAATGCGGGCTATGTCTACTTCCAGATCGAACCGCAGGGCGGGCTTTGGGAACACATGCTCACACATGGCGGTATTGGTTTGCATGTGGCAACACAATTTCCTGGTTTGCGTATGGAATTATGGGGGGTGCGCTGATGGGACGAAAAATTATTGTGCTGGGTGATTCGACTGATCATGGTGGCACTGTGATCAGTGGCTCTTCGACCCACCAGATTGATGGCAAGCCCGTGGCGAGACTGGGAGACAAGGTGAATTGTCCAGCCTTGTTTCCAAATGGTCAGCCTCATGGAGTCAATCCCATTATCGAGGGGGAATCCGGCTGCCTGATTGATGGCATTCCAGTGGCATTGGAAGGGCATAAAACTGTTTGTGGTTGCAGTCTCATTGGGTCGGTTACGGCTACATATGGCTAGTTTTGTCGGCTGAAGGCAGAGAGATTCGGCGGTCTCGATAAATCCATGATTGATGCTTGGTCATGAATTGGTGCGGAAGCATCAATGCCAGTTGTTTGCCATGAGTGCGGATCTGTCAGTCGTAGCAGTACAGGGAAAATGCAAGGGGAGAGCTGCTGTCCGTATGATCAGGAAACATTTCTTGAGTATCTTGAATGTATTCGTGCGGCGTTGTTCGGAAGAAAACAGGGATTTTCCGTGTCTTGAGTTAAGACAGGAAATTAGGCGATGAGAGTGGAAGCGAGCATGATCGAGAACGAATTTTCGGAAGCGGCGGGGATAGAAGACTGGGCAGCGCGTGGGGCCGAGACCGGCGACAGCGGTGCGGCGTCTTTCCCCAGGGATGCAGCGCCGATTGTGTTGAGCTTTGAGCCTGGGTCGAACAATGAGGAACGCTTGGCTGCCGTTCTGCATGCTCAGGAGGTTCATCGTAATCCTTTCCTTGAGGCGGCCAGCGGATTATTGCGTTGCCTGGCTGAGATGCCCTCGAATCTTGATCGGCAGGGTGTCGACGGATTGCATCAACTTCTGATGCAGGAAGTGCAGACCTACACGCGATTGTGTGAGCAGGCCAATTTGCGCCAGGATCATATGCTCGCGGTACGTTATGCTTTATGCACAGCGCTTGACGAAGCTGCGAACCTCAAACCCTGGAGTCGTGATGATTTGGGCGGCACTGGCATGTGGTCGACGCGTTCTCTGCTGAACAAGTTTCATGGTGAAAGCCAAGGGGGAAAGACCGTATTTTTGCTCATTGGGCGCTTGGCGAATTCTCCCCAAGAACATCTATATGTGCTGGAAGTCATGCATCATATCCTGAGCCTGGGCTTCATGGGGGATTACCGAATCCAGCCCGATGGCCATCGGATGATAGAAACTATTCGTCATCGTCTTTACACGATGGTGGCTGCGAGCCGGGAGCCTGTATCAAGAGAGCTGTCCACGCATTGGAAGGGCGCCGGTCAGGGCAAATTTAAGTTTTTGCGTGCAGTTCCCGTTTGGGTTTCGGCAAGTGTGTTGGGGCTTGCGCTGTTCGGGCAGTTTGCCTGGTACAAGTATCAGTTGTTACATGAAGCGGATGCCCTTGAAAAGAAGATTGCCGCTATTCGTGAGATTGACGCGCCTTCTGCGCCCACGGGGCGCTCCTTACGTTTGGCCGAAATTCTGGCGCCTGAGATTGCTCAAGGCAAGGTTCGCGTTGACGAGAACGATGAGCATTCTCTGGTGGTATTCAAAGGGGATGGAATGTTTGCCGGGGGGCTCGCGCAGTTGAGTCCGACTTCAAGAGCGATGATCGACAAGGTGGGTGAGGCCATCAACGATGTGAAGGGAAAGGTACGTGTGGTGGGCCATACCGACAACCAGCCCCTGCTAAAGCCTAGACCACAGTTTGCGGATAACCAGCAGCTCTCAGAGAAGCGGGCTCAAAGTGTGGCAGAGGTTTTGACCGAGAAGGGCGTGGACTCGGCACGGATCGAAATTGTAGGAAAAGGCGATACGCAACCTGCGATGCCAAATACGACGACAGCAGGACGTGCGCTGAATCGTCGCGTGGAGATCGAGGTACTGAACGATTCGGCAAAGTCGGACGTTCAAGGGAAATAACAGGGACAAAAGACCATGCAACAGTTTTTCAAATCACAGATGTTTAAGGCCATCCTGGCTTTCTTGGCCTTGATTCTGCTTGGCCTGGCGATCTGGTTTGTTGGTCCCTGGTTGGCGTTTGGTGGGCTGCATCCGCTTGAGACCGCTGGCATGCGTGTCACGGTGATCGTGATGTTGGGGGTATTGGTTATTCTGGGCCTGCTTGGGTGGTCCATGTCCATCGTGGGGGTGACCGCCTTAGCGCTTCTTGTCTGGCATGCTGGCCCTCTGTTTGCATTTGGTACGCTCCATCCGCTGGAAAGCGTTTGGGTGCGTGTGGGGGTGATCGTTTTCATCCTCGTGTGTTACGCGGCCTGGGGTGTGTACAAACTGTGGCAGCTAATCCGTAATGATGAGGCCTTTGCCCAACGTCTCTTCAAGCGTTCCGAAGGTCGCCAGAATCTGGCCAAGGAAGAGATTCGCGCAATAAGCGATCTGGCCAAAAAAGCGGTAGCGCAATTGAAACAGATGCACATGACCGTGGCCGGCGGCACAGGGTCTATCTGGGCGGGCTTGCGCAGGTTGCTCGAAGGGAAGCGTTATCTCTACGAACTTCCCTGGTATATGATTATTGGTAATCCTGGGGCGGGTAAGACAACGGCATTGCTGAATTCTGGCTTGAGGTTCCCTGTTGCTGAGCAGCTTGGCGCTGCCAGTGCCAAGATAACCTTGGCGCAGAATACCGGAACGCAGCAATGTGTCTGGTGGTTCACGAACGAGGCGGTGTTGATCGATACCGCAGGCCGCTATACGGCACAGGACGATGGCGAAAAACAAGCTCCGGTGGAGACCCTTGGGCAGGATAACGGTGAGAAGAATGGCAGCCCTGCCGAGAAGCCAGCCTCCCAACAACAGATCAATACTGCAGAGTGGCTCGGATTTTTACGTGTACTGCGCCAGACCCGGACGCGAGCGCCAGTCAATGGGGCCTTGCTGGCTGTCGATGTCGCCGAATTGTTATCCAGCGATCATGGCAAGCGCATGGCGCATGCCGCACGTCTGCGCGCCAGATTGGCGGAACTCAGACAAGAACTGGGGATACGCTTTCCTGTTTACGTTCTGCTGACCAAAGCAGATGTTCTGCGTGGATTTTCTGAATACTTCAGCAGTTTGACGACCGAAGCGCGTTCCCAAGTCTGGGGATTCACGCTGCCTTGGGATGAAAAGAGTAAGGGTGCGGCAAAAGATCGAAAAGCCGATACAGCCAAAACTGAAGCAGCAGGGGCGAAAGATTCTGATTCCGGGGCTCCTCTGCGTCAGCAGATCGGCAGCGAACTTGAAGCACTTGCGCGTCGCATTTCCGAAGGGGTGGCTACACGTCTGCAGGAAGAATTTGAACTGGACCGCCGCCAGTCCCTGTACTTGCTTCCTTATGAACTGGCAGCTTTACAAGCGCCCTTGATCGAGTTGCTTGATGCCGTATTTACGGATTCACGGTTTGATACCACACAACTGACGCATATGTTGCGAGGCGTTTATCTTACCAGTGCGATGCAAGATCCTTCCCGCCAGGTTGTTGCAGATCATAAGGCTTTGGTGCCGAGGCTGCGGCGGGCATTGGCGAATATTGCGCAGAGTATTACGGGCGCGACTAAAAGCGGCGATGAGCGTCGTTCGAGTACGGTCGGTACCCGAAGCTATTTCGTCACCGAGGTGCTGATGCGGGTAATCTTCCCCGAAGCGCATCTGGTTAAGCCCAATTTAAGATGGGAGGCAAGGCTCAGGCTCTTGCGCTTGATCGGGCATACTCTGGTTTTGGTGATTTTTGTATGGATGACAAATGCGTTAGCGCTGAGTTATGGCAATAACCAGGCTTTTCTCAAAGAGGTGGGCTCGAAGACCACTGAGCTGAGCAGCGAAGTGCGTCAGCTCTTCGAGAAGATGGATATGGGGCAGGTCATCCAGGTCTTGACGTTGGCAAAGGAACTGCCGGTTCACCTCGGGTTGGACTTGAACGACCCATCGAGTACCTATCTTTACGGGCTTTATACCGCAGACCAGGTCAACGTGTCTTCGGGGCAGATTTATGCATACCTGCAAGACAAATTGATGCTGCCGGTGATCGAAAATCGTATGGAATATGTCATGCGTGATGCGATTGCTTCTGATAATTCCAAACTGGCCTACGATACGTTACGGGTGTATCTCCTGCTGCACGATGCACAGCAGTTTTCGGGAACTCAGGCTGCTGCGGCTGACCTGCGGAGTTGGGTGATTAAGGATTGGCAGGATAGTTCCGGCAAGGAGCAGGAAAAGTCCAAGAGCGGAGACACGGGGAAGACCAAAGTACAACAAGTGCCCGGTTTGGCGCAGAGCTTCAACAATAGTGCTGCCATGGTGGCGCATTTGGAGGCCATGTTCTCAGGGAACCGGGTGGTGCAGTCCTCTTCTGCGCGCAACGAGGCTTTGGTTCGGCAAGTTCGAAGTTTTCTCGACAAGACTTCCAGCAGTGAGCGCCTGTACGAGCGTGCCAAGGCTGCTATCAGCCAGGATACTCCGCAGGATTTCACCTTGGTCAGCGCACTAGGGCCGCACGCAAGCACATTGTTTAGTCGCACATCCGGTGAAAGCCTTGAAAAAGGTGTGCCGGGCTTGTTTACCTATGACGGCTATCACAAATTCTTTGCCAAGAAGCTGCCTGAATTGGTTGCCGTCGCCCTGCAAGATGACGCTTGGGTGATGGGGCGTCTGGAAGCAACAGGCGGGCAAAAAAAAAGCGATTCGGATATTTCCGCAAACAAATCTGAGTCGGCCGCGCTGGTTGAGGAAATCCGGCGCCTCTATCTGACTGAATATGCGCAGTTGTGGACAGCCTTTCTTGAGGATCTGCGTCTGGTCCACACCGAAGGCCAAGGAACCCTTGCATTTAACCTGAATGTATTGCGTCAGCTGGCTGCGCCCAATTCTCCGTTGATTCGGTTGGGGCGTATGGCTGCGAGAGAGACCACGCTATCCAGACCGCTTAAGTTGGGAGAACAGGAAAGTTCATTTTTCGACAAAGCATCGGCACAGCTGGAAGAGCAAAAAAGCAAAGTAGACAAAAATTTTGACTTGCGCCCGGAACAGCGCATTGAACGCCAGTATGTCGACGAGCGTTTCGGCGCTCTACGTGAGGTTGTGATCGGACAATCCGATGCAGGCGGGCAGCCTGGAGGCAAGGTTGCGCTGGATACGATCACGAATTTGTTAAGCGAATATTACACCGTTCTGGTCGTTGCCGATACTGCGATCAACTCGGGGAGCCTACCGCCAGCAGGAACTGAAACGGAAACAAAGCTGAAAATAGAGGCAGAAAAACTGCCCGCACCGTTTCGTGAAATCTTGCTTGGCATTGGCGCGAGTGGTTCCGAGCGCGTAGCACAGGGGGCTGCCAACATTCTCCGGGTGCAGGCTCAGGCTCAGATGGACCAGTTGGTTGGTATGCTTTCACTCATGGTGGGGGAGCCTTGCCGGAAAAATATTGCAGGGCGTTATCCATTTGCCGCAAGTGCCCAGGAAGTTTCGATAGACGACTTTAACGCTCTGTTTGCAGCTGGCGGGGCAGCAGATGAATATTTCACCAAGTACTTGATGCCTTTGGTTGATACATCAAGTCGGCCTTGGCATTACAAAAGCCCTGAATTTGCAAACCTGCAGGTTGGCGCCGGAGCCCTGGCGAATGGGAAAGCGCCGGAAGCTGCCAAAAGTGGACCTACTTTGACAGGTGAGTTGCTCAAGCTGCTGGCGAAGGAAGGCCCTAATCCCGATTCATTCGCCCAGATTGCCCAGATTCGTGAGTTGCTGTTCAAGGAACCCGGGGCAAAACGGATGGCATGGAAGGGGGATGTCAAGGTTCAATTGTTGGATCCCACGATCACGGAATTGGTCCTCGATGTCGACGGCCAGATCATGCGATATGCTCATGGGCCCGTTCAGTCTATGACGATTCCATGGCCAGGAAGTCGCGGTGGTGCAATGGCGGAAGTGACGGCTAATCCGCGCATCAAGGCAGACACCTCTTCTATTCAGATGCAGGGGCCTTGGGCGCTATTCCACTTGATGGAACGGGGCAAAATGATCAATACGGCAAGCGCCGGGCGGGTTGCCGTTGAATTTGAATTCGAAAACCGTCGTGCAGTATTGGAAATAGATAGTAGTGGAGGCAATCCGTTCAGTAGTTCTTTGCTGAGGAATTTTTCCTGTCCAGGGCGTGCAAGTTGAGGAGCCTCTCATGCGTGAAGATTGGTTGGGCGCCTTCTTAGGGCGCCGGCTGGTGGAGCGGCCAAGTATTTGGGGGAAAATGCCTGGATATGGAGACTATGTTCGCCATAACGTAAAGGCTGGAGAAGCCCAGGTTTGGCAGAAATGGGCGAGTGAAGTCTGGCTGCAACGCAGTAGTCGGCGCGTTGCAGCACAGCCACGAGCAGAGAATTTTTCAGATGAATGGATGCATCTGGATTACGTCAGAAATGCATCTGATCAAGACCGGGTGCCTGTTGCGTTTGTCATGGCGCCAGGAAGTTTAAGTTTTGCTCCAGGCCATTACGTGCAAGGCGTGGTTGTTGACTCGCAAGACCGGGTAGGGCGGGCATGCCCGCTGGTTATTTATCAACGTGTGACACCGGCCTGGGTGGCGCGGACTTGGCAGGATGCAAGCAATGAAAATGGTTTGCACCTGTTGTTTTGGCTTGCTCGATTGATGGCCGGAATTCACGATGAGAAATCTGATATCAGTGCTCTATCCCAGGCTGTTGAAGAGGTATGTCGTCTGCATTCAGCAGGGTGGCGTCAGTGCTTAGGGCTGGCCACTGCACGGCCGGATGCGGGTAAGTTGCGTCAAGTCGTCAAAGGGTTTTGCGAGGATCGAAAAGATGAGGCTGCGGGTCTGAAAGGTGTTCGCTATTTGCCCTGGGCGGATTGGCCGCGACGGATGTTTCGGCATGAAAATCCGCTGCCTGCGTATTGGGTTCAGGATCTTGAGGGCCGGTATGTTACCGCCAGTGATGATTTACTCCGGCTTTGGGGAGGGCGCATATGACGTCGAGCAGTTCTATTGATGCGCTTCCACCGAGGCTGGTTTTGCAATGTCAGTATCATCACGGACACGCCACGGAGTGGATCTGGCAGTGGCCCGAGGCGGGAGAAAACTTTTGTTTTTCGGATGTGCTGAATGGTTTGGTCGACGTCGATCATGACTATCTTGGGCAGATCGCAGAGATCCGATTACAGAGCGAGGGGGCTGCATTTCAGCGCATTTGGTGGATCAGTAACCATAGCCGCGCATTGATGTGCGTGGTCAATGGTTCTCCCTTGCCATACGGCCAGCAGATGCGCTTGAACGAAGGGGACGAGGTCGAAGTTGGGGTAACGGGTTTCGTTGTACTGTTATCGCTGCCCGATTTGGCTCTCTCCAATATTGAACCGACTTTCGGTGCGTCATTTGTAGAGTCTCCCTCCAGTCAACAAGGGGGCGCAAGCGATTTTGATTTGACGAAATTGGCGCCGACCCAGGAGGAAAATGGTTTCGCTGAGAGCGGCTTGGAGATGTTTTCCGGTTGGGTCGATACACCCGATAGCATAGAGCCTGTATTGCTCAAGGGTGAATTGGGCTCTAGCCAACAATCCAGTGCGCTTGAGACCACACCAATATCCGTTGAGGAGAAAAAAGAATCTGCGGCGACCGGGGTCGCTTGGGAGAAAGACAGCGATTTTGAGATCTCAGAAGATGAACTGATGGTTTCTTTGCACCGTCAGTATCTGGAAGTGCTGCACAATCCCGGGCATTTGGATGATGAGCATTTGTGGGTGCGCATAGATCGAGGTGTTAAGCATGACATCGTAGATCCAATGCAGGTACTGATGAGCCAGGCAGGTAGTCATCACGGTGTCAGTGATCTCCTCGGGCAAGTACAAGGTATCGATGAAGTGATTACCAGGATCGACGGTCTCGGGGAAACAGATATTCTCGCGCCGGCTCCTTTCCCAAACGTGATGCAGCTGTTCGCACCAGAATCCATGTTGAGGGAGGAACAGCCGCCTTCACTTCTCCGGCCTGCACAGGTTCCATCCCTTACCCTGAGGGAGCATCACGTTGTGTCAATTGACAGTGGGATGAACGTTGCTTGGCGCAATAAAACATCCAAATCCTCATAACGTCTTTTAAGTGTCTCTAAAATGAAACCTCTAGGCATGAGCATCACTTCTGTAAAAAATATCCATCCTGGACACTTGGATGAGCTGACCAGTGAGATTGAGGCACGAATCCGCAAAGAGCCCGGCAATGAGGCCAATCGTTGGGCTCTGGTTGAACTCTTGTGCATACAGGGACATTGGGAAAGAGCGCTGCGACAAATTCAATCGATGGCAAAGCTCTCCGAAAAGTGGGAACCCAATGCACACTTGGTACGGGGGCTGATCCGCGCGGAGTATATGCGCACAGAGGTTTTTGAGGGCCGACAGGCGTCTGCCCCTGTGATTGATTTTCCTGAATGGATGCAAGGTATGGCGGAGGCTATCAAGCATAACGCCTTGGGGGCGCACGAGAAAGCCGACGAGCTTAGGAGGGGCGCGCTAGATCAGGCGCCGACAAATCCAGGTGTATGTCATTGGGTTTCTCGGCCAGATGACGAAGAAGAGATTTCTTCAGGTATTGACTTGGGCTTGAACAAGACAAAATTTGAATGGATCGGAGATAGCGATTCCAGGCTGGGGCCGATATGCGAAGTTGTGGTTGCTGGAGGATATCGCTGGCTTGCCTTTGCCGATATCGAGGGCCTCTCTATCGAGCCACCGCATCGCATCCTTGATCTGATATGGCTTCCGACCAAGCTCAAGTTGCGGGGAAATCACTCGCAAGCCCGGGAGATCCATTGCTTTTTACCTGCCCGCTATTATGGAACCGAGAAATTCCATTCTGATACCAGCCTCGATCACCATGAGGCAAGATTGTTATCCCGGCTGACGAGCTGGAGAGACGTTGGTGAAACTGGCGTGTTTGCGTTGGGGCAAAAAACATGGATGACCGATGGCATCGATTGGCCGCTGCTGGACATTCGGGCTTTGTGTGATGATGAGGAGAACCCCGGAGACAAGGACGAGATTGCGGCTGAGGAGTCGTTCGAATGAGTGGGAAGAACGCTGCACTGGCCTTGCATCCTGGTGCCCGGGAGCTGCCCTCCATGCGCGAGGAAAGCAGCAAGCGTCTTCATGACAACAAGTTCATGCCGACGCTTTTTGATCGGCTGTGTGATGATGCCCCGCATGAATCGGTTGAGGCGGCGGAGGTCTATGCAACAGGGCGCGCAAGAATGCGGGAAATCGTTCTCCGTGATCTTGCATATCTGTTGAATACCACCAATCAGAGCGATCTGATCAACGCACAAAAATATCCGCACGCATCCCGGTCGACAATCAATTTTGGGGTTCCTGCATTATCGGGAGGGTATCTGTCTGAGAAAAAGTGGATGGATATTGAAAATATGATCAGGCAGGCGATCAAGAATTTCGAGCCGCGCCTGATTCCAGATACCTTGATTGTCAGGCCGTTGCTTAAAGAGGCTGATTCAGCGCACTACAACGTGCTGACTTTTGAAATATCGGGCTTTCTTCAGATGACGCCCTACCCCTTGGAGTTTACGGTGCAAAGCGCTGTAGACCTTGAGAGTAATCGTATTGAGTTGCTTCATCGTTAAGCGTCATAAAATAGAGAACGAAAATAAATATGGACCCGCAACTGCTCAATTACTACAACGAAGAACTGACCTACATGCGCGAGAGCACAATGGAGTTTGCTGAACTCCATCCAAAGATCGCTCGTAGACTCGGCATGCAGGCAGGCGAAGTTGCTGATCCTTATGTTGAACGCCTGATCGAAGCGTTTTGTTTCATGTCGGCTCGAATCAGGATCAAACTTGATGCTGAGTTTCCGCGATTCACACAACGTCTGCTTGAAGTTGTATATCCCAATTACGTTTGTCCGACCCCTTCAATGGCTGTCGCGCAATTGCATCCCAGTATAAGCGAAGGGGATTTCAGTAAGGGGTTCGCGGTTCCGCGCGATACGGCTTTTTTTGCGAAGGTGCCTCAGGGTGAGGAAACCTCATGTCAGTTCCGTTCTACACAGGATGTCGTGCTATGGCCCATAGAGATAGTGAGTGCCAAGCTTGCTGGAATACCACCAGACATTCCTGCGCTGGAGCGGTATCTACCTGCTTACGTCAAGGTGAGCGGCAGTCTGCGTATCCGTTTGAGAGTTACCGGAGAACTGAATTTTTCTGATCTCAGCGGTTTGGATAAATTGCCTGTTTATTTGACTGGCGATGAGCAGGTGGCATCTCATCTGTACGAACTGTTGCATGCGGGGGCTGTTGCAAGTTTGACAGGTGTCCCCGGAGATATGGCCAATCATCCGCATGTTGTAACCGATGCGGCCTTGGTTCATGAAGGACTCTCTCCTGAGCAGAGCATGCTCCCGCTCCATTGGAATTCATGGTACGGGCATAATCTGATACATGAATATTTTTCTTGCCCAACCCGCTTTTATTTCTTTTCCCTGCAGGGCTTGGCCAAAGGATTGGCACATATTCATGGCAAGGAAGCCGAAATTATTGTGTTGTTGTCGCAAGCTCCTGGACCGCTTGCGGGCTTGGTCGATGAAAAGCAATTTGGTTTGTTTTGCACGCCTGTCATCAATTTGTTTCCCCATCGGACCGATCGTATTGAAGTATCGGCAGGTCAAACGGAGTTGCACCTTGTGCCGGATCGTTCCCGGCCTTTGGACTATGAGGTATTCGGCATTTCAGAATTGGTTGGGCAGAGGGCGGATACGAGCAAAGCTGTTGTATTTAGGCCTCTGTATCAAACCTTGAATCAGGACGAGGGCAATCACGGGCGTTATTTCTCTGTACGCAGAGAACCGCGTTTGGTCTCGCAATCTGCACGTAAATACGGTACTCGGACTCCCTATATCGGCACCGAGGTTTTCATTAGTCTTGTGGATCAGAAAGAAGCTCCATATAGCGAGAAATTGCGTTACCTGTCAGTGCACGCAATGGTCACTAACCGCGATCTGCCTCGATTGGTCCCGCGCAATGGCCGCGATGATTTGCTGGTTGCCGAATCCATACCTGTCAGCGCTGTCGGCCTCGTGCGTCCGCCTTCGCCGCCCAAGCCTCCATTTGCGCAAGGAGAATTGGCTTGGCGCCTTATTCGGCAGTTGGGGTTCAACTATTTGTCGCTAACCGATATGTCGCACCGAGAAGGAGCCCAGGCATTACGCGATATGTTGCGTTTGTTCATCAATTCAGATGATGTGGTCTCGGAGAAGCAGATTGCCGGTTTGATTAGTTGCGATATCAAGCCTGTTACGAGGCGCCTGCCGGGAGTCGGCCCACTTGTTTACGGTCGTGGTGTCGAATGTAAGGTCACTGTGGATGAGACTGGATTTAGTGGTATCAGTCCTTACTTATTTGGGTTGGTTCTTGAGCGGTATTTGGCCAGACATGTTTCGATCAATACATTCTCGAAGATGAAATTGGCATCCATGCAGCGTGACCAGATTGCAGACTGGCCGGTACGCATGGGGACAAGAGGAGGGGTTTGATGAACGGTCAGGGTACTGATCATCAATTGCGCGAAACACTGGAGGACGCCAGCATGCAGCCCTGGCGTCATGGTTTCTTTTCGCTATTGCGCTCAATTGCGGCACATTCACCAGATTTGCCGGCAATTGGGAAAAGCCAGCGCCCCCAACAGGAAATGTTCCGCTTGGGGCAGCAGGCGAGTCTGGCTTTTGCTTCACGTGAAATCGCCAAGGTATTCGAACGTGATGGATTAACCCATATTCATTTGTATGGCTTGGGAATGTTGGGGCCCAATGGCGCACTGCCCATCCATTTTACTGAGCAGGTTCGTGAACGTAGCGAGGCGCGCCGCGACCATACCTTGGGTGATTTTCTGAATATTTTTCATCATCGGGCTTTCACGCTTTTGTATCGGGCTTGGTCGCAGAGTCAGTCTGCTATCGGCCTGGACCGGGTCGACGATGAGACATTTACACCCTACATTGCTCGCCTGACCGGGGATGAGCCGGAAGAAGTAGCAAATAGCGTATTGCCCTCGCATGTGCGCTGGGCCAGTTCTGCGCATCGTATTCGTGCCTCGCATGATCCTGAAGGGCTTGTGAATACCTTGCAGCGTTTTTTTGATGTGCCGGTTAGGATTGAAGAATATCGTTTGCAGTGGATGGACATTGAACCCCAGGATATTTGTCGTCTTGGTTATCCAAGCATCGCAACGACGATGGGGCAGGGTGCCATGCTCGGAGAAAAGATTCCTGATCGGCAAACGCGTTTTCGTCTGATTATTGGGCCTTTGGATCTGGAGTCCTATTTGCGTATGACTCCCCAAGGTGTGAAAAACGGGCAGAACCTCCCCGTTTTGGTTGAGCTGGTGCGTTCGTTTATTGATTTTGAATATGTTTGGGAGGTGGAGCTGCTGATATTGCGCGATGCTGCACCAGCCGCTCGTCTTGGCGGTGATACGCAATTAGGGTGGTCCACCTGGATGTCTCCATCTGGAGGCGGTTCGTCATCGGATATAAGCGGCATGATTCTGGAGCCTGAGAATTATGTCACTGATTCGGGCGTAGGGAAATGTAATGGCGTCAGTCTCTATGATTAATATGGTTCAAATGAATAAACTAAAAAGAGTTTCTGATGCTGTCGCGGACCTTGTTCGTCTGGCTGAGTCGGATATTCTACGTGAGTGGCTGGAACCCTATAGCCCGAGCAATCCATGTGGTTCCAGCCTTGAGTACGATGCTGAGTATTCCGTGCTTCAGGCTAGGCTGGTACCCAAGGTGGATGTTCAATATGGCGATTTTTTGGCTCAGTCTGCACCTCCGGACTGGGTTGAGATTGACCGCGACTGTCGCCGCCTCATGTTGCGCTGTAAAGATATTTCAGTACTCATCTGGTTCACGCGAAGCCGCGTATGTCTAGCGGGGGCAGAGGGACTTTTGCAAGGGTTGTCTGCTCTCAAAACATTGCTTTTGAAATACCCTGTTGATATCCATCCGCAGCTTGAAATTGAAGGTATGCAAGACCCTGAAGTGCGCGCTAATGCCCTGGCGGCTTTGTGTGATCCAGAAGGGTTGATGGCGGATATTCGTGATGTTGTGGTGTCAAGTAACACTGCATTTCGCTTGTCTGTACGAGATGTGGAACGCGCTTTTTCAGTTCCAAGGCCGGTCAATGCAATGGACCAAGAGGTGGTCAAGAGACAGTTGCAGGATTTGGAATCCAGAAATGATAATGTACTGAAGACTTTGTGGGCTTGCGCTGTTTGTGTTCAAGATATTGCTAGTTGGGCCAAGGAAAACCTGGGAGACCAGGCTCCGGCTCTCCAGCCATTGCTTAGACTGCTTTGTGCTTTGATTTCAGTCGATGCTTCCAATCAAGTGCCTGAGCCCCAAGCGGTTGAAACAGAGTCTTCCGTTCTTGAGTTACAGGAGCCGGTTGCGTCCTTACCGGAGCCTGAAGCAATCGAGCTACCTGACGATACTGTTCTTCAGAGGCAGGAATCCTCTCCTGTGAATCGGACTGTTATGACAGCAGTCGAGCAGCGCGAACAGGTTAGGCGTTTATTAGGGCAGGCGCGGGAGTGGATTGAACAAAACGAACCCAGTAGCCCGGTGGTGATCTTGCTGAAGCAGGCCGAGCGTATGTGGGGGCGGAGGTTTTCGGAGGTGGCGGGAATGATTCCGGCAGATTTGCTACAGGCTTGGGATCAGGATTGATTTTTCGGTTCGCCGCCAATCGGGTTGCGAACATTTATAAATGATGCTCGGATATAGTCGTATGCTAGGAGGGTTGCTATGGCCATGAGTTTATTCAAAAGTTCCCGTGCCTTGACAGTCAAGAGCGCCGCGATCCCCGAAGTGATGGGCCAAGCGGCCCTGGTGCCGCTGAAGCTCGAAGGTCACGAAGGCATCAATAGCCTCTTCGAATACACCCTCACGCTGCAGACCCCGGATGCACTCAACTTCAAAGCCGGACTGGGCAGCAACTACGCGCTGGAGACCTTCATTGGTCAAGAGATCAGCTGCCAGATCGAACTCGAAGGCTATGGGCACTTCATGGAAGGGCTCTCGGGTGCGGCGGGTGCTGTTAATCAAGGTGCAGGCGTGCGGGAGATCAACGCACTCATCACCGATGCCCGTTTCCTGGGCGAAGACAGCCGTCATGCCCTCTATGAACTCACGCTCCGTCCCTGGCTGCATCTGGCTACACTGACCACCGACTGCAAAGTCTTTCAGGACCAAACCCCTGTCCAGGTCATTGACGCCGTCCTCGCCGACTATCCCTTCCCCGTTGAAAAACGCCTGATCGAAACCTATCCCGTCCGCGACTACTGCGTCCAATACAACGAAACCGACTACGACTTCCTCACCCGGCTCCTGCAAGAGTGGGGCATCAACTACCACTTCGAACACCAAGACAGCCACCACCGCCTCATCCTCGCCGACCATAACGGCGCCTACCGCCCCAACCAACCCGATGAGGCCACCAGCGCCTACCACCGCATCCCCT
>NZ_KB892842.1 GCF_000373965.1 Uliginosibacterium gangwonense DSM 18521 | reverse complement strand
ACGTCCGCACCGGGTCCAGATTGTGTAAAAACACAAATTTTCCGCTTAGGCTGTCGAAGGTGGTCGATACTTGCTCGTTTGACAGGTGATAGAGCGCTTTCGGGTCGCAAAGAATTCCGGCTTTGAATCCCGTTTGATGGCTCACTCCAAGACGCTAAAGCCCGAATATCGAGGCGTAAGTTGATTAAAAGGCCTTAGCCCCTAACAGCCTGTATTACACCTTCGATACCAAGAATCGCTATCAAGCGTTTGATATTATAGGCAAGTACATGCAAGCTCATTTCTGTGCTGACTCGATCTAGCGTTTTCGTCAGAAAGTGGGTGTATCCCATCCAGACTTTCAAAGTACCAAATGGATGTTCAACCGTTTGACGCCGTACTCGCATCATTTCCGGTGCCTGATCCAGGCGACGCTGCAAGGCTTCAATCACGGACTCGTGTTCCCAGCGAGTGATACGGCGCTCGGGGCTAGGTGTGCATTGTTCTTTGAGCGTGCATTGCTGGCAGTGCGAACTCCAGTAGCGATGCACCAGCATTGCTTTTTCTGTCGTTGAATATCGCCAGATCAATGCTTGATCCGCAGGGCAGCGGTACTCGTTCTTCTGCGCGTCATAGATGAAATCAGCTCGATCGAATCTCCCATTTGCCTTAGCACCAGAGGTCATGGGTTTGGGCAGGTAGGTTGTAATGCCGACCTGATCGCAGGCGCGAATTTCTTCGCCCCGGAAGTAGCCGCGATCCGCAGCGACGATTAGACGCTCTGTGCCGATGGCATCGAGCGCTTGTGTTGCCATGTTCGACAATTGGCTGCGGTCATGCCCGACATTGGTGACTTCGTGTGCCACGATTAGGTGATGCTTGGTATCTACGGCTGTTTGTACGTTGTAGCCTACCATGCCGCTACCGCGTCCGCTCGTTGCCATAGAGCGTGCATCTGGATCTGTCAGAGAAATCTGCCTGTCAGGCGTAGCCTCCAACTTCGTTTCGATATCACGAAGCTGTTCCATTTGTGCTTTCAGCAACGCGATCTTATCGTTGAGTCGTACTGTCTTGGCCTTGGCAATTTCAGGCTCGGCCCGATCCGCTGTATCCAATGCGGACAAGTAGCGGGCGATGCTTTCTTCGATCTGCTGCCGGCGCCGCTCAATCTTGGCGACCGTGAAGTTGCGGTCACGATTATTGACGGCCTTGAACTTGCTCCCATCAATTGCAACCATGGCATCAGTGAACAAGTTCAGATTCCGGCAAATCAAGACGAATTGTCGGCAGACGTTGCGGATGGCTTTGCCGTTATCTTTGCGAAAATTGGCGATGGTCTTGAAATCTGGCATGAGGCGTCCAGTCAGCCACATCAACTCAACGTTACGTTGGCTTTCTTTCTCAAGACGTCGGCTCGACTGGATGCGGTTGAGGTAGCCGTAGATGTATAGCTTCAGAAGTATTGCGGGGTGGTAGGCAGGCCGCCCTGTTGCCGCAGGCGCTACACCCTCGAAGTCGAGCTTGCCCAGATCCAGTTCGTCAACAAAGACATCAACGACACGGACAGGGTTGTTCTCTGTGATGTAATCGTCGAGGCATTCTGGGAGTAGCGTGCATTGGCCTCGACTCTCGCCTTCTACGAAACGCTTCATCAGCCCTCCCCCAAATACGAATCATGCACTAAGCATAGACTGTTTTTGTGCCTTTTTACACAGTCTGGACCCAATCCGGCCCTTCCAACGGTTACAGGTTAGCGGGCAGGTAACAAAATACGGCAGTCGTTCAAACGGACCGCTCACCGGCACGACGTCGGCCAAAGCCGACAGTCGGTCGTTACCAAAAAAATGGCAGCAATGCAGCTAACAGCGGCCACTTGATGGCAATGGTGCAGAAAGGCTGCTTTCGGTGGGACTGACCGACTCAGCCGACCCAATTCGGACGTTCGGCGCTTTGGAAAGCGGTCATTCCTTTCGTGGGGTGTGAAAGCTAAAGGCTTGCACACCTTACTTGGCTAATTGGCGCTTTGTAAGTAGATTCCATGTCGACACGGGGCATACTGAACTTACTCTAGGTGGCGGATATACGACTGCAAGTGATTTACCCCGAAAAAACAAAAATCAATCAGCTTTGATTTTCGGGGGAATCCATATAGGAATTGTTAGGCGAAATTTTCTACATAGCTACAGCCTTGCCCCTTTAAATTTGGCTGGGCTATTATTTTACCGAGCAGGCCTAACTCATGGAATGTATTATCAAAGTTCCGAACTCAGATGTTTTCCGAGTACGAGTACTCAAAAATCTCAAAAAGCTAAAAAAGCTCTTCACCATTAACGCCTACAGCATCCAGTGCGGCAGTGCAGACAACCGAAAATTCGCGGAATACAACAAGAGCACCGGCGCTGTGCCCTGAGCACTCCTCACGGCTAACTGCATCACCCCTCCTTCGTCCAGCGCAAGTCCGGGCGGGGGAGGGGTTAGACGACTATATTTATCGTGAGAAAATCATATGCTTTAGGAATTAATTAAGTACTGAGCTGCGTACCAATTCAGGGTGATTGGTACGAGTATCCGCCACTTCGCGTATATACATAATCGGATTGCGTCTAATTAAGCATGCTGTTGGGTTGTTAATATCCGTAAGGATTCCTGCAGCGTCGCCTGGACATTTTACGGGCCAGTAGGTAGGCAAATTTGTATTGTGTATGAGGAAGAAAGGCAGATCATGGTTACTGTTCCCCCAGCGCGCTTGTCATGTCTCGCGCTTGCACTAATGTCCGCAGCGATCAATGCACGCGCTGCCGATTCCGAAGATGCTTCGCGCGACACGCAGGCGACGCAGCTTTCCAATGTAGTGGTCACCGGCTCGCGCATCCCACGCACAGAAAAGGAAGGCCCCACCGGCGTGACGGTGGTGACGGGCAAAGAGCTCGAATCGATGGGTTATACCAATGTATTCGACGCGCTGGCGCAACAAACGCAGAATACAGGCTTCACCCAGGGGGCGGACTTTGGCAACACGTTCACCCCCGCAGCCAATACCATCAGCCTGCGTGGTTTGGGGCCCAATCACACGTTGGTTTTGGTCAATGGCCATCGGGTGTCGGAATATCCAGTGGCATATGATGGGACGGTCAACTTTGTTAACCTGGCCAACATCCCCTCGGCGATGATTGACCGCGTTGAGATTCTTAATGGTGGTGCCTCGGCCATCTATGGCTCGGACGCCATCGCCGGTGTGGTCAATATCGTGCTGAAAAAGCAGCTCAGCGGTATTGATGTGAATGTCAAGCTTGGTGGCACAGAGCATGGTGGTGGTGGCAACGGACGCCTGCAGCTGGTAGGCGGAGCCAATTACGATAAATTTTCAGCTGTGTTCGGGCTTGAGCTGAGCCGACGCGATCCAATCTGGAGTCGGCAGCGCGGCTTTATGTCTGATACCACGCTCGAAGGGGCGAATCCAACCTCGGTTTGGTCGCGCCGCGATCTCGATACCGGTCGATATGTTGGAGCAGATAGTGTTTGCGGCGGGCTTGCCGGTAACTTCGATGGCAGCGTGCGGCCCTGGAAGAGCAAATCCGGGGTGTATTGCGCTAGTGGCAAGGCAAGCCCCAGCTACTGGACGACGCAAACCAAAAATGACAGCCAGAATGCCTATGCCGGGCTGAACTATGAGTTGTCGGACGCCGCAACTTTGTTTGCAGATTTGATGGTGGGTTTCAATTCCACGCAGAACAATACCCGTGGCCCCACATGGACGTCCGACGCGGCAGGGGCTGGTTATTTCCTGAACCAGAGCACGGGGCATTACGAAGTGTGGTCACGTCGCTTTGCGCCGGAGGAAATCGGAAGTGCAGAGCGCTTTAACCGGGTCTGGAACGATCAATCCGCCACAGTCAACTTGGGCGTGCGCGGCAAGGTGCCCAGCTCGACCTGGAATTATGAGGCAGCTTACAGCGCTTCAGCGTATGAGAGCAGGAATACTGTATCGCGCTTACGCTCAAGCATTGATCAATTTTACTTGGGTGACAAACTTGGTGTCGATGCTGATGGCATTAGCATTTACAACCCTAACACCGCCAACTTCAATCGCAGTCTCACCCCAGCGGAGTTCGACAGCTTGGTGGGGCAGACAACCAGCCATGACCGTGCCTGGACGCAAACGCTGGCACTATCTGGCACGGGTGAGCTGTTCGAGTTGCCGAGCGGCCCTCTGAAGCTCGCCGGCGTACTGGAAGTGGGCTCGCAAGGCTATGGCACACACCCCGATCCGGCACTCAATGAGGGGGTCTTCTATAATGTGAAACCTGTGCAGAATGCAGGCGGCAATCGCTCCCGCTTTGCTGCCGGGGTGGAGTTGGCCGTTCCTATCACAAAGCAGCTTTCTGGCACGCTGGCTGGTCGCTACGACGATTATTCCTTTGCTGGTCGCAGCGACGGGAAATTCACCTACGGAACTGGTCTCGAATACCGACCGACGCGCTCCCTGTTGTTGCGTAGCAACTATGCGACCAGCTTTCGCGCGCCAGACATGAACTATGTGTATTCCGCCACCACCCGAGGCTACTATTCGTCGTCTACCGATTATTACCTTTGCCAGAAAGCAGGGCAGCCGCTTTCCAATTGTGATTATGCCAATGTATCACCTGGCTATAACTACACACAGGTCGGCAGCAAGGACCTGAAGTCTGAGAACGGTACATCCTTCGGCTACGGCTTGGTGTTTGCTCCTTCGGCCAACTACGATGCCTCTATCGACTACTGGAACATCAAGATCAAGGATCTGGTCACCAATCTTGATCCCGATGTACTGCTACGCACCGAGGCCGACTGCCGCAGCGGAGTCAAGGACATTCACAGCGCTGAATGCGTTGATGCGATTAGCCGCATCACGCGTAACCCGTCTAATTCACCGAATAATCCTGATGCCGTCACCAATATTGCTGTCAATCCAATCAACGCCGCCAGCGAGCGTACCTCTGGTATCGATATCAGCGGCAAGTTGCGCTGGAGCATCCCGCAAGTGGGTAGCTTCCAATTCCGTGTGGCCTACACCCGAGTGCTGACCCACAAATATCGGCAGTTTGCGAACGATCCGGAAACCGATCTATTGCGCTCGCTCAGCAATATGGATTGGTCTAACAAAACGATTACCAGCCTTACTTGGGCTAATGGCCCCTGGGGAACGACTTTGGACGTGACCCGCTATGGCAAGGTACCCAATGCCGATCAGAGTGGCTACACCACGCCGTTGGCGCTGGCGAACTTGAGCGTGGCGTATCGTTTTACCAAGCAAACAGCCGTCTCGGTGATTGTCAATAATTTACTTGATACGGTTAAGAAGGATAGCTCCGGAGGTTGGCCGTTCTACCCCGTGGGCAACTACAACCCCTACGGCAGACAAGCTTGGCTGACACTGGAAAGCCACTTCGGCAGTTAAGTACTTCCCGCCAAGGGCTTGTCATCTGAGCAAGCCCTACCGCAGACCGCAAGGCCTATCTTCTGCCATCACACATCAGGGCAGGGGATGGGCCTTGTGCCTTTTTAAATGCAAAAAATATATTATTGAAATGATGAAGCGTGCTGATTATTGATGCGCGTTGAATGCCTTATCGCTTGGGGGTAAGCGCTCTGACCAGATGTGAGGACAGGAGACAATCAAGAGGTTTGGCAGGCATTGAATTTCTGCACTTTGAAGGTTGTTACTGAAGCAAAGTGCTCCAATTCAAGAATTCAGCTACAGCCTGATCTGTAAGTTTTGCCAACTTCCGATCTTGCTCTATAACTGAACTTGTTAGCTACTAGGCTAGATGGCAGCGAACTTGATGCCCATCTGGTAAAGTTCTTAGTTCAGGTGCAGTTTTCACACATTTCTCTGACACAAATGAACAGCGGGGATGAAAGCGGCAGCCTGTTGGTGGGTTTGCGGGATTTGGTTGCTCGCCTTTCAAAATAATGCGACTGCGGCGTTGGTCCGGGTCTGCAATCGGAATAGCCGAGAGCAAGCCTTGCGTGTAAGGGTGACGCGGCTGGCTAAATAGCTGCTCCTTGCTTGCCATTTCGACAATCTGCCCCAAATACATCACCGCAATATCGTCGCACAAGTGCTCTACCACAGCCAGATCGTGCGAGATAAAGAGAAAAGTTACCCCCTGATGTTCCTTCAAGTCGGAGAACAAGTTAATAATCTGCGCTTGAATGGAGACATCGAGCGCAGATACCGGCTCGTCGGCCACTATCAGCTCTGGCTTTAAGGCAATGGCGCGGGCAATCCCGATGCGCTGCCGCTGCCCACCTGAAAATTCGTGTGGGTAACGTGCATAATGCTCGGGGGCCAGTCCGCAGATCTGCATCACTTCGAGCACTTTATCGCGTACATCGTCTGCACGAGCCCGCTTATGTTCGAGTAATGCTTCACCAATTGCATCACCTACGCGCACACGCGGGTTCAGTGAGCCCATCGGGTCTTGAAACACTAGCTGAAAGTGAGGCCGCAAAGTGCGCAATTGTTCGGCCTTGAGGGCATGGATATCAATGTTATTAAATAAAACCTCTCCTGCAGTGCGCCGATGCAAGCCCAGAACCGTTCGGCCCACAGTAGTTTTGCCACTGCCTGACTCACCGACCAGCCCTAAGCTGGAGCCGCGCCGAATGCAAAAGCTGACACCATCGACCGCACGCACAATGCTACGGCCAAACACGCCTTCGCGTGCCGAGAAGTGTTTGGCTAAATTACGCACTTCCAGCAGGATGTCCTGATTTTGATTCATGCAAACTCTCTTTTTTGAACCACAAAGCACGCACTCTGGTGCATCGCTCCCAAAGAAACATACTCTGGCTGGCCTTGTCTGCATTGAGCTTGCGCCTGATCACAACGCTCGGCAAAAGAGCAATACTCAGGCAGATTCATCGGATTAGGCACTTGACCACGAATTGACGGCAAGCGAGCCAGGCGGGCACCAGGAACGGGACGAGCAGCAAGTAGCCCTTGGGTATACGGATGTTGCGGGTGTTTGAAAATGGCACGCACAGGCCCGCTTTCGACCACGCGTCCAGCGTACATCACCACGACAAAATCGGCCATTTGCGCCACCACACCCAGATCATGTGTGATTAGCAGCAGAGCCATTTGCTCGCTTTTTTGCAAGGTTTGCAGCAAATCCAAAATTTGGGCCGAAATGGTTACGTCCAACGCAGTGGTCGGCTCGTCAGCAATCAGCAGTTTGGGTTGGCATGACATAGACATTGCGATCATCGCACGTTGCAACATGCCACCTGATAATTCATGCGGATAGCTTTCGGCGATTTTATCTGGCCGCGCCAGTCCGACTTTATCGAGCAAGGCCACCGCTTTGACCCACGCAGCTTTGGGTCTCAGGCGCTGATGCTTGATCAGCGGCTCGACAATCTGCTCGCCAATGGTCAGGACCGGGTTGAGTGCGCTCATCGGTTCCTGAAAAATCATCGCCAGATCATTGCCCCGCAGACGGCGCAAAGTTTCGCGCGGCTGGCCGGTTAATGGCGCCCCCTGATAGCGAATTTCACCACTGGCTACTCTGGCCGCAGAAGGCAACAAACCCATTAGAGATAAAGCACTGATACTTTTACCGCAACCCGATTCGCCCACTAGTGCTACGGTTTGTCCGGCGGATATACTGAAACTTACATCCTGCGCAGCACGCACAATACCCGCCTTGGTGTGGATTTCCACACTGAGACGATCAAATTCAATCAATGGCTGGTTCATGATTTGGGGTCCAGCGCATCTCGCATGCCGTCGCCGAGTACATTAATCGCTATGACAGTCAGGAAAATCGCCATACCTGGTGGCATCCACAACCAAGGGCGACGTTTGAAGTCGATAAAGCTATTAGCACTATCCATCATATTGCCCCACGACGGTGTGGGGGGCACAACTCCCAGCCCTAGATAGCTCAGCGACGCTTCGCCAAGAATCGCACCAGCGACGCCAGTGGTGGCCACCACCAACAAGATCGGTACAGTATTGGGTAGCAAATGGCCAAACAGACGACGGCGCAGTGAAAGACCCAATACTTCAGTCGCCAGCATGAAATCACGTTCCCGCAGCGACAGAATCTGACCTCGTACCATACGTGCTAATCCCGGCCAGCCGATCAGACTGAGCATCAGCATCACCATATAGATGCGGATCTCAGGCTCGATCTTCAGCTCGGACAACAGCGCACCCAGAGCAATCAGCAATGGTAAGCTTGGTATCGTCATCAATAGATCGGCCACCCGCATAATTAGGCTATCAATCCAGCCGCCGCAGTAACCAGAAAGCGCGCCCGCAACAAAACCCAGCGCGACAGAAAGAACCACCGAAATCAGGCCCACTGTCAGTGATATTCGCCCGGCGTACATCAAGCGTGTGAGCACATCACGGCCAAGAAAATCAGTACCTAGCCAATGATCCATGCTCGGAGCCTGTCGGCTTTGCAAGGCATTAGTTGTATCAAGTTGCCATGACGAAAACCAAGGCCCGGCAAGGCATACTGCGATCAGTAACAGCAAAAAAATCAGGGCGCTCATCGCAGCACGATTATGCCTGAGGCGCCGCAAGGCTTGCCGCATAGGCGTCAGGCTTGCGGCCAACGCGATATCTTGTCGCTGGCGCATTTTGGAGCTGAAAAAACGCATTTATTACCTCAGACGGATACGTGGATCGACACAGGCGTAAACAATATCGGCCATTAGATTGCCCAGAATGGTCAGTGCGGCCAAAAATAGCGTAAAAGCCATCAGCACCGGATAGTCGCGCGCGGCCAGCGTATCGATATGCACATGCCCTACACCGGGCCAGTTGAAGAGTTTTTCGGTGATAATCGCGCCGGAAAAAAGCGCAGGCAACTCAAAGCCCGCTAGTGCGATCATTGGCAGCAAGGCATTGCGCAACGCATGTTTGAAAATCACCGTACGTTCTTTGAGACCCTTTGCGCGTGCGGTTCGCACAAAATCCATCGCCAGCGCTTCAAACATGCTGGCGCGAAAATAGCGCGTCAACCCGCCCGCCTGTAGCATAACCAGCGTAATCACAGGCAAAACCATATGGATGGCGACTTCATGCACATATGCCCAGCCTCTGGTGTCGCTGCCGGTGGCCAGCATGCCGCCTACCGGCAGCCAGCCCAGATCGACCGCTGCCCATTTGATCAAAAGCAGGCAAAGAAAAAATACCGGAAACGACATCGCGGCAAATACTGCCAGTGTTAGCAATCTATCAAACAACGAATACGGCTGCACAGCAGCCAGCACTCCAGTCAAGAGCGCAATTCCCCAGTACAGCACCATCGAAACCGATGCTAGCAGGAAAGAATTGAATACATATTGACCCAGCAATTCGGTGACCGGAATCTGATACTGCATCGAAAAGCCCAGATCGCCGTGCAGTAATTTTTCCAGCCAGTGCAGATAGCGCAGCCACCACGGCTGATCCAGCCCGTATAGCGCTTTAAGCTCGGCCGCACGCTGTGCAGTGAGGTTTATATTACCGTCGATAAAATCGCCTGGCGTAAAAGCAAACACCAGAAATATCAATAGTGAAGCGCCCAACAGCAGTGGTATCGCTGCCAGCACCCGACGCAAAACAAAAGCACGCATAGCTGTAAACTTTCGGCCGGTTATATCTGCAGCCAACATCAAAAAATGAGGCCTATTTCATTGATCTGTACGGATATTTCCAGTCCCTATTTGGCGCCTGTTAGCCTCAGTTCTGGCAGGATGCCCGTTAGTCCAAGATAGATATTGGGCTGGTAGTTGGTGACGCGGCTATTACTGGCCGAAAGTATGTTGCGATATGCAAGGAAAATGCACGGAGGATCGTTGGCCAAAACCTGATACAGCTGGTGGTAAATCTCTTTACGTTGCGTGATATTGCTGGTTTCGTTGCCCTTTGTGATCAGATCATCGACCTTAGGATTGCCATAACCAAATTTATTTTCGTTAGTACGGAAATCTTTGACCCCATCATGCGGGTCGCTCAACCCAGAGGTGCGGTAGGTGGCCAGATCGAAACTACCAGCTTTACGTTTGGCGAGCAGGGCATTGAAGTCAGAGATTTCAGCATTGAGCTCCACACCAATCGCTTTGTAGCTTTCCTTTGCAATTGGTATTAATGCATCATTGAATTGACTCTTAGTTGCGAGCAGTGTCAGTGACAGGCGCTGCCCATTTTTCTCGCGCACTCCGTCTTTCCCTGGTTTGAATCCAGCTTGGTCGAGCAGGGCGCGTGCCTTGGCTGGATCAAATAGAAACGTATTGACACCTGATGGATTGTAAGCCCACGACAATGGTGCAATCGGTAGATTGGCAACGCTACCATTGCCCTGATAAATCAGGTCAACCAGCTTCTTGCGATCAAGTCCATAAATCAGCGCTTGTCGTACACGTGCGTCTTTTAGGTAAGGTTTTTTGTGGTTGAAATCGATTAGGCTAAAGTCGCTAGAGGGATAGACGTGTATATTAGCGAAACCCATTTCTTTGAGCTGCTCGATATTGTCACTATTGACGGGAAAGCTCTCAATATCAGTTCCACCTGTTTGGAACAACTGTAAGCGGGTAGCGTCAGTGGTTATGCGATAGATGAAGTTTTCAATCGCAGGTTTGCCTTTGAAATAGTAGGGATTGGCCTTGAAGCGCACCTCCTGCCCCGGAACAAAATTTTCATACACATAAGGTCCCGAACCGATTGGTTTGTTACTGAGGGCACGTAGCGACTCGAGTTTGCCCTTTTGGTAATTTTTCCCGTAATACGCTTTAGATAGTATTGGCCCACCCAGCCGAGTAAGCGTCGTCGCACCTGGTTCGGTGACGGTAATTTGGATTGTTTGCGGGTTGATCACTACAATCCCACTGATGCTGGTAGCGGCTCCCTTTTTGTACGCATCACCTCCCTTGATATGAGCCAAGCTAATATCGGTTTCGCCGTCGTAAGCCGGGTCATACAAGAACGTCAGGGTAAATGCCACATCACTGGCAGTCAGCGGACTACCGTCGCTGAATTTCAAATTTTTAGCAAGCTTGAATGTGTACACCAATCCATCTGGACTGATCGTCCATGACTCAGCCTGATCTGACACCGGTTTGCCCTGGCGGTCTAGCCCAACTAGATTGCCAAAAATAGCAGCGGTGACATTTTCGTCCCATCCATTTGAAATCAAATATGGATTAAACACCCCTTGTGGAGCTGCTATCGTTGCAATCAGAGTATTTTTTCGAGCTTTAGCCTCTGCGGGAATTTGACTCGGATCTGGGGCGCGGATTGTTTCTGCATGTACGCAACAGACAACCGAAAGAGAACAAACTAAAACACGAATGAATAATTTTATCGCTAAGCGCATAGAGAGGGGCATGATGTTTCCTTGCTGGATCGTAGCATGCCGCTAGGGCTGCACAATCAAAGGTAAACTCTAAACGGGTTGTACACATATCAGTTAATAATTTAATACGATATCCGTATTGTTATTTCTGATTTGCCGCTGAGTGCCTCAGCCCCCAAGGCGCTTCACTGTCGCAATTGTCAGATCAGCAAAGCAAACAGTTGCGCACGCTTGCTGTTGGGGCCGCCATATCGGACTTCTGAAAAGACGCGGCGATGTATTTGCGGGTACTCCTCGACAAAGACAACCGCACGCTGTATTGCGCCACCCCAAACAGTAGCCGGCAAACGTGTCACTGACACCACACGTGTGCTGCGCACTGATGAGATTGATCGGGGCTTCGGGGGGCGGGCGGACGTAGAGATCCGAAACACCACAAGTTTTGCCCAAAAGCCATGCGGCCAAGGTATTGCCTAAATATGATATAAGAATTTTTATGTAATATTTTTCAGCATTTTGTCTTGCCTGTGGATTGACCGCGGCCCAGACACGCTTTTCTCAACTCTATTCTGTGTAAAGTTCGGTTCACAGGGATCTATGCAGAACCATCTGCTAAGCAAGGATTTTCTTGGCACTTAGGTTGGCGTGTGCGAACGTGAGTGAAAAGTCCGCCAGCGATGAAGGCCTGTACCAACCAGTAAGGCGGGTAGAAAGACCCAGGTTTCGCTGGTAGGGGCGGCAAGAGATGCAATGGCCGGACCAGGGCAGTAACCGCTGATGCCCCAACCAACACCAAATATCGCAGCACCGAGTAGCAACGCGCGGTCGATGCCTTGTGATGCTGGCAGATAAAATCGGCTGTCAAAGATCGGCGTGGGCTGCCGCAGGATGAAACGAAAAGCCAGCAAAGTAACCGCCACGGCGCCGCCGAGAACGAACAGCAGGCTAGGGTCCCATGCTCCAGCCAGATCGAGGAATCCGAGCACCTTCAGGGGATTTGTCATCTGTGCAGCGGCAAGGCCAAAACCAAAGATCATGCCGGGGAAGAATGCAGCCAGCACCCGTTTCATGAGTACACTCCTCCGATGTGTCTGACGACGAAGGTGGTGAGGATTGCGACCACCAGGAAAACGATCGTTGCAACCAGTGATCGCAAAGACCGACGCCCGAGCCCGCACACGCCGTGCCCGCTGGTGCATCCACTGCCCAGCGAGGTGCCAAAGCCGACAAGCAGCCCACCCAACGCCAGAAGCCACCCGGGGAACTCTGTGCGTGCCAAGGGCGCACCACCCCAGAAGAAATAGTAGATTGCCGCGCCTGCGACCAAACCAAACAGGAAACTCAAGCGCCAGACGCTTTCTTTGGGCGGCCACGGTATAACAACATGCCCGACGATACCGCTGATGCCTGCTATGCGCCCGTTGAGCCACAGCAGGAGACTCGCGGCAATGCCGATCAGTACGCCACCGAGCAACGCATTGAGAGGGGTAAAGTGGGTGATGTGCATAAATGCCAAGGCGAGGTGATCAGAACTTGTGCCCCCAGCTTAAACCCAAAATGTTCTCTTCCAAACTGATATTCGCTTCGCCACCGCCGAAGGCTGCCGGAATCGAACCGCTGCCTTTAACGGTCTCGCGGAAACCATGGGCATAGAAAGCGCTGATTTCGTTGGAAGCACTGGCCTTCCAGGTTGCACCAAAAGTCAGGTGATCACGTACTGTGGCCGGAGCCAGAATATTGAAGAAAGTCTGGCCCTGCGGAATGGGTTGATCACTGTGGCTATAACCAGCCCGCAGTGTCAGCGTGCTGTTGACATCGTAGCTGGCGCCGACACGCCACACGGTGACGTCCTTCCAGCCAAAGCCGGGACCATTTGCCGAGCCAAGCTTGTTGCCGCTGAGCAAGCCCGCAAGCGGCGTGGCAATCGAATTGATGTCACTGTAGTTGATGTGCTGCCCCTCAAGCGCCAGCGTGAGCGAGGAGGTAGGCCGGTAGCTCAAGCCAATGCCATAATTTTCCGGCACATCAAAGCCGCCTTCGTTTGCGAAGAGCCCCTTGTACCTATCCAGTTTGCCAGTACGAATGCGCGAAGCCCAGGTAAGGCCCAGGGTGACATCCGGCAGGATTTCACCAATATAACCAAGGCGCACACCAACGCCGGTAGAAGAGTCAGCCCCACGATCCGTGACATTCCCTGGACTGGAGGAAAAAACGGGATTGTCGAATGCACTCAGGCCGTAAGCCTTGAAGCGTTGATAAGCCACATTCAGTGCCAAGCCAACGCTGTGCTTGGGCGTCACACGGTAAGCAAGCGAAGGCGTAATGAACAGCTGCGAGAGGTTGACACCGGCATGCCCCGTGCTGCCAAACGCACCATAGGGGTTGGTCTTGTAATCGGTGTTCATGCCCCCATTGCCGTACACAGCGAGTCCGAGGCCGGTGGTTGATGAAATTTGCTTGGTCAGGGCAAGGTCCGGAATGAAAAAGTTCTTTTTCCCGTTGCCATCGTAATTCCCGTTTGCACCAAAGCCATTGCCACTGATTGTGGCTTCGCGTTTCGGACGGAACAGATCAATGCCAAGATCAGTGCGATCTCCGACCAGCGCAGTACCGGCAGGATTGGAAGCAGCGGCCAACCCATCCAGTGGCAAGGCAATACCGATGCCAGCGATTCCCTGCGAAATTGCACCATAGCCATTACTGAAATAGCCGTTGGTTGCTTGTGCCAGTGTCGGCGTCAACAGCGTTAACAGGGCAACCAAATGCAGGTGTGGGCGTCGAGAGTTGTGCAAGAAAGACATCTGGTAAGACCTATTCTGTGGCAACGGATCATTACACAATATCAACAGCCAAAAGAGCGGAAAACAAATTTCTAGTACTATGTATATACACGTTCCCTGCACAGAAGCAGGACCAGCGAAATTGTGAATATATATCCGCTTTTACTGGTTTTACACCCAGGCCATCTGTCGTACATTCAATTGGGTCTTGTGTGGCTCTAGCTTCAACGAGTTGGCAACGGGCTGCGCCATGGTGTACAACAGGCTGAACTCCTACGATGGCGTGGGTGCGGTGCTACGGGCGATTTGATCGAGGTGAATCAACGCTAATCTGCCAAGGTCCTCATGTGCTTGCCGAGTTTTGAAGTTCTCATCGGTGATGTGTACGACTTCCAGTAGCCATACGGCTGAGAGTTTTGCATTGGGGCGTTTTGCACGTATTGCCCGATAGTGCTCTTCAAATACCGGGCCGGTAATGAAGACCTTGTAGGGTTTGGCGATGGCCTGGAATTGGTGGGTTGCACCATTCCGAACATAAATGCTGAGCTTGCGATTGAACCATAAACTTCCAACCAGATTACGATTGGTGTGTGAATACTCATTTTCTTCAAGCAGAACAATATAACCATTTGCATCGAACGTGAGGGAGGGGACTTCCTCGAGATGCGGAGTACCTGTTTCGTCAGTTGTTGCAATGAGTTTGACGCTGTCAGGCCCATGGAGCGCTGAAAAGAAATCTTGTTTAAATTCTGGTGCCATTATTCAAGTCCTGTTCCGAGCCAAATTAGATGCGTGATAAATCTGTATCCGGGTGATTGCCGCAAATCCGATAGCTATCCATATCCGCATTCAGGTTGTAATGTCGACGCAGTGCATCCAGCCCTTGAGACAGACGCACATAGTATTCAAGCGAAGGCGGGTGCTGTTTGGCGAACGCTGAGCCCCGGGTGGGAGACCACACGCATTGCACAACGGTTACTCCGTGTTGGGCAAGATCTTCCGCCTCGGTCAACGTAGCATCTAAGGCTTCATCCTCTGAGGCGAAACCATGGGGTGTCGCGGTTTCAACGCCACCGACAATGCCGGTGTTGACGCGCCCAGTGCCAAATATTTGAACGGCATCTATCAGGCGCCGCTTCCAGGCTTGATAACCCAGCTTGCCAGCTTTGCCGGGGCAGATCCAGTTGAAGAGGGCGTCATCAAGCACTTCCAGATCGGAGGTGTAGGTGAGTAATCCTGTCTCTTCATATAGGCGAGCAAGCTGATCCAGAGAAAATGCAGACGCAATCAATTGGCTCGGGAAGCGTCGCGTTGTGAAGTTCTCGCCAATCGCCTGTAGCGTTTCAATGTAGACTTGAAGCTCGTCATCAAAGAGCTGAGAACCCGATAGAATGGAGCCGCCAGTCAGCATGATATTGGCGAATCGCCCCGGTTGCTTAACGGCTTCACGCACCGTTTCATAAATGTCTCGTGGTGCAATGCGCAAGGGCTTGCCGTTATTCTTGCGTTCCTTGTTAAAATGCGATGAGATGTTGCAATACTTGCAGCCCCCGCCATCATCCCAGAAGTGACAATATGAGTAAGGATTGATGTCCAGTCTTTGAGGCCTTGGCGTAGCAACCTGCCACATGGGGGTGCCTGCACTGGTATGTTTGTCCACATATTGTGGCTTATGCCAATATTCTACCTCTTCCAAAATCTGGCCGTGATCAGTGAGAACCAGGCGACCGTCAACGAAGTCGACAAGGTAGGGGGCTGGCGCATCAGGGCGCATTCCCGTCAGGATAGATGTACCATCGCGTAGTAACAATGAGACTGGGATTTGTGGGGTTTGTTTTTCACCAATTGTATGGAAAATGCTTCTGAACTGAAGCAAATGCAAAGCCGGATTGGCCCGTTCGATGGCTTGAGTGGTATAGGTGACGCCCCGACGTTGCACGTCGGTTTTCAGGATGACGAAAGGCGATACGGTCGGATACTTTGCGACAATCTCGTGGTACGACAACTGATGGCTTTTCAGCTCGTTTGGCGCATTCATGGCATCTCCAGACGTTTTTGGATTTGTCACACCAAGCAAAGGTGCGATGGCTTCTAAATCCATGCAAGGGGAAAGGTTTATGCTAAACCTTAACCGATGCCGAAGAGATGAAAAACCAATTGTTTTGTCTGAACTTATTCTGAAAAAACCGGAGTTTGCCCGCTGCACAGGTGTGAAGGCTGCGTAAGGGTGGCGAGGTAATTTTTCACAACCCTGTTGTACTCTGCGGTCGCTTCTCGTTGGGGGAAATGGCCGCAGCGTTTGAATAGGTGATATTGGCTATGGGGCCAGAGAGATGCGGAGTGTTCCACTGCGCTTTGCAAAACAAATGCATCTTCGTCCCCCGCCATGATCAAGGCAGGAATTTGTATGCCCTTTAGCTCGGTCTCTTCCAGACCGAAGCGGCTGCAAGCGTCAAGCATCGAGAGCGTGGAGCCTAGTTCCATTCGGGCACTTGCCCCGGCGGTGATTGCTTCTAAACGTGAGCTGTTATGCGCTAAAAATGACTCGGAATAGAGACTGGGGATCAATTCAGTCTGATAGAAAGTCTCGAAACTGCTCTGTTCTATAAGGGTTCGCCAACCCTGGAAACGCAGACTTTGCTTGCCGGAACGTAGCACCTGTGTTCCGTTGATAACCAAGGCAGTGCAACGATGCGGATAGCGATGGGCAAGGCGCACAGCCGTCATACCACCATGGCATACGCCGCTTACAATTGCTTTGTCGATTTTCAGGTGATCAAGCAAGTCACACACATCCTGGGCATGTAGATCATAGGAATAGGTGCCTTGCCATTTGTCTGAGCGAGCAATCCCCCGGTGCTCTAGCCGAATGCAGCAATACAGGTCCTTAAACTCATCTACCTGCTTATCCCAGATTTGGGTGTCGCTCCACAGTCCGCTCAGCATCAGCAGCGGAAAACCTTCGCCCGTTTGCTCATAGTACAGGCGGGTGTGATCACGGGTAATAAAGTGCATCGTCTATTCTTTGTCAGCCTTGCTATCCTTGTCATAAAGGGGATAGAGGATGGAGAGTACAAGCACCAGTATGGCGAGGCTTCCAAGAACAACGTGCGTCAGCGATGAGAATGACTGGTCCATCTTTGGATACCTCAGCCTAGGTCTCTGTTTGGAAGGCTCCATGGCGCAAGGCGTTTGTGCAGGTAACGCAGCCCGAGCTCAAGTCCGAAGGCAATGATTGCGATCACCGCAATGCCGAGAATGACAACGTCTGTCACTAGAAACTGTGCCGCAGATTGCACCATGAATCCCATACCGCTTGTGGCTGCTACAAGTTCAGCGGCAACCAGCGTTGACCAGCCCGTTCCCAGACCAATCCGAATGCCAACCAGAATATCCGGTAACGCACTGGGTAAGACAACATGACGTATGAGCTGCCAAGGTGTAGCACCCAGGGATTGCGCTACGCGAATTCGGTTGTTGGAAACTTGGCGCACGCCATTTGCTGTCCCTATTACGATAGGCGCAAAAATGGCGAGGAATATCAACAGTATTTTTGAAAATTCACCGATTCCGAACCAGATGACAACGAGTGGTAGATACGCAAGTGGCGGAATGGGGCGGTAGATCTCGATCAAGGGGTCAAGAATCCCCTTGGCGATGCGCGATTGGCCTATTGCCACCCCCACAGGAATGCCTAGCAATACCGATGCAACAAGGGCTGAGAATACGCGGGCCAAGCTTGCTCCAAGATGCTGCCAGAGCGTTGAATCCATGAAGCCGTGCGTTGAGACTTGCCAGAATTTGATGAGGATATTCTGCGGTGGCGGCAGAAAAAGAGGAGCAATCAAACCAGCACTTGTCACGCCCCACCACAGAACCAATAGTGTGGCAATGGTAAGGGTGCTGATTGTTGTGGTGCTCAAGCGTCGTGATGGAGTGGCGCTAGCCTCCTCTTCATGCCGAGGTAGCAAGGGTATTTCAAAGGCATGCTGCTCGTGTGCGAGTTCCGTGGAGATCATGCTGGGATGGGCTCCCTTTGGGCAAAGATGAGGTTCAGCACATGTTCGCGCATGGCAATGAAATGCGGATCTGATTTGATGCTGCGAGCTGACTCGCCATCCGTATAGCGATGGCAGAAATCGAGCTTGATGCGCTCTACGACTCGACCAGGTCGGGGAGAGAGCAGAATCAGATCGCTCGCGAGGAACACGGCTTCCTCAAGATCATGGGTGATCAGGAAAATCTGTTTATGCGTTTGATGCCATAATTGCAGCAGTAACTCCTGCATCTGTTCTCGCGTGAATGCGTCGAGCGCTGCAAATGGCTCGTCAAGAAGAAGCATTGCGGGATCAGAAGCCAGAGCACGTGCGAGCCCAACCCTTTGGCGCATGCCGCCAGAAAGTTGCCACAGCATGTGCCCAGAAAACCCATCAAGATGGACCTGTTTGAGCGTTGCCTCCGCGCTTGCTTTGCGCTGGTGTTTCTCCAAGCCTTGGAGTTTTAACCCGAAAGCGATGTTGTCGACTACGTTGAGCCAGGGCAGCAAGGCATCATCCTGGAAGATCACGCCTCGATCTGCAGCAGGGCCATTAATTGGTTTTCCATCGAAGAGTACTCGTCCTTGAGTGGGGCGTAAAAAACCGGCAAGAAGATTCAGCAAGGTGGTTTTTCCGCACCCAGAAGGGCCTAGTGCCACCACTAGCTGATCGGGCTCCAGTTGCAAGCTGACGTTGTCAAGCGCGGCTTGCTTGGCGTTTGCATCAGAGTAGCGAACAGTAACCCGATCAACCAATACGTGTGGCATGACGCGGCTCCGGATTACTTTGTTGCGACCTGTTTGCCGCCTTTAACGAAGGCATTGCTGACAAAAGGCAGATAGTTCTTCTGTACGCTATCAACCTTCCCTTGCTCCTTAAGAAAGTCAGAGGTATCCGCCAGAGCCTTGGCCGTGGTTGGGCCAAGTAGTTCGATCTGCTCATTCACCAAGGGGAAAATGTTGCTGGCAAGAACACCGGGGATTTCCTCCTTGTTGGCACCTGTGAGGCGAATCACTTTATCCAGGTTGTCTGCATTGGAAATCCATGCATTCGGGTTATTTCGATACGCCGCATAGGCATCCAAAGTGACACGGGAAAATTTTTCCAGAAAATCTGGATGCTTCTCGGCAAAGTCTTTTCGCACAATCCATGCGTCAAACGTGGGTGAGCCCCATTTGGCGACTTCTGCCGAAGTCGTCAGCACCTTGCCACTTTGTTTGGCCTTGCCCAGGGCAGGGTCCCAAACATAGGCGGCATCAATATCGCCTCGTTGCCATGCTGCTGTAATTTCTGGCGGGCGCAGATTGATGATTTGCACTTTGGCGGGGGAAATCTTCCAGTGTTTCAGGGCTGCCAGCAGACTGTAATGTCCAGTAGATACAAATGGCACCGCAATTTTCTTGCCAATCAAGTCTTGTGGCTGATTGATCTTGCTGCCATTGCGAACAACTAGCGCCTCGGATTCCCCAAGTTTGGCGGCAATCAGGAAGGTCGTGATGGGCAGGTCCCGACTGGCAGCTGCGGCGATAGGGCTGGAGCCTACGTAGCCGACCTGTACATCGCCTGAGGCGACTGCTGTGATGACTTCCGCACCCGTATCAAATTTCCGCCAGTTGATTTTTACACCTGTGAGCTTTTCATACAGGCCGTCAGCTTGCGCCACTTTGGACGGGTCGATTACTGTTTGATAGGCCACCGTTACTTCATCTGCAGCTTGCGCAGAGATCGTCAGCGAGGATAGCGCCAGCCCAGCCAAAAATAGAGTTTGGTTCAGAAGTCTCATGGTGGTACCTAGTCATGAAAGAGTGATTTTCAATGTAGCAACAGCCGGAATCAATTCCAAAGAACATGAATTGATATGTAAATGCAGCGAATTTTTACGTAGCGAAGTTGGGGCGTGGTTCTGCCTTAAGATATAAAAAAATGAGATTTAGCCTGGCCTCAAATCTTTCTAACATAGCTCTTTCGCTCAATCAGTATTCACGGGGATGTGCTGTGTCTGAACATAAATATAATCACTACTACCTGGCAGTCATGAGTTTGTTTGCTGGGGTATTGCCCCAGGTTGTTCATGCGCAGGCTACTGCCAGTCAGCAACTTGATCAAGTTGTGGTAACCGGGACTCGCGAGGTAGGACGGAAAGCGCGCGACAGTGCAACTCCGATTGATGTTGTGCGGGCGGAAGAGCTTACAGCCACTGGGCAAAGCAATTTGCTTGATGCGCTAAAAAGCGTACTGCCCTCATTGAACGCGCCAGCTGTAGGCTATGATGTGGGTGCATTGGCGCGCACTTTCCAGTTGCGGGGCCTGGCGCCTAGCCATACCCTGGTGCTGGTCAATGGTAAGCGCCGCCATTTGTCTGCAAGCCTTTATGCGGATTCTGATCCAGCGCAGGGGTCAAATGCGGTGGATCTGGACATGATTCCTCTTGCCGCAGTTGAGCGTATTGAGGTACTACGGGATGGCGCAGCTGCGCAATATGGTTCAGATGCCATTGCAGGTGTCATAAATGTCATTCTTAAGAACTCTGGCGAAGGCAATACAGTATCTACATCATTGGGGGGGTACTATGATGGGGGTGGTGAAACCAAACAGTTGGATGTTGATAGTGGTTTAACCCTGGGCGAGACAGGGACATTACATATCAGTGCGGGTGTTCGTCAGCATGACTACTCCAATCGTAGCGGCGACAGTGGCGGTGTGCAGCCCGCCAAGGTGCAGGGTGATCCCAAAAGCACGCTGGAAACAGTCGGCTATAACCTTGAGAAGCCTATCAACTCAGGCTTGAGCCTGTATAGTTTTGGCACAGTTGCCCATCGAGGTGCGCAGGCGTATGAAAATCCGCGTCAGCCTGGCTGGTTCAGTGCGGCTGTGGACGCTGTGTACCCGCAAGGCTTTACACCGATTGAGAGTAGTGAAGAAAATGATTTCGGGCTCACTGCTGGGATCAAAGGCGCGGGGCCCGCTCAATGGAATTGGGATCTGAGTACCAGCTATGGTCGTGACGATGTCAAGCTACGCAATAAGAACACCATCAACCCAGATCTGCTCAATGATTTTGGAAATGCTCAGAGCAATTTTCGTGTGGGCTCATTTACTTCATCTGAGTCGACAACGAATCTGGATATACGCCGACCGTTTGAGGTAAGCGGCTTGGCCGCGCCACTGAATGTTGCGCTCGGCCTTGAGGATCGATATGAAACCTTCAAAATAGGCTCCGGCGAAGCAAATTCATATTATCTCGGCGGGTCTCAAGCGTTTCCAGGCTTCCGGGTTTCCGATCAGGCGGATGCCAACCGAAATAGTGTGGCAGGCTACGCGGATTTCTCCACGCGTATCACGCCTCAATGGGAACTTGGGTTGGCTACCCGCCTTGAGCACTACGACAGTGTTGGGGACACTCTGACGGGCAAACTGTCTTCCCGCTACAACTTCAATCCCGCTTTGGCCGTGCGGGGTACAGCCAGTAATGGTTTTCACGCACCATCCTTGGCCCAGCAATACTATTCGGCAACTACGGTTACGAATGGTTTTGCACAAATCCAGGTGCCGTTGGGCTCTGCCGGGGCACGCGTGTTAGGCGCTCCAGATTTGAAACCGGAAAAGTCCAGGAATTTCAGTTTGGGCTTGGTGGCTGAGCCAATCAAGAACCTGCACGCAAATATTGATATTTACCAAATTGATATTGACAACAGAATTATTCAATCCGGTTCCATATCTGGTAGCTTGGCAGCGGCGGCTGTCGCCGCAAATGGCTCTGTGATTCCGTCTGGTGTATCAAGCAGCAATGTCAGCGCGGCCTTCTTTACCAATGGCGTGGATACACGTACCCGTGGGATCGATTTCGGGCTGAATTATCTTTCAACCTTGTCTGGCATTGGATCTGTGAAATGGAAGTTGGATGCGGGGTACAACAGAACTACGATTCGTCGTATTCATGATGCGCCAGCAAGCCTTCAAGCAGCAGGAATATCCCTAGTGGATGTGGTGCAGGCGTCCAATCTTACAAGTGCAACGCCTCATGTCAAGGTCTCGGTGGCTGCCACATACTTGCATAATGATTGGGAAGTAACGTTGCGTGAAACTTATTACAGCAAAACCAGTCAGGTTCAAGGTTATGCACCAGGGCCGTATTACACCTATACGACACGCCCGGCATATATCACGGATCTGGACGTGGGATACAATTTCACAGATCACATCAAGCTTAATGTGGGAGCAAACAACCTGTTCAACGTGTATCCCAATAAGGTTTCTTCTTCTGTTTATCAGAGTCTGAATTATGATCAGTACTCGCACGTTTCCCCGTATGGGATCAATGGTGGATATTATTATTTGCGTTTGTCCGCATCGTTCTGAACAGCCCCAGCAAAACGTTGTAGCGTAATCTTGCCTGATCAGGTAACACGCATTTTGAAAGTCTAGAATGAGGAATTGTTTTTGATGTTAAGTTTAAAAAGAGTGCTTCCCTTTGCCTTGATGCTTTGTCTGCAAGCATCTTTCGGTGCATCTCCCGTGGTGCTCTATACGGACTTTGGCCAGAAGGATGGGGCTGTCTCTGCGCTCAAGGGCGTGGCTTATGGCGTATCTGAAAAGCTGTTGATTTCTGATCTGAGTCACGAAGATCCCGGGTCTATTTTTGCCGGGGCGTATCGATTGTTTCAGGTCGCGCCGTTTTGGCCTAAAGGCACCGTATTTGTCACGGTCATTGATCCGGGCGTAGGAACAGAGCGTCTTTCGGTCGTGCTGAAGACACGCAAAGGCCACTATTTTGTGGCACCCAACAATGGTGTGCTGACACTGGTTGCGGAACAGGAGGGGGTAGAAGAGCTCAGGCAGATTGATGAACGTATCAATCGCAGAAAAGGCTCGGAAGATTCATACACCTTTCATGGCCGCGATGTGTTTGGATACACGGGAGCCCGTTTGGCAGCGGGCGTTATCCAGTTTTCGCAGGTGGGGCCAAAGCTATCGTCAGATTTGCTGGTCAAATTGCCCTATACACATGTGCAACGCACTGCAGGCGGTGTAGAAGGCATTATTCCGGTGCTTGATGTGCAGTATGGAAACGTATGGACCAATATTCCCCAAAAGCTTTTTGATGAACTTGGCATTAAAGTGGGTGAGTCTGTGCGTGTTCGGGTATTTAACAAGGATCAACTGGTTGAGGAAGTGGTTGTTCCTTACAGGCATACGTTTGGTGAGGTGCCTGTTGGTAAGCCTTTGGCGTATATCAACAGCCTGATGAATTTTGCGCTTGCCATCAATCAGGGGAACTTCGCCAAGGAGCACCACATCGGCTCAGGAACTGACTGGAGAATCACCCTTTCCAAGGAATAAGGTGTGTGAATGACAGCAAGCATTCTTAATGGAATGCTTGCTGCGCAGGTCTTCCAGTTATTTGATTTTTAATGGTGTAGATGTATATACAGAAATCCCCCTTGATGCGTTCAAGGGGGGATTGTTTTGCGAGCTTTTAGATTTTTTGAAGTGCGTACAGTAAATCATTACGCAGGTCATCTAGGTCCTCAATCCCGACAGACAAGCGTACCAAGGCGTCACCGATTCCCAGCCGTTCGCGTTGTTCCGCTGGGATGCTTGCGTGAGTCATGATTGCAGGGTGCTCAATCAGACTCTCCACTCCGCCGAGGCTTTCCGCCAGAGCAAACAATTCACATGCTTCCAGGAAGCGGCGTGAGCCTGCTTGGTTCGTAGCCAATTCCACCGCAATCATTCCGCCAAATCCATGCATTTGGCGTTTTGCAAGTTCATGTTGCGGATGACTGACAAGCCCTGGATAACGCACAGCACGGACTTGTGGCTGGCGTTCCAGCCAATTGGCAAGTTCCAAGGCGTTTTCGCAATGTCGCTGCATGCGCAGATTAAGCGTCTTGATCCCACGCAGGGTTAAGAAACTGTCAAAGGGGCTTGAGATTGCGCCGACTGCATTTTGCAGAAATTTGAGCCTCTCAAGAAGTTCTGCATTGCGATTTTCTGTACTGATGACTGCTACGCCACCTATGATGTCTGAATGGCCGTTGAGATACTTTGTTGTGGAGTGGACGACAATGTCAAAGCCGTGTTCCAGTGGTCGTTGCACCCAAGGGCTGGCAAAGGTGTTGTCGGCAACCGTGATGAGATTGTTGGCGTGTGCAACGTCTGCAATCGCCTGCAGATCAACCAGGCGCAATAGAGGATTTGTGGGCGTTTCGACCAGGACCATTCTCGTTTCTGGGCGAATTGCGGCCTGTAGCGCGGAAGGATTGCTCAGGTCAACAAAGCTGAATGAGAGCCCGGCACTGCGTCGCTTAACGCGTTCCAGCAGGCGATAGGTTCCACCATACAGATCGTCCCCCGCGATGACGTGGGCGCCGGAATCCAGTAGTTCCAATACAGTTGAAATGGCCGCCAGACCCGAAGCGAAGGCAAAGGCACCCGCGCCGCCCTCAAGGTTCGCTACACAGCGCTCTAGCGCCCAGCGTGTGGGATTGTGCGATCTTCCGTAGTCCAGCCCCTTATGTACGCCCGGGCTTTCTTGCACGAAAGTCGATGTAGCGTAAATGGGTGGCATGATTGCCCCGGTTGATGGATCAGGGTGTTGCCCTGCGTGGATGACTCGTGTGCCAAAGCCATGCGGTTTCTTACTGTTGGTGTTCATGCCTGATGTTTCCGGAGATGGTTGAGCAGATCAAAACGGGTGATCAAACCGTAGAAATGAGCGTTGTCGGCAATGATGGCAACCAAGCCACGATCGAGTGTTTCGCGCAGTTTTTCCAGACTTGCATCAGGCGAGAGTGTTTCCAGTGCAAGGGTCATGGTGCTGGCTGCGCTCGCCTTGAAGCTGCTCGGGTCTGCCTGGATGCGCAGGAGCAGGTCCGACTCATCAACCAGGCCGACAATTTTTCCATCCTCGATGACTGGAAGTTGCGAGACATCTGCATAACGCATGCGTTGGAACACAGTCTGCAAATTGTCGTCAGGCTTTACGCTGATTACAGACCCGTCTTCGTACCGGCGAGCGATGATGTCACGCAGGTCTCCGTAGGTATGCCTGCGCAGGAGGCCTTGATCAATCATCCAGTTGTCGTTGTAAATCTTGGAAAGATACCGGGTACCTGTATCGCACACGAAAGACACAACGCGCTTTGGATGCGTTTGCTCTTGGCAGTAACGCAATGCGGCAGCAACGAGCGTGCCCGTTGAGGAGCCCGCCAGCACACCTTCAGCCCGGAGGAGTGCTCTGGCGGTGGCAAAACTTTCTTCATCCGTAATGGAATAGGCTTTCTTGACTGCAGATAGATCAGCAATGGGGGGCACGAAATCTTCGCCGATACCCTCAACGGCCCAGGAGCCTGCCGTATCGTATTGTCCCTTTTCGATATAGTCGCGCAGGATTGAGCCAGCGGGATCTGCGAGTACAAATTCGGTTGCAGGGTTCGCACGCTGGAAGAAACGTGTCAATCCGGTAATTGTGCCTGCGGAGCCGACGCCTACAACAATGGCATCGACGGCATGGCCGGTTTGTGCCCAGATCTCGGGTGCAGTTGATTGTTCATGCGCAGCAGGATTGGCGGGGTTGTTGAATTGGTCAGCGAAAAACGCACCGGGTATTTCTGCTGCCAGACGCGCCGCATAGTCCTGATAGTATTCGGGGTGGCCTTTGCCAACATCTGAACGTGTGATGCGAACATCCGCACCCAAGGCTTTGAGATGCAGAATCTTTTCGGGGGACATCTTGTCAGGCACCACAAGAATGATGCGATACCCCTTGGCTTGTGCGACGAGTGCCAAACCCAGCCCGGTGTTGCCTGCTGTTGCCTCGATAATGGTGCCGCCGGGTTTGAGGCGACCGTCGTTCTCAGCTGCTTCAATCATCCAGAGACCAACGCGGTCTTTGATTGAGCCTCCAGGGTTTTGTGACTCGAGCTTGAGGAAGAGTTGGCAGGGGCCCGTATCCAGGCGGGTGACTTCTATAAGAGGGGTGTTTCCAATCAGGTTGAGTACGGCAGGCCGCGAAATTTTTGACATATAGGGCTCGGATGCTGGCATCGTGTTTATGCACAAATAATCTGGCCACTCTAGGTAGAAAAAAATCTTTCTGGAAAGAATTGTTTTTGCTTTGCTTATGCAGAAAATGCCATAGGAAACATGTTGAATTAGTTTCGAATACGTTTCAGGCGATCAATAGCGTTGAGCAATGTCTGTTCCTGTTTGGCAAAGCAAAACCGCACGATCTGCTGATCGGGTGCACTCTTGTAGAATGCAGAGATGGGGATGCTGGCCACCCCATGTTCAATGGTGAGCCAGCGTGCAAAATCTATGTCATTCAGATCCGGGCGGATGTCGCTATAGTCAGCCAGTTGGAAATATGTGCCACGGCAGCGCAGAAGTTTAAAGCCTGCGGTGACCAGTCCGGGGGTCAGCAATGCGCGCTTGGTTTCAAAAAAGGCAGGCAGTCCTTGCCAGCTGGAAGCCTGGCTCAAGTGTGCAGCCAGAGCGTGCTGTGCGGGAGTGTTGACTGCAAAAACCAGGAACTGGTGAATCTTGCGGAATTCGCTTGTCAAAGCAGGCGGGGCGACACAGTAACCAACTTTCCAGCCGGTGGCATGAAAGGTTTTGCCAAAAGAATAGACGGCAAAGCTGCGCTCACGCAAGGCGGGATGTGCCAAGACGCTATGGTGTGTTGCGCCATCGTAGATGAGATGCTCGTAGACTTCATCGGCCAGAATGATCAGATCGTGTTTTTCCGCAATACTGGCGAGTATGTCCAAGTCCTCGGATGAAAGCGTTGAGGTTGCCGGATTGTTCGGATTGTTGATGAGAATCAGGCGGGTTCTTGGCGTGATCGTGGATTCAACACGTTGCCAATCAACAGAGAAATCCGGCGCACTGAGTGCAATGTGAACAGGCTTTGCACCTTGGGCAAGTATGCTTGGCGCGTAGCTGTCGTACGATGGGTCCAACAGGATCGCCTCATCGCCGGCATGCAGTACTGCCGCGATCGCTGTAAACAACGCCTGGGTGGCTCCTGCTGTGATTGTGATCTCGGTTTCCGGGTTGATCTCGATAGCATGCTGAATTTTGAGTTTGTCCGTTATTGCCTGGCGCAAAGCGGGCAAGCCCGCCATGGGCGCATATTGGTTGTGGCCGGCCTGCGTGGCTGCCGACAACGCATCAAGCAGGCCGGGCGCGCAGGGGTAGTCAGGAAATCCTTGAGACAGATTGATGGCCCCATGTTGGGCCGCCAACGCACTCATGGTCGTAAAAATGGTGGTGCCAACTTCGGGCAGCTTTGAGCGTATAGACATATTGCGTACTCAATAGTGTGGAGAGCCAATGTATCAGGCTAGCACAGAATTGGTGGTTTCCCGTTCCCAGGCGCGCAGTGCGACCCATGTACGATCACGCTCTGCTGCCAGTGCTTCAATCTGATTGGCCTCAAGGCCTCGAAAGCGTGCCTGGGGGGCGAGATAGGTGGCGAGTGGGGCGAAAGAGTGTGGAGCCTGGTTGATTCGTATTTTGCCATGATCCCATTCCAGCAGCGGCCACAAGCCTGTGGTGACGACTGATCTCCCCAATTCTGTGGTGGCATCCGTAGCGCACCCCCAACCTGTGGGGCAGGGGGCAAAAACATGCAGAAAAGACGGCCCATCAATCTGACGAGCCCGATCAAGTTTGCGCAGGAAATCAGCAGGGTGGCCCACTGAGGCGGTGGCCGCATAGGGAATGCCATGTGCTGCGGCGATTCGCAACAGATCTTTCTTGCTTCCTGCAAAGGCGGTTTGGCCAGACGGTGATGTGGTGGTACGCGCGCCCTGAGGTGTGGCACTGCTGCGCTGGATGCCTGTGTTCATGTAGGCTTCGTTGTCATAGCAGATATAGATGATCTTCTCACGGCGATCCAGGGCGCCGGATAGGGATTGCAAGCCAATATCTGCAGTGGCCCCATCACCTGCAAAACCTACCACGGGTATGTCCGTCAGTCCTTTGGCACGAATGACCGCTGCGATGCCGGAAAGTACTGCGCCGGTGGCAGCAAAAGGTGCGATCATCGCGTTCACGCCCAATGCCATTTGTGGGTAGATGAACCCAATGGCAGACATGCAACCAGCGGGGATGACTATATGACAACGCTCCCCTAGTGCCTTCAATGTCCAGCGCAGTATCAGGCTGCCCCCGCAACCGCCGCAGCCTTTATGCCCAACAAAATATTCGTCGTCAGGCAGCATCTTGATGCTGATTTTCTTCACGGAACGGCTCCAAACCTAAAAACCTTACATCGGAAAATCCCGGTGCAGAAAGCGTTTGCTGAGATTGATTTGCTGCGTTAACGGATGAGGCAAGCTCAAGGAAGATGTTTTGCACATCCTCGCCAGAGATGTCTTGCCCCCCCAAGCCTGCAACGAAATTCAGCACTGGTACAGCTGCACCGCCTTGTCGGCTGGCATATTCATAGAGTGCTGATTTGACCTCCAAGCTGACACTGCCTTGGTGGCCAAACGAGATGTCTTTCTCTAGTACGCCGATGTTTTGGACATGGCGAGTACGGGTAGAGGAGTATAGGTACTCCACAAGTTCTTCAGTTGGAAATGGGCGCAGATATCGCAGCCGCAGCATGCCTACAGCCACTCCTTGGCGCCTGAGCTCATCTATGGCTTGGCGAACGGTACCTGAGACACTGCCAAGTGTGATCAAAATGAACTCGGCGTCCTCGCTTCTATACCCTTCTATCAGCCCAGTTGCGCCACGACCAAAATGTTGATGAAATTTCTCGCCAACACTGCGAATGACTGCTGCCGAATGCATCACTGCTGCATGCTGTTGGTATTTGAATACTGTATAGTCTCCCGGGCCTGCTGTGATAGCAAGGCTTTGAGGCTTGGACATGCTGAAAGTGCCAGGATAGCCTTCGGGTAGATCGGGTGGGGGCAGAAACCGGTCCACCTCCAACTGATCGGGCACGGACACCGCCTCATAAGTGTGGGTGAGTACAAAGCCATCCAGATTGACCAGTACCGGTGTGCGGACTTCTATATCTTCGGCCACAGCATAGGCCTGGATAATCATGTCCAATGCTTCCTGTGCGTCCTCTGCATACGCTTGAATCCAGCCAGAGGAGATCAGGGCGAGTGAGTCGCTTTGGTCACCGTAGATGTTCCACGGCAAGGCGAGTGCGCGATTGGCATTCATCATGACCAAGGGCCAACGTCCACCGGAGGCATAATAGAGGCACTCTGCCATATAGAGCAGCCCCTGAGATGAGGTTGCCGTGAAAGTTCGGGCGCCCATTGCGGCGCTGCCCATCAGAAGTGCAAGTGCGGAGTGTTCTGACTCCACATGCACGAACTGGGCGTCCAATTCACCTGCCTCAACAATTTCAGACAGACGCTCGACCACGGTGGTCTGGGGGGTAATCGGGTAGGCAGCAATCACTCGTGGTCTTGCCAGGCGCACGGCCTGTGCAACAGCCTCGTTGCCGGAGAGGAATTCAACGCTTGCCATATTTTAACGATGCGTTTGTGGGATCATTGCGATCAGATTTTTAGGGCACTCACGCGCGCACAGGCCACAGCCCTTGCACCAATCCTCTTGCACGATTGGCAATCTATTGGCATTCCAGCTTATTGCTCCCTCTGGGCAGAAGAGCAAGCACAAGCTACAGCTGTTGCAGGCCTGCCATTCGATTTGTGGCCACATGTTACGCCAATCTTTATTGCTGAAAGCAAGATGCCCTGAATCAGCCTGAGGGCTATTGGGCCATATGGCAAGAGATGTGCTGCGTTTGAAGGGGCGTAGATGGCAAGGCGGATTTGAGACTTCCTCGGGCTTTTTCATGATGCCTGCTTTTTCTGCTGACCCAGTGCAAAGGCATGTTGAAATGCCAGAATGTTTTTCTGTGTCTTGCTGCCTTGCCCAAATTCCTGTGCAATTCCTGCCGCAACGGATTCTGCTGGGAGCCATCCGGTCAGCCCAACCAGAAAGCCCAGCAACACTGTATTCGTATGTGAAGTGCCAAGCGTTTTACGCGCGATTGTGTCGGCGTCAACGCACACTATTTGTCCGCGCAATCCTGGTGAGCGCTCTTGGGACGGTGTATTGACGATCACTACGGTGCCGTCATGAACAAACGGAGTACTCACTTGATCCAACAGAGAGGCATCAAGTACAACCAAGGCATCTGCTCTGCGTATCGCGCTACGTGCATGAATTGGCTGAGGTGCGATACGCGTATAGGCAAATACCGGCGCGCCTCGCCTTTCCGGCCCAAAGGAGGGAAATGCAATTGCATGCTGCCCACCAAATTGAACGGCGGACAGCCCAAGCAGGCGGGACGCAGTAAACGCCCCTTGTCCGCCGCGGCCCAGCCATACCGTTTCATGAAGACCGAGTGTATCGGATGCCATGGCTATGATTTTTTACGCAGATCGATGACCCGTTTCGCCTTGTGTGTGCTGCGGGGCAGAGTGTGCGGGTCAAGAATGCTCACCTCCTTGGGGCGAACGCCGAGGCGTGTCTTGGCGTCGTGCAGGATGCGCTCAATCAGGCTTGCATCACTTTCCGTGCTTTCTCCGCGCTCCACTTCCAGGCTATAGCGCGAAAGATGTTTCTGGTCGGTCACGGTGATGCGGAATTCGCCCGTCAAGCCAGGGATGCTACGAATAACGAATTCTACGTCGCTGGGGAACACATTCACCCCATTGATAATGAACATGTCATCTATCCGCCCGATCACCTTGATGCGGACATGTGTTCTGCCGCATGTGCAGCGCGTGTGGTCTGCCGTGATGATATCGCCGGTACGGAAGCGGATCATCGGACGCGCAGCCTTGGTCAGCGTTGTCAGCACCATCTCACCGGGGGTTCCATCGGGCACGGGCTCAAGTGTTGCAGGGTCCAGCACCTCAAGCAAGATGTCGTCTTCAACCAGATGTAAGCCATCGCGTGCCTCACACATGCCTGCGCAGGCCCCGTAGATATCAGATATCCCATAGAAGTCGTACAGTTGTGCGTTCCAGATGCGCTCGATTGCTGCACGCGTAGCAGGGATTGAGCCCCCCGGTTCGCCTGCCACGATGATCTTGCGGATGCCCAGATCAGTGGCTGGGTCGATCCCGTGGGCACGCGCTGTTTCCCCTAGATGCCATGCATAAGATGGAGTCGTCCACGTGACGGTGGGCTGAAATTCCTTCATGATGAACAGCAACCTGTCTGAAGGTACTGTTCCCGCCCAGAAACATAGGGCTCCCAGTTTTTGGGCGCCGATGACATCGGGCCCGCCCACAAAAAGGGTGAAATTCAATGCATGCACATAGCGGTCTTCCGGGCGCATGCCAACAGCCCAAAACAGACGGGCCTGATTGTTCTGGAATGTTTCAAAGTCTTTCGATGTAAAAGGACTCAGCGTGGGCACACCCGTTGAACCAGATGAGGCTGACACAAACACCACGTCGCGTTCTGGCACCGCCAGCATATCTCCCAGCATCGGGGAAGCCAGTTGCCGCTCACGTTCAACCTGTTTATTTACAAACGGGAATGCCCTGAGATCTGAGAGGCGATTCAGTTGTTCCGGGCGAACACCCGCAGCATCAAATGCTGCCTTGTAGTAAGGTGAGTGACGGTAAGCAAAATCCAGGTGTATTTTCAGTTTTTCAAGCTGCAAGCTTTCCAACTGGCTGCGTGGCAGTGTTTCAATCTCTTCATCCCAGTACTTGCCGGTGGTGACGTGTTCTGCGACTCCCATGTCAGGAACCTTTCCGATCAGAATATGTGGCCAGCCGGTCTCCTGCTATCTGGACGAACTGTACCAGAACAATAAGAATAAAAACCGTTACCAGCATGACGTTGGTTTGATAGCGATAGTAGCCAAAGCGGATGGCCAGATCGCCTACGCCGCCACCGCCAACAATTCCGGCCATGGCCGAGTAGCCAATCAGGCTGATGAGCGTGATGGTCAGCCCACGTAAAAATCCCGGCATGGCTTCGCGGAAAAGCACGATCCCCAGAATCCTTGCTGGACTGGCACCAAAAGCCTGAGCTGCTTCAATGATGCCGGGATCAACCTCAAACAGTGCGCTTTGTACGAGCCGTGCGTAAAACGCAATGGCGGCGACCGAGAGTGGCACTGAGGCTGCTGCTGGGCCAATTGTTGTACCAAGCACAAACTGCGTGAGTGGCAAAAGCAAAACAAGAAGTATGACAAATGGTACAGAGCGGATTACGTTGACCAGGAGACTGCCAACTGAGCTGACAAGGGGATTGTCCCAAAACAGTTTTCGATCGGCGATGTAGAGCAGAAAGCCTACGGGAAGCCCGCCGATAATCGCAAATACCGTGGAAACCCCAACCATGAGTGCGGTCTCGCCAAAGGCTTTGTATAGATCATCAAACAGGGATAGCCATTCGCTAGCCATGCAACACCTCCACCTGGGCTGTATTCTGGGTAATGTAATCGACAGCTTGTGCAACCTTGGCCGGGGAGTGGGTTTGGCGATCCTCAAGGAGTGCGACAAGCAGGCCTAGAGCGCGCCCGTTGATGTACTCGATCCTCCCATGGAGGATATTGACTGATACCCCAAACCTTAGCGTGGTTTCAGAAAGCACGGGGTTTTCCGCACGTTCGCCAAGAAATGTGATCTTGAGTAAAGTCCCTTGCAGGTCTTCAGTAAGATGGGCAGGTAGATCAAGATTTAAGGTGTGGTCGACAAGTTGCCGTGTGAAGGGATGTTTGGGACTTGCAAAAATGTCATAAACATCCCCTTCTTCTACAACTTTGCCCCCCTCCATGACGGCCACACGCGAGCAGATTTTCTTGATCACTGCCATTTCATGAGAGATCAATACAATCGTGATCCTCAGGCGTTGATTGACTTCGCGGAGCAGGTCGAGAATGGATGCAGCAGTTTCCAGATCAAGTGCCGAGGTGGGTTCGTCGCACAGCAGAACGGCGGGGCGGTTGGCAATGGCTCGTGCTATACCCACACGTTGTTTTTGGCCCCCTGAGAGTTGAGATGGATAGGCTGTTGCTTTGTCACTCAATCCAACAAGTTCCAGAATCTCGGGTACGCGTTGGCAAACCTCTTCTTCGGACTTGCTTGCAGCACGCAATGCAAATGCTGCATTGTCATATACCGTACTGGTGTGCATCAGATTGAAATGCTGAAATACCATTCCGATCTTTTGGCGCTGTTGGCGGAGTGCTGCGCCCTTCAACGGGGTGATGTCTTGCCCGTCGATGAGCACCTGACCAAGATCCGGGCGCTCAAGCAGATTGATGGTTCTTAATAGTGAGCTTTTCCCCGCACCGCTGGCACCTACGATGCCGTAGATTTGAGCTTCGCCTATATGGAGCGAAACGTCATTGACGGCCAGTACTTCACCACCTCTTCCACGATAGCGCACTGATATGTTGCGTAGATCAATCATGCCTAATCAATACTCCACGCGGAATCGTTTTTCTTCTGGCCTTGCTCGCACATCAATTCCCGGTACTTCCTGTGGTGCGTAGTTCTCTTCCAGGTCACGAATCAGGTCAAGATACCGCTCGGTTGCGCGTTCCAGAATCTTTCGCCCTTTATTGGCACTGGCTGTAAGGATCTCCTCGGTTTTCCCGATGCCACCACGGCTTAAGTGCCCAGGGTTTGGAATGGGCAGTACTTGTGCAATATCGAATACCTGGAATGTTTCGGAACTATCCTGGGTGATTGACCGTTTGAGGAGAGATTTATCCACCAGCGGCCGGAATTCCTTGCCATTTACCTTGTCGAGCTTTACCAAATCGGGACGGGCAAACAAGACGTTGCTCGTTTCTTCTTCACCAGAATGGTAAAAGGGGGTGTTCAGCTCGCGCCTTAGGGTTTCTACAGCCAGTTCCCAATACGTTGCGGCAGCAATGAACAGGTTTTTACCCTCACGCCTTAGTTCAGTCGCGGTCTCATGGGTAATGACCTGGAAGTTGGGCTCCTGACCATGTCCTTGCACAATGATGATCTTGCGGAAACCCGTTGCCCACAACCCTCGCAGAATGTCCTTGATCAGCAAGAACATTGTTTGTTGTGAGATCGCCAGGGTTCCCGGTATCGGGTCTCCCTTGATGTCGTAATGGAACGTAGGCGATGTTCCGGCACGAATCGGCGTGGGCGATAGCACGGGCAGGCCGGTACGGCGGCTGAGTTCAAGAGCGATCCATTCGGCCGTGATCGTATCTGTGGCCAGTGGCAGATGCTCCCCATGCGCTTCGGTGGTGGCTACCGGGAAAATGATGATGCCCCGTTTTTCGGCAATTTCTACCGCTTCGTCGAGCGTGAGTTCTTCGAACAGAATAGGTTTTGACATGTCTTTTACGTAGAATTCATAGCGGGCTGAGTGTCAGCCCGCTGTTGCACCATTCGGAAAATGCTTACTTTTGAGCCGTATGAGTGGCAAGACGTGTCTTGACCCATTCAGGACGTTGGAAGGATTTGAAAATGTATTTGGGATCATCAATGACTTTGAGGAAGTCGTCAGATTCCACAACAGCCTTGATGTCTTTTGCAAAAGGCTTATTCAGGTCTTCCGTGCGAACAGCAATCAGATTCTTGATGTTCTCATCAAGCTCCTCCAGCTTCAGTGCTTCAGATAACTTCAAGCCTGCTGCGATTGCGAAATTGCCGTTAACCACCGATACCGTTGCGGTATCGAGCGTTCGGGGGAGTTGTGCTGCTTCAAGCGGCTTGAATACAAGACCACGTGGATTTTGTTCGATATCCTTCTCGGATGCAGTGGTAGGATCAATATCCTTCTTAAAGGTTAGCAAATTCAGTTTTGCCAGGAATCGCAGGGCCCGAGCCAAGTTCGTCGGATCGTTGGCTAGGGTGACCACATCACCTTTCTTCAGTTCGTCCAGCGATTTGATCTTGTGCGAATACAGTCCAAGCCCTGCAGTGGGTACATTGATGACGGCGGAAAGTTTCAAGCCCTTATCCGCAGAGAACTTCTCCAGGTAGAGGCGGTGCTGGAACAAGTTGGCATCCAGTGCCCCATTTGCCAGCGCAAGGTTGGGTTGAACGTAGTCACTGAATTCCTTGACTTCAACCTTGTAGCCTTTCCTTTCCAGGCCGGGCTGGATCGCCTGCTTGATGAGATCGCCATAGGGGCCTGGTGAGATACCAAATACAATCGTTTTGCCCGCAGCCAATGCAGGCAGTGAAGAGGCAGCCAGGACAGTTCCAAGCAGAAGAGAGGCAAGAAGACGTTTCATAGTGGATTTCCTCCGCATATAGCAAAAAGCGAAACGGCATTCCCGTTTCTCCAATATGGTTATTACGCCATCAAATCACATGGGATGGAACGATCCTTTTCTGATTTACAAATTAGGAATCTGGCAGTACCAAAGATAGCTGTTTGCTATTTTTGAATCATATAAGGAAAGAACTTTTTCTTTGGTCGCCAGGAGAGTCCGCGCATTTTCCCCGCTCTGCACGCTCAGGGGGGCGATAGTGGCGCAAACTCTTGTGAGTGGCTTCTCAAGAAATCGCCCGCTCGCAAGGATGCTATGTCAGGCGCGCCTAGTTGCGCCAAACCCAGTCTGAGTTCGTTGAGCAAAATCTGCAGCGCATGCTGCGCGCCATTTTGGCCTGCGGCGGCCACACCATATAGAAGTGGTCGGCCAATTAGTACACCATCTGCGCCGAGCGCTAGGGCCTTGATGATATCTGTGCCGCGTCGGAAGCCGCTGTCAATCAGGATCTGGATTCTGCCGGCGAATTCCTTATGCACAGAGGCAAGGATTTCCATTGGAGAAATGCTGCTATCAAGCTGGCGCCCACCGTGATTGCTGAGCACGACTGCATCTACGCCTATTGCCGCAGCACGCTGCACATCTGCCCGGTTCAGAATGCCTTTGATCACGAGCTTTCCCGGCCACGCCTGGCGCATGTTTTCAAGGGCACTCCAATTCAGGCTTGGATCAAGTTGTTTTGCGATGAATTGGGCGCCACGCCCTTGCTCACCTGTAGGCAGATAAGGGGCTAGATTGCCAAAGCCAGGAAGCCCGCGCGTTGGCCAAACTACGCGCTGCAGCCAGCGTGGGTGGCAGGCTACGTCAATGATCGCGGGAAGGCTGAGTTTGAGCGGGGCGCGAAAATGCCTTTGTTCTCGCTCCCGTTTGCCATAGTGGGCACAGTCGGTTGTTACGATCAAGGTGTCACAATTTACGCTGAGTGCTCGTTTGAGCAGGTCTTTGGCAATCCCGCGATCCTTGAGTACATAGAGCTGAAACCATAGGCGCACGCCTTTTGCCTCATTGGCTACATCTTCAAGCGATCTGCTTGCCATGGTGCTCAGCGTAAAGGGAACGCCAGCGTCTCTGGCAGCACGGGCAAGCAGGATGTCTGCGTCTGGCCATAACATTCCGTTGAAGCCTGTCGGAGCGACAGCAACAGGGGCTGTCGCTGGTACGCCTAGCAGCTTGGCGGCTGCTGAACATTGGCTGGTGTCGACCAGGGCGGCAGGCTGGAACCGCCACTGCGAGAAAATCGAGCGGTTGTGCAGGAGCGTCTGTTCCGCTTCTGCGCCACCATCCAGGTAATCAAAAGCAAAGCCTGGCAGGCGCTGGCGTGCCAGATTGCGCAGATCGTCAATATTGAGCAAGCGGGAAAGCGTCATTGTGCTGGCAGTACCTTGCCAGGGTTCAAGATGTTATTCGGATCAAATGCATGTTTAAGCGCACGCATGGCAGCAATTTCTGCGGTGGTGCGGCAGTAACGCAATTGGGAGGTACGCAGGCTGCCAATTCCATGCTCAGCCGAGATGGCTCCCCCAAATTCCGGGAGTAGTTGATACACCGCTTCGCACAGTGCGTCAGCTTCGATGGCAGCGGGTAGCCCCTTGGCATCTGCGATGATGTGAAGATTCCCATCCCCCAGGTGACCAAAGAACAATGGATTGCAGAGTGGCCAGCGCTGCAGCAGTAACTCGCGGCAGCGGGCCACGAAGGCGCCTCCTTGCGAGATTGGCAGACTCAGATCGAAATTTATGGGTTGGCGCAGTGCGAAAAGCTCTGGCACGCTCTCGCGTAGTTTCCACAGTTGTGTTGTCTGGGCCTGTGATGCTGCAATCACGGCGTCTTCGATCCAGTTTTGATCCAGGGCCTCACTCAGGGCATTTTCGAATTCCGTAAGGAGAGCGTCCTTGTTCTGACCACAGATTTCAAGCAAGGCCGCCAGTGGCGCCTGCGTAGCAAAGGGCAGAGGAAGTCCGGTAGCTTGCTGGACTGCGCTGACGTAGTCCTCCCACATCAGCTCGAAAGCGGCAATTCCTTGTGGAAATTTGGCGCGTAGATGCTGTAAAACAGCCAAGCTGGCGTTGTAGTCCTTCAGGGCCAGAAGTGCCGTATGGCGCGCAGGGGCACAAGGGTGAAGACGCAAGATGGCCCGGGTGATGATGCCCAGCGTACCCTCGGAGCCGATAAAGATCTGGTTCAGATCATAGCCGCTGTTGTTCTTTGGCAATGCGCGCATCATAGGCAGAATGGAGCCATCTGCCAGTACTACTTCCAGCCCCAGTATCTGGGCGCGGGTGGTGCCGTATTGAATAACACCTGATCCGCCAGCGTTGGTTGCAATGAGCCCACCAATCTGACAACTGCCGCGTGGCCCCAGATCTACGCCGAAGACCAGATCGTAGGGGAGTAGCGCTTCTTGTAAGCGCTGCAGGACGACACCCGCTTGCACTTGTGCCACGGCGGTACGGGCATCGATTTCCTCAATCGCGTGCATGGCGGAAAGGGATAATGCCACGATGCCTTGTTGGGTATTGGCGCCTCCCGTGAGGCCTGTGAGGCCTCCTTGGGGCACTACGCCGATACGGTAAGCATGGCACACACGTAGCGTGGCAGCCACTTCCTCGGTGCTTTGAGGGGCAACCCAGGCCAAAGGTGCTGCGTGGGATTCATGGCTCCAATCATGCTCAGCTCCCGCAGGGATATTGTTCCCTATCTTGATTCGGCCTGCGGGAAGAGCTGCGCTAAGGGCCTCAATGAATGAATTGCCTGCCATGCGGGAACTGGTGTGCGGCATCCCTAGAATGTTGCAATCACATTGCCCTTGAACGCGGTCTGGATGTAATGCCGGACTTCATCAGAGTGATAGGCCTTTACGAGCTTGGCCACCCAGGGCTGGTTCTTGTCTTGGTCGCGCACGGCGATTATGTTGGCATATGGGCTTTGTGCAGCCTCCAGTGCGATCGCATCACGGGTCGGAATCAGCCCGGCTGTTTCGGCGTAGTTGCCATTGACGGCTGCTGCGTCCAGATCATCAAGCGAGCGGGGCAGTTGTGCTGCATCCAGTTCCACGATCTTGAGCTTCTTGGGGTTCTCAACAACATCCAGTGGGGTTGCCCGTAATCCGGCATCTGCCTTGAGCTTGATGAGCCCCTTGGTTTGCAGCAGCAACAGCACACGGCCACCGTTGGTGGGATCATTGGGAATCCCAACACGGGCGCCTTCCTTGAGGTCAGCCAAGGATTTTACTTTGTGAGAATAAATGCCAATGGGGTAGGCAACGGTAGTGCCTACGGAAGCGAACTTGTAACCGCGATCTTTGATCTGCTGTTGCAGGAAGGGCAGGTGCTGGTAGCTGTTTGCATCCAGGTCGTTTGAAGCCAGCGCGGCATTGGGCTGGATATAGTCGGTGAATTCAATAATCTGGATCTTGAGGCCATCATGTTCGGCCACTTTTTTTACAACCTCAAGGATCTGTGCGTGAGGGCCAGCGGTGACCCCAACCTTGATTGTTTTTTCTTCTGCCTGAGCAGTGAGTGCCGCGGTTGCAAGATGCAGGCCGACGAGAAGAGAGGTAATGAGCTTTCGAGTATTCATTGTATTGCTCCATTGAAAAGGGGAAGGGTGGTGCTACGCGCTGGTTGGTGAAGACTGATTCCGGTGCGAGATTCTCGCCACGAAATAGTCGCCCAGCGATTGGACAATCTGCACAAAGGCAATCAACACCAGCACCACAACCAACATGACTTCAGGCAGGAAACGCTGATAACCATATCGAATACCAAGATCGCCCAGCCCACCACCGCCTATGGCCCCGGCCATGGCTGAATATCCTACAAGGCTGACAAAGGTAACCGTCAGGCCTGCCACGATGCCGGATAAGGCTTCGGGCAACAGCACTTTTCTAACAATCTGCAAACGCGTTGCGCCCATGGCCTGTGCGGCTTCCACAAGCCCCGGGGCCACCTCGCGCAAGGCGGTTTCGACCAGCCGTGCAACGAAAGGGCAGGAGGCAATGCTCAACGGCACCACTGCAGCCGCTGTGCCGATGGAAGTGCCTGCAATCAACCGGGTGAGGGGAATGACCGCGACCAGCAGGATGATGAAAGGCGTTGAGCGCACGGCATTGACGAGCAGGCCTGCGATCCGGTTGAAAAATGGCCTCGGCAATATGCCATTGGCTGAAGTGATATGTAGACTGATTCCGAGGGGGATGCCGAGCAGAGCCCCTGCGGCGCCTGCAACGCCTACCATCACCAACGTTTCAAAAAAAGAGCTCCACAGCAGGTTCAGCAATTCAGACGACATGATTCAACTCCTCTATGCTGACGTCGTGGTTGCGCAGAAATTCCTTGGCTCCTTGCAGCGCTTCTTCACCCGCGTGCGCGAGCAGGGTAAGTGAGGCAAAGGCCTGGCCCTGAATCTCATCGATCTGACCATGCAGAATGTTAAAGTCCAATCCGTATCGTTTGACCGCTTCCGACAGGAGCGGACGATCCACGTCGTCACCGGCAAACGATAGCCGCAGGAGGCATTCAGGCCCTGCTGTGTTGCCGCGCGCCAAGCGCCTGCGCTGGATGCGTGTCAGTACCGAGCTGGGCAACTCATGGGCAATCACCTCGCCAATCATGGTGCGGGTGATCGCCGTTTGGGGGGCGCGGAATACATCAATGACCTTGCCGCTTTCAACAATGCGCCCGGAATCCATGACGGCGATGCGATCACATATCTGCTTGACCACCTGCATTTCGTGCGTGATGAGTACGATGGTGAGCCCAAGTTCCCGGTTGATGCGGCGGAGCAGGTCCAGGATGTTACGGGTGGTCTCCGGGTCGAGCGCAGAGGTGGCCTCATCCGAGAGCAGCACTTTGGGCTTGCTGGCCAGGGCGCGGGCGATTCCAACGCGCTGCTTTTGGCCTCCGCTGAGTTGGTGCGGATAGCGCCAGGCCTGTTCATGAAGACCAACCAAATCGAGTAGCTGCCCCACCTCTCTTGCGATGTAGGCTTTGTCGTGACCTGCTAGCTCCAGGGGGAAGGCTACATTCTCAAATACAGTGCGCGACGAGAGCAGATTAAAATGCTGGAAGACCATGCCAATCTCACGTCGTGCATGGCGTAATTCGTTTTCGCCGAGAGACAACAAGTTTTGCCCGTTGATACTCACGTGGCCCTTTTCAGGGCGGGCAAGCAGATTCAGCGTGCGTACCAAAGTGCTCTTGCCCGCACCACTTCGGCCAATGATGCCGAAAATCTCCCCGCTTGCGATCTGTAGAGATACATCGCGCACGGCTTGCACCAATTTGCCATCTGGTGAGCGGAAACTGACCGAGATATTCTCCAACTCAACCATCGGTATGCCTTGCCGCGCCTCGCCAGGTAGCTCTTCACTGTTTTGTGGAGTATGAGAGGAGGCTGCGGCAAATGGTGCTCTAGCGTTCATTATTTGTGCTCATTCAACCCATGAACAGCCATCACCCGTGAAAGGGAATTTTCTGGCGAAATCCTTGCTGCTCATAAACTATGGGGCCAGACGTCTGGATTTTGCGGTGTCTGCAGCCAAGAACAAACAAAGAAATACTGCTGAGTTATTTTGGGCTGGGTATAAGAGGACGTAAACAAATGGTTCTGGCGTTGTTGCACCGCCTTATTTTTAGAAAAGTAATATGCATATAGACAGAATCTAATAAGCAATCATTTGTTCGTCGCTTTCCCATTTCATGGAAAATACCATGCTGCTCTGAATTCAGTGCGAATCGAGCCCATCCGGAGTTGTGGAACTATGCATAACGATTTGAATTCTGCCTACCGCGTTCTATCCGCATCAGAGTTGCCCGACTATCTGGATAGTTTGCCTGGGGTACGAGAGGTTTTGGGCGGAACGCCAAGTGATTGGCGAGTACGCGATGTAGCTGATGGGAATTTGAATGCGGTCTTCCTCGTTGATTCTCCTGCAGGGGGGCTTTGCGTAAAACAGGCGCTGCCCTGGGTGCGCGTACACGGGGAGAGTTGGCCTCTTACCGCAGAACGTGCCCTCTTTGAGTATTCTTACATGGCGCGCCTTGAGCCTTTTGTTGGGTGCCTCGCTCCGAAAGCGTATCACTTCGACCCCATCAACTACGTGATAGTGATGGAGAAACTTGAACCGCATATCATTCTGCGCAAGGGCTTGATTGCAGGCCAGCGCTTTCCGCTTGCTGCACGCGACACCGGCGCCTACATTGCGGCCGGGGCGTTTCACACATCCGATCTGGCCTTGCCTTTCGAACGCAAATTCAACGATGTTGCACTCTTTGCACGAAATCAGGCCTTGCTCCGAATCACGGTCGACCTCGTCTTTACGGACCCCTATGTTGAGGTCTGGCGTAATCGTTGGACAACGCCGCATCTAGATCAATGGACGCAATTTTTGCGGTCGGATTTCGCGGTCAAATCTGCTGTGGCGGATCACCGACGTAATTATCTCTCGAACACCCAAGCATTGATTCATGGTGATCTGCACACGGGTTCCGTGATGGTAACGGAGGATGACACACGGGTGATCGATGGTGAGTTCGCAAGTTATGGCCCCATTGGTTTTGACCTCGGTGCATTTCTCGCCAATATGTTGGTGGCTTGGTATGCCAAAGCCGGCCACATCAGCGAAGCGGCTGCCTTGCACAGTTATCGCCAGTATTTGTTGGATCAAATTGCAGTCTTCTGGAATGCTTTCCATGATCGTTTCCTTGTGCTGTGGGAGTCACACGAGCTTGCCGGAGACGCCTATCCGCAAAGCCACTTTGAAGGCGCTCCTGGTGCTGCACGATTGCGGAAAATCCGTGCTGCGTATCTCGACCAAGTGTTCAAGGACACCATTGCATTCGCGGCCATCAAGATCATCCGCCGTATCGTGGGCTATGCTCAATTGGCCGATTTTGAGGTCATCGAGGATCTGGCTCTGAGGGCACACGCACAGGCGGGGGCGTTGGCACTGGCATATTCGATATTGACTGAGCCTGATCGTTATACGGATATTGCTGCATTGATTGATGCGGTCTCAAGATTCGAACATGCAGGATTGAATCCGCATGCCTTGATCTGACCTCAGGATGTCATGCGGGTTAGGTCGAGACAAGTTCGATCTGTGCGAAAGATGAGACAGTGCTGATACCCGGATCTACAGGAATGCGCGCGGGGGAAGAAGAAATTGTCAGATCCTGCGTACGCAAGAGCCTTACCGTCTGCCAACCCGCGCTATCAGCCGCTTGCAACTCCCTTGGATGATCAGACAAGAATGCGATGGCCTGTGTCGGTATGCCGATATCGGCGGCGATTCTGCGATAGGAATCAGACTCTAGTTTGCTTCCCTGTTTGGTATCAAACCACCCACTAAATAGACGGCGCAAATCACCTTGATTCGAATGGCCGAACAGGAGTTGTTGCGCCGCGACAGAGCCCGATGAATAAACATAGAGTTGAAATCTTGCCTGCTTCCATGCCTGTAGTGATGCAGCCGCATCTTCGTAAACCGGCCCTCGCAGTGCTCCAGTTCCATATCCTTCCCGCCAGATCAGGCCTTGAAGCGTTTTCAGCGGGGTAATTTTCAAGTCTTCCTGTGCCCACAGTGCGAGTAAGTCCACGGCGTCTTCTACGCTCAAAGAGCGTACTGCGATGGCTGATACCTCGCGTAAAATGCTCTGTATTGCTTCAGTATGCTGGTGTGCGGTCACAAAAGCTGCAAGGTGCTCGCGCGCATAAGGAAACAGGGTTTCCTGTACAAATGCGATAGGTGTGGTGGTGCCTTCGATATCGGTAACGATTGCTTGCACACCGGCAAGGCATACTTTTTGTTCAATCGCCATAGCGAGGATACTGGGCTGAGAGTCCGGAACCTGTAAAGTTGCCAACCCAGCCTGCCGGATTTGTAAAAATCCTGATGGCGGTGAAGTTTGGGCGTGGCCCCATGTCAAACCAATGGGGTGTATTGGCGGGTACGCTGAGCAAGTCTCCCTGTTCGCAAATCAACTGGAAGATGTGCTGCCCCGCGTTGATATAGAAAGCGCCGCTGCCTTCAACAAAGAAACGTACCTCATCTTCAGAATGGGTGTGCTCATCAAGGAATTTTGCACGTAGCGCTTCCTTGTCTGGGTGATCTGGATTCAAGCGCACGACGTCTGCAGTTGTGTATCCGCCGTGCTGCTTGATTCGTTCAATGTCTTCGGCATAGGCGGAGAGGATGGCGGCGTGATCCGCATGAGGGGCAATGGGAGTGTTTGCCTGCCACTTTTCGAGACGAGCGCCTAATGAAGCAATCTTATCTGCAATCGTGCTGAAGTCCGTTGTCACCTCAATCGGGGCTGCAGGTGTTTCGGATAGAAAAACTGATAGCTGAGTCATGCCGTAATTCCTTGGTGTTTGCTGTTCCAGCGATCCTGAAGCGCAATGAGGTGTTCGAGAGCGTCGATATGGCGCAGGGCTTCTCGCGTATCGTGCCCCCAGGCGTAGAGACCATGTCCGGCCAGCAGGTAGCCCGGTGCGGCATTGTCTGTACGCTGCAAGCGTTCCTCAATGCTTGCCGCCAGGGTGACGGTATCCTGGTTGTTTGGGAATATAGGGAGCAGCACAATCGCTTCGTGAGTTTTCACCCCTGCAATGGCTTTTTCCAGTTCCCAACCATGCAGTAGCAACTGATGCTGTGATTCATGCACTCTCGATACAAACGCGGAAGCAGGGGAGTGAATGTGGAAAATTGCACCGATGTGGGCTGATGCCTGGTATCGCGCCACATGCAAGGGAGCTTCAGCGGAAAGGCCCGGTGGCAGCGGACTCTGCAGGTCCACAACTGCAATGTCTGCCTCTGTGAGATTGCCTTTGTCGCGACCGGTTCGGGTAATAGCAATTCGATTAGCATCAATGCGAGCCGAAAAATTGCCTGATGTGGCCGGTACCCAGCCGCGCGCGTGGGCAAAGCGTCCTGCTTCGATGATGCCGTCGATTACGCTAAAGCATGTCTGACTATCTGGCGCATTCATGTTCGCTCTTCTTTATGCTATGGTCAATTTGGCTGTGGAATCCACGGAGCAAGTACTGCATCGCTCTTGCCGAATTCAGGCAGTTTTGCAGAGAGTTCCTCAACCGTCTTGATGTCATATTTTTCCAGGTCTGCCCGGGTCACCAGTACCGGCTTGACGACAACGTTATGCGGCACGGGCTTACCCGCTACCAATAGTGCCGCTGCGCGAATCGACACGGCACCGACGACTGCTGGATTGGTTGCCGCTGTTGCCACCCAGGGGCTGCTCGGTTCCCGGATTTCACTGATGTCGCTGGTTGAGATATCTGCGCTGTAGATTTTGAGTTTTTTGTTGACGCCTAATTCATTGGCGGCAAGCTTGGTGCCACGTGCGAATTCATCCCAGGGCGCGATCACGACAGAAATATCGGGGTTGGCACGCAGTGCAGCGTTTGCCTGGGCTGCTATCGAAGTGGGCACGGGTGCATTGACCGTACCCCAGCGAGCTTTTTCCAAAATGCCAGGGTTGGCTTTCTTGACTGCACTCCAGACCGCATCGCGGCGGTCAAGCGGTGCGAATCCGGGTACATAGACGTAACCTGCCTTGAAGGACTTGCCGTTATCTTTGATGGCCTGATCAAGCAGGATCTGGGCGAGATCCTTGTCACTCTGTTCTACTTGCGGCACTTGTGGGTGGTCGATGTTGACATCGAAAGCAACGACCTTGATGCCAGCATCCAGCGCTTGTTTAACGACATCCTTGATGGACTCGGGCAAACCATGGTTGATGACAATCGCCTTTACATTCAGGTTGATTGCCTGCTGAATCTGGTCGCGCTGTAGTGCGGCATCTTCCTTGCCGGGAAAAACACGCAGATCCACACCCAGTGCTTTGGCCTGCTTGCGGGCGCCCGACTCGAATGCACGGAAGAAATCACCACCGGAGATATAGTCGATCAAGGCAATCGGTACGTCCCCTTTGTCAAAGGGCGCAGGCGCATTTTTAATGCCCGCAGCGAATGCGCTGCCACACATGAGTGATACGAGTAGGATAATGGAACTGGCAATAGCGGTTTTGCTGTGTTTCATGTGTTGATCTCCGATGTTGGGCGTTTTGTATGTGTATTGGGTAGAATTTGCGGTCAAATACAGTTAGTGGTGCAGGGTGCTGGGTGTAAAGGTCAGAGCGAGGGCGGCAACAAGCACGGCACCTTTGACGAAATCCTGCGTGTAGAAAGGGATGTTTAACATCGTCAGTCCGTTGAGCAGCACCCCCACCAGCACCGCTCCAACCACAGTTCCCGCGATATTGGGGCGACGTGCATTGAGTACGGCATAGCCGATCAGCGTCGCGCTGATGCTGTCAAGGAGTAACGAAGCGCCTCCGGATACGTCGCCACGCCCGACGCGCGCGGCAATAAAAATCCCCGCCAGTGCGGAGAGAGTGCCTGAGAGAACATAGGCCAGTGTGCGATAGCGTACTGTCGGAGCGCCTGCCAGTCTAGCGGCTTCCTCGTTTCCGCCTGTAGCATAGAAAACCCGTCCCCATCGGGTGCGTTGCATAAGTAGCCACAATCCGGCTGCAATGCATGCAATGATGATGACTGGTACAGGAATGCCCGCGATGTGGCCCCGGCCCAAGGCCAGGAAGGTCTGCGTAAAAGCGCCTTGAGCCACATCGCCATCTGGAAGCACGAATCCGCTGCTGATGGATTGGCCTGCACTGGGAATAAGCTGAATTCCGGTCAGCAAGAACATGGTGCCCAGCGTGGCGAGCAAATCCGGGATGCGTAGGCGCACGGTAAGATAGGCGTTGAAGAGCCCGATCGCCGCACCCAGCAACAGCCCTGCGATAACCGTGGGTACGGTGCCCCATTGCCATACCACCATCATGTAGCTGGTTGCAATCAGCGTGGTGCTGGCAGTCGCACCAATGGCAAGGTCAAAACCACCCGTGATGAGGGTGATGGTAACGGCCAATCCCAACAAGGTATTGACCGAACTGGATTGAAGGATCGAGAGCAGGTTGGCTGGGCGAATGAATGCAGGCTGAGCCCAGGTAAATCCGCATACAAGTATTGCCAATACAACAAATAGAACGTGACGCCTGAGCTCAGCTGAGATATTACGTTTGGGTTGTGCGGCTTGTGGAATGTCCAGAGATAGGCTCATGCTGCTTTTTCCTCAAGAAAGCTCAGAATCGACAGCAAAGATTGAGACCCTGTTGATGAAATACCCGATATGACTTCGTGGTTTTTCAGGACGATGATCCGGTCGCCTACCTCAAGCGCTTCCTCCAGGTCGCTGGTGGCAATCAAGGTTGCACCACTCTTGCGCTTTCGAATTGCGGTGATCAGGTCCTGGCGAGCCCCTACATCTACACCCTGAAACGGCTCGTCAAGTAACAATAGGCGTGAGGGTTGGCTCTGCCATCGGGCCACCACCACCTTTTGCTGATTGCCACCAGAGAGTTGTTCCGGTTTGTCCTGCCCGCCAGTGCAGCGAATTCCCAGCGCCCTGATCTGCTGATCCGCAATTTCGTCGATGGCCTTTTGCCGGATCAAGCCGTGGGGGAAAAGCCGATCCAGGTGCGGAAAAGCAATCACATCTGCAATGCTTGCGCCCAGGCTATCCTGAGGAAGAAAGCTGGTTTTCCATCTATCTTCGCCCGCCATGAACACGCCATCACGGATTGCATCACGGGGAGTGGCGGGATGCCAGGCGTGCCCATCCAGAGTGATTTCGCCTTGAATCACTGGCATAAGCCCGAACAGTGTTTTGAGCAGACGTGTCTTGCCTGAGCCCAGGTTACCAGTGACGACGACGATTTCTCCGTCATGTACGGATAGATCGAACGCAGTGGAGGAGGGTGTTAGCCGCAGATTGCGGATCTGCAGCACCGGTACATCGAAATGCTGTGCGCGTGGCGCTGGCAGATGTAGGGCACTGCCCATCATAGCTTGCACCGCTGCGTTGAGATCCAGCGGCGCGCTAAATTCTGCGGCAACACGTCCATTTCTGATCACTACTGCACGATCTGCTATCTTGCGTAGATCTTCGAGGCGATGGGAGACATACAAGATGGCGACACCTTGTTGGCGCAAGCGATCAATCGCAGCAAACAAGATGGCGGATTCGCGCTGAGACAGGCTTGCGGTTGGCTCATCCAGAATGACCAATTGCGCCTGAGTATGCAAGGCGCGTGCAAGGGCCAGCAGTTGCCGTTCGGCGGGTGTCAGCGAGAGGAAGTCGGCTTCCAGATCAAGGTGAAGATCCAGCGCATCGGCAATGCGTTTGGCCTCTTTGTGGATTGCTATGCGGGTCTGCCAGATTCGACTTCTGCCCCCGCAATGCTGATCCAGCAAAAGATTTTCTGCAATGCTCAGCCCCGGCACCCCAAGCAGGTTGGTGTTCTGATAGACCGTTACGATGCCGTTGGAGAATGAGGTGCGTGGGCTTTTGAAAGAGACGCGCATCCCCCGAACAAAGACATCCCCTGCATCAGGCTGATGCGCGCCCGATATCACTTTGACCAGTGTGGATTTTCCCGCGCCATTTGCCCCCATGAGCGCCACGATTTCACCTGCGTGAATGCTCAGGTCGACACCCGCCAAAGCAACTGTTGCACCAAAACGCTTATGGATTTGACGCAATTGAAGAACGGGGGGTGTTTGGCTGATATCGCTCATCACAGTGCTTATTGGCATGGCAGAACGCCAACTTAGCATTGAGTGATTCCGGCTGACAAAGACGAAAAATCTATTATCTAATTCACAAAAAGAAGGTGTTGTGGGCGTAGTTCATAAGGTTGTTGGCTTTTTTAGCGAAATCTGACGATTTATGGAACAAGCCAATCAAAATAGTTTTCCTTTATAGTATATGCATATTCTATAGGAAATGATAAAGACATGAATATAGGTTTGTTCGGATTGTGCTGCTAATTATTTAGTATCCAATTGCCTTCAAGGCGATTTAAAACTGGAAAACAATCAAATAGGGACCTGCAATGAGGCAATATCCTTCTCAAGCGCGTGCCGACCTTGTCGGCATTTTTGTTTCCGTCTTTATGCTCATGGGGCTTTCAGCGTGTGGAGGGGGTGATAGTGTCCCAGAATCGTCAAGCGTATCCAGTCCGACCTCCGTAGTATTGGCTTCTGACGATTTCACCAAGGATCTCTCGCTCTGGAAAGTCGAGCAGGAGAATGCGTCAGGCACGGTGAGCGTGACCAACGGAGTACTCGATATTGTGCAGCCGGCTGGCGCCACCTTGTGGTTCAAGCAGAAGTTATCCGGCGATTACGAAATCCGTTTCACCGCCACACCGATTCCCTACACGGTGACGGTCGGTACTAAAACCTATACAGACCGGATATCGGATCTGAACATGTTCTGGAATGCTACTGTGCCGACAGGCTCTGATCCGGATCCAACCCACCTGAATCTGGATGGAAAGCTTGCGTCATACAATCCGCTCGCCTTGTATTACGTGGGGTTTGGGGCCAACGGCAATACCACTACCCGCCTGCGCCGCTACGATGGCACAGCACTACGCCCGCAGATTACCGGCTACGCCACAGCTGCCAGTCGGACAGACGATGACAAGGCCGGGGCCATGACCCCTGCAACTTCGCTTACGGCCAATACGCCGGTGAGTGTACGCGTGGTGTCGCGTGTAGCAACAGCTGGCGACAAGGCAACCCTCAAGTGGTATGCCAATGATGTGCTTATCTTCAGCTATGAAGATGCTGCACCTTTTCTTTCCGGATGGTTCGGTTTTCGCACCACCGTCAGTCACTGGCAACTGTCGCACTTCTCTGTGGTTCGCCTCTGATTGGCACTTCTTCTCAATCGGGCAAGTTGCGTAGCAGGAGAAATCCACATTGGCACTTGCCGTCATGAACGGTTCCGAAAATGAATAATCGGTACAAATACACAGCGCTGACCAGCGTACTGGGGCTTACGCTTGCTCTGGTAGCGTGCGGTGGTGGCAAATCCGGCGACACACAGTCCAACTTAGACAGCAATCAATACATCGTGAATGAAGTGGATGAAATCGAGGTTTCGTCCGCCTACCAGAATTCTTCGGGACGCGTTGTAGAGCAGCTGGATCGTGGCCTGATTGCGGTGCCATCCGGCACAGGTTCTCTTATTTCGTGGAGACTTTTAGGCACCGAATACGGTAACAATATTGCGTTCAACGTTTACAAGGATGGCAAGCTGCTCAACGCCAAACCTATCGCTGACCGCACCAACTACCTTGATGAAAGTCCGGGGTCAGGGGAGTATACCGTTCGGGCCATCGTTGATGGCAATCGTCTTCTTGCAAAAAGTCGTACGGCATTGAAACTGAACGATGGCTACCTGAACATTCCCCTTAAGGAGGTTCCGGGTGGAGTTCAGGCTGATTATTATGTTCAGCATGCATGGCCGGCTGATCTTGATGGCGATGGGCGCTATGAGTTTGTTGTTTCCCGTTTGCCATACAGCGACAAGGCAGGTAAGCCTTGCTTCGTGGAAGCATACTCGCTGGAGCGTGGCTTCCTCTGGCGTGTGAACATGGGTGTTAATTCCTATACCCAGGCCCCCGGCATTGGTGCCAACGATTCACCTCCGGCTTCGATCAGCGGCTACGGTAACATCGCCGGTTATCGAAACGATGATATGGTGACCGTGTTCGATTTGGACGGAGATGGCAAGGCCGAAGTGCTGGTTCGCACTGCAACCGGTACTACCTATGCCGATGGTACTGTGATCGCATCCAGTGGTGCGACCGATCAGTTTATCTCGGTCATCCGTGGCAGCACAGGCACCGAGATCACCCGCAACCAAATTACCGACATGCTTGAGCATGGACCGGTAGGAGGGCAATTTGGTATCGCTTACCTGGATGGTATTCGACCCAGCTTGGTGACCCAGCTCACTGCACGTGGCCTGCCTGCCAAGAAAGGGGTCTTCCATTTCATGGTTGCAGCATGGGACTTTGATGGCAAGAAACTTAGCAATCGCTGGAAATGGTTTGCCGACAACGAGAAAACCGTCACCACCGCGCCAGAGCGTTTCCACCAGATACGCGTGGTCGACCTCGATGGCGATGGCAAGGACGAGTTCATCGGCGGCAATTATGCCCTCAACAGCGATGGCACGTTGCGTTACGTGATTGATGGCGTGGGTCACGGTGATCGTTTTCAGATCGGTGAGTTCGACCCCTCGCATGCGGGCCTCGAAGGTTTCGGCATCCAGCAGTCCGAGTTGGGGATATGGAGCAAATTCCCGTGGTATTTCTATGATGCTTCGTCTGGCACCCGTCTGATCACCGGCCAGCATCCGCCCTATGTGACCGAAGTAGCCTATGACGTTGCTCGGGGTACGGCTGCAGATATCGACCCGAACCATCCCGGTTACGAGTTTTGGACCAGTCTTACCGATCCTGCGCTCCCCTCATCCGGCCTCTTCAATGTGAAGGGTACTCGACTGACCTATAAAGCCCCGGGTGCCAATTTCCGGATATGGTGGGATGGTGATGAAGGATCCGAACTGCTTGATGGTACGCAACAGGGTGCGGCCTACGTTGGGAAATGGGACCCAGCCACGGAATCTGTCAAGCACCTCTTTGACCCGAGCGACGTGATCCTGTCCTGGCGGGCTGCGCCTCCGTTCTATGGCGACATTCTGGGAGACTGGCGCGAGGAGATTCTCCTTGAAACCAAAGACCGCACAGCCTTGCGGCTCTACAGTACCCCCACGCCCAGCAGCAAGCGCCTCTACACACTGACCCATAATCCAGAGTATAGATTGAGCCTTACCGTGCGTGGATACCTTCAATCGACTCTGGTTGATTATTACCTGGGTTACGGAATGGATACGCCGCCCAAGCCCCGGATTCGCACGCGCTAAACTACTGAAGTGCTTGTGCTTGTGCTTGTGCTTGTGCTTGCCTCACGCACTTCAGCGCGGCCCACTCCGGTATCGAGGTTTACATGCCAATGTACTGTGGTCCGCTTCTCCCTTCGGGCGGGTGCCAGAGCAGGCTGTGCTCGGGGTCATGGAGCTCACAGGCCTTGCAGTGCAGACAATTCTGGCTGGTGATGCGCACTGCGTCGCCCTCCTGCTCGTACACTCCGCCTGGGCAGTAGCGGGTTTCAGGCGCGGCGAAGCGGATGACCCGCGCGGTTTCCTGGGTCGGGGTGTTCCGGCGTCGCAGATGGGGAGGCTGGTCGTGTTCGTGGCTGATGTTGGCAAGCATCAGGGAGCTGTTGCGGTCGAAAGTCAGCACGCCATCCGGCTTCAGTTGAGGGCGTGGCGGGTAGTTGCACGCGGCGGCCATCTTGCTACGTGCCGGGGCTGGGTGGCGCAAGGTCCATGGCAGACGCAGGCCGAGCGCCAGCAACCACATCTCGACACCGCAGAACAGGGAGCCGAGCACGGTACCGAAGCGCGTGAGCAGTGGCTTCACGTTGCGCGTGTCACGCTGCTCACGGCCGATCCAGGAGGTGGCCACGGCGGCTGGGAAATCAGTCAGCTCGTCATGCCCACGCCCGGCCTGCAGGGCAGCGGCTACCGCTTCGGCAGCAAGCATGCCGGACTTCATCGCGGTGTGCGTACCCTTGATGCGCAGTACATTGAGCAGGCCCGCCGCGCAGCCCAGCAGCAGGCCACCCGGAAAGCTCAGGCGGGGCTGCGACTGCAGGCCACCTTCGTTGATGCTGCGGGCGCCATAGCCCAGGCGCTCACCACCGGTGAGCAGGGCAGCAATGCAGGGATGGGTCTTGAGGCACTGGAGCTCGTCGAAGGGCGAGAGCTGTGGGTTGCGATAGCCAAAGTGGGTGACGAGGCCCAGAGCGATCCGGTCTTCACCGTACTGATAGAGGAAGGCACCACCGCCGGCCTCCCGGCCCAGCGGCCAACCAAGGAAGTGGGCCACACTGCCAGTGCGGTGGTGTTGGGCCGGAACCCGCCACAACTCCTTGATGCCCAAGCCGTAGTGACTTTCGCCGATGCCTTCACGCAGGCCATAGCGGGTTTCGAGTTCGCGCGTGAGTGAGCCGCCTGCCCCTTCGGCGACCAAAGTGTAGCGGCCACGGATCTCGATGCCGGGCTCAAAGCGTGCGCTTTCTTCGCCAGCGGCATTGCGGCCCATGTCGCCACTGAGCACACCGATCAGCGCGCCTGCCTCGTTGTAGCAGGGCGCAGCAGCGGCGAAGCCTGGATAGAGCTCGACGCCGAGTGTTTCGGCCTGTGCGCCGAGCCAACTGCACAGCTCACCGAGGCTACCGACGTAGAGTCCGCGATTGTCAATCTGCGGTGGCAGGCTAAAGTGCGGTATGGGCAAGGCGTGCTGTGCGCTGAGCCAGACGACTTCATCCTCGCAGACCTTGGTTTTGAGCGGTGCGCCGAGTGTGCGCCAATCTGGTAGAAGTTCGTCCAGTGCGATGGGGTCGATCACCGCGCCGGAGAGGATGTGAGCACCGATCTGGGCGCCTTTCTCAAGTACGCAAACGGAAATCTCGCGACCGCTTGAGGCAGCCAGTTGGCGCAGGCGGATCGCAGCGGCCAGCCCTGCGGGGCCTGCACCGACGATAATGACGTCATATTCTATAATGCCACGGGTCATGTTTTTTCAGAGAACGGGCGTGAGTGCAGTGTTGTAGCACGAGTGATGCATCTCGACTTGCTCAGTGCATTTCATGGAGTTGAATGGGCTCTGTGGCTGTTCTGAGTGGAAAAGTTCTGAGTGGAAAAGGATGGCCGATCTGGCGGTAATGGATTGAAAATAGCCAACTCATTTGGCATGCACTGGCTGATCAGACCGGTTTCCCATTCGAGGTAGCGTCGTGCCGCATCAAGGTTACCGTCGTGACGGTCGTGCACAAAGAAGAGGTAGTCGATGGCGTCATCGTCAGAGGGTAAATCGGGTGAAGCCTCGATGGGCAGGCCGGAGTCAAGTACTGTCTGCCAATCAACCATGTACGACTCAATCGCACCAGACTCATGCAAGTCTTGCACAGCCAATGCCGCCAACGCTGGATTATCCGCGATCAACAACATCGGCATATTCTCTGCATGTTTGGCGAGACGGGGACGGATGCTCCATCGGGCGCCCTGTAGATGTGCAGCACGGTAGGCCAGACTGGCCCGTAGGTCGATGATTCGGGCTCCAGCCTCAATCAAACTGCGCATTTCTGCAGAATCAAGCTGCCAGGGCAGGGGTGGCAGGTACGGTGCACTGCGTGCGGAAATCTTCAGCGGCGCATGGATGCCAAGACTTAGCGTGGCAGACTCGAAACCCAGCTGACGTAGCCAAGCGGCCACGGTTGGGGCACGTACGCCTTCGTCATCAAGAACGAGGATGCGTGCGTGGCGCACAGCAACGTACTGATCCGTTGCCTGTATCAGTTGTCCGCCTGGTGCGTGCAAAGCGCCTGGTAGCGTGCCTGCTTCGTACTCTTTGGCGCTACGGATGTCGAACACATATGTGCTGCGGTATCGATCATCCAGCCAAGCCTGGGCACTGGCTGTATCGAGTTCAGGCGCTCCGGCTCTCGCAGCAAAATGGCGTGCCGCTTCTTTTAACTGGCTCTGCTGCTTTGGCGGCAGGGTGCGTGGGCTGTCGTGTTCCAGATCGAGTCCGGCAAGACGCCAGCCCTGTGTGCCATTTTCAAGTGCAAGTACCGGATTGGTCAAGCCGAGGTGGCGTAGGGTCTGAGCGCCAATGATGCTGCGTGTGCGGCCCGCGCAATGGATGACGACTGGGGTGGAGGTGTCGGTGAGCAGGGCCGGTATGCGCAGGGCAAGTTCACCGTTGGGTATAGGCAACGCGCCGGGTAAGGTCATCTTGCGGTGTTCTGCCGGGGTGCGTCCATCGACGAGTAGCACAGGCTCATTGGCAAGCAGCCGGCCTTGTAGTTCGATCGCGGACAAATGCGGGGTGTGACAGATCTGCTCGACCAACTCGCCAAAGGTCTTTGAGGGTACATTGACGCCCTTGAACAGCGCACAGCCCGAAGCAGGCCAAGCTGGAGCCCCCCCTGTTAGCACGGCTAGATTGCCGTACCCGGCTGCAGTAAGACGAGCATGGGCACGCTGGGCTACACCGTCATCAGCGTCTATCAGAACAATCCGAACGTCAAGACGTGGTAATAACCGAATTGCATCAAGTTCGAGACGGCTGTAAGGCAAGTTGACAGCGAGAAAGGGGTGGCCTTCACCGTATTGGCCGGGTTCACGCACGTCAATAAGTGCGATTTCGGCACCGTCAGACAGTTGGCTGCGTAGGCTGAGTGAATCCAGGTAGCAAATCGGAGCAGGGTTCATGGTGGAGATGGGGCGTATTGAAGTGACTGTGCGTTTTGCTGCGGCAAAAACTATTTGGAGCCGAGCAGTTTGCCTTCAGAAACATGTCCAGTCGAGGATATAGAAAGATTTTTATCTTATTTACGAATAATGTTTGTGACTCTTTATGATGTTACATCACTATTTATGGCGAGACTATCGTGCGTAAGGTATCCCTCATCCGTTGTCTGATCCCCTTGCTGGTGCTGGCGTTTCAGGGCATAGCCCAAGCCGATGCAACCCTCGATCGAGTCAAGTCCCGGGGCAGCGTCGTTGTTGGCGTGATCCTCTCCGGGCCGCCCTTTGGTTATGTTGATCCAAATACTCAGCAGCCTACAGGGCTGAATGCAGATCTTGCCAGAAGCATAGCCGACAAGCTCAAGCTCAAACTTGAGTTTGTGACTGTCACGCCGCCCAATCGCGTTCAGTTTCTGCAACAGGGTAAGGTTGATCTTTTGCTGGCCAACATGCAGCTCACGCCTGAACGTGCGGAATTACTGGGTTATGTGCCAACGCCATATACTGAAGCTGGCGGCGGTTTGATCACGCGTAAAGGTAGTGGCGTCAGGAAGTGGGAAGACCTCAAGGGCAAGGTGGTGTGCGTCTCGCAGGGCAGTAATTATGCCAAACCGCTTACCGAGCAGTACGGCGCCAATGTGCGCGCTTTGCCTGGACAGCCTGAATCCTTGCTTGCGCTCAAGGGCGGCAGTTGCTTTGCCTCGGTGCACGATAGCGCACCGTTGCATCTGCTAGTGCAGGACAACCCGGAGTGGAAGGATTTCGAGTTGCCGATCTCAAGCGACTTGACGCCACTGCCATCGGTGATCTGGATACGCAAGGGGGAGGGGGACTTTCAGGCTGCGCTCGACAAGATTGTTCAGGACTGGTACCGCACAGGTTGGCTGTTGGAGACGCTGAAAAAGAATCGTGTCCCGGTTACCCCTGAATTCCTCAAATGGCAGGCGAAGCTGGTCGGTACCAAGTAATTCACGAAAGGCTGCTTTGTCATGAACAAAATCCGCTTCTTTGGCACACCGACCCTTTTTATTCTGACTGCTTTGCTAGGTATGCCATTTGCAGCGCGGGCCGATGCCACACTCGACAAGATCAAGTCACGCGGCAGTGTCTCGATCGGGGTGATTCTCTCTGGTCCTCCCTATGGTTATCTTGATCCAGCCACGCAGGAGCAGAAAGGCTTTGTCATCGAACTTGCCCGGGCCGTTGCGCAACAGCTTGGTGTGAGACTTGAGACGGTGCCCGTTACACCTCCGAACCGGGTGCAGTTTCTGCAGCAGGGCAAGGTCGATCTGCTGATCGCCAACATGCAGCTCACCCAAGAACGTGCCGAGATCCTCAGTTATGTACCGACGCCCTATCAGGAAGAAGGCGGGGCGGCAATCATCAAGAAAGGTTCTGGCATCAAGCATTGGGAAGACCTCAAGGGCAAGGTGGTGTGCGTCTCCCAGGGCAGTAATTTCACCAAACCTTTGGTCGAACAATACGGTGCCAACGTCAAGGCGCTGCCGGGCCAGCCAGAATCCCTGCTGGCGCTCAAGAGTGGTACCTGCCAAGCGTCGGTGCACGTAAGTACCTCGCTGAGCCTACTGGTTGACGACAACGCTGAATGGAAGGACTACGAGTTGCCGATCGCTCACACCTTGATCCCATCACCTTCGGTGATCTGGATCCGCAAGGGTGAGAACGATGTTGCTGCGGCACTCGACAAGATTGTACGCAACTGGCATCGCACAGGATTTTTGATTGAAGTCTCGCAGAAACACAATCTGTCTGTCGGTACGTTGCGCAAGTGGCAAGAGAAGGTCAAGGCTGGCAAGCTCGTCCTGTAGGTGGGACTTGAACTGGCATGCACTTGAAATACTTCTACCACAACTTTTGGTATCGGCGGATTCTGCGCCACTGCAATGAGCAATGAAATGCAAAAATCATCAAATGCGGCAGACCTGACATGAGCCTGCAGCAAGCCTTGCGCCAGATTGTCGGCGATGCCCATGTCCTGAGTGGCGAGGAAATCGCGCCGTTGCTCGTGGATGCACGTCGCCGTTATACGGGGCGTGCCCAGGCCCTGGTTCGCCCAGGCAGTACCGAGGAGGTTGGTGCCGTGGTACGTGCAGCGCGCGAAGCCAGGGTACCTATCGTGGTGCAAGGTGGCAACACCGGGTTGATGGGCGCCGCTACCCCGGATAAATCGGGACGCGCGATCCTGCTGCATCTCTCGCGTCTCAACCGCATCCGCGCGATCGATGCGTACAACGACACCATCACGGTGGAAGCCGGGTGTGTCCTCCAGCAAGTGCAGGAGGCCGCGCGCGATGCGCAGCGGCTGTTCCCGCTCAGCCTCGGGGCGGAAGGCAGTTGCACCATCGGCGGCAACCTCGGCACCAACGCCGGGGGCACCCAGGTGCTACGCTATGGCAATGCGCGTGACCTCACACTCGGGCTTGAAGTCGTCACCGCCGAGGGCGAGATCTGGCATGGTCTGCGTGGGCTGCGCAAGGACAATACCGGTTACGACCTGCGTGACCTCTACATCGGCAGCGAAGGCACGCTGGGCATCATCACGGCCGCGACACTCAAGCTGTTTCCACTGCCGACGGCCCAATGCACGGCATTTGTGAGTTTTCCGGCGCTTGATCATGCACTGCAGTTCCTCGGGCTGGCGCGCAAGGGTTTCGGTGCTGCACTGACGGGATTCGAGATCATTGCAGCGGATGTCCTGCGCTTTGTTGCCCGAACTACGCCGCAGTATCCCCTGCCTGTCGACCCCTCATTGGCGCCTGCGGGAGGCTGGTATGCGCTGATAGAAACCTCGAACGAACAGTCTCAGGAAATTGCCAGCGAAATTTTTACCGGGGTTCTGGCTGAGGCATTCGAGCATGGCCTGATTGAGGATGCGCTGGTGGCCGCTTCCGGAAGTCAGCGCCTGGCCTTGTGGGGGCTGCGTGAGCACGGCATCAGCGAAGCGCAGAACATTGAAGGGCGCAACATCAAGCATGACATCTCCTTGCCGCTTTCGCGCCTGACGGCCTTTGTTGACACCAGTCTGGCGCGTCTGCAGCAGCATTTTCCAGGGTGTCGGCCGCTGATCTTCGGCCACCTGGGTGATGGCAACCTGCACTTCAATGTATCAGCGCCGCTTGGTGTGGCTGCTGTTGATTTTCTGGCCGAAGAATCGCGGGTACATGACATCGTACATGACACCACGCACGAGTTCGGCGGCTCAATCAGCGCCGAGCATGGCATCGGGATAGCCAAGCGCGACCTTTTGCCACGATACAAGAGTGCACTAGAGTTGCAGCTTATGGGCCGCATCAAGCACGCACTTGATCCGCTCAACCTGCTAAATCCAGGAAAGGTTCTGAATATCGAGCCTTCGCAGTGTGAGCAGGTCGCCAAGGCAAGGACTGCATAATGACATATGCCTACCTTTCCCAGCGCATCCAGCGCATCGGCTTCTCGCCCAATTCTGCAGCCAGCCAGCGCGCCAAGCAGCTCAAAGCCGACGGTCGTGACATTCTTGATCTGACTATCGGTGAGCCGGATTTCGACACCCCCGAACATGTCAAGGAAGCCGCCCGCGAAGCCTTGGCGCGCAACCAGACGCGTTATACGCCCGCGCTGGGCACCGCTCATATGCGCGAAGCTGTGCGGGAAAAGCTCGCACGCGAGAACCAGCTTGAATTCCCGCTGGAGTCAATCGCCATCACCAATGGTGGCAAACAGGCCATCTACAACGCTTTTGCTGCGAGCCTTGATCCAGGCCATGAAGTCATCGTGCCGATTCCGTATTACCCGTCCTTCCCAGAGATGGTCAAGGCCAATGACGGAACCCCGGTATTTCTAAGCACGACGGCGGATACAGGCTTTAAGCCCACGTCTGAGCAATGGCGTGCGGCCATTGGGCCAAAGACCCGCTGGCTGGTTATCAACACGCCGAGCAACCCGAGTGGTGCGGTTTATGACGAAGACGATTTCCGTGCTGTGGCCGAGTTGCTGCGCGAACATCCGCACGTGCTGCTCTTGCTTGACGAAGTCTATGAGCATATTCGTTTTGCGTCATCTCATCCTCACTTCCTGCATGTGGCGCCCGATCTGCGTGAGCGCGTGCTGATCGTCAATGCGTGCTCCAAAGCCTATGCGATGACAGGTTGGCGTGTCGGTTACGCCGCCGGGCCACAGGCGCTGATTGCCGCGATGGGTATCATGCAAATCCAGTCGACTTCGGGGGTCAGCTCGATCAGCCAGGCAGCAGGCGTGGCGGCCCTGCGCGGGCCACAGGCTTTGGTTGGCGAACGTTCGCGCATCTACCATGAGCGGCGCGACATCCTGCTCGCTGGGCTGGCACCGATCCCCGGCATCAAGGCGTTTGTGCCACTAGGGGGCTTTTTTGTGCTGTCCTCGTGGGAGGCGTTGCGTGGTCGCCGCTCCCCCGCTGGCAAAGTACTTGCCAGTGATGAGGATTTCGTTGATTACCTGCTTGAAGCGGCCGGGGTTGCGGGTGTGCCCGGCAGCGCCTACGGTTTGCCAGGGCATTTCCGCCTGTCGATTGCAACGGCGACCGAAGACATCCGCCAGGCTGGCCCACGTATCGCCGCCGCTATTGCGCAATTATCCGGAGCCCCCCTCCATGCTTGAAAAATTCCTGCACGGTTTCGTTGCCGCCGCGAAAATAATCGGCCTGAACTATTCCTTTTTGCTCAGTGATTACGAACGCATACCTTGGTTGAGCGGCATCGGCATCACCATTCTGCTCGCGCTGTGTTCGATCCTCGGCAGCTTGCTAGTGGGCGTGGTGCTAGCTGCCTTGTTAGCTTCGCGCCAAGCTTGGCTGCGTGGGCCAGCACGTGGCCTGATCGAGTTGCTGCGTAACACGCCCACGCTGGTTCAGCTCTACTGCGCCTTCTTCGTCCTCAACATGCTGCTCAACCAAGTGCTCGGTGGAGCAGAGCACAATCCGCTGACGCCTTTCCATTGGGTCGTGCTGGTGCTCTCCCTGCACTATGGGGCCTATCACGCCGAGGCGCTGCGTGCGGGGATTGAGGCAGTCCCCGCGACGACGCGCGAGGCGGCGCTTTCGCTGGGTTTTAGCCGAGTCGAACTGTTGCGCCATGTCGAGTTGCCTCTGGCCTTGCGCTTCAGTCTGCCAGCCTTGACCAGCAACCTCATCAATCTCGTCAAATCGACTGCGCTGGGTGCCGCGATTGCGGTCGGTGAGCTCACCTATGCCTCGCTAATGATCTGGGTGCAGCGCGACAACGTGCTCGAACTGATGATCTTTATCTTCCTGATCTATGCGGTGCTGACTTATGTCGTCGCACGTCTTGGGCGTGCTCTTGAAAACTATCTGCGGATGCCTGGTTATGGCCATTGACAACGTAATACCTGCTTCATGCTCCGCCAGAATCCGATGGTGGGCTGCGCCTTCTCCGATCCTGTTGTGGTTCCTCGCGCTGGGTGCAGCCTGGTTGCTGCTGTATGTATTTTATGCCGAAACCATTACCATTCTGATCAACTGGCTGCCGCTGCTCGGGCGTGGCCTGCTCATGAATGTGCTGATCAGTGTGCTGGCTATGGCCATCGGCACTGTACTGGGTCTGGTAGTCGGAGCCTTGGAGCTTTCTCCCCTTGGCTGGGTCCAGTCGCCAGCGCGCGGCTATGTGCAGATCTTTCGCAACGCGCCCCTGCTGGTACTGATCTTTTTCACTACCTATGTATTCCCCTTTGAAGTGAAGATCGCCGGGCAATACTTGCCTTTCCCCGACTGGTTCAAAGCTACCATAGGGCTGGCGTTGCCAGCTTCCGCTCATATTGCCGAGATTTTTCGCGGTGCGGTGCAATCGATTCCGACACCGCAATGGGAAGCCTCTTCTTCGCTCGCCTTCACACGCAGCCAGACCCTGCGTTGGATCATCCTGCCGCAATGCGTAAAACGCGCACTGCCGCCCTGGATGAATCTCTACGCGATGATCACGATGAGTACCACGTTGGCATCGCTGGTGGGGGTCACAGAACTGCTCGAAGCGGCCAAGAATGCGAGTAATACCGTCAATCGCACCGACTTCACGATTCTCGTCTACCTCAGCGTGTTGAGTCTGTTCTTTGTTTATTGCTACCCGATCACCCGTCTCACGCGTCGCCTGGAGAAACGCTTTGCCTACCACTGAAACTCTTTCCTTGAATCATGATGCGGATGTCCTGGTCGCGCTGAAGAACGTGCATCTCTCGTTTGGTGACAACAAGGTACTCAAGGGCGTTGATCTTCGCGTGCGTCGTGGTGACGCAGTATCGATCATCGGCCCCTCCGGTTCGGGAAAGTCAACCCTGCTGCGCTGTATCAATGGTCTGCTGCGTCCCGAGCGCGGTGAAATCCGTGTTGGCGAGACAGCAGTGCATCGCCTGCAAAGCGAGAGCGAATTGATCGCGTTGCGCAAGCGCATCGGTTTTGTCTTCCAGCAGTACAACCTGTTTCCGCACCTGAGTGTGCTGGAAAACATCCTCATCGCGCCGACCCGCATTCTCGGCAAGGATCGTGGTGAGACCGAGCGGGAAGCACGTGAGTTGCTTGCGCGGGTATGCCTGGAACACAAGGCTGATGCGTATCCCGGCCAGCTATCAGGGGGGCAGCAGCAACGCGTGGCAATTGCACGTGCGCTGGCAATGCATCCCGAACTGGTTTTGTTTGACGAGGTCACTTCAGCGCTCGACCCGGAAACGGTGGGCGAAGTGCTGGCGGTGATCCGGGAACTCGTCAAGGACGGCCTGACTTGCATCCTGGTCACACACGAAATGCGCTTTGCTGAAGAGGTCAGTCACGAGATTGTGTTCACCGAAGGCGGAGAGATCGTTGAGCAAGGTATTCCAGCCCAGATTTTCCACAATCCTGTCAATGCCCGCACGCGCAGCTTCATTAATGCGCTCGCTGGCTGAATTCTCGCGAGACCATTATGAGCAAACTCTATTTCTGGCCCTCCACCAACGGCATCAAGATCACCATCCTGCTCGAAGAGCTGGGTGTCACCAGCGAAATCGTGCCGCTTAACATTCGTGCGGGCGAGCAGAAAAACGAAGAATTCAAGCGCATCAATCCGAACCAGAAAATACCAGCATGGTACGAAGAAGGAGATGCCACGACTGCCCCCTTGGCGATCTTCGAATCCGGCGCGATTCTGTTGTATCTTGCCGAAAAGCATGGGCGTTTCCTGCCGCGTGAGGGGGTAGGGCGCTATGCCGTCCTGCAGTGGCTGATCTGGCATTCTGCCCAGCTTTCACCCGCACTGAGCCAGTATCAGCGCTTCCGTGAACTGATTCCTGAGCAGATCGGCCAAGCCCAGCTTGATGCTGCGATTGCTGATGTGAAACGACAGTATGCGATTCTCGATGCGCATTTCGCGCAGCATGAATACCTTGCCGATGAATACTCGATTGCCGATATCGCTGTTCTGCCTTGGATTCAGCCACGCCGTCAGGGGCAGCAGCTTGCAGACTATCCACATCTGGCCGCATGGTTCGAGCGCGTGCATGGGCGCGCTGCCGTGCAGAAGGCCTACGCCCACGGCCGCAGCATTTCAGCCAATGAGAAGGCCCTTGCTGACTGGCGCTGAATGTCATGATCATGCAGTAAACGGAGAGAACAAAATGACACAGAAAATCATTCGCCAACAGACGGTCGACGCCGCATTGCTCAGGGTCAAGTCGATTGTCGCACGCGGCCCGCTTGATCGCCAGGCACTGGCCGATATCCTCCAGGAGCTCAAGGCGCTTGCCGCCCAACCCGAGCTATGGCTTGAAGCTGATTTCCCACCTCCCGAAGAAGGTGTGCGCCATGCGCGTTATCTCATCCGGGAGGAGGCTGACAAGACATTTGCACTATATCTTAATGTCATGAAGCCCGACAACAGGATCCTGCCACATAACCACACGACCTGGGCGACCATCGCAGCGGTGGAAGGTGTCGAGTTCAATCACCTGTATACGCGCACCGATGACGGCAGCAAACCCGGTTACGCCACGCTGGTGCATGAGCGCACACTGGAAGTTGGCCCTGGAAGCGGTGTTGCACTTCTGCCGGATGATATTCACGCCGTTGAGATTCGCGGAGATGCGCCGATACGCCACCTGCATCTATATGGCCGTGCACTTGAAACCCTGACCGAGCGCCTGAGTTTCAATCTAGAAGACAAGAGTTGTTCGATCATGTCGATTGGCGTCACGACGCGCCGTGAGGCCGCTGCTACATGAGTACTGATAAACATAGGGGAGTCGCCTTGCGCACGCGCCTGCAGCATGCCGGTCGTGATACCCGTGTCGAAGGCGGTTCCCCGGTCAATCCCCCTATTGTGCGTGCCAGCACCATCCTCTTCGATTCAGTTGCTGAACTCGAAGATGTGCGTGCGCGACGTAGCACGGAGCGCCTGCTCAGCTACGGTGCGCGGGGTAATCCGACAGCCTTCGCACTCGAAGACCTGATCAGTGAGCTCGAAGGTGGTTATCGCACACGCCTGTTTCCGACTGGCCTGGCGGCCATCACCCAGGCATTGATTGCATATCTGAAACCAGGCGACCACGTACTCATCACCGATGCGGTGTACGGCCCGGTGCGCAATTTCGCGCTACGCTTCTTTGAGCGCTATGGCATCCGCTACAGTTTTTTTGCAGCAGACGGCAGCGACATTGCGCAGCGCTATCTGCCTGAAACACGCTTGGTGTATGTCGAGTCTCCCGGATCGCTGGCCTACGAGATTGTCGATCTGCCAGCCTTGGTGCAGGGAGCGCATGCACATGGCGCCCTGGTTGCTGCCGATAACACCTGGGGGGCGGGCGGTTATCTGTACCAGCCATTGCGCCATGGCGCAGATATCGTGATCTCGGCCGCGACGAAATACCTGAGCGGGCATTCAGATGTGGTGATGGGGGCCGTGACGACCCGCGAGGCCGTATGGCAGACATTCAACCTGTCTGCTGATGCACATGGCATGACAGTGAGCCCGGATGATGCCTGGCTGGTGTTGCGGGGTGCGCGCACGCTGGCAAGTCGTCTGTCCGTGCATGCGGCCACAGCGCTTGAACTCTCGCGCTGGCTGGCAGAGCACGAAGCGGTGGCATATGTGTTGCATCCGGCCTTGCCCGAAGACCCCGGTCATGCATTGTGGAAGCGTGATTTCAGCGGCAGCAACGGCTTGCTCTCATTCGCGCTCAAGGATCAGCGGCCCGGGCGGGCCGAGGCTGTCGTCGACAATCTGCGTTTGTTCGGCATCGGGGCATCGTGGGGTGGCTTCGAGAGCCTGGTGATGGTAGCCGAGTTGAGTAATGTGCGCAGTGTAAGTGATTGGCGAGGACGTGGCACGATTATCCGCCTGCACGCAGGTCTTGAGGCCCCTGGCGATTTGATTGCCGACCTGGAGCAGGCCCTGAGTGTGTTGCCAAATGCATACTAAACTCCGCGTTATGCGGAATGTCGTCTGAAGGATACAAGCATGGCGAAAATCGAAAATCCCTCCTGTTCCGAATGTGGCCAGTTGCATTGCTATCGCCACAACAAGAAGTACCCGGACTTCTGCCTGACCGAGAATGTTGACCCGGCAGCCCACGCTGAAACGCTAGGGCACTATCGTGGCGATTCCATTGATGCGAAGGTGGCACATGCAGCAGCAGAGGTAGAGGGCCTCTACTACTGCAAGCTCTCGCGCGCCGAAGAGATCGTGGCGTTTGCACGGCGTATTGATGCCAAACGCATTGGCATTGCGACTTGCCTCGGGCTGATCGAAGAGACCCGCATTTTCACCAAGGTGCTGCGGGCCGCCGGATTGGAGCCTTTTACTGTGTTGTGCAAGGTCGGTTCTACCGACAAAACCGAGATCGGCATTGACGAGGAGCTGAAGATCCAGTGCGGCTCCTTCGAGGCATGCTGCAATCCCATTTTGCAGGCACGCCAACTCAACGAGACGAAGACCGACTTGAACGTGATCATGGGGCTTTGCGTGGGCCACGACTCCCTGTTTACTAAGTATTCGGAAGCGCTGGTGACAACGCTGGTCACAAAGGACCGGCTGAATGGCCACAACCCGGCGGTGACGCTGTATACCTCCAATACCTATTCGAAGCGGATACTCGATCCCGAGTATCTTGCAGATCTCTGAAACGCACGAAACCAATACTGATGAAGATCATTGTTGCGCTCAAGCGGGTGCCTAGCCAGCAGGTCCAGATCCGTGCACTGACGGATGGCAGTGCTGCCGATCTGACCGGTGGCGCTATGATCATCAACCCCTTCGTCTGGTCGATAAGCAGGGTTTACCGCATGCGTTGGCCATTACCACGGCAGACATGACCGACCGCAAAGGCGCTATTCAGGCCATAGAAAAACACCGCATAGAGCTTGCTGCAGTTACCTGCATTCTGGCTGACGGAGGCTATAGTGATAAGCCCTTTTCGCAAACTATTCATGAACTGTTAGGCGCACAAGTGCAGATCGCCAAGCGCAATGAGCTACACACTTTTTCGGTAATGCCCAAGCGTTGGATTGTTGAGCGCCCCTTTGCCTGGATTGAAAAATGCCGACGCTTGTGGAAGAACTGCGAGCGCTTACTCACCACCAGTTTACAGTTCCTTCATTTGGCTTTTTTGCTCAAAAGATTATGAACAGGTTGCTAAAGTCTGCTCAGCTTCTCTATTGCGCCGCTCAAGTCAGTGATAGTGAACGACAGCAAAGTCCGACTTGTGTGAATTGGCTATCGAACAGGTTTCAAAGCGAAGCGGTCATCTGAATGGCTGCTCTGAGGGAGACTCGACCGGCCGTTGCCTGAATGCAAGCATTTGACAACTGTTTCGCTGCACTGGAGCCCCAGCCCCCTTTTACATTGAACAATATGGATTGAACCAAGTCCACGTTCCAAGTGGCCGCACGTGATCACTGCTGGCACCTCGAAGCCATAGTGCTGAGGTACGCCCCACATTGACTGCGTTCAGGAAAATGAACACCAGGACCGGCAAAGCGCTCTGCGCCGTTACCGGAAATGCGCTTATCAAGGGCACTTTGGCGCAAGGATTGATCTCACCAAAGCCAGCGGCGTTGCGGGAATATAATACAGCCTATCCTGAGGAACCCGCCCATGCCAGATTCAAATACTCCCGCACGCGTCATGCTGGCGCTGCTCAAGCCCTACTGAGGCCGCGTGATCGTCGCCGCTCTGGCCATGCTTGGTGTCGGCCAAGGATTGCGCGCTGTGATCGACAAGGGATTCGCAGTAGGCGACCCGGCTTGGCTGGACCGCGCGTTGGTGCTCATGTTTGGCGTCATTGCGCTGCTCGCGGCGGCGATTTATACCCGTTTCTACAACGTTTCGTGGCTCAGTGAGCGGGTAACCGCTGACCTGCGTCGGCGCGTCTTCAACCACCTTTTGTCCCTGCCACCCTCTTATTTCGAGCGGGGCAGAACCGGCGCCGTGATTTCGCGCCTGACCGCCGACACCACACTGATTGATCAGACCGTTGGCTCAAGCCTGTCGATTGCGCTACGCAATGTGCTGGTTCTGATTGGCGGGCTGGTCATGCTATTTACCACCAATCTCAAGCTCACCCTGCTCGTGCTCTGCGGCGTCCGCCGGTGGTCGTACCGATCGTGCTCTTCGGCTGGCGCGGGAGGCGACTGGGGAGTAAGGAGGTGAAAAATATGCAACGCTGTGGCTATTATGTGACTCAGGCCAAGAACAAATTTGCAGGCTTCTTCGACAAGAATCTCAGATTCCCGCATGAGCATTCAGCAAAGCACCGACAACCACTACCGAAGGGACTAGCTTCCGGACAGGTATCGGTACTGAGCATTGAAAGTGTGTCCGCTATGTTCAACAAACCTGCCGTTCGGACTGGACGTGTTAAATGGCAGCTTTGGCCGAACTTCAGCCGCTCGAACATAGTCGCTCAGGAGGCGACAGGCCTACCAGCAATGACCGACATGTCGTCGGCCATTGCCGCTGTTCAGCTCCCCGACGACAACCGTCTCTGATGCAACTGTTAGCAGTCAGTCCAACGGATATTCAACGATTGACGTGTGGGGCCGCCGGAGCGACGAAGCTGCGAAGGGAACCAATAAGCTCAGCTTGTAGGCGGTCCCCGACTGATGGTTATGGAGCAATGCGGACCTTTGGATCAACATGGAGACGAGAGGTTCTTCTGGAGAGTGCTTTTGTCCAGCCGCTGTAGTTGTACTCTGTATCCAGTGTGCTTTTGACATTGGTAAGCGCAGCCAATACATCATTGGCTGTTTTCCTGCATACAGCGAGTGCATAAACCTTCTCCCCGTGAACGAGCTTGTTGCGCATCTCCGCGGCTTCCTTAAATACCTTCCAATCTGGTGCCTGTAGGATATCGGCAAGCTTTCGATGCTTAGGGTCATACAACTCCCAAGCATTCTTTACTGCATCAAGGCCGCGTAGGTTGCCAACAATCTTGTCAGCGATTGACGATGGGAAACCAGCTGAAACCACAAGCTGCCGAAGCGTGCGTCGTAGCGTCTTTTCTGCGGTAAAAACAGAAGTGACAAGGGCCTCTGCATCGTGTCCGTTCTGGAGCAGCGCAGTAATTCTGGCAACGGCAGTCGAATAACCAAGACTAACTGGGTACATTGGCTTCTTGTTTCCTAACGTTTGATTTTGGGGACCGCCGTAGCGACGAAGCCGTGAAGGGAACCCATGAACGCAACTTGTGGGTGATCCCTCTCGACGGAATTTTTGGGTATAGGGGCTATCAATGCGAATGATGCTCTACTGGAGTTAGCAGCCGGCATGAATATCTTCTGGGACCCCAACTAATAGCTAGGGTGTCAGAAACTACGTGCCATTTCCCCGCAGGATTTCCCGATCCATGGTTTGCCCCCATACATGAACATTCGCATTCCGCTCCCACCGCATTCCAACATGCCGGAGCGCATTTCTCCATTGGATTGAACGGTTGTATTACGTAGACCTTCTTGTACTTAACGAGTGATTCTTTAATCAACACCTCAAACCACGACTTTGGAACTTCCCAGTACTTTTCTGGTTTGTGCCAAATTGGATTGCGGCGGCGGTCGTTCTTCAACCACGCTCTGTTAGTGGGAGAAAACGGAAGGCGAACTAACAGTGGTGAGCCATTTCCACGACGATATAAAACCGGGATCTCTGACTGATTCCAGATTTTAAGTAGTCGCGGATCTTTGTCACCGGTTGCCATTGCGGTTATGCCCACCTTGTTATAGGGAGCGGTTTTGCTACATAACATCAGCGCTGGCTCCCTAACACGGCGCCGCCTTACAGCGAAGAATGGTGTGCAGACTGGATTAGCGATATTCTTCTGTACAAAAGCACACCATTAACAGAATCGACAAAAACCTCATCTTGCGGATTTCGGAACGGAGGCCCCGGGCGTCCGTTTTTGGGTATCAGTCGAGCGTCTGTTCTTGGCTGACAGTGATCATTCTAGTTCGTTGGCATCAATGACCGCAACGGCCGATGGGCTTCCGTTGCCTATCCGGCAGGTTTCAGAGTGTACAAGTCATGCGAATGGCGCTTCTGTGGTTCTGGCGACCGGCAGCAGTTGGCCGAACTCGGCCTCCATCCTGCATCCACGCCCCATAAGCCGTCAAGGCTCAATATCGACCCGATGCGGCTAGCCAGCCCATGAGGATGCGGACGTTCAACGTTTGAATTCACCGGCCTGCACGGCTTTTCACGCAGGCCCGGTGGAACGATGGGTTGGGCAACGAGCGGTTCACAACCACCGCCGAACCCTTGCTTTATAGTGCAAGCCTCAGAGTCCATGGTACAGATCGGCACAGCCGCCAGCACCGTCTGTGAGGCGGTCGGCGACATCTCAGCCGCACTCCAGGAGCAGCGTGCGGCATCCATCGAGTTGGCCAAAAACGTGGAGATCATTGCACAGATGGCAGAAGAGAACGCGACCGTGGTTTCAACCGTCTCCTCGACCGCCCACCAACTCGTCCAGGTTTCGGATCAATTGAGAACAGGGGTGGCACGATTTATCGTCTAAAAAATACCTTGTGGCAAGGAGAAGCGTGATCCGTGCCAATTCGTCCACAGTCAAACCAGACGGGTACGCCTGCGCGCGACATGGAGTCATTACAATGCATCTGCCCATTAAAATTGATCAGGCATTATTGACACATATCTGGAATGAGCTATCCCAAGGAGACGAGAATGAGGTTTGCGCAGGCGTGTACGAAGAGCTCGGCGGCGCATTGGTATACATTCTGTCAGGACATCACGATGTAATTCAGGAACTGGTTGTGAGCCCCCTGGCTTCATCAGAAGACCGAGGCGATCGTTGGCTCGAAGAACGTTATGCCACTTTTGTTCGCAACCGGGATGAGCACGGGTGGGGACCGTGGATACAAGCCTCCTGAATCGATTTGGTTGCATGCCTGTGCAAAAACCTAGAAAAACGAGGATGTATGCTACGGCTACCTACCCTTATACAAATTCTGCAAGAACCGTGCTCTGAAGAAACACGTGCGCTCATACTTGAGAAAGTTATAGATCACTACGAACATATGCTGGTAGAGTTAAATCTTGTGCAAGAAGCGGAAAAAGTGGCCGTAATCCACTTGGATGAAAAGCAGCCACATTCGGTAGGGACGGAATGACTCATAACAATGGGTGACGGCTGGACCTTTCAGTGCCGCCAGCACTCTACTCAAACATTCCCACGTAGGACTTGTTTGCCAGCGTATATGTGTGGGGGATCAATCTCCGAGTCTGCATCTGTGTGAGACAGCGCTCGAAAATTTCATCCGCACTCAATTCCCCCAATTGTTCTTCTGCCCGCGCCGGGTCTACATCAAAGCGCAGATTCGCCCGGTTATTCTTCGGGTCGTGACACATGGCGATCACCACGGGCAAGTCTGTTTCAACAGAACCGCCAATCAACATGAAGATTTTGTAGGGCACCTGGTCGATCTCAAGCGTGGCGCTGTGACAAGGGGTTTTAGGGGTCGACATGGAGGAATCCTTGAGGCGGTTAAAAATGCTGTACATAGTCACAGTATTTTAAATGCAATTCAAGCATGGCCACTACTATTATTACCAAGGATAGGCATCAGGCAGATGCCGTCCACTACAGGCAAAGGTGCAAGGCGCCGTTTTCGGTCTACTATGCGGCAGCTAAAACTGGCTCAATAATTTCGCTTTGCGCGCAATTTCCCGTCATGACCCGAACCCAGTCTCCGTCCGTCAGTATTGAACCTGATCACAATCGCCCCGCGTTGTCGAAGAGACAAAAGACGTTCAACTCGCTGATCAAACAAATCGAGAAGCGCCGGATGAGACTGAGTGCCTGGGAAACCGTCACCCCCACTTTCCAGCAGCGCTACGTCAATGACTACCTGCCGCTGGAACGGATTTCGACCAATCTGCGAATCCAACTGGTGCATTGTCTGGATCGCGCTTACCCACAAAAAGGACTGACCAAAAGTGAACGCCTAAAAGTGGCTGGCGTGATCACAAGTCTGGCGGGGGAGATGGTCGGCCAGGATGAAAATCTGAAAGCAATCTACAACAGGTACAGCGAGACGGACTACGACAGCGAAGCCGCTGCCGATATCAATGGCATAAAATCTATGCTTGAGAGCCTGCTAGGCATTGATCTGGGTGAGGATCTAAACACGAACTCGCCAGAAGACCTGATTGCCCGCGCACGAGCGCACCTCCAGCAGCAAGAGGATGAGACCGTCACCCGGGCAGCACATCGCGCCACACGGAAAAAGTCACCCAAACAACTTGCAGCAGAAGCGCGCGCGCAGGAAGAACAGGCACAGATGAGTCTTTCTATCCGCGAGATCTATCGCAAACTGGCCAGTGCCCTACACCCAGATCGGGAGATTGATCCACAGGAGCGCGAGCGGAAAACGCTGCTGATGCAGCGCGTCAATGACGCCTACAACAAGAATAACCTGCTGCAGTTACTGGAGTTGCAACTGGAGCTGGAGCTGGAGCATATCGACCTGCAGTCATTAAATCACCTGAACGAAGATCGGCTCAAGCACTACAACAAGATTCTGAAGGAACAGGTGAGCGAACTTGATCAGCAGATCCTGCACGTCGAATCTGCATTCAGAGAGCGCTACGGGTTTGCTCCTTTTGAACATCTGTCTCCAGAACGTGTCTTGCCTGCGCTTGACGAAGACATCGAGAACTTCTGGCTCAGTATCCGCGCGTTCAAGCGCGATCTTGAGGATTTCGAAGACATCAAGAATCTGAAGCACTGGCTCAGGAGTCTCAGCCTGGGCTAAGGCCCTCAAAGGCCTACACCGGAAAGTCCGTGGGCGGACTTTCTTTTACGGGCTGACAGGCCCCTATTGAAAGGGGCGCCCGATCCCTAATACACCGGGATCGGGCGCAAACAGCTTACTGGGACGGGCCAAACCCTTTTCTTTTACGGGGGTACGGGGCGTGGTTGGCGTCCGCCAACCACAAAGGACGCAAAGGCCTGTGCCAGCCCTACGGTTGTACCGTTTTCTGATCCATGCTCAAGTGATCCAGCAAGGTGATCCAAAAAGGTTAAATCGGATCAAAGTCCCCTACCGTTTCATCTCGGCTTTATCGGCCTTCTGCTTTCGGCGCCGTTCGCCAGCTTGCCATATTTGACTCTCACCAGAGCGCCCGTTGAGCAAATAATGCTCTTCAGCGAGAACCCTGTAGTCCGAAAAGAAGGCAGCAAACGCAGCATGAAGCTCTCTAGCCCATTCCATCCGCTTTCCGTCATCATCGAAAAATCGCCTAAATGTCTCTTCACTGGTCCGAAGGTGGAAAACCTCGTTGCGCAAATCTCGCAAGTCGTTGCAATGCAGCTTCTTTAGCTTGCCGAGCTTATCGCTCATGGAGATCAACTTCAGGAAGCTCGAAGGACGCTTATTTTGCAAAAGATTCCGCATTCCCACAACCTCAAACCCTTTAACTGTCGAGTGTAGATATCCGATCCAGGAATGGAGATACACACGGAACTTCATTTTGTTGGTTTGGCTGAGCTTCTGATCTTTTATCAAGCGACGAAGAATTGCGTCATGGAGCTCCAGCATTAGGTCTGCAGAACAAAAGCACTGAGAGTAAAGAGTCAGTACGCAGTCTCGGGTCCAATGGGGAAGTGCACACCCTGCCGTCAAGATACGGGAAGCTTCTTGACCCAATTTATTGACCGAGTCAACCACGTAGTAGAGGTCGTGAGAGGAAGCTGCAAGCGTCTTCTCATTGAGGGCATCTCTAATGCAATCCGCGAGCACTTGCTGCGTGTCAAATGCATATTTGTTCAACCGCTCGGAGCAAAAATTCCACAAACGCCATTCGTCAAATCCATCAATCTCGCACAGCGGGCCTAAATCAAAGTCCACCTCACCTTCTGGCAGATTTACCCAACAGCCGTAACCATGTTTGATATATGTGATACCTCCGTTCAGTTCTCCCTGAGCGGGGATGTCCAGGTTAAGAAAGTCATCTATGTTTGATGGGATTTTGAAGCCAGATTCTGACATTAATAAAACAGCCGTGCCAACGGCTCGTTGGTAATCAGAAATCAGTTGTGCAAGTCGTTCGTCCATGTGTTTCCAATGATGCAAAGCGTGGCTCATGCCGGTCAGCGCCCACTCGCTAGATATGAAAGCGGCGACGCCCAACCGTTGACGCAATCCCTGTTTAGCACAGCGTCTTACAATAAGGCTTTGATTTTAAGACGTCGGACTTACCAAAGAAAGCAACTATTGCACTGAATCGTCAAGCATAAGACGCTCTACCACACCTAAAAAATAATTTCCAGCGAAAACCCAAATTATTTTACAAGGGGTTTCGGCTGGCATCCACTTGTCCTTCTCGCCATGATCTCCGCATTGATGAACCAGTCATGCGGGAGACGACGCTGTGGCAGACAAGACCAGACGGGACGAGCACCTGAAGCCTTCTGAGGGGGCAGGGCAGGAGGCTCTATGAGCATTCTGCATGTTGTCTCAGTCTCGGGCGGCAAGGATTCTGCTGCAACCCTGCTTCTCGCCTTGAAGCAGTTTGGGCCAACACGCGCCCTACGTTTTGCACCGTGATGACACAGTGGATGAACACACGACGAATTTCCATTCAGGCGTACTCGTCCCCGCGAGTATCCGCATCTGTGAGGGAGAGGAAGAATTCTGGCGTGACTCCCACGAAGAAGGATGGGAGGTTTGCGACGTACTACCGCGCACACTGGTCGAGCGCTGGTTTGACGAAGGCGACGACTTCTAGTTTCCGGACGCGCTAGCGAGAGAACTGGGCCAACTGTACTTGACGCGTGTTGAGACAAACCGCAAGGCCAGCATTGAGCGTATGTATCAAGAAGCCCTGCAACGTATTCATGCCATGGCCGACCAGGCGATGGCATCTATTCTCTTTCCTGAAGGAACATTTTAATGGCCGATGAAAAGGAAATTCATCTCAACGAAGACCAACAGGAGCTGGCGCAACGCGCCATCCGCGACCTGCGTTTTGGGGTGTCGGCACTCTCAAAAGGCATCAAAGAAAGTGAGGGACTGGATTCACAACTAGCCTTCAATGTCTTGCGTTGCTGCGATCACAACCTCTCTGCTTTGGGAGAAGTTCTGGGTATTCCTACCCAGACCGGCCAAGAAATCGAAGAGCGATACGCCCGTTTGCGTGAAGCGAACGAGCGAATTCATTACCTCGAAGGGCAACTGGGAACATCCCAGGCTCCCGCAGCCACCCAGGCGAGCCTCAAGCATATGTGTGAGCAGATCAGAGCCTGGTGGGAGCTGGAAGGTTTCGGGCACGTCAGCAGCATACGGTTTGGGGATGATGGGTGCGAGGTCGACTTTTGTTGCTCCCTTTTTGGGTATTCATCGTCGTTTTCTAAAACGCCTGCCAGCGACAGACAACAGCGGAAATTGTGGCGTGAGAGCCTCGTCGAGCGAGGCTTTGTGCTGACCGGTGTTGATCGTGACGCTTCGCCCATTGATTCAGACCACAACCGCGAAATCCTGTCACTTCTGTTTGTCAGCCGCTTGCCATCAAGCGTGATCATGTCATTTGAGAACCAGTGTAGCGACAAAAAGTCGCTCATGCGTGGGGTGAAGGTCTTTATCCGCTCAATCGAAGAGATTCATTCGCTTCCTATCCCTGAACCCGATCTGCCGCACGGAGAGGAACCTCTATGACAGAACACACACCTACTGAAGCAAGCGGCTGGCTCCCTGCGGTGTGCGGGGCATTGATCGCCATCGTCGGTCTCATGATGATTGCAAACGTCGACTGGAGGCAGGACTTGATTAACGGAGTGCTCGGAGCCCTTGGCCTGGTCATTGGTGTGGCACTGATGATCCAGGGCTGGCGCTGTTCCAAAAAGTCTTACCAGGAGAAACGCAATGGATGAAGCAACATGCAAGACACTCGCAACCGATCTGGCATTTCAGGCTGTTGATCTATTGGGCGCACGCCCGATGACGATCAAGCAAGTTCTGTCACTCGATGATCCAGACTCCATCACTGATTTCGAGCGGTTGAAGCAGATTCTACTGATGGCCTATGACGCGGGCAGGGCCGTACAGGAGAATAGCCCGCTGCCTGTGGCCTTCCGTGAAGCACTGCAGGCGCTGCGCGACCAGGCGCGTTATGCGGCCGACACCCTGGCCGACAAGGTGCGCCAGCGTCGTGACCAGCCCTCTGCCGCGCAGGCTTTACGCGATGCACAGCGCCGCATGGCCACCCGGCGGATGCAGGTTGGCATCATCCATTACGTCTTGATGTACAGCGGCGATGAAAACCTCACCATCGACAACCTCACAGACGACAGACTCGCGCAACTGCTGGGCCTGAGTCTGGATCAGAGTCAGAGCCACGACGGTGCCGTTCCAGGTTCTACCGGTGATTCGGTTGCACCTTCTGCACCTGAGCTGGAGCATGCCTCATGAGCGATCAATCCACCTCCAACTCCAAAGGATTTGACGCGCAGCGTGACGGGTCGGGCACGCTTGAGTGGGCTGATCATAATGAAAACATTCAGCGAGGCTGCAGTCACAACTGCAAGTACTGTTTTGCAGCGGCCAATGCGCATCGCTTTAAAACGCTCGCTCGTGTGAATTGGCATACCGAGAGCCTGACCGCCAACGCCGAGCGTACAAAGTATCCCAAGCGCCACGGCGTGATCATGTTCCCCAGCGCCCATGACATCACACCTGGGAACCTGGATGCCTGCACACGCTTTTTGAAGTTGATGCTCGATGCGGGCAACCAGGTGCTGATCGTGAGCAAACCGCATACTGCGTGCATTGCGCACCTGGTGGCTGAGTTGGCCACGTACCGCAACCAGGTCATGTTCCGCTTTACCCAGGGCACCATGGATGCCGAGGTCGCCCGATTCTGGGAGCCTGGTGCGCCCGCGCCAGAAGAACGGCTTGAAGCTTTGCGGCTGGCGCATGGTGCCGGGTTTCGCACCTCCGTGTCGGCAGAACCCTTGCTCGGTGGACTGGACACAGCTCGCGCCGTGCTGGATGCGGTGCGTCCCTTTGTCACCGACACAGTCTGGATTGGCAAACTCAATCGGCCCCGTAACCGCGTCGACATGAAGCTGCCACAGAACTGCCTGGCTATTGAAGCCATGGAGGCCGAGCAAAGTGACGCCAACATATTGGCGCTCTATGCAGCACTCCAGGGCGATCCGCTGGTGCGCTGGAAAGACAGCATCATGCATGTTGTCAATGACAGTGGCCCCACGGTTCTGGATTGCGTCGTGAATGACAAGCGCCAAGGCGATCTCCTGGTCACGATCCTTGCCCCGAACAGTCAGGCTGCTTGTGAGGGTGCTGAGCTTGCAGCAGAAAACGCCAACGTGCTCCTTCTGACTGACATCCACATCAATAGCCATCTTTGATTTCTCTGAGGAGTTTTACGATGTCGACACCCTTATCCAAGCACCTGATTCCGTATCGTCTTGACCCAAACTGGGACATGGACCCGGAACGCCTGGCGGAACTTTTGAGCCAAATGGTTTTTCAGCCCTGTGGCAACCAGGAACCCATGCGTCAGGGTTGGGAAAACGTCCTCCCTGCTGAGTCGGGCGGCGCAGGCCTCGTTCATGCTGTAGCAGGTCGTTGGCTGGTGGCATTGGGTTGCGACAAGCGCATATTGCCTGGGCGTGTCGTGAAACAAGCCGCACTAAAGCGGGCTGCTGAGTTGGAAGCCCAACAAGGCTTCAAGCCGGGTCGCAAGCAGATGAAGGAGATTGCTGAGGCCGTCACACAAGAACTCCTCCCCACGGCCTTCATCAACCACAGCCGGGTGCTCGCGTGGTTCGACGTGTCTGCAGGTTGGTTGATGGTGCTGGCCAGCTCCCGCACAGCAGCAGAACCCGTGCTTGAACACCTCTACAAATGTCTGGAAGGTTTGCCGATCAAGCTCCTCAACACGGAGTTTAGCCCCTGCAAGGCCATGACAGACTGGCTGGCCGCCCATGAAGCGCCGAACGGCTTCAGCATTGATGACAGTTGCGAGCTGCGCGCCGTAACTGATGAGACCAGTGTGGTGCGCTATCGCCACCACAGCCTGGAAGGTGAAGAGATCCGCGACCATATTGCCCAGGGCAAGCAGGTGTATAGCCTCGGGCTCAGCTATGCGGATCGGGTCAGTTTCACGCTCACCGAGCGGCTCGAAATCAAAGGACTTGAACTGCTCGACATCACTAAAACGGAGAGTAAGTCTGCTACAGCACAGGATGCGCAAGAGCAATTCGATGTGGATTTCACGCTCCTTGCCCTGGAGGCCACCGCGATGCTGGAACAGCTTCTCGGGGCCTTGGGCGGTGAAACAAAGGATGAAGAAAGCGCTCAAAGCGATGGGGCAGGGGAGCCCTCCCGCCTTGCAGCCTGAAGTGCGCGAAGACCGTTCAGATGGGTTCCATAAAGACCGATAGTCAGCGACACCAAGGGACACTGATAGCGTGAAGGATGAGTTTGTATAATGAAGCCCAAGGTCTGCCCAAGCGTGGTGCGATTTGCATCTTGCGCAGTTGCGCAGGCCTTTCGCTACCCGTTTGCCGGCAACACACGCTGGCCGGGTATTCATTTACCTTTCAGGCACGCACTCATCATGTCCACGCGCGAAATCCGCAAGCTGCTCCGACTCATCCAGCTCTGGCTCGACAGACCGCCACTGACGGAACTGGCGCCCTTGACCGTGGAACATCAAGCCTTGCGCCAACAGGCCATCATGTCGATTGCCCATATGCTCCAAGGCTTGGGACAAGCCGCCTGGATCTCACCTGTGCTCGATTGGCTGAGCCAATATGATGGTCTGGAACTCGTCGTTTTCAAGGACCAGGATCCTGTTCTGTTGAGTGCCGAAGCCTTGGCAGGTCTGGTCCAACAGCGTGCTGAGTCTGGCGTCACGACCGCCGTGACACCCACTGAACTGGCCGACAAACTGGCGAGTCAGAGTTTCTGTGATTTGCGTGCCCGCATGGGGTACGAAGGCCAGGAATGGGATCCCTCTGCAGAACGTTTCATGGACTACCTCACCAAGATCAAGCCGGTGGTGATTCCGCACGTCTGGAGCACGGGCTACGCCCCTGCAGGCACAACCGCATTGCGTGAGCGCCTGATCGAAAAGCTGACTCAAACCCAAAATCCGCCCACGCTTGGCTCGCCGCCGGGTGGGGGTTCTGACCCAATTCCTGAATGATGATCTTCCTTCTTGCTCTGCTGACACTGACTTCACTTGGCATCCTGGGCTACTACGCCTGGCAACACTGGAGGGTGCCCCCGGAGCAAGAAGCCCCCACCGAGGTCTCGGACCAGAAAGTAGCGTCCCTGCCGCCCATTGCAGGCAGTGGAGTAGGGTGGTTCAACGTCCTCTCAGGGGAGCATTTGCTGGCTCACTGTAAGGCTCAATCTCTCCTTTCTGACATCGAGCGCCAATCACGTCTATCGCATGAAGTGTTTATGCGCGATATGTACCCAGCGATCACGGCCTATGTTGAATTCATTCAACTGGCGCCGGCCTCCGAAGCCCATCACCACTCACACATCGGCGGGCTGATCGCCCACACCCTGGAAGTGGTGCTGGCCGCCTTGACCGCCCGCAATGGTTATCTGTTGCCACTGCACGCGAACACCGAGCTGATTGATGCGCAGCGCGATCACTGGACCTACGCAGTGTTCTATGCAGCCTTGCTGCATGACGTGGGTAAGGTGCTGACTGACCTGCAGATCGACATTCGGGATACACCCCAGGCACAAAACCGGCGCTGGCTCCCGTTATCTGGCCCAATGCACGCTTCGCGTGCGCTGGAATACCAGATTCAGTTTGCCCCCAAGAGTGAGCGCGACTATCAGGCCCACCAACGCTTGGCGCTTGTCATGCTTCAAGCCATGGTGCCGAGCAATGCGTTAGCCTTCCTCGGGCGCAAACAAAACGTGCTGACCGCATTGACCAAGTATCTGTCAGGTGAAGACGCTGTGATAGACGAAGGCGCAAAAGCGCTGTCTGAGATCGTTAAACGGGCCGATAGTTTCTCGGTGTCCCGCAATCTGGCCCATGGCACAAGGCAGCGATTTGTGACAGCCACGGCCGTACCGCTCAACGAACTTTTGATGCAAGCCATCCGGCATATGCTGCGAGATGGCACAAAACTGCCTTTGAACAGAAATGGCGCAGCCGGTTGGGTGTATGACGGCGCAATCTGGTTTGTCGCAAAACGCCTTGCGGATACGGTGCGTAAGCACATCCAGGAGCATCATCCGGACGAATCCATTCCAGGCGGCAACAAGAATGACCGGCTCTTTGATACCTGGCAGGACTATGGGCTGATTGAACCCAATCCAAACTCCGGTGGTGCGATCTGGAAAGTGATTGTGCAAGGCCCGGACTATGAATTACCACCATTTCCGGTACTGAAGTTTCCGCTACATCGTCTGTTTGATGCACCGACTCAGTATCCGATCGACATGCAAGGCTCGATCACGATACTGACCGGGGAAAAGGCCGATGCCGTTCAAGTGGAGCTTGAAACAGAGGCCGAATCGGATATTGCACCACCGGAAGATCTCGCGCCAGAAGAGACAGTGTGGGATGAAGGTACTGCGGCCGCACCTGCCATGGCAGCACGTAGCGCGCCCGATGGGCTCCTTGATGTAGCGGATGCAGTGAAGACTACTGCACCAGTTGCCACGAGCTCAAAGGCGCCTGCGACAATAAGCGCCTCAAGCAACACTGCACCCAATAAATCACCATCCGGCACTGAAACAAACGCCAAGGCCAGTACAACGCCTGCACCAAAACCAGTCCCGAGTATTGACCGCAACGCGTTCAGTATTCCTGGGCCAAAACCCGTTTCAAAACAGGGCACTACGGGTGGAAACAGCAAGACTTTACATAATCTGGGACAGGGGTCCGAAAAAGGGGCTGATCCAAAGCCCGTTTCCCAGGCAAACGCCATCCCGGCGCCCCCAAACGGTGTGCCAAAACCTCAGCCCAAACCGGCATCAAACGAGGTGCCCGTAGCCGCGCCCACACCCGCGCCAGCCAAGGTTTCCACGGCAAAACCACCACAGCAGCCCACCACGAAAGCCGACTCAAACGAATTCTTGCCGGGTGATGGTGACGTGGCCACCTACGAGGATGAGAAGCAAGGATTGCCTCACAAGCCCTTGGAGAGCGCCAAAACGGCGCCAGAGACGATTAAACCGGTGATGCCACATGCGCAGCCGCCCAAAATCATCGGCAACAAGAAGGAGCCGGATCCGATGGCCATTGAGTTCGTCCAATGGGTGCAGCAAGGGCTGGCCAGCGGCACCATCACGTACAACCAGGCCGACTCGCTCGTGCACATCGTGCCTGAAGGCATTGCGCTCGTATCTCCACGAATCTTCAAAGAATTTCTGATAGATGAGGCTGTTACAGACGTGGAGTATTCGGTTTTGCAGCGCAAAGTCACCGCTGCAGGTTGGCACCAGATGGGTGAAAACCACAGCAACATCCTGCATTACCAGGTGGTGGCCAACGGCAAGCGCAGGAGCAAGTTGTCTGCCGTTGTATTGCGCAATCCAAAACAGTGGCTCGCGGAAGTGCCGCCTGCGAACCCACACCTGGCTCCCTTCGAGCTGGAGTTTGCGACCAAACCCTCCCATCCCTAGAGCACCAGACAAGGAGAACGATCACAAAATGGGCAGGTGACGTTGACAAGCGCGCCTAGTTTTAGCTAGTGTGCGAAGCAGCAGACGGTTGATGCGCTGTAGAAGAACTAAGGCGATCATCTCTTCCCAAGGCAATATTTGTTAGGAATAACAAAAGGGGAGAGCGGGTTTTTTAAAAAGATAGCCTAGCTCTTTGATTTGGTTTGTGTACTTTGGTTGACATAATAAACACTCGCGGAGTCCCCAAACCCAATGCTGGCGGGGCTTTCCGGCAGGGTAGTGACACAAAATTTTGTGACAAGTACCGCCATCACAATGCCAGCAGCATGAGCTGGTGACCAGTTCAAAAACCTATGCCAAAATTGGCGTTCCTCCTCTGATTTTGCCCGGCTTTCATGCTGGATGAGTATCATATCTTGGGGTCTTTCTATCCCCAAAATCACACCCAATTTTATGCAGGCTTCATCCTTCATTTTCATCTTTTCTGCTTTTACATTGCAGAGATGGGTGATGTGGATTTCTAGCAGTTGGGCAAGCTTTTTCGTTCCGCCTACTTGCTCTTCGGCCTGCTGGATGTAATCAATAAATTTCATCTCTTTTCTCCGCTGTTACGCGTTTTCTAAACTTTATAATGTGTCAAACAGTTACGCGTTTTCTAAACTTAGAAAAAACGTAATTTCGATGACGATACAGCCTCATGGCTGCGTTGTAAACGACACACAGGGGAGGGGAGACCAGTGGCACGAGCAAAAGACGTATTGGCCAGTTTGACGCCAAAGCAGATTGATGCAGTTTGCGCTCGCGCTATGTTGGACGTTGCCACCCTTGAGCAAGCCCCCGCCAAGGCGCCTGAGCTGGCGAAGACGGGCCGCCGTGCGGCACGGCGAAGCGGCGAAGTGCCTGTGCCCCCCCTTACTAATAGGGGGGTAGGTTCCGGAGAGGCTCGGCCTGTAACCCTGAAGGTTCAAGACGGTGAAGTTGTTCAAATCCCTGCCCGTAGGGGTTGGGACGGTGGTTCAGCCTTCATTGATTGGGTGACTTTTACCTGCCACGAAGACAGCTTCGCAATCCGTCAGCAAGGCGTGACCGACCATGAGGTCATTGTTGAATGCTCCTACGTCCTTGACTGGATACTCGGCTACGGTGTGACATGCCAACGTTCTGGCGGTCTCTTCTTCTACCAACGCTCCTACGACCTTGGCGAACAATACGGCCATGTCTGCCATGGTGGCCAGAATCGTACCGTCTGCGTCAATCTTCCCGGCTCTGCCTGTGCTGCTGCCAAACCCGGATGGGAAGGGCGTCTGTTCTACTTCCTGTCAGAGATGGCAGTCAATGGCAAGATTTCCCGCGTCGATCTGTCGCACGATGACGTGGAAGGGTTGGTCAATGTCGATCAGGTTCGCCAGTGGTATTTGGATGGAGCCTTTGACTACCGGGGCTCAAAGCCTGACCAGCATTTTGGCGGCAACTGGGATAGGCCAAACGGCAAGGGCCGCACGTACTACGTTGGCACCCGAGAATCTGGCTTGATGTACCGGGCGTACGAGAAGGGCAAAGAGTTGGGCGACAAGGAATCGCCTTGGCTCCGTCACGAAGTTGAATACCGTGCCAAAAATGGCCGTGTCATACCGTTTGATGCCATCCTGAATCCGGGCGCGTACCTCGCCGGCGCCTATCCGTGCCTCAATTTCCTGTCAGCCGAACAGTCACGCATCAAGACAAACCAGAAGGTCGCAGAGAAGACGCTCGAACAGCAATGTGATTGGCTCACAAAACAATGCGGTAAGCATATCTGGTTCCTGTCAGAGTTGTTCGGTGGTGCGCAACAGTTTGTAGATCGAATTGGGAAACCCTTCGAATTTCCGAAGGCCCTAAACCTGCCAACATGGAAAAACGTTGGTCGTTGTTACCATCATCCAGATTTGGCGACTTTAACCTTGTAGGGGGTGTGCTATGCAATTGAGACAAGTATTCCGCGTGTTGGGTGCCAAGAAGGCCAAGGGCGAATTTGAAGGCCGTCAGTATGACAAGACGGTTTTGTACGCTGAGATGGAAGTCAGTGGCACCAATGGCAATGAGGTCGGCCATAACTCTACCGATCTCGTTTTTGGCAAGTCTGACAATTTCGAGAAGGTGAAGGGGTTCCCGTTTCCGTGTGAGCTGCAGATGACCGTGTCCATCACGACCAGGGGTATCGAAGTTGTCGAAGTGCATGGTCTGCATCAACCCAAGGCAGGCTGATCATGGCAAGACTGGCCGCGATTCGTGTTGTCTATGTCGTCCAGCTCCGGTCTGGCCTGTTCATTGACTGGGACATGAACTGCTGTCGGTCGCTGGCGAGGGCAGGGCGGTTTCCTGATTGGGACAATGCACATGACTCTATCCGGGTCTCTATGCCAGATGAGTCTGATTTCGAGATACATCGCATGATCGAACTGGATGAATGATGCCAGCCTGTCTCGTAACAAACGCCTCCGGGCAACTGGTTATCGACACAACACAGACCGTTGTCACGAACTGCCAGATGGTGGTTTTCACAGGTGCCGAAGTCTCAAGCTTGCAGGCTTCGCCCTTTAATTTGAGTGTGCAAGATGCGCAACAGATCGGCTCCAGCATTATTGGGTGTTGGGCTGTTGCTTTCGGGTTCCGCTTTCTGGCGGGATTTTTAGACGGGTGGCTTTCCACCCAAAACCAAGAGGAGCTGTAAAAATGACTCAAGCATTTCGTAACCGTATTGCCGTAGCTGCTGGTGTTGCAACCCTGTCCGCTGGTGCATTTGCTGCTGCGGGTGATTTTGATATGTCGGCTGTCACTACTGTGGTTACCGCTGTTACTGCTGCGGCGGCTGTTGTGGGTGGCGCAATCCTTGCCATGAAGGTGGGCGGCAAGGCATACAAGTGGATCGCCAGCTTCCTGTAATTGTTGCACTGGCTTGGCTGCCATGAGGGGCTACGGCCCCTCTTTTACCATCAGGGGGAGGATATGCAAAATGGGAATTTGGGTACTCGTAGCAATGCTCGGCGCGTTCTGGATATTGTTTGCGCCCTGATATTGTTTTTTGTCTGGTCGTCTTCTTTTGCCGCTTCTCCCAATTACGCACCTAAGGTTAAATACTCGTCTGGTGGTGTGTCGTATGATTCCGTTGATGCGGCTTGTCAGGCTAATCTTGGTGATGGTTTTACCTATGGTGGTAGTTCTAGTGCGGGTGGTGGGAATTACAACTGTATTCGGGTGACCAAAACCGGCATGCAATATACATACGGCCCTATTCTCACTGAGTACAAATGCAATCCAGGCGATGGGTTTGATTATTCAACAAAGCTCTGTTCCAACAGTTGTTATTATTCTGCTCAGAAGTGGGCGGTTGATGCTGCCGCGCCTGATCCTTCTTGTCCGGCCAATGTTCAGCATTTTAATTGTGTATCTGGCACGGGTAAGAATGCGCTACCGTCTGGTGGTAGTTGCGTTGTAGGTTGCCAATGGACTGGTAGTGGTAAAGCGACAATGAATATTACGGGTGATAGTTGTGACCCGAATTCGCAAGCCAGTGATCCTGCTAACGGTTCTGGTGGTACGGGTAGTGATCCGGGTCAGGGCCAGCCCGGTACAGGTCAATCGGGTACGCCCGGCACGGGTCAATCCTCCACCCCGGGCACAGGTCAATCTAGCACTCCCGGTACGGGTCAATCAGGTACGCCCGGCACGGGTCAATCTTCTACACCGGGTGCAGGTCAATCTGGTACGCCCGGTACAAATCAATCCGGTGCTCCAAGTACAGATCAATCCGGCCCTGACTCCAAGTCAGGATGGTCTGATGGTGGGTGCAAAGCTCAACCTGTTTGCTCTGGTGATGCTGTGCAATGCGCTCAAGCTCGTCAGGCATGGGAGCTGAAGTGCATGATGACGCCTGATGACGCGTCTAAAAAGGCTTACGACGAAGCGGTTAAGAATGGCCTGAATGGTCGTTCTGATAATCCGGTTCTTGCTGCAAACGTTGATACTGTGGATATTGGTGCAATGTTGCAAGGCTCTGAACGGGAGGAGTTTTCAGCGTCATGCTTGGCTGACTTGTCCTTTTCTGTGAATGGTCATTCGATTGTGGTGCCGATGGGTGAGGCATGCAAGTGGATGTCATATTTTGGAACGGTGTCGGTGATGATATCGTTTGTGATTGGCTTGATTATCATAGGGAAGTCATAACATGCCCGTGCTTATTGCTGCTGCGATTTTGTCTATTGTTGGTACGTTGATCGGTCAAATTCTTTTGGGGCTGTCTATCGGTTTTGTGAGTTATATCGGCATCAATGTAGCAATGACCTATTTTCATGATGCCTTTGTGTCTGCGGGCAATAGCCTGCCTGCACAGGTGGTGGGAATTCTGGGTGTTCTCAAGGTAGGAACAAGCTTGAATATCTTGACTAGCGCCATAGCTGCAAAGTGGGCGTTACAGGGCCTCAAGAATGGGGCCATCAAGAAAATGAAGTTCAAGTAAGGGGAGGGCGCGCAATGATTCACCTTGTTACAGGTCTCCCTGGCCATGGAAAAACGCTTTGGACACTCTGGTACTACAAGAAAAAGTCAGAAGATGAAAACCGGCCTGTTTATTATCACAACATCTCTGATTTGACGTTGCCTTGGCACCAGCTCGACAATCCTGAAAAGTGGTTCGAATGCGAAGCCAACGCCATTGTCATTATTGATGAGGCTCAACGGGTTTTTAGACCGGCTGCATCGGGTGCCAATGTTCCTGAGTTCATCAGCAAGCTAGAGACGCATAGGCATGGCGGCGTCGATATTGTGTTGATCACACAAATGCCGATGCTGATTCACAAGAACGTGCGCATGCTCACAGGTCGCCATAACCACGTGGTCAGGTTCTTTGGTTCCAACAATGCCACTATCCATGAGTGGCCTGAGTGTAGAGACAATCCCAAACAGCGTAAAGATAGTCAGTCCTCGCGCTGGTTTTACCAGAAGGAAGTCTATGGCTACTACAAGTCAGCCGAAGTTCACACGGTCAAGCGTTCAATTCCGTTCAAGTTCTATTTGATTTTCTTGATGCCTATCGTCGCGCTCGTGCTGGCCTATATGGGTTATAGGATGCTCAAGCCTGTGTTTGAGAAACCCGGCCAGAAGCCAGGGCAGGAACAGTCTGTGCCTGCCCTGGGCGGTTCTGTTATGGAACGTGGTTTGATGGAGCAGGGCGCCAAACAACGTTCTGACGCTCAACCTGCTCTTACACCTGCCGAATACGTCGCACAGTACAAGCCACGTGTTGAAAACCTTCAGTACTCCGCGCCTGTCTATGATCAGGTCACAAAACCTGTTACTGCGCCGTATCCTGCGGCCTGTGTGGCCTCAAGCAGTCGTTGCACCTGCTACACCCAGCAAGGCACGCGTTTGGACACCTCGGACGCGTTTTGCCGCAATGTCGTCAAGAATGGCTATTTCGTGGATTGGCAGACCAAGCCACCCGGCGAACAGGCGACACAACAGCCACCTCAGCAGCAGGCTCCGCAGGTCGTCAGCGCTGATACACAGACCTTGCCGCCTGTGGGCTGGATTAGCATGGACGGATCGGTGGAGACCAAGGGAAATTTTAAGAGCAAGCCTAAGTCTTGATGGGGGTTTTATGGAAACGGATTACGAGCGTTCTTGTACTTTGCTTTTGCGGATTCGTGGTTTTTTCTCTGGTGTTCTTCTCTGTACTTTTCTTTTTCTCCTGATCTTTCTTTTTTGCTATGTTGTTGGCTGTCTTTGGTTGATGGCGATGCATTAGGCGTCAAAACTCTTCATCCTGAAAGCAGACAAGCACCTGGTTAAACAGGTACGCGAGGCGGTGGGATTCTTCGGAGTTCTGCCGCCTTTGCTTTGGGGCGGTGATGGAGACAACTGCCGTTACGCATGCCCGCCACGCCTTCAAACCTGCCGCTAGCAGGCACCTGTACAGACGTCGCCACCCGCTGTAGTCTTTACGGCTTTTTGCGTATGGACTATCCAGAGTGGAGCGGGCATTTAATAAATTTATATTGGAACGTCCGTAATGCGAGGTTTGCGAGGCAAAAACGCAAGGCCTACAGACGTGTTCGGGTGGAGAAGTTGAGGCTTGTCGAAGCGGGAATAGACCCTGAAAAAATTAGGCTGATCAGCTTGGTGCTGTGTCAGCCTAACAATCAAAAAAGGTGGGATCGGTACTTCGCTTATGCGGCAACAGTTGATCCGCAGTTAGCCTTCGATTTTTGACGGGTTTTTGCCTCTTTTGCGAGGCCTGCCGCGATAACCATAGCAATAAGCAAGTTGACATAATAAACATTATCAGCAATTACTAAGACTCATCTTTTCGACGATTTTTGCTGGAGTTCGCAACATATTCCAGAAAATCGTCACACTTTCCTTCCTGAACACCGCGAGGGTCTGACATCCACCGGCAATACAGCCACAACGCCGCAGGATCGACGCCTACTTCATCAAGTAGGCGTTTTTGTTCCTGCTCAATTTTCTGCATCCAGCCATCTTTCTGAAACACCCGGCAATTGCGCCAGCGCCAGTAATAGCCCTGCAACTTCCCCGTTTCCATTCCCAAATCTCCCGCAGCCTCAAGCTGCTCGCGAGTCATCTTTAGCGCCCTGTGTCTGCTGGCGCGTGTAATCAAACTGAAAATCTATCCACGCTTCCCGGACGGCTTCTGGATAGCTGATGTTCGGGCTTCGCTCAAGCTGTTCAACAATCAAGCGCTTCGCCAAGGCTTCATCGCCGCCCGTGGAATCGACAAGCCGCTGGTACGGAGATTCTGCCGTAGGATTGAACAAAGCCCCCAGGATCACGACAGGAGCGCGCTGGCGCTGACGGCGGTACAGATAAAGAGACAGCAGGCCCAACACCAGCCCCAAGGCAATCAAGAACAGACCCAACGCGACGTCGTCAGACACGGCAGCCCCTTGTTTGTCAAAAACTGTAATACAAAGTAAAGAAAGGCCGAAAGAATGACAAGTGGAAAAAAGGCTGGACTTACGGAAAAAACGCCAAAGACTTCACACCCAGGACAGAAAAAAGACAGGTCGGGAACTGTCCGAACCCAAGCGCCAGCACCTTTACTGGTTGATCGGTTGAGATGTGTCCTAGTTATAAATCTAGGGCCGCTGACGCGGCCGCTTGCTGCGGGCTTCGCCCGCTCAGTCCTCGCAACCGTTCCGCGTGCGGCTCCAAGCCCCCAAAACCAGCCCACAGGACAATAGGCGCCCTGCCCGCGCGTTATCAGGCGCCTGATAACGCTTGGTTCAACGGTGAGGCGGAAAAACGCCCTGAGGCTGTTTTCTCCAGCACCAGAGCCAAGAAAAAAGCGGCAGAACTCCGAAGAATTCCACCGCCCCACACCAGCAGCAACCGCCGCAGTCAGCTTTCAAAAAGCAGGCCGCCCTAGATACGCTTGACGTTCAGCAACAGCAAAACCTCCGTTTTCTGATCCTCCCCGGACTTGGCCCGGAACAAGGCAGGCAGGAACGATAGCCCAGCTTCAGTCTTAGTGGAGCGATCCTCATTCAGCCCACCCAACACCAGCACATCATCATCCGCCGCCTGAATAGACGTACTCAGGGAGCGCTTGATCAGTGTGGGCGTGGAATTGACGCCTGTAGTGGTGTTCTGAAACTGGCTAATCTGCTGCTCGATCTGCAAGTCAGAGACAGCACCCTTGATGCTGGCGGTCAGGTTCAGGATTACGCCGGAATCCTTGTAAGTCACGCTTTGCACTGCCTTGCCGAGTGTGTCATAGGAAACACCGGAAAGAATCGGCACCTCTTGGCCAACCGAGAACTTAGCCGAGCCACCCGACACCACACGCACCACCGGCGAGGATACGAGCTTAAAACGGTCATCACTGGACAAAGCCGAATAGATGGCAGAGAAATCCACACCCAGGCCGTGAAGCTTCAAATAGGCGTTGCTGCTATCTTTTGCAGACTCATTGAGCGTGACACCAACCTTGGTTTTCAGAAGCGATACGGCCAGATCGATGGCGCTGGACTCTTTGGCCGTGGTCTGGACTTCATAAATGATTGCCTTTACCAAAACTTGCCCAGGCGCAACATCACCGAGTTCTGAAAACGATTCTCATCGACAACAATGCGATGGGTAAAAACGAAGTTGCCATGGAGCCCGCGTTTGCACAGAGCGCAATGAAGGCCAACAAGGATCTCGGTTTTGAGGACTATGTCACCCTGTTCTTCGAACCAAAGTCCGACAATAGTCGCCTAGCTGCGCAAAAGTCACTTAAGCGAATCTCCAATCGAATTGACTACTCGAAAGTGCCCGAGAGCCCCGAAGTGCTGAAGCGCTATTTCGCCCCCATCCCATCCATTGTCGAAGATGTCGAGAACTTCAGGGCAGCATATTCCACACTGAAAACGCCTGTTCTCATTATGTCGGGCGACCATGACATATCGTTTTCATTTAAGAACTGGTACCCGATTATCGGAAAAGCGCCGACAACGCAGTTCATCGTACTGCCCGACGCTGGCCATGGACCACAAGATCAATATCCCGAACTCGCATCCAGCTACATCAACACCTTTCTCAAGTACTGAGACACATCCATACCAATTCAAAGGATTTACAAAATGAAGAAAACAATTTTGATTACAGGCGCCTCGTCCGGCTTTGGCTTGATGCTTGCCAACAAGCTGCATAAAGAAGGGTTCAATGTGATTGGCACTAGCCGCCAGCCTGAGAAATATGCGCGCAGCGTGCCCTTCAAGCTGCTGCGTCTGGATATTGACGACGACAGCTCCATCCAGACATTCACGCAAGAGTTGTTCGCCTACACGAAACACCTGGACGTGCTAGTCAACAACGCCGGATACATGGTAACGGGCATTGCCGAAGAGACTCCTATGGAACTGGGTAGGCAGCAGTTTGAAACGAACTTCTGGGGCACGGTTAAGGTGACAAATGCTTTGTTGCCCTACTTCCGCAAACAGAAGAGCGGGAGAATTATCACTGTCAGTTCTATCGTGGCCCGGATAGGGCCACCGAATCTGTCCTATTACACCGCCTCAAAGCATGCTGTTCAGGGTTACTTCAAATCCCTGCGTTTCGAACTGAATCAATTCAATATCAAGGTCAGCATGGTCGAGCCTGTCTGGTTCAAGACCAACCTTGGAAACCATGCCGTCGCCGCAACCAATGGCAGCATCGCGGACTACAACACCTATCGCAAACTGGTAAACGCCGCCACGCAAAAAGGCATCGACGAAGCAGAATCGCCCGACGCGGTTGTCTGCACGATTACCAGACTGATTGAGGCGAAAGAGCCAAAGTTCAGCAATCCCGTGGGGAAGATGAGCCGCATGATTCTTTTCCTTCAAAACCATGCGCCGAAAATGTTCGAGAGCGCGATCCTTAAAAGCGTTAATACCGCGAAGTAAACATTTAACTATTGGAGATTTAAATGACCGACTCAAATTTGCACGCCACCGCAGACATCCAAACAGGGCTACCCCATCAAGCGGCCCAGACTGGGCTCAAAGAGTGGCATCGCATTGTTGCCTCTCTGGATTGGGACAGTCTTCCCGAATTGCTCGCAGAGGATGTTGTTTTCCGCAATCCTGCGGCGCTAGAACCATATCATGGCAAGGCAACCATGGTGGCAATTCTACGTGCAGTTTTCAGTGTCCTCCAAGATTTTACTTACTTGCGGCACTTCGGCAACAGTACCGGATACGTCCTGGAATTCAGTGCACGAGTCGGTGATGAAATTCTATTCGGTGTCGATCTGATGGAGTTCGATCAGGAAGGCAAAATCACCGATTTCATGGTCATGATGCGCCCCGCTAGTGTGGTCATGACTTTGTCTGCCGAAGCAGGGAAGCGCCTTTCTGCTAATCAAACTTCAGCAGAGTGAATAACCACCTTGCCACGATACAAATTCTTCATGGGAAATTAAAATGAATAAAATAAAAATAATCACAGCCATCCTTGTTTCAGGAGCATTTGCTTTTAATACTGCCTATGCGCAAGAAACAAAAGCAAAAAACAACTCGGAACCGGTTGTCGTAAAAGCTGCTCATCAAAGCACTATCAGCATTGAGCGCGTATCGCCCGCGATTGCCAAAGTGCACTTCTTCAATGCCCCCATCAATTTCATTGATCCTGAAACTATTGCTTCCTTGAACGAGGCGATCAAGGAACTGGGCAAAGATGAAAACATCAAGGTGGTCATCTTTGTTAGCGACATGACGGGTTATTTTTTCAATCACTTTGACACCAGTCAGTTTCCGAACTTTCTGAGCCAGGTTGGTGCCAATGCCAAGCCTCTGTGGGTTGAATTGATTACCAACCTATCTGACGCACCATTTGTCACCATCGCCTCTGTTCGCGGCCGTACACAGGGTGGCGGAAACGAGTTGACCTTGGCGTTTGATCTGCGATATGCCAGCAAGGAAAAGGCAATATTTGATCAGCCAGAAGTAGCCATTGGCCTGTTTCCTGGTGGTGGCGGCACAGACATGCTGGCAAGACTTGCTGGCAGGGATCGCGCCCTTGAAGCTTTTTTGAGTGCCGATGATTACAACGCCGAGTTGGCTGAAAAGTATGGCTGGGTTACCCGTGCGATACCTGACGCACAGCTTGATGGTTTTGTGGAAAAGATAGCGAATCGTCTTGCCTCGTTCGACAAAACAGCATTGATCACCACGAAAAAGCAGATTAATAGCGTTGTATTTCCCAAGGAGGCCGATCGATTGAACTCATATAAGGAGTTTACGAAATCCTTGTCATGGCCGGGGCTGCAACAACGCATGCCCTTGTTCGGAAAAATGTATCAGGAGCTTGGCCTTGAGAAAGTTGAAAGCAACATGGGTTTTTACGTTGGCGAAGGAAACAGGCTGTTACAAGAAAGCGCAAAGGTGACGAAATGAAATACTACTTATGTAAATGGATTCCGCCGCGTGCTAATTTTCTCGCCGCCATGTCGGCCGATGAATTGAAATGGATGAAGCAGCATGGCGTTTTTCTCGACGATCTTCTCGCGAAAGGCGTGATCGTTGCCCATGGCCCGGTGATTGAGGAAAGCGGCGGCTACGGTGTCTCGCTCTACCAGATTGGGGATGACCAAGACATCGCTGCCTTCACCTCGGAAGATCCCATCGTAAAGAATAGCGTTGGCCATTATGAGCATTACGTCATGCTTCATTTGGCATCGTAACTGCTTCTTTTTTGGAAGGAATTATTATGAAGCTTCAAGGTTCTGTCGCGCTCGTTACGGGCGCCAATAGAGGGTTAGGGGCTGCATTCGTCCGCACACTGCTGGCTGCCGGTGCCGCCAAAGTCTATGCGGCCGCACGTGATCCATCGACCATCACGGCGCAGTCAGGCGTCGTGCCGGTACGCTTGGATGTGACCAGCCCCGACCAGATCAAGGCGTTCGCTCGTGGATTGGGCGATGTGAGTTTGCTGGTCAACAACGCTGGCATTGGGGGCTCCGGACCTGTGCTCGCACCTACAGCTATCGAACTGCTGCATCAGCAGTTCGAAACGAATACAGTGGGTCCGTTGCGCATGGCGCAGGCATTTGCACCGATTCTGGCCGCTCACAATGGCAGTGCCGTCATCAACGTTATCTCGGCCCTAAGCTGGGCTACGTTGCCCAGCGTTACTGGTAGCTACAGTGCCTCCAAGGCTGCTGCTTGGGCTTTGAGTAATGCAATGCGGCAGGAACTAAAAGGCCAGAGTACGGAAGTCCTGTCCCTGCACGTCGCTTTCATGGACACCGACATGGCACGCGGCGTGCCGGGCGCCAAAACATCCCCTGACGATGTCGCGCGCATGACGATTGACGCCTTGGAGGCCGGACAGTCCGAACTATTGGCCGATGACGTGACCCGCAACGTGCATGCAGGACTAACGGCAGTGCCGCCAATGTATTTGGGAATGCTTGGATGAGTCGGTTGTTCGACCGACTCCGCCTCTGGAGTTGGTCGAAGCTACGAATCGTGATTTCTTGGTGACCGCAAGGCCCATACCACCGAAGAAATAGCCCAAGCTCTGGTCATAGACAGTTAAAAACACATTTTTTACTCAATACGCCGCAAATTACCATCGGTTTAGGTGTCTTCTTGAATCGCACCTAGCTTGCTAGATACTTCAATGGCAACTTTCGATAGGTCTACAGCCATTTTTCTTACGGGGAAAATGACCGGTCTGGCCGACGATTAACCACGCAAATGACGCACGAAATCTGCTATCGCCAATCCCACCTCATCCGGAGTTGTTTCCTGAATGTAATGGCCACCTTTGACCGTAACCTCGGTCTGGTTCGGCCAAGTCTTCGCAATATCGTATAGGCGATTGCTCAATAGATAGCCGGGTTCAGCCCGGATCAGCAGCTTGGGAACAGCACTGTGGCTAAGCCAGAGCGAATAATCCGCAACAATCTTATTGGTATGTTCTGGCAGCCCTTCGAGCGGCAAATCGAATGAAATCATGGGGCGGCGGTCCTCACCAGGGTTGAGGAAAGGGGTGTGGTAATGAGCCTTTTCCACATTGGTGAAGTCACGTGCCCCGAGCAGAAATCCTTCGAGAAAGTCCAGCCCCTGCAAACTGGCTTCCAGTCCTTCGGGTGTCATTTGCTTGAGCTGGGCCTGCGCATATTCTGGAAAGTCGGATACGTACAGCGGGGCGACAATGGATTCCATGTAGGCAATGCCCTGAACGCGGTCTCGGTGCTGATTCGCCCAGTCGAAGCCAAACATAGAACCCGTGTCGTGCAGAACAAGGATCACCTCGTTGCCGAGGTCCAATGCGTCCCATAGACCATGGAGATACTTTCGCTGCTCGTTGAAGTTGTAGCGGGAGGGGCCAAGCGCCGGGTCGAGCTTCTCGGAGTCGCCCATTCCCATAAAATCAGCAGCGATCAATCGACCCTGCCCACGCAGGTGGCGCATGACGTTGCGCCAGATGTAGGAGGACGTGGGATTGCCATGCTGAAAGATGATGGGCGCACCTTCGCCTTCATCGATATAGGCCATCCTGTGCCCGTGAATGTCGAGGTATTTCTTTGCGGCAAAATACTGTTCTGAGGTCTTGGCTTGAAATTGGCTCATTCGTTTCTCCAATCGCTTCGTAGTTGATGTCATTGCGCCGGTCAGCGCGCAGCGTCGATGACCATTCCGCCGTCGGGTGTAAGGCTGTAAGGCGATTGCAGTTCGCGGGCGGCGTTTTGTGTCGTGAAGGAGGCGACCAGAAAAATAAGTCCGGCAGCCGCTGGAATGGCGCCCTTGGGCTTGCGAACACCCAGGTGTGCCAAGCCAGACAAGATCAGGTGATAGAAGATGCCGGCGTAGGCAAGATCGCTGAGTGCTGCGTTGAAGTGCCACAGAACCGCAACAGGCCCAAGCAGCTTGACGACGATCATGAACGGCACCAGAAGTGGGGCCGAATAGCCCAAGTCCGCCTGAGCTTTCCGAACGAAGTCGCCCTTGGTGATATACAGGAAAGCAGAAGCGAAATAGAGCAGCGACAACAGAGCGGTGCTAATCCAGTAGATGTATGTAGTAGTCATTGAGTTAATTGCTAATCAGCATTTGAGTTTGACACGCAGCAAGGATGTCGTCTAAGATGACTATTGACAAGTAGGATGAAAAAATGGTGCTTAGTATGAAAAAGCAGACTATTGAAGATTCTGAGATCAACATGCACGAGGAAATGCGTCGCGCATTTGCACTGCTTTCAGGCAAATGGAAGCTGGAAATCATGTGGCTGCTTAATCAGCGTCTGTACCGTTTTGGAGAGCTTCGCAAAGCAATTCCAGGTATCACTCAGCACATGCTCACGGCGCAACTTCGTGAGCTAGAGGCGGACGGTTTAGTGTCGCGCACGGTGTTCGCAGAAGTACCGCCGCGAGTTGAATACGAAATCACGCAAAAGGCGCGTGGGCTCGGCCCGACGATGGAGGCGCTCACAGCTTGGTGGAAAGAGTACGGACAAAGCGTTCCAATCAAACAGGCTACGCGTGGCCGGAAAGCCCGAAGTAGCTAGGCTGCTTTGGCGAACTGCCATTAATGATTTCGAGCCTCCCTTTGGTATCACAAAGCTGTCGCAAAATGGATAGGGAATGGATGACTGCTATGACCTGCCGGTGAGCCTGTCCGAAATGTCTGCTGCACTCAGTTTCCTGTCGATGACAGTACACGGACACGACGGTCCGAATTGGGTCGATTTTGAGCCTTGACGGCTTATGAAGCATTGAAGCAGGATTGACAGACCGATATCTGACGGTCCCGGTCTCCGCGAAGCAGCCACACGGATGACCGCTTCACTTTGAAACCCGCCTGTGTGCCATTTTGGCGCCCGCCAAACTCCTTATGCTTTGCACCGGCGGCGTGGATATTCGTCGGCAGACCAGCACACAGCCTCGCGTTGAGCGGGATTGCTAGATCAGCCTCCGAAAACGGGATCTTTCAGATTCGACTATTTACTTTGCATCACAACTTTCACCCAACCCGTTTGCTGATTTCCGTTCAGGCGGATGGCGATGCGCTTGAAGATCAAGCCTTCTTCGTCGATCACCTCGCCGCTGACGCTATACGCTGCAGAGGCTTCAATCTTGGCAATCAGGTGCTCGTTGGTTTTCCATAGCTCGATGGTGTCGGGTGCGATCAGTTGCCAAGAGCCTGTGGTGGTCATAGCTGTTTCGAAACTGCGGGGCACATCGTATGAAAAGTCGTCCTGGATGCTGATGCTGCCACCGTCGGCGCGCTTGTGATGCAGGGTACGGGTCAGCGTCTGCAGGCCGCTCAGGCTATAGGCGGGCTTGAGATCAATGGTGATTTCGTCGTCGGCATCGGTAAAGTGGGTCGCCAGCACTTTGTGTTTGACGCTGGTGGCGTCGATCTGCAATTGCCCGTCAACCACCGGCACCGGATGGCCATAGGAATTGATGGCCTTGATGGTGTAGCGCTCGCTGCTGAAAGTTTTGCTGGTATAGGCCGGTTTGCCAACGTCGCCGCTGGGTTGCTCGGCGTTGAGTGCAATGGTGTAGGAACCTATGTCGTTGTGGCTATGGGCGCCATTGCCGCCGGATTTAATACTGGCAGCGATTTTGTTGCTTGATCCGCTGGCTGGGCGAGTCACCAGAACGCCGACATCACTGAAATAGCCACGCAGTGGATCAATGACCACCGAGCTGCCTGTGAGAGCATACGGGGTTGCGAACAAGATTGTTGAAGCTACTGCCAGCGGCGCACTGTTCGCCGACTGCTTGGTGCTGGAACTGAGTGCTGCCGTTGCCAAGCTGGAGCTCAAGCCCAATCCCTGTGCGTCGTTGTTGTAGCCCAGTACGAAGGAATCCATCTTGGTGGTGGGGCTGGTATCGCTGAAGGCGGCGACATTGTTGGGGAACATCTGGATGCGCGCGCCGTAAAGCGCAATATTGCGCACCTTTGGATCGCTGAAAAGATCGATCTTGTTCTCGCTTGCGCGGCCGATCAGCTCGCGCAACTCGGTGAAATGCCCGTAGCCATAATTCCAGTAGCTTGGCCCTTCGACGTTGTAGCCATCGTTGCCAAAAGTGCCAAGGTAATTCTGAATGTAATGCTCGCCCATGGCCACGAAGACTGCGCGATCACGGTGATCGGGCAGTGCCGCCAGTGCGGCACCGACGGTGCCTTTCAGGCAGACTGCGTTCCAGCTGTAATGATTTGCCAGCCACCAATTATCACTATTGCCGGTCTGCAGGGTGCGGCGCAGTGGCGTGAATATGCGTTGTTCCAGCGCAGTCAGCACACTCTGGCGCACCGGGGTGGAAATCTTGTTACCCAGCAAATACAGGGTTTGCGCCAGTTCGTGGGCGGTATCCGCCGCCATCAGATCCACTTCGTAATTGGCATAGCGAAAATTGCGCAAGGTCTTGTCTTGCTCCGGCCAAGTCCAGGTGGGTTGGCTGGCAAGTTCGGTCAAGGTTTTTTCAATTGCCGCCAAATAGCGTCCGTCATAGCGCACGCATTCCGCCATCACCAGAGGATAAATCCAGCTTTTGCGCGCATTCATCATGGCTTCGCCTCGGGTACGGCTGCCAGTCTGGGAGTAGTCCAGATAATCTGCATCGCTCCATGCGGGGAATGCTTGGGTGAGGCGGGTATCGGCGTTAGCCAGGATGTCAGTGACACGGCTGGCAAGCTCCGGTTTTCCCCAAGAGGCACGGTCGGCGCAAGTCGGGCCACTGCCAGCGGGTTGGTCAGGCAACATCGCAGCAATCGCGTCAATACGGGAAACGGAGAGTTCGGCATAGGTTTCCCCACTGCCGGATGCGCCGCTACTCTCGCCGTCGCCACCTCCACAAGCCACCATCAGTCTAAGGCAAACCAAGGCGAGAATAGCTTTACGCATGATTGGATCTTCGGGAGTAGATATTCCGACGATTCTACGTACATTCGGACGACATATGCAATGCAAAAGACATTGGCCTTGCTGCACATCAGCGTGAAGCGGCAGCAATCCCTCCCATTTGACCTTGCTGCTGAAAAAATTGTAAACAGCCTCTTAGAACCTGTTCACAATCATTTGAATGTCGTAAGCTGCGGCATGAGAAAGAAATACCCCAGTGATGTGAGCAGGGAAGCGTTCGAACAGATCCGTCCTTTGCTGGAAAGTGTACGCAAACAGACCAAGCCCCGTACGGTTGATCTATATGATGTGTTCTGTGGCGTGCTGTATTTGCTAAAAAGTGGCTGCCAGTGGCGGATGCTGCCCAGTGAATATCCGAAATGGCGCACGGTGCATGCCTATTTCGCCAAGTGGAGCGAACTTGGTCCAGACGGTTTAAGCGTTTT
>NZ_KB892841.1 GCF_000373965.1 Uliginosibacterium gangwonense DSM 18521 | reverse complement strand
AAGTGCTGATTTTCCACAGTGCAGAACGGGCTTTGTTCCCGTGCGCGCAGTCATGCAGCAAGCCTGAAATGCAATCCGGACTTTGTGTCTGGATTGCATTTTCTTTTTTAGGGTTTGTGTCTGGTGGGAGCATGCCTGTACAGTACGGCGGGTTTTATCTTTTGATTTCGTGGTGGGAGGGTGTATGTGCCGTTGGCATATTGCAATGAAGTCGCCGTGGTTGTTGTGGTTACAGTTGCCGTGCTTTTGTTTGTTAACTGCTTGTGCATCAACCCACAGCGTGGTGTATGTGGCCAATGCTGAGAGCAAGAGTATTACGGTGGCGCATCTCGCAGTCGCATCGGGAGAGCTGGAACTGGTGCAGACGGTGGATGCAGGCGGGACGGTGATGCCGATGGCAGTGAGCCCGGATCGGCGTTTTCTGTTTGCCGCGCTGCGTTCCAAGCCCTATGCCCTGGCCTCGTTTGCGATCGACGGTAAAACCGGGTGCTTGCAGGCTATCGGCCAATTCCCGCTGCCTGAGAGCATGGCCAATATTGCTACTGATCGCAGTGGCCGCCTGTTGTTTGCTGCCTCCTACGGTGGGAATCTGGTCAGTGTGAGCCGTATTGGCGCTGATGGAGTCGTGGCGCCTGCTCACCAGATTGTGCCGACGCCCCCGATGGCGCACTCCATCCAACCCACTCCCGATAACCAATATGTGCTGGTGAGCAGCCTTGGTGGCGATGTATTGATGCGTTGGCGTCTGGATGAGGTGAGCGGCACCCTGGTGAATGATTCGCTGAGCAAAATTGGATTTGAGGAAAAATCCGGCCCGCGTCATTTCGTATTTCATCCGAACGGCAAGTTTGTCTACCTGATTGACGAGCTGGACGCCAAGCTGCATGTGCTGGCGTATGAACAAGGGGGCGAAGTGTTCACGTGCGTACAGACGACAAGTGTCGTACCCGAAAACTACACCGGCAAGCTGGCTGCAGCGGATGTACACATGACGCCTGATGGGCGCTTCCTATATGCCTCAGAGCGTGGCTCCAGCACGCTCACGGCTTTTTGGGTGGATGCACAGACGGGGCACTTGCAGACCATTGCTTCATACCCCACGGAAAAACAGCCGCGTGGCTTCAACATTGATCCAGCGGGGCGTTACCTGGTTGCTGTGGGGCAGGCTTCCCATGCGGCCAGTGTGTATCGCATCAAGCAGGATGGCACACTCGTGTTCAGTCAAAGCTACCCCGTCGGGCGTAGCCCGAACTGGGTAGAGATCATTGCTCGGCCGGGGAAATAGGCTGCTAGTCCAGGCTAGCAGTCGTTTTCAGGTATTCCAGCGGGGCAGGGTCTTGGGCCAGAGCGGATTATTGAGCACGGTGGGCTTGGGGTTGGCCGCCATCAGCGGGTAATCTTTGCTGAAGTGCAGCCCCCGGCTTTCCTTGCGGCGCATGGCGCTACGCACGATCAGGTCGGCGGTCTGCACTAGATTGCGCAGTTCGATCAGGTCGTTGCTGACGCGGAAATTGGTGTAATACTCACTGATCTCACTGGTGAGCAGCTTGATGCGGTGCTGGGCGCGCTCCAGACGTTTGTTGGTGCGCACGATGCCGACGTAATCCCACATGAAGCGACGCAACTCTTCCCAGTTGTGGGAAATGACGACCTCTTCATCTGCATCCGACACCCGGCTCTCATCCCATGCCGGGAGTGAGCTGGGGCATTGACGAGGATTGGCGCGGATATCCTGCGCGGCAGCTTCGGCAAACACCACGCATTCGAGCAGTGAATTGCTGGCCAAGCGGTTGGCGCCGTGCAGCCCGGAGCAAGAGGTTTCGCCAATGGCATACAGGCCGGGCAGGTCGGTGCGCGACCGGATGTCGATGAACACACCGCCGCAGGTGTAATGTGCGGCAGGCACCACCGGGATGGGGTGCTTGGTGATGTCGATGCCCAACTCCAGGCAGCGTGCGGAGATGGTCGGAAAGTGCTCGTGCAGAAATTCCGGGCTCTTGTGGCTGATATCCAGGAAAACGCTGTCGATCCCGCGCTTTTTCATCTCGAAGTCAATGGCGCGGGCCACCACGTCGCGGGGGGCCAGCTCGGCGCGTGGGTCATGCTTGGGCATGAAACGTGTGCCATCAGGCAGGCGCAACAGGCCGCCTTCGCCACGCACCGCTTCAGAAATCAGAAAAGACTTGGCTTGCGGGTGGTACAGGCAGGTGGGGTGGAACTGGATGAATTCCATGTTCGCCACCCGGCAGCCAGCACGCCATGCCATGGCAATGCCATCGCCCGTGGAGGTGTCCGGATTGGTCGTATACAAGTAGACCTTGCCTGCGCCACCGGTGGCCAGCACGGTGTGCGAGGCCGCGAAGGCTTTGACCTTGCCACTGGTGCGGTGCAGGAGATAAGCGCCCAGGCAGCCAGCTTCCACTTTGCCGACCTTGTGGCCGACGATGAGATCGACCGCCACGTAATCCTCGAATACTTTGATGTTCGGGTGGCGGCGCACTTTGTCGATCAAGGTTTCCTGCACTGCGGCACCGGTGGCGTCCGCTACGTGGACGATACGCCGATGGCTGTGCCCGCCTTCGCGCGTCAGGTGCATGTTCCAGGCCGTATCCGCGTCCGGGGTAAAGGCAACCCCCTGGTCGCGCAGCCATTGGATGGCTTGGGCGCCGTGATCGACCACAAAGTGCGTGGCGGTGGGGTCACACAAGCCCGCCCCAGCGATCTGGGTGTCCTCGTAGTGGGCGTTGGTCGAGTCACTTGGATCAATCACGGCGGCAATGCCGCCCTGGGCCCAGGAACTGGCGCCGTCTTCAAGATGACGTTTGCTGACCAGTGCGATCTTGTGCGTGTCAGCGAGCCTTAAAGCCAGTGATTGCCCGGCCAGGCCGCTGCCGATAATCAAAACATCAAACGACTCCACGAGGTGTCCTCATGCGTGCAAAAAGGGGCGAAGCCTGAATCCTAGCCCCATGGCTGGCGTGAACCAAGTCTTGTGCAGATATTCCTTGCGTTCGATGAACTTCCTTAAGCTCCAGACAGTCTTATTGACAGGTTCGATCCCCGGCTTCGGCTATACTCCCGCGCGTGGGCAAGTTCGCCCTGCAGAGAATGTGGTTCGGGTCGATGAGTGACAGAGAGATTGATCAACAATTGGTGGAGCGCGCTCAGCGTGGTGACCAGAAGGCGTTTGGCCTGCTGGTGGCCAAGTATCAGCGCAAGCTGGCCCGTTTGTTGTCACGCATGATCCGGGATGCGGCCGAGGTGGAAGATGTTACCCAGGAGGCGTTCATCAAGGCCTATCGTGCGCTTGGGAACTTTCGGGGCGACAGTGCTTTCTACACATGGTTGTACCGGATTGGTATCAATACGGCCAAGAACTATCTGGTGGCCCAGGGGCGCCGCGCGCCTACGACCACCGAGGTGGAAGCCGAGGATGCGGAAGGGTTTGATGACGCGGGACTGTTGCGGGACATGGATACGCCGGAGCGCCTGTTGCAGACGCAGCAGATCGGCCATGCCGTAAACGCAGCGATGGAAGCACTGCCGGAAGATTTGCGCACCGCGATTGTGTTGCGTGAGATTGATGGTTTGAGTTATGACGAGATTGCCGTGGTGATGAATTGCCCGATCGGGACGGTTCGCTCGCGGATTTTCCGGGCGCGGGAAGCGATCGCAGAGCGGCTGCGGCCAATGCTGGATGTAGCGCCGGACAAGAGGTGGTGATCATGTTGAATGAACAGTTGTCGGCTTGGTGTGATGGAGAGTCTTCAGATCATGAGGGGGCTTCGTCGCAGGCGTTCTTTCCCGGTAGTGCTGAGCAGCGTGCGGACTGTGAGCTGGCATGGCTGATTGGCGATGCCCTACGCGGCGAACCCGCGCTCTCAGAGGATTTCACCAGCAAGGTGATGCAGGCGTTGGCCGCTGAACCTGTGGTGCTGGTCCCTGCTGCGATGGCTTCGCATCGTAAAAAGGTATTGAAACATCCCTGGATGGCGATGGCGGCTGCCGTTTCCGGGGTGTTGGTGGCAGGCTGGATGGTCGCGTCGATGTGGTCTGGTGGAGCGGCCAACCCCGCACTGCTTGCCCGGGCTCCCGCGCCTGTTCCTGTGGTTGCGGCCAGTGGGGCGGAGTGGGTGGCGAGTGCGCAACCCGCCCTGGCGCCTGCCAAGACAAGCAGCCTTGCGCCTGACGCCACCTATCTGATGGCACATCAGGCATCCAGCGGCGGGGCGCCAATCGCTGATGTGGCGCATTTCATCCGGACGGTGAGCGACGACGATCAACAGGGCGCCGGGCGATGAAATTGTTGAGGTGTGTGGCCGTTGCGCTCGTTTTGAGCGGGTTGAGTTCCCTGGCAGTGGCTGAAGATGCGGTAGCCTGGTTGCAGCGTATGAGCCAGGCTGCCCGCAACCTGAATTACTCGGGCGTATTTGTGTATCAGAGCGGGAAACGTTCCGAACTGTCCCGCATCACCCATTTTGTGGATGCCAACGGCGAGCATGAACGCCTGGAGGCACTGGATGGCCCGCCGCGAGAGGTGTTGCGTAATAACGATGAGGTGCAGTGTTTTTTCCCCGCCGACAAGGTCATGGTGCTTGAGCGGGCGAGCAAGGATCGCTTCCCCGGTACGTTGAGCGGCAAGGCCAGTGTGCTGGGTGACTACTACAACGTGCGTCTGGGGCCGGTGGTCCGCGTGGCCGGGCGGGACGCGCAGATGGTGATCCTGGAGCCGCGTGACGATATGCGCTACGGGCATCAATTCTGGGCGGATCTGACTACGGGCCTGTTGCTCAAGGCGCGGATGGTGGATGATGCAGGGCAGGTGGTGGAGCAGTTCTCTTTTTCCGAGATCGCCCAGGGTATCCCTTTTGACCACGAACGGATCAAGGTCCACGCCAATGCGGGGGCTGACTGGCAGGTACTGGATGCACGGGGTAACGAGCTGCGCCCAGGGGATTTGGCCTGGTTGATGCGTTCCTTGCCGATTGGCTACCGAATGGTCTCCCTGACCCGACGTCTGCTGCGCAAGGATGGGCCGGATACGCTACATTTGATGTTCAGCGATGGATTGGCCAATGTGTCGGTATTTATCGAACCCATTCCCCCAGGCGCCAAATTGGGGGACGTGGGTTCAGCCAAGGTTGGATCAACAAGCATCTACCGTAAGGTGGTCAATGAACACCTGATCACGGTATTGGGCGAAGTGCCCGCTGCGGCGATCCGGCGTGTGGCTGACGGCGTGGAAACAAAAAAGAAGTGAAACAGAGAGGTTGATAAGCATGCGGGTCGAAGGCACTGTAATGAATGTGCAGAATAATCAGGCAGTCGTCAGCGTCAAGCGCTCGGGCGGTTGCGGCCGTTGCCATGAAGCGGGGGGCTGCGGCGGCGGTGAGTCATCGTGCGAGCAATACAGCCTGAGTAACCCGGCCAATGCTGTCCCAGGTCAGCGGGTTGAAATTGATCTGCCCGAAGGCGGCGCATTCAAGGCGGCCTTTGTTGCTTACATGCTGCCTGTGATGGGAATGTTGCTGGCCGTACTGGTCGGCAAACTTCTGCAGTGGCCTGATATCGCCTTGTTTGGTGCCTGTCTCACAGGTGGTGCCCTCGGGCTGTGGGTGGGCAAGTTGGCGCTGCAACGAGGTTGGCTGGTGGTGGCCTCTCCTCGCATTGTGCGCGTTGTGCCAGGATGATTGCGCGCGTTGCGCTGCTGCTGGTGTGCTTCCTGTGCCAAGGCGTGGCGCAAGCGCATGCTTTGCCTGAATTTGCCTCATTGGTTGAGCAACAGGCGCCAGTGGTGGTCAACGTCAGCGCCACGCGTAGCGATGCGCGATCACGTGTGCCGGCTCTACGTGCCGTGCCAGACTGGAATGGCTTGCCAGAGTGGTTGCGGCGTTTGACCCCCGGTTCTGGTGATTCGCCGCCCCAGTCTCAGAATGAGCAGCAGGATGACGATGACGGTCCGGCGCAGGGGAGCGGCTTTGTGGTGAGCACGGATGGCTACGTGCTGACCAATGCCCATGTGGTGGAGGATGCGTCGGAGATCCTTGTGCGCCTGTTTGACCGACGTGAATATCTGGCGCGCTTGGTGGGGATGGACAAACGCACCGATATTGCTTTGCTCAAGCTCGATGTCCGTGGTTTGCGTCAAGCCCATCTCGGCAGCCCCGCCAATCTGCGGGTGGGCGATTGGGTGTTGGCGATTGGCTCCCCTTTTGGTTTCGATAGCACGGTCACCGCCGGGATCGTGAGTGCCAAGGGGCGCTGGCTTCCCGACGAAAGCATTGTGCCTTTTATTCAGACTGATGTAGCCATCAATCCGGGTAACTCGGGTGGGCCGCTCTTTAACCTCAAGGGCGAGGTGGTCGGGATCAATTCCCAGATTTACAGCCAGACTGGCGGCTTCATGGGGCTTTCTTTCTCGATACCCATTGATGTGGCAATGGACGTTGCCGAACAGTTGCGCGTGCGTGGTCATGTGCGCCGTGGGCGGATTGGCGTGCAGGTGCAGGAGCTGACTTTCGATATGGCTGAAAGTCTGCAATTGCGTGCGGCCGAAGGGGCCATGATCAGCATGGTCGAACCCAATGGCCCGGCTTCGCGCGCGGGCTTGCATGCCGGGGATGTGATTCTGCGGGTTTCTGGCAAGCAGGTCGTGAATTCGAATGACCTGCCCGGTGTGGTGGGCTCACTTCAACCCGGTAGCCGGGTTGTCGTGAATTACTGGCGGGCAGGGAAGGCACTGCAGGCGAGTCTGTTGGTGGATGAATTCCCCGAAGAGCGCGCCAAGGCGGTCAAGGCGCCTGCGCCCATTCCACGTGGGGCAAACCCGTTGGGGCTGGTAGTGCAGGAACCCAGCCGGGAACAAAAGCACGACAGTGGCCTGGATCGCGCTGCCGCCATTAAGGAGGTAGCCGGTGTTGCGGCGCGTTCGGAGTTGCGTCCGGGGGACTTGATCTCTGGCCTGATCGTGGGGGGGAAGTTACAGGAAGTGGCTTCAGCCGAACAGCTCAACCGGGCGGTCGGCACGCTGACCAAGGGCACAGCGGTCACGCTGCTGGTGCATCGGGGGAATACACAAAGTTTCGTGGCAATCCGCATTCCGGCGGTAGGCGGTATTCGGAACTGAATGCCTCGGTTATACTCTTAGGTTGGCCGTCGCTTAATTCTCATTGGTAACAAGCCCGATTTCACCGCCCATGCAGCATATTCGCAATTTTTCGATCATCGCCCACATCGACCACGGCAAGTCTACGCTTGCTGATCGCCTCATTCAAACCTGCGGCGGTCTATCAGACCGTGAGATGGAGGAACAGGTTCTTGACTCCATGGATTTGGAGCGCGAGCGTGGTATCACCATCAAGGCACAGACTGCCTCGCTGAGCTACCGGGCACGTGACGGGCAGGTCTATAACCTGAACCTGATTGACACACCGGGGCACGTCGACTTTTCCTACGAGGTCAGCCGCTCACTGTCGGCCTGCGAAGGGGCGCTGCTGGTGGTGGATGCTTCGCAAGGGGTGGAAGCCCAAACTGTCGCCAACTGCTACACGGCCCTTGAGCTGGGCGTGGAAGTGGTGCCCGTGCTCAACAAGATGGATCTGCCCTCGGCTGATCCAGATACAGCGCGGCAAGAAGTTGAAGACGTGATCGGGATTGACGCCACCGAGGCGATTCCCTGTTCGGCCAAGACCGGGATGGGGGTCGAGGAGATTCTCGAAGCGATCATTGCCAAGGTGCCCGCGCCGCGTGGCAATCCTGAAGGGCCGCTCAAGGCGCTGATCATCGACTCGTGGTTTGACAACTACGTGGGCGTGGTGATGCTGGTGCGGGTGGTCGATGGCACCTTGCGCCCCAAGGACAAGATTCTGTTCATGAGCACGGGTGCCCAGCACTTGTGTGAGCAGGTTGGTGTGTTCAGCCCGAAATCGGTTTCGCGTGAATCCCTGAACGCGGGCGAGGTGGGCTTTGTGATCGCCGGGATCAAGGAACTGGACTCAGCCAAGGTGGGTGACACCATCACCCTGGTTTCCAAGCCGGCAGGAACGCCGCTGGATGGCTTCAAGGAAATCAAGCCTCAGGTGTTTGCCGGGCTGTACCCGGTGGAAGCCAGCGAGTACGACCAACTGCGTGACTCGTTGGAAAAGCTCAAGCTCAATGATGCCTCCTTGCAGTATGAGCCGGAAGTCTCGCAAGCTCTGGGTTTCGGTTTCCGCTGCGGCTTCCTTGGGCTTTTGCACATGGAGATTGTGCAGGAGCGCCTGGAGCGTGAGTTCGACATGGAACTCATTACCACGGCTCCCACTGTGGTGTACGAGGTTGTACTCAATAATGGTGACGTGATCAAGATCGAGAACCCCTCGAAGCTGCCTGAAGTCAGCAAGATTGCTGAGGTTCGTGAGCCGATCATCACGGCCACGATCTTTGTGCCGCAGGATTACCTCGGGCCGGTCATCACCTTGTGCAACCAGAAGCGTGGTAGTCAGGTCGACATGCACTACCATGGTCGGCAGGTCAAACTGGTGTATGACCTGCCCATGGCCGAAGTGGTGATGGATTTCTTCGATAAGCTCAAGTCCGTTTCGCGTGGCTATGCCTCTCTGGACTATGACTTCAAGGAATATCGTGCCGCCGATGTGGTCAAGCTGGATTTGCTGGTCAGCAGCGAGAAGGTGGATGCGCTCTCTGTGATTGTGCACCGCGCGAGCGCCCAATATCGCGGGCGTGAGCTGGCGGCAAAGCTGCGCGAACTGATCCCGCGTCAGATGTTTGATGTGGCCGTGCAGGCGGCGATTGGCTCACACATCATTGCGCGGGAGACGATCAAGGCGCTGCGCAAGAACGTGTTGGCCAAGTGCTATGGCGGTGACATTACCCGGAAGAAAAAACTGCTGGAGAAGCAGAAAGAGGGTAAGCGTCGTATGAAGCAGGTGGGTAACGTAGAAATTCCGCAGGAGGCTTTCCTGGCGGTGCTGCGTGTGGATGATGGCAAGTAAGCGCTATTTTTATCCCTTGGGGGTTGTGTGGATTTTGCTCTGATTCTGTTTGTACTGAGTGTGGTGACCGGCATCCTGTGGTGCCTGGACGTTTTCTTTGCGCGCAGGCGTCGCCAGAAGGTGCTGCAAGATGCGCTGGAAGGGGCCGTCAAAGCCAAGCGGGAAGGCCAGCTTGGCGCTGCCGAGCTGCTTCTGACCCAAGCAGGTATCCGCCAGTCGGAAGCGCGTGCCGTGCTTGAATCCTTGGGGGATGAGGCTGCTACGGACAAGCCCGCTACCACCAAGCCGACCCTGCGTTTGCCGGACCCCTGGTGGGTGGAGTATGGGGCCAGTTTTTTTGTGGTGATCCTGCCGATCTTCCTGCTGCGCTCGTTCTGGCTGGAACCTTTCCGTATCCCCTCCGGGTCCATGATTCCGACCCTGCTGGTGGGGGATTTCATCCTGGTCAACAAGTACTCCTATGGTGTGCGCCTGCCAGTGCTCAATAAAAAGATCATTGAAGTGGGCCAGCCCAAGCGCGGCGATGTCATGGTCTTTCGCTATCCGCTTGATCCGACCCAGAGTTTTATCAAGCGTGTGGTCGGGTTGCCAGGAGATAAGGTTGCCTACATCAACAAGCGCCTGACGATCAACGGGGAGGCGATGCCTGTGCGCCCCGAGCAAGCCTATGCAGAGCCCGGGAAATATGAGACTGACCAGTTCACCGAGACGCTTGGTGGCGTGGAGCATCGCATCCTGAATGAGAGCAGCGCACCGCCCTTTACGCCGGAGATGATCCGTCTGCCTCACGCTTATCAGGAAAACTGCAAGTATTCCGAACTGGGTGTTGAATGCGTCGTGCCGGCTGGATACTATTTCATGATGGGTGATAACCGGGATCAGAGTTCCGACTCCCGTGTCTGGGGTTTTGTGCCGGATGAGAACATTGTTGGGCAGGCCTTCTTCGTCTGGTTCCACGCCGATGGAATCATCCCCCCCAGCGGTATCAAGTTTGGCCGGATTGGCAGCTTCCACTAAGCAAGGAGAGCAAAATATGGTTCGACAACGTGGTTTGTCTTTGATCTCGGCCCTGATCGTTGGTGTGATGGGGATGGCGGCCTTGATTCTGGGTCTGAAGATCGTGCCCGTGTATGCGGAGTATTTTGCGGTCAAGAAGGCTTTTACCAAGGTTATCTCTGCGACGGATGTGGGTGCATCTCCCTCTGACTTCCGTAATGCCTTCCAACGGTTTGCCGACGTGGACGACATCACCTCTGTGGATCGTGAGGCTATTGATGTGGTCAAGGAAGGTGGGCATGCCTCCATGCACGTCAAGTACACGCGGACGGTCAAGCTCTTTGGGCCGGCGAGTCTGCTGTTCGAATTTTCCGTTGATTCCTGATGGGTTTGAAGCCATTTCATGCCATGTTGCAGCAGGCTCTGGGCTATGAGTTCAAACGCCCGGAGTTGTTGGCGCGGGCGCTGACGCATCGCAGTTTTTCGGCTGACCATAACGAGCGCCTGGAGTTTTTGGGCGATGGCATTCTCAACATGGTAGTCGCCATGATGCTCTTTGAGCGTTATGCCGAGCTGCGTGAAGGGGAACTGTCGCGTCTTCGGGCGATGCTCGTCAAGCAAGATGCATTGGCTCAGATCGCCCAGGATTTGAAGTTGGGTGAATGCCTGCGTCTGGGCGAGGGCGAGGTGAAAAGTGGTGGGCGTTTCCGCCCTTCCATTCTGGCCGATGCAGTGGAAGCCAGCCTGGGTGCTGTATTTCTTGATGGCGGGTTTGATGCAGTGACGGGCGTGATTGCCCGGCTGTATGCCAAAAGCCTGGCTGGGCTTGATCCTGCCCGATCCCTCAAAGACCCCAAGACGGCTTTGCAGGAACATCTTCAGGGGCGGCATCTGCCTTTGCCAGAGTATGCGCTGGCCGAAATCCGGGGTGAAGCGCATGCCCAGGAATTCGAGGTGGTCTGTGCCGTCCCCTCCCTTTCCATTACTGAGCATGGTAACGGCGCCAGTCGCCGTATTGCCGAACAGAGTGCCGCCGCTGCAGTGTTGGCGCGTCTGGGCTTGTCATAGGTGGGTGCGGTTGCACCTGCCCGCATGGTGTCATGAATAACGAAACTTTCCATACCGGCCTCGTGGCCATTGTCGGGCGTCCCAATGTAGGGAAGTCCACGCTGCTCAACCGTCTGGTCGGGCAGAAGATCAGCATTGTCTCGCGCAAGGCTCAGACTACCCGGCACCGCATCACCGGTGTGCTGACTGAGGCGAACAATCAGTTCATCTTTGTCGACACCCCTGGATTCCAGACCCACCACCGCAATGCCTTGAACACCACCATGAACCGCACGGTGTCCCAGGTCTTGCAGGAAGTAGACGTGGTGATGTTCCTGATCGAAGCGGGGCGTTTTGGCCCTGATGATCGCAAGGTGATGGCCTTGTTGCCCAAGGGCACCAAGGTTGTCCTGGTGATCAACAAGGTTGATCTGGAAGCCGATAAAGCCAAGCTGCTGCCTTTTATCGAAGGGATGTCCAAGGAATTCGAGTTTGCGGACATCGTGCCGGTCAGTGCCGAACGTGGGCAGAACGTGGCAGAACTGCTGCGTTGCGTGGGGCAGTATTTGCCGGAGGCGCCGCCATTGTTCGGCGAAGACGACATCACCGATCGCAGCGAGCGTTTCCTGGCCGCCGAGTTCCTGCGTGAAAAACTGTTCCGTCTGCTGGGCGAAGAGCTGCCCTACGGGATGACGGTGGAGATCGAGAAGTTCGAGCTTGAAGGCAATCTGCGCCGGATTTATGCCGCCATCGTGGTCGATAAGGCTGGGCACAAAGGTATCGTCATCGGCAAGGGAGGCGAGCGCCTCAAACGCATCTCTACCGAAGCTCGTGTGGAGTTGGAGAAGCTCTTCGACTGCAAGGTCTATCTAGAAACCTGGGTCAAGGTCAAAAGCGGCTGGGCAGACGACGAGCGCGCACTCAAGAGCCTCGGGTACGACTAGGCCACTGGAGGCGGACCAACATGGTTGTGCGGCGACGCGTCGAGTTTCAGGCTGCCTACCTGCTGCACAGCTACCCGTGGCGGGAAACCAGCCTGATCGCCGAGATATTCTCCCCGGATCATGGGCGGGTCGCCATGGTGGCCAAGGGGGCACGCCGCCCCCTGTCCAATTTGCGCAGCGTGCTGATGGCTTTTCAGCCGCTGTCGTTGACCTGGTCTGGCAAGGCAGAGGTAAAAACCCTGGTTGAAGCCGAATGGGTCGGTGGTCTGCCTTTGCTGCAAGGCTCGGCCCTGCTGTGTGGTTATTACTTGAACGAACTGCTGCTGCGCCTGTTGCCGCGCGAAGACCCACACCCCCGCCTGTTCGAAGCGTATGCCCAATCGCTCGCCAAGCTGGCACTCGGGCTGCCCCATGCGCCCTTGCTGCGCGAATTTGAACTCACGCTCTTGCGCGAACTGGGCTATGCGCCGACACTTGACCGTGAGGCGGATGGTCAAAGGCCTGTCATCCCATCCGAATACTACTTTTTCTTGCCCGAGCGTGGTCCTGTGCCAGCGCGGGGCGAGTCAGCCGATTCGGCGCTGATTCCTGGGCATGTGCTGTTGGCCATGGCCGCCGGGGACTTTTCCCAGCCTGCCACGCTCAGCCATGCCAAAGCCCTGATGCGCCGACTGATCAACCATCATCTGGATGGGCAGGAGCTTGCCTCCCGCCGCATCCTGATTGAATTGCAAGAATTGTGAACCTTCGAGGAAAGCAAAATGATTGAACTTGGCGTCAATATCGACCACGTAGCCACGATTCGTCAGGCACGTCGCACCTACGAACCTGATCCTGTCTGGGCCGCCGTGGAGGCCCACTTGGGCGGTGCGGATGGTATCACCGTGCACCTGCGTGAAGATCGTCGTCATATTCAGGATCATGACGTGCGCCGCCTGCGCGAACTCACCCACATCAAGCTCAACCTCGAGATGGCCGCCACCCCGGAAATGGTCAAGGTCGCCTGTGAGATCAAGCCCGAGATGGCCATGCTCGTGCCAGAAGGGCGGCAGGAGATCACCACCGAGGGCGGGCTGGACATTCTGGCCCGTGAGGGCGCACTGAAGGATTCGATCAGCCGCTTGGCAGACCACGGCATTATGAGTAGCGTGTTCATCGACGCGGATCTGCGCCAAGTGGAAGCTGCTGCCCGCATCGGCGCACGGGTGTGTGAAATCCACACCGGCCCCTACGCCGAAGCCTTCCACACCAAGGGGCGCGATACCCGCAGCCCAGCGGTGGTCGCAGAGATCGACAAAATCCGTGCCGCAGGCAAGGCCATTGTTGATCTAGGCATGCGTTTCAATGCGGGGCATGCGCTGAACTACTTCAATGTGCAGCCGATTGCCGCCCTGGCCGGGGTACGCGAGTTGCATATCGGTCACGCCATCGTCAGCCGCGCCGTGTTTGTGGGCTTGCGTGAAGCCGTGGCCGAGATGAAGCGCCTGATGCGCGAAGCGGATGCCCAGCGTCGCGTTGATGAACGATGATCTACGGCATCGGCACTGACATCGTATCGCTGGCCCGTATCCGTGAGGTGCTGGCCCGCCACGGTGCGCGCTTTGCCGAGCGGGTGCTGGCCGATTGCGAGAAGGCGGGGTTCGCTTCTGCTCACGACCCAGCGCGTTTTCTTGCCAAACGTTTTGCTGCCAAAGAGGCTTTTTCCAAGGCTTTGGGCACCGGCCTGCGTCCGCCCGCCACGCTTGCGGCCATTGGAGTGGGGCACGATGAACTTGGCAAGCCCGAATATGTCTGTGCCCCGGCGTTGGCACAGTTGCTTCAGGCACGCGGCTTGCGTGCCCAGTTGTCGATCAGCGATGAGCGCGATTACGTGCTGGCTTTTGCGATCATGGAGAAGGTGAATGAGTGAAACGGTTCACGGCCTGCTGCTGGGGCCGGTGATGTGCGATGTGGCGGGCTATAGCCTCACCGAAGCAGAACGCCAGCGCCTGCGTCATCCTTTGGTGGGCGGGGTCATCCTGTTCTCACGCAATTTTCAGAGCGTTGCGCAGCTCAAGGCGCTGGTGGCCGAGTTGCGTGCCTTGCGCGACCCGGCGCTGATCATTGCAGTCGACCACGAAGGCGGGCGGGTCCAGCGTTTCCGCCAAGGCTTTACCGCAATCCCTCCCATGCACAGGCTTGGCGAACTGTGGGATCAAGCTTCCACACGGGCGCTCAGCATGGCGCGCAATACCGGATATGTGCTGGCGGCCGAGTTGCTTGACTGCGGTGTCGGCCTGAGCTTCGCCCCGGTGCTGGACTTGGCCTATGGGCGCAGCAAGGTGGTGGGGGATCGTGCCTTCCACCGTCAGCCGCAAGCCGTGCAAGCCCTGGCACAAGCCTTGGCGGCAGGGTTGCGCGAAGCAGGCATGGGCGCTGTGGGTAAGCATTTCCCCGGTCATGGCTATGCCGAGGCGGATTCCCATCTTGCTATTCCACGTGATGGGCGCAGTTTTGAAGCCATCTGGGCAGAGGATATCCAGCCCTACACCCACCCCCTGAATGTGGAATTGGCCGGGGTGATGCCCGCCCATGTGATCTACGAAGCGGTTGATGCTCATCCTGCTGGGTTCTCCCCGTTCTGGATCAAGGATGTGCTGCGTTCCCGGCTGGGCTTCAAGGGTGTGGTGTTCAGCGACGACCTCACCATGGAAGGCGCTACCGTTGCCGGGGATATCGTTGCACGCGCACAGGCCGCGCATCAGGCGGGTTGCGACATGGTGCTGGTGTGTAATCGCCCGGACATGGCGGACGATCTGCTCACCCGCTGGCAACCGCCGATTGAGGCCGCGCGCGCCCGGCGGATCGCCCGATTGCAGCCGGATGCATCCTGGAGCAAGCGCCCCCCTTTGGCCTGTAGTGCCACGTATCTGGCAGCGCGTCAGCAGTTGGATGCATGGCTGGAGACGCCATAGGCCAAAATCGTCCGGAGTTTGATGATGAAGGGGTAGGGGCTTTGAGCATGGCTTGCTACAATACGAGGTTATTCTGTTCTTATTGCGTCGGGAGGTATGCTTTCCGCCGCCAAACGCGTAAGGGCGGGATGATGACCAACAATACGTGACCCATACATCAAGAGAGATTTCACCACCATGGCGATTGAACGCACCCTATCCATCATCAAGCCTGATGCCGTAGCCAAGAACGTGATCGGCAAGATCTACCAGCGCTTTGAAGATGCAGACCTGAAAATTGTAGCTGCCAAGTTCGTGCAGTTGTCCGCACAGGAAGCTGGCCAGTTCTATGCTGTGCATAAGGACCGCCCCTTCTTTGCCAGCTTGGTGGAATTTATGATTTCCGGCCCGGTGATGATCCAGGTGCTCGAAGGTGAAGGTGCAATCGCCAAGAACCGCGAGCTGATGGGCGCGACCGACCCGAAAAAGGCCGCTCCCAACACCATTCGTGCCGATTTTGCCGACTCCATCAGCGCCAATGCCGTGCATGGTTCCGATGGCCCGGACACCGCAGCCGTGGAAGTCGCCTTCTTCTTCCCCGGCATGAACATCTATAGCCGTTAATAGTATTTATGCCCGGTCGCATTGTCGTGATCGGGCTATAGTTTGAAGCCCATGCAAAACCTCCTTGATTTCGATGCCGATGCCCTGATTGCCTGGTTCGCCGAGCGTGGTGAAAAGCCGTTCCGTGCGCGCCAGATCCTGCATTGGATTCACCGCTTTGGGGAAACCGACTTTGACGCCATGACGGATGTGGCCAAAAGCCTGCGTGCCCAACTCAAGGAGACTGCCTGCATCGTGCCGCCGGTGCCGATCCGCGATTCTGTCTCGGGGGACGGCACCCGCAAGTGGCTCATGGATGTGGGCAACGGCAACGCGGTGGAGACGGTGTTCATCCCCGAAACCAAGCGTGGCACGCTGTGCGTGTCTTCCCAGGCAGGATGTGCACTGGATTGCGCCTTTTGCTCCACGGGCAAGCAAGGTTTCAACCGCAACCTGTCTGCGGCCGAGATCATCGGCCAGCTCTGGCTCGCCAACCGCCTGCTGGGGGCGACGGCCGATGGCGAGCGCATCATCAGCAATGTGGTGATGATGGGCATGGGCGAACCGCTGGCTAATTTTGACAACGTGGTTTCCGCGCTCAAACTGATGCTTGATGATCACGCCTATGGCCTGTCACGGCGGCGAGTGACGGTGTCGACCTCCGGTATCGTGCCTGCCATCGACCGTTTGCGTGACGAATGCCCGGTGGCCCTTGCCGTATCGCTGCATGCACCGAATGACGAGTTGCGCAATCGGCTGGTGCCCATCAACCAGAAATACCCGCTCAAGGACTTGCTCTCGGCCTGTCGGCGCTATCTTGATCGTGCCCCACGTGATTTCGTAACCTTCGAATACATCATGCTTGAAGGTGTGAATGATCGTGATGAACACCTGCGCCAGTTGATCGATATCGCCCACAAGGTGCCGTGCAAGTACAACCTGATCCCCTTCAATCCATTCCCGAATTCCGGTTTCCGGCGTTCTTCCGCACCGACTGTCCGTCGATTTGCACAGTTGCTCAATGAAGCAGGTATTGTCACAACCACCCGCAAGACGCGGGGGGACGATGTGGATGCCGCATGTGGTCAGCTTGCAGGACAGGTCAAGGATCGAACCCGCCGCACGCAGGCTCATGTTATGACGATAACAAAGGAGAAGGCTCAGTGAATAAGCACTATCGGTTGTTGGGGATGCTTGGTGTGGTTTTCGGCTTGGCGGGGTGTGTGGCGCCGCAGAACTACAAGGCACAGGAACCCAAGGTGCCTGAAGCCGTAGAGCGCCCCAGTGCAGATCAGCCCTCCACCAGCAAGGCAAGAACCTCTGCCAAGCTGCATACGGAACTGGGGACGGCCTATTTGCAGGCTGCACGCGTGGGGGTGGCACTGGACGAAGTCGGTCAAGCGCTTTCCTACGACCAGACCTATGCCCCCGCCCATTTGCTCAAGGCCCAGGTTTATGTCGAGCTGGAGCAGTTCTCGCTCGCCCGGCCGGAGTTTGAAGAGGCGGTGCGTCTGGCGCCAGGGGACCCCACTGTCAACAACACCTATGGCTGGTTCCTGTGCACCCAGGGGCAGGAGGGCCAGGGTTTGCAGCGCTTGGAAATGGCTGCTCGCAACCCCTATTACGCCACGCCCGCCAAATCCTGGGCCAACGCTGGCTTGTGCTATCTGCGCCTGAAGCAGGATGCCCAGGCTGAAGAGCGTTTCACCCGTGCCTATGCGCTGGACGACCGCGAGCCCATGCCGCTCTACCATCTGGCGCAGATCAACCTGCGTACTGAGCGCTATATGCGTGCCAAGCAGTTTGTGGACCAGTTGATGAACAGGCAGGAGCCTGATGCAGATGTTCTCTGGCTGGCCCTGCGCATTGAGCGTAAGCTGGAGAATACTGAAAGCGTCAGACGCTTGGCAGACAAACTGCGCAATGATTTCCCCGGATCCGCTGAATACCAGAACTACCTGCAAGGGAAATTCGAGTGAGCGAGGATAAAAACAACGCTGATGCCATTCCTGCCGAGGTATGGGATCGTCTGCGCCAGGCACGCGAAGCCATGGGTTTGTCGATCGGTGACGTATCGGCCTACCTGAAATTGACGGTTCGCCAGATTGAAGCGATTGAGCATGGCGAGCTTGACGCGCTGCCCGGTGCTGCGTTCGCGCGTGGGTTCGTGCGCAATTACGCCCGTTTCCTGGGGCTGGACCCGGCTGAGTTCCTGCAGGCCAAGGATACTACCGGTTTGGCGCCGGACGCCGATTCCGCAACACTGGCTGCCCGCATCAATCCAACAGGCCTGGGCACCATCCCCTTCAAGCGCCGCCTGCATATGCCCTGGCTGCCGATGGCGCTGGGGGTGCTGCTCCTGTTTATCCTGTTGTCTGTGGCTTGGCACTTCAGGTGGCTGGAACCCAAGGACGACGAGCTGTTGGCACAGTTGCAGTCCGAACCTGCTGCGGTGGGCGTCTCCGGCGTGGTCTCGGTGGCATCCGCTCCCGTGCAGGCCGCCTCTGAGGTCGTCGCCTCTGCGCCAGCCGCCTCAAGCCCACTCCCCGCAGCAGAATCGGCGCCCGTGGTGGCTGCCAGCCCTGTAGCCGTGCCTGCTTCCTCTGCCCCTGCCGTGGTGCGCCAGAGTGCGCCTGCTCTACCGGTGGCAGCGGCCTCGCCTGTTGTTGTCAGCCCGTCCGTGGCGGTGCCTGCTTCCGCCCCTGCAGCGGCACAATCGGCGAATGCTAGCAATCTCTCCTTGGCGTTTGAGGGGGATTCCTGGGTCGTGGTCAGGGATGCAACGGGCAAGACCCTGATGTCCCGGCTGAATGCAGCAGGGTCCAGTCAGATCCTCCAGGGGACACCCCCACTGGCGGTTGTGGTCGGGAATGCCAGGCATGTGAAATTGATCTGGCGTGGCAAACCGGTTGATCTGGCGCCTTATACCAAAATTGATGTGGCCAAGATGAGCCTGCAATAGGAATCGTTGTAATGAGTCAGTCTCCCCGCTCCGCCTCTGCCCTCTCACGCCACCCGACCCGTCTGGTCCAGATCGGTCGGGTTCTGGTTGGTTCGGCTGCCCCGATTGTGGTGCAGTCGATGACCAATACCGATACGGCGGACCATATCGCCACCGCAATCCAGGTGGCCCAACTGGCGCGCGCCGGGTCTGAACTGGTGCGTATCACCGTCAATAATGATGATGCCGCCAAGGCGGTGCCGAAGATCCGCGAACAGCTCCTGAAGATGAACGTGGATGTGCCCCTGATTGGGGATTTTCATTACAACGGCCACAAGCTGCTGACGGATAACCCCGCCTGTGCCGAAACGCTGGACAAGTACCGCATCAACCCCGGTAACGTGGGGCAGGGGGCCAAGCACGATACCCAGTTTGGCCAGATCGTCGAAATGGCCTGCCGCCACAGCAAGCCGGTGCGCATCGGGGTGAACTGGGGGAGTCTGGATCAATCGGTGCTGGCCCGCATGATGGATGCCAATGCCAGCCGGGCCGAGCCTTGGGATGTGGGGGCGGTGATGCGCGAGGCGCTGGTGGTCTCCGCACTCGAAAGCGCGCAGATGGCCGAGGAAGTCGGCCTGCCGGGGGATCGGATCATCCTCTCGGCCAAGGTCTCTTCGGTGCAGGACCTGATCGCGGTGTACCGTGAAATGGCTGCCCGCAGCGATTATCCGCTGCACCTGGGGCTGACCGAGGCGGGCATGGGCAGCAAAGGGATTGTTTCCTCCACGGCTGCCTTGGCCGTGTTGTTGCAGGAAGGTATTGGCGACACCATCCGCGTCTCTCTGACGCCGGAACCGGGTGGCGCACGGACCCAGGAAGTGGTGGTGGCGCAGGAAATCCTGCAAAGCATGAGCCTGCGGGCTTTCACCCCCATGGTGACGGCTTGCCCGGGATGTGGGCGGACGACCAGCACCGTCTTCCAGGAACTTGCGCAAAACGTGCAAAGTTATGTCCGTGAGAAGATGCCTGAGTGGCGGACACGGTATGATGGTGTGGAAAACCTCACCCTGGCGGTGATGGGCTGCGTGGTGAACGGCCCAGGTGAGAGCAAGCATGCCAATATCGGCATCTCCTTGCCTGGAACGGGCGAGACGCCTGCCGCACCGGTGTTCATTGATGGGCAGAAGGCCATGACCCTGCGCGGGGAGAATATCGCCCAGGAGTTCCAGGCGATTCTTGACAACTACGTTGCAACCAAATTTCCGGCCAAGGGTCTGAGTGCCTAGGTTGGCGAGCAGCATACATAAAATACAAAGTCAAAGCATGGCAAACAAAATTGAGTCTGTAAAAGCCGTCAAGGGGATGAACGATTTTCTTCCCGCTGACGCCGAGCGTTGGGAAGCGTTTGAAGAAATTGTGCGTGATTGGCTCAGGAGCTATGGCTACCGCCCCATCCGCACCCCGATCCTGGAAAATACCGCACTGTTTTGCCGTGGCGTGGGCGAGCATACCGACATCGTCGAAAAGGAGATGTTCTCCTTTGATGACCGCCCGGACAGCAAAGGCAATACCGACAACCTCACCATGCGTCCTGAAGGCACCGCGCCCTGCGTGCGTGCGGTGATTGAACACAACCTGCTGTTCTCGCAACCGCAGCGCCTGTATTACAACGGGCCGATGTTCCGTTATGAACGTCCGCAAAAGGGCCGCTACCGTCAGTTCCATCAGGTTGGCGTGGAAGCCCTGGGCTTTGCTGGGCCGGACGTGGATGCCGAACACATCGTGATGTGCGCTCGCTTGTGGGACGACCTGGGGCTGGACGATGTGACCCTGGAAATCAATTCCCTGGGGGATGCCGCTGAGCGCGCCCGCCATCGTACCGAGTTGATTGCGTATCTGGAAGCTTATCAAGACAAGCTTGACGAAGATGCCAAGCGTCGTTTATATACCAACCCCTTGCGCGTGCTTGATACCAAGAACCCTGATCTGCAGGCCATCGTGGATGGCGCACCCAAGTTGATGGACTACCTGGGCGAAGAATCCCTCAAGCACTATGAAGGGGTGACTGCACTGCTGCGCGAAGCTGCTGTGCCCTACAAGCTCAATACCCGTCTGGTGCGTGGCCTGGATTACTACAACCGCACGGTGTTCGAGTGGACCACCACGCGTCTGGGGGCCCAGGCAACTTTCTGTGCGGGCGGGCGTTATGACTCCCTGATCGAGCAACTGGGCGGCAAGGCAGCGCCTGCCTGTGGTTTTGCCATGGGCATGGAGCGCGTGATGCTGATGTGGACCGAAGGCATGGAGGATGCACCGATGGTGACTCCCGATGTCTACATCGTCCACCTTGGCGAGCTGGCTGGGCGGGTCGCCTTCCGGGCGGCCGAGCAACTGCGCTCTGCCGGCCTGTCGGCGGTGTATCACTGTGGTGGCGGCAGTTTCAAGTCGCAGATGAAGAAGGCCGATGCCTCCGGCAGTGCTTTCGCCATCATTGTGGGCGATGACGAAGCGCAGGCGGGCGAAGTCTCGCTCAAGCCCCTGCGTGGTGAAGGCGAGCAGCGCCGCGTCAGCCTGGATGCCTTGGCCGAAGAGTTGGCGGAAATGTTGTACGGCGAATAAGTTCGTAGCGAACCTATTCATTCAGAACCGGAATATATAAGAGAAGTCGACTATGGCGGCATACGATCTTGAAGAACAAGAGCAACTATCGGCGATCAAAGCCTGGTGGGAGCAAAACGGCAATATGGTGAGCTGGATTGTCACGGTGATCGCGGTCTGTGCGGCGGGCTGGTTCGGCTGGCAGCGCTATCAGCTGAGCCAGGCCGCAGAGGCCGGGGTGCTGTATTCGGCCGTGCTGGATTCGGCTGAGAAGAGTGAAGCCCCCAAGGTGCGTGCGGCGGCGAGCGATCTGGTCAGCAAGTTCCCCGGCAAAATGTCGGCCGACCTGGGCGTGATGTTTGCGGGTAAATCCGAGGCGGATGCGGGTGACACCAAGAGTGCCATCCTCAAGCTGCAATGGGTGGTCGACAACACCAAGGATGCGGCGCTGCGCGATATGGCCCGCCTGCGTCTGGCTGCGTATCAGATCGACGACAAGGCGTTCGATGCTGCCTTGAAGACGCTTGAAGCTGCACCCACAGAGGCTTTCCTGCCACGTGTTGAAGATATGCGTGGCGATGTCTACTTCGCCAAAGGCGCCGTGAAGGAGTCTGCCGCCGCCTATCAGCGCGCGCTGGACGCCTATGCCAAAGCCCCCACGGGGACGTTTGGTGCCGGGTTCAAGGGCATTGTTGAAACCAAGCTCGAAGCCCTCGGAGGGGTTTGACGATGAAAATCCGCCTGCTTGCCCTCTCGCTGGCTTCTGCCATGTTGCTGAGTTCCTGCGCATTGTTCAGGGGTCCGCGTGGGCCGCTGCCTTCGCCTTTGCCGCAGGTCTCGACAGCAGCACAAATCAAGTCGAGCTGGTCGGTCAGCATGGGCGGCACAGAAGGCACGCTGCTGCGCCCCGCTGTTTTTGGTGACAGCATCTTTGCCGGTGCGCGCAATGGCACCCTGGTGCGTATTGATCAGGATGGTCGCCAGCGCTGGCGCGTGCGTTCAGTGCCCAACCTGGTCGGTGGGGTGGCTGCCAACGAAGCGCTGGTGGTGGCTGGTAGCGGTGAAGGCGTCCTGGTGGCGCATGACGCCAATACCGGTGCCCTGCTGTGGCAGGTACAGCTTGATGGCGAACTGGGGGGCACCCCATTCGTGAGTGGCAATATCGTGGTGGCCCGCGTCGGGGACAACCGTCTGGTGGCTTACTCGGCCAACGATGGCAAGCTCCTGTGGAACTACCAGCGTACCCAGGCACCGCTGTCGTTGCGTGCCTATTCAGGCTTGTCGCAAAGTGGGGACCTGCTGCTGGCTGGTTTCCCCGGTGGCAAGCTGGTCGCGCTGACCCTGGTGGGGGGCTTCCCCCGCTGGGAGGCTGCCGTAGCCGTGCCGCGTGGCTCCAATGAATTGGAGCGCATGACCGATGTGGCAGGCGACCCCGTGGTGCGGGACGATACCGTCTGCGTGGCGGCTTTTCAGGGGCGCATCGTCTGCGCCGACCGCAACAAGGGCAATCTCTTATGGACGCGTGATTACTCGTCGGCCCAAGGGGTTGTGATCCAGGGTAAATCCCTGGCCTTTACCGATGCAAGCGGCATCGTTTTCATGCTTGACGTGCAGACGGGCGCCACGATCTGGAAGCAAGATCTGCTGCGCTATCGTGGCGTGGGGCGTCCGGTGTTCGTGGGGGGCGCGGTTGCCGTGGCCGACAGCCAGGGCTGGGTGCATCTGATGGACCCGGTGGATGGGCATTTCGTCGCCCAGATCCGGGCAGATCGTTCCGGGGTGAATGCGCCCATGCTTGCCCTGCCGAATGGGCAATTGGTTATTCAGGCGCAAGATGGCACGCTGGCAGCCTTCGCTGTGCATTATTAAGGCTGAGCAGAGATAGTGAAACCTACAATAGTTTTGGTTGGGCGTCCCAACGTTGGCAAATCGACGCTGTTCAACCGCCTGACCCGCAGCAAGGACGCCCTGGTGGCGGACATGCCAGGGCTGACGCGTGACCGGCACTACGGCATTGGCCGCTACAACGACCGTGAATATCTGGTCGTGGATACAGGTGGTTTTGAGCCGACTGCCCGTGAGGGCATTGTGGCGGAAATGGCCCGGCAGGCCGAGTCGGCGATTGCCGAGGCCGATGCCCTGTTATTCATTGTTGATGGCCGGGTTGGGCTGACCCCGCATGACAAGCAGATTGCGGATCGCCTGCGTCGCGCAGGGCGCCCCATCTACCTCGCCGTCAACAAGGGCGAGGGGATGAACCGCGCCACTTTTTCTGCCGAGTTTCATGAACTGGGTTGTGGCGAACCCTATGTGATTTCCGGCGCCCACGGCGAAGGTGTGCGTCAGCTCATCGAGCTGGTGCTCGAAGGCTTCCCGCTGGACGACGAAGGTGCGGTGGTGGATGACGAGGCAGGCCCCCGTGTCGCCATCGTGGGGCGTCCGAATGTGGGCAAATCCACCCTGATCAACGCCCTGATCGGCGAAGAGCGGGTGATTGCTTTCGACATGCCCGGCACTACGCGGGATGCGATTTCAATTCCCTTTGAGCGTAACGGCAAAGCCTATACCTTGATCGATACCGCCGGGTTGCGGCGGCGTGGCAAGGTTTTTGAGGCCATTGAGAAGTTCTCGGTCATCAAGACGTTGCATGCGATCGAAGAGGCCAACGTGGTGGTGCTGGTGCTGGACGCGAGCCAGGATGTGTCCGACCAGGATGCGCACATCGCCGGTTTCGTGCTCGAAGCTGGGCGCGCTCTGGTGGTGGCCATCAACAAGTGGGATGCGGTGGATGATTACCGGCGCGAGCGCATCAAGGCGGATATCGCCCGCAAGCTCCATTTCCTGTGGTTTGCCCGTCACCACCATATTTCCGCCTTGCAGGCCGAAGGCCTGGGGGCTTTGCTCAAATCGGTGGATCTGGCCTATGGTGCGGCCATGGTCAAGCTTGCCACGCCGAAGCTCACGCGTGCCCTGCAAACGGCCACGACCAAGCAGCAGCCCCCGCGACACGGTATTTTCCGGCCCAAGATGCGCTATGCCCATCAGGGCGGACAGAATCCTCCGGTCGTTGTCATTCACGGCAACGCCCTGGATCATGTAGCTGATGCGTACAAACGTTATCTGGAGCGCTTCTTCATGGATACGTTCAAACTTCAGGGAACTCCTTTACGCATTGAGTTTCGTACTTCCCGTAACCCTTATGCCGATCAGGACTAAGGTCCAAGGTCGGCAGCGCTGGCATATTTGAGTGCTTCCGCGTTAAGATCAACACACAACAAACAAATAGAGGCCCACACTAACATGAGCAACAAAGGCCAAATGCTGCAGGACCCGTTTTTGAATGTCCTGCGTCGTGAGCACGTTCCCGTCTCCATCTATCTGGTCAACGGCATCAAGCTGCAAGGCCATATTGAGTCTTTCGACCAATATGTGGTGCTGCTGAAGAATACGGTGACCCAGATGGTCTATAAGCATGCCATCTCTACCGTCGTGCCCGCACGCGCGGTGTCGATCCCTCACGAAAACGGTGGTGTCGAAACCAAGGAATAGCACGATCCTCTGTGCTGCAGCCTGTAGCCGGGTTCCTGCTTGCCAAGCGAGCGGGAAGCCTGGCTTTTTGTGTTTTTCTCGATTCTTGATCGCGGTATATAAATCTGATGTTTGATCGTCCCGATTCCGAAGGCAACCGTGCCGTACTCGTCCAACTGGATTTTGGCGAACGCGCACAGGCCGAGCGTCTGTCGGAGCTAGAGCTGCTGGCCTCTTCTGCCGGAGCCGAAACCGTGGCTGTGATCATGGGGCGCAGGCAGGCGCCTGATTCCGCCCTGTTCGCCGGTTCGGGCAAGGTGGATGAGATTGCCGAGGCCGTAGCGGCCCATGGTGCCGACTTCGTGATCTTCAACCACGAACTCAGCCCGGCGCAGCAGCGTAACCTGGAAGGGCGGCTCAAGCATCGGGTGATCGACCGCACCGCCTTGATTCTGGATATCTTCGCTCTGCGCGCCAAGAGCTTTGAGGGCAAGCTTCAGGTCGAACTCGCGCAACTTGAGCATCTGTCCACACGGCTTGTGCGGGGATGGACTCACTTGGAGCGGCAAAAGGGCGGTATCGGCTTGCGCGGCCCCGGCGAAAAGCAGTTGGAAACCGACCGCCGCCTGCTCGGCAATCGCGTCAAGCTCCTCAAGACCCGTTTGGTGCAGATGGAAAAGCAGCGCAAGGTGCGCCGTCGGGCCCGTGAACGGCGCGAGATTCCTGTGGTCTCCCTGGTGGGTTATACCAACGCGGGTAAGTCGACCCTGTTCAATGCGATGACCAAGGCCGGGGCCTATGCCGCCGACCAGCTTTTTGCCACGCTGGATACCACATCACGCCGGGTATACCTCAAAGATGCCGGGCAGAACATGATTTTGTCGGACACGGTCGGCTTCATCCGCAACCTGCCGCACTCGGTGGTAGCGGCCTTTCACGCCACGTTGGAAGAGACGGCCAATGCCGACTTGTTGTTGCACGTGGTGGATGCCGCCTCACCCGATCGGGAGGAGCAGATTGCCGTGGTCAACCGTGTGCTTGATGAAATTGGTGCGGGTGCCGTGCCGCAGCTGATTGTCTGGAATAAGATCGACCTGACCCAAGGGGCAATCGCTGCCCATGAGGATGCCTGTGGTAATATCGAATGCGTCTTGCTCAGTGCGCGCACGGGTGAGGGCTTGGATTTGTTGCGTCAGGCCCTTGCAGCAAGGCTTTTCACGCCAGAGGCTATTGATTTGCCATACGATGGCGGGGATGAGACAGAACCGTTCATTGAAGAACCCACTGACCGAGAAGTAATGTGATAACTGGACTACTCATGTCAATCAACGATCCAAACTCGGGCAAGAACAACAATCAGCCTAACGATCCCAACAAGGACCCGCAGGGCCCCCCCGATCTGGAAGATCTGTGGCGCGAATTCAACCAACGCCTGGGCAGCGCCTTTGGGCGCAACGGCGGCAATGGTGGAGGCGGCCAAGGCGGCAGCAACGGTGGTGGTGCGCCGCTCAACTCGCGGCAGTTCAGCGGGGGCGTGCTGCTGGTGGTGCTGGTCACCCTGGTGCTGTGGCTGTGCAGCGGATTCTATGTGGTCGATGCCCGCGAACGCGCCATCGTGCTGCGTTTTGGTAAGGCACAGGCCGTTACCACAGGTGGTCTGCAATGGCGCCTGCCCTTCCCGATCGAGTCCCACGAAATCGTCAAGATGACCGACCTGCAAACGGTCGAAGTGGGCTACCGTGGTGCCGATCATGGCAAGGATTCCAGCGAATCCCTGATGCTGACGGATGATGAGAACATCATCAACATCCAGTTCGCGGTGCAATACACGCTGAGCGACCCGTCTGCCTACCTGTTCAACAACCGTGATCCCAAGGAAGCGGTCAAACAGGTGGCCGAAACCTCCATGCGTGAGATCGTGGGCAAGAGCAAGATGGATTTCGTCCTCTACGAAGGCCGTGAGGCCATCGCCAAGGATGCCCAGGTGCTGATGCAGAAGATTCTGGACGAGTACAAGTCCGGTATCCAGATCAACAAGGTGATGATGGCCAATGCCCAGCCGCCCGAGCAGGTGCAGGAATCGTTCAACGATGCCGTCAAAGCCAGTCAGGACCAGGAACGCCTGAAGAACGAAGGCCAAGCCTACTACAACGATCTGGTGCCCAAGGCTAAGGGTACCGCCATTGCCCTGCGTACCGAAGCTGAAGGGTATGCGGCCCAGGTCGTGTCGCGTGCCGAGGGGGATGCTGCGCGCTTCAAGTCGATATTTGCCGAATACGCCAAGGCGCCCGAGGTAACGCGCAACCGTATGTACATCGACGCCATGCAGGATATGTATCGCAATACCACCAAGATCATGATTGATGCCAAGAGCAATGGCAGCATGCTGTACCTGCCACTGGACAAGATCATGCAGATGAATGCACCAAGCACCGCCCCAGCGGATGCTGCTGCACCTTCGCCTGCCGCAAGTGCAAAAACGCCTCCCGTGGCACAAAACGATAGCAATTCCACAACCACAGTGACGCCCAGTTCCAACACCCGCACTGCCGACACCGATTATCGTAGCCGTGATGGCTTGCGCAGCCGTGATCGGGGAGACCGCTGATGAGACCTGAACGTTTCCCTCTCTTGGCCGGCTTGCTGCTGGTCGTTGTGATCGCCTCAATGTCGGTGTTTACCGTCGATCAGCGTCAGTACGCCCTGGTACGCCAATTCGGCGAGATTACCCGGGTAGAGGTGACGCCCGGCCTCAAGTTCAAGTGGCCCTTGATCGAGACGCCCACCTACTTTGACAACCGCATCCTGACCCTTGACGCACAAGACCCTCAGCTGTTCCAGACCAGCGAGAAGAAGAATGTGCTCGTCGACTCCTATGTAAAGTGGCGGATCAAAGACCCGGCAGCCTTCTACCGCGCCTTTGGCGACGATGAGGCTCGTGCGCTGAATCGTCTGGAGCAGACTGTCAATGCCGCCCTGCGCGAAGAGTTTGGCAAACGCAAGGTGCATGACGTGATCTCTGGCGAGCGTCAGAGCATCATGGAAACCGTGAGTGCCAAGACGGGCAAGGAAGTGCTGCCCTACGGCGTGTTGATCGTTGATGTACGGGTCAAGCGCGTAGAGCTGCCCAATGAAGTGCGTGAATCGGTCTACCGACGCATGGACGCCGAACGCAAGCAGTACGCCAACCAGTTGCGCTCTGAAGGCGCCTCCATCGTCGAGCAGACCAAGGCGGACGCCAACAAGCAACGCGAGATTCTGATTGCCGAAGGGTATCGTGATGCCCAGAAGATCAAGGGTGAGGGGGATGCCAAGGCTGCTGCAATCTATGCAGAAGCTTTTGGCCGTAGCCCTGAGTTCTATCGTTTCTGGCGCAGCCTGGATGCCTACAAGCAAAGCTTCCGCAACAAGAGCGATGTGCTGATCGTTGACCCCTCGTCGGACTTCTTCAAGTATATGAAGAGCGGTGGCAATGGCCGCGATGCAGGGAAGTAAGAAGGTGTCATCTTGAAGCTCCTGTTCAGCGCCCTGGCCTTGATGCTGGTGCTCGAAGGGATCATCCCATTACTCGCGCCAAAGCTTTGGCGCGAGACGTTCCAACGCATCACTCGGATGGCTGATGGACAGATCCGCTTTATCGGATTGAGTTCCATGCTGCTCGGGTTGATCTTCCTGTTCATCTTTAAATAATCGGTTGCTGTCATGGCGTTGCCAAGCTGGGCTCTGCCCGAATACTTTGAGGATGTGCTGCCTGCCCGGGCACTGCGCCTCGAAACCCTGCGCCGAGCCCTGCTCGACGAGTTTCGCGTTCAGGGTTACCAATATGTGATTCCACCCAGTGTGGAATACCTCGATGGCCTGATTTCCGGGGCCGGGCAGGACATGAACGATTCCACTTACAAGTTCGTCGATCAGGTCTCCGGTCACACCCTGGGCTTGCGGGCGGACATCACGCCGCAGGTCACGCGGATTGATGCCCATCTGCTCAACCGGGCGGGGGTGACGCGGCTGTGCTACTGTGGATCGGTGGTGCATGCCATGCCGCGCACCATGACGGCTTCGCGCGAACCGATCCAGATCGGTGCGGAAATCTACGGCCACGCCGGGATTGAGGCCGATGTGGAAATTCTCCGCCTGCTTGCGCGCACGCTGGAATTGGCCACGCTGGCCGCAAGCCGGATCGATGTGGGTCACGTGGGCATCTTCCAGGCGCTGAGCGATATGGCGGGGCTGGACCAACGTGACAAGGAAGAGCTGTTTGGCATTCTCCAGGCCAAGGATGTGCCGGGGCTGCGCGAATTCGTCGCTCCCCTGGCCGAACCTGCCCGCAGTGCTTTGCTGGCGCTGCCGGAACTGTATGGCGACGCCAATGTGTTGGTGCGTGCCCGCAGCGTGCTGCCGGATGTCGCTGGCGTGCGCGACGCGCTGGATGAAATGCTCCACCTGGCCAAGCACCTGAGCGATCTGCCCTTGAGCTATGACCTCGCGGATCTGCGCGGCTACCACTACCACACTGGCCTGATGTTCTCGGCCTACTGTGGTGCCTCACCCACCGCACTGGCGCTGGGTGGGCGTTACGACAACGTGGGTCGCGTGTTCGGGCGCAAGCGTCCGGCAACTGGCTTCAGCCTGGATCTGCGCGAGTTGGTGGCGGCGTCCACCGCCTCGGAGCAGGGCGTCGGCGCAATCCTGGCTCCGTATTCGACGGATTCAGAATTGACTGCCCTGGTGGTCTGCCTGCGTCAGGCCGGGGAGTCCGTACAACGGGAATTGCCGGGGCACGAAGGCTCCTGGCGTGAAGCAGGTTGTGACCGCAAGATTATTGCAAGGGATGGCGCCTGGTGCGTTGTTCCACTTGAAGAGTAAGGGAACTGGCATGGCTAAGAATGTGGTTGTCGTCGGCACACAGTGGGGTGACGAAGGCAAAGGCAAGATCGTGGATTGGCTGACGGACCATGCCGGTGGCGTGGTGCGCTTCCAGGGCGGGCATAACGCAGGTCATACGCTTGTAATCGGCAGCAAAGAGTACAAGCTCAACCTCGTGCCTTCTGGCATTGTGCGCCCAGGCACGCAATGCTACATCGGCAATGGCGTGGTGCTGGATGTGCATCACCTGCTCTCTGAGATTGCAATCCTGGAAAAAGATGGTATCGAAGTGCGCTCGCGCCTGAAGATCAGCCCGGGATGCCCGCTGATCCTGGCGTATCACTCCGCCCTGGATCGCGCCCGCGAAGCCAAGAAGTGCGCTGCCGACAAGATTGGCACCACCGGCAAGGGCATTGGCCCGACCTATGCCGACAAAGTAGCCCGCCGTGCGCTACGCGTGTATGACCTGTTCTACCCGGAGCGCTTTGCCACCAAGCTGCGCGAAGTGCTGGACTATCACAACTTCGTGCTGACCCAGTATCTGGGCGCTGAGGCGGTGGACTTCCAGACCGTTTACGATCAGGCCATGCAGGATGCAGAAGCCATCCGCCCGATGATCACGGATGTGTCGGCTGATCTCTACGCCGCCAACAAGGCCGGGAAGAATCTGCTGTTTGAAGGCGCCCAAGGCACGCTGCTGGATATCGACCACGGAACTTATCCCTTCGTGACTTCGTCCAACTGCGTAGCTGGCCAAGCCGCAGCGGGTTCGGGCGTGGGCCCTGGCATGCTGCACTACGTGCTGGGCATTACCAAGGCTTACTGTACCCGTGTGGGCGGTGGCCCATTCCCCAGCGAACTGGATATCGAAACGGCAGGCACGCCGGGCGAGCAAATGTCCCGCGTGGGGCGTGAATTCGGTACAGTCACCGGGCGCAAGCGCCGTTGTGGCTGGTTCGATGTGGCCGCACTGCGTCGCTCGTCCTACATCAATGGGCTGACCGGCCTGTGCATCACCAAGCTTGATGTGCTCGATGGCCTGTCGGAACTGAAGATCTGCACCGGCTACATGCTGCATGGCAAGAAGGTTGAGCTGCTGCCGATCGGCGCCGACGATGTCGCCGCCTGTGAGCCGATCTATGAAACCATGCCGGGTTGGACGCAGAGCACCTTTGGCGTCAAGCGTTGGGAGGATCTGCCGGCCAATGCCCAAGCCTATTTGGCACGGATCGAAGCATTGAGCGAAGTGCCTATCGCCATTGTGTCGACAGGCCCTGAGCGCGATGAGACGATTTTGCGCAAGCATCCGTTTGATGCCTGCTAAACTGTGAAGGTGTGGCAGCCTGTGAAGGGCTGCTACACAAAAAAAGACGGGGGAAGAGGGCCTGTTGCCTGCTTCCCCTGATAACAAAAACAAGGAATACAAGCATTACAAACCAACTCAATGCAATCTGTCGCAAGCCGCGCAGAAAAGAAAAAAGCCAGATCCGGGGATCTGGCTTTCTCTGCGAAATCTTGGTGCCCAGGAGAGGACTCGAACCTCCACACCTTGCGGCACTAGTACCTGAAACTAGCGCGTCTACCAATTTCGCCACCTGGGCATTCGCTGCGTCAGCAGCAGCGAGGAAACGAATTATAGAGTATCCGAAAAATGAGTCAACAATCTGACAAAAGAAAAATGAAAAAAAATACGAGTAACGCCAAGCTCTCCGCCATTCGCCGTGCCGATCCTTATTTTGAGCGCGAGGCGGCCAAGTACCCCTATCCCTTGCCCTCTCGGGAATACATTGTGCAAATCCTGGAGCACGCCGGGCGTCCCCTTGAAGGGAGCGAACTGGCGCAGGCGCTGGATATCCAGACGGGAGAGCTGGAAGATTTCGCCCGCCGCGTACGCGCCATGGAGCGTGACGGGCAGGTGATGTGCAACAGGCGCGGCGCCTACATTCTGCCGGATCGCGCTGCGCTGATTCCGGGGCGCGTTGAAGGCCACCCGGATGGCTTCGGTTTCCTGATCCCTGATGATGGATCGGACGACATGTTCCTCGGCCCCCGCTCCATGCGCGAAGTGCTGCATGGCGACCGCGTCCTGGTGCGCGTGGCGGGGCTGGATCAGCGTGGGCGGCGTGAGGGCAAGATCGTTGAAGTGCTCTCGCGCGCCAATACCCGCATTGTGGGCCGTGTGGTCGTCGAGCAGGGGGTGGCCTTTGTGGCCCCGGAGAACCGCCGTATCAATCAGAACATCCTCCTGGTGCCGGAAACCGGCAAACGCAAACCGGTAGCCGGGCAGGTGGTGACGGTGGAGCTGACCCAGCAACCCACCTCCAACAACCAGCCTATCGGGCGCATCGTCGAAACCTTGGGGGGCTATGCCGACGATGGTATGGAAATCGAGATCGCGCTGCGCAAGCACGATCTGCCCTTTGAATTCTCTGCCGAGGTCAAGGCCGAGGCGCGCAAGCTACCTTCTGCCGTACGCAAGAAAGACTGGACGGATGGGCGCGAAGACATCCGCCATCTGCCCCTGGTGACCATTGACGGTGAAACCGCGAAAGACTTCGACGATGCCGTGTATTGCGAAAAGCAGGGCAAAGGTTATCGTCTGCTGGTGGCGATTGCAGATGTGAGCCATTACGTGCAGCCGGGCACCGAGCTGGATAACGAAGCGCTGGCCCGAGGCAATTCGGTCTACTTCCCGCGCCGGGTGATCCCGATGCTGCCGGAGAAACTCTCCAACGGTTTATGCTCACTTAACCCGGAGGTCGAGCGCTTGTGCATGGTCTGCGATATGTCGATCAACGCCACGGGCGTGATCAAGGCTTATCGCTTTTACCCGGCGGTGATGTTCTCTCACGCCCGCCTCACCTATACCAAGGTCGCCGCTGCCCTGTACGAGCAGGACGAAGCCATGCGCACTGAGCTGGGTGAGCTACTGCCGCATCTGGAAACGCTCGATGTACTCTTCCGCATCCTGCTCAAGGCCCGTGCCAAGCGTGGCGCGATCGAGTTCGAGACGGTTGAGACCAAGATGGTGTTCGGTGACGAGGGCAAGATCGAACGGATCGTGCCCGAGTCCCGCAATGATGCTCATCGCCTGATCGAAGAGTGCATGCTGGCGGCCAATGTCTGCGCCTCCGAATTCCTCCAGAAGCATGAACATCCTTCGCTCTATCGTGTGCATGCGGGCCCCACTGCAGAGAAACTGGGAAATCTGCGCGAGTTTCTGGCCGAATTCGGCCTTAGCCTTGGCGGGGGCGATAGCCCTCAGGCGGCCGACTTTGCCAAGGTGGTCGACAAGATCAAGGAGCGCCCCGAAGCCCAACTGATCCAGACGGTGATGCTGCGCTCCCTGCAACAGGCGCAATACAGCCCGGATAATGTTGGCCACTTCGGTCTGGCCTACGAGGCCTATACCCACTTCACCTCGCCGATCCGGCGCTATCCGGACCTGTTGGTGCATCGCGCCATCAAGGCCGTGCTGCAAAAGACTCAATACCAGCCTGCCAGCGGAGGTGTCGAACTGCTCAAGGATACCCGCCGCCGTAAGGGTCGCCCGGTGCGGGAGGCGGATGCCGAGTTCGTAGCGGCCGAGAAAAGCCAAAGCGGCAAACGCTCCAGCGCCAAGGCTGCCCTCAAGGCATTGTGGGAAGACATCGGTGTGCATTGCTCGCAGACCGAGCGCCGGGCGGATGAAGCCAGCCGAGATGTAGAATCCTGGCTCAAATGCTTCTACATGCAGGACCGAGTGGGGGAGCAATACACCGGCAACATCACCGCAGCCGTGCCATTCGGCATCTTTGTGACCCTGGACGAGCTGTTTGTCGAAGGGCTGGTGCATATCTCTGACCTTGGGGCGGACTACTTCCACTTCGACGAAGCCCGCCATGAACTGGTGGGGGAACGTACCGGCCAGCGTTTCCGTCTGGCTGACCGGGTCAAGGTGCAACTGGTGCGGGTGGATCTGGAATCGCGCAAGATCGATTTCCGCCTTATCGAAGGCCCGGCACGCGTCACTGAACGTGTCGGCAAGACAGCCAAAGACACCGCAAAAGGCGCAAAGAACGCCCAAATCGGCGATACTGCGCCCCCTGTCGATGCTGATGAGCCGCCTTCATGGCGCGACATGCCCGGCATGCAGCCCAAGCGTGGCGCGCCCAAGGCCAAGACCGAGGGGCGCAAGCCCGCCGCAAAGCCTGGGGCAAAGCATGCAGGCGGCAAGAACAGCAAGAAAACGAGTAATAAAGGAACACGTCGTGCTTGAAACCCGCTTTATCCATGGCTTTCATGCCGTGACCGCCAAACTGCGTCACGACCCGGAATCCATTATTGAAATCCATGTGGCTGCCCAACGCGGTGATGCCCGCGCCCGCGAGTTGCTCACCAAGGCCGAAGCCGCTGGTGTGCGCATCTTCCCCACTGATTCTGCGCGCCTTGAAGGGATGGCAGGCACCCACCGCCACCAAGGCGTGGTCGCCAAGATCGACGCCCGTCAAAAGGCACTGCATCTGGACGATGTGCTGGATAACCTTACCGAATCCGCGCTGATCCTGGTGCTCGACGGCATCCAAGACCCCCACAACCTGGGCGCTTGCCTGCGTGTGGCCGATGCTGCCGGTGCCCATGCCGTGGTCGTGCCCAAGGATCGTGCCGTGGGCCTGAATGCCACTGCCATGAAAGTCGCCAGTGGTGCCGCCGATACTGTGCCCTACATCGTGGTGACCAACTTGGCCCGTAGCCTGCGTGAAATGCAGGAAGCCGGAGTGTGGTGCATCGGCGCGGCAGGTGAGGCCATTAAATCAATCTACGAGATCGACCAGAAAGTCCCGACTGCCTGGGTGCTGGGCGCCGAAGGCGACGGCCTGCGCCGCCTCACGCGGGATACCTGCGACGAACTGGCGAAGATCCCCATGTACGGCAGCGTCGAGAGCCTCAACGTATCCGTCGCATCAGGGATTTGCCTGTTTGAGGCGCGGCGTCAACGGCAGGGTTGATTAACACTTAAAGAAATTTTGAAATTGTGACGACAACACCTGCTCACTTTGAAGCAATAGGTCGCGTGACCTATGAATGGTCACGCTTGGAACTTCACTTGCAGATCATTATCTGCAAAATGTCAGGGGTTGGTATTGAGCGCGGATTGGTGCTAACCAATGCGGCAAACATACGCAGTTGGACTGCAATGATTCCGCGCCTGATAGACAACAAAAAATGCGAACCTTCTATTCTTGATGAATACAAAACACTCCGGAATAAAATCGAAAACCAACTGTTGCCATCAAGAAACAGGGTTGTTCATGGTTTTTGGAGCATGGCTCATGACGAGCTATTCGGAGATGCTGTGCCTGTTTCCGAAGAAGCCAAAGCGTCACTTCTAACCTTTTCCAAAGGAGGTGAGCACATGATAAAAGAAGACAGCATGACTCCAGAGGAAGTGCTGAACATTTCCAAAGATATACGATCTGCACTTGACGACTTGATAGCTCTGGCGAGGGCTCTAATTGATGCCTCTAAGGTGTCCAGAGGCTAATGTCTAGTGTGCTTCTAGCGGTGTTTCCAGTGTTTGGAGATACTCCGCCACGTCGCGCATGTTCTGTTCCGTCAGGCCGTGCGCGACGGTTTTCATGATGCTCCCCTCTGGGCGTTCATCCGTTCTCTGGAATACCATAAGTTGCTTGATGAGGTAGTCCGAGTGCTGGCTGGCAAGGCGCGGGAAAGTTGCATTGCCTTGTCCCTGTGGCCCATGGCAAGACATGCATGGCGGGATGCCCTGATCAGCAATTCCCTCTGAAAATATCTTTTGGCCTGCGTTTGCCCATTGTGCATGGGCGCGTACCGGAGGCGCCTTCGGGTTTTGTGCAGCGTAGTAGGCCGCCAGACTCGCGATTTGCTCATCCGTCAAATGCCGACTCAAGCCCCACATATATTCAAAGCCCGCCGGGTCTGAGCGGCTATGCCCCCGAAATTCTGTGAGTTGCCCCACCAGGTAAGGCTCCGTCTGGGCCGCAAGATTGGGGAAATTGGGCGAGATCGAAACGCCGGTGCGGCCATGGCAGTTTGAACAAACCTGTTCGGCCAGTACCCGTCCAGATACCGCCGGATTGCCCAGGCTGCGCGAACGTTCCAGGTTGGTGCAGGCCGCAGTCGTCAGCGTGGCCACGATGGTCAAGGCAATAAATGTATTTTTCATTTCGGGTCCCTATATGCTCATGAAGTCTGTCAGGCAGAAAACATCAATCTTCTCCATGGATCAGTACGACCCCCATACATAGAAAAATACCGTGTTATTGTCCTTGGCTCGGCGCCCCCAACCATCGTAATTATTGGATGCTCCCTGGTATCTGTTGAATAGCGTGTACTGTAGGCCGACTCGGGCGTACTGCACGGGGAGCCAGAAAACCTCCATCGTCCAGCCCCGGGTGTCAGGTTTGCCGGTGATGTTGTTGCTAAGGGATGGCAGTGTGTCGCCGCCTGTGGGGTCGCTCCCTACTCCTGTTTGCCGGGCGGAGTTGTAACTACCCGTCAAGTTGAAGAATGCAATGCTTCCGCCATATTTTGCCTGATAGGTATAAGCCGTTTTGACGCGGAACAGCCCCAGCGTATCCGAACTATTGCTCAAAGATTGCAGCGTCGTTGCAAACGCTGCATCGTAGGCGCCCGGCTGCCCTGCGGTGGCCGAGTCGTAATGTATGCGCTCATGCAGATAGCTTACTTCGGTGGTCACCGTGTGCGGGTCAAGTAGGTACTGATACTGTGCATCTATTCCAATGTCGTTGTACTTCCACGTCGGGCTGCTTGAATCCGTTGCGTCGGTGTGTTGCTTGGCACTGAGCCCCATCACCCCCAGCATTGCATTGTGGGCACCCCATTCATGGGTCAGCGCCAATCGCCAATAAGGGGTGATGCCCGAGAGCAGGGGTAGAGACTGGTCACGGGTGGTATAACCACGGCTGAGTGCCGAGAGGGAATTATTGGCTGTGCGATAGGCGGCAAACTCTGCGTACACCATCTTGTTCCAGTAGGCATAGGAACTGAGCCCAACCACCTTTTGTGCCAAGGCCCCCGCCAACATCGGGCTTTGTGGAATCTTGCCAACGGCGCCACCCCAGGCACTGGCGGGCACCACGTCATAACCCCAGGCGGGCGCACTATTCCAGACATCCGATACCGACGGGTTGTTGTTGACCGAGAAGCCAAAGATCAGATCGTGGTTTTCGCCAATCAATCGATCGGCATAGCGCAGGTCAGTATTGTCGGAATAGAACTTGTTCTTCCAGGTGACTCCGTCCTGGCTAAGATGGTCGTAATTATTGTTGGTCACCTGGATGAAGGCGCCCAGGTTATCGGTGATTTTGCCACCCAGGAAAAGGCTGGCTGTGTTGAAAATCACACTTCTATTCTTGGCTGGGAAATCCGCAGTGGAATTCCCATTGGGGTCATTGGTATTGCGTACCTTGGTACCGGTGAGCACCGCCATAAAGGCCACAGGAAGTGCAGTACGCTCCCCAAGCGTATAGCCAGTGAGTTTGAATGCACGGCCATAAGGGGTGAGTTCCGGGAACTGCCCCCCCGCATGGCAGGCGACACAATTTTGTCCGGTTTGTCGGGCAAAGATCGGCAAGGCCTCAGATTCTGGGGCGTACCACCCCAATAGCAGAATCACCAAGCCCAGCAACACCGATAAGCCATGGCGCGCCCATGGAGCGGCTTCCCAGGAAGTCCCTTGCATAATGCCCACCTCTCTGTTGTAGATGCCCTGGCCTGTTAACTATCTTCAGTCTTTATTTATCTTTACAAGCTATAGACAAAACTTACGCAAATGTCTGCTGGTAGACACGATGTGACACCAAGAACTAGGGTATGTCTTTATAGGGTGCCTCGAAAAACTCCGGGTTCTACTAGCCTGTTTACGATCTCTAGGGAGAGCGCGCAGGCCGCGTGAAGGTGAGCCAAAAAACGGAGTGCGTATAAAATTCGTGAAGATTTTGAACGTCTCATTGCGCAGAATTTGTAAATAATAGTATTTTGGAATATATTTTTTTAACGTAATCTGTAAATGCTATTCGGTTTTTTTTGTGCCAATACCAGTGCTTGCTATCTCCTTTGTTATCATTGTTGGCAATAGCGGTATCGGCCAAGCCGTTACGCAGGGGGCTCAGGCGTTGGGCGCGTGCGTCACAATCCTGAGCCGTTCCGCCACCGCAAAATCAGGCCAGCATGCGATTCAGGTTGATATCACAGATTCCTGTGCCTAGATGCTGAGTCCCATTGACCCACATCCTTTCTGCAGTTGAGCGATAATCTGCAAAGCGTTGGGGCTTCGGTTCCTGGCGAGATGGAACGGAACTTGCATGTGCTCAGATTTTCAGTTACAGCCCGGTATCTATAGGGCTGCCGCCTATATTATTAAGTTTTGGTGTGTCCATATATGCCAACCTTCAATCAGATCGGTATCACACAAATCAAGCCTCTTCACAGAGCGAGTTGCCACTGTGGCGGTGTTGTCCTTGAGTTGGCTCTGCCCAGAGGGGTAGAAGACCCGCGGCGTTGCAATTGCTCAATCTGTCGTCGTCGGGGGGCGATCTGCGCGTCAGTGCCTTTGTCTGGATTGCGAGTCGTTCAAGGCGAGGATCTGCTGACGCTCTATCAATTCAATACACATACTGCGAGACACTACTTTTGCAAGATCTGCGGTGTGTACACTCATCACCTGCGCCGATCAGACCCTGGGGTCTTTGCATACAACGTTGGCTGTCTCGAAGGCGTCAATCCGTTTGATCTCGGAGAGGTTCCATGTTCCGATGGTATTCACCATGTGTCGGATCGAAAGCAAGGTGGGGCGCTCCAATAATTCCATATTGGTTTTTTGCGGAGATGAATGATCGGCTCAATTACTGCATGGTGGCGTATCTGTAGGGCGGATTCGCGCGGCAATCTGTCGTAAATGAATATGCGCAGTGCTAGGCAGGAACTGCCGTTTTGTCTCGCCGTTGGGAATGCACTGTGACCACCACGATCAGTACGCTAACGATCATAGCGCGGGGGGGCACCTGCCAGCAGGTGGAAAGAGGGCCAACCTTGCTTCGAGGGTGCTTGCGTGTTGCCTATATCGCCAGCACCCTCTATTGGATCGTAAACAGGTTCTTAGTGTAATGATGAGAGGTAGGCGATCAGGTCTGCGATCTCTGCATCATTCAGGTCCCCGTCCAGTTTCATTTTGGTGCCCGGCACCTTTTGTTTGGGGGCTTTGAGGAAGGCGCTGAGTTGATCGGGCGCCCAGCTCAACTTGCTTTGGCGCATGGCGTCGGAGTAATTGAAATCGGCAACTGTACCGGCTTGCCGACCAACTATGCCAAACATCGAAGGGCCTTTTTTGGCTTTGCCTTCCTTGACGCTATGACAGTCTGCACAAGCTTCGGCATAGACCTCGCCCCCATGTTTGGCATCGGCTGCGTGGGCCAGGAGGGGAAAGCCGAGCAGAATAGCCATGGCCAACTGAAGGAATCGTTCTGATTTTTTCATGCTGCAATTCCTTAACGATTAGAACGATGTGTGGATAAACAGGAAGGTCGTATTGTTGTCGCGGGCTTTGCGACCTGATCCGTCATAATCGGTCGACGCACCATTGAACTTGGTGTACCCCGTGTATTGCAGGCCGATTCTAAGATTAGGCCAAGGTGTGCTGGATGCGTTTTCCTTGCCCCACGGTGTCCAGTCCGCTTGCAGGATATAGCCATTGGTATTGGGTGAGCCTATGCGGCTGCCACTATCGTCTGCCGGGGTGTAGAGCAGGGCGTCGCTGCTGCCGCGAACGCGGAAGAGTGAGCTGCTAAAGCCCCAGGTTTGATCGTAGAAGTAAGAGGCCGTCGTTTGCCAACGTGATAGATTGTTATGGTCGTTCTCGGAATTGCCCGCTGCATAGGTGGCGCCTAGGTTCTGGCGTTCCCGAATGTAGCTGGTTGATGCCGTTACGATATGCTGGCGATTGCCAAGGTATTGGAAGTTGGCGTCAATCCCGATATCTTTATAACGATCAATGTCCGAGACGGTTAGATCAGGTTTCAATCCGGTATTCATGCCGACAAGGCCAACTGACCAGTTATAGGCCCGCTGATTACGCATCCAGGCCAAGCGCCAGTAAGTATTGGATGCGACCCGGCTGGACCCGGTGTCATCTACGCCCAGGCGGATTGAAGCGCCATGCGATAGCGAACGATAGCCGCCGAACTCTGCATACAGGGAGTCATTCAACATTGTATACGCGGTCAGCCCTGTTACGTGTTGGCCCAGCCCACCACTCAGCATGGGGGAGGCATAGCCGGGAACCAATTCCGTTGAGGCATACGGGAAACCCCAGACGGGCAAGGTGTTGAATGGATCTTGAACGCCAGGATTATTGTTGAGCGAGATGCCCACGATGGCGTCCAGATCACCCAGCTTGAAAGTATTGGCAGCGCGTATATCACTGTTATCAATTGAGGCGCGATGTTCTGTGCCGGAATAGGTCGCCTGAATAAATGAGCCGACATGGGGAGCAATTCGCCCTGCCAGGAAAAGCGAGGCTTCATCCATCCCAGTATTGTTGTTTGTGTCGGTGTGGGCAGTTGGTTTGGCTGAGAGTGCCTTGGCGGTACGTTCAAAAGATGCGACAACCATGCCTGAAAGGGGGATTTTGATGCCTTGGTCGTTGCTATCAGCATAACCCGTGAGTTTGAAACGCATCCCGTGGGGGGTGAGCTGCGGCCCATAGGCCCCGACGTGACAGGCTGCGCATTCATCCCCGGTTTGGCGTGCATAGCTGGGTAGCGCCCAGGCCGACTGGAAGGCGCCCACAGCCCATAGGAGCATTCCCAGGCACAGCCCGATTCTGCGGGCATTTAGAGTGGTGTAAAGCCAATTGATCATATTAGTTTTCTCCTGTTGAGTGAGCAGGAACAAGTTCCTTTTGTGCGGGGTTTTGTTTTGCAAAAGGCAGCATCTTTTGCAGTGTGCTGTCTTTGAGTATGAAGTGATGCCAAAGCGCTGCGCCAGCGTGCAGCGCGAGCAGACTCAAAAAGACCCAGGCAAGTGTGCCGTGCCATTGTTCCAAGGTGTCGGCCAAGTCAGGATCGACACTGACGAAAGAGGGGAGCGAGACGAATGCCAGTAATTTGATCGCCTGCCCCTTGGCCCCGCTGATGGCCCACCCCAAGATGGGGAGCGCTACCATGAAGCCATAGATGGCAAGGTGAGTGAGTTTTGCGACCCATTGCAGAATATGCGGAATGCCTTTTTCGGCAGCGGGGGCAGCGGTAATGAGCCGTGCGCCCAAGCGGGGGAGTACAAACAGGAGGATGAGCAAACCGCATTGACGGTGAAAGTCAATCAGCGTATGCCGTAGGCTGCGGGATTCGGTTAATTCTCGTCCCAGGACGAAGCAAACAGCCAATAAGATAAGTGCAGCACTGATCCAGTGAAGAGCGATAATTACTCTTGAGTATTTGTTTTGTATATTCATGGGGGTAAGGCGTTCAATTTGACTGTGGGGTTGTTGAACTTTTGTGCCTTACTATACTGGCTTCCTTATGAATAAATGGTTTGGCGCAGCTAGGAGTATTCTGATTTTTGGCTCAGAATGGAGTGCAGTGGCTATGCCTGAAATCAGGCGTAGTCTAGAAAAATCAATGAATTACAAATGAGTTTTTCGTTTGTCATAGATATCATTTCGACAGACGGTTGCCTGGCCGCAAAGGGTTCTTTGCTGGATTTGTCTTTGCCGTGAAGCAGATCGGCTCAACAATTCCGCATCTGCTTTCCAGGGGCGTACAGCATTGCTATGCTGTAGCGGGGGATTTGTCCGGCAGTTGCGAGTACACCATGGCCACCACGATCAGCACGCCGCCGATCATGGCACGGGGGCCGAAGGTCTCGCCCAACCACCAGGTGGCGAAGAGCGCGGCGAAGAAGGGTTCCAGGGCGTAGATGATGGCTGCCTGGGTGGCGCTGGCGCGTGCCTGGGCCCAGGTTTGCAGGATCAGGGCGAAGCCGCTGCATACCAGCCCCAGGTAGATCAGTTCCAGCCAGACCCCACTGATGCCTGCGGCCATTTCCGGGTAGGCGGCCCCCCACCACAGCCATTCGCCCGCGATCCAGAGTGGCGAGAACAGGGCCATGATGACGGCCTGCGCGCCCGCAAATGCTAAGGTGGCGTGGCGTGGGGCGTAGCGGGACATGCCGATGATGTAGAGCGCAAAGGCGACGGCGCAGCCCAGGGTCAGTGCGTCGCCCAGCCAGCCGCTGCTTTGCTCGTAGCTCATCACCACGATGCCTCCCGTTGCCAATGCGGCGGCAACCAGAGCGCGTACCGGCAGGCGGGAGCCCAATAGTGGCATGAGCAGGGGCACGAGGATGATGTTGAATCCGGTGATGAAGGCATTGCGCCCGGCGCTCATCATGGTCAGCCCGATGACCTGGAGGACGAAGCTTGCGAACAGCAATGTGGTGACGATCAGCGCATCACGCCATAGCGCCTTGCTGCGCCACTCGACCCAGGGGGCGAACACCAGGGCGGCCAGCAGCCAGCGCGAACCAACCATCAGCCCTGGCGGCATGTGCAGTGAGACGGCCTTCATGGCTGGAAAGGTGGTGCCCCACAAAAGTGTGACCAACAGGAGGGCCAGACCGGCCAGGACGAGACGGGAGCGGTCAAACATAGGGGAATGGCGTGTCGCTAATTGGGTGGGCAGGGCAGGCTGCAATCTGGCTACTATTATTGCATAGCCTGCGCCAAGCGATGACGGACGGTGTTCGCGCTGTGTTCAAGCGTGCTGGCACAAAACCAAACTCGTGGTATTATTCGTTGCGGCGGGTCTCCTCGCATCACAGCGTGGGAACCTGGTCAGGTCCGGAAGGAAGCAGCCATAACCACTCCCTGGGAGTGCCGGGGGTTGGGCTCGCCGCCTCGAATACATGAAAACGGGATGCGTATCACACGCATCCCGTTTTTGCTTTTGGGGCCGGTATCTAATCAGATCAGGCTTCTATCAGTCGTTTTCCAGGGGCGGCCATCGGCACCGAAGCCGGTGCGGGAACCACGGTTTGCTGTGAAGCCTGCGGCGCCTGATCGGTTGCGAACGTACTCAGTGCCTGATCCAGCAGGAGCAAGCCACCGGCAATGGTGATCAGCACGCCAAGGCGTCGCTTGAAGCTGTGGACAGAGACAGCGTTGGGGGTGGGGGTGTTCATGCGATCCTCCTTTTTGCACAAGGCAATTTGTTTGATGTAGTTTGGTCTTTACCTACTCAACACGCCAATTGAATGCTGATAGCGCTACGATAGCTTTGCCTAATCGGGTGCCAATTATCCCCGGCACGAGAAAATGCCCCGGCAGATGTCTGCGGTGCTGCTAAAATCACCGCCATGAGCTATCAGGTATTGGCCAGAAAATGGCGTCCGCGCAATTTTGAAACCCTCGTCGGGCAAGAGCACGTCGTGCGTGCCCTGACGCACGCCCTGCAAACCGGGCGGCTCCACCATGCTTATCTTTTCACGGGGACGCGCGGGGTGGGCAAGACCACCATCTCCCGGATTCTGGCGAAAAGCCTGAACTGCGAGACGGGTGTGACCGCTACGCCCTGTGGCGTGTGCGCCGCGTGTACCGAGATTGATAGTGGCCGCTTCGTGGATTACGTGGAGATGGACGCGGCCTCCAACCGTGGGGTGGATGACATGGCCGCCCTGTTGGAGAAGGCTGCGTATGCGCCTTCGCGGGGCCGCTACAAGGTCTACATGATCGACGAAGTGCACATGCTTACCGGGCATGCCTTCAACGCTATGCTCAAGACGCTGGAGGAACCTCCTGCGCACATGAAATTTATCCTCGCCACCACCGATCCGCAGAAGATTCCGGTTACTGTGCTCTCACGCTGCCTGCAGTTCAACCTCAAGCAGATGCCGCAGAGCCATATCATCGACCATCTCTCGCGCATCCTGGGGGAGGAGCAGGTGAGCTTTGAGCTTGGCGCCTTGCGTCACATCGCCAAGGGCGCGCATGGCTCAATGCGTGATGCACTTTCGCTGCTCGATCAGGCTATTGCTCACGGAGCGGGCAAGGTAGAGGAAGAAGGCGTGCGCGACATGCTCGGCACGGTGGGGGAAGACCACCTCTACGAGTTGCTCGACGCCTTGCGGGCGCAAGACCCCGCTGCCCTGATGGCAGCGGCCGATGGCATGGAAGCCCGCAGCCTGAGTTTCGATTCGGCCCTGCAGGAACTGGCCGTGTTGCTCCACCGCATCGCCTTGTTCCAGATGGCGCCGCAGGCGATTGCCGATAGCTTCGAGCGCGAGCGGCTGGCTCCCTATGCCGAAGCGTTTGATGCCGAATTTCTGCAACTGGCTTACCAGATCTGTATCCACGGGCGCGAAGAACTCGCGCTGGCGCCGGATGAGTACACCGGCTTCACGATGAGTCTGTTGCGTCTGCATGCCTTCCAGCCCGTGCAGCCCGGTTCACCGCCTGCAAAATCAGGCCCGGCGCCCAGCCGTCCAGCACTGCAGAGTGCAGGAACGCCATCTGCTGCACCCGCGCAACACACCACAGTTCGTCCTCTTGCCACTCAGCCGGAACCCGTAGCGCCTGCCCTGGCTCCGTCCAGGGCTGCAGCACCTGAACCTGAACCGCCGCGCATGCCTGAGCCGCCTCCGCCATGGGAAGACGAGGCACCTGCAGTGCCCCGTGCAGCGCAGGCATCTGCCCCCGTTGAATCTGCTGCCGAGGCCGCTGTTGTGCCCACTACGGCTGCGCCCGTTGCTGAAGCCGTTGCTTCCAGAGGGGCTTTGCAGCCAGGGTCCCAGGCCACGGTCAGCGATTGGCAGGCGACGATCGAACATGCCCAGGTTGGTGGCATGGTGCGGGAGCTGGCCCAGCATTGCGAGTTGTTGGCCTACGACGGCCACATTCTGCGCCTGCGCCTGCCGCCCGAGCATCGCCATTTGATGGCTTTGGCGGGCAATCATCAGAAATTGCAGGAAGCACTCCGTGCCATCCTGGGCGAAGCCCTACGCGTGAATGTGGAGGTGGGGGAACTTAGTTCCCAGACCCCGGCCCAACGCAACGACGAAATTCGCCAACAACGCCACGCCGAGGCGGTGGCCTCGCTGGAATCCGATCCATTCGTACAGGAGCTTGTCGAGCGTTTCGATGCAACGCTGGTCGAGTCTTCCGTTAAACCCTTGCAGGAGAAACAAGCATGATGAAAGGTGGCCTCGCCGGGCTGATGAAGCAAGCCCAGCAGATGCAGGACAACATGAAAAAGGCCCAGGAAGCGCTCGGCTCTGTCGAGGTGGAAGGCCAGTCTGGCGCCGGGATGGTGAAGATCACCATGACCTGTCACCATGATGTGAAGCGCGTGGTGATTGATCCTTCGGTGATGGACGACAAGGAAATGCTGGAAGACCTGATCGCCGCTGCCGTCAATGATGCCGTGCGCAAGGTGGAATCCACCACCCAGGAGAAGATGTCCGGCTTTACCTCCGGCTTGAATCTGCCGCCGGGAATGAAGCTCCCATTCTAAGTTGCCACAGACCCCGCAAGCCCGGCACCACCCAGCCGGGTTTGCTTTTTTGGCCCTACCTCTATGTCCCTTCTTGATAGTCTGGTTGAAGCCTTGCGGGTCTTGCCCGGTGTCGGCCCCAAATCGGCCCAGCGCATGGCCTATCAATTGTTGCAGCGGGACCGTGACGGCGCGGCCCAACTGGCCGCCACTTTGACCCGGTGTCTGACCGAACTCCAGCACTGCGAACGCTGTAACACCTTTTCTGAAACCGATATCTGCGACCGTTGTGCCGATCTCTCCCGCGACGAGGCCCAGCTATGCGTGGTCGAGATGCCCGCCGACCTCGCCGTGATGGAGTCCAGCCTTGCCTATCACGGTTTGTACTACGTGCTGATGGGGCGGGTTTCGCCGCTGGATGGTATCGGGCCGCGGGAATTGAAGCTCGACAAGCTCTTGGCGCGCGCGACCGATGGCAAGGTGCAAGAGGTGATTCTCGCCACCAACTTTACCAACGAGGGCGAGGCGACCGCGCATTATGTGGGTGAAATGCTGCGTGCCCGTGGGCTGCGCGTGAGCCGCATCGCCCGGGGCGTGCCGGTTGGGGGCGAACTGGAACATACCGACCTGGGCACGATTGCGCAGGCCTTTGTTGAACGACGCGGGGTTTGATTCCGTCTCTGCGACCTATTTCGAGGAGTGAAAATGAAGAAAATACTTGCCGTGCTGTTGTTGGGCCTCTCACTGAACGCCTGGGCGGATGAAGCCTCCCAGCGCAAGGCGATTGATGAGCTGTTCGTCCAGACCAATATGGAGAATCTGCTTGTCAGTATCCGTGGCAAGATTGCACAGCAAAGCCAGGAGGTGATGAATCAGGTTCTCGTCCAGCAACTCCAGAGCAAGCAGGCCAAGGATTTGAACGAGGCCCAGCAGGCGGCGGTGCAACATTTCTCTTCCGGCATCTCCCAGGTGATGGATGAAATGCTGGCTTGGGACAAGTACAAGGAGCTGATGGCGAAAGTCTACCTGGAGACTTTTACCGAGGAAGAGGTGGTGGAACTGACCCAGTTCTACAAGACGCCGCTGGGGCAGAAAATGCTTGCCAAGATGCCCGCACTCACCGAGGCATCCATGCGCAATATGCGTGCGCTGACTGAACCGATGTTCCCCAGGATGCAGCAGATCAGTGAGACTTTTGCCGATGAGTTCGCCAAGGCTTCCGATGTGAAGCGTGGCGCGGAGGACAAGAGCAAACCAGCAGCGAAGTCGGCTGCCAAAAAAACGGCTAAGCACGCGGCTGAATAAGCACTGTGATGGCGCATGGCATGGGAGAAGTAGGGAGCGCATTGCTTTCTTCCCCCATGCGTTGGGCGCGCGGCTCAATCCACCATGCTGTAGCCACCATCGGCCAGAATGATCTGGCCGTTGATGGCACGTGCACCGTCGCTGACCAGATAGGCCGCCAGCGCACCGATGTCGTCAATATCCACCGTCTTGTTCAAGGGGGTACGTGCTGCGGCCTTGCCCAGCAGTGCGTCAAAGCCCTTGATGCCGCCGGAGGCGCGGGTGGGCAACGGGCCGGGGGAGATCACATTCACCCGGATGCCCTGTGGCCCCAGCTCGGAAGCCATGTAGCGCGCAGAGGATTGGAGCGCCGCCTTCACCGGCCCCATCATGCCGTAGTTGCCGACAACCTTGTCTGCCCCGAGGAAGCCCATGGTGAGCAGGCAACCGCCCGCGCTCATCAAAGGCTCGGCCAGCTTGGCCAAGCGCATGAAGGAGTGGCAGGAGATGTCCATTGCGCGTGCAAAACCTTCGCGTGAGCAATCGGTGACGCGCCCGTGCAGATCATCCTTGGTGGCAAAGGCGATGGCGTGGATCACGAAGTCGAGCTTGCCCCAGCCTTGGGCAATTTCGGCGAAGACGGCCTCCATCTGCCCGGCTTGCTCCACATCTAGCGGCAGGATGAGCGAGGCGCCCAGGTTTTCTGCCAGGGGACGCACATGGGGTTCGGCCTTGGCGTTCAGATAGGTAAGGGCCAGTTCTGCGCCTTGGGCGCGGATGGCCTTGGCACAGCCATAGGCAATACTCTTGTCGTTGGCAACGCCAACGATGAGTCCGCGTTTGCCTTGGAGTGATAACATGAGGAATCCTTTCGCTGCTTACAGGGCAGGCAGGTCAATTTCGCCCACGTTGTTGAGCACCCAGTCCGGCTTGTAGGGAAACTGGGTCATCAGATCCGGGGTGGTGACGCCGGAGAGGACCAGCACCGTCTTCATCCCGGCTTCCATGCCGCCCACGATGTCGGTATCCATGCGGTCGCCAATCATCACGCATTCTTCCGGGTGGGCGCCCAATTTGCGGGCCGCCAGCATCATCATCAGCGAATTGGGCTTGCCCACGATGTAGGGCTTCTTGCCAGTTGCGGCTGAGATGGCCGCCAGGAAGGTGCCCGCAGCAGGTTCCAGCCCGCCTTCCACCGGGTCGATCATGTCTGGGTTGGTGCCGATGAATTTGGCGCCCTGGTCAATCAGGCGCACAGCTTTTTTCAGTTGCTCGTAGCCGAAGGTGGAGGATTTTGCGATCACCACATAGTCCGGGTTGGACTCGGAGATCGAGAAGCCTACGTTGTAGAGTTCGTTGATCAGGCCACCGCCGCCTACCACGTAAGCGGTAGCGTGCTTTTTCTGGTTCTGGTTCTTCAGGAACATCGCCGTGGCCATAGCTGCGGTGATGAAGTTGTCTTCGGTCAGGCCGCTGATACCAAGGCCTTCCAGCTTAAGCTTGAGGTCCAGCGGGGTCTGCTCGGCATTGTTGGTCAGGAACAGGAAGGGGGTCTGGGTGTCCAGCAGACGGGTGACAAATTCCTTGGCGCCGGGGATAAGCTGCTTGCCACGGTAGATGACGCCATCCATGTCTGAAATGATGCTTTTGGCCATGATTCTTGTACTCAACAAACGAAAGTGGGAAAGGCTACACGGGCGTCTGTAACATGACCAACGCCCTTTGCGCGTGAGTATGACTCAGATCTCCCCAGCGTGGACGGCCCACCCGGTATTTGTGCCACGCTACGGGGCAGAAGGCAGTGGGGGTGGGCTTTTCAGCATGCTGTGCCAAACGGGCGCAATATTTGCGTTTGTGCTATTGGCAGGGAAGTATCTTTAGTCGAAGCAGGGAGTTTCAGCCTTTTACCGCACATGGGCTTTAAACCCGGAGGCCAAATTGGCTATAATCGCCGGGTTCTGGATCACAAACACTAGAGGTTTGCAATGAGCAACGACAAACAAGATGTTCCAGGCGGGGCTTCGTTCAGTTGTAGTTGCGCTGACACAAATCGCCGCCAGCTTTTGGCGGCGACTGCGGTGGTAGGGGGGGCGGTTGGCGTCGGAACGGCAGTTCCTTTTGTGGCCAGTTTTTTGCCTTCTGAACGTGCCAAGGCCGCTGGGGCGCCGGTTGAAGTGGATATTTCACGTCTGCAGCCAGGTGAAATGATGACTGTGGAGTGGCGCGGCAAGCCGGTATGGATCGTGCGGCGCAACAAGGAAATGCTGGAGTCGCTCAAGAAGAGCGAGACGATGCTGGCAGACCCAGGGTCTAGCCGCTCGGATCAGCCTTCCTATATCAAGGGCATGGCGCGGGCAATCAAGGACGAGTATTTCGTCTGCGTGGGCATCTGTACGCATCTGGGGTGTTCGCCAACGGCCAAGTTTGTGCCCGGCGCGGAAAGCGGAATTGGCGATGACTGGCCGGGGGGCTTTCTGTGCCCGTGCCATGGCTCACGTTTCGATCTGTCAGGTAGGGTTTTCAAGAGCATGCCGGCGCCAGACAATCTGGTGATTCCGCCGCATACCTATCTTAGCGATACCCGCCTGATTATCGGCGAAGACACCAAGGGGGCATAAGCCATGAGTCAGATCAATGCACTGGTCGACAAGGGCAAAGAGGTACTGGGGTGGGTGGATGAACGCTTTCCGCTCAGTTCCCTGTATAAAGAACACCTAGCCGAGTATTACGCACCAAAGAACTTCAACTTCTGGTATTTCTTCGGCTCGCTGGCGCTGCTGGTATTGGTCAACCAGATCGTGACCGGGATCTTCCTAGTCATGCACTACAAGCCGGATGCTTCCATGAACGGCGCGGGGATTCCCGTGGCGTTTGCCAGTGTCGAGTACATCATGCGTGATGTGCCGGGTGGTTCCTTTATCCGCTACCTGCACTCCACGGGGGCATCGGCCTTCTTCATCGTGGTCTATCTGCACATGTTCCGTGGCCTGCTCTACGGTTCGTATCGCAAACCGCGTGAGTTGGTCTGGCTGTTCGGCATGGGCATCTTCCTGTGTCTGATGGGCGAGGCGTTCTTCGGCTATCTGCTGCCCTGGGGGCAGATGTCCGGGTGGGGCGCGCAGGTGATCGTCAACCTGTTCTCGGCTGTTCCCGTGATCGGGCCGGATCTGTCGGTGTTCATCCGGGGGGATTTTGTGGTGAGCGACGCAACACTGAACCGCTTCTTCGCCTTCCACGTCATCGCCATTCCGCTGGTGCTGCTCGGGCTGGTGAGTGCTCACCTGATTGCGCTACATGAAGTGGGCTCGAACAACCCGGACGGGGTGGAAATCAAGAAGAAAAAGGACGCGCGTGGCATTCCGATCGATGGTATCCCGTTCCACCCGTATTACACGGTGAAGGATATCTTCGGGGTGTCGATCTTCCTGATCATCTTTGCTGCCGTGGTGTTCTTCGCACCGGAAGGGGGCGGCTACTTCCTCGAATTCAACAACTTTGTGCCCTACGATCCGATGAAGACCCCGCCGCACATTGCGCCGGTGTGGTACTTCACGCCGTTCTACTCGATGCTGCGGGCAACCACGTCTGACTTCCTACCGGCCCTGTGGGCGCTGGTTGTTGTCGTGGCGGGGCTGAGCTTCGTGAGCTGCAAGAACGTGTGGGTGCGTCGTCTGTGCGCGCTTGTTGCGGTGGGAACCTATTGGGGCTTTTTCGGCCTGACGGTGTTCGGCAAGACGCCGGCGCTGTTTGACTTCGATCTTCTGGGTGTCCACTTCGGCAAGGGCCTGGACGCCAAGTTCTGGGGTGTGGCGATGATGGGGGGCTCGGTGCTGCTGTTTGCCTTCCTGCCCTGGCTGGATCAAAGTCCGGTCAAGTCCATCCGTTACAAGGGGGGGCTGTACAAGACCATTCTGAGCCTGTTTGTGGTGAGCTTCATTTTGTTGGGCATTCTGGGGACCAAGGCGCCGGGGTATGCGTTCTTTGGTGTCATCCCCGGTGAGCCGGTGGCTGCGGTGTGTACGCTGATCTACCTGTGCTTTTTTGCCTTCATGCCGTGGTATTCGCGCCTGGATAAGACCAAACCTGAACCGGAAAGGGTGACCTGGAAATGAAGCTACTCAACAAGCTGCTGTGTGTTGCCGCCCTGTTGGGGGCCGCGCTGGGTACGCCCTTGGCGCAGGCTGCGACTGAGCTGAAGCTCGACAAGGCGCCGGTCAGTTTTTCCAACGCTTCATTGCAAAATGGGGCCAAACTGTTTGTCAATTACTGCATGGGTTGCCACGGCGCAAGCTTTTTGCGTTACAACAGGTTGACGCAGATCGGCCTGACCGAGCAACAAATCAAGGATAATCTGATGTTCTCTACCGATAAGGTAGGGGAACAGATGAAAATAGCTCTACGTCGGGAGGATGCCAAGCAGTGGTTTGGCGTGGCACCTCCGGACCTGACCTTGGTTGCCCGGGCCCGCGCCTCGGAAAGTGGAACAGGGGCAGATTGGTTGTATACCTATCTGCGTTCGTTCTACCGTGACGATACGCGCCCGACTGGCTGGAATAATGTGGTGTTCCCGAATGTGGGGATGCCGCATGCGTTGTGGTCGTTGCAGGGTGAGCAAGAAGCGCGGCTGGTGACCAAGGACGACGGTCACGGCAAGAAAGTGACGGAAATCGAGAAACTTGAGGTTGTCAAACCCGGGCTGCTCATGCCCGAGGAGTACGATGCTCAAGTGGCCGATCTGGTCTCCTTCCTGGTCTGGATGGGGGAACCGTCACAAGAGACGCGTCGTGGTTTGGGCTGGATAGTGCTGGCCGCATTGGGTGTGCTTGCGGTGCTGGCTTACCTGCTCAAGCATGCCTATTGGAAGGACGTGCATTGATCGGGTGTACAACCGAAATGAATGTGTTGGCTCGTCACGAAAGCGAGATGCCACAGGGGCGTCGCGTTGTACGTGATACTGAATATTCCTGGAGCAGTTCTGCAATGATGAATCTCTATTCCGGTACAACGGATCCGTTCAGCCACCGTTGCCGGATCGTATTGTACGAAAAGGGCATGGACTTTCAGGTGATTGACGTTGATCTCTTCAGCAAGCCTGAAGATATCGCCGTGATCAACCCGTATAACCGTGTCCCCGTGTTGGTGGATCGTGATCTCGTCCTGTACGAGTCGAACATCATCAATGAATATATTGATGAGCGTTTCCCACATCCTCAACTGATGCCGCCTGACCCGATCATGCGTGCTCGTGCCCGCCAGCTGCTGCATTCGCTGGAGCATGAGCTGTTCTCGCATATCGACGCCCTGGAAAAGAACCAGAAGGGCGTGGTCGACAAGGCTCGTGTGCATGTGCGCGATCAGTTGATCCAACTTGCGCCGATGTTCACCAAGCAGAAGTTCATGCTTGGTGATGAGTTCTCGATGCTGGATGTGGCCATCGCCCCGCTGTTGTGGCGTATGGAGCACTACGCCATCGAATTGCCCAAATCGGTTGCGGCGATCCAAAAGTACGCAGAGCGCATCTTCTCGCGTCAGGGTTTCATTGACGCACTGACTCCGTCAGAACGCGCCATGCGTCGCTAGTTTGTCCAGCTTGGCGCCCCAGGGCGCCAGCGAGTTGGAATACCGTGGCCGGCATGAGCGATCATGTCGGCCATTTCTGTTTTTTCACGGTGTTCTGTGGTCTGTTGTACCCGGAACGCCAGTTGATCCTGGATTTCGTATGCCGAGCATTACACCGACCAAACCCTACTTGGTTCGTGCCATTTATGATTGGTGCGTGGACAACGGTTTTACCCCCTACATCGCGGTCTCCGTGGACGCGAATACACGCGTGCCGCTCCAGTATGTGCGCGACAAGCAGATCGTGCTCAACGTGGCGCCCTATGCCACCCAGCAATTGGAAATCTCCAATGAGGCGCTGACCTGTCAGGCCCGCTTTGGTGGGGTTGCCCAACTGCTGTACGTGCCCTTGCAGAACATCATGGCCATCTATGCGCGTGAGAACGGGCGAGGCATGGCTTTTGAGCCCGGCACCAATTGGGGAACGGCGATGGAGCTGGGGGGGCTGATGGACGCGGAGGCTGCCGCAAAAATGGAAACCGAGACCGCACCTGCCGCCAAGCCGACTGCCAGCCCAGCCACCCCTACGCCCCCCTCACAGCCCGATAGTCCCCCGCCGACCGGAGGCTCAAGACTGCGGGTTGTGAAGTAAACTGACCGCACACTTTTCCTTCCGGGAACTGCCATGGGGCCATGTGGGGCCGTCAATCGCGTCAAGGGATTATGGCTTGGCCTCACTGTGGCGCCGTTCTGCCTGCCTGCAGCGGCACAGCCGGTGGCGGGTGAGGGGGGCTATTCCCCAGGGATTCCGTTTGTGAGTGGAACCCTGTTTTTCTGGGGGGCTGTAGCGCTATTGCTTTGCGCTGCGCTCCTGTACCGGCGGCGCCTGGAGCAGTTGGCCCAACATACGGCAGCCCTGCGTGCATCAGAGGAGCGTTTCCGCCTGATTGTGGAAGGCACCCAGGTGGTGGCTTGGGAATACAGCGCCGCCACGGATGCCTACACCTATGTCTCGGCTTCTGCCGAAGCCTTGCTGGGCTATCCCCTTGAGGCCTGGTTGGTATCCGGGTTCTGGGCGAACCGCCTGCACCCTGAAGATGCCGATATCGCCCGTGCATTTGCCGCACGCATGCTCGAAAGCGGTGAGGGGCATGAATGTGAATACCGCCTTGTCGGTCTGCATGGTGACGAAGTCCACATCCGCGACTTGCGTACCCCTATCCGGGCCGAAGCGGGCAAGATCGTTGGCATGCGCGGCATCTTTGTCAATCTGACCGCCCGCAAACGCAATGAGGCGCTATTGGAAGATAGCGAGGCGCGTTTCCGTAGCGCCTTTGAACAGGCGGCAGTTGGCGTCTGTCTGTGCTCGCTCACCGGCCAATACATGCGCGTCAATCTGCGTTATTGCGAGATCACCGGCTATAGCGAGGCGGAACTCCTGTTGCGCGACTTCCGCGAAATCACGCATGTTGAAGACGTGTTTCAGCAAGAAGACCTGCGCGATGCCTTGATTGAGAGTGAGCTGGAAACCTTCTCTGTTGAGCGCCGGATGATCCGGCGTGATGGAGACGTTGTGTGGGTGCATCTGACCGTCTCGATGGTGCATTCCAACCAGGGTGCCAGCCAGTTCATGGAGATGATCGAAGACATTACTGCACGCAAGAATGCCGAGCGGGAACTGCGTGAAAGTGAAGGGTGGATGCGGACCATCCTCGCGGCTATGCGCGAAGGCGTCATCATGCGCGACGCGGCCGGGCGCGTCATCATTGCCAACAATGCGGCGCGTCGTCTGTACGGGCTTGCTGCGGATGAAGTATTTCCCCCGCAGCAGGAGCCCGAGGGGTTTGGCTTTGTGCGTGAGGATGGCTCGCCTTGTCCCGCAGATGAATTGCCCGGTGCGCGGACGCGCAATTTTGGCCGCCCCACTGCTGCCGTGGTGGGGATCGACCGGCGCGATGGCACGCGGCTGTGGATGCTGGCCAAGGCCGAACCCTTGACCCGGGACGAGGTGGTGGGGGCTTACCCCGTGGTGCTGACGCTGAATGATGTGACTGCACAACGGCGGGCCGAGGAAGATTTGCGTCTGGCGGCCACGGTGTTCGACAACAGCGTCGAGGCGATCATGATCACCGACGCCCAGCGGCGGATTCTATCGGTCAACAAGGCATTTTCGGAACTGACGGGCTACACCGCCGGTTTCGTGGTGGGGCAGACGCCTGCATTGCTCTCCTCCATGCAGCAAGATGAGGTTCAGTACGATACGATCTGGCGTGAGGCGGCCGAGAAAGGCGCCTGGCAAGGGGAAGTGTGGCAGCGGCGACGCGATGGATCGGAGTTCCAGGAGTGGCTCTCGATCGGAACGGTGCACAATCGTGGCAACTCCATCTCGCACTTCGTGGCGGTATTCTCCGATATTACCGAACGCAAGAACAGCGAGGCGAGGATTGCCTACCTCGCCCATCATGATCCACTGACGGGCTTGCCCAACCGTGCCTTGTTCCAGGACCGGCTTGAACAGGCGATGGGGCGGGCTGAGCGCAATGCCGATCTGCTGGCTTTGCTCTACCTGGATCTGGATCGCTTCAAAACCATCAACGATTCCCTGGGCCATATTGCCGGAGACCGCTTGCTGCAAGCCGTGGCCGAACGCCTGCAAAGCTGTGTGCGGGAGACTGACACCATCTGCCGCCAGGGGGGCGATGAGTTCATCATCGTGCTGACCGACATCGGAGACACCGAAGACCCGGCACGCATTGCAGAGAAGATCCTGCGGCACCTCTCCGAGCCATTTGATCTGGATGGGCACGTGTTGGGGACTTCTTTTTCCATCGGCATCTCGGTCTATCCCAGCGATGGGGATACGCCAGAGGCGCTGATGAAGAATGCCGATACGGCGATGTATCACGCCAAGGAAAATGGGCGCAATACCTACCGTTTTTTTACCGAGGCCATGAATGCCAATGCGCTGGAGCGCCTGCAAACCGAGAATCAGCTCCGCCGGGCGCTTGTACGCAACGAGCTGATGCTCCATTTCCAACCCCAGGTGCAGCTGGAGACCGGGCTGATCATGGGGGCCGAGACGCTGATCCGTTGGCAGTCCCCCGTGTTGGGCTTTGTCCCCCCCGGGCGCTTTATTTCGATTGCGGAAGAGTCTGGCCTGATTGTGCCCATTGGCCGCTGGGTGCTGCGTGAAGCCTGCCTGCGTGCCCGCGAGTGGTATGACCGTGGGTTTGAGGATGTATCGGTTGCCGTCAACATCTCGGCATTGCAATTCAGGCGGGATGATATTGTCGCAACGGTGCGGGAGGTGCTCGCCGAAACCCGCCTGCCACCGGAATATCTGGAACTTGAGCTGACCGAGTCTTTACTCATGCAGCATGCCGAGGATGTGCTCGATACCGTGCAGCGGCTCAAGGAGCTGGGCGTGCGCCTATCGATTGACGACTTTGGCACTGGCTATTCCTCGCTGTCCTACCTCAAGCGCTTTGCCGTGGACCGCCTCAAGATTGACCAGGGATTTGTGCGGGACATGGTCAGCGATCCGGATGACGCGGCAATTGTGCGCGCCATCGTGCAACTGGGGCGCAGCCTCAAGCTGGATGTGATCGCAGAGGGGGCTGAATCACGTGCGCAGATCGATTTTCTGATCAAAGAAGGCTGCCGCGAGGCACAGGGCTATTACTTCTGCCCGCCGGTGACGCATGAAACCTTCATGGACATTCTGAAACGCGGGCCAATCAGCTCACAGGGGCGCTAGAAGGTTGTACAGGGGATCGCAGTTTGACACCCCGGATCAGACAGACTCCCTTTACGCTTTTTTGACGCCAGCGCGAATAGAGCAACCCGGAAAATTGATCAGTAGTTGAACTGTGCGCCGATGGACAGGTAAGGCGTCCAGCGGATGCCTGTGCCATCGGGCTGCAAACCTTGGGCCATGCTGCTGATGTTGCGCGAACGGGTGGAGACAAAAGACCCCACGTCAGCAGAGAAGCGCCAACTCTTGGCACCAAAGGGCTCGGTACTCCAGCCCAGGCCGATATAGGTTTCCGGCGAGCTTTGAAAGACATCCTGGCGGCGGTTTTCTTCGCCAAGAAGTGTGCTGACCTTATAGCGCAAGACCAAGCCCGCCGACGCACGCAGGCCACTGGCGTTGAGCTGCCAATCTCCGATCAGTGCGGTAGATGCTCTGTTGGAAGCCTGTGAGGAGTGCTCAACCGGCGGCGCCAGATAATTATCTGCAGGCACCGAGAATAAGGGGCTGCGTGAATTGATCAGACGCAATTTTAGGCCGATAGGATTTTCATACACGCCAAACTGAGGCGTCAGACGCAAACCGCTTGACTGCGCGAAAGCGCCCGAGCAAACGAAGGCCAGTGACAGGATTGCCACCTGGATGGGGCGTCGATTCATGTCCATCTCAACCCTCCTCGTTATCCTCAGGTCATCAAGGGCTGGCCTGTTTTGCCCCAAAACGCGGAAGCTTGTCTGCTTCCCCACCCGTTCTTCGCGTGATTCGATCCTATGTCTGAATAATAGTTCCAGCCGCCGGCGAGGAAAACACCATTGGTCATCTGAGGTGTTGTGTTTGTAATATTTTTAATGTTTTAAGCGCTTTTTACAACAAACTTGCGGCCTTGACGGCCAGGTAACGATTCACCGTTTCAATGGCCAGCGACTCTGGCGTTACATCCAGGCACATGACGCCTTCTGCCCGCAGCCGCCGCAGCGAGGCTTCACGGCGACGTGCGTAGCCTACGGCGGCGCCCAGGCGGGCTGCGTCTTGGGCACTGTGGATGGTTTCGGTCTGTACGCGGTCCAGGGCACTTTCGCGCAGGCTGGCAACCAAGACCAGATGGTTCTTGCTCAGGATGCGGGTGGCGGAGAGCAGGCCCTGGTCGTCTTCGTCACGCAGGTTGGTCAGCAACACGACCAAGGCGCGCTTGCGCTCGCGGGCCAGCAGGCTTTCTGCCGCACGTTCAAAATCGCTGACCTGCAAGGTTGGCTGCAAATCGTAGGTTTCACGCAGGATGTGGCTGACCGTGCTGGATGAATGCTGTGTGGGCAGATAACGCTCCGGCCCGCCCAAAGTCATCAAGCCCACCCGGTCACCATGGCTCAAGGCCACGTAGGCCAGCATCAGCATGGTGTCCAGCGCATGGTCAAAGTGCGAGAGGTCGCCATCGCGTGCGCCCATCCGCCGCCCGCAGTCGACCAGCAGCAGAATGCGCTGGTCGCGCTCATCCTGGTATTCACGGGAGATCATCTTGCCCATGCGCATGGTCGCTTTCCAGTCGACTTGCCGGAGGGAATCTCCCTCGCGGTATTCACGCAACTGGGCAAAATCCATCCCCTGACCCCGTCGCCGGCGCTGTTGCAAACCAAAACGGGCATTGCGGTAATCCACCGCACGCAGGGCATGTCGCGCCAAGGGGGCAAAATTGGGATAGACGCGCACATCCTGTGTTTCACCCATCGCGCTTTGGCGCAGCCAGGCACCCCAGGGCGAGCGGATACGCAGCTCGGTCGCCCCGAAGCGGTGGTCGCCACGTAGCAGCGGGCGAACCCGGTAGCGCAGCGAAAAGGTGTTGGCGCCTGCCGTCAGAATCTTGCCGGGTAAACCTTCCTGGACAAAGTTTTGCGGGAAGTGGTCAAAAACCTCTGCCAGTTCCGGCACATTGTGCGGCCAATGCAGACGAAGCTCGACTGGTGCCCATTCTCCCAGTGCCAGGGTGGATTTCACCACCCGTTGCAACACGGGCAGTGCCTGACTCCTGGCCAGGACAAAGTCTGTCGCCGCCCAAAGCAGTAACAGGATGCCGCCGCCCGTGCACACAATGGAGGCAGAGGGGACAAAGGCTGTGATGACGCCGCTGGCAAACCAGGCCGTTACACCGATCAGCAGGTATTTGGATGGCAGAACCATGGGCGATCAGGCACGCGGAGCGTCGGTGCGCGCAAGCAGGCTGTTCAGCACGCCGTCGATGGAAAGCCCTTCAATCTCGGCTTCCGGCACCAGGCTAATACGGTGGCGCAAGGCGGGCAGGGCAATGTGTTTGACATCATCCGGGGTCACAAAGTCTCTGCCTGCCAGGAGTGCGATGGCGCGTGCGGCGCGGACCAGGGCGATGGCGCCGCGTGGCCCTGCGCCAATGGCAATCCCCGGCCACTCGCGGGTAGAGCGCACGATACGCACGGCGTAATCGAGCACTGCATCATCCACGCGCAAGCCTGCGGCAATCTGCTGCATGGCGACAAGCTGTTCCGGGGTGGCGATCTGGCGCACGCTTTCCACCTCTAGGCGGTCCCCGGTGCGCCCGGTGCAGGATGCTGCGACCAGGGCACGTTCTTCGGTCAGGGAGGGGTAGTCGATCAGCACTTTGAGCAGGAAGCGGTCAAGCTGTGCTTCGGGCAGTGCGTAGGTGCCTTCCTGCTCAATCGGGTTCTGGGTGGCTAGCACCAGGAAAGGGGGAGGCAGGGGCATGGTCTTGCCTTCGATGGTGACTTGCGCCTCCTGCATCACTTCCAACAGCGCGGCCTGGGTCTTGGCCGGGGCGCGGTTGATTTCGTCGGCCAGCACCAGATTGGCAAACACCGGGCCACGGCGGATCACGAACTGGCTGCTGCGCACGTCATACAGGGTGTGGCCGGTAACGTCCGCAGGCATCAGGTCAGGGGTGAATTGGATACGTGCAAACTGGCCACCGAAGGTTTTTGCCAGCGCCTTGACCAGCAAGGTCTTGCCCAGGCCGGGCACGCCTTCAAGCAGGATGTGGCCGCCTGAGAGCAGTGCGCAAAGCGTGTGTTCAACCACAGCATTCTGGCCCACAAAGACGCGGGCAACTTCCCCGCGCAGCTGGCGTGCCAGTTCGGTGGCTTCGATGGGGGTGGTGGGCAGATTCATGGGTGGGTTCCTGGATCAGAAGCGGGTTGTCGCATGCGGTTACAGTGATCGCGCAGCACAGCCAGGGTATGGCAGCGGCGCAAGAATTCCTGGTGGTTTTCCGGGTCGGGCATCAGGGCACGGGCAATCTCGTTGGCATTCATGCCGCTGAGGGCCGCGCCCAGGTCGTGTGGCGTGCGGATCTCCGGATGACGGCTTTGCAGAAAGCTGAGCTGGCGCGTGACTTCCTCGCGCAAGGGGGCGATCAGCGCTTCATATGCCCGGGCTTTGAGCAAGAAGCTGCCACTGGCCGACAAATGTTCACGTAGCCCTGGGCGCACGGGTTGCGGCTCAGGGAGCAGGGGGCCGAAGCGCGGCGCAAAGTGCCAGATGCTGCTCAACGCTAGCAGGAGGAATGCCGCCAGTGCCTCGGGTGCGTGCTGAGCCAGCCATGCAGGCAGACTGGGGAATTCCGGTGCCAGAATCATGAAGACCGGACGATTGTCGTCTGGCAGGCTGAGCAGATGCACCAGCAGGCGGCCGTGGTCGAACTTGGCGATCTGCGGGTTGGTCAGCATAGATGTGTCGCCCACCGTCACAAACCCCTTGCCATACTTCAGGCGGGCATAGATGGAGACCGTATCCGTGGGCTCGGGGTCATCCACGTCCTTGGGCTGGACGGTGACAAAGTGTTCCTTGTGTTTGAGCGAGGCGTTGTTCCCCTCGCTGTCTTCGTCTTCATCCTCAGAGGGCTTTGGGTGTTTAGCAACGTCGCTCACAAACCAGCCATCCAGGTCGGCTTCCCACATAGGAGCCTTGTCTGATTCAAAGACCTCTGCCTCGTCGAGCCTGATCTGCAAGGTTTCGCCTTCAACATGCAGTTTGAAGGTTTTGCTTTCCTTGTCTTGCATTGCGCCCAGAGGCTGAATGCCAAAAGCATCAAACAGTGGGTTGTCGCGCTGTTCCGTACTGAGTGGCAGCACTAAATGCCCGCCGTTGCGTACCCAATTGGTCAATATGGCAAGCTGGGTTTTATCGCTGAATTTGCCAGGGTCCGCCAGTAGCAAGGTGGTCTGACTCGATAGGCGTGCAAGGCTTGCAGTGTTGTCCAGGCGTTTGGCCGGGTAGCCCAGGCGATCCATCAGCTCCATGCCAGCGTGGTATGGGTTGTGTAGGGCTTCCCCCGTCATGCCTGTGCGGCGGGTGGTTTGCTCCCAGCGCAGATGCATGGCAAGGAAGCTTCCGACCAAGGAGACAAGGATCAACGCGATGGTCAGCAGAATCCAGCGGGTTTTAGACATGAGCGTCTCCCCGGCCAAATTCCCGCCACCACTCTTCACACAAGGCTTCGATTTCGCTGGGGGGGATGACCCGGTGGGCGTAGGCCAGCCGTTGCCAGCAGCCCAGTAGCCGGGCGAAGAAACCCGAGCGGGCAGGGGCACTCTTGCGAACACGCTCCAGACAATCGCCTTCGGTATCCCCGCGTGTGAAAGGCACCTGCTCACGGTGTGCCAGACGCGAGAGACTGCCACGGAAGAGCAGACTGAGCGCACCACGCGGATCGTTATTGCGTAACAATTCCAGTGCATGGGCTGCAATATCCTTGGGCAAGGATTGCGGGCGGATATCAAAGCCCGCCAGCTCGGCCGGTGGAATGTGTAGCCGTTTGGTTTTCTGCCAGCGGAAGCGGCTGATGAGATAGGCCAGCGCCATCACGGCCAGTGCGATGAGCAGCCAACCGCCGATGCGCCCCAGGGCGGCAATGCTTTTGATGACCAATGTCAGGCCGTGTCCCACCGACTTGGCAAAATCCTTGAACCAGTCTGGAAATTGCCAGGAAGGATCTTTGGTATCGGATTTGCGCCAGTCGTCATGCCATTTGAGTTGGTGATCCACTTCATCCTTACCAAATTCCGGCTGCTTGAGGACTTCCTTCAGCGTCTCTGGCGCTTTGGCAATGGCCGTATCGCGGCTGGTGGCAGCCTGTGCTTCGCCCGGACTCAGCATTACAGCGCCCAGCATCAGGGCCAGTGCCGCACTGGCAAGGATGCCAAAGAGCGAACTGGCCTCCTTGCGTTGATTCAGGCGGCGCAGTTGCAGTTCGATATCCCAGGCTTCCAGGTCTGTCCGGCGCTTGATGTAGAGCATGAAACCCCCGGCAATATAGAGGGGTTCGAGCAGTACGCTCGCCAGCCAGAGCGGGGCATAGGAACACCAGTACAGCCAGCTCGGGAGTTCACCACCACGGATCAGATCAAGCCAGTTGAAGTCCGGCAGCAGTTCCTTGGGGATCATGAGCAGGATCATGGCCCAGAAGCCTAGCCAGAACACCGTCTCCAGATGCAGCCAAGCCAGGGTCTGCCAGATGGCCGCGTTGGAGATGCGGCGTGAGATCAGTGATTTGCGCTGGCGGGCGGCAGCACCCTTCAGCCCTTCAAGCACGTCGACCGGTAGAAGCGCGCTGCGTTGCAGGCTGAAGCGCCCCAGCGTGAGTCCCCAGAGCAGACCTGTAGCACCCAGCAGGCGTGGCAAGGCACGCAGGGTATCCCGCACGCTGGGAGCCTCGCCAAAAACCGCATGGCTGATGACGTGGACGCCGATGCGGTCAAAAGCAGGCTTGAGCCACCACAAGGCAAAAGCGGCCCATGCCGGTTTGCCCAGCCCGCCGCCAACGACCAGGAAAATCAACGCGGCCACGGGGAGTGCCACCACCATCCAGCTGGCATAGAGTGCACGCAGATTGCAGACCGCCAGGCGTAGCCCGAGGTCCACCGCTTCCCAATTGTTGCGTGGGCGCAGGGCGACGGAGAGGCGTTCAAGCTCCATGATCCCTCCCCGCGAAGATGAAATACGCTATGGGCATCAGGCAGAGTATGGAACCCACGATGAGCTTAAGGGTGTAGTCCAGTCGCAAGGGCGACCAAAAGGCTTCGATCAGTGCGGCGATCACCAGCATCGCTGCCAGCCCGCACACCATGCCGATCAGCGAAGAGGCTGTCTCGCGCAACGCCTCGCGCCGGGTACGCCGTCCTGGCACCACCACGGCCATGCCAAGGCGCAGGCCTGCCGCGCCGGAGAGGGTGATTGCCCCCAACTCGAAGCCCGCATGCCCGATCACAAAGGAATAGAAATTGTGCCCTAGTCCGGCCAGTGCCAGACGGGATTCCACCACCCCGAACAACAGGCCGTTGAAGATCAAGGCAAAGGCCGACATCAGTCCGGCGGTAATCCCCCCGGCAAAACAGCGGAATGAGATGCTGACGTTGTTGAAGATGTAGAAGCCGAACATGGCCACATCGGTCGAAGCCTCCCGCGCCACGATGGTGTCACCCGTGTGGTTGTACATGGCCTCAAAGTGCGCCACCTGTTCAGGGCTGACGACCAGATACGCCAGATCAGGCTGATAGCGGATGGCTACCATCATGAGTAAAGCCGGGCCAAACAGCAAAAGCGTGGCAGCCAGCACCCACCAACGGTTGGCCCGCACATCCGCCGCAAAGCCCCCGGCCGCGTAGCGCAGGGCACGCATGGCAAACCCTGCGGGCACCCCGTAGAGCCGGTCGTGTCCGGCCTGCACCAAGCGGTGCAGATAGGCGACCAGGGCCAGCGAGTAGTCCCGGTCACGCGCCAGCGCCAGATGCTGGCAGAGCATGCGATAGCGGTGTGGCAATTCGGCCGCAGGGAAACTGGGCGGTGGCGGGGGCGCATCCTTTTTGCGTTTCTTCCGGGTGGGGGATGTCGCCAGCCAGGTTTCAAACAACTTCCACTCTGCGTTGTGCAACTGCTCGAAGAGTTCCTGCTTCATGTCCGCCGCCCAATCAGGTAATTGGCCAGCCCGATCAGGCGGGCCATGCCTTGCGGGCCGGATTCGCTACGGGCGAGGTGGGGCACCAGACTGGCAAGCTCTTCCAGGCGGGCGGTGGTGAGTAGCGCAGCGCGCTCTGCGTAGGCCACCAGGGCGCGTTGCGTGGCCCGATCCAGCGGCAGGTTGGGGGCAATGGGGTCCAGTTGGGCGATGGCAGGGAGTTTGCCGGTCGGGTCACGGTAGATCACCAGCGTGCCCCCTACGATATCGCCCAGGCGGCGGAATTCCTTGTCAAACAATATCGAGATGATGCCGATGGCGTACAGGAAGGGCAGGAAATCCGCCGTGCGCAGCAGGTTGCGGGTCAGCGAAGGCCCCCAGCCCACGGGCGTGCCGTCTGCATTGACGACTGTAAGCCCGAGTGCCCGCTTGCCAGGGCTGGCGCCTGAACCCAGCACCTCAAACAGCACCGGGTAGAACCACTCCAGCCCGAAATACAGCAGCAACAGGATGCCCTGCCCAAAATTCCCCAGGATGAGCAGGATCTGGCTGGCCATGATGATGATCCCCAGGCGGATACCCGCATCCACCAGCCACGCCAGCGAGCGCGGTAGCAGACCGGCCGGGTGGAGCTGGACTTCGATGAGTTCCGGGGTGGTGACAGAGCGAACCGTATCAAGCATAAAAGTGCGGCCACACCATCAGGTGCCACCGTCGTAAATGGGGTGAAATCATTCTTCCTGGATGAAAATGTCACGATAGCCTGTATACATGGTGATATACATCACCGGCGCGAACACAAACAAGCCCAATCCGAGTGGCAAGAGAGACAGAATCATCAGCAAAAAGGCCATCAGGCTGAACACCAGCCCGGACGCCCAGTTGCGCATGCAGGCGGAAAAACTCATCTTCATCGCGTCCAGGGGGCGCACATGCTGCAAAACCACCAATGCCGGGGCAAACCAAAGCGATGCGTACAGGCAGAACATCAGGGCAAGCACGACGATGACCGCGATGGCGATGGATACAAAGATGCCACCCATGGCCCCTTGAAAACCGGTGCCTGCCAGGATCGCACCGCCAATGCCCCCAAAAATCGCAATCACAATGATCGGCAAAAGGCAGGCGAAGGAGAACGCCAGAAACAGCGCGCCCAACACGATCAGGGGGGAGCTGTAGCGTTCAAAGCCTGCGAACAGGTCGCTAAATTGCGCGTCCCCTTTATTGAAATGGTTGTCAGCTGCAATCATCAAGCCCCCCATGAACATGGGCAGCAAAAGGCTGGCAATCATGTTAACAATAGGAATGATCGAGATCACGATCCAGATCAGGGCGAAGACAACAAACATCCCCACCCAGGCCAAAGGCGCGCTCGCAAACAAACGCCATGCTGCGCTGATCCACTCCATGCCATGCCCGGCAGGGACTACCCGGCCACCGGGAATGAAAGACCCCGTCCCCGTATCCAGATGTGCATCCCCCACGTTGGCTTCGGGTGGTGCATAGGGGTTCTTATGTTGTTCTTCCACTTCAAACCCTCCCAATTGCGATCAATTTGTGATGACGCTGTGCCTCGGTGTTTGTGCGCCGCTGGTGCCTGCTGCCCCCAATCGTCAAGCATGCAGCATGACTACCCATTCTGCAATAACCTTGTGGCGGGCAAGCCATGAGACAAGCGGTACAAGAGCGTTTTACCGGCTATTTGTGTAGAGGATACTTCAGGCGGCGTTTTTTTATCACGAATTTTGTTTGGGAGCCGCCGCAGACCCTTGAGTCGGGCCAGAAACTGCGGTATAGTCCGCCTCCCACGCTGCTGTAGCTCAGTTGGTAGAGCAACTGATTCGTAATCAGTAGGTCACCAGTTCGATTCCGGTCAGCAGCACCAGTTGCATCAGAAAGGGCCGCCTCATTAGGGGTGGCCTTTTTTGTTTTGTGGTGGCATCCGGCTATAGTGGCGGCCTTGGCATGGTTTTCGGGCAGGGTGCGGCAGTGTCGAATCTTGGTTCATCAGCAACGGAGCGTGAGAAGGTGCAGCCGCGCTGCTTCCATTGTGGGCAGGCGATTGCTCTGGGCGTGGCGCTAAGCGTCAAGATTGATGGGCAGGCGCAGCCGATGTGCTGCATGGGCTGCCAGGCTGTATGTCAGGCCATTGTTGATGGCGGGTTGGTGGATTACTACCGCCATCGTGAATCCTACCCCAGCAAGGCGGTAGAGGATTTTCAGGCCGAAGTCGCCGCCCTCGGCCTGTATGACAATCAGGATTTTCAGCAAACCTTTGTGCGCCCGGTGGCCGAGGGGGAGTCCGAGGCGGACCTGATTCTGGAAGGCATCAACTGCGCTGCCTGCGTCTGGCTCAACGAACGTCACCTGCGCGCCTTGCCGGGCGTGGTGGCGGTGCAGGTTAATTACGCTACGCATCGTGCCAAGGTGCGTTGGCGCGCGGCAGACATCCAGCTTTCGGTCATCCTGGCTGCGGTAGCGGCGATTGGGTACCGCGCTTACCCCTTTGATCCGGGGCGTTTTGAAGATATTGCCAAGGCAGAACGGCAGCAGGCTTTGCGTCGCCTGTTTGTGGCAGGCTTCGGGATGATGCAGGTGATGATGTATGCGTATCCCGCCTACATAGCGGGCGAGGGCGAAATGAGCGCGACCGTGCAGAGCATCATGCGCTGGGCAAGCCTCGTGTTGACCCTGCCGGTGATGGTGTATTCGGCTGCCCCCTTCTTCCGGCGGGCTTGGGCGGGATTATGGCGCTTGCATTTCGGCATGGATTTCCCGGTCGCACTGGGTATCGGGTTGTCTTTCCTCGCCAGCGTCTGGTCCACGGTGCGTGGAACGGGGGACGTGTATTTCGACTCGGTCACGATGTTCGTATTCTTTCTGCTTGGTGGGCGCTTTCTGGAAATGCTGGCGCGCCAGCGGGCTGCCAGGGGAGGCGATTCACTGGGGCGGCTGGTGCCCGTGTTCGCGCGTCGCCTGTCCGCCTCGGGCGAGGTGGAGGAGCAGGTACCGGTCTCCAGGCTGGCGGTGGGGGATCGGGTGCTGGTGCGCCCCGGTGAGGTGATTGTGGTCGATGGTGTGGTGCTGGCCGGAGAGAGCGAGGTGGATGAATCCTGGCTCAGTGGCGAGAGCCTGCCGGTGGGTAAGAAGCCCGGTGCCCAGGTACTGGGGGGCAGTGTGAATGGCGCGGGCAGCCTGACCATTGAAGCCAGCCGCACGGGCGAATCCACGCGCTTTGCCTCGATTCGCCGCCTGATGGAGCGTGCCGCCGAAGAGCGCCCGCGCGTGGTGGCTTTGGCGGACAAGGTGGCCAACGGATTCACCTGGGTGTTGCTGGCGCTTGCGGTGGGGACTGCACTCTGGTGGTGGCATGCAGATGCGGGCAAGGTCTTGCCGATTTTTGTGTCGGTCCTGGTGGTCAGTTGCCCCTGTGCCTTGTCGCTGGCGACCCCCGTGTCGCTGACGGTTGCCACGCATGTTCTGGCGCATCGCGGCTTGTTGGTGACACGCGGACATGCCATCGAGACCTTGGCGCGAACCCGGCATTTTGTGTTCGACAAAACCGGCACGCTGACGACAGGCAAGCTTCAACTGGAAAGTATCAAGTTGGCGCCTGGGCAGAATGAGGAGGCGGTGCTGGCCTTGGCGGCAGGGATGGAAGTGCACTCCGAACACCTCATTGCGCGGGCCATCTGCGCACGGGTGGCAGAACCCAGGGCGGCCAGTGAAGTGCAGGTCTACCCCGGCCAGGGTATAGAAGGGGTGGTCGTCGGGCAACGCTATGCCATCGGGCAGTTGCGCTTTGCCGAGCACTTTGCCGCAGTCCCTCTGCCTGAGTGGTGCGGAGCTGCGGCTGCCTCCACCCAGGTGTATCTGGTCAGCCAGGGCCAGTGGCTGGCCGCTTTCGTGCTGGGGGATGGCTTGCGCCCTGAAGCGACGAGGCTGATGCAGGATTTGCGTGCCGCGCATTGCGAGGTGTCGATTCTGAGTGGGGATGCCCAAGCGGCGGTCCAGGTGGTGGCCCGCGCATTGGGGGTGGGCGATGTGCATGCAGGTTTACTGCCGGAGGACAAGCAGGCCGCAATGGCGGCTTACCAGCGTGGCGGGCAGGTGGTGGCGATGGTGGGCGACGGCATCAACGATGCCCCCGTGCTGGCGCAGGCGCATGTATCCATCGCCATGGCAGGTGGCACGGAGCTGGCGCGGAATCAGGCGGACATCCTTTTGCTCAACGATGATCTGGCTCGTCTGGCCTGGGGACGTGAGGTGGCAGTGCGTACCATGCGGATCATCCGCCAGAATCTGCTCTGGGCCTTGGCGTACAATCTGGTGGCAATCCCTGCCGCCATGGCCGGGTGGGTCTCCCCATGGCTGGCCGGGCTGGGGATGGGCCTGAGTTCGGTGCTGGTTGTTTTGAATGCCTTGCGAATTGCGCGAATGGAGCCCAAATCGTGGAAAGTAGCCTTTTCATCCTGATCCCCTTGTCCATCGTGCTGGTTTTTGCGATCGGGGCGGTGTTCTGGTGGTCGGTCAAGAGCGGTCAGTTTGATGATCTGGATGGCCCGGCCTACAAGGTTTTGTTTGATGACGCAGATCCTGTCCCTTTGATTCCTGGGGAAGCACACCCGCAACCGACCAAAAAGGACGATTTACCCGCTTGATACCACTTTGGTGGAGCGCGATTGACCTTCATCAAGGCCGGCTGGCTGGGCTCAGGCATACTAGCTTCATACCGACGTTGGCGTCGGTGCCGACCTAAAAGCCCTTCTGTGGCGCGGGTCGTTAAGTCTCTCTGTTGGGGTTGGGGGTGCGCTTGTCGCACCCTTTTTTTGTCTACTTGCCCCGGATTCCCACCATAAAGCCTTACTCTCTGTGGTAGCATTTGAGATAGCGCAAATGCTGGCTTGATGCATGTCAATGCCCTCGAACTTTCGGGTGCCCCGATGTACGGGTCTGTAAGGGCTGATCAAGTCTGATAATGGGGGTCGTGAAGCGGAGTGGCGCAGCAGATGCTACCTGCTCACGGCAGATTTGCGTGGGTTCCACATTTTCTCCGAGGACGAGGTAGCTTATGCAATCCCAGGCGAGTTACGACTATCGGGTCGTGAGGCAATTCGCGATCATGGCGGTTGTTTGGGGTATTGTCGGCATGTTGGTTGGCGTCATCATTGCCGCCCAACTGATCTGGCCCCAACTAGACTTTCAAGAGTGGTTCCACTTCGGGCGATTGCGCCCACTTCACACCAACGCAGTGATTTTCGCCTTTGGTGGTAGTGCCCTGTTTGCCACGTCGTATTACGTGGTGCAGCGCACCTGTCACACCCGGCTTTTTGCTCCGGCGCTGGCGCAATTCACCTTCTGGGGCTGGCAGGCCATTATCGTGGCAGCGGCCATCACGCTCCCGATGGGCTTCACGGTGGGCAAGGAATACGCAGAACTGGAGTGGCCGATCAAGATCGCCATTGCGGTGGTCTGGGTGTCTTACGCGGTGGTGTTCTTTGGCACCATCGTCAAACGCAAGACCCCGCACATCTACGTGGCCAACTGGTTCTACGGCGCCTTCATCCTGGCGGTGGCGATCCTGCACATCGTCAACTCCGCAGTCATCCCCGTGAGCATGTTCAAGTCCTACTCCGCCTATGCCGGGGTGCAGGACGCGATGATCCAGTGGTGGTACGGCCACAACGCGGTGGGCTTCTTCCTGACCGCCGGCTTCCTGGGGATGATGTATTACTTCGTGCCCAAGCAGGCCGGGCGCCCGGTGTACTCGTATCGTCTGTCGGTCGTGCACTTCTGGGCGCTGATCTTTACCTACATGTGGGCGGGTCCGCACCACCTGCACTACACCGCGCTGCCGGATTGGGCTCAATCACTGGGGATGACCTTCTCGCTGATTCTGCTGGCACCGAGCTGGGGTGGGATGATCAACGGGATCATGACGCTGTCGGGCGCATGGGATAAGTTGCGCACCGACCCGATCCTGAAGTTCCTGGTTACTTCCTTATCCTTCTATGGCATGTCGACCTTTGAAGGCCCGATGATGTCCATCAAGACGGTTAACGCCCTCTCGCACTACACCGACTGGACAATCGGCCACGTGCACTCGGGTGCCTTGGGTTGGGTGGCGATGGTCTCCATCGGTTCCATCTACTACCTGCTGCCACGTATGTACGGCAAGACGGAGATGTATTCCACGCGCCTGATCACCTTGCACTTCTGGACGGCTACCGTCGGCATCGTGCTCTATATCGCCTCAATGTGGGTGGCGGGGGTGATGCAGGGGATGATGGCACGTGCGATCAACCCGGATGGCACGCTGACCTACGCCTTTGTTGAAACAGTCAAAAACTCCTATCCGTTCTGGGAAATCCGGTTGGTAGGGGGCATCCTGTTCCTGGGCGGCATGTTCATCATGCTCTACAACATGATACGCACGATTGCCGGGGAAAAACCGGTGGATGCACCAGTGCTTGAAGTCGCTGCGGCTCACTAGGGGGGTGAGGCATGAAACTGAATAATGAATTGATTGAAAAGAGTGTCCCGCTGCTCATCATCCTGACCTTACTGGTGATCAGCGTGGGGGGGCTGGTGGAAATCGTGCCTTTGTTCTTCCAAAGGTCGACCACGACACCGGTTGAAGGGCTCAAACCCTACGATCCGGTGCGTCTGGTTGGGCGCGATATCTACATCCGCGAAGGCTGCTATCTGTGCCACTCGCAGATGATCCGTCCTTTCCGCTCAGAAACCGAACGCTACGGGCACTACTCGGTGGCAGGCGAATTCGTGTATGACCACCCCTTCCAGTGGGGGTCCCGCCGTATCGGCCCCGATCTGGCCCGTGTAGGCGGTCGCTACTCGGACATGTGGCATCGCACCCACTTGCTCAATCCGCGTGACGTGGTGCCGGAATCGAACATGCCTGCATTCTTCTGGCTCGATCGCCCTGTCAAGTCTGACGACATCGAAGCCAAGATGCGTGCACTGCGTATCGTTGGTGTGCCTTACACGGACGCCGAGATTGCCGGTGCACGTGAGCAGCTCAAAGGCAAGACCGAGTTGGATGCCCTGATCGCCTATCTGCAAGGCCTCGGGACTTTGATCAAGAACACGCAATAGGGGGCGCCAGAATGGACATCAACATGCTTCATTCGGTGGTGACTGCCATGTCTTTCCTCTGCTTTCTGGGCATTATTTTCTGGGCATATAGCCAGAGCGCCCGTAAGGGGTTTGATGAGGCGGCACAGTTGCCGTTCAGCGAAGATGATCCACGCCCGGAACAGGGCGCGCCGCTCAACAAAAAGGGATGACGCATCATGAGCGATTTCGTCAGCGATTTCTGGCATTACTATGTTTTGGGGCTGGTTGTACTGAGCCTGGCGTTCTGCGTCTGGATTCTGGCTTCCAATATGACCAAGCGGAAGCCCGGTCCGGTGACTCTGCATCACCATATTTGGGATGAGGATCTGCAGGAGTACAACAATCCGCTGCCACGGTGGTGGATGTACCTGTTCTGGGGGGCTTTGGTGTTTGCCGTCGGTTATCTCTTCCTGTATCCCGGCCTGGGGCATCTGCCGGGCAAGATCGGCTGGACTGCAGTCGAGCAATATAAGGAAGAGATGAAGAAGGCCGATGAACAGTTCAACCCGATCTATGACAAGTACCTCAAGCAGGATCTGCTGGCCGTATCGGCAAATCCCGAGGCACAAGCCATGGGGCAGCGCCTGTTCCTGACCTATTGCGCCCAATGCCATGGTGCGGATGCGCGTGGGGCCAAGGGGTTCCCGAACCTGACCGATAACGACTGGCTCTATGGCGGGCAGCCCGCGACCATCAAGACCACCATCACGGGCGGGCGCCAGGGTGCCATGCCGGCCTGGGGGCCTGTGCTGGGGGCTGATGGCGTGAAGGATGTGGCCAATTACGTGCGTTCCTTGTCGGGTTTGGCTAATGATTCTGTGCGTGCCGAGCGTGGCAAGACCGTCTTCATGACCAACTGCGTGGCTTGCCACGGGCCGGAAGGCAAGGGCAACCAGGCTTTGGGCGCCCCGAACCTGACCGACCGTATCTGGTTGTATGGTTCGTCTGAAGCCACCATCATTGAAACGGTGACGTATGGGCGACAAAATCAGATGCCTTCGTTCAAGGACCTGCTCGGTGAGCGTAAGATTCACCTGCTGGCCGCCTATGTGTTGAGCCTGTCCAAGAACCAGGACAAACAATAGTGCAGTAACACATCCAACAAGGCGACAGCGGTTTTGTCGCCTTGTTGTTTTTTGGCGGGCTGATTTGTGTTCTGCCTGAAAATAACAAGCCAACCCCAATTGGTGTCAGGAGAGAGTAGTCATGGAACCGGATGCAGGCGGATCTCTTTACGAGGTCCGACAGAAAATTTATCCCCGTGCTGTTTCAGGGATCTTTGCCAAATGGCGCTGGGCCATGGTCTGGCTCACCCAGGCTGTGTTCTACGGTGCGTGCTGGCTGCCCTGGAACGGTCGGCAGGCCTTGTTGTTGGACATTGCCGAACGCAAGTTCTACATCCTTGGTTTGGTGCTGTGGCCGCAGGATGTGTTCTACCTGGCGGTGCTGTTGATCATCTGTGCCTACTCCCTGTTTCTGTTTACGGCTGTGGCAGGGCGGCTATGGTGTGGTTATGCCTGTCCGCAGACCGTCTATACCGAGATTTTTCTGTGGTTCGAGCGGCTCATCGAGGGGGATCGTGCGCGCCGCATGAAGCTCGATGCCCAGTCTGGCAGCCTGTATAAATACGCGCTCAAGTCCCTCAAGTATCTGGTCTGGATACTGTTCTCCGCTTGGACCGGCATTACCTTCGTCGGGTATTTCACCCCGATCCATAACGTTCTGGCCGGGCTGGTGCATTTCAACCTTTCTGGCTGGGAGACCTTCTGGGTCGTGTTCTACAGCGGCTTCACCTACCTGATGGCAGGGGTGATGCGTGAGCAGGTCTGCAAGTACATGTGTCCCTATGCTCGTTTCCAGAGCGTGATGTTTGATCCGGATACGCTGGTGATCACCTACGACGAAGAGCGTGGTGAGCCACGTGGGGCCAGTAAAAAAGGGGCCGATCTGAAAGCACTGGGGCTGGGCGACTGTGTGGATTGCGGTATTTGTGTGCAGGTCTGCCCGACGGGTATCGACATCCGCAAGGGCCTGCAGTACGAATGCATCGGCTGTGCTGCCTGTATTGATGCCTGCGATCAGGTGATGGACAAGGTGGGGCGGCCGCGTGGGCTGGTGCGTTACTCCACGGAAAATGCCGTGGAAAAACACTGGGGCACCAAGGACATCATCCAGCATGTGCTGCGCCCACGCATTCTGCTCTACACCTTTGTGCTGTGTGCTATCTGTTTGGCATTTGCCTGGAGTCTGGCGACCCGTACCGAGGTTCGCCTAGATGTCATCAAAGATCGCACCATCCTGAGCCGGGAAGTGGAGGGGGAACTCATTGAGAACGTCTACATCCTGCAACTGATGAATGCAGGCGAGCAGATCCGCCATGTGAAGGTCAGCGTGGAAGGCATGGATGGCATCAGCCTGGATGGCCGCAGTGAATTCACCCTGCCTGCAACGGACAACAAGGTTGCCACGATACGGGTACGCGTGCCGATGGAAAACCTGAAAAAAGGCTCCCATACCATTTACTTCCGCGTCGACAGCGCTGACGGCGAGAAGCTGGGTGTGCATGAAAAAGCCGTATTTATTGCGCCCTGAGCAAGAGAGGAATTGTTATGTTGAACCCCACCATGGATAGCAAACGCCCCTGGTATCGGGAGCCGTGGCCCTGGATTCTGTTCGGCCTGCCCGGCATTGTGGTGATTGCAAGTTTTGTGACCCTGTTTATTGCCCTTCAGACGGATGACGGTGTCGTTTCCGACGATTACTATAAACAGGGCTTGGCCATCAACAAATCGCTGGAGCGTGATGAGCTTGCCAAACAAAAGGGCATACACGCTTTTGTGAGTCTGCGTGAAGGTATGCTGCAGATGCGGATCAGGACTGATACCAAGACTGACTTGCCGGACACCCTGCAAATGCACTGGATTCATCCAACGCGGGCGGGGGCCGACCAGATTGTGACCCTCAAGCGTGGCGCCGAGGGTTACGAAGGCAAGCTGGCAGCTATGCCGGCCGGGCGCTGGAATGTGTCAGTCGAGGACCTCGCCGGGCAATGGCGAGTGGTGGGCGCGGTGAAAATGCCGTTTACCGGCGAGCTGGAAATTCAGCATATGGAAGCGGTAACCGACCCTTAGAACTTCAGCTTTCTAGCTGCCTCCGGCAGTAACGCCCCGGCGATAGATCATTGCCGGGGCGTTTTTCATTGGCAGGCCTCAGTGAAGAACTCAACGGCAGACCAGCACCGGAATCTTGCAGTGGGTGAGCACCTTGTGTGTCTCCGACCCCAATAGCAGGCCAGCCAGACCACGTCGCCCGTGAGAGGCCATGAAGACCAGATCGCAGCCCTCCGCTTCCGCTGTCTGGATAATCACCTCATAGGGAACATCGCAGACGATGGTGCGCGTCTGGGCCGTGACGCCTGCCTTGGCGGCACAGTCTGCGGCAGTTTTCAGGATCAGTTCTGCCTGTTCCCGGGTGCCACGCGTGAATTCATCACGGCTTTCTGGCGCCAGCATGATGCCTTCGCCAGCCAAAGGGAGCGGAAAATCAGGTTGCACATACAGGAAGGTAATCCGGGCGCCCACCACTGCGGCAAACTCCACGCCTTTCTGTGTGGCTTGTTGTGACAGTTCCGACCCGTCAGTTGGAATCAACAGATGCTTGAACATATGCGTCTCCTGTTCTGTTTTTAATAAAACCCTGCGGTGTCCAGGCATGTCGAAAACTGCTTGGCGAACCCCTTACGGGCAAGCCCGAGAAGTTTTCTGTACGCCTCATCTATCATGTGTAGAGCGTCCGCCAAAGACACGAATCATGATCTGGCGCCCTTGCGGCGCTCTGCCGCGTTTTTATCGGCCTGATTTCATTCTATGCCTTTCCATGAGGATATACATGATGAACGCCGCAAATAAAAAGAGCGATTTGCTACCCCCCGCGTCATCGTACCGACATATGCGGGAGCGGATTGCCGCTGCGCTTGACCCTATGGGGGTATTGGCTCCTTTGCTGCATGCGCAGGCTGCATGGTGGTTGCATCCTCAGGAACTGCTTGAGGAAATGATAGGGTTCTCGCGTGACGCGATGGCGCTTTCGGCCCATTCGGCCAGAAGGGTGATGGGGATTCCCAGCCAGGGCCCGGTGACCCCGCAGCCGGATGACACCCGCTTCAGTGACCCCGTGTGGACAGAGCAGGCGACCTGGGATATCACCAAGGAGTGGTATCTGCTGATCACCCACCACATCCAGGATATGTTGTATGAGACGCCCGGCCTTTCCGGCAAGGAGCGGCGCCGCGCAGCCTTTTGGTGGCGGAAATATCTGAATGCGGTGGCGCCCACCAATTTTTTCTGGACCAATCCGACCGCTCAGCGCAAATGTGCAGAAACCCAAGGCAAAAGTCTGGCCGAGGGATGGCAGAATTTTTACGAGGATCTGCTCGCCGGGGATATCCGGATGACCAATCCCAAGGATTTCAAGGTGGGCGAAAATCTGGCGACCACGCCAGGCGCAGTGGTGGCGCGCAATGCGCTGGTCGAGATCATCCGTTACCGCCCTGTGCAGGCCAAGGTGAGGGCCACGCCGTTGTTGATCGTGACCCCTTGGATCAACAAATTCTATGTGCTGGATCTCGTGCCCAAGAAGAGCCTGATCCGTTATCTGCTGGAGCAAGGCTTTGATGTTTTCCTCACCAGTTGGAAAAATCCCGGTGTGGAGATGAAGGATGCGAGTTTTGACGACTACATCCGTGATGGTGTTGATTTTGCCGTGCGTACAGCGCAGAGCCTGACAGACTCGCCCCAGGTCAATGCCGTGGGCTACTGCATCGGTGGCACCGCGCTGGCGATCTACATGGCCTGGGCGAGCAGGGCGTATGCCGCCGACAAACAGCCTGTGGCCAGTTGGACTCTGTTTACCACGCTGACCGATTTTTCCAAACCCGGCGATATTGAGGTATTCATCGACGAGGGCAGCGTGAATTACCTCAGTGACGCCATGCTTCGCAAAGGTGTGCTGGATGGCAAGGAGATGGCCTCTGCCTTCCGCCTGCTGCGTTCCAACAGCCTGATCTGGCATTACTACGTGCACGGGTATCTGCTGGGTGAAAAACCGCCTCCCTTTGATGTGCTGTACTGGAATATGGATACCACGCGGATGCCTGCGGTGATGCATTCGTGGTATCTGCGCGAACTCTACCTGCACAACCGGCTGATTGAACGCGACGGGCTGACGGTGGCAGGGCAGCCCATTGATCTGGAGCGTATCCAGCAGCCCCTCTACGCCGTGGGGGCAGAGGACGACCATATCGCGCCCTGGCGGCAGGCGTTCCGCATCGCCAACTTTGCGCATGGCAACAAGCGGTTCGTGCTGTCGAGTTCCGGCCATATTCTGGGGATCATCAACCCTGTGGTTGATCCACCCAAGCGCCGCTTCCTGGCGGGCGAGGCGCATCGCACCGATACGCCGGACAAATGGCAATCCCGTTGCGAGTGGCTTGCAGGCTCCTGGTGGCCCGACTGGGTGAAGTGGCTGGATGCCAGCTCAGGCGCACAGCGCGCCGCACCTGAAGTCTTGGCCCCCAAGGTGTTGGCTGCGGCGCCAGGGGAGTATGTGCTGGAGCCGTGAAACACAAAAAGCCACGCAGATTGCGTGGCTTTTTTGACTGTTCCCGCCAAGCTGGATCAGGTGGGGGTGTGGTTGAGTAGCGCCTTCAAACCATCGCTGTCGAGGATACGGATGTACTTTTGCTGCACACCGATCAAACCCTCATCATGGAATTTGGAGAAGGCACGGCTCACCGTTTCCAGCTTCAGGCCCAGGTAGGAGCCGATTTCCTCGCGCGTCATCCGCAGGTGGAATTCGGAAGCTGAATAGCCCCTCACCCGCATCCGTTGCGAAAGATTGAGCAGGAAGGCCGCAATCCGCTCCTCTGCACGCATCGAGCCGAGCAGGATCATTAGGCTCTGGTCGCGCACGATCTCGCGGCTCATGAACTTGTGGAACTGCTGCTGCAGGGATTTGATGTGGCGCGAAAGCTCTTCGAGCTGGTCATACGGCATGATGCAGATCTCGCTGTCTTCCAGCGCGGTCGCATTGCATACATGGTGATCATTGCTGATCCCGTCCATGCCGATGATTTCGCCTGCCATATGAAAACCCGTCACCTGCTCCAAGCCTTCCTCAGTGAGGATGTCAGTCTTGAAGAATCCGGTACGGATTGCGTAAAGTGCTTCAAAGGGGTCGCCAGCACGATATAACTGCTGCCCACGCTTGAGTTTTCGTCGGGTGACGAAGTCATCAAGCTTGTGCAGATCATCATCGTCCAGGCCGACAGCCAGACACAACTCTCGCAGGCTGCACTGGGCGCACGCCACGCGAAGATTGTTTGAAGTCAGAGAATTCGGAAATTTCGGGTCCACGATTAATAGTTTACCTCGCCTATTGACCAACATCAACGTAATTGGAGAGTATCTCTGCGATGTTTTTTTGTTAGCCTTGGAAACCACCATGCGCCAAGCCATTTTGTTCGACCTGGACCTCATCCGCCGATTTGATGTTCCCGGCCCACGCTATACCTCTTACCCCACCGCAGACCGGTTTACCGACGCGGTAGGACCACAGGCAGCCGCTGCCCGATTGGCTCGAAGTGTTCAAAAGGGACGTCAGGTACCGCTGTCGCTTTATGTCCACATCCCCTTCTGCAACACCATCTGTTACTACTGCGGCTGCAACAAGATCATTACCAAGGATCGCAGCCTGAGTGCACGCTACCTGGATTACCTGGCGCGTGAGATGGATCTGGCCACCCAGTCGTTGGGGCTGGGGCAGGCGGTGTCGCAGATGCATTGGGGCGGCGGCACCCCCACCTTCCTCCAGCCCGAAGAGATCGTGCGCCTGATGACGAGCATCCGTGCCCGCTTCAATCTGCTCGAAGGCGGGGAATACTCCATCGAGATTGATCCGCGCAAGGTTTCTGCCGACAACGTAGCCTTGCTGGCCCGTGAAGGCTTTAACCGCATGAGCATCGGCATTCAGGATTTTGATCCGCAGGTGCAGCAGGCGGTCAACCGTATCCAGACTGTGGCGGAAACCGCCGTGGTGATGGATGCCGCACGCGCCAATGGTTTTGCCTCGGTGAGTGTGGATCTGATCTACGGTTTGCCCTTCCAGACCCTGGAGCGCTTTGGCAAGACCCTGGATACCGTGCTCGCCATGCAGCCGGATCGCCTGTCGCTCTACAACTACGCGCATCTGCCCACGCGCTTCATGCCGCAGCGGCGGATCAATGCGGAAGATTTGCCTGCACCGGAAGAGAAACTCGCTATCCTGGCCATGGCGATCGACAAGCTGGGGCAGGCCGGTTACGTGTTCATCGGCATGGACCACTTTGCCCGGCCCGACAACGAGCTTGCGCTGGCTCAGCAACAAGGGGGGCTGCAACGCAATTTTCAGGGCTACTCCACCCATGCCGAGTGCGACATGCTCGGGCTGGGCGTTTCCTCCATCGGTCAGGTGGATGGAATGTTCATCCAGAACCAGCGCGACATCGAAGCCTACTACACCGCGATCGACCATGGGCATCTACCGGTGATGCGTGGCTGGGAAATGACCGAGGACGACAAGCTGCGCGCCCACATCATCCAGGCGCTGATGTGCAATTTCCAACTGAGTCTGCCGGCCATCGAAGCGCAGATCGGTCAGGCGTTCAATGAGCGTTTTGCTACCGAATGGCAGGAACTGGCAAGCCTTGCCGAAGCCGGGCTGCTGGAACTGCGCAAGGATGCCATCATCGTAACCGAGCGGGGGCGCATGCTGGTGCGTATCGTCGCCATGGTATTCGATGCGCATTTGCGCCAGGATCGTGAGCAACGCAGGTATTCACGGGTGATTTGAGGCGCGGGAATTCTGGACGACGGCGCAACACAAGCTTACGAAGGCTGCCCTGCAATGGGCTGGCGAATAAGCTCATCCCGGCTATAGTGAATGCGTATGCTTGCCATGCGGTGGATTGCCCGGAGGAGGTTTGCCATGACGAAAAGAGGATTCCTGCTTGCGCTGGTCATGTTGTTGAGCTGTGGTACGGGGCTTGCCGCCCCGGCCAAGTCGGTGCATTTTGTGACTGACAAGGAGAAGGAAGGCGGTTTCCTGCTTGCCATCACCAAGGCTGCGTTCGAACGGGTGGGCTACCAGGTGGAAGTGGAATTCCAACCTTGGGGGCGTGCCCTGGGTGGTGTGATGACCGGGGAGGCGGAAGCCTTGTTGGGCGCCCAATATACCGATGAGCGTGCTGCGAAGATGCAATATTCAGAGCAGGTCGGGCAGTCGGAAATGGTGTTTTTCAAATTGAAAGAAACCCAGGTTGCATATAACCAATTGACTGATCTGAAAAATTACACAATTGGTACGATCAGCGGTTCCGCCTATACCCCTGAATTTGATTCGGCAAGCTATTTCAAGAAAGATCCTGCGCCAGACTACGTCACCAACATCCGTAAGCTGTTGGCCAAGCGTATGCCGTTGTTTGTCGAGAAGAAATCTGTTGTGTTGGAGTCCCTCAAAACCCAGTTTCCAGGGGATGCGGACAAAATCGATTTCTTGTCTCCACCGCTGAAAGTCATGAAGTTTTACAACTGTTTTTCCAAGGCCAAAACTGGATATGAACAGAAAGTGGCTGATTTCAATGCCGGGCTGGCAGCCATCATGAAGGATGGGACGTACAAAACCATCATGAATAAAGGTATGCATGAGTAGGCTTTATGCTATTTGCGCGGTGTTTGACAAAAAAGCGCCTGGGAGGCGCTTTTTTGTATGCCTTGTGTGGATATTGATTTGGAATTCAAGGCGGACGGAGTTTGGCGTATCTGGGCTTACTTGGCGAGTTGCTCCAGCGTAAAGCTGGCGTGTTCATCCTGGGCCAACAGGTCACGCAGGCGGGGCATGGCGGTTTCCAGTGCTGCGTGCAGTGTCCAGGGTGGGTTAATGATGAACATGCCGCTTCCGGCCATGCCGAAATTGGCGGTGGGCTTGCGTACCGTAAGGGTGACGTGCAACCAGCTCTCTGCCCCCAGTGCTTTGAGACGCTTGGGAAGCTGGGCTGATTCCAGCTTCGGCAACTGAGGGTACCAGATGGCATAGGTGCCAGTGGGAAACTTCAGCAGGGCTTCACGCAGGGTGTGAATGACTTTGCCGTAGTCTTCACGAAGCTCGTAGGAGGGGTCGATCAGTACAAGGCCCCGTCGGGATGGCGGCGGGAGTAGGGCTTTGAGGGTGGCAAAGCCATCATCGGCGTAGATGATGGTGTTTTTGTCCGCCCCCGAAAAGTTCTCGGCCAGAAGCTGATGGTCGGTGCTGTGCAGTTCAAACAGCCGCAGCTTATCCTGCTCGCGCAGCAGGCTTTGACTGATGCAAGGGGAGCCTGGGTAGAAGCGTAGGCGCCCATTGGGGTTTTCTGCACGGATGGCTTCCAGATAGTCGGCCAGGATGGGGGGGAGATCGGTATGCCCCCATAGGCGGGCGATGCCATCAACGTGCTCTTCCAACTTGGAAGCGTGTACGGATTCGAGTGAGTAGCGGCCTGCCCCTGCATGGGTGTCGATGACCCAGAAGGGTTTGTCCTTTTGCCCCATGTAATTGAGCAACTGGATCAGGATGGCGTGCTTGAGCACGTCGGCGTGGTTGCCGGCGTGAAAGGAATGGCGATAGCTGAGCATGCTTCGGATTTCTGCCGCAAGGGCCTCGGCGCTGGGTTCAAGGGTGCCACAGTCATCGGGCTATGCCTGCGCAGACGCTCTTTTGCAAACGGCTTCGCTGCGTTGGGTCAGAGTTTGCCGTCGGCAAACAGTTTCTCAAAGCGCTGCTGTTCTCGCAAATAGTGGTTGCCGCATTCGACAATGGCTGTGTTATCCGCAGGATTGTCGCACTTCTTGGGCTTTTTGTAGAAACGTTCCCAGGCTGCATCCTTGCGGGCTTGCTCATTGTCTGCATTGCGGGCGTTCAGAGCCTCTTGCAGCTTTTGCTCGCGGCGGGCCTGATCAATGGCGCTCTGCTCTTTTTCTTTCTGCAAGCGCTCCTGTTTGGCCACGCTTGCCTGGCGTTCTTCCTCCAGGCCAGCGGCTTCTGCCGCCGCATTGTTTTGGGCCGGTGTGCTTTGTGTAAGCGGCACTTCGACGGGTTTTACAGGGGCAGGCAGCAGCACCCGGTCTGCCAGGGTGACAAGCGCAAACACGCAGACCGCGCCAGCCACGGCTGCGATCACCAAATGTTGAAAATTTTTGCCACTCTCGAATTCAGACATGTCTGGAAACCAATACGGACGACGGCCGGTTGCGTGTCTTGCATCTCCCTGGGGGCGAATGCCCCAGACCGGTTCTTAGACCAAGTCTAATGCGCGTTTTGCTTGTCCTGCCAGCCACTCGTCAGGCCAAACAGTGCGCTGCCCTTTAAGGGCTTTGGACGCAGGCTATCATTGCAGAATGAGTGGCTGCTCGACGAGCAAAAAAAGGATAAGTCCATGGTGGGAGAAGACAAGGAAAACAGGGAAGGTGAATCCACGCTGTTGCCCCTCGGGGTGCTGGGGCGCAACGCTCAGGCGGTTGCGTGGCGGGCGTTGGGCGTGTTCATCGTGGGCTATGTCTTGCCCGTGTGGGTGTTGGGCCGATCTTCCCTGGCGGGTTCCATCCAATGGGCGACAGTGATCCTGAGCTACCTCTTGTTCAGCCTCATGGTCTTTCGCTTCCTGGAGCAGCGCGACGTGGAGCCCGAGGAAGAGGGGCTGGATGGCAGTGAGGTTGCGCCACCCGCCGGTGCGCTCGATGAGGTGCTGCCACAGGAAACCACCCCGGCCAAGGTGCATCGCCCGGATACGTGGTCACCGGACCTGCTGCATAGCCTGGATTGGCAGCGGATGCTGGAGCTGTGCGTGGCGTTCTTCTCAGACCGCTTCCGCTGCAAACCCGGCAAGCTGGGGGAAGATGGCAGTGTAGACATCCGCTTGTTCAAGGGCGAGGAGACCCTGCCGGTTGCCATTGTGCATTGCCGGGCCTGGGGCGAGCATGAGATCGGGCTGGATTCGCTAGAAAGGCTGTCTGCCCTGATGGCGGCAGAGTTTGTGACCAAAGGCTTCTTCATGGGCTACGGCGGTTTTTCCAGTCAGGCACGCGAATACGCCAAGGTACACTCGATCACCCTGATCGATGATGTCATGTTCATTGCCATGCTTATGCGCCAGCCCGAGGCAAGGCGCCAGCAGTTGTTGGACATTGCTGTGCAAGGCGATTTCACCACGCCTTCCTGCCCCGTTTGCGGCCTCAAGATGCTGTCTCGCCAGAACGAACAGGCCCGCTATTGGGGCTGCCGGGCCTACCCGCGCTGCAAGGGGGTGTTGGCCATGCGTCCCAAGCGTGTCCCCCGGGTTGTCCCCCAAGCACCTGCCCGAAATGAAAGGTAGAATTGATCGCCAGGGAGCCGCTAGATGCGGGCGCCTTTTTTGCAACAAGCCTATCTGCACAGCTTCAGTTCAGTGACGGTTTGCCGTTTACTTCGGGAAGTTCGCAAGCCAAACAGATATGATCAACCGTTCGGAATTGCACTCTGCGTGGAACGCACTGGTTGTCGCCTGGAAAGTCGTCTGGCAGGCCAGTTCTGATATCGAGCGCTGGGCAGCCTTCATGCCGCATTGCGACCGCTTGATGGGGTTGGCACGCGCCCACGGTTTGACCGAATTGGAAACAACGCTTGAGCCTTTGCTGCAATTGCTGGCAAATCTTGAGTCGCCGACCGAGCAGGAGAAATCTGCGGTAGACCGTTTCCTTGCCACCGTCTTTGTGGTGGTGCGGCGTATCATGAGCCCGGACTACCAGCAGCAGATTGTTCCGCGCCCCGAGGACGAGTACGCCCTGCCAACCATCGTGATGCTCACCAAGCTTCCTGAGAGCATGCACGAGATGTTGTTGCAGATGGAGCATTACGGCTACCAGTTCCGCTCATTCACCGATTACGGCCAGGGGGTGCAATATGCCCTGGCGCATCGGGCTATTGCAGTGGTGGCCGATCTGCCTGCTGGCGTGCTGGCCGAACACAAGCCACTGGTGGATGATCTGAGCAATGGCGGGATCAAATGGTTCTGTTTGAGCGCCAAAGGGGATTTCGCGCTACGTCTGAAAGCGGTGCGTTGTGGGGCGCAGGGCTTTTTCATCTCTCCCCTGACTGTCAATGTGTTGGTCGACGCGGTGGACCCCCTGGCCTATGCCACCAAGGATGAGCCGTATCGGGTGCTGATTCTGGATGACTCGCAAACCGTACTGACTTCCATCCAGCGCACGCTGGAGCAGTTTCCGAGCATCAACCTGCGCACGCTGAGAACCCCACAGCATATTCTAGATGCATTGCTGGATTATTCGCCGGATGTGCTCTTGCTGGACTTCCACATGGATGGCTGTAATGGCCTGGAAGTGGCGCGCATCATCCGCCAGAACAAAGCCTTTGAATCCATTCCCATTGTCTTCCTGACCAGCGAAACCAGCGAAGAGGTGCAATTGGAGGCCATGCGCAATGGCGGGGATGACTACCTGACCAAGCCGATCAGCCAGGCGCAGCTCGTGAATACGGTGGTCAGCAAGGCCGAACGCTACCGAGGCCTGCGCAAGCTGATGGTGGAAGACAGCCTCACCGGGCTGTATAACCACGTCAAGACCAAAACGCTGCTGCAACAGTCGCTCCTGCTGGCTGAACGCCAGGGTGTGCCAGTGTCATATGCCATTCTGGATATCGACTATTTCAAGAAGGTCAATGACAACTACGGCCATACCGTGGGTGACAAAGTGCTCAAGACCCTTGCGCGCTACCTCAAGCAGCATGTACGCAAGGCCGACGTGGTGGGGCGCTACGGCGGCGAAGAATTCGTGGTGGTGTTTTTCAGCACGTCGGCTGAATCAGCACGCGATAAACTCAACAAGATTCGTGATGGATTCTCTAAAATCTATCACGCGTATGACGAAGGTATTTTCTCGGTGACCTTCAGTTCCGGGGTGGCCGAATACCCGAGTTATTCCAACATGATGGAATTGGTGGTTGCTGCGGATGAAGCCCTCTATATCTCCAAGCGCGAGGGCCGCAACCGCATCACCATTGCCGTCAATACCAAACGGGGCTGATTCAGTTACCCACCGCAATCGGGCGATCCGGGTCACTGCACCATTCGCTCCAGGACCCTGGATAGAGTGCAGCGCCGCCCAGCCCGGCAATTTCCATCGCCAGCAGGTTGTGGCAGGCCGTCACGCCTGACCCGCATTGTGCAATGACTTGCGCTGGCGTCTTGCCATCCAATACGCGGCTGAATTCTTCACGCAGGATGTCTGCAGACTTGAAGCGATCCTGTGCGTCAAGGTTATCGCGGAAGCAGCGGTTGCGTGCCCCTGGGATATGCCCGCCGACTGGGTCCATGGTCTCGTTTTCGCCACGGAAGCGGTCGGGGCCACGCGCGTCCAACACCAGTTCGGTCCCCAGCTCGATATTGATCAACACGTGAGCCGCGTTGATCTGCCGTGTCAAAGGAGTGGCTGCCTGCAAATCACCTTGCGGGCGGGGGGCGGGCGTATCGGCGTTTGTCGCTGCGCCGCTGGCTACCCAAGCGGGCCAGCCACCATCGAGCACGGCAACATGGGCGTGCCCCACCCAGCGCAGCATCCACCATAGGCGGGCGGCCATCATGCCCCCGGCGGCGTCATACACCACGACCTGGCTGCGGGTATTGACCCCTAGCGCAGCCAGCCGTTGGGCAAATGCGGCACGATCTGGCAAAGGGTGGCGCCCGTTTTTGCCCGTTTTGGGGGCAGACAGATCCTCATCCAGATGCAGGAAGAGGGCGCCGGGGATATGCCCTTGTTGGTAGGCGGCACGACCTGAGGCGGGATTTTGCAATTCGTGGCGAACGTCAAAGACGATCCAGTCCGGCTTGCCTAACTCAGCGGCAAGGGTTTGGGCGGAAATTGTTGTTGTGTAAGGCATGGTGGGCTCCGTTAGGCAATCCTGTATTCTGCCAATAAGCGGGGTTCTGGGGAAACTGTCTGCAAGGGGCCGCGTTACAATCCCTTCCCAATGATAAGCAGAGGTGGAAGCATGGAAGAACGTTTGGTGGCATTGGAAACCAAAGTGGCTTTGGGCGAGGATCAGATTGATGCGCTCAACCGGACGGTGTTCCGCCAACAGCAGCAGATCGAATTGCTGCAAGAGCAGATCCGCACGCTCTACCGGCAGATGCAGGCGCAGGCGACCGCGAGTGGTGCGGAACCCCGCGATCTGCGCGAAGACATCCCCCCACATTACTGAGTGCCACATGATGCAAGGTGCTGTGCGCCGTTTGCTGGGGCATGCAAGGTGGGCCCTTTGTAGCGGTTTTTTGCTGGTGTGCGTACCGCAGGCCCAGGCATGGGGTGTCAAAGGGCATGCGGCGATTGCGGACTTGGCACAAGCAGCTTTGAGTCCTGCGGCACAGGCGCAGGTCAAGCTGCTTTTGGCAGACGACCTGGACCGGGGGGGACAGCCTTCCGGGCGCCATACCTTGGCAGAGGTGGCATCCTGGGCGGATGAGATCCGCGAGGGGGCGGACGCCAAAACCTATCGTGGCTGGCATGTCCGGGGCAATTCTGTGTGTTCCGCCGAACTGGGCGCCTGTCCAGATGGGCATTGCGTGGATCAGTTGATCCTGCATTACGCGGCCATTCTCGCAGACCGGGATCAGGCACCGCGTGCCCGCAACGAAGCCTTGAAGTGGGTGGTGCATCTGGTGGGGGATCTGCATCAGCCCTTGCATTCAGGTGTGGCCAAAGACAAAGGGGCTTTGCCTGTTGCGCTGGCGGGGGTGGAAGACGGCAAGCGTCGTACGCTGCATCAGGTATGGGACAGCGAACTGGCCGCCAAGGCGCTCAAACTCGGCCGCCTGCATCTGCCTGCCGAGCTTCCGGCCTATGCCCCTGAAGATGTCGCAGGCTGGATGCAGGAATCCCGCCAATTGGCACTTGAGCACGCCTATACCCCCTTGCCTGGTTTCGCATGTGGGAGCTGGAACCCGCCCCGCAGCGACGACACGCCAATGCTTCTTGATGAAGCCTATCAGGTGCAGGCGCTACCGGTGATCCGTTTGCAGATGGAGCGGGCTGCGGCCCGGCTGGCGGTGTTACTGAATACTGTGCTGCAGTGAATCCAGAACGCAGCTGGGCTGATGGCTTCTTTCTACTTGGGGTACCGATAGTGTCTGTTTCTCTCTATATTTGGTCTTGTTGGCGTTAGTCGGAAATCGATTGAAGCTCTATCCTTGTACTGAGCATTTGTGCTTGGTGTTTGGATAAAGGAAACAGCTTTGACTACAGCCACTACTACAGCCACGGCTGCGCCAGTTCAAGACCCTGCTTACAGGATACTGGGCACCATCAGTCTGTCGCATTTTCTCAACGACATGATTCAGTCGTTGATCTTTGCCATGTACCCCATGATCAAAGGGGGCTTCAACCTGAGCTTTGCCCAGATCGGGCTGATTACCTTTACCTTCCAGGCCACGGCCTCCTTGCTCCAGCCCTTTGTGGGGATGTACACGGATCGCCACCCCAAGCCATATTCCCTGGTGGCGGGGATGACCAGCACCTTGATTGGCCTGGTTCTACTCGCCAATGCCAGCAGCTATGCGGCCCTGCTCTGTGCGGCGGCCCTGGTGGGCAGTGGCTCGTCGATCTTCCACCCGGAATCTTCCCGCGTGGCCCGTATGGCGTCCGGTGGCAAGCTCGGGTTGGCGCAATCGATCTTCCAGGTCGGTGGCAACGCAGGCACGGCGCTAGGCCCGCTGTTGACCGCCTGGATCGTGATGCCGAATGGTCAGAAGAGTGTGATGTGGTTCTCGCTGGCAGCGCTGATGGCGATTTGCCTGCTGTGGCAGGTGGGCAACTGGTACGCGCATCAGCAGCGCCAGGGCGCGTTCAAGGCCAAGCTGCGCCAAGGGGGGGCAGACAAGGACTTGCCGCGCGGCAAGGTGGTGCTGGCCATTGGGGTGCTGCTGACGCTGGTCTTCTCGAAGTATTTCTACCTTGCCAGTTTGACGAGCTATTTCACTTTCTACCTGATCCACAAGTTTGGCGTTTCTGTAGAGCAGGCACAGGTCCACCTCTTCATCTTCCTGTTTGCGGTGGCCTTGGGAACAGTGATCGGCGGCCCGATTGGGGATCGCATCGGGCGCAAGCGGGTGATCTGGGTTTCGATTCTCGGGGTGGCCCCCTTCACCCTGATGATGCCGCATGTCAATCTGCTCTGGACGACGGTGCTAAGCTTCGTGATCGGCTTCACCCTGGCATCGGCCTTCTCGGCGATTGTGGTGTTTGCGCAGGAACTGCTCCCCGGGCGGGTCGGCATGGTCGCCGGGATGTTCTTCGGCTTCTCGTTTGGCATGGGAGCCGTGGGTGCGGCCTTGCTGGGCAGGCTGGCCGACCATTCCGGTATCGACTTCGTCTACCTGGTCTGTTCATTCCTGCCGCTGCTGGGCATGTTGACGATCTTCCTGCCCGATATCCGCAAGCATCAGCCCGCGAAGGGATAGGCGGATGGAATAAATCCCCTACATGGGCAGGCGCAAGGCCGCTAGCTTCCAGGAAATCAGTCCCTCACGATGGAAAATGAGGCTGACTGGCTCACCGGAATCCTTGTGCTTGATGTTGACCGCAAACTGGTCAAAGCCTTCATAGCCCATTGAGACATCCGTGCTGGAGTCTTCTGGTTTGGACGCTGCATCGGCGGCTGGGATGGCCTCTTCCTGGGGCTTCTCCCCCTTGGGTTGTTGCCCCTGTACGATCATGGAGAGGCTTTGCGGGGTGACCATCGCGTCGACCATCGGGTTGATCAACGCCCCCGCCACCGCTGCGCCCAAAGCGCCAAATGGGCTGGCATCCTTGGATTGGGCGATCTGGGCATTGATCTTTTCGTTGAAGGTGGTTTTCAGGTTTTCCCGGAGCGCGGGGAAGTCGACATAGCGGCTGAGTTTGTCTGCATCCTTGGCCTGTGCTGCAGAGCGCATCTGTGCCACGGTGATGTAAGGGGTGGCGTAGAACCCAGCACCCAGCACCACAACCAGCGCTGCGGCAGCAAGCCTTGCTTTTTTGTTCATGCTAGAGTCATTGATGGTGGATATGCTCTTGCAATGGTACGCCTGAATGACGCAACGCGCACCGCGCAATGTTTGAGGCAGATGAAATCCGCGACGATTTACCAGAGGGCTTAGAGCCTTAGGGTTCCAGCAATCAGGGCCACCATGCCACCTGCAATCAGCGGCCCGACGGCAAGACCTCTGAAAAAACAGACGCCGATCAGGGTGCCGACCATGAGTGCGGTGACGGTTTCGGGCGAGGTCTTCATGAAGCCCACGCCTTGCCCTGCGATCCATGCCACGGCAAGTCCGATGAGGATGGCGATCACCCCTGTCGGGGTCTTGAACGCATTGCCGAGCCCGGCAATATCAACCTTGCCGGTGACAAGAGGCGTGAGCACTGCGGCGGTGAGGATAATGACCCCGACATTGATGCCACGGGTTTCCACCACATTGAGCCAACTGGTCAGCCCGAGTAGTTTCAGCAACAGCAGGGCTGCGGCAGCAATGGCAACGGTATTGTTGTTCCCGATGACCGACAGGGCCAGAATCAGGATGATGGGCAGGTTCTCAAAGCTCATGGGGAAAACAGATCAGCAGACCGTGTTGGGTACAAGGTCTGCGAAACGGGGCCAAGACGTGATAGGCATGCAGTCTATCACCAGCACTGCTGCGGTGGTATGGGTGCTTGCTCAGTGGTTGCAGACGAGTCGACGACCACTGCCTTGGCTCATCACCAGGCGGGCGGTGCTGAGTTCCTCGATCTGGAATACGTCCGAGAACAGCGTGATCTGTTTGCCCTGCATGTAGTAGCGGCCCATGAAAGGCTTGCCATCCAGGGAGCCGCTGACAACGCCGTTGCCCGCAAAGGTCACGTCCAGGCCGCGCCCGGTGAGCGGGCCAAAGCAGTGCCAGTCGCCCACGATCAGGTCGTCTGCTGTGTTGCTGCTTTCCGTTTCCGGGCGAGTGGAGTAGCGGCTGTTGTCGTGGCCGGTCGAGGCCGACATGGTGTTGATCCATTCGGCCGGAATGGCAAAGTTCAGGTTCTGGCCGCTACGATCCTGGAAGGTGACGATGCCGACCAACTGCCCGGTTTCATCAAACAGACCGCCGCCACTGGAGCCGGGCGACACGGGTGCCGTAGTCTGGATATAGGTGCCATCGCTGGCATCCCGCAGCGAGGAGATCAGGCCATCACTGATGGTCAGATCCAGACCGTGGGGCGAGCCGATGGCAAACACCTTCTGCCCAACCTTGAGGCTGCTGACCCGCCCGATGCTGACCGAGGGCGCGCGCAACTGCGGCACTGACAGCTTGCACAGGTCGTGTTGCTCATCCGCGACCTGGATGGAGGCATCGTATTGCGAGTTCTGCATCTTGACCTTGATGCTGGCCCCACCCTGGGTGACGTGGCAGTTGGTGATGACCGTACCGCTATCAATGACTACGCCACTGCCAATCGAGAGTTGCTGACCGCTGCCGTTGAATACGTTGATACGCGCAATGCTGTTGGAGGCGCGGGCAAACAGCTCCTCTGGCGTCAGACCCTTGGTGGAGCCAGGGGCTGCCGCAGGGGTGTTTTGGACGTTTATAGCGGTGGGTTGGGCCTCATTTTCCTGGGCCAGCACCACTGGAGCCGTCATTTTTGGGGCAGATTGAGTGGGTTTGCGAAAGAAATACCAGCCTGCTGCGACCAGCACTATCAGCGCGCCGATGATAAAAGGCGTTTTGCTGGAGCCGGTGTCTTCCACGTACTCGATCGCCATTTCGTCCTGGGCCCGCGCCCGCCGTAGCGAGGCGTCGTATCTTTCACGCCGTTGCGGATTGCTCAGAATGTCCCACGCATCCTTGATGGCGGTTTGCAGAATAGTATCGCTGGGCTCAAGCCCGGCCATACGCTGCTCGTATGCCTGTCGAATCTCTTCGATGCGTGCCGTTTCAGGTGCGCCAAGAATGGCATACAGGGTCTTTTTCGTCATAGGATTCAGAGTCTGGCCACGGGCGTTGTCGATTTGTCGGTGTAGTGTAATGCTCACCCAATGCTCTTATAACAGGCACTCTGGTGGGGCATGGCATCGTGGCTGCGCGTCAGTCCCCAATTGCAGATTCTGCCAGTATGTCATTGAGTGCTTCTGCTGTGAAGATTACCCGTGCGACAGGCAAGTTGGCCGATCCTCAGATCAGAGATGGCCCCTTGACGATGGCTTCGGCTTCCTTGGCGGTAATGCGCAGCTTGGCCGCGCAGATCACAATCACGGTGAGCCACTCAAAGACACGGGCTTCGCCATCGTCCTCCACGCTTACAAAGCGGCAACCCGTGACCCCACCCACGGTATTCATGACCTGGGCCTGACCCCGCACCTTGTCTGGTGAGTCAGATAGACGCAGCGCAAAGTCGAAGGGCTCATCCGTTGTTGGGATGGGGGTATCGGCAGGCACACTGAAACCATCAAGCGACAGGTCGTTCAAAGGCCAGCGCTCGTTGCCCAGCAACAGCCACACATAGGGTTTACCATCCCGCACAGCGGGAAAGCGTTGCCGGGTCCGGCGCTCAAATAACGGGCTGGAATTCATGCGGATCATCAGTTCATCAGTGCATGAATCTTAACGGGCGGCGCCCGGAAGAACAATTGCAGAAATACAAAACTTGAATTCTTTCTTCTCCGTAGTGAGGGGGATATCACGCCGGCCCCCAAATAGTGCCATGCCCCGGGGGCGCTCAGGTTTGTTTGACGCAGTTTCGGCCCGCCTGTTTGGCGGCGTAGAGCGCAGCATCCGCACGGCCAAGCAGGGATTCGGCCGAGGCATCCGGGCCACCCAGATCCAGTTGGGCCACCCCGAAGCTTGCGGTGACGCCCGCGCCACACTCTTCAGTAATGGCCTGACGCAATTTCTCCGCCACCTCTGTGGCCTGCTGCAATGGGGAATCCTTGAGGATGACGGAAAACTCTTCGCCACCCCAACGGCATATCATGTCCGTGGTGCGCAGGTTGTTTTGCAGGGTCTGGGCCACTTGTTGCAACAGGGTATCTCCCTTGTTGTGGCCGTGCGTATCGTTGAACTGCTTGAAGTGATCCAGGTCCATCATCACTAGCGACAAGGGGCTGCCCGAACGTTTGCCTTCGCGCATGCTGCGGTTCAGGTGCTGGGCATAGGCACGTCGGTTATACAGTTTGGTGAGGGGATCGGTTGTCGCCAGCGCTTCGAGTTGGCGCTGATAGCGGCCAAAGCCGCGAATGAACACCACCAGCACAATCACTGTAACCAGCAGGCAGATTGCCAGATTGATGAAGAGTGCATGGCGGATGTTCGAGAATGCCGAGTCGGTTTCCTTGGCAACGAAGAGATACCACTTCAACTCCGAGATATAGCGCACATTGAGCAGATGCAGCCTGCCATCCTGGCGATATTCGAATGATTTTTGCTTGTTGGCCAGGGCCGCAGCAAGAATGGTTTTGAGCCCTTCTACGTTTTGCAGCTGGGTGCCGGGTTTGACTGTGTGGACGGATTCGCCCGCCATTGTGACCCGGCCTGCGGTATCGACGAAATAGATCTCCCGACCGTAGCGTTTCTGGTATGTTGAAATCAGGTCTGTGACGTTATCTGCGGCCAACCCCACTCCGGTTGCGCCGATGAAGTGATTGTCATAATCAAAAACCCGGTAATTGATGAAGATGGCAAGCCGATCCTGATGGGCCTGGTCGTAGTCGACGTTGATCTCGTAAGCTTCTTGCATATTGCGGACGCGGAAATACCATGCGTCGCGTGCTTGTTTTTCCTCTATCTTTTTGAGTACGCCTTTGGGATAATAATAGTTGTGGCTGGCGTCTGAGACAAAGAAACTGTTGAAGGTGTTGTAATGGGTGCTGACTTCTTGCAGATAACGATTCATGCGAGATACATCATGTTCGCCCCCAATGGCCCAATCGCGGACAAAAGTGTCTCGTGCCATCATTGACGAAATGAGAATCGGTCGCACTAGGTCTTTCTGGATCTCCGAATAGATGTTGTCGGAGGTCAAGGGGAGTTCGGTGCTCAGGATGCCTTCCCGAATCTCCTTATGGGAGACCGCATAGCTTGTGAGCACGGTAAAGGCAAAACCCAGCAGCAGCGTCAGGGCCACCGTGAATAAAACCAACCAACGGCGCTGCCAGAAAGGTGATAGAGGTGTCTGCATAGTGTAAAAGTTGGTGCAAGAAGCGATCCTGTTGAAAAGTTTAATGGGATTTTCTTGTTTTGCAGGTTTTTTGCACGTGAAGGAAAACCCTTCTATTCTTCGCTTATGTCATGGAAGCGCCATGCACTGTCTATACACTTGGTTTTTGCTCTGTGTCGTCTGGTGCGGGTGTTCTGCAGGTAGAATGGCGCGATCAGGTTTTGAACCTGTTCATGATCTTACTGCGAGGCGGTGATCGGGGCTCATGCGCAGCTCGAAATCCTCATTTATTCACAGAAACTTCGGTTTCTGTGCTGCGCTTCACCCCGTTGACAGCGTCTCGCTACAGATCGTGATCAGGTTCCTGGAACTCGTTGAATCTTGACCCCCTCAGGAGATTTTGTATGGCCCAATCAAACTCATATCGTAAAACACAGATTGCTTTGCACTGGCTGATGTTCATCCTGTTTGTAGTGGCCTTGGCCACTATTGAGTATCGTGGCACAGTCCCCAAGGAAACCGGGCAGGCATTGCGCGATAGTCTGCGTGGCATCCACATTTCAGCCGGCTTGTTGGTATTTGTGCTGGCGTTTGTGCGGTTTGAGGAGCGCATCCGCCTGGGCACCCCGCCCGTGTTGGGGGATGCACGTTGGCAGGTGGTTTCTGCACATCTTTTACATTGGGCCTTGTACGCCTTGATGTTTGCCCTGCCCATTACCGGGATCATCTTTTCGCAAGCTGGTGGGCGTTCGGTCGCGCTTTTCGGCCTGGAACTGCCGACCATGATTGCGCAGAACCCGGATTTGCGTAATGCCGTGCGCGAAGTGCATGAAACGCTGGGTAATGCGGTGTACTTCCTGGTGGGGCTCCATGTGCTGGCTTCCCTTTGGCACCACTACGTGGTCAAGGATGACACCCTGCGCAGAATGCTTCCTTCATGCTGCAAGAAGGGTTGCTGCAACAAGGGTGATGCGGCAAACAGCTGATTGATTTTGCTTTGAAGGCAAATGATAAGGCCACCCACATCGGCTGATGTGGGTGGCCTTTTTCATGCAGATGCCTGGGGGGCGCTTGGCCTAGAGTCGGCTACCGCATTCCGGGCAGAACTTTGAGCCCATCAAGCGGGCCGGTTGGCATGCCGGGCAGGTATCCAGAGTTTGTGCGGGGGGCTGCTGCGCACTGGGCGCTTGTGGCGCCGGTGCCGCAGCGTTCTGGATGGCCTGTGAAATGGCGCCGGGCAATGCCTGATGCGCTTCGTGATTCTTGTCGCCCAACTGGTTCATCACCCCCAGTGCGTTGGCACGATGCATGTCGACGCTGGAGGTGGGGGCCACGATCATGCTTTGTTGTTGGGCGAAGTTGGTCAGATGCGCATGTAGGGTAGCGGCTTCGTTCTTCAGCCCACGCATGGCGAGAATGAAGCGCTCGGAATCCTTGCCGAAAGTCACCGTTTCAATCTCTGCAATCCATACCCGTAGCGTCATCGATTCAATATTGATAACTTGCTTTTGGGTCTTGATCCGGTCGGTGAACTGGTTGCCGTAGTCCATCTGGGCCGATTGATAGTTGCCCTTCATTTCCACCCAGATCAGGCGGGAGATGAAATCAAAGCGCCCCCACAATACCTTGCCGGCCTTGAAGCAATAGTTGCCCAGAATCCATAGTGAGATGCCCAGCGTGGCAATCGGAATGGCGATGGTGTTGATGCCTTGGTCCTGGCTGAAGAAATGCTTGGCGAAGAAGATCAGGGCCAGCACCGACAGGCCCATCATGACCAACCCATAGCTGTTGAGCCAGCCCAGCCAGCGGTAGCGGGGTTCGCCAAAGCATGATGGCAGAGTCATATTAGGCAGTTCGCCATTGGGGACGGGCTGGGTTTCTTCCAGCAACTCACCTTCAAAACTGCCAGACTGGATATTGAGTTGGACTTCTGGAATCTGCCGGGCATAGCGCCGATTGGGCAGCGAGGCGATCCATTGGTTTTGCATCTCGCGTTCCAGCTCGTCGATGATCTGCTTCGGATGGCTGTTCATCGTCAGCGTGCCTTGCTCGACAGCCATGCTGGCTTGCGGCGGGGTCTTCAGCGTCTGATTGATCACAGCCATGAAGAACAGCAGGATGGCGGCTTCGGTGACGATCATCACCACAGCCGCCTGCAAGGTGCCCGGCAACCAGATGGGTGGGGTCACGCCATGCACCAGACGCGGCACGATGACCGGGCCGAGGACTGAAATCAGGATCAGGATGATCAGCCCCTTCAAACCGACTTCAATCTGGTTCTTATCCCCTGCATCAAGCGGTTTGAGCAGGATGAACAGCGTCAGGCCGAAATAGAACAGCCCCAGCCAGGAAGCGCTTTCTGCACTGGCGCCTAATACAGATACCAGTAGGCTCAGCAAGGTAACCAGAATAATGAGTGCATTCTGGAACTGGCGTTGCGCCATCTGCTGGATACGGGCGGGGGCGAAAATCAGATTGGGGAGCGCCGAATACAGCACCCCGTTGAGTGGGCCAGTGGGTTCCTTGAATTCCAGGGAATTGTGGCGCAGCAGGTTTTTGAGTTTTTCGGCGCTAGCCGGGCTGCCAATCTGGTCTGCGGTCAGTGCGCTCGAAAGGTTTTGCGGTTGCCCACGCCCAAAAAAGAAACGCAGGCGGGAGAGCGCTTCTGCCCCCAGCTTGAGGCCATGCACCAGCATGACCAGGCCGATGCCCAGCGGGAGCCATGCTACGTGCGAACTCTGGCCGAGCGCACTACGCGCAGTCAGCAGGAGTGAGAGACCGCCTAGGAGCAGGATGGCGGCGGCGATGAAGTAGAAGATGTTTTCAATCCGGTACGGATTGGGAAAATCAAAGCGATTATCTTGCGAATTGTAATCGTATGACATGGGTGTGCCTGTCTTTGAACGATGAGAGAGTGCCCGCTGGCTGACATGGATGTGACAAAGTCATGACGCTTGAGACTAGCGCCAGCAAGGGCTGCAATAGTGTACCAGCCGACACCTTGCAATGTAGCGGACGTGTGTCATTTATTGGCGATGGTCAAGTTGTGCTGCAAGATGCAGAAGCAACAGCAGAAACAAAAAACCCGCCAGTGGCGGGTTTTTTTGTTTTACTCGGTACGGGAAGCGCGCTTGCGCTCCAGTTCCTTGAGGTGACGCTTGCGCAGGCGGATCGATTTCGGCGTGATCTCGACCAGCTCATCATCAGCAATGAACTCGATGGCAGATTCCAGCGTGAGCTGGATCGGCGGCACCAGGCGCACGGCTTCGTCAGTACCCGAAGCGCGAACGTTGGTGAGCTGCTTGCCCTTGATCGGGTTGACCACCAAGTCGTTTTCGCGGCTGTGGATACCGATGATCATGCCTTCGTACACCGGGTCGTTATGGCTGACGAACATGCGGCCGCGATCCTGCAGTTTCCACAGGGCGTAGGCCACGGCAGCGCCGTCGTCCTGGCTGACGAGCACGCCATTGCGGCGCTCATTCATGTTGCCTGCCACCGGGGCGTATTCGTCGAACACGTGGCTGGCGAGCCCCGTGCCGCGTGTCAGCGTCATGAATTCGCCCTGGAAGCCGATCAGCCCGCGAGCGGGGATGCGGTATTCCAGACGCACGCGACCCTTGCCATCCGGCTGCATGTCTTGCAGTTCGCCACGGCGGCGGCCGAGTTCTTCCATCACGCCGCCCTGGTTTTCTTCTTCCACGTCGACGGTCAGCATTTCATACGGCTCGCATTTGACGCCGTCGATTTCCTTGAACACAACGCGGGGACGACCCACGGCGAGTTCAAAGCCTTCACGACGCATGCTTTCCAGCAAAATCGTCAGGTGCAATTCACCACGACCCGAGACTTCAAACACGTCAGCGTCGTTGGTGTAGGTCACACGCAGCGCCACATTCTTGAGCAGTTCTTTTTCCAGGCGCTCACGGATCTGGCGGCTGGTCACGTACTTGCCTTCACGGCCTGCCAGCGGGGAGCTGTTGACCAGGAAGTTCATGGTCAGCGTCGGTTCATCGACGGCGATGGGCTTCATGCCTTCCAGGCGTTCCGGGTCACATAGGGTGACACCGATACCGACCTGATCAATCCCGGAGACGAGCACGATGTCGCCTGCTTCGGCCATTTCTGCCGAGCTGCGTTCCAGGCCGGTGAAAGTCAGAATCTGGCTGACCTTGGCCTTGCCCTTGTTTTCGTTGCCATACATCACCACCACTTCCTGATTTGGGCGGATACGGCCACGCTTGATGCGGCCAATACCGAGCTGGCCGATGTAGGTGGAGTAGTCCAGCGAGCAGACCTGCAGTTGCAGGGGGCCGTCGGCATCTACTTCAGGCGCGGGCACGTGCTTGAGGATGGCTTCAAACAGGGGCTTCATGTCAGTGCCGGGCTTGTCGGCATCCAGCATGGCGTAGCCGTTCAGGGCCGAAGCGTAGACGATGGGGAAATCAAGCTGTTCCTCGGTGGCGCCGAGTTTGTCGAACAGGTCGAAGGTGTGGTTGATCACCCAGTCCGGGCGCGAGCCGGGGCGGTCGACCTTGTTGATCACCACGATGGGCTTGAGGCCCATGGCCAGTGCCTTGCGGGTGACGAAACGGGTTTGCGGCATCGGGCCTTCAACGGCGTCGACCAGCAGCAGCACGGAGTCGACCATCGACAGCACACGTTCCACCTCGCCGCCGAAGTCGGCGTGTCCCGGGGTGTCGACGATGTTGATGTGGGTGTCGCCGTACTGGATTGCACAGTTCTTGGCCAGAATCGTGATGCCACGTTCTTTTTCAAGATCGTTGCTATCCATCACGCGCTCGGCGACTTGCTGGTTTTCACGGAAGGTGCCGGACTGGCGAAGAAGCTGGTCAACCAGCGTGGTCTTGCCGTGGTCGACGTGGGCGATGATAGCGATATTGCGGATTGCGCGGCTCATGGTTCTGGAGGGGATAACTGCTTGATAGAAAAGGGCGAGAGTGTATCACGGCTATGTGACAGACTGGCGAATTACGGAATAATTCGCCAGTAAGCCACTCAGTCTACTCCTCTTCGGGAGCATTTAGGGCTTGAGGTAGGCCTTCAAGCTCAACGGCCTCAATGCGGTTGAAGTGGCCGGAAATCTTCTTGCTGGACACGTGCACGTCCTGCGCGTCCTCGTGCGCTTGCCGGATGTGGGTGGCGAGTTTCTGCATGCGTTCATCAAAGCGGGAGAAGTCCTTGGCGAGTTTGCCCAATGCATCTTTGATGAGGTGGATCTGCTTGCGTGTTTCCACGTCCTTGAGCACGGCGCGGGCGGTGTTGAGCACGGCCATCAAGGTGGTGGGGGAGACGATCCACACGCGTCGGGTCTGGGCGTAGGCCACCACTTCCGGGTGGTAGGCGTGGATTTCCGCAAACACGGCTTCGGCGGGGATGAACATCATCGCCCCGTCCGAGGTTTCGCCCGCTACGATGTATTTGCTGGCAATGGCATCGATGTGGCGTTTCACGTCGGCGCGGAATGCCGTCTGCGCAAGCTTGCGGTCAGCCTCACCCGCATCGGGGGCAAACATGCGGTGGTAGTTTTCCAGCGGGAACTTGGCATCCACCGCCACCAGTCCGGTGGGCTCGGGGAGCTTGAGCACGCAGTCGGCACGCACCCCGGAAGCCAGTGAGTACTGGAATGCGTAGGCGTCCGGCGGCAGAGCGTTCTGCACCAGAGCTTCGAGCTGCACTTCGCCAAATGCGCCGCGTGCTTTTTTGTCGCCCAGCAATTCCTGCAGGCTGACCACATTGATGGTCAGATCCCCGATCTTCTTTTGTGCTTCGTCGATGGTCGCCAGCCGGGCCATCACGTTGGCAAAGGTTTCGTTGGTCTTCTTGAAGCCTTCATCCAGGCGTAGATTCACTACCCCGGTGATGGCGTCCAGCCGCTCATTGAGCGTGCGGGTCAGTACTTCCATGGTGTTGGTTTGCTGCTGGGCGGCGGTACGCAGCCCGTCTTGCAGCAATTCACGGTCGGCACGGGCTGCCTCGGCGAGCTTTTCCAGCGTGTGGGCCAGCATCTCGCCCTTGAGCTGTTCCTGGCGCTGCGCCAGATCGGCAGCCAGGGCATCCAGCTTTTGCGTTTGGCTTGCGGAGTGGCGGCCAATCAGTTCCTGCATCGCCAGATGCAACGCCTGCATGGCTTCGCGGGTGGCGGTGAGTTCCTGGTTGAGCAGATTGCGCTGGCGCTCTGCCGTATCGGTTTGCGCAGCCAACATGCGGTCGCCCAGCCGGTCTAGCCCGATGCCCATGTCGTTGAGCATGGCACGATGCGCCGCTCCCAGTGTGTCACGTTGTTTTTGTTCTGCTTGTGCGGAGAAAACTTCCAGCTGCGCAGGCAGTTGCTTGAGTCGCCATGCCAGCCAGACCACCGCGACGATCAGCACCCCCAGCAGGACGAGGATCAGGTTTTGCATGGCTTATTCGGCCTTCAGGGCTTCGGGTTCGATTTGCAGCGTGTCTGCGTCGCCGGCAATCAACACATGGCCTTCCTGCACCGTGCATTGCAGGCGCATGCCGCGCTCGGCCAATGCGGCCATTGCGCTGCAGTCCTCTGGCGACAGGCGCCATACGCTGAGTTTGTCCTGCCGTCCCAGACCCTTGGCATTCTGAAGCCACCATTGATCCAGGCCCCGCCCGTAGGCATACACGATGACCTTGTCGGCACGTCCGCAGGCCCGGCGCAGCAGGCGCTCATCGGGTTGGCCGACTTCGATCCAGGTGCGCACCTGCCCGGTCAGATCACGGTCCCACAGCGCAGGCTCATCGTCGCTGGAAATGCCGCGTCCAAACTCAAGCGACTCGCTGGCGTTCAGGATGAAGGCGAGCATACGTACCATCATGCGCTCGTCAGTTTCAGAAGGGTGGCGCGCCAGCGTCAGGCTGTGGTCGGCGTAGTAGTGGCGGTCGAGGTCGGCAATGCCAAGCTCTGCCTTGAAGACAGTGGAACGTAAAGCCAAGTTTCAGGTATCCCGTATGGTCGGTTTATTTTCGGCGGATCAGGAACACGAATTCTTCATTGCCCTCATCCGAGGTCGAGAGCAGTTCGTGGCCGGTTTGGCGTGCAAAGGCGTCAAAGTCCTTGACGGTCGAGGGGTCGGTGGCCACGACTTTCAACACTTGTCCGGTCATCATGGCGGACAAAGCCTTCTTCGTCCGCAAGATGGGCAAGGGGCACTTGAGCCCCTTGACGTCAAGTTCCTGGTTGAAGTCCATTCAAAATTACTCCGGAAATGGAAAAGCCGCCTAAGCACTCGGTTTTACCCCGGTGGGCAGGCGGTCTGGTGCAGATCGCAAAAGTATTGCAGATGAATTGTTCTATGGCAGTTTAGTGCATTTATCCGACGTTGAGCCATCCTTTGATGGTTCGCTGGCACGCGGGTCGGATTTGATCTTGCCGTCGGTTTCTTCACACAGGCGGATGCGCAGCTCCCGCAGATGAGCGTCGATGGCGGCTTCTTCGTAGGCGTTGGCACCGGGGCTGCGCTGGGCCAGACGCATCTGTTCAATGGCCGGTTGCAACAGCCCGTGCATCAGGTAGACCTGCGATTGGGCGCGATGCGCCAGCGCCGGTTTGTTCAAAGCCGTATATATTTTGGCTTCCAGTGCATACAGGCGGAAGTCGCCGGGCGTGAGGTTGAGCAGGTCTGTGACCAGGGCCAGTGCGCCTTCCCCGTCGCCTGCGGTAAGCAGCCCTTGCGCTTCGCAGTAAGACAGTGTGCGCCAGCCCGGATAGCTGCTGCGGGCCGCGTGGCAGATCTTGGCTGCGTCGGCGCCGTGGCCTTGTTCAAGCTCGATCTGCGCGCCCAGTGTGGCAACCATCGGGGTCTTGAGTTTGAGGGCCGCCAATTGGTTGAAGTTGCGTTGTGCCTCGGTATAGTTGCGTTCGGCGAGGTGGGCCAGAGTCAGGCCATACCAGCGTGCGGCCTTGTCCTGGATGCGGCCGCCTTCGCTGTGCCGGAGGCGTTGGAAGGTCGCGTTGGGTGTTTCCTGGATCACGGTCAGCTTGGCTCTGGTCAGCGCGTATTCGATTGAGTCGGGCACCTGCCGATAGGGCTGGGAACGCACGCGTCCCTGCATGTCGGAAATCCGGTCTGCCGTCAGCGGGTGGGTGCGCAGGAAGGCGTAAGCACTGTCTTCTGTGCCGGTGATCTGTTGCAGGCGCGTGAAGAAGCTTGGCATGCCCTGGGGATCAAAACCCGCCGCAGTTAGGATCTGGAAGCCGATGCGGTCTGCTTCGCGTTCAAAATCACGGGAAAAATTCAGCTGACTTTGCGTGCCAGCGGCCATCCCGGTTGCCAGTGCGGCCTCGGTGGCGGTGGGGCTGTTGCGGGCTGCCAGAATGGCGACCAGCAAGGACGCCAGCATCCAGGCGGTGGAGTTGCTCTGGGCTGCCGCACCCCGCCCGATATGGTGCTGCACGATGTGCGCCATTTCGTGGGAGATCACCGCTGCAAGCTCGGACTCCGTCTGGCTATTGACCACCAGGCCGGAATGCACCCCGATTACCCCGCCGGGCATGGCGAAGGCGTTGATGGTGGAGTCTTTCAGCACAAAAAAGGTGAAATTCCGATCCCCGGTGGCCCCGGAGGCGCTCAAGCGCGAACCCAGCGTATCGAAGTAGGATTCGAGTTCCGGGTCGTCAATGTAGCTGGGGTCTTCAAAGCGGTAGGAGGCGAGCGCCTCGTCACCGATTTTCTTTTCCAGGGCAGGAGACAGTATGCTTGAAGCCGTGTCCCCCAGATCCGGCAATTGCGCCGCGATGCTTTGGAGCGACAATGTGGCAGCCACGGCAACTGAAAGCAGACGAGTCAGGAGCGGGATCGTTTTCATCCGGCTATGATACTGTCCCTTGTGTACGCGACAAGTACGATATTGTAAAAAGATCTATGAGCGAAGAACTGACCCATTTCGATGCCCAAGGGCAGGCCCACATGGTGGATGTAGGGGCCAAGGCAGAAACCGCCCGGCGGGCTGTGGCAGGCGGGCGTATTGTGATGCAGGCGGCCACCCTGGCGATGATCCGCGAGGGTAACGCCAGCAAGGGCGATGTGCTGGGGATTGCCCGTATCGCGGCAATCCAGGCTTCCAAGCGCACGGGGGACCTGATCCCGCTCTGCCACCCCATCGGCCTGACCCGTGTGGCGGTGGAATTCACGGTGGATGAGGCCGCCTCTGCGGTGGATTGCCAGGTCACCACCGAAACCGTGGGGCGTACCGGCGTGGAGATGGAGGCGCTCACCGCCGCCAGCGTAGCGCTGCTGACCATTTACGATATGTGCAAGGCCGTGGATCGTGGCATGTGCATTGAAAATGTGCGCCTGTTGGAGAAGCTTGGCGGCAAGTCTGGGCATTGGCGTGCCCGATGATGGTGCGTTGAAGCTAGATGGGCGAAGGTGATTTGGTCTAAACTCGGAGTTTGGTAAAACTCTTACACCGAACGCCATGGCGCAGGAAACCGAGCTGAAGCTGGTCTTTCCACCAAGCGCTCAATCGCAGGTCTTGGCACACCCTCTGATTGCCCGCAGCAAACGCCTGGGGCAGATCCAGATGCTGGTCAATACTTACTATGACACGCCGGATCTAGCACTTGGACAGAAAAAAGTGGCGCTGCGTACCCGCAAAGCGGGCAAGCAGATGCTGCAAACCGTGAAATGTGCTGCTGAATCGGTAGGGGGCTTGTCTTCCCGACCTGAATGGGAGCAGAACTTTTCGGGCGAATTCGATTTTTCGGCGGTTGCCGATGAACCGCGCCGTTTGCTGGAGCAGCACCGCGAAGCGATTGTGCCGCTGTTCTCCACGGATTTTCACCGTGAAACCTTTGTCCTGGAGCCCGCCGAAGGGGTGCGCATCTTGGCGATGGTGGATCGGGGCACGATCAAAGCCGCAGGGCGGGAAGAGGATATCTGCGAACTGGAGCTTGAAATCGAGCATGGAGAGCCTTGCCACCTGTGGGCGCTGGCGATTGAACTGGCGCAGGATCTGCCGGTGGTGCCGTTCGACCCCAGTAAGGCCGCACGCGGTTACCAGCTCTTTCGTGACGAACCGGTTCGCCCGGTGCGTGCCCAGCCTTCTTGCATCCATGCCCAACAAAGCCCCGTGCAGGCGTTCAAAGCCTTGGGCTTTCAGATTCTACAGGCCTGGCAGGCCAACACCTGGGGGGCCTTGAATCTGGATGCCCCCGATTATGTGCATCAGATGCGAGTGTCGTTGCGCCGCCTGCGCACCCTGGTCCGGGTGTTTGCCAAAGCGCTGCCAGCCCAATTCGTCAGTGAATGGACGGAGGTGCTGACCCGTTTGGCCAATGGAATGGGAGTGGCGAGGGATATGGATGTGTTGCTGGCTTCGGTGGTCGCACCTGTTGTGGCAGATAGCCCGGATGACGATGCGTTGCTGGCTTTGCAGGTGTGCTGTGATCAGGCCCGGCAGGGCGCCAAGCGTGTTGCGCGGGAGCAGATGCGCCAGAGCAATTGCGGCGCCCCTTTGCTCAAATTTGCGCAGGAACTGAATGGTTTGGCCGATGTGGGGGCGGGGCAGTCCCTGGTGATATTCGCCCATGCCTGCCTGCGCCGCCTGCGCAAACGCCTGCGGGTGCGTCTGGCTCAAGCGGTGGCTGACCCTGGTCCGGTGGCTTTGCATAAATTGCGCATCGGCTTCAAGCGTATGCGCTATGCCCTGGAATTCTTTGCCCCGTTGATGGTACAAAAAACCGTGGTGGAGTACCTCAAGCAGCTCTCAAGCCTGCAAGACGATCTGGGGCATCTGAATGATCTGGAGGTTGCCCAGGTCTACTTCCATGCCTGGGGCGACAAACAGCCTGCCCTGCGCGAAGCGGGGGGATTTGTGCGTGGTTGGCATGCGCCCCAGGCGGCAGCCTTACGGCAGGCCGTACTGGAGCGTTCGGCCCGGCTGCTCGAAGCCCGTGCGCCTTGGCGAAAGCTGGATAAATCAATACACAAGGGGAGCCAGAGTGTGGCGGCCCCTCATCACGGAGACAGTTGATGGATCTTTTGTTGTGGCGACATGCCGAAGCGGCTCCTGGTATTCCCGATGCCACCCGTACCCTGACTCCGCATGGCCGCGAACAGGCCAAGGCTGTGGCGCGCTGGCTGGATGCCCATGCGCCACGCCGCTTGCGCATCCTGGTCAGCCCGACGGTGCGCACACGTCAAACTATTGAAGCATGGCGGCGCGAGTATGAGCTATGCCCCGAAATCGGCATCAGCGCGCGCGGGGGGAATCTGCTGACTGCCGCAGATTGGCCCAGCTCGCGTGATGCGGTGTTGCTGGTGGGTCACCAACCCGCTTTGGGCGAGGCCGCAGCCTTGCTGCTCGATAGCGAGAAAAAGGAATTTGCCGTGCGTAAGGGGGCACTGTGGTGGTTCCAGTACCGCGAACGTGATGGCAAGCTGGGTACCGAATTGCGGGCGGTGATTTCAGCCAGTTTTGTGTGAGGGTCGGCACGGCCATCCCCGCTCTGCGCTAAAATGGCCGACCCATGAAAATTCTAGCCCTCGAAACCTCCTGCGAGATCGCTTCGGTCGCCTTGCTGTGCGATGGCGAGTTGCACTCGCAAACCTTGGTGAGCCCCCCTGCGCATTCGGCCGGATTGTTGCCCTTGGTGCGCGAGCTGCTCGCTAGGCACAAAGTCCGTCTGGCAGAGCTGGACGTAATTGCCTTTGGCCGTGGCCCCGGCGCCTTTACCGGGGTGCGCCTGGCCTGTAGCGTGGCCCAGGGGCTGGCGGTCGGTCTGGGGCTGCCTGTCGCGCCTGTTGATAGCCTGCTGGCGCTGGCGGAAGGTTGTGATGCCTCCCAGGTGTACTGCGCCATGGATGCGCGGATGAGCGAGGTCTACGTGGCCCGCTATGTGCGCGGCGAACAGGGCTGGCAGACCGATCTGGCGCCTGTCTGTGTCGTGCCCTCTGCCATGCCTGTACCTGCACAAGCGGGTTGGGTGGGGGTGGGTACCGCGTTCCGGGTCTATCCAGAATGCGTTGCTGCGTTGGCTGACAAGATTGTGGTACAGGACGCCAACGCGGTGCCCGGTGCGGCAGCGGTGGCACGTCTGGCGGGTTCCACGAATTGGGTGGATGCGGCCGAAGCAGCCCCGCTCTACGTGCGGGATCGTGTTGCCTTGACCGTGGCCGAACGTCTGGCGGCAGGGGGTAAGGCGTGAGTGCGCCCAACTTCACCCCGATGCGTGAAGATGACCTGCTCTGGGTGGCCGAGCAGGAGCGGGAAATTTACCCTTTCCCCTGGAGCCTCAACAATTTTCGTGATGCCCTCTCGGCTGGTTACAGCAGTTGGGTGATGCGATGTGGCGCAGAAACCATCGGCTATGCGGTGCTGATGCTGGTGATTAATGAAGCCCATCTGCTGAATATCAGCATTCTGCCGCAGTGGCAAAAGCAGGGGCAGGGCGATTGCCTGCTGGCCCACCTCAAAAAAGTGGCCGTGCAAAACGGAGCCGCCAGCATGTTTCTGGAAGTGCGCCCCTCCAATGTGCATGCCTTGGATTTTTATCGGCGCCGTGGCTTTGAGCAGATCGGTCTGCGCAAGGGCTATTACCCCGCTGCGCAAGGGCGGGAGGATGCCCTGGTGATGAGGAGCGAGCTGTGAGCCGCCGCGAACAGATTCTGGCTGAAATGGGGCTTGCCCCGCTCTGGCATCTACGTGGGGCGGAGCATGCGGCTGAGCCCGAACTCGTGACGCCGGTGGCTGATCCGCGTCCGGCACCGCCAGTGCCGATTGCCCAGGCGGTCAGCCGGGTGGCGCAGACTGTTCTGGAAGCGGTCAGTGCGCCGGCCGCAACGCCTGCCCCAAGGGATGCCGCTGCGAAAGGATCTGGTCTGGCCCATATGGGCTGGGAGGAACTGGATCAAGCCGTCAAAGATTGTCGTGCCTGCGGTTTGTGCAAGGCGCGCAAGCAGACGGTGTTCGGCGTGGGTGACCGTGAGGCGGATTGGCTCTTTGTAGGCGAGGGGCCGGGCGCAGAGGAAGACGAACGCGGCGAGCCCTTTGTGGGGCAGGCTGGCAAGCTGCTGGATGCCATGCTCGGCAGCATCGGCTTGCAACGTGGTCAGGATGTGTATATCGCCAACTCGGTGAAGTGTCGTCCTCCGGGGAATCGTACCCCGGAAGCAGGCGAGATTGCGGCCTGCCATCCCTACCTCGAACGTCAGATCGAATTGATCAAGCCCCGCCTGATCGTGGCTTTGGGGCGCCCGGCTGCGCAGACCTTGCTGAATGCAGAAATCAAGATCAGTTCCGCCCGTGGCCGGGTGTTTGACCGCCACGGCATTCCTGTTGTGGTGACCTATCACCCCGCTTATCTGCTGCGCAATCTGGAAGATAAGCACAAAGCCTGGGAAGACCTCTGTTTTGCGGTCGACCAGATGCAGGCACTCAAAAAGAATTAAGGATTGAGGCGATGGCGATCGAGTTGAGCAAGGAAGCCCGCGCAGCGGCAATTGAGTCGATGCAACGCTATTTTTCGGAAAACTTTGATGAGCCGCTGGGCAATCTGCAGGCGGGGGCGCTGCTGGATTACTTTATCCAGGAAATCGGCCCCAGTCTCTACAATCAGGCGATTGCCGACGCCCAAAGCGCACTCCAGGCCCGTGTGATGGAGCTGGACATCGAGTGTCACGAGGACGAATTTGCCTATTGGCGTAAGCGGGGCGCAAGGCGCTGAACAAGCAGCGCCTTTGCCGTGGTGTGGATGTCAGTGATGCTTGTCTTCGAGTAGTGCGATGGAGTCGAACTCGCGCTGGTTGGCATCATGGCGCCGTTTGATCAGGTACATCGCAGCGGCGGTGAAGAGGCCGAATAGCGCAATGACCATTTCGATGGGCAGATTCCAGCGCAGCAGCAGGTAGTACAGGTAGGTCATGGCCAGGATGCTGAGGTTTTCATTGAAGTTCTGCACTGCAATGGAGTGACCCGCGCCCATCAGCACGTGCCCACGATGTTGCAGCAGGGCATTCATCGGCACCACGAAGAAGCCAGAAAGTGCGCCCACCACTACCATCAGGAGCATGGCCAGATAGCTGTTGTGGATGAAGATCATGGCGTTGATGAGCAGCCCCATGACGATCCCAAGCGGGATCACCTTGACGGACCTGCGCAGGGTGATGAATTTGGCTGCGAGGATCGAGCCGATCGTCACCCCCACGGCGACGATGCCCTGCATTTTGGTGGCAGCCGACAGGTTGAGCGACAGATTGTGTTCCGCCCACTTGAGCACCAGGAACTGTAAGGTGGCGCCTGCGCCCCAGAACAGGGTGGTGACGCCCAGCGAGATCTGCCCAAGCTTGTCGCGCCAGAGCAGCGTTACGCAGTGCGCGAATTCATGCACCAGGAACAAGGGGTTGCTCTTGAGTGGCTTATGGTCAACGCCGGTTTCCGGCACATACAGGTTGAAAAACGCCGCCATGGCATACAGTCCCACCACGATCAGGGTGGCAACGTGGGCCACGCTGGCGATATCGGTACTCAGCAGCGGCAGCCCCAGGTTGACGATGTGGGCCGCCAGATCAGGGCGGATCAGGATGCCGCCGAGCAGGGTTCCGAAAATGATGGCACCTACCGTCATCCCCTCAATCCAGCTGTTGGCCACCACCAGTTTGGAGTGCGGCAGCATTTCGGTCAGGATGCCGTACTTGGCTGGGGAATAGGCCGCAGCACCTAGGCCGACGATGCCGCAGGCCAGCAAAGGGGGCATGCCAAAGAGCATGGTGGTGCAGCCGACCACTTTGATGGTATTGCTGATGAGCATCACCCGCCCTTTGGGCATGGAGTCAGCAAACGCGCCCACAAAAGCCGCTAATACTACGTAGGGGACGGTGAAGAAAAACTTCAGCAGTGGAGCCTGATCTGGAACCCCAGATTGTTGCAGGATGTAAATAGCGGCTATCAACAATGCGTTGTCTGCCAGCGCGGAGAAAAACTGCGCCAACATTACAATATAGAAACCAGCGCCCATCGGGATTCTCTGTGTATCGAACCAAGGGAATCAGTTCGTAATGTTCGCGTTTATACCATACTCCTTGGGGCATGCCGGTTCGAATCTTGCGTATCACTTGACGATTGGCATCGACGCCGCAGTAAACGTGAGTGTACAATTTGATAAATATCATTTATCAGGAGCTAGGAAATGGCTGATCGCAGATTGCAGGTGTTTCACGCCGTCGCCAAACTCGGGTCTTTTACGCGTGCAGCTGAAACGTTGTACATGACGCAGCCCGCAGTGACTTTCCAGATCAAGCAGTTGGAAGAACAATTCAACACCCGCTTGCTGGACCGTGGCCATGGCAAGGTGACCCTGACTCCCGCCGGGGATATCGTGTTTGCTTACGCAGACCGTATCCTGGGCTTGTCTGATGAGATGGAAACCCGGATCGCGGAATTGACCGATGAGCTGACCGGGGTGATCACCATCGGCACCAGCCAGACGATTGGAGCCTATTGGCTGCCCATGCTGCTGGACAAGTTCATCAAGAAATACCCGCGCGTGATTCCCCGCGTGTTCGTGGCGAACTCGGAAAACATCGAGAATCGCGTGGCTGCGCATGATCTGGATGTTGGTTTGGTGGAAAAACAGTCCGCCGACCCGACGCTGGAATGCTCGCTGGCTTGCCGGGATGAACTTCTGGTGGTTGTGCCACGCGGGCATGAGTTGGCATCGGCCAAATCCTTGACGGCTGAAACCCTGCAGGGTTATCCATTTGTTGACCGTGACCCGGGTGCTGCGATTCGTGCCCTGGCCGAAGAGTTTTTCCGCAATAACGGGGTGCCACCTGAAACACTCAACCGGCGCGCCGAACTGGGGTCTTTGGCCAGTATTTTGCATCTGGTCGAGCAGGGGCTGGGTTTTGCGCTGGTGGCCAGTGCGGCCCTGCGTGCCCGCAAGGATGATGCGTTGACGGGGGTCTCGCTGGAGCCGCGCCTGTATTCTTCGCTGAATGTGTTGGTTCCCAAGGACCGCTTCCGTGCCCGCCTGCATTCGACCTTTGCCGAATTTACGGTCAAGCTGTTCTCCGAAATTGAGCAGGGTGTGGTGATGCCTGCCTCGTCGCTTAACAAGATTTCGAGCCAGCCCCAGCCCTGAGAACCTGTTCATAATCTTACTGCGAGGCCGTGATCGGGGTTCATGCGCTGCTCGAAATCCTCATCTATGCAAATAGACTCCGGTTTCTGCGCTGCTCTTCATCCCGCTGACGGCTTCTCGCTACAGATTCTGAACTGGTTCTGCCGCGGGATGGCGAGCAATTGTTTGACATGATTGACGCGGATAGGAGGCGGGAGGGGTACACTGTGCACCTCCCGTTGTTCCGGGCACGGCTTGCAGCCGGGCCAGGAACCTTGATCTCCTGAACCTATTGAACATCATGTCTCGTCCCATCCTGGCCCGTATCGATCCCCAAGCCTTTCGCCACAACTACCTCTTATCCAAGAATCTGGCGGGCAAAGCCCAGGCCCTGGCGGTGGTCAAGGCCAATGCCTATGGGCACGGGCTCTTGCGTTGCGCAGAGGCAGTCCGGGATGTGGCTGATGGGTTTGCCCTACTAGAGCTGGCTGAGGCGATGAGCTTGCGTGGTGCCGGTTTTACCCAGCCCATCGTGTTGCTGGAAGGCTTCTTTGCCCACGACGATCTGCAGCTGGCGGCGGCTCACTCCATCACCTCTGCTATCCATTGCGAAGAGCAGTTGCGCATGCTGGAATTGACGGAGTTGGAACACCCACTGGATGTTTTCGTGAAGCTCAATACCGGCATGAACCGGCTGGGTTTTGTGCCAGAACAACTTGCTACCGTATTGAATCGTTTGCGCGCCAGCGGCAAGGTTGGTCAGATCGGCGTGATGACGCACTTTGCCTGTGCCGACGGCACAGGGATTGATGCGCAACTGGCGCGTTTTGAAGCGGCGGCGCTCCCCACCGGGCTGGCATGCAGCGTGGCGAACTCCGCAGCCCTGCTGCGTTATCCCCATGCCCATCATCAATGGGTGCGCCCCGGCATCATGCTGTATGGCGGCTCCCCCATGCCGGACCTGCAAAGTGCCGAACAAATCGGTCTGCGCCCGGTAATGACCTTTGCCAGCCGGGTCATCGGTGTACAGAGCCTTCAGGCTGGTGAAGCTGTGGGCTACAGCGCCACCTTTACGGCGGACCGTTCGATGCGGGTTGGCACTGTGGCCTGTGGCTATGCCGACGGTTATCCACGCCATGCCCCGACCGGCACGCCGATCCTGGTCAACGGCCAACGCACCCGTACCCTGGGGCGGGTCTCCATGGATATGCTGGCGTGTGACCTTACCGATATCGATGCCGATGTGGGCAGCAGCGTCACCTTGTGGGGCGAGGGCATGCCTGCCGATGAGGTGGCAACGGCAGCAGGTACGGTGAGTTATGAATTGTTCTGTGCCCTGGCCCAACGTGTGCCCGTGGTGGAGTGCTGATGGCCAAGGCGAAAAGCGTTTATATCTGTACCGAATGCGGGGGGCAGAGCAGCAAATGGCAGGGGCAATGCCCCGCTTGTGGCAACTGGAATACCCTGGTGGAAGGGGTGGCCGAGCAACCCTCATCCTCGGCGCGCTTTGCGGCGCTGGCCGCCAGCAGCGGCAAGCTCCAGACGCTAGGGGAGATTGATCCGCGCGAAGCCCCGCGTCAGTCGACCGGGGTTGAAGAACTTGACCGCGTGTTGGGCGGTGGTCTGGTGCCGGGCATGGTGGTGCTGATCGGGGGTGATCCCGGCATCGGCAAATCGACCTTGTTGTTGCAGGCCTTGGCCAGCCTCCTGCGCACCCAGAAGGTGTTGTATGTGAGTGGTGAGGAATCTGCCGAGCAGGTTGCGCTCCGCGCCCAGCGCCTCCAGTTGGACGCGAAGGGTTTGCCGCTGCTGCCGGAAATCTCGCTGGAGAAGATCCTTAACGTCTTGCGTGACACCCGCCCCCAAGTGGTGGTGATCGACTCCATCCAGACCATGTATTCCGAAGTGCTGCAATCAGCGCCCGGTTCCGTGGCCCAGGTACGGGAATGCTCGGCGCAACTCACGCGCCATGCCAAATCCAACGGTATGGTGATGGTGCTGGTCGGCCACGTCACCAAGGATGGAGCGCTCGCCGGGCCGCGTGTGCTGGAGCATATCGTGGATACCGTGCTGTACTTTGAAGGGGATACGCATTCGAGCTTTCGCCTCGTGCGGGCCTTCAAGAACCGTTTTGGGGCAGTCAACGAACTCGGTGTGTTTGCCATGACGGACAAGGGCTTACGGGGGGTGAGCAACCCTTCTGCCTTGTTCCTATCGCAGCACCCTCAACCCGTGCCGGGCAGTTGCGTGATGGTGACTCAGGAAGGCACCCGCCCCCTGTTGGTGGAAATCCAGGCGCTGGTCGATGCAGCACACATGAACCCGAGAAGGCTATCAGTCGGCCTGGAGCAGAACCGGCTGGCGATGCTGCTGGCGGTGCTGCACCGCCACGGGGGGATTCAATGTGCCGATCAAGACGTATTCATCAATGCAGTGGGCGGCGTCAAAATCACCGAACCGGCAGCCGATCTGGCCGTGTCGCTGGCGATCGTTTCCTCACTGTCTGGCCGGGCTTTGCCGCGCAAGCTGGTGGCCTTTGGCGAAGTGGGGCTGGCAGGCGAAATCCGGCCGGCACCACGCGGGCAGGAGCGCCTGAAGGAAGCGGCCAAACTGGGCTTCGAGATGGCGCTCATCCCCAGCAGTAACGCCCCCAAACAAGACATCCCCGGGATGAAGGTGATAGCTGTGGAACGGATCGACCAGGCGCTTACCGCACTAAGGGAACTCCACCAGTGACGCAGCCCTGGCGGAGCAGGTTAGAATATTAGTTGTTCAATTGCACAAATCTTAATCTGGAGGATTCAAACATGTTGAAGAAATGGGTGATCGGTAACTGGAAGATGCATGGCAGCCTAGCTGACAACAAGGCGCTGATCGATGGCATCCGTGCCGAGCTGCCCGCGCTGGATGCGCGCGTCGGTATGGTGGTCTGCCCGGTGTTCCCCTACATTCCGCAACTCAAGCAGATCACCGCTGGCAGTGGCATTGGCGTGGGCGCACAAGACATTTCCGAGTTCGCCAAGGGCGCCTACACAGGTGAAGTGGCTGGCCCGATGCTCAAGGACGTGGGCGTTGAATACGTGATCGTCGGCCACTCCGAGCGCCGCACCTTCCATGGCGAGCACAACGAACAGATCGCCCGCAAGGCCAAGGCCGTGATCGAAACCGGCCTGATCCCGGTCGTCTGTATCGGTGAAAGCCTGGAAGAGCGCCAAGCCAACCAGACCGAAGCCGTGCTGACCGCCCAGCTCGACGCCCTGTTTGCCGTGGTGGGGACTGACAACGCCAACATCATCCTGGCCTACGAACCTCGCTGGGCCATCGGCACTGGCGTGGCCGCTACGCCAGACATGATCCAGGCCGTGCACTCCTTCGTGCGTGCCTACCTCACCAAGCGCAGCGCTGCCGTAGCCGGCCTGCCGATCCTGTACGGCGGCAGCATGAAGGGCAGCAACGCTGCCAGCATCGTCACCCTGCCGAACGTGGATGGTGGCCTGATCGGCTCCGCTGCCTTGAATGCTGCTGAATTTGTGGCAATCTATAAGGCCTTGGTGGCTTCGGTCGCTTAACACCTAGCAGGAGCAGGACTGGATGCGTCAGATCGTTCTGGATACCGAAACAACTGGCCTTGACTGGCGTGGTGGAGACCGCGTGGTTGAAATCGGTTGTGTGGAGTTGCTCGACCGCAAGCTGACGGGACGCAGCTACCACGTCTATCTGAATCCCGAGCGGGAGGTGGGCGACTCTGAACGCATCCACGGCTTGTCCGACGAGTTTCTCGCGGACAAGCCCCTCTACCGCACCATTGCGGCAGATTTTGAGGAGTTCGTGACCGGCGCGCAGTTGATTATTCACAACGCTGCCTTCGATACCGGCTTCCTGAACATGGAGCAGGAGCGCATCAAGCGTACCAAGCTCACCATCCTCTGCCCGGATGTGATGGATACGGTGAAGGTTGCCAAGGAAATGTTCCCTGGCAAGAAGGCATCGCTGGATGCTCTGTGTGAGCGCTACGCGATCAACAATTCCCACCGTACCCTGCACGGTGCCTTGCTGGATGCCCAATTGCTGGCTGAGGTGTATTTGGCAATGACCCGTGGTCAGGAAAGCCTGGCGATGGGGTTTGAGGCGGAACAGGGCGAGTCGGCTTCTGATGAGCGCGGCGGCATCGGCCTGGGTGAGCGTCGAGCCATCAAGGTTCTGCGCGCGACAGACGAGGAGATGCAGGGCCACGACAAGGTGCTGCAGGAAATTGCCAAGAAGGCCAAGTGTCTGTGGTTGCCACCTGAGCCCGAAGTCGCAGCCTGAATTCTTTTATCTGCTGCGTTGCTTACACTGCACGCCAGATCCTTTCCGTATCGATCTGCACATTGATCTGATCTCGCGGGATCACAGCCACAATATCGAAAGGCTTGTGCGCTGTATTCCGGACTGCCGGGGTGGGGTATGCACCCCCAGTGGCGTTGACCAGACTCAGTACCTGCGGCGTATTGGCGGCTTCCCCTCGCCGGGTGACCAGTGCTTTGTCGCCATTGGAGAGCAACACAAAGGTGCCGGGCGGGAAGATGCCGATCTCCTTGATCAGTACCGTCACAAACGGATTGCTCCTGCCTCCGCCAGATTGAATGTACAGCGTTCTGGCCGCCTCTTGCGGGCTGACTGGCTTGCGTGCAGCTCGGGGGCTGACTTTGGCGGTGAAGATGTCCACCGTCTGGATCAGGAGTGCCTCTTCGCTCGGATGGGTAATCCCGAAAGGGTAGCCACCGCCGCCGAGGCGTTCATGGTGCTCCGCAACAGCCTGTAACCAGACCTTGTCTTCAATCCCCACTTCCACGAGTAGATCGACAGCAAATTGTGGGTGGCGGTGGATTTCCTGGCGTTGCACGGGGCTGGGGGCCATGCGTTGGGTGCACAGCGTCTGCTGCACATCCAGCATGGCAAGGTTCATGGTGAGTGCGGCACAGACAAGGCTTTCACGCCGGTCAGACTCCCAGCCAAGGCGTTGGGCGACCAGCTCACACATGACTGCTACGTGGATGCTGTGGATGATGGGGTATTGCTTCTGACCGGAAAGGATGATGGCCGCCAGGGCCGTATCTGGGTTACGCAGGGAAAGATCATGGATCAGCTTGGTCAACCCTTTGATCTGGGCGCGGAAATCCACCTCCAGGCGCATGTTGCGCAGCAGCGCCCCCAGCTCAGAGATGATGCTATCCCACAGGCGAAACGGATCGGTGGTCTTGGGGGGCTCCGGCGGTAGCTTGTAGATGCTGCTCCCGATCAGGCTTTCATCCACGTACAGGCCGTGGGCCAGCAGCACATCCCGCTGTGATTCACGGGTCAGCTGGTAGCCCTTGCACAGTAGAAGCGCCCCCGAACTATCAAAAACATCCCAGGGCAGGGGTTTATCAAGTAACAATAGTTTCGGAGGAATGTGATGCATAACGAGCCTTGTTGCCGTCAGATCAATGGATTAGCAATGGTAACGTGTTTGCTCAGAGAAACTTGATAGATGATTGCACGAGCGAACTCTTTCTGATTGTGAAAGAATTCACCCCTTGAATTTAGCTTTCCATCCGCAGAACCATGAGCCAGAAGCAGTACGACGAATCCTCTTTCCGTGTTCTCAAAGGGCTGGAGCCGGTGCGCGAGCGTCCCGGTATGTACACCAGGACTGATTCCCCCTGCCACATCATCCAGGAAGTGATCGACAACGCCGCCGATGAGGCTTTGGCAGGCTTTGCCAAAAATATCCACGTACTGGTGTTGCGTGATGGCTCGTTCACGGTGACGGACGATGGCCGTGGCATTCCGGTTGGCCCACATCCGGTGGAAAAGGTGCCGGTTGTGGTGTTGGCCTATACCGTGCTCCACGCGGGTGGCAAGTTCGACAAAAAGTCCGGTAACTCGGCCTACGCATTTTCGGGTGGTTTGCACGGCGTGGGCGTGGCGGTGACGACGGCGCTGTCGCAGCGCGTGGAAGTGGAAGTGCGCCGTGAAGGGCAGGTCCACCAAATCGCCTTTGCCGATGGCGGGCGCGATATCGGCAAACTGGTGGAGGCAGGCTCTTGTGGTCGACAGACCGGCACCCGCGTGCGGGTCTGGCCCGATGGCAAGTATTTCGACTCCCCAAAGGTGCCGATGAACGAACTTGAGCGCCTGCTGCGTTCCAAGGCCGTGCTGCTGCCCGGTGTTCGTGTGATTCTGGAAGTCGAGCAGGCTGATGGCAGCCTTGTCAAACAGGAATGGCGCTATCAGGATGGCTTGCCGGGTTATCTGCGTGAAATGGCCAGCGGCGCCGAGCCCATCACCCCGATCTATGCCAGTGAGAAGTATGCCGGCGAGGACGAAGACTTTGCCGTGGGCGAGGGGGTAGCCTGGGCATTCGGTTGGTTCGACGGCATCCAGCTGGGTGAGAGCTACGTCAACCTGATTCCGACTGTGGCCGGTGGCACACACGAATCCGGCTTGCGCAGCGGTGTGTTTGAAGCGGTGAAGAGCTTTATCGAACACCACAGTCTGCTTCCCAAGGGCGTCAAGCTTCAGCAAGAAGACGTGTGTGGCAAGATGAGCTACGTACTCTCTGCCCGTATCCTTGACCCACAGTTCCAGGGACAGGTGAAGGAAAAACTCAATAGCCGTGAAGCCGTCAAGCTGGTCTCCACCATGTTGCTTCACCCCTTCGAGGCATGGCTCAACCAGAATGTCGAATTCGGCAAAGCGATTGCCGAACTGGCGATCAAGCAGGCGCAATCCCGCCTGAAAGATGCGCAAAAGGTCGAAAAGAAAAAGAGCAGTGGCGTAGCCGTGCTCCCCGGCAAATTGGCCGATTGCGAAAGCGAGAACATTGCCGACAACGAGCTGTATCTGGTGGAAGGGGATTCCGCAGGCGGCTCGGCCAAGCTGGCGCGGGAGCGGGAAACACAAGCTATCTTGCCGCTACGTGGCAAAGTGCAGAATGCCTGGGAAATCGACCCCAATCGGCTCTTTGCCAATGCCGAAATCCACGACATATCGGTCGCCATCGGCGTGGATCCGCACACGCCAGAGGCCTCGGATTCGGTTCTGGATCATCTGCGTTACGGCAAAATCATCATCATGGCCGATGCCGACGTGGATGGTTCACACATTCAGACCTTGCTGCTGACCCTGTTCCTGCGTCACTTCCCACGCCTGGTTGCCAAGGGCCATGTATTTATCGCCTTGCCGCCACTGTTCCGGATCGACGTTCCCGCACAAGGCAAAAAACGCCCAGCGCGGCGCTTCTATGCGCTCGATGAAGGCGAACGGGCTTCTATCCGCGATCGTCTGATCAAAGAAGGTTTCCGGGAAGAACAACTGGAAATCGGCCGCTTCAAAGGGCTGGGCGAAATGCAACCGGCCCAACTCAAAGAAACCGCCATGGACCCGGCTACCCGCCGGGTACTGCCGGTGACGATTGATCAAGGCATTGATGCGCGAACACTGGCTTTGTTTGATCTCCTCATGGGGAAGGGCGAGGCATCAAGCCGCCGTGCGTGGATGGAGGCCAAAGGTAACCTGGTGGAAGCAGACCTGTAAGCCATCATGCAAAATGGTTGAGCCTGATTAAGGCTTGCCCCATGCCCTGATTGTGGAGCACATCAGCTGCCCACAGTCGGGGCATTTTCATTTCAAGAGCATGCATTTGTTATGGCCGAAAGAGCCGATGACAAAATTGTTCTGCTGCATTGTGCTGTACAAGGGCTCGCGCGCCACTTTTTATGCTGAGCTTCCTCCCGGAGCAGTCCGAGGTGATGTGGAAAGCGATAGAATCGCATGACTATAGACTATGTGCTTTGTATAGAACGGCTACCCGCAAAAGCGGCGAGCCTGATTTGGATATGAAGCGCGCTTTGATTGGGGGAGATATGGAAGCTTCACAAAAATCAGCAGACGAGAAATTTTGCCAGGAATGCGGCGCAGTCATTAAGGCTAAAGCAGAGATTTGCCCCAAGTGTGGTGTGCGTCAGCCTGCCGTAGTGGGGGCCATCTCTGGTATTCCGGGGCAACGGCGCTGTACCTCCTGCGGATTTACTGGGCAGATGAAAACCTGGATGCGGAATCACACAATGCCACAGCTTGTTGCATTGATCCTGATCCTGTTTTGGGTGCTCCCTGGTGTCATATTCATTGCTTGGGCCTGGGGTAAATACAAATGCCCGCATTGCGGCAAGGTTGGAGAGCATATCCCTGCATAGCCGGGATGGGGGCTTGGACGCAACCTGATAGACCGATACAAAACAAAGGCTTGCAACGTCAGTTGCAAGCCTTTGTTGTTATATGCCGTTTCAATGATTCAATCCAAGCGAATTACCAGTAGTGGATTCTTGGCAGAAAAACTGGAGCCGGAATGTAACAAGGGCCTGCGACATCATCGCAAGCCCTTGTCTTGAATTGGTGGGCGGTACTGGGCTCGAACCAGTGACCTCGTCCGTGTGAAGGACGCGCTCGTACCAACTGAGCTAACCGCCCGCAACAACATGAATGTCGTCGTGAGAGGCAGCATTATAGGGATTTTTACGAGCTTGTCAAACACCTCACCGAAAGTTTTTGTTCCCGTGCTTTGATGCGCTGTTTTCCTTCTTCGGGTATTGAGCTTGAATGACTGCAAGCCTGAAGAGTGTGCGGATATTATGGACGGATACGGGATGCTTGTTATAGGAGACCGCGTGTTTTAACGCCATGCACTACCAGTGTTGTCTTGTGCTTTGCAACGGACCGCAAAAAAGCAGGGCGTTGACACCCCTTCGTGGAGTAGCGCGTTTCATCAATGCCCATATCCATATACAACATAGGGGCTTCATTTCTTGTTCTTGCAAGAGCAATTCAGAAGTGACGCTTCATGGATTGGCTGGATGGGGAGGTGCAAGGCGAAGCATGACGATCTTCTACAAGCCAAATGCCTGACTATCCAGGCAGTCTGAAAACCTTTCGCAAGAAAAGCCTTGACGCGGGCTGGGGAAAGTCCCATAATTCATCTCCTTCGCTGCTCACGCAAACAAGCAACGGCAACGAAGGGCTGAATCGAGCAAGATGTAGATCTGGTGCGGTTTAGCGAAGAGTTGGGCAGGTTGTTGGTAGTTAAAACAAAGTGCTTGACTCTGAATGTGAGGCGTGTAGAATGCGCCCCTCTCGCAGCAAACGAGACGCTCTTTAAAAAGTTGAACAACCGATAGGTGTGAGTGCTTGATCAGAAGCCGCTGTCGCAAGACAGCATGCAAAATGATTGAATACTCAACACCAAATGTCAGTAAATGAATTTGAGTTGAGCTTGTAAAAAAGATTGAACTTAAGAGTTTGAT
>NZ_KB892840.1 GCF_000373965.1 Uliginosibacterium gangwonense DSM 18521 | reverse complement strand
TGTTCAACATACGTCCCTGCAAGGCGCAGATGGGCCGCACTCAGGTTTTCTTCTATGCGGCATAGGTTGATCGCTGGCCCGGTGGTGGCGGTGCCGAAGGATTGCCCCTGCACTTTGCCGCCGAAGGCATGCTGCTGCAAATAGTAAAAGCGGGCGGCCCGCTGGATGTCCGTCAAGGATTCGGTGGACTGATTTTGCATCCACTTAAATACTTGCCGACTGGTGATCGCCCACTTGAACTGGCGCACGAACTCTTCCATGTGATGCTGCACCACGCGGTACAGATTCACCAGTTCGCCATTCACATCATTGAGTACCTCGGTGCCTGCGGGCACCGGGCGCAGGAAGTACAGTGCAGCACCTCCACAGAACAATTCCACATAGCATTCATGCGGCGGGAATAGCGGCAACAATCTATCAGCCAAGCGTCGTTTGCCGCCTAGCCAGGGAATGATCGGATTGGCGTCCATCTGTCGCTCCTGGTTGAGGTGCTCCGGGGCGCTCTGCTTTGAAATTGGTTTTGGGTACTGTGTGCATTGGCCGTGGCGTATTTAGTGTTTAGTCCATCTATCCAGGAGCCTTCAAACGCAGTCCGAATGTAGGGGGATGGTTGACCATCACGCATTCTTTGCAGAGATACGTGGGAGTCCGTTCATTCATATTGCATTAATTATATGAACGTGGCTGAGTCTGTGTTTTGGGCGTTTGTTTGACGGTAGTCCTTGCGCGTTTTGTGGTGAAAAAAAGGCAAAACTCTCGAAAAATCCGAGGGTTTTGCCTTTCGTTTGAGCAGCTTGACTCGTTATGCCATCATGCCAAAGAGCATGAGAGGCTTATTTCACTGTTACCGTGCAGGTCTTGTCGGCAAGTTGGATTGCGCTGGGCACTGGTTTGGCGCCGCTGTATGCGATTTGCAAGCCAAAGCTGACGTTCCCATTGGCGGAGATTGTCGCATTTCCGTTTGGTGTGGCGGTAAGCTGGCGCCCAGTTTTACTGATCACGCTGTTCCAGCTATTACCGATAGTAATGTCGTTGGCAACAGTCCAACTCAGCGACCAGTTGGTAATTGGCGTCGTGCCCGTGTTGCTGAGCGCGACCTGGATGACTTCGCCGCTGCCCCAGTCTGATGATGCGTCATAGGTGATTGCGCAGGCATCTGTTGTGCTTCCAGTCCCGCCACCAGTTGAGCCGCCGGTCGATCCACCTGTTGATCCACCTGTTGATCCGCCCGTCGAGCCGCCGGAAGAGCTGCCTCCCAGGGCTGCGGTGTTGACATCCATCAGGCGCTTGAGCAGCGCGACTTTGTCTGTGCGGATGGTTTTCCAGTCATCCATCAAAATGCCACCGGTATCTCCGCTGTTCGGATTCCAGTCCCAATAGAAGAAATTGGTGATGTTCTTCTGGATCAGATAGGTAACGAAGGCATCTTGCCATGTTTTGTCCGCAGAACCCGCAGCGTATTTGCCACCAAACTCTCCGGGGACAATGGCATAGCCTTGATCTTTGGCGAAGGCCCATTGTGCCGTCCAGACATCGGGCATGTTGTTCGGGAAGGTGCTGGCGTTGAAGTAATCCTGCGCATAAACGTCCGGGCCATATATGTGAGGTGAGAGTACAAGGCGGTTGGCAGGAATGTTCAAGGCAGCGCATTTCATGGGGGACAAATTGCCTCCCCACCATGTTGCGCGGGTATCCGAGCATTTGGAGGCTGAGGCGATCCCTTCCACGAAGATCAAAAGATCTGGATTGGCAGTGAGTACGGCTGCGGCGGCGCGTTCGGCGGCGCTATTCCAGTCGGTTTGGGAATTGCCTACACCCCAGGTGGATTGACCATGCGGCTCATTTTTCAGGTCGACCCCCATGAATCCTGCTACGCCTTTGTAGCGGGTGGCTACAAATTTCAAATCGGTAATCCACTGAGCCTCTGTGTAGCTGCCGGTGTACCACAGTTCGGAGATGGCCTGGCAGTCGGGGCGGTGGTGATCGAGCAGGATATAGAAGCCCTGGTCGGAGAATTTTTGTACGACTTTGTCAAGGATCTGCAGGGAGGTCAGGCCTTGCAGGTCTGAGTTTTTACTGTAGTCAATCGATTGGGTTGCTGATCCTTGCAAAGTGGCAGGACAGAAGGGTAGGCGCACAGCATTGAAGCCTTGCTGCTTCATCAAGTCGATATTGCCTTGCAGCGTACTGGCCCACAAGCCATGTAGCACATGCTCGGGGGTTTCGAACCCAAACCAGTTGATGCCGTTGAGCCGGATTTCCTTGCCTGCGCCGTTGTACAAGTGTCCGTCGGTGCCTACTGAGTAGGCGCTGGCTTGTCCGGGTGCAAAGGCGATAGCGAGCGACGCGGCAATGACACTGGCGGTTGCCTTGAATGACTTGAACATGAACCCCTCCTGGTTTTGGTGGCATTTATATATGATATGTGCGCAAGTCCAATGGAATGGGTGCGCACTCCCATCATGCTGGATCAGTATAGGAAAACGTTCTAAGAAATCAAATTAGATTTTTTTTATGCCATGGGAAAGTGCTGATTTTTATGAATATATTGATTGCATATTTATTGTGAGTTGTTTGGGGGCTTGGGTGGATTGCTGCGCTGCAGCCAAGGTGGGGGGTATGGCTGTCACGATGGCTACACTGAATGGGGGGCTGTGCGCGACCAGTCTACTGTGCCACCGTGGTATTCCAGGGGGAGGAGAATGAAACCTGATTGTGGATGGATCAGGCTAGGGGTGTGCGGTTGGATGCCAAGGAAATGTGGCGGCAGGGGCGCCAGCAGCGGTAAGTAGAGTGACGGGTAGCACGCGCCGATGTGCGTCAGCCTGCTTAACGATGGTAGCGGTCTTCTTGCTACATGGAACGCCAGAAAAGGTTCCGACGTTCCATGAGCTTATAGTAGTGCTGTGCTGAACTCTTATTCGCTGGAAGCCGCTGGTGGTGGGCGTCGCGCGACTTGCACGGTAGCTTCTACCTGTTTGCCACGACGGACCAGATTGAGTTTGACCAGCCGCCCCGGGGGTTGCTTAGCGACTTGTTCAAGGACATTCTGAGCGCTGCTGACGGGTTGGCCGTCAATCGTTAGCAAGGCGTCCCCTGGTAGTAGGCCGCCCTTATCAGCCGGGCTGCCCCGAGAGATTCCCGCAATCAGAACGCCTTGCAGGGGGAGGTTGAAGGCGGAGGCGAGATCAGGGGTGATCTCTTGCACCTGGATGCCGATCCAGCCGCGTACCACGCTGCCGGTTTTGATGATCTCTTCCATGACCTGGTGGGCAGATGCTGCTGGGATGGCAAAGCCGATGCCCTGTGATCCGCCGCTGCGCGAATAGATGGCGGTGTTGATCCCGACCAGATTGCCCCGGGTGTCCACCAGGGCGCCGCCCGAGTTGCCGGGGTTGATGGCGGCATCGGTCTGGATGAAGTTTTCAAACGTATTGATGCCGAGCTGGGAGCGCCCGGTGGCGCTGACGATACCCATTGTGACTGTCTGGCCTACGCCAAAGGGGTTGCCGATGGCCAGCACAACGTCCCCCACAGCGATGTTGTCAGCCGGTACAAAGTGGATAGAGGGCAGGGGCTTGCGTGCGGTAATCTTGAGTACCGCCAAGTCGGTTTCGGGGTCTCGTCCGACGATGTGCGCGGGGTATTTTGCTCCGTCGTCCAGGGCGATTTCAATCTGGTCGGCGGATTCTATGACATGGTTGTTGGTCAGGATATAGCCTTCGGGTGAGACGATGACCCCCGAGCCTAGGCCCGAGCGTTTCTGCACGGGTTGCTCTGCCTGATCCCCAAAGAAATGACGAAAGAAAGGATCGTTGGCCAGTGGGTTGCGCGGTACGGCGATTTCCTGCGAGGTGAAGATATGCACCACGGAGGGCAAGGCGCGTTGGGCGGCAGCGCGATAGCTGCCTGGCGCTTCGCCCCCTTCGGCAAACGCAGTGGTGGGGGCGCTGCTGCTTGCTGGCGCCTGTCCTTTAGGGGCCAGGGGTGTTTGAGGGGCTGTTGGCGCTGATACCAATTGCGCGGGCATGGGCATCCAGCCCGGCTTGAGCGTGGTGAGCACAAATACCACTGCCAGTGCAATTGTGACGGCTTGCGCGAAAATCAACCAAAGACGTTGCATAATGAAAACCGCTATCTCGCTTTAGAGAACCGGGCTAGGATCTTGCTGCAAGGGTGTGAGCGGGGCGCGTATGCTGTTCTGTGCGCTTGCCGGTGTTCGCTTGCTACAGATCGTAAACAGGTTTCAAGAAAGAATTCAAATGAAAAGAATCGACTTGCAGTCCTGCCTGGACGAATTGCTGGTTTGTGCCAGTTTCAAGGATTATTGCCCAAACGGTTTGCAGGTGGAAGGCCGCGACCCGATTCAGCGTATTTTGTGTGGCGTTACCGCCAGCCTTGCGTTGATTGAGGAGGCGATCAAATGTGAGGCTGACGCCATCGTGGTCCATCACGGCTGGTTTTGGCGGGGCGATGACCCGTGCGTTACCGGTACGCGCAAGGCACGGCTTGCCAAGCTCTTGGCGCATGATATCAACCTGTTTGCCTACCATTTGCCCCTGGATGCCCATCCGGTCTATGGCAACAATGTGCAATTGGCCAAGGTGCTGGGCTGGCAGCCGACGGGGCCTGCTCGGCAGGAGCCTTTGTTGATGTTGGGGCGCGTTGAACACCCCATTGGTGCTGGCGAAGTGGCCCGCTCTGTCGCAGCGCGTTTGGCACGCGAGCCCCTGCTGGTGGGTGACGCCTCGCGCAAGGTCTCAACTGTTGCATGGTGTACCGGGGGCGGGCAGGGCTTTTTCGAACAGGCCATTGATGCAGGGGCAGACCTGTTTCTCTCCGGCGAGGTTTCAGAGAAGACTGTGCATCTGGCCCGGGAGAGTGGCGTTCCCTTTATTGCGGCAGGCCACCATGCTACGGAGCGCTATGGCATCCAAGCCTTGGCAGGATTTTTGGCCGAGAAGGGGCTGGAGGCAGCGTTTTTGGACCTGGATAATCCGGTGTAGTCTCGTGTCTGATCGGGCTAGAAATGCTGGGCGGACTGGCTTGTAGTCGGTAGTTGGCTCAAATCGTCAAGATTGATATGGAGCGTTTTGGATAATAGTTCCATGTCGATGAGATCGAAATCCAGATTGCCTGCCAGCTCTTGCGGTGGCGGCGGCTGGATGGCAGAACCGATTGCCGCAGCCAGGGGCTGAGCCTGTTGGACGGCAGGCTTGGTTTCCGGCGGTAGAAGCACCGTGGCTGGAATTTGTTTTTGGCTGGGCGGCGCTGTTGTCTCGGCCATATTGGGGCGATATGGCCCCAGGCGCTGCTCCAGTATGCCGAGCAGGAGCAGGATCTCGTCAATGATGGCCAAGGGGAAGCCTTGGCGGGTGCCTTGGCGGTTATCCCGCAAAAGGTGGTGCAGATAGGCTTGACATGCTTGCGTTCCCCAAAGCGTGCACAATTGCAGGCGGATATGCTCATGGCCTTCCAGGGAGTCCTGGGCATTCCGGGTGATGTCAAATTTGTCCCAAGACACGGGTTGAACGTTGAAGGTTTTGTTCAGTTGCGCAGTCAGCGCCTCGAATTCCATCTGCATGTTGGCGATACGATACACTTCGAGCAGTTTCATCCAGGGTTTGACAGCCTGCTTGGGGTTTGCCCGAATGAAGTCAGCCAGAGTTTGTGCCGCACCCTGAACGCGGCCGAAGGACATCATGATTTCCGCGAGTTCAATGGCGGAATTGTGTTCATCTTCGCCATCGGCCTGCATGAGCGTGGAGGGGGCGTTGGTACTCAGGTGCGCGATGGTTCCGTCCATGCTTCGGGTATTGACCGCTGCCGAGGCATCCACCGCATCGGGCCAGATATCGGCTTCGCTGAGTGGCTCCATCAGTGGGTCGCCCTCGACCGGCACCGGGGCAGGAAGCTCCACTTGTGGTTCCGCCAAGGTGGAGAGAAACTCTTCCTTGAAGTCTTCCTCGCTATCGCGCTTGCACCGTTGTATCCACAGCATGCCGAATGCAACGATGCCTGCCAGCACTCCGAGCAAGCCGACCAGGGCATAAGGTTTTTGATACCAGACTCGGGTCTTTGTGGTGGGTGCCTCTTCTGTTGCAAGGGGGGGCGAGGCTGAGAGGTGTTCAGGCGTGTGTTGGGTGAAGCCAATCGGGGTTTGTTGCCCGGGGGCTGTTGCTGTCATGCCTGCTGCGGCGCTCTGTGCCTGCGCAATTTGTGCTTGAAGTTTGACGGCGTCTGCTTCGAGGCGGGTTTGGAGCGCTTCAAGTTGTTTGATGCGCTCCAGCAACTCAATGTGTTCGGCATTCTTGTCGTCGAGGGCCGCAATGAGCTGCAATTCTTTCTTGAGCCTGGAGCGATCCGTTTCGGACATCTCCGGGCGCTGTTCCATGGCTTTTGCCAGCTGGAGTGAGCTTTCCGACCCGGCACTGATGACGACCCGATTGCGCGGTGAGGCGGGCTTGGGGTGTGGGCTACCGAGTGAGGCTGCTGGGGCAGGCAGAGGCGTTGCCTGGGCTGTCGCAGGAGGCGCGCTTGGACGCAGTGCGCTTGCCGGAAGGATCTCCAATTGGGTGCCTGCGTCCAGCTCACCATAGGCGGTGCTGGACGCAGGCAACTTGCCCGAACCGAGTTGAAGCGCTACGTAGCGACGCTGTATGGCTGTTTTGTGAGGATATAGTCGGCGTGCGATGGAGTTCAGTGTATCCCCAGGGTTGCTGATCCAATATTGCGGGGGCGTTTGAGTGTGTTCAGGCTGTCTGGCTCGGGCCGTTTCGCCCCTGGGGTCAAGAGAGCGGGTTTCCGTTGCTTCCGTGAGGAGCGGCGTTCCTGCCGTATTGGGTGGATCAAGCAGCACGGTGTAATCGCGGCGCAGGCTGGTGTCACAACTTACGATGATGCCAAACATGACTGCAGGGTGTTGCACAGGCCGTGCGGTGACGACCACCACAGCGCCTTTGCTCGTTTGGCGGAGGGCAATTCGGCCGGAAGATATCCAGGGCAGGTCAATCATGTCGTCTTGCGGACGCGGGGCAAATTGGATGCAGCCTTCTTCGACCTGCTCGCCTGCCCTGAGGAACAGCGGGATTTCTGCGCTGAAGACACTGCCAATACTGCTGTGAGAAACAGCTTCTCCCAGCCCTACAGCCTGGGCCGTGGGGGCAACTGCGACGATTCCTGTGGTGGCACATCCTGCAATCATCTGACGCAGCAAGTGCGCCTTAAAGGGAGGCTGCTTGCGGCAGGAAAGAGGGGAATCCGCAATTTTCATTATCGTATAGACCAGCTTGTACAAACGGGAAGCGTCACCGAGTCTAATCAAGAAGTTCAGGCTATCTCTGAACAACGCAGGCAAAACCGTGAAAATTAACAAAAACACAAAAAACAGAAAACTTTTTTGTTTTTAATGTTTTTTGGTATTTTATGCCAAACAGAAACACTGAAAATCACTTGGCGTAAGCGTTGATCTGGTCGGGTTTTATGATGAAATATGTTGAATGCCTAATTTGAGGGGTGTCACGGGCCAGTGTGAATAAGTGCTCCGTTGAAATCAAGCGGCTATTTGGGCGGGTGTCGGGTCATTGCGGGAGAGGCGTTTTTTCACCCCCCGACGAAAAAGTTTGCCGGTTGTTGTTACCGGGCAGGCCGATGCAGCTGGGGGCAAGGGCGGACGATTTGCTGCGATTAGGCGGACACAGGCGGCCTGCTTGGGCTAGAATTCCTTACCCTGCAGAGAAGCATGCTCCCTGGGGGTGATCGGTCAGAGATTGGCAAACGCTTCCTGTTGGGTGTGTTAGGGAGGCGTTTTGCGTGGGCAGAGGGGAATAATTGCTCCTTCTGGCGGGCCGGGAATCATTTTTTGGGAGCATGGCCCGGGGTTCTGTGGCATCAATTTCCATCAGACTGGTGACTCGAAGCGAAGACTCTTGGAGAGCAGACGGTTCGATCAAAGGGCAAACAATGAAGATCCATGAATATCAAGCAAAAGAAATCCTGCGCAAGTACGGCGTCGTCACCCCGCGTGGCATTCCGTGTTTCAGCGTTGACGAAGCTGTCAAAGCCGCTGCCGAACTGGGCGGTTCAATCTGGGTCGTGAAGGCACAGATCCATGCCGGTGGGCGTGGCAAGGGCGGGGGCGTGAAGTTGGCGCGCTCTGCCGATGAGGTGCGCAAGTTGGCCTCTGAGATCCTGGGCATGCAACTGGTGACCCATCAGACCGGGCCTTTGGGGCAGAAGGTACGCCGCCTGCTGATCGAAGAAGGCGCGGACATCAGGAAAGAATACTATGTGGCGGCTTTGACCGACCGTGCCAGCCAGAAGGTTGCCATGATGGCTTCCAGCGAAGGTGGCATGGACATCGAAGAGGTGGCCCACAATACGCCGGAGAAGATCGTCAAGGTGTTCGTCGACCCCGCTGCCGGGCTGACCGATGCACAGGCTACCGAACTGGCCAAGGGGATTGGCGTGCCGGACGCTTCGATTGCCAAGGCGGTCGATACCTTCAAGCGGCTCTACACCTGCTATATGGAAACCGATGCCTCCCTGGCGGAAATCAATCCGCTGATTCTGGAAGGTAACGGCAACATCAAGGCGCTGGATGCGAAGTTCAACTTCGACGCCAACGCGTTGTATCGCCATCCCGAGATCGTGGCTTACCGCGATCTGGACGAAGAAGACCCCGCCGAAATCGAAGCCTCCAAATTTGATCTGGCCTACATTTCGCTCGACGGCAATATCGGCTGCCTGGTCAATGGTGCCGGGCTGGCGATGGCGACCATGGACACGATCAAGCTCTTCGGCGCTGAACCGGCCAACTTCCTGGATGTGGGCGGTGGCGCAACGACTGAGAAAGTGACCGAAGCGTTCAAGATCATGCTCAAGAACTCTGCGGTCAAGGGCATCCTGGTCAATATTTTCGGGGGCATCATGCGCTGCGACACCATTGCCAATGGCGTGGTTACCGCCGCCCGTGAGGTGCAACTGAAGGTGCCTCTGGTGGTGCGCATGAAGGGAACGAACGAAGATCTGGGCAAGAAGATCCTTGTCGAATCAGGTCTGCCGATCATTTCTGCCGACACCATGGCCGAAGCCGCCCAGAAGATTGTTGCCGCCGTCCAGTAATGCTGTGAAATGTGGAACGTGGAGATAGTGGGCGTGCTGCCTCCTTCACGGTTCATGTTTTGCGTTTCACACAAAGGAATGTGAAATGTCGATTCTCATCAACAAAGACACCAAGGTCATCACCCAGGGTATTACTGGCAAGACCGGCCAGTTTCATACCGAAAAGTGTGTGGAGTACGCCAACGGGAAAAACTGTTTTGTCGCCGGGGTCAATCCCAAGAAGGCAGGCGAAACCTTCCTGGATATTCCCATCTTCGGCACCGTCAAGGAAGCCAGCGCGCAGACCGGTGCTACCGTGTCTGTGATCTACGTGCCGCCCGCAGGCGCCGCCGGCGCAATCTGGGAGGCGGTTGAGGCGGATCTGGATCTGGTGATCTGCGTCACCGAAGGTATTCCGGTCCGTGACATGCTGGAAGTGCGCAACAAGATGAAGGCCAAGGAAGCCGCCGGGGGCAAGAAGACGCTGCTCCTGGGGCCGAATTGCCCCGGCCTGATCACGCCGGAAGAAATCAAGATCGGCATCATGCCCGGTCACATCCACCGCAAAGGCCGCATCGGCGTGGTGTCCCGCTCCGGCACGCTGACCTATGAAGCCGTGGCACAGCTGACCGAAATCGGTCTGGGCCAATCGTCTGCCGTCGGGATTGGTGGTGACCCGATCAATGGCCTGAAGCACATTGATGTGATGCAGGCTTTCAATGATGATCCGGATACCGATGCGGTGATCATGATTGGCGAAATCGGTGGGCCGGACGAAGCTGAAGCCGCCCTGTGGTGCAAGGCCAACATGAAGAAGCCGGTTGTTGGCTTTATCGCGGGGGTGACGGCACCGGCGGGCAAGCGCATGGGTCACGCAGGTGCGCTGATTTCTGGTGGTGCTGATACGGCGGAAGCCAAGCTGGCAGTCATGGAAGAGTGTGGTTTCAAGGTGACCCGCAATCCTTCCGAGATGGGGCGTTTGCTCAAGAGCATTCTCTGATAGGTATTTGTAGTGCCAGCATGAGACAGGAGGCCGCTTTGCGGCCCCTTGTTTTTTGGTGTACAACTCGCAAGAGTCAGATCAGGGGTCGAATATGAGCTTGTTTCTGAGTGAAGCCGACGTGGCCCGGCTGGCCCACGTGGATGTGGCACTGGCGGCAGTGCGCGCCGCTCATGTGGCATTGTCGCAGGGCCATGCCATTGATCAGCCCAGGCTGCGGGTTCGTACACCCGGTGCCACACTTCACAGTATGCAGGCAGCTTGGCCTGAGCGGGGAGTGATAGGTTACAAGGCCTACACGTCGTCTAGAGAGGGCGCCAGGTTTTGGGTGCATTTGTTTGATTGCAACACCGGCGCCCCGATTGCAGTGCTGGAGGCCGACTTGCTCGGCATGCTCCGCACCGGGGCCGTTTCGGCTTTGGCCTCAAGCGTTCTGGCGCGTGCTGATGCAAGCCGCCTGCTGCTGTTCGGCACGGGCTGGCAGGCACAGGGGCAACTCCGTGCCCATGCACTTGCAATGCCACAGCTGGATTCTTTTTATGTATTTGCACGAGACACGGTAAAATTACGCGCTTTCTGCGAAAAAATGTCGGCAGAATTAGGCAAGAATGTGCTGCCGACGGATAAAATCGAGCAAGTGCTGGGTATTGCCGATATCGTGATTACCGCAACCAGCTCGCCGAAACCGCTCTTTGATGGCGGTTTGTTGCCTAAAGGCTCCCATGTGGGGGCCGTTGGTTCAAATTCGTTGATCCGGCGTGAGATTGACGAAAAAACGGTCACTCAGGCTGACGTGATATGCGTTGACAGTGTTCCCACCGCGTTGGCGGAATCTGGTGACTTGTTGCCTGCGCTGGAGAAGGGGCAGTTGCATCAGCGGCAATTGCGCGAGTTGGGGGACGTGCTGTGTGGGCGTCAGCCAGGGCGGATTGAGGCTGGGCAGCGGACGCTGTTTGAGTCACAGGGGTTGGCGATTCAGGATCTGGCTTTGGCTGTTGAACTGGTTGAGCGGGCAAAAGCGGCCGGAATCGGCCAGACAATGCCATACTGACGAATATACAAATAAAGCGTGCGACCGGGCGACTCGATGATAGGGCTGGACCCTGGGATATGCCTAAGAGGATGAGATGGCGAAGCTAGTATTGAGCATGGATGGTTTGGTTCTCAAGGAGATTCCGCTGACCAAGGAGCGGACTAGCATTGGGCGCAAACCCCACAACGATATTCAGATCGACAACCTTGCCATCAGTGGCGAGCATGCGACCATCGTTTCCATTTTGAATGACGCATTCCTGGAAGACCTGAACAGTACCAACGGCACCTATGTCAATGGGCAGCCGGTGAAAAAACTCGCCCTCAAGGATGGGGATATCGTCGAGTTAGGCAAGTATCGCCTGAAATTCCTGCGTGACACGGCACCTGATTTCAGTGCCAAGAGCACTTTCGAGAAGGCATTTGTGACCTCTCCCGAAGCGGCCAAGCTCGGGGCGAGTTCGCGTGCCCATACAGAAACCATGCTGGGCTTTAGTGGCGAATCGTCGATGGTTGACAACGGCCCGACGGTCTCCAGCGCATGGGCGCCCCCCAGTAGTTCCGGGGGCGTTGAGACGCAGCCTCCAGGTGTCAATGAGCCATTGGGAGTCATCCAGATCATCAGTGGGCGCAATGCGGGCCGTGAGCTGCAACTGTCCAAATCCCTGACCACACTGGGCAAACCCGGCACGCAGGTAGCGGTGATTACCCGGCGTCCACATGGTTACTTCATCACCCACGTGGAAGGCGATGCCTTCCCGATCCTGAATGGCAAGCAACTGGATGCTCAAGCCCATTTGCTGGCTGACCGCGATGTGTTTGAAATTGCAGGCGTGAAAATGTGCTTCTATCTTCGCCCTGCAACCCAGGGCTGAACAGGCACAGGCCAGTGTCCGATGAAGATCAGGGTACTTGGATGCAGTGGTGGCGTTGGCGGACCTGACCGCCACACAACGGCCTTAGCTGTCGACGATGATATCCTGATCGATTGTGGCACAGGTGTCGGGGCGCTTTCTATCGAAGAGATGCTCGCCATCGACCATATTTTTCTGACTCACGCTCATTTTGATCATGTGGCATTGCTGCCTATGCTGATCGATAGTGTGGCAGAGCGAAGAAGCAGGCCTGTGAGCGTTTATGCTTTGCCAGAGACCTTGGCTGCTTTGCATGCACACGTCTTCAACTGGGTATTGTGGCCGGATTTCACCGTTTTGCCCGAAGCGCTCAACCCTGTGCTCAAGCTGCAGCCATTAAGGGTTGGCGAGCTTTTCTCTTTCGGGGGGCGCCAAATCCAGGTTTTGCCTGCGGCCCATTCTGTGCCAGCGGTTGGGTATTGCATGGCGCAGAATGGCTCCAGCCTAGCTTTCTCTGGTGATACCACCCTGTGTGAAGAGCTGCTGGATGCGTTGAACGCAATGCCCGCTTTGCGTTACCTGCTCATTGAAACGGCTTTCCCCGAGGCCATGCACGCCAAGGCAGAAATATCCCGCCATCTGTGCCCCAGCAAGCTAGGGGAATTCCTGTCCCGCTTGAAGACTTCTCCTGAAGTGTTCATCACCCACCTGAAACCTTTGTGTGAAGTACAGGCAAGCCGGGAAATCAGCATGCTAGAGTCTGTTTTGCCCATCCAGATGCTGCTTGCGGGCGAGGTCTTCGAAGTTTAGTGTCCCTATGGTTTGCATAATTTTTAGGTGCGGACACGGCCTGGGTATCCCTTATCGTTTTATCCTTCCTCTAGTTCTTCCCTGCCTGAATCAGCCTTGGCGGGCAGAGGGGCCTTATCTTGACAGGTATTTGCGTTAGCATATTTGGGACAAGATCTGTGTGTGTTTGAATGGCACATGCCATGTATCCAATTGTGATCATCTGTGCTGCAAGGGGCAGTGCAAGCAGCTTTTTTGAAGAGAAATTTTTAGCCCTTTGGGTTTGCTGCGGATAGCAGGGCAGGGTTTGAGGGGGCAATTGTGGCAAGTCATCGTAATCTGGCACGTCGTCTGGCGTTTTTCAAAAGTCTTCAAGGACTGATCGCACGGATTACCGCTACTGAAAATATCGATCAACTGATCACCGACGTTTCTGAAGAAATCTGTGATCTGTTTGGTGCTGCGCGCCTGTCTATCTATGTGATTGATGAAACTGGCACCACGATCACCGCTAAGGCCCCGGCTGATGTTTCCTCTGGTATGCCAATCCGTTTGCCGATTTCCGAGAAAAGTATTGCCGGATTTTGCGCACTAAAACATCAGTTGCTAAATATACGCAATGTATACAACGATGAGGAATTGCATGGTTTTTCACCCAGCATCCATTTTCGCAAGGATATGGATGAGCGAAATGGTTTCCGCTCAAAGCAGATGCTGGTGGCGCCGATTGTAGCACCCGGTAGTGACGAGGTAATGGGGGTGATCCAACTGATCAACTCTCTGGATGATGAGCCATTTTCTGAAATTGAAGAAGAAGGCATCCAGGCTTTGGCGCAGAGCTTCTCCCCGCCGTTTGCTGTGTATGTGCGTGCCCGGCAGCCATTGCAGTCGCCCTATCACTATCTGGTGCGGCAAACACGCATCAGTGAAGAAGATTTGAATGCGAGTGCAGAGGAAGCCCGACGCGGCTCCCGCTCGCAGGAGCGGGTGTTGATCGACACCCACGGTTTGGCGCTTCGGGAAATTGGCGAATCAATGTCCCAGTTTTATGGCATACCTTATGAGCCATACAGGGCAGACCGAATCAAACCCATTGAATTGCTCCGCAATATCAAACGAGAATATGCTGCACTCAGTGGGTGGCTGCCTTTGGAAGAGAATCAGCATGGCATCGTGATTTTGGCCATAGATCCCGAGCGTGTCATAGGCTCCCGGGTGGCTTCCAATGTATTTCCTGGCACACCTTTGTTGTATCGGGTGAGTACGGAACAGGAGTTTGAACAGGCAATCTCCCAGTTCTTTGACGCCGGGGTCGATGAAGCGAGCGTGGGAGACCTGCTTTCGGGGCTTGATGATGAGGATGAACTCCCCACAAGTGGGACAGATGAGCTGCATGCCGCCTCGGAAAACGAATTGGTCAAGTTGGTGAATCGGATCATCATTGATGCGCACCGCCAAGGAGCATCGGATATTCATATCGAACCTCGACCCGGTAAGGAAAAAACCCTGGTACGGTTCCGTAAGGATGGCTCCCTGGTGCCGTATATTGAAGTGCCCGCGGCATATCGGGCATCAATGCTTGCGCGGATCAAGATCATGTGTGATCTGGATATTTCTGAGCGACGCAAGCCTCAGGATGGGAAGATCAAATTCCGCAAGTTTGCGCCGCTGGATATCGAGTTGCGGGTAGCCACCATCCCGACTACGGGTGGGCTGGAGGACATCGTGATGCGCCTGCTCTCGCAAGGCGAGCCGATTCCGGTTGATCGCCTGGCGCTATCCGAGAGCAATCTGGAGCGTTTGAAGGCCACCATCACCAAGCCCTATGGCATCTTTTTTGTATGCGGCCCAACCGGATCAGGTAAAACAACGACGCTGCATTCCATCCTCAAATACATCAATACCTCTGAGACCAAGATCTGGACAGCGGAAGACCCGGTAGAAATCACCCAGCGCGGACTGCGCCAGGTGCAGATCAATCGCAAGGCTGGCCTTGATTTTCCGACGGTGATGAGAGCCTTTTTGCGCGCCGATCCTGATGTCATCATGGTGGGGGAGATGCGTGATACAGAAACCGTTTCCATTGGGCTGGAGGCATCCCTGACCGGCCATCTTGTGTTGTCTACTTTGCATACAAATAGTGCGCCGGAATCGATTGTACGCCTGCTGGATATGGGGATGGACCCGTTCAATTTTGCCGACGCTCTGTTGGGGGTGCTGGCACAACGCCTTGCCAAGCGCCTGTGCTCAAATTGCCGATCACTTCATGTGCTGCAGAATGATGAAGTTCAGACAATGTTGGATGAGTATTTAGAGGACTTGCGGAAAACGCGTAGGTTTACCGATGACCCCGTGGCTGCACGTGCCGCCGTGCTGGCTGATTGGAAAATTCGCTTTGGTGATGCACAGGGAAATTTGACGGCATATTGCCCCGAGGGGTGTGAAGAGTGCAGTGGCACAGGCTACCGTGGCCGGGTCGGTTTGCATGAACTGATGCTGGGAAATGACAACATCCGGCGCATGATACAGACTCGGGCGCTTGTGTCCGATTTGTTGTTAGCCGCGCTGGATGATGGGATGCGTACTTTGCGCCAGGACGGGATTGAGAAAGTGTTGGCGGGTTATACCGATATGGTACAAGTGAGAAAGGTCTGTATCCGCTGATAATTAGATGTCATGGATATAAAAAGAGCCTCCATTGGAGGCTCTTTTTGCATTGACGAAAAACCGTCTTTAGTTGGCTTCGGCTTTACTTTGGTTGCGCAGGCGGATATGCAATTCGCGCAATTGCTTTTCGTCGACCGGGCTCGGGGCTTGGGTGAGCAGGCACTGGGCACGCTGGGTCTTGGGGAAAGCGATCACGTCACGGATGGATTCGGCGCCGGTCATCATGGTGACGATGCGGTCCAGACCGAAGGCCAGACCCCCGTGGGGAGGAGCACCGTACTTCAGCGCGTCAAGCAGGAAGCCGAACTTGAGCTGGGCTTCTTCGTCGTTGATGCCCAGGGCTGCAAAAACCTTTTCCTGCACATCGGCACGGTGGATACGCACAGAACCGCCACCCAGTTCCCAACCGTTCAACGCCAAGTCATAGGCTTTGGCCAAGCACTTGCCCGGATCGGTGGTGAGGAACTCGATGTGTTCGTCCTTCGGGCTGGTGAAGGGGTGGTGGCAGGCTACCCAACGCTTGTCTTCCTCGCTGTAATCGAACATCGGGAAGTCGACAATCCAGGCCGGTGCCCACTTGCGGCCATCCAGGTGGCCCTTTTCGTGGCCGATCTTGCTCCGCAATGCACCGAGGGCATCGGTGACAACCTTGGCCTTGTCAGAACCAAAGAAGATCACATCGCCAGTCTGTGCGCCGGTACGCTCAACAATGGCCTTCAGGGAGGCTTCGGTGAGGTTCTTGACGATGGGCGATTGCAGGCCTTCTTCGTTGAGTTTGCTGGCATCATTGACCTTGATGTAGGCCAAGCCCTTGGCGCCGTAAATCTTGACGAATTCGGTATAGCCATCGATTTCGCCACGAGACATTGCAGCACCACCGGGGACGCGAAGGGCCGTCACACGGCAGTTCGGGTCGTTGGCCGGGCCGGAGAACACCTTGAAGGGAACATCCTTGACCACGTCAGCGATGTCCACCAGTTCCAGGGTGACGCGAAGATCAGGCTTGTCCGAGCCGTAGCGGGCCATGGCTTCCGCGTAGGTGATGCGCGGGAAGGGGGCTGGCAGATCGACATCGATGGCATCCTTGAACACGTAACGGATCAGGTTTTCCATGATCGCGGTGATCTCGGTTTCGGTCAGGAACGAGGTTTCGATATCGACCTGGGTGAATTCCGGTTGACGATCGGCACGCAAATCTTCGTCGCGGAAGCATTTGGTGATCTGGTAGTAGCGGTCGTAACCGGCCACCATCAGCAATTGCTTGAACAATTGCGGCGATTGGGGCAGGGCGAAGAACTGGCCGTCATGAACGCGGCTGGGTACCAGATAATCGCGGGCGCCTTCCGGCGTGCTCTTGGTGAGCATCGGGGTTTCGATGTCGATGAAACCCGCGTCGTCCAGGAAGCGGCGGCAGGCGCGGGCTGTCTTGTAACGCAGCAACATGTTGCGTTGCATGGCCGGGCGGCGCAGATCCAGCACGCGGTGAGTCAGGCGCACCGTTTCCGAGAGGTTTTCGTCGTCGAGCTGGAACGGAGGGGTGACCGAGGGGTTGAGCACTTCCAGCTCATAGGCCAGCACTTCCACTTCACCAGAAACCAAGTTGGCGTTGGTGGTGCCTTCGGGGCGGCGGCGAACCTTGCCGACCACCTTGAGGCAGAATTCATTGCGAACTTCTTCAGCGATTTTGAAGGTGTCTGCGCGATCTGGATCGCATACGACCTGCACCAGACCTTCACGGTCACGCAGATCGATAAAAATGACGCCACCATGGTCACGACGGCGGTGGGCCCAGCCGAAAAGGGTGACGGTCTGGTCAAGTAGAGCGGCGGAAACAAGGCCGCTGTAACAGGTTCGCATTGAAATCTCCAAAATGACTATACTCTGCTCAGGAATGTGCAGGCAGGGCGATTATTATTAATCAGAAAGTGCGGAAAGTGTCTGATTCTAGCCAAGTAGCAGGCGTTTCCTCATGGCAGACGTGAATGCAAATCACCTTCCTGGCGTTTGTGAGGTGTTTCAGGGCTGACGACACCCATTGAGATGATGTACTTGAGCGCAGAATCCACCGACATATTTAGTTCGATGACCTCTGATTTGGGCATCATCAGGAAAAAACCTGAAGTGGGGTTGGGGGTAGTCGGCACGTAGACACTGATGTGACTGTCGTGCAAGTGTTCCGCAACCTCTCCACCGGGCAAGCCAGTCTGGAAAGCGATTGTCCAACTTCCTTTGTGGGGATACTGCACGAGCAATGCCTTGCGGAAGGCTTGTCCCCCAGGCCCCAGCAGAGTGTCGGAAACCTGCTTGACACTGGAATAGATGGACTTGACCACAGGAATGCGGTTCAGAATCCCTTCCCAGATGCTGAGCAGGCGTTGCCCAAAAAAGTTGGAGGCAATCACCCCGGTGAGGAATACCACGACCAGGGTGATGACAGCACCAACGCCCCAAGCCTTGGTGCCAAGAAACTCATGCTGCTGCCGCCATTCTTCTGGCAACAACAGCAGGGAGCTATCCAGTGTGCTGACGATCAACTGCAGTACCCATACCGTAATGGCAAGAGGCACCCAGACCAGTAAACCGGTGATGAGATATTTTTTCATCTACAGTGCTCAATGGCACGCACAGTTGCCGCCACAGGGCGTATCGGCCGCAGACTTGGCTTCACCGCCTTGTGCGACTGGGCAGGCGCCCCCCTTGAAGTCGGTTGCATACCAACCGTTCCCTTTGAGCTGGAACCCAGCAGCTGAGAGTTGCTTGCTGTAATTGTTGCTGCCACAGGCTGGGCAAGCAGCAATGGGGGCATCACTATGCTTCTGCAAGTGATCTTTTTGGTGACCGCAGTCACCACAACGGTATTCGTAAATTGGCATTTGTTACCTCCTTGAACCAATCAGCCATTGATTGTAGCGCATTGGGAAGGAGATGGTTAGAGCTCGCTTGTGAGGTAAGCGGGCTCTTTGTGGCAGAAGGCCTTATTCCGCTTCTAAACCAATCCGCTCTTTGTCGACTTCGCCTTGCTGTGGAGTGACCACTGTCTGCGGATTGTCTTCGTGACCGTATTGATTTAGAAACCGAATTACATCGGCAGAATCAGGCTTGTCAGGGCCGGGCCGAAGAACAAAGCCAGGACACCGGCTGTAGCGAGGTAGGGGCCGAAGGGGATGGGGACTTCTCGCCCATGTTTGGCAAATACGACCAAACCAATCCCAACGCAGGCGCCAACCAGTGAGGACAGCAGGATGACTGCGGGTAGGATCTTCCAGCCTAGAAATGCGCCAATGGCTGCCAGCAACTTGAGATCACCATAGCCCATGCCATGAAGTTGGTCTTCACGGCCGAACAGGCGATTGGTGAGGCTCTTGTATCCATAGTAGAGCCAGTGAACGGACCATAAAGACAGGTAACCTGCTATGGCACCAATGACCGAGGTCTCCAATGGGAGCTGATGCGTCACCAGATTGAAAAGGATTCCGGCCCATACTAGGGGTAGGGTGATGCTGTCCGGCAGCAATTGTGTATCCAGGTCAATCAGTGCCAGGGCAATGAGGGCCCAGAGAAACACCAATGCGCCAAGCGCCATGGATGTCGCGCCAAAGTGCCAGACAACGGCAACGGACAATAGACCGGTAAGCGTCTCAACCAGAGGATAGCGGATACTGATCGGAGCCCGACACTGGCTACATTTCCCTCTCAGGAAGAGGTAACTCAGTACCGGGATATTCTCAAGACTGGTGATCTGATGCCCACAATGCGGACAACGAGATGCCGGAAAAGCCAAGTTCAGAGGCTGTTGCTCGGGTTCGGGTTTGTTCAGGAACTTGGTGTAGAGCGCCTGTAATGACAGCTGTAGATGCTCTGTCAGCCAAGCGTCGACTTCACCTCTCCACTCCCGTTCCATCATCAGCGGCAGGCGATGGATGACTACATTCAGGAAACTCCCTACACAGAGCCCCACAAATGCAGTGATACATAGCACTGCCGTTTCATTTGCAAGCCATTCAAACATTGTTGTCGGCATCGAAATCAGATTGCTTGGCCGAGCTTGAAGATCGGCAGGTACATGGCAACGACCAAGCCCCCGATCAAGGTACCCAATACCACGATGATGATAGGTTCAAGCAACTGTGACAGGCCCGCGACCATGTCATCGACTTCACGCTCGAAAAAGTCAGCCACTTTTGAACACATGCCATCAAGCTGGCCGGATTCTTCGCCAATCGATACCATCTGTACGACCATGGCGGGGAACACATTGGTGCCTTGCATGGCGACGGTCAGGCTTGTGCCCGTGGCTACTTCGGATTGGATGCGCTTGGTTGCCACCTTGTAGACATGGTTCCCTGCGGCGCCTGCTACAGAATCGAGTGCTTCAACCAGTGGCACCCCGGCTGCAAACATGGTGGAAAGCGTGCGTGTCCAGCGTGCAATGGTGGCCTTGCGGATAATTTCGCCAATGACCGGGATTTGTAGCACCATCCGGTCAACCCTGGCCTGTAAGGTAGGGGAGCGCTTGAATGCGTACATAAAGCCTACTACAGCGGCAATCAGCGTACCAAAAATCAAAAAGGCGTGTTCGACGAAGAAGTCTGACAAGGACATCACAAACAATGTAGGTGCAGGCAGGTCGGCGCCAAAGCTGGTGAAAACCTTTTTGAACTCCGGGATCACGAAGATCATCATCACAACCACCACTGCGGCGGCCACAACCATCACCGCGATGGGGTAGAACAAGGCTGATTTGATCTTGCTCTTGATCGCCAACATCTTTTCTTGGTAGATGGCGATCCGGTCAAGCAGGTTTTCCAGCGCACCGGACTGCTCACCTGCTGCGACCAGGTTACAGTACAAGGCATCAAAATACTGAGGGTGCTTGCGCAATGAGTTGCCAAGGCTGGTGCCTGACTCAACCTCGGTTCGGATGTCGTTGAGCAGACGCCCCAAAGCAGGATTGCTGGTACCCTTGATGGCGATATCAAAGGATTGCAGCAAAGGCACCCCGGCTCGCATCATGGTGGCGAGCTGGCGGGTAAAGATGGCGATATCTTTGTCTTTGACCTTGGAGCCGCGCGCGAAACTACGCTTTTTGATCTTGTTTTCGTTAACTGAAATGCCTTGGCGACGCAAGGTGGCCTTGACCACGGCCTTGGTCTGGGCCCGCATTTCCCCGCGAATGATTTTTCCAGACTTGTCCTTGCCTTCCCAGTTGAAGATGATCTCCTGGGGGGCCCCTGGGCGTTTGACAGAGCGCATTGCTGTAGCCATGACTGAGTGTCCTGCGGCGATTAATCGTTAGTGGTGGCCAAGACTTCTGACAGGGATGTCATGCCTTGTCTGACTTTGAGCAGGCCGGATTGGCGCAGATCGCGAATCCCTTCTAGTTGCGCCTGGGCTGCAATGTCCATGGAGTTCCCCCCCGTCATGATGATGTGTTGTATTTCTTCAGAAAGCGGCATGACCTGATAGATACCGACCCGCCCTTTATACCCGGAGCCTTTGCAACGATCACATCCAACAGGGCCATAAGGTGTCCAGCTGCCATCCAGATCCGCCTCACTAAAGCCCGCCTGCAGAAGTGCTTCAACAGGAATTTCTAATGGCTTTTTGCACGAGCATAGGCGTCGTGCCAAGCGTTGGGCGGTAATCAGGATGACGCTGGATGCAATATTGAACGGGGCGACCCCCATGTTCTTCAAGCGCTCCAGCGTTGTCGGTGCGTCATTGGTGTGCAGGGTGGAGAGCACCATGTGACCTGTTTGGGCCGCTTTGATGGAGATTTCTGCGGTTTCAAGGTCACGGATTTCCCCGACCATGATCACATCAGGATCTTGACGTAGGAAGGCTTTGAGCGACACCGCAAAATTCAGCCCCGCTTTGTCATTCATTGAGACCTGGTTGATCCCCGGCAGGTTGATTTCCGCCGGGTCTTCTGCGGTGGAAATATTGACGCCGGGTTTGTTGAGAATGTTCAGGCAGGTGTAAAGGGACACCGTTTTACCGCTACCGGTTGGGCCGGTCACCAGTACCATGCCATACGGGCGCTCAATGGCGTCCATCAGCGCCGCCTTCTGGTCAGCCTCATACCCCAGCGCGTCAATACCCAGCATGGCGCTGCTGGGGTCGAGAATACGCATTACGATCTTTTCGCCATGCAGCGTTGGTAGGGTGCTGACCCGGAAATCAATGGCTTTTTGTTTGGACAGCACCAGCTTCATCCGCCCGTCCTGCGGGACGCGCTTTTCAGAAATATCCAGACGCGAGATGACTTTGATCCGCGCAGCGATTTTTTCTTTGAGCGGAAGCGGTGGCTGCGCCACTTCCCGCAGAATGCCGTCTGTACGGTAACGGATCCGGTAAAATTTCTCGTAAGGCTCAAAGTGGATGTCGGAAGCCCCTTCGTTGATGGCGTCCAACAGCACTTTATGGATGAATTTGACGACGGGGGCATCATCGATATCCGCAGTTCCAGAATCTGCGGAGCTTTCTCCCTCCGCCTCTGTCTCGATGCCTTCCAAACCAAATTCGTCGGTTTCCGAAAGCGAACTCAGTGCTGTGGTACTGCTTTCGGATAGCTTGCCGACGCGGGCGATCAGCTTGTCGATTTCCACCACGACAGGGTCAACCGCCATCCCTGTTTGGAAGCGGATTTCATCCAGCGCGCGCAGATTGGTCGGGTCTGCCAGTGCTACAGTAATCCGGTTGCCCTTTTTGCCCAAGGCCAGCACCAAGTGCTTGGACATCAACTTGGCGTCAATGGCGTCTTTGGCAAAGAAGGCATCGTCAAAGGCTGCCAGATCCAGCCAAGGGCAGCCGAATGTCTCCGAGCAGAACTGGGCAAGATCAAGTGAGCGTATCAACCCCTTCTGTATGGCCTCGCCTACAAAGCCACCAGGCGTGGAGGTTGCAGCAGAACAGGCAATGGCATCCGCTTCCTTGATGCGCCCCTGCTGCACCAAGGCTCGTGCCAAGCCATTCATAATAGGTTGAGGTGTTGCTGCCATGTACTGAAACGTCTGACTTTCAATGGGTTAGGTGCCAATGTTCATCAAGCACAGAAGATTCTTCGATTGTAATCAAGTCAAGGCCGCTGTGAGGTACCGATAGTCGGTACAGTCACATATCTGTTGCGCCTTGGCTCCGCCTGCTTGGCGAGCTCAAAGCGCAAATCCGGTATTCGCCTCAAGAATCTGAGTAAGATGCCTGCTGACTGCGCGGAATGCTATAAGCCCCGGTTTTTGTACGGCAATTCATGCAATAACGGCTCGCTCAAGGTAGATGTTGAGCCACTTTTGTTCATTCATCAAAACCTCCGCACAGCCTTGAGGGGCGCCGCTTTTACTATAAAGTCTATAGTGCCCGGAGATGTATTTTTACAACACTTTTATTGGTGCATTCCCCATTGTCCGCCGGATCTGCTAGTCAATGTGGCGAGCTAGTAGCTACGCCCAAGTATGAATTCAAGCACAAATCTTGAGCCTACATAGGCAAGCAGCATCAATACCAAGCCAGACAAGGTCCAGCGTAGCGCTGTCCGGCCACGCCAACCGTAGAGATGACGCCCGATCAACAGTGCCCCGAACACAAACCAGGCAAGGATGCTGAATACAGACTTGTGGGTCAGTGCAAAGGGTTTGCCAAAAATTTCTGGCGAGAAGAACAAGCCGGAGACAATTGTGATGGTTAACAACACAAATGCAGAGCTGATCAGACGGAAAAGCAATCGCTCCATGGTCAGGAGCGGAGGCAGGCGCCGCAGTGATCCGGGTTGATTGCCGTGGTGTAGGCTGCGTTCAATCGCCATCATCAACAATGCGTGGAAGGCCGCCAGGGTAAAGAGCCCGTAGGCCATCAGGGCGACGATGATGTGCAGACGAAACGCCCAGCCGCTAAGCGGAACGACCATAGGATGCCCGCCCAGTACGGCAGGCATGACGGTGGCGATGGCGGCAACCGGGGCGGCGAAAAGCAAGAGCCCATCTAGCGGAGTCAGCGTGCTTTCTACCGCGTATAGCATCATTGCCAGCCACATGGTGATGGACAACGCATTGCTCAAGCCAAAATGAAAATGTTGGGCGGCAAACAGATCCGTTCCCAATGCCAGGGCGTGGCTCAACAGTGCGGCGCAAAGCACAACAGTAGTCGCCATGCGCGAACCGTTTGGCCGCTCATTGGCGTGCCAACAGGTCAACCACAGGCAGATATACAGTGCCGTGGCGAGTAGATGAAGTAGAATTCCTTGCATACTTGCAGTTTAACTCCCACTTACGCTCATTCGAAACCTCATGCTGGATAATCTGACCAACCGACTCGCTAAACTCGTCAAGAACCTCAGGGGGCAAGCACGCCTGACGGAAGACAACATTGCCGACATGCTACGGGAAGTCCGTATGGCCCTGTTGGAAGCCGATGTGGCGTTGCCTGTCGTCAAAGACCTGGTTGCCCGTATCAAGGAACGTGCCGTGGGGCAGGAGGTCATCGGCTCGCTTACTCCCGGTCAAGCTTTGGTCGGTGTCGTCCAGCGCGAACTCACCGAGATTATGGGAGGAAGTCAGGCAGCCCTCAATTTTGCCACACAACCGCCCGCAATAATCCTGATGGCAGGCTTGCAAGGTGCCGGTAAAACCACAACCGTAGCCAAACTCGCTAAATGGCTCAAGGAAAAACACCGCAAAAAGGTGCTTACCGTCTCCTGTGACGTCTACCGCCCTGCGGCTATTGCCCAGTTGCAGACTGTCACCACTCAGGTAGGCGCCGAGTTTTTCCCCTCCCAAGCTGATCAGCTGCCTGTTGATATTGCACGGGCAGCCGTGGATTACGCCAAACGCCACTATTTTGATGTCTTGTTGGTGGATACGGCAGGCCGGATCACCGTCGATCAAGCCATGATGGAAGAAATCCGCCAGCTCCACGTGACCTTGAACCCCATTGAAACCCTGTTTGTCGTCGATGCCATGCAGGGGCAGGATGCCGTGAATACTGCCCGGGCGTTTCACGCAGCGCTACCGCTGACTGGGGTTGTGCTGACCAAGCTGGATGGCGATTCACGTGGTGGCGCGGCCTTGTCCGTGCGTCACGTAACAGGTGCCCCCATCAAGTTTACCGGGGTCGGTGAAAAGCTTACCGGCCTGGATGAGTTCTACCCCGATCGGATGGCCAGCCGTATCCTGGGCATGGGCGACATCCTCTCTTTGGTTGAAGAGGCCCGCTCTGCCGTGGATGAGCAGGCCGCGCTTGATCTGGCTGAAAAGCTCAAGAAGGGCAAAAACTTTGATCTGAATGACTTTAAAGAGCAGATCGCCCAGATGCGCAAAATGGGTGGCATCTCCAAGTTGATGGACAAAATGCCAGCCCAGTTTGCCCAGGCCGCCTCCCAACTGCAAGGCGGAGCGGAGGAAAAGGCGATTGGCCGTGTGGAAGGGATCATCAATTCCATGACCCCCGCTGAGCGCGCGCGCCCAGAGCTTATCAAAGCCAGCCGCAAGCGTCGCATTGCTACAGGAGCAGGGGTGCAGGTGCAAGAAGTCAATCGCCTGCTCAACCAGTTTGAGCAGATGCAGAAGATGATGAAGCAGTTCTCCAAGGGCGGCCTGGGTAAGCTCATGCGTGGCTTGGGCGGAATGAAAGGCATGATGCCTCGCTTCTGATATTCACATTTCGACTGGTGGGGGATACACCTGCTGCTAGGTTTTGTATTGACAAAGGGCGCTTGGGGCGCCCTTTTTTTATCTTCGATTTCTGGTAATGAATTTGGAGGATGAACGGCAGGATATACGGCAAGGGTGACTATATACTTTCAATGATCAATGCATTTTGTTGATTTGATTTCGTTTTTTTATGCCAATATATACTACTAAAGTTATATGTTTTATTGGCCGTTCGTCGGTTTTTTCCCGCCGTTCGGTGTCTTGATATCGTTTTCTATTGCGGGAAACCCCCGCCTGCGGCACTATCGCATCAAATAACTGTAATTGCACTCAGCATATCTTCATTGATAGAGATGCTGGAGGAAAAAATGTCAAAAAACTACGCCCGAAGCAATGCGAGGGGGCGGATTCGAGGCAGAGGCTTTACCGCAATCGAACTATTGGTGACGCTTTCGGTGTCAGCAATCCTGTTGGCGATTGCTGTGGTCAACTTCTCTGATCGTGTTCAACAAGCCAAGTCAGAAGGGGCTTCGGATGGCTTTTTGCGTGCCGCCGCCAGTGCGCGTGCCTTGGCCTCGCAGACTGGCAGCCGTACTGTGCTCCTGGTTCAAACCAATACCAATACGCTTTCAGGCACTTCGGTAACCGGCAGTTGTGGCGATGCTGCATGGGCCGTTGTGCGTTGGGACACCAATACCTCAACCGGCGTGGCACAGCCCAAGGCTGTGACTTGTCTGAGCAAGACAGATTTCACCGCCCGTTACGGCAACGCTGTTCTCAATGTTGACGCCTGCGCAGCGTCAAGCGAATTGCCGGGCATGTGTTCGGTGTCCTACCTGCCTTCCGGCATTGGCGCAAATACCAATACGGTGACGTTGAGCTTCATTGCAGGCGCTAATACTGGAAGCGCTAAAACGGTGCAGGTGCAGATCCAGCCTGGAGGAAAAGCCAGTGTCAAAACATCTTGAGTCACAACAGGGCTCATCCCTGATTGAGGTGCTGATCGCTGTGCTGGTTCTCTCGATTGGCATGGTAGGTGCGCTCAAGCTGCAATCCGAGGCTGTGCGCCAAAATGCCGATTCACGTTACACCTTGCTGGCGGGTGCCTATGCACAAACTGCACTGGACGGTCTGTCGTTCAATTATTCTGGGAAAAATTGGCAGACAGGTAGCCTGGAATCCTGGAAGACAGATATTAAACGGGATTTGCCGCAGGGCACCGGCAGCGTAGCTTGTGCGGCAAATGTCTGTACCGTCACCATCACCTGGACGCCTCCAGGCAAATCAACTCCGGAAAAAGCTGAATATGCAGTACGTACCAGCTAAGTATTCTCAAGGCTTTACCCTCGTTGAACTGATGATCGCCATGGTGCTGGGGTTGATCGTCGTCGGCGGGTCTGTAGCCTTGTTCGTCTCACAGCGCGTCACCAACCGCCAATCCACCGAAATGGTCGGTATCCAGGCAGAGGGGCGCATAGCCATGGATTCCTTGGCGCGTGATGTGCGTGCCGCAGGTGATTTTGGCTGCTGGCCAGTGGGCACTTATACCCAGGTCATCAATGACGGTAACCGCTTCTATCCCGACAACGGTGGTATTGTCGGCTTTGCACGTGGCACGGTCTCAACCGCCAAGCTCAAAGGTAAGGACGGGCAGGCGACTGTCACCATGCCAGCGGCAGATATCATTGCCACTTACACGCTTGATTCACAATCGGATGTCGTGGCCATCCGTGGCATCAATGGCATGCTGACCGAGCTTGATTCGGCCATGACAGATGGCACTACTGCACTCAAGCTTGTCACCCCTGCAGCAGGGCAGGATGTCAAGATCGGTGATGCGCTTCTCATTACCGATTGCAAGGCTTCTTCAATCTTTGAGGCAACAAGTAACTCTACTACCTCTGTTACGCATACCGCAGGTACCACTACTGGGATTGGCACGGGCAACAAACAGGAAGGGCTGGGGTCGATCTACAAGACGGGCGCTATCGTCGGTCGCCTGGATGTTGTCTGGTGGTTTGTGGCTACCATCAATAACATCAAGGGTCTGTATCGTCTCAGCGCACGCGACGCTATTCTTGGCAACGCAAAACCTCAACTGGTCTCAGATCAGGTGGCTACCCTGCATTTGAACTATGCCTATGAACTGGCTGCGGAACCCACCACGGGCAGCTCGCTTGCCACAGGTGAAGTCAAAACGGTAACGGCTGACCAACTGATTGCCAACGTCAACGCTGGCGGGTTGGGTGGGTGGTTCTCGGTACGTGGCGTCACTATCAATATGCTCATTCGTTCCAGCAAGCCGGGGAATACCGTAGCCGTCCCTTACACCTTTGATAGTGATGTGCAGACCATGCCGACTGATCGCTATGTGTACCTGCCCATGAAAATGTCTGTAGGGATTCGAAACCTATGAAAACACTTCACTACAGGTCTGCACAGCAAGGTGCCGCACTAGTGGTGTCTCTGGTTCTGCTCGTCATGGTGTCTTTGATTGCCGCCGCAGGTTACATCGCAACGACTGGGGAAGCGCGCAGTGCTGCCGGGTGGAGCGATCGCCAACGTGCATTGTATCTGGCGGAATCTGCTATGCAGGTGGCATTGTCTGAGGCGACCGTTCTGGCGCGGAAAACCAATGTCAAACAGGCTGTGTTGAGCAAAGGCAAAGGTTTTTATGTTCGCGGTGAAACCGCATTTGCCGTGCTGCCGTGGAATGAATACACCTTCAACTCCAAATCGGTGGAATTGACGGATCTGGCCAATATGACCGGGACCAGCGGGCGCTATGTCGTGGTGTATGAAGGCATGGCCTCCACGAGCGCCAGCGGTGGGGTGGTCTCCAGTAATGGCAGTAAATCCACCAGCAGCCAGCATGCGCGATTCACCATTTATGCCAAGGCCGGCGGTCAGCGTGACGGCACCTTGGTTGTGCTATCCACCGCACAAGAACTGTATTGAGAAATAGGGAGGCACAACATGAGAACTCCGAATTTTACCAAGCAGGCATTGGCCTTAGGGCTCGCCCTGTGTTTCACAGCCGCCGGTGTTGCGATTGCAGCTGAGTGTACGGTAGGTACAGACGGAAGCACACTGCCTGGTGTCTTCACCGTTATGAAAAACGGGACAATCAGTTTTGTGAATTCTGCTGAACATGATACGTGTAATGCACAGATATTTAATTCCAACTTAATAGGAACTGATTCCACCCATTTGGTGATGGGGGGGAATGCCTGTCAGGCTACGATGCCTGCCAAGGATTCGCTCGGCAACACTTCTGTTGATGCCAATGGGAATATCGTAACAGAGACGGTGGATGCCAAGGCCAGCACCGCAACAGGTAGCAAGCGTACGCTTGATACATACGTTTCAAGTTCGTCAAGTACCAATGTTGATAGTGGCTCTTCATTGATGAAGAATATGGGGAGTGGAGTCTACTCCCTGCCTGCAGGTGAGTACGGCACGGTATATGTGCCGAATGACTCGATGCTGATTTTTACCGGGGCGGTAAAAATCAAGTATTTGTCATTTGGCGCTTGTAATAGTAATGCTTCGACAAAAAGAGGCGTTACGTTTGCAGATAGTTCTGTAAACTATATCGACTATGTTGGCCATGCGGCTAGCTGTGATATAGATGTAGCCACGGGCTCAGGTACTGCGGTTCTCAATATTCTGGGGGTGAGTCCTAACAGTTGGGATAGTTCAGGTTTTTCACTTTCATCTAATTCATGCCTCAACATGTCGGCGACTGGTTGCCAGAAGATGCTGGGTGGCGACTACAGCACATGGCGTGCAAACAGTGGCAAAAGCCGTTCGATCTATAACGAGCAGTATACGGTGATGAACGCCGAGCACCCGGAACGGCTACAGATCAATCTCTACAAAGGTAATTTTTACACCCAAGGCGCCATGGCGATGGCGGCAGGGATTTATGTAGATAATGGCGATTTCAAGCCAGCCAGTGCGACGCCAGCGACTATTATTGGTGAGGTTTTGGCCACTAATATTTATACGCAGAACAACGCTCAGAACTTCTATTTCTACAAAGCATCTCAGATGGAGGGGAATAAGACCACCGTCAAGGCTGGTTACGTCTATAGTTCCTACTCTCTGGCGATGACGGCGGTGACGCCGACCATGCACGTGGATAACTGTCAGGCGACAGTTTCCTCGAATGTCATACAGACAACCGATGGTTACGCCTATGTTGCCACGCAACGCGATGGTACAACCGCATCGGATGGCACGCAGACTGCAGGGATTTCGGGCGATTTGGTGGCTTACCACATCATGTCCAACGGTACTTACGGTACGCAGGCGTGGAGCGCTGCAACGCAATTGGTGGCCATGAAGAGCGGGAAGGTTACTGTCAATGGCGAATCCCGAGGTGATACGTGGCGCAGGGCGCATATGTATACGAATGACAACACCACGAATATTACGACCATTGCAGGCAGTACTTGGGCTAAGCCGTATGTTGAACGCATTCTGAACCCTTCGGTAGAGGAATTGGGCAGTCGGGCAAGTGATTCTGTGTTTGGTCGCCCTTGGCGCACGGCCCCCGTTATTTTTGGCAAATCAATAATTTTCGTAAGTGAAGATGGTTTCCTGTATTCCATCGATAGAGAAACAGGCGGTTTCAATTGGGGCTGGATGCCTTACGATATTGGACAGAAAATTCAACCGATTTCCACTACCGCTACCGCAGCGGCTAAGAAGGCTGCTGCAGATGCCATCATGAATGCGCATCCTTGGGGGCAGATCAGTACAGTTGAAATTGATGGTAAGTATTACATTACCGGTTCTGCACTAGGAGGTGCTTTGCACTTCTCAATCCAAACGAACGCAGATGGTGATGCTTTGGCAACCTCTAGTGGCATTGCTTTTTACGATTATCGCTCCGGGAAGAATTCCCCGGGAGGTGCCTATGCAGATATTGCAGCCGGGGTGCCCACTACAGGTTGGCCTTTTGGCGGGGCTGCGCCCACTGAGGCTGTTAGCCAGGACAACGCGGGGAAGGTCGCGTACGTAGTCGATCACAAACTGGTTGTTCGCAATGCCGACGGTAGTGGGACGATTTCGGAGCATTCTCTGGATACAGTGTTGGGAACGAGTGACAAGGAGAGTTCCAACCTGATCTACTGGAGTGACAGCAGCATCATGGTTGGCAGCACTGGCCGGAAGCTCTACGAGATGACTGCCGATGGCGAAAAGCTGACTGGCCTTGACGATATTGATTTGAAGTTACCCAGCGGCGAGCCTGTATTTGGTCTGAATGGTTCTTTCATTAGCAGCGGAACTGCAAACGCAAAAATCGTGGAGGCACAGACCAAGAGTCAGGTAACGGCTGTGAAGTATGATGGGGTGAGTGGCAATCCGTCTTGGTCATACCTTTGGTATGCCAGGGCAGGTGGATCAGACAGTTCGGATGCGAATGTGACTGTGCCTTCGATTCCAACAGGTGCTTCGATCACAGCCTTGCCTGCCATCCTGCCACCAACCAAGTCGTATATGGAAACGACCCTGATTCCTTATACCAAGGAAGAAACCTTGAATGTAAAGTGTATTGCGGATAGCGATGCTACGACGACGGGTGCATATTCATTCGGTCCGCTGTTGTTGGCAACGGGTAAGTCTGCTTTGGATGGATCCATGATGGGGTCTAGCAGTCGTTCTTCCTTGTCTATTCGTACAGGGGATGGTGAAGCGACGGGGATTTCGGTCGTAACCTATGTGGTGGAAGGTTCGTGTGGTGTAACTGGAACGTATATTGCCGGTCAGGCTGCAGCATCAGGTTGGCCCAAGACCTTCTATAACTATGGTTCCTCTGCGGGTTCAACAAATGCCAGCAAGCCTTCCGGGAATGAAACTCACTTTGAGGCGACAGGTACTGCCAAGACCCGCCTGAACTGGCGCGAGCTGACCAACTTCTTCTGATTGATATGCATGGGTAATGGATGGGCGGGGGCGGTTTGCTTCCCGCCCATTTTCTTGGTTTGTGTGAGGCGGGTTAAGGAAAGGCGTGTGATGAGCAAGCGTGAAAACGGTTTTACCTTGATTGAGTTGTTGATTGTGATGGCGGTGATTGCGATTTTGGCGGCCATTGCTTATCCAAGCTACCGGGACTCCGTGCGCAAGACGCAGGAGTCTCACCAGAAGGAGGGGGCGATGCAGGCGGCTACGGCGCTGGAGCGGATGAGCGCCAGTTTCAATGCCTATCCTGGGGTGGCAACCTCCAAGACCAACAGCATCAAAGACCCGAATGGCAGTGATTATGCATTGCCGTATCAAGGGCAGATGGTGTATTCCTACTCACCTGAAACCACTTTTGCTTCAGGTACGAATACGCTAGCGCGCAACTATAGTTTGGCGGTTGAAGAGACGACTGCGCGTTTCGGGATCAAGACCTGGATCAATTCAGCGGGAACGCGCTGCTTCTGCTCGGAAGGTGGAGGCCATGCCTGCGGTGGTGGGAACTTTACGGCAACAACGACCAGTTGTAGCGGGATTGGTACGGCATTTTGATGGAGTGCCAGCCCAATAAAAAAACCGGCAGAGGCCGGTTTTTTTATTGAACCTGAAGTGGTGTCAGCGTGAATGCAGTACTTCGCCGGCAGCTGCTTTTTCAAGCACAGGCACGATGATGGGGTCGTCGGTCAGCACTTCTTCACCGCTGGCAAGCAGGCGAGCATAGGCGCCGTTGGCGGCAAGCAGTTCGTCATGCGTGCCGATTTCCACGATGCGCCCGCGCTCCATCACGACAATGCGGTTGGCATCGCGGATGGTGGTCAGGCGGTGGGCGATTACCAGTACGGTGCGATTGCGGCGCAATTCGACCAGCGCTTCACGCACCACGCGTTCGGATTCGTTGTCCAAGGCTGATGTGGCTTCGTCGAGCAGCAGGATCGGGGCATCCTTGAGGAAGGCGCGTGCAATGGTCAGACGCTGGCGCTGTCCGCCGGAGAGCTGGTTGCCATTGTTGCCAATGCGCATGTCAAAACCGTCTTTCTCCTTCGTGATGAATTCAAGCGCATTGGCCTGCTCGGCTGCGCGCCGGATGGCCTGATCATCGGCGTCTTGTCGGCTGTAGGCGATGTTGTAGCGGATGGTGTCGTCGAACAAGGCCGCATGCTGGTTGACCAGGGCCATATGGCTTCTCAGGTTTGCCAGCTTGAGTTCATTGAGCGGCACGCCATCGAGAAGAATGTGCCCTTGCTGGACATCGAAGAAGCGGGCCAGCAAGGCCATCAAGGTTGTTTTGCCACTACCTGATGCGCCAACAAAGGCGACGGTTTCACCTGCCTTGATGTCCAGGGAGAAATCATTGATTGCAGGGCTTTCCTGTCTCGGGTAGTTGAAGGTGACGTGTTCAAAGCGAATGTCACCGCGAACCTGGGGCAGGGTGCGTGTGCCTGTGTCGGTTTCCGTCTGCAGGTCAAGCAGTTCAAAAATGCTTTGTGCCCCTGCCAAGCCACGTTGAATGGTGGAGTTGATATTGGTGAGGCGGCGGATGGGTTCAAAAATCAATGCCATGGTGGTGATGAAGGCAAAAAACTCACCTGGCGTCAGCAGACCGCTCTGGCTCAGTTTTGAGGCCGCATACATGACAGGCACCATTGCGGCAAAGGCAAGCATCTGCACAAGCGGAACGTTGGCGGACGAGATGCGCACAACGCGCATGGTTTCTTGACGCAAGATGTGATTGATGCGGGCAAAGCGCTTGGCTTCGTGCGCCTGTGTGCCAAATATCTTGATTTCTCTCAGGCTGGAGATCTGCTCCTCTACCGCTGAGGTCATGGCTGTCATCTGTGCCTGCTGGGCACGGTTGGATTTGCGCATGCCGGTGCTGGCTTTGCGGATCACCCATGCGATAACGGGGCCGATGGCAAACATCAGCGCGGTGAGGTGCCAGGATTTCCAGAACAGGACAGCCAGGATTGCAGCGACTTGCATTGAATCCTGAATGACGACAATCCAGGCAGTGGAGAGCGCACTGCTGACCTGCGGAATATCGTAGGTAATGCGCGAGAGCATGCGGCCCGAAGTTTCTGCCTGATGAGTGCCAACAGGTAAATCCATCTGGTGGTCGAAGACCAGACGACGCAGGTCTTCCACCGCCTTGTTGGCTACCCACTGGCTGGAGACACTCCCCACGTAATCTGAAATGCTCTTGGCGCAGGCGATCAGCAAGATCATGAGGGGCACCTGCCACATTGCTGCGGGGTTTTTGCCAATCAGGCTTTGATCAACCAGCGGTTGCATCTGCTGCGCAAGCTGTGGAGTCAGTATGGCCGTGCAGGCCATTGCCAGCAGCGAAATCAGGGAGACACGCCAGTAAGGTTTGATATAGGCGAGCAGGCGTTTGTAGAGCTGGATGGAGTCTTTCATCGCATGGGTCTGGTGGGCGGGATCGTTGATCCTCAAAGTGTGGGCATTGTACCAGTCGGGTATGTAGTGACCTATTTGCTAGCTTAAGAAGTGCCTGCCGGTCGGTTTTATCCCCTGTGTCCCTGCTTGGTGAAGTGTGCGCAGTTCGTCGATGGACAACTGGCAATCCCGGCGCTGGCTCAGACGGGCCATGGCAAAGTCAATAAAGCGACCAATCCGCCGTGGCATGTTGCTGCGCGGAGGGTAATAAATGTGTAGCCCCATGCGTGGGCTGACGTGTTCGCACAGCAGGGGCACCAGGCGCCCCTCTCGTAGCACCGGGGCGGCGCTGACTGAGTCCAGCAGGCCGATGGCGATGCCTTCCAGTACGGCGCAGAATTCTGTCTCGCCGTCATTGGTACAGAAAATGGCTGGAATGTCCCGATACACAATTTCGCCATCCATCAAAAACTCCCATGGGAAAAGGCGCCCCGTGTCCGGGTGGCGAAAACCGGTGCAGCGGTGCTGCCACAACTGATCGGGCGTGGTGGGCCACCCGGACCGCTGCAGGTAGGCTGGGGCAGCACAGGTGATGAGTTGAAGGGGGAAGAGCTGGCGGCTGACCAGTTGCCCCTCTGGCGCTGTGCCAGCACGGAAGCCGACGTCCACGCGGGAGGCGACCAGATCGGTGAAGCGTTCTTCGAACAGGAGTTCGACTTCGATACCCGGGTGGGTATCCTGGTACTCTGCAATCAGGGGGACGAGTAGCCTGCGTCCGAGGGCAGGGGGGGCGGTGATGCGGATGGTGCCTTCGTCGTCGGTGGCAACCTGCTGGATGCGCCCCAAGGCACCTGTCAGCTCACCCAGGTGCAGGCGGGTGGTCTCGTACAGGCGCTCTCCTTCATCGGTCAGGCTGTTTTTGTGTGTGGTCCGGTGAAACAGTCTCACCCCCAGGTGCTGTTCAAGCTGGCGGATGCTTTTGCTGACGGCCTGGGGGCTGATGCCCTGTGCGGTGGCCACTTGGTGGAAACTGCCAAGTTCAGCGGCTTCCACGAAAGCCTTGAGGGCGCGGAAGATATCGATACGAGTGTTGACGGTATTAGGCATAACAACCAATGGTTGATTCAAAAGTCCCTTTCAGACTCTAGCATTGGTTGCGAGCAGTCACTAGACTCAGCCTTTCAAATTTATAACGACTCATGGAGCCAACATGGATAACTTCATTTTCCAAAACCCAACCCGAGTGATCTTTGGCAAGGGGCAGATTGCAGCACTGAAAGATGAACTGCCAGCCAATGCACGGGTAATGGTGACCTACGGTGGCGGCAGCATCATGCGCAATGGCGTGATGGAGCAGGTGCGCAAGGCGCTGGCCGGGCGTAGCGTCGTGGAGTTTGGTGGTATCGAACCCAATCCGGCTTATGAAACGCTGATGGAAGCGGTCAAGCTGGCAAAGGCTGAGAAGATTGACTACCTGCTGGCGGTGGGCGGTGGTTCCGTGGTCGATGGCACCAAGTTCATTGCTGCCGCGCTGAAGTTCGAAGGGGCTGATCCGTGGGATATCCTGGCCAAGCATGCTCCGGTCAAGGCTGCAGTACCGCTGGCCTGTGTGCTGACTTTGCCTGCCACGGGCACCGAGATGAATGGCAACTCCGTGGTCAGCCGCAAGGCCACGGGCGACAAGCTGGCGTTCCACTCCACGCTGGTGCTGCCGCAATTCTCGATTCTGGACCCCGAAACCACCTACAGCCTGCCGGTACGTCAGGTTGCGAATGGCGTGGTGGATGCTTTCGTCCATACCACCGAACAATATCTGACCTACCCGGTGGATGCCCGGATTCAGGATCGCTTTGCCGAAGGCATCTTGCAGACGCTGATCGAAGAGGGTCCGCGTGCCCTGGCCGAGCCGCAAAACTACGCAGTGCGTGCCAACGTGATGTGGGCTGCCACCCAGGCGCTCAATGGGCTGATTGGAACAGGGGTGCCGCAGGACTGGGCAACCCACATGATTGGTCACGAGCTGACGGCCATGCATGGCCTGGATCACGCGCAGACTCTGGCAATCGTATTGCCGGCCTTGCTGGAAGAGCAGCGCCAGGGCAAGCGTGAAAAGCTGCTGCAATTTGCCAGCCGGGTTTGGGGGCTGAACTCGGGCGATGAAGAGTCCCGCATCACTGCCGCAATCCAGGCAACGCGCGATTTCTTTGAACGCATGGGTGTGCCGACTCGGCTTTCTGGCCACAAGCTCAATGGTTCTTCCATCCCCGCTGTGGTCGCCAAGTTGCGCGAACATGGGATGATTGCCTTGGGCGAACGCCAGGCCATTACCCCGGAAGTCAGCCAGCGTATCCTGGAACGGGCGCGTTAATAATTGACTGCTCTCGCCCCGTCGAAGTGCGGGGCAATACAGATAGCCGTGCATGGCGTGCAGCCTGCACGGCTATTTTTATACAGGCGTTCAGGGCCTGATATTTGAATCATAGATTCGGGTGGAATATAGTGAAATACAGTGCGATCTGCATCGGATAGCGTGATTTTGACCATCCCCTGATAGACTGGCAAACCTTTGCCCATTGCTCAACCCTGTCCGTGACGAATACGACCTCTACCACTTCCTTTGCCAGTTTGCCGCTTTCCGCACCTCTCCTGGCTAATCTTGAGAGCCTGGGCTACCTCCAGATGACGCCGATCCAGGCTGCCAGCCTGCCCGTGATTCTGGGCGGGCAAGACTTGATCGCACAGGCCAAGACCGGGAGTGGCAAGACAGCGGCGTTTGGCCTGGGGATTCTGCACCGTCTGGTTGTCGAGAACTTCGCCATTCAGGCACTTGTGGTCTGCCCTACCCGGGAACTGGCTGATCAGGTCGCCAACGAGTTGCGCCGTCTGGCGCGTCAGTCCGAGAACGTCAAGGTACTCACTCTATGCGGGGGGACGCCGATTGGCCCGCAAGTGGCCTCGCTGGAGCATGGTGCACATATCGTGGTCGGCACACCGGGGCGGATTCGGGATCACCTCGGGCGCAACAGCATTGATCTGCGTGCTTTGCAGACGCTGGTGCTGGACGAGGCGGACCGCATGACTGACATGGGCTTCTACGACGAAATCGCCAATATCGTCACGGCTTGCCCAGTGGGGCGACAAACTCTGCTGTTTTCCGCCACCTACCCGGATGACATTCGTACCGCCACGGCAGCCTTCCTGCGCCAGCCTGCCGAGGTCAAGGTTGAGGCCCAACATGATGCAGGGCGCATTGAGCAGCGTTTTTACGAAATGCCTGCTGAGGCTCGTAACGCGGCTGTGGTCAAGTTGCTGCAACACTTCCGGCCTGCTTCTGCGCTGATATTTTGTAATACCAAGATTCACTGCCGTGAACTGGTGGCAGAGATCAACCGCAATGGCATGGATGCGTTGTCGCTGCATGGTGACCTGGAGCAGCGTGACCGGGACGAAATCCTCATCCAATTTGCCAACCGCAGTTGCCCGATTCTGGTCGCAACCGACGTGGCGGCGCGGGGGCTTGATATCCAATCGCTGGCAGCAGTCATCAATGCCGACGTATCGCGTGATACCGAAGTGCACGTTCACCGCATCGGGCGTACCGGGCGAGTCGACGAAAAAGGGCTGGCGCTCAACCTATGTGCTCCAGAAGAGCGCAAATGGGTCCGGCTGATCGAGGAATACCAAGGGCGCCCGGTGGCGTGGTATCCGCTCGAAGAACTTGCCCCTCACGCGGAAGGTGGCCCGAAGGCTGCGATGCGTACCCTGCTGATCCTGGGGGGCAAGCGTGACAAGCTGCGCCCCGGTGACCTGCTTGGCGCCTTGACCGGGGATATTGGGCTTGCCAAGGAGCAGGTTGGCAAGATCAATGTCTTTGACACCATTACCTATGTGGCGCTGGATCGGCAGATCGCCTCCCAGACCATGACACGTCTGGTGAATGCCAATATCAAGGGCAAACGCTTCAAAATGAAGTTTGTGTCGCGGGGCTGATGCCTGATTGGCATCAGGCTGAGCGGCACAGACCATACGCATCTTTTCAAGGAGGCTGTATTGGATCAGGACGAAATTCAGGCGCCCGGTTGGGATGCCATCGACAAGGCACTTGAGCCCATCTATCACGGTCAGGAGCCCAAGCACTACGGGACTGTGCTCAGTTACGCGCTGGGCGGAAGTGATCCGCTCCAAGGCATCAGTGCCTATAAACGCCTGGAACCTGTACCGCATTGGCATTTTGTGACGTATGGCTTTTCAGAACTCTATGAGAAAGAAACAGATAACCCCGAATATAGCGGATGGGGTTTTGAGTTGAGCTTTCGTTTGTTGGCCCAGGCCGACAGTGAAGAACCCCCTGCCTGGGTGCTGAACTTTTTGCAGAATCTTGCCCGCTATGTTTTTAACAGCGGCAACGTGTTCAACAACGGCGACTATCTGAATGCAAACGGCCCGATTGCGCTGGAGGAAGACACCCTGATTCATTCGGTCGTGTTTTCTTTTGACCCAGAACTGCCACCCATCGCAACTCCAAACGGGCGGGTGGAGTTTCTGCAAGTCACCGGCATCACCACCGATGAAGAATTGGCCATCAAGCAATGGAGAACGCTGGATGTGCTGGAGGTGTTCTGTGAATATTTGCCATTGCTGGTGACAGACCTGGGGCGGCACTCACTGCTGGAAAATGAGGAGATTCGCACACGCCTCAAGGCAGGCGCTGCCCGCGATGGTTCTAATACCGGCCACATTTTTGTCGACCAACTGTCTTGGGTGAAGGAGGGCGGTTTCGTCGTGACACTCGGGGCGAGGCAGGTGGGAGAGCTATTGGGGATACTGCCTAACCGTTTGGCATTTGGCCGCGAATTCAGCTTGATTGGAAAGGAGATTGAAGTCAATTTCTTTCCCGCAGACAGCAATACCAGCGAAATTGATGAGGATACCTTGCGCCTTGGGCTGACCCCAGAAACCGTAGCAGAGATTGGCCGCGTGCTGGAGCAGAAAGAAGGGCGCTATCCACTGAAGGGTTTTGATGGCTTGGTGTTTCAGGTTGCCAAAACATTCATCAAGGATGGAGAAGGCAAGGTCGTTGAGACGATAGGCTGATGCGTAGCTCGCCTTGGATGTGAAAACGCCCCAGCAAGTGGGGCGTTTGTCGTTTCAGGCGGGCAGGGGCCCGCCATTCAACAGATTACTTGTCGCTCAGTGCCACAACCCCGGGCAGTTCCTTGCCTTCCAGGAATTCGAGCGAAGCGCCGCCGCCGGTGGAGACGTGGGAGACCTTGTCTTCCAGGCCAGCCTTCTCAATTGCAGCTACGGAGTCACCACCACCCACAACGGTGGTCGCACCCTTGGCGGTAGCTTCAGCCAGCGCGTTGGCAACGGCGTAGGTGCCCACGGCGCTTTCCTTGATTTCAAACACGCCCATCGGGCCGTTCCACAGCACGGTCTTGGCACCGCGAACGATATCAGCGTATTGGGCTGCGGACTTGGAGCCGATGTCGACACCTTCTTGACCCGCCGGGATGGCGTCGCAAGAGTATTCAACCAGGCCGTCCAGGGTACGGGCATCAAAGTCCAGCTTCTTGGTGACCATGGTGTCAACCGGCAGCACCAGCTTGTCGCCAGCCTTGGCCATCAGTGCCTTGGCCAATTCGATCTTGTCGTTTTCGCAGATCGAGTTGCCGATTTCCTTGCCTTGTGCCTTCAGGAAGGTGAAGGCCATGCCGCCGCCGATCAGCAGCTTGTCGACCTTGGGCAGCAGAGCTTCGATCACGTCGATCTTGCCGGAGATCTTGGAGCCGCCGATGATGGCCACAAAGGGGCGCACCGGCTTGTTGACGGCTTCGCCCAGGAAGTCCAGTTCCTTCTTCAGCAGGTAGCCAGCAGCGCGCGGCAGGTTCACGCCAACCATGGAGGAGTGGGCGCGGTGGGCGGTGCCGAAAGCGTCGTTGATGAACACATCACCCAGGCGGGTGAGTGCTGCGCGGAATTCTTCCACCTTGGCCTTATCGGCCTTGACGGTGTTGCCTTCAGCATCCTTGGTCTTGCCTTCTTCTTCGAGGTAGAAGCGGACGTTTTCCAGTAGTACGACTTGGCCAGCGGTGAGCTTGGCACATTCGGCTTCCACGGTGGGGCCGACGCAGTCGTCCAGGAACTTCACCGGGCGGCCGAGCAGTTCTTCCAGGCGCTTGGCAACCGGTGCCAGGGTGTACTTCAGGTTCTTCTTGCCATCGGGGCGACCCAGGTGGGACATCAGCACCACGGAGGCGCCTTTTTCTAGTGCGTATTTGATGGTGGGCAGAGCTGCGCGGATGCGCTTGTCGCTTTCCACAACGCCGTTCTTGACGGGTACGTTGAAGTCCACGCGAATCAGCACGCGCTTGCCAGCCAGATCCAGATCTTCAATGAATAGCTTGGTCATATCAAATTTTCCGATAGGGAAGGGATTAGAAAAATAAAGATTCTACGTGAGACTCAGGCTCGGCGGGAAAACCGCTAGTGGTTCTACGGGTTTACATCGACCATCGAGACAATGGGTGGCACCTGCAAAGCAGCGGCCACCCATTACGGTTCCCACTATTCTATTACATCTTCTGGCCGTAGTAGGCAGCAGTGTAGATGGCCTTCACATCTGCCACGGTCGGCTTGCCCGGATTGGTCAGGGTACAGGGGTCGGTATGGGCGTTTGCACTCATGCGCTCCAGCACTTCCTTGAACTTGGCTTCGTTGAAGTCGACCTCGTCACAGTCCTTGAACGTGGCCGGGATACCCAGCTTCTTGTTCAGATCGCGGATGGACTGGGCCAGATCGGCGATGCCCAGTGCCTTTTCCACCATGGCGTACTTGCCGCTGGATTTGCGGTTGAAGTCGATGATGTAGGGCATCAGGATGGCATTGGCCAAGCCGTGGGTGACGCCGAACTCGCCGCCGATCTTGTGTGCGAGTGAGTGCACCAGACCCAGCGAAGCGTTGGTGAAGGCCATGCCTGCCAGCGCGGAAGCGTTGTGCATGTTAAAGCGTGCCTCCATGTTGCCCGGCTCGTTGTAAGCGGTGGCAATGTTGGCGAATACGAGGCGGATGGCTTCCAGGGCGTAGGGATCGGTGAAGGAGGTGGCGGCAATCGAGGCAATGGCTTCAGTGGCGTGGGCCATCACGTCCATCCCGGTATTGGCGGTTACGTGCTTGGGCATGGCTGCGGGCAGCACCGGGTCCAGAATGGCGATGTCCGGCACCATGTCAGCAGCCACGATCGGGTACTTGATGTGATTCTTGGTGTCGGTAATCACCGAGAAGGCGGTGATTTCCGATGCCGTGCCGCTGGTGGAGGGGATTGCCGCAAAGCGGGCCTTGTTACGCAGCGGGGGCATGGCGCCGACGGGGACAATGTCTTCGAACGTCAGGTTCGGGTGTTCGTAGAAGCACCACATTACCTTGGCCGCATCCAGAGCGGAGCCGCCACCGATGGCAACAATCCAGTCTGGCTGGAAGTCCTGCATGGCCTTGGCGCCGCGCCACACGGTTTCGACTGAGGGGTTGGGTTCTACGCCATCAATGATGATGGTGTCCATCCCGGCTTTCTTGAGCAGGGCTTCTGCCCTGTCGAGAAAGCCCAGGCGCTTCATTGAGCTGCCGCCTGTGACGAGCGCTGCGCGTTTGCCTTTGAGGGTGGCGAGTTTTTCCAGCGAGTTTTCGCCATAGACGATATCGCGCGGAACCGAAAAGCCAAAAGTAGCCATAGGAAGTCTCCGTTCTTTACTTTAAATAGTGTGAAAAGAAAAAATTCTGTATGTGCCATGAATGTTCGACCGATTAACCAAATCGGGTTTTGAGCTAAGGCAAGCCTCCGCTATCTGATATAAAACACGGGAAAACCCCTATAAGCCTTGATGGGCGGGCGTTTGCGAGATTTTGTGAATTATGCAAATAAAGTAAATCAGAAAATTAGGTTGTCAAACAACTTGTTGGTTTTTCGTTCTAACTAATATCCATGCGGGTTTCGAGAGATTTAACTGCATTAAATTGACCTAGCGCAGTCCCTGGTTGTCAGACATACGATAGCGTGTTCGTATCGCGCAGCTCGCCTCAATAGGAGTGTGGCTACACGACAACATGGTGCCGGAGTTCTTCCGGTTGCCTCATATATCGCAGCTTGCTCACATCAGGGAGACAATCAATGTTCCAGGTGAGAATTCACGGGCGCGGTGGTCAAGGGGTGGTAACGGGGGCCGAGATGCTTTCGATTGCCGCATTCCTTGAAGGCCGATTTGCACAAGCATTTCCGAGCTTCGGTTCGGAGCGGACGGGGGCGCCGGTTGTGGCCTTTTGCCGTATTGCAGACAAAGAGATCCGATTGCGCGAACCGGTCGTCGAACCGGACGCCCTCATCATTCAAGACCCCACACTGCTCCATCAGATTGACGTTTTTTCCGGTCTGTCGGAGTCTGGTTACGTCGTACTCAATACCAACCGCAGTTTCGAGGAACTGGGGCTTGGTGCGATCACCCAGAAGTATCGGCGCGAGCGCCTGATCACGGTATCCGCTACCGAGCTGGCCATCAAGCACGTTGGCCGTGCCGTGCCAAACGTGCCCTTGCTGGGCGCGTTTGCTGCGGTATCTGGGCTGATTTCCATCGATTCTGTGGCAGCCGCCATCCGTGAGAAGTTCTCCGGCAAGGTGGCTGAAGGCAACGTAGCCGCCGCCACCGAAGCCTACAACACGGCCAAGGCCGCCATGGAGCTTGCTCATGCTTAAGCAGATTGAAGGGTCGCATGCCGTAGCCGAAGCGGTTGCCTTATGCCGTCCGGAAGTCATCTGTGCCTATCCCATTTCTCCGCAAACCCACATTGTTGAGGGCTTGGGCGAGATGGTGAAGTCCGGTGAAATCAAGCAGTGCGAATTCCTGAATGTGGAATCCGAATTCGCCGCCATGTCGGTGGCTATCGGCTCTTCCGCTGCCGGGGCACGTACTTACACCGCCACGGCTTCCCAAGGGCTGCTGTTCATGGTGGAAGCTGTCTATAACGCCTCCGGCCTGGGCTTGCCGATCGTGATGACCGTGGCAAACCGTGCCATTGGTGCGCCCATCAACATCTGGAACGACCACTCGGACTCCATGAGTCAGCGGGACTGTGGCTGGATTCAGATCTTTGCGGAAACCAACCAGGAAGCGGCCGATCTGCATATCCAGGCCTTCAAGCTGGCGGAAGAGTTGTCGCTGCCGGTGATGGTCTGTATGGATGGCTTCATCCTCACCCACGCTTATGAACGGGTAGACATCCCCACACAAGCGCAGGTGGATGCCTTTCTGCCGCCGTACTCCCCGCGTCAGGTGCTGGACCCTGCTAACCCCGTATCGATTGGGGCGATGGTGGGGCCGGAAGCCTTCTCGGAGGTGCGCTACCTTGCCCATGCCAAGCAGATGCAGGCGCTGGAACTGATCCCGAAAATCTCGCGTGAATTCCAGGAAATATTTGGGCGCGAATCCGGCGGGCTGGTGCGTCCCTATATGCTCGACGATGCCGAGACCGTGGTCGTTGCGCTGGGGTCAGTGCTGGGGACGATCAAGGACACGATTGATGAAATGCGTGCCGATGGCATTTCGATTGGTGTGCTCGGCATCAATTCTTTCCGTCCTTTCCCGATCTCTGCCGTGCGCCGCGCCTTGTCGCATGCCAAGCGCATCGTGGTGCTGGAAAAGAGTCTCGCAGTCGGTATCGGTGGCATCGTGGCAACCGATGTGCGTCTGGCTCTGGATGGTCTGGATCAGCGTATCTACACCGTGGTTGCCGGCTTGGGCGGGCGCAACATCACGCGTGGTTCGCTGCATCGCGTGTTCCGTATGGCCATGCACGACCAGCTCGAACCCCTGCATTTCCTGGATCTGGATTGGGGCGTGGTCAACCGTGAGCTGGATCGTGAGCGTACCACACGCCGTTCGGGCCCGATTGCAGAGAACATTCTGCGCGATGTGGGTACCGCATCGCGTCAGTCCGTTTGAGGAGCTTGTCCAAAATGGGATTCCAACCTATCAAGTTCTACCAGACCGGCACTTTCACTGTCGGCAACCGGTTGCTGCCGCCGGAACAACGTTCGGTGCAGGCGGATATGCAGCGCAGCAACGCGCTGAACTCTGGCCACCGTGCCTGCCAGGGCTGTGGTGAGGCCTTGGGCGCACGTTACGCGATTGACGCGGCTATGCGTGCTACCGGTAACCAGCTGATTGCTGTGAACGCCACGGGTTGCCTGGAGGTGTTCTCCACGCCGTATCCGGAAACCTCCTGGCAATTGCCCTGGATTCACTCCCTGTTCGGGAATGCTGCTGCGGTGGCAACCGGGGTGGCTGCAGCCAACAAAATCCGTGCGCAAAAAGAGGGGCAGGCCGAAAGCCAGACCCGCGTGATCGCGCAGGGCGGTGACGGCGGTACTACCGACATCGGTTTTGGCTGTCTGTCCGGGATGTTTGAGCGTAATGACGATGTGCTCTACATCTGTTATGACAATCAGGCATACATGAACACCGGTGTGCAGCGCTCCTCCGCCACACCGCCAGCAGCCCGTACCGCCACCACCATGCCGGTGGGGCCAGAGCCGGGCAACGTGTTCGGCCAAGGCAAGAACGTGCCGCTGATTGCCATGGCGCACGGTATTCCTTACGTTGCTACCGCGACCGTGGCTGACCTGCGTGATCTGGAATACAAGGTCAAAAAGGCCATGGGCATGCGCGGGGCTCGCTACATCCACATCTTTGTGCCATGCCCGCTGGGCTGGGGTAGTGCTTCCCATGACACCATCAAGCTTGCCCGTCTGGCCAAGGAAACCGGCTTGTTCCCTGTTTTCGAAGCCGAGTATGGCGAAGTGACCAACGTCTCGAAGATCCGCCAGAAAATGGCCGTGGAAGAGTACCTGCGCCCGCAGCGTCGTTTTGCCCACCTGTTTGGCAAGTCGCCCAAACTGGATGTGATTGCACGCTTCCAGCATATTGCCGACCAGAACATTTACAAGTTCGGTCTGCTAGGGGAAGACAAGGCGACGGTTGGTTACTACGGCGTTGAGTCGGTCTGAACGGTCAAGAGAATGGAGCAAATGAGATGAATAAACCCTTTGCGATCACGCTCAATGTTGGCAGTTCGCTTGCCAACAAGACCGGTACCTGGCGTACCTACCGGCCTGAGTACATCAAGCGCCTGCCGCCCTGCAACAATGCCTGCCCTGCTGGCGAGAACACCCAGGGCTGGCTCTACCATGCCGAGAGCGGTGATTATGAAACCGCATGGCGCACGCTGACTGCGGATAATCCCATGCCTGCCGTGATGGGGCGCGTCTGCTACCACCCCTGCGAAGGGGCGTGTAACCGTGGCAAGCTCGATTCTGCTGTAGGCATCAACTCGGTTGAGCGCTTTCTGGGCGACGAGGCCATCAAGCAAGGTTGGAAGTTTGCCAAGCCGGCACAGGAATCGGGCAAGCGCATCCTGATCGTGGGCTCCGGCCCTTCCGGCATGTCTGCTGCCTATCAGTTGCGCCGATTGGGGCATACTGTGGTCGTATTTGATGCTGCACCTTATGCGGGTGGTATGATGCGCTTCGGTATCCCGAAGTATCGCCTGCCGCGTGAGGTGCTGGATGCCGAAGTGCAGCGCATCCTGGATATGGGCGTGGAATTACGCCTGAATACCAAGGTGACCGACATCCTCAAGACGATGAAGGATGAGAAGTTTGATGCTGCCTTCCTTGCAGTAGGCGCACACATTGCCAAGCGTACAGCCATTCCTGCTGCGGAATCCGCCCGCATTCTGGATGCTGTATCGGTGCTGCGCAATATGGAAGGTGAAGACAAGCCCATGCTGGGCCGTCGTGTCGTGGTCTATGGCGGTGGCAATACCGCGATTGACGTGGCGCGTACTGCCAAGCGCCTGGGAGCGGAAGAGGCGATCATTGTCTACCGCCGCACCCGCGACAAAATGCCTGCGCACGACTTTGAAGTGGAAGAAGCGCTGCAGGAAGGCGTGATGATGCGTTGGCTCTCCACCATCAAGCAAGTGGGCGATGGTGGCGCGATCCAGGTCGAGAAGATGGAGTTGGACGAGCAGGGGCGTCCGGTGCCAACCGGCGAATTCGAAACTCTGGAAGCCGACTCGGTGGTGCTGGCACTTGGTCAGGATGTGGACCTAGGCTTGCTGGATGGCGTACCCGACCTCACTTTCGAAGATGGTGTGGTACAGGTTGGCGAAAATATGATGACAGGTTATTCTGGCATCTTCGCCGGGGGTGACATGGTGCCTTCCGAACGTACCGTAACGGTAGGTGTCGGTCACGGCAAGCGTGCGGCACGCCACATTGATGCCTGGTTGCGTGGCACTGTGTATCAACCTGCGCCCAAGGGGGAACTCGCCAATTTCGAAAAGCTCAACCCCTGGTACTACACCGATGCGGACAAAACCGTGCGGCCGATGCTCGACATCATCCGCCGGCAGAGTTCCTTCGATGAAGTGCAGGGTGGGTTGGATGAAAATAACGCTTTGTTTGAGGCCCGCCGTTGCCTGTCTTGTGGCAACTGCTTCGAGTGCGACAACTGCTACGGGGTATGCCCGGATAATGCTGTGATCAAGCTCGGCGCAGGCAAGGGTTTTGAGTTCAATTATGAATACTGCAAGGGCTGTGGCATTTGTGTTGCCGAATGTCCCTGTGGGGCGATCAAGATGGTGGCAGAAGAGAACTGATCGCCAACTGGTTTCCTGTAGTGGTGTAAGTGGCCGCATCCATCGCAAGGTGGATGCGGTTTTTTTTTACGCTCAAATTTCGCTGTTGGCGGCAGCCGGGTCTTGACGCAGGCGGCGATACAGTGTGTTGCGGCTGATGCCCAGACGGCGTGCGGCTTCAGACATGTTGCCATGAGAGAGCGCAATGGCACGGGTAATGGTTGACTGGGAGAGTTCCCGCAAGTTTTCCGTGGTCTCCCCACCGGATGATTGACAAGGTGGCGCCTGCCAGCGGAGCTCTTCAGCCAGATCGTCGGGCAGATGACACCAGCCTATGCGTGTCTCGCTTTCATCAAGCAGGGAACAGGCTGCGCTTAGAGCATTGCTCAACTGCCGCAGATTGCCCGGCCATGCGTATTCGGCAAAGGCCTTGGCAACAGAGGGTTCAAGACTGACTCCGCGACCCGGCGCAAAATCTTCCAGGAGCCGCGCAACCAGGGCAGGGAAGTCCTGACGTTCCCGCAGCGACACCATATTGATGGTCATGCCATTGATACGGTAATAAAAATCCGCATCAAAATTGCCTGCTTCAATGGCCGCTTTGAGATTGCTATGTGTTGCGGTAATGATGACGACATCAACTGCTACGGATTCCCCCTTGGCAGACTTGACGCGGCGATTGACGAGTAGATCCAGCATCCGGGCCTGAACCTGCTTGGGCATGCACTCGACTTCGTCGATGAACAGAATCCCGCCCTGTGCTTCAAGGATACGGCCTGGAGAGCACGGACTATCAGGCGTGAGGGGGGCGGTGCCAAACAATTCGGCCTCAACCTGCTCGGGCCGTAGCGCCGCGCAGTTGACTGCAACGAATGGGCCGGTGCGGGATGGCCAGGAGGCGTGGCAGGCACGCGCAAAGCTTTCCTTGCCCACCCCCGGTTCGCCTTGTAGCAGCAAGGAGATCGGTTTGCCGATCAGTTTGTGTGCTTTCTCTATGGCGGCAGCCAAACGCTCATCACCTGTGTTCAGGCGATCCAGCGCATCCGGCAGGCGTTGCATGGCGGAACTTGGGGGCGGTACGCTGATTGGTGTAGCGTTCAGAATCGGGTCTGGCCGCATGAACAAGCGTTCCCCATCGTTGAGCGTGACCAGCAGTGGCTCCCCAGGGCGGCGGCGCGCCCAGTCGATCAGATCTTCCAGACGCAAAGTCAGGAGGCGTGACAAAGGGGTCGTCTTGATGTCGCCGATACGCAGCCCCAGAAAGACGAGGCCAGCCTGGTTGGCTCCGATGATCATGCCATCATCCGAGACTGCAGCAATGCCTTCACCAAAAGTGCCGATCCCCTCCGCCATGGGATGAAAACGCAGGCGTATGCTTTTGGCGTGGCGCGCGTCGAATAACCTGTTTTCAATGACCTGGGCCGCCGCACGCACCAAGCCAGAAGCATGAGGGTGACGCTGTCGTTCGGCATTGGAAATGTTGAGTACGCCAAGCAGGCGACCATCCGGGGCGATCAGAGGTGCTGCCGCGCACGACAGAAAACCGTTACGTTCCAGGAAATGCTCACCACCATGCACGACCACAGGGCGGGATTCCGCCAGAGCCGTACCGATGGCATTGGTGCCCCGGTGAGATTCGTGCCACGAAGTGCCAGGGGAGAGGGATACGCGCTCTGCACGGCTCAGGAACTCGGAGTCACCCAATACCTCAAGAAGCACCCCTTTGTCATCTGCCAGGGTGACCATGCTATCTGAATTCCTGGTTTGCGCATGCAGGTATTCCATGATGGGTCGGGCATGGGCAATCAGTTCATTCTGCCGGTCACGTGCCTGGGCAAGCTGGTTATTACTGAGCCGCCCTGCATCCGGGAGCCGACCATCTGGCGCCAGGCCTGCATCGACGCTTCTCTGCCAGGACCTGACCAGAAGTGTGCTGACGAGATAACTCAGGGATAGCTCCCCGCGTTCCAGCATCAGATCGCGGGCTCGGCGCAAAGCGGCGCGGTCGGACTTTTGGGCAGTCATTGCTCTCCCCAGAACGTATGGTTGCTAGAGTATAAATAGAGGAAATTTGTTTAGCAGTAATATTAATATCACTGTGTGTTTTAGCGCATAATCGCTAGGCTTGAACCTCCGTGTTTACCCTGATTATTTCTTCCGCAAGTCGATCCAGATTGGTGAAGTCGTCTGCCTTGGGTGTTCCGCCTGTTACGACCGGTGGGAGCCATTCTACCTTCAGGTCGGGCAGCATTTTGCCCAGGCTGTTTTGCATTGCATCGTTTCCCCAGCCGTAGGAGCCAATCATGCTGGCATAGCGTGCCTTGGGTTTGAGGGCGTTGACCAGATAAGCTGTTGCGGCCATGGCCGGGTGTGGGCCATCCAGTACGGTGGGGGAGGCGAAAACGATGGTCGAGGCGTCGACAAGGGACGCCGCAAAACGCCCACTATCCAGCTCCACAACGTTGAAGGGCTGAACTGAAAGTCTCTTTTCCATCAGGCGATCAATCAGGTATGCCACCATCTTGGCAGTGCTCTCGTACATTGATAGGTACGGAATCACGATGGCCGGGCGTGTAGCATCTGCCGCCCAGCTCCGGTAGCGCGAGAGAATGAATTCTGGTCTGCGATATACAGGCCCGTGGCTAGGGGCGATCAAATCGATATCCATGGTTGCCAGAAGATCCACATACTTCATGACGTGTGATCGATACGGCATCATGATTTCGGCATAATACATGCGTGCGGCGCGCTCCACACGGGCCTCATCATCGGCATACAGATCAGAAGTGGCAAGATGGGCACCCAGAAAATCGCAGGAAAACAAGGTGCGGTCTTCTTCAATATAGGTGAAGGTCGTGTCGGGCCAATGTACCCAGGGTACCCACATGAAGCGCAGCGTCTTGTCGCCCAGCGATACGGTTTGTTTGTCTTTGATCAGCGTAAAATTTTCAGGTTTCAAGCCCAGACTGGCGATGAGCAGGCTGCGACATTTGGCGTTCGCCAGCACCTTGGCTTCCGGATGCAGGGCCAGCACTGCGGGAATCGAGCCAGAGTGATCTGGCTCTGCGTGGTTGGAGACAATATAGTCCAGATGCTGGATGCCCAGGCTTTGGAATGCCCTGATGAATGCTTCCGTCATCGATGGGTGGGCGGAGTCAATCAGGGCGGTCTTTTCACTGCCGACTACAACATAGGCGTTGTAGCTGGTCCCCTCTGGCAGGGGGACCAGTTCATCGAAAAGCTTTCGGTCCCAGTCGATTGCGGTCAGCGCATAGATGCCGGGTTTGAGCGCCCTGACGATCATGGCAGGCTCCTTTTTGATGGCTTCGTGTAGCGGCCGGAATAGCCCATTCGATCAGTGCGATCGGGAGTCTATCTGGAATGATCAGGCAGGTACGCAGGCGTCTGTATTGCACAGTTGTGCGCACATCGGGCTGTCGTAGCTGCCTTGGCATTCAACACATTTACCGGGATCAATGGTATAGAGCTTTTCAACGTGGCTGATGGCACGACTCGGGCATTCCGATTCGCAAGCACCGCAACCATTGCACAGATCAGGAACGATCTTGTAGGCCATGTCTGTCTCCTTGAGTATTTTTTATCGACACCCGCTTCTGATGTGGAATAGACCACACCATGCCTCATGGTGTCCTCTACACAGTATGGAAATAGTGCCAGGCGGTAGCAATGCAAACCCTTCAGTTTTCAAGAGACCTGTCACGGATTGACACAGCTATGGTAGAAGTATTGCAGGAAGAGGCTATAAGGCTGTGTGGAGAGGTTCTCCGCACGCAGGCAGCGTTGTCGCACAGGCGTTGATGAGCCGAACGTGGCAGCTCTCCGTACCACAATCGATCACATTGATGCATGCGTAGTCCTGCTCAATGTGAAACATTTCGGCAATGGGTTTGCCAAGGATGTGGCACAGTAGAACTCTGTTCAGCCCGGCATGGCCCACCACTGCCACGGCTTTGCATCGGGTCTGCTGGATTGATTGCCAAATAGGTAACGCGCGTGCCAGACAATCAGCAAAACTCTCTCCATGGGGAGGGCGGTAATGCTCAATGTCGCGTCCGCGTGCTTCAAATTCCCGTGCCCATCGTTGAGCAACCTCACCGCGTGGGAGTCCCTCCCAATCACCCAGCGAGATTTCACGCAACTCTTTGTGGGCAAAAATCGGCACATGCAGGTTTTCGGCCAGGATGCGTGCAGTCGTTTGGCAGCGAATCAAATCGCTGCAATGGATGGATTCAATCTCCCTGGCTTGGAGCGCACGCGCCAAAGCAGTGGCTTGGGCCAAGCCCTCTGGAGCCAAAGGCAGATCGATTTGCCCGACAAAGTGGTGCCTGCTGTCACCCATCAGCGCGCCATGCCGAAGCAGATAAACCGTTGTCATGGTGCCATCTCCACATGGATTCGGCGTTTACCAGCGTGTTTGATCAATTCCCTGCCCACGTATGAAAGCGAAAGCTGCAAACCGTGATCCACGGCGTGGGCCAAAACCGGAATCTCCAGGAGTCTGCACTTCAGAAGCGGTAATTCATCTTCACCGTTCAGGCTGGCGATATCCAGGTGTAGATGTGGCGAAGAGGTTAGACGATAGGTTGCGGCAAAATCTATGACACCGTTGTCTGCCAGCAGGACCTCATCAAGCATCGCCATGTTCAGTATTCCTAGGCCGAGGTTGACAGGTGTGCCAATGCGGCCATGGATGTAATCCAAACGCATAAGCGGGGAGCCACATGGACAGGTTTCTGTGCGCAGACGAGAGAGATCCCCCGTGCGATAGCGGATCAAGGGCATTCCGCGTCGTGTCAGCGTGGAAATCACAATTTCTCCAAGTTCTTCAGGCTGCGTGGGTTCATTACTGCCTGGCTGCAGCAATTCGATCAGCAGATCGTTTTCGCGCATGTGGTAGCCTGTGTGAGCAGTGCAGTCTACGCCGCCACCCAAGCCCATCTCGGTCATACCGTAATGTTCAAAGACCTCGCATCCCCAAATCTTTTCCAGGGAGTTTCGCAGGCTCTGGGCGACGTGATCCGAACTCAGCAACACGCTCCGCACTTGCATGGCCCCCGTGGATTTTGCAAGGGCGAGAACTGCAATCGGCGCTCCTGCTATGATATCGACGTGAGAATTCTTAAGCTGCAAGGCGGCTGTTTCCGAATCGTGCGGCCACCCTAGCAGGATTGGTGTAGCGCCTAGGCGCCGCAGGGCCAGGGCGAGCAAACCCCCAACGCTCCCAGGGCGCTCACCAGGGAAAAGAATGGCTACGCGGTCCCCCGGACGTGTCAGTACAGCCATGCCATGAAGGAAGAAATCAATGGTGGCTTCTTGGTCCTCTGGCGTAAAGTACAAGCGCTTGGGGCTACCACCGGTGCCTGATGTATCGAGTGTGACGATCCGGCTGATTTCATTTTGAGAGACGCAAAGCAGCGTGGGATTATTGCGGCACAAATCTTCTGCCGTCGTAAATGGTAAGCGTCGAACGTCTTCCAGCGAACGCAGTGCGTGTGCATTCACATCGGCCAGTGCGTGCCGATAATAGGGACTGTGAAGCTTGGCCCAGGTGACGGTGTCGACAAATCTATCTATCTGGTAGACTTGTAATTGGGTATGACAAAAATCTGCCTCACTCAAGCCTGTTCTGGCTGCAACCCAGGCATCGAGTGGATTGGGCGAGGCAAAGTTAAACCTGGGCATGTTCATGATGGGGGCGCCGATAGAGTGCTTGCCCAGAGGCGGCTGTCAGGTTGTAGGCACAGAATGGAATAATGCGCCGGTCAGGGGAAACGACATGAATAAAGCATTCCCGCAGGCGCTCCAGATCCAAATTCCAGGCATCCTGAAATACCATGCCGGAGATGCTGAAGCTGTGGCGTCGCAGGGCAAGGAAGGCATCCAGGCTGCTGATATTGATTTGTGATGGCACGGCGGTAGGCTTAGGCACTTGTTCCGCCGCCCATTGACCTGCAACAACACGTCGGGCACGTTGTACGTCTTCGCCGGGTATGGGGGCTCCGCAGCCGCAGCCAGACTGTGTGCTGCAACATTTTTCAGTTGTTTTGGCCGGGGCACTCAGATGACCACGCGTATCAACAAAAAATTTTCCGCTGAATGAACAGTATGCATTCTCCGCAGAACCCGGTGAGAAGTCTGCTGCGTGAACCATGCCATGGGTCTGAATTTCTAGTTCCTGCATCACTTCAGGTAAAGTGATGCGATCATGATCCGCTGGGGGTTTGGGATAGCGACCAAAATAGCTGATAGGCTGAAAGTGTACTGCACGTATGGTGGGTACATGTGCTAGGGCGAAAGCGATGATGGCGCCGATCTCATCTACATTCACGTTGGGTATCAGGGTAGGGACAAGTACCACGCCAAGATGGGCCTGTGCGCAATGTTCAATGGCCTGGATTTTGATCTCCAGCAGCCGGGCGCCACGAATGTGCTGATATACCCGATCACTGACGCCATCGAATTGCAGGAAAACGCAGTCAAGCCCAGCTTCTTTCAATGTCTTTGCATAATCTGGTTCTTTTGCAAGAAGAATGCCATTGGTGTTAAGTTGTACGAAGTCAAACCCCATGCAATGGGTGAGCCTGATGATCTCGGGCAGGTCGTCACGTATGCTGGGCTCTCCACCCGAGAGTTGGATGTTGACCGGGCTACTATGCGCTTGCAGGCGTTGCAACCAGGACTCGATTTCAGCAAGGGTGGGTTCGTTGCCTGCGTGATCGGCAGAAGCAAAACAAATTGGGCAACGCAGGTTGCAGCGCGGAGTCAATTCAAGCAAAACGCAACAACTATGCTGTTTGTGTTCCGGGCATAGTCCGCAGTCATGTGGGCAACCATGCTGTGCCATTGTTTCTGTTATGGGTGGGGGCGCTGTCCGGCTACCATGTTCCCCCCAGTGTCGATAGGATTCCAGTCCTCGCCAGATAATGGTTTTGAAGGCCCCGTGATCTGGGCATTGTTTGAGAAGATAGACATCATTACCTTCAGCAATCCGCGTTGCCGCAATTGTCCGCAGGCAGATAGGGCAGACGCTCTCTGTGTGTGCCAGAATGTCCGGGTTCATGCTTGGACTCCACAGGTGGCTAGAATTTGGGCGATGCTCAAGCCTGTAGCGCTTTCCACTGCATCACGTATTTTGCATGCACTTCTGTATTTGCGCTGGGCGCCTGCCAATGCTTCAGGTTGGTCTGCAAAACGCTCAAACGCTGGAGAGAAGCGGTGTTCCAGAGAGACAAGGCAGTCTTCACTGATCAGCTTATCTGCGAAAAATACGATTGCACTTTCATCCAAGTTGCTTCCTGTGTACTCAAGATCCATGTGCACGCGTATGATATCGGCAACCTTTGGGTAGCCCAAACCATCAAGAAGCTCTGCTCCAATGACGGCGTGTTTCGATTGACCTTTGGCAATATCATGCAACAGACTTGCGGCAAGTATGAGTTCCGCATCAATGTTGCCCAAATGCCTGCATAATGCCACTGCAACGCGGGCCACGGCATGGCTGTGGCGGTAAACCGCCTCGCTTATTCCGTGAAGTTCAAGCAGAGCTTCACATTCTGCAATGTTTGGATGCTTGATACGGCTTCGTTCAGACAGCATGACGTGATCTGCCGGGGTATCCATGTCAAGCAGGATCGCTTCATCCGCAACAGCAAACTCGGCGGCCTGATAGTGATGCAAAAGTGCACACAGCCCGCCTTCACCATTGCCTTTGAGAATTGCAGCGAATAGATCACGCCGGATCAAGGGAGGGTGTCCGCGTTGCTTGCGGAAGACGGGGTAAGTGACAGCGGTAGAGCTATTTTCATAGTGCTGGGTAAGCGCCGTGATTGTTGAAGTACGCACCAGGGGGATGTCCACTGGGAGTAAAAAGCAGGCGTCGATATCCCCAGGTAGTGCGCGGAGCCCCGCACAAACACTTGTATACATGCCTTTGGCGTAGTCTGGATTTCGTACGGTCTGAATTTTCTGCCTATGCATCTGGGCTTCCAGCAACTCAGCCATATGGCCGGTGACGACCCGTATATCGGTGATTCCCGCACCGCGAAATGTCTCGACCGTCCATTCAATAGCCATCTTATCGCCCATTTTAAGCAGCGGTTTGAAGCTTCCCATGCGGGAAGAGAAGCCAGCAGCCAAGATGAGGGCAGCAAACTTGCTCATAGATTTATCCTTGTGAGCGTCCGCTGATACCATCCAGTTCAAAACCATTGGCTTCAAGTATTTCTCGTGCCTTTTGGACGGCAGCCAAGATCAGCCCTGGGCAACGCTCATTACGCAAACGCGGATCGCCACGAATAATCTGGCTGCAATCAGTGCCGCCGTAGCGTTCTCCATACTCACTGCGGAACCAGTCCGTATATTCTTCAAGCATGAGGTAGAGCAGTTCATGTTCTTCATGTTTTTGTGTGTCCATGCCTGCATACATGGCGATCAGGCAGCATCCGCCAGTCAATACACCACATGCAAGCCCGCAGCCCATTCCATTGGCGAGCCCTGATATGGCACGCAACAGGTCTGGATTGTCTTTTGCCTGTTCATCCAAACCAATCTGTACCAGGATATGGCTACATTTATATCCTTTTAGCATCAATTCCGCGACGCGAAAATCATCATCAGGCACGATGTCAACTCCTTGCTGTTTTTGTCGCTATAAGCATGAAATAGCCAGGGCGGCAATTCTTCAACGCAGCCAGTAGCGTAGAGTTTTCTCCTTCGCTATTGCTTTTTGGTGCTTCGAATATCAACTGTGCCAGCACATTTTTTAATACGCAGGATTGATCTTCCCAGTGTTCGATAGAAAAACCTGCGTCTTCTAGTGCCGCACGGATGCTTGGTGCGGTGGTTATGCCTGATAGACAGGAGGGATACGTGATTGGCGCTGGGTGTGTTAGCCGTGCGTACATGTCTGTAATGGCAAGCTTGGCGCCTGGGCGTAAAACACGATGGCATTCTGACAAAACCTCTGCTCGATATCCGGCTAGAGAAAGCGAACATTCCGCGAGTATTCCATCAAAGGAATCGTTGACGAGTGGTAGTTGGTGGGCTGCGCCCACAATCAATGCAAGGTCTGGTATTGACGATTTTGCGTGCAGCAGGCAATCCGATATTGGATCAAGCCCGACAGGCGCACAACCCAGTTGCCGCAAGAGCCGGGTTCCGGCGCCCTTGCCGCAGCCCAGGTCAAGTATGCGTTCATTTTGCGCAAATCCTGCACGGAGAATCGTTTTTACAGAGAGTTCGTCGCCTCCAGGGCGGAGTTCAATGTCATTCTCAGTGTGGCCGCTCTGATAGGCGCGCTCAAGGCTGCATCCCATTACTTGTCCTCCAGCGCTTGTTCAACCTGTAACATCTTGCCTAGTGCAAGCGCTTCAGGGACATAAACGAAACCGCAACTTGGGCAGCACAATAAATCTACTTGAAAGGAGCTACCCAGATAGCTTGCATTGACCTTTCTCAGCACGAGTGCCTGCTCACATTTGATGCACAGGAAGTCTTCTTTTTGGCTAGAGGGCGGAGGGATACTACTCATGGCACCATCTCCAATTCCATGCGGTGGCTGTAGGCTCGGTGCACCAGATAACTATTTTTCTCTACTGTGTATTCGACCCAGTAGGTGATTCGTAATGGACGATGGCAAGCAATCATGTGGCCGTTTTTTTTGTCCAGGAGTTTCTCGCCACTTCGTTCGGCGTGGAGGAGTGTTTGACGGATGTCGTCGAGTAGAATCAGTTTCTTTTCGAGGTCTGCGTGAACTTCTGCGCTGATGATGATGTCAATTTCAGGAAGCGATTCATGTAAATCTTTCCCCCATAAATCTCTTTGCAAGCGTTTTTTCAGCCGACCTCGGCTTTCCTGGCGGGCGGAGAAACCTGGGTCGGATCGGGGAAGGGCGTTCTTACTCGGGTAGAGTAGATCAAGTATGTGAACAGAATTTTTTCCACGCCTTGCGAAATTATCTCTGCACATGGCGCAATAAGTGAGGTAATCCGCAGTGCTTTGGGCGATACGTTGATCAATGATTTTATCTGCAACAGTTGGATTGGCAAAAGCAGCAAGTCCGCCGAATCCGCAGCAACTTGTGCGCTCAGGCCCATCAAGCTCAATGAGGTCTACCCCACATTGAGCCGCAAGCCGCCGTATGCTTTGGTGTACGGCGGTTTCATGGCGTGTTGTGCAAGGATCGTGAATGGCGAGTGGATGCGATTTGAGTAAGGCGTGGTCTGGCAAACCAATGCGTTCCAGCGTCGTCCAGAGAGCTTCTACGGCTACGTTGGCATAGTGGTCGGTAAACATCCGGTAGCAGCTGGAACAGGCGCTGATGATAGTCGGTTTGCCGAGTGCGCTCCAGGCTGAGTGAAACTCAGCGCGCGTTGCATTGAATAAGTCGGTACGCGCAGCCCATTGTGCAGGTGCGCCGCAGCAACCCAACATCAAACCCACACCACCTTCAATTTTTTGACATAGATGCGCATAGATTTTCTCGACATGCTCGGGTGATGAACCCGCCAGTTGGCACCCTGGGTAGAAAACCGCTGCACTTTCAGTGTGTCCCGGTTGATGACTGGCGAAAGCAAATGCTTCACTACGGCTGAATTCCAGGTCTCGCAAAGCAAAATCATGGTGTGAAATGGGCATCCGGCCTTTTTCTACCATACCTTGCCGTGCGGATAAACAAACTTCGCCCATGCCAAGTTGTTCTGGACAGACTTCAGCACATAAGCCGCAGAGTGTACAAGAGTCGATCATCCGATTGGATTTTCTAGCCCCCATGACAATGGTTTCATTGTTATAGATTTCGCGGATGTAGCGCTTCGGGTAGGCGCCGTAATGCTCCAGGTAAGGGCAGACTTTTACGCATTCCAGACAGTGGCAGGGGAAGCAACGGGCGGCTTCGCGCTGGGCTTCAGCCAGGGTATAGCCCTGTGCAGGGGTTGCGGGTTGAATGGCTGACAGGGGTGCGTGACGGGCGATGTTGACATAGAGCCGCGTTGGCTGGCTGCCTTGATTTTCACGATTGGCAGTGAGTGAGGCGCCTTGCAGCACGCGCTCAATGGAAAGAGCCGCACTGCGACCGTCATAAAGTGAGGCGATGGGGGAGTAGTTGCCATCGTAGCGATGGCTTCCCCCTGCGAAGATTTTGGCATGGCTGCTTGCCAGGGTAAGGGGGGCTGCTTGGATTCTGTCGTCGTTCGTCAGTTTGACCAAGCCCGCAAGTACAGGCATGGGTTGTGGGCCTATGCCCAGGTAGACTGCGTCGAATTCTTCGGCAAGCATCGCAATGTCGGGTTTGCGATTACAGAGGAATTCTATGCCAGTGTTCTCAAAGCGCAACAGGTCTGCTTCAATTGCGGATGAAGGTAATGCAGTGAGGCTCCGCAGGCGAGAAAACAACTCTGGTTTTGTTTCATAGACAACAACATGGTGCCCTTTGACGATCAGGTCTGCTGCCACTGTCAGCCCTGAAAGTCCTCCACCAACAACGGCAACGCGCTTTTTTTCAACAGCCCGCCCACGGCGTAGGGGTGGCGGCTCCATGCAAGATGCTGATAGCATCCGTTCAAGCTCATGAATCCGGATGGCTTCGCCTGCCTCGCTGCGTCTGCAAGCAGTTTCACAAGGGTGATCGCAAAGGTGACCAATAATGCCGGGAAATGGAATAAAGCGGCAGAAGAGAGCATAGGCGGCTTTGATGTCGCCCTTGGCAATAAGCTCGGCCATGCCACGTACATCAAGGTGTACAGGGCATGCCGCGTTGCAGGCGGGTGGAGCCTCCTCGATACAACGGGATTCCCAGAGCTTGACTTGCTGGCTATCCATGATCGACCCTCCTGGCGGCATGCAACCTGCGGGCGCGGTCAAATCCACGCCCGCAGGTTTCAGGCTCAATTACGAGCCGGAACGATGCCTGGTTTGCCTGCCGCTTTTTCATCCAGAGCCTTCTTGACGAGTTCTGGCAAGGCGGGAACTTTGAAAATACGCACTCCACAAGCATTATAGATGGCATTGAGGATGGCCGGGTGAGGCGCTGTGAGCGGCGCCTCACCCACCCCGGCAGCGCCATAGGGGCCTTGTGGGCGCGGGGTTTCGAGATACAGAATCTCCATGTCATCAGGAATATCGCGTGGATAAGGCAGGCCGCAGTCGAGCAGGTTGGTGTGTTTCTTCAGGTCGTCGAAATCCTCTGTCAAAGCCAGTCCAACCCCTTGGGCCAGCCCACCATAGATTTGCCCATCCACGGTCGCCCGGTTGATGATGGTACCGACATCAACGGCAGTCGTGAATTTCACGACGCTTACCTTACCACTTTCCAGGTCGACTTCTACTTCGGGTACGAACACCTCGTACATATAGATCGGGAAGGGATTACCCTGACCGGTGACCGGATCAATTTCCGAGCAACCCTGGACGACCCATTTCCCTTCGTAATGCAGTGGGATATTCTCGTTGACCATCTCCTTGTAACTACGGTATGTGCCATCTAGCTTGCGCATGGCATTGAGCAGCATTTCACAACTCACACGGATGGCATTGCCAACGAATACGTTGGAGCGGCTGCCTCCTGCTGGCCCGCTGTTGGGGCAGTCCGTGGTGTTCATGACGAGCTTGATCTGATCTGGCCTGAGACCAAGAGGCTTCAATGTTTCATGGGCAAAAGTCAGTGTGCCAAGGTCAGAGCCTTGTCCGTGATCTTGCCAAGCGTCATAGATAGTGACGCCAGTGGGGGTGAGTTCCGCTGCCGCAGATGCACTGTCCGGACCGTCCAGGCCACATCCATAGATGCCTATCGAGATACCTGTTCCGCGTTTTTTCCCTGGTACATTGAAGGCTTTACAGCGTGCCTTGGCTTCTTCCCATTTCGGGCGGATCATATCCAGTAGTTTATCGACCACGAATACTTCGGGCACTTGCCCGGTTGGTGTGGTTGCTCCTGGGCGATAGGCATTCTTGTAGCGCAACTCCAGTGGGTCCATGCCGAGCTTGTCGGCCAACATGTCCATGGCAATTTCTGAAGACAGGAAGGCTTGTGGCGAACCATAGGCTCGGAAGGCAGAGCCCCACGCATGATTGGTACAAACAGTTTTTCCGTGGCCACGGATATTCCGAATGTCATAGCCTGCGCCGGTAAACTGGGCTTGGCGCGTGGTCAGCAGATCGCCAAATTCGGAGTAGGGGCCGTGGTCGATCCACCAGTCCGTTTCCATGGCCAGCAATTTGCCCGTGTCATCTGCGGCAAGCTTGGTTTGCACATAGCCGGGTGAGCGCTTGCCCGTGTAGGTAATGTTCTGATACTGGGTGTAGACCAATGAGACAGGGCGCTGGGTGGCCAGGCAGGCGGCACCCAAAATTGCCTCAATGGTAGGGCTGAACTTGTAGCCGAAAGTGCCACCTGTGGCGTTTTGCACGATACGCAGTTTTTCTGGCGGAATCCCGAGGCCTGGGCAGATCATGGCATGGTGCAGGTGCAAGCCGATGCTCTTTGATTGGATGGTTAATACGCCATCATCATCAACATAGGCACATCCGCAGTCTGGCTCCAGATGCAGGTGAGGCTGGCGACTGCAAAGGGTCGCCGCTTCCACCACATGTGCTGCTTCAGCCATGATAGGAGCGGTCTCTTCGCCCTTGATGACACCTTGTTCGTAATACACATTGGGGACGCCGGGGTGAATTTCCAAGGCATCAGGTTCCTGGGCTGCCCAGCCATCAAGGTAGGCGGGTAGCACTTCCAGATCGACGGTGACCTTTTCAGCCGCAGCACGTGCGTGTTCAACGGTATCGGCGGCGACTACTGCAATCGCATCCCCAAACTGGAAGATCTTGTCTTTGCACAGAATGGGGCGATCCCAGCCGTCTCCCTTGTTCGTCGGGAAGGTGATGAGGCCGGTGATGGCATTCTTGCCTTTGATATCTTTCCAGGTAATTACTTTGACGACACCGGGCATTTTCGCAGCTTCGCAGCAATGGATTTCCTTGATGTTGGCATGCGACACCTTGGCTTGTACCAACGCCAGATGCAGTGTATCGGGTGGCATATGCATGACGACATCAGCGCCGAAGTCCCAGGTGCCAGTCACTTTGGCGAGCGCGGAGGGGCGATGGTACTTTGAGCCAATGATGCTGCCGTTATCCGGCACCTTGGGCATGAATTCTTCTTTGGTCTTCTCACCCCGCATGATGGCAGAAGCATCGATTACTGCATCGACCAGTGGTTTGTAACCTGTGCAACGGCAGGCGTTGCGGTTGCGGTTGAACCAGGTGCGGATTTCTTCGCGGGTCGGGCTGTTGTTCTTGTCGAGCAAAGATTTTGCCGACATGATGAAACCCGGTGTGCATACGCCGCATTGGGCGCCGCCGTGATGCATCCAGGTGACCTGCAGGGGATGCAGGTTTTCCGCTGTGCCAATGCCTTCAATGGTAACGATTTTTTCGCCTTTGGCATATTTGCTGACCGGGACCATGCAGGCTTTGATGGGCTTGTTGTCAACCAAGACTGTGCAGGTGCCACATTGGCCGGTGTCGCAACATACCTTGCAACCGGTGAGCAACAATTGCTCGCGTAGTACATCAGCGAGTTTGCGATTGGGGTCTGCGATGAGTGGCCGGTCGACCCCGTTTACATTGATGATGATGCGTTTCATTGCGGACTCCTGACTAAGTAATGGATCTGCATGATTGATTCGATAAACCGTGTTTTTTAGGCAACGTCACGTAGGCGTGTGTTTGTGGCTGCGGGTGTGTTCAAGCAAAGGTGGGGTAAGGCGGCTGCACATCGGCGACGGCAGGCAATCATCTCTGCAACGACCGATATTGCGATTTCTTCTGGCGGTTGGGCGCCGATATCCAGCCCAACGGGCGCACGCACCGCTTTGAAGTTTTCGGCAGGGATGCCTTCGTTTTGCAACTCCTGAAATATGCCGATTACTTTGCGTTTGGAACCCATCATTCCGATGTAGCGTGCAGGAGTGCCGGTTGCCCAACGAAGGACACGCATGTCGCTCAGGTGGCTGGGGGTGAATATCAGGATATATGATGAGGAACTGGGCTTGATCATGGCCGTGGCTGCATCAAGTTCTGCCGCGATGATGTCTTTTGCCAGTGGGAAGCGTTCGCGGTTGGCGAATGCATCGCGTTCATCTATGACAATGACTTCAAAGCCGACCGATTGGGCAATGCGATAGGTTGACAGGCCGACATGGCCCGCGCCGAAAAGATAGAGTGTTGGGGCCACAACAATGGGCTCCACATAGATTTCCAGGCTTCCTCCGCATACCATGCCTGCATCCAGCCCAGGTTTTTTGTTGAGGTCGAAGTGAACAAGGCTTGGCTTTTCGGTTTCGATAACCTGGAGCGCTGCTTGGATGACTTCGTATTCGGCCCCGCCGCCGCCAATGGTGCCGACGATGCTGCCATCGTCGCGCACCAACATTTTGGCAGCGGAAAATGAGGGAATGGAGCCTTGGGTGTTGACGATTGTGGCCAGGGCACTTGTGCGGCCCTGCTGACGCAAACGGACGATTTCTTCGTAGATGTCCATGACGTCCTCCGCGAAGTTCAGGCTGGTACGCAGGCGTCTGTATTGCAGAGTTGGGCGCACATCGGGCTATCGTAGGTGCCTTGGCATTCGACGCACTTGGCTGGGTCGATGGTATAGACTTTTTCTACGTGGCTGATGGCGCGACTGGGGCATTCAGATTCACAGGCGCCGCAACCATTGCACAGTTCAGGGACGATTTTGTATGCCATGATGTTCTCCTCCAGGTTGATGTTTAAGGTGTGCCTTGGTGACTGATCGTTTTAACTCAGTATCAGGCGATCCTTGTATTGAAGTATTTGCCGCAAATGTGCGGGAGGAAAGTCAAACCCGCTGATTTTGAGTTGTGCTGTTCCGTTTTGTGACAGCCTGCCCACATCCTTCAGCGTTCGGTGCAGGAAATGCAGGGATCGATGCTGTTGACGATGATGGCGATGTCCGAGATCTTGGCCCGATCCAGCATGATGCCCAATGCATCCCAATTGAGAAAGCTGGGCACACGCCATTTGACGCGCTCAGGCTTGGGGGAATCGGCCATCCGCACATAGTAGATCAGCTCGCCGCGCGGTGCTTCGCACTTGGCGATGGCTTCCCCTGCCGGGATGGGGGGGCGTTCATCGGTGGCCACGGTGGGCCCGGCGGGCAACGAGTCTAGACTTTGGCGGATGATATCGATGGCTGTTCGTGCTTCGTACAGGCGCACCATGGCTCGGGACCATACATCACCATCCTGGAAGGTATGGACAGCTACATCCAGGCGGTCATAGGCTGCGTAGGGGGCTTTGATCCGCACGTCGTAATGGATGCCTGCTGCACGGGCCACCGGGCCGACAACGCCGCAATCGAGCGCATCCTGCTGAGAGAGGACGCCCACGCCCTTGGTGCGGCGCAAAATGGAGTTGTCGGTGCTGTAGATTGTAATCAGCTCGTCGATTTCCTTTTCGATACTAGATAGTTGCTGGCGGATGAAGCTGATGCGTTCGTCATCAATGTCATAGCGCACCCCCCCAATGGTGTTGGCGCCGATGTCCATGCGGTTGCCAAAGGTGCATTCCTTGACGTCCTGCATCCGCTCCCGCACCTCCATTACATGCATGAACAGGGATTCAAACCCCACGAGATGCGCAAGAATCCCGACGTTGAAGAGGTGCGAGGCAATGCGCTTGATCTCATCGGCAATGGTGCGCAGATACTCGGCGCGCGGCGGGATTTTCAAGCCTGCAATCTGCTCAATGGCCATGGCAAAGGCTTGCGGATGGCTGTTTGAACAGAGCGAGCAGATCCGTTCGGTGAGCACGATATTCTGGAACACATTGCGTTTGGTGATCAGATACTCAACGCCTCGATGCACATGACCTGCGTTGATGGTGACCTTGCTGACAGTTTCACCGTGCACTTCGATGCGGAAATACATCGGTTCTTCAAGGGCCACATGGAGTGGGCCGACCGGGATGGTGAAATTTTCGCTCATGATTTCGGTCCTGTCGTTGCCATGATCTTTTCCCAAAATCCCTTGGAAACCCCTGCATTTGTCAGCGTGGAATAAGGAATCAGCCGCTCGAATGCTGCGTTATCGATGCTGGGGTCAAGGAAGAGTCGCTGTGGGTTGGGGTGGGCGCGTACGACCAAAGCGTACAACTCCATGGCCTCACGCTCTGGCCAGTCTGCCGCCCGGTAGAGGGGCGTCAGCGAATCGACCTGGCCGCCGCTTGCCACATGCACAATGAGTGTGAGCGTGTCTCCGTCGAGGTCGAAGTGGTACGCGATTTCGTAGCTCTTGCCGTCCTGGATTACGCCACCAAAGAATGTGAGTGGCTGCGGGGGGGCTTCTCCTTCCTTTGGCGCCGGGGGAGGGGGCGAAGCCTTGGGTTGAAAGACGGTCATGGTAGACAGGCGCGCTCCAAGCGTTTTCAGCAATGCGACGGTAGCGAGCAGGTCGCTGCTGGAAGCAAGTGTGCACCATGCCGAACAGACGCCTTTGGCATCAGTGGTTTGCCGAAAGCTGACGCCTCCCAAGGCGGTTGCGGTGAGGAGCGCTTCGATATTGTCGGGTTTGAGACTCATGATGGATTCCCCCTTTCGGCAAGGGCCTTTTTTCGGCAGGCAGGGCACAGTTGACGGTGTTGTTCGATCTCTTCTGGCGTATAGGGGGGATTGATGCCAACAGGGTTGGGGGCGCTTGCCAGCGTTTTCATTCCGCAAGCGCTACAATTGGTGTAGGGAATCAGCTCGCGGATAGCCATGCTGAATTTCTGGTCAACAGCATGTGCCATGTGCCAGTCGTCACTCTGGTGGATCGCATCGGTGGGGCAATAGAATTCACACAGGCCACAGAACACACAGGTGTTGTGCCACATCATGAATCGCAGGCCTTCTGGCGTTTTGTCAAAACGAATCGCGCCTGGTGCACATACCTGTTCGCAGGCGCGGCAACCGGTGCAACTGGGCAGCTTGAATTCGATGCGACCGCGCATGCGCGCGGGGGTCCATGCCGGACCAAAGGGGAAGGATACTGTGGAAGGGCCATTCACCAGATTGCGGACGAAGATCTTCAGGAAATTCATGATGGCTCCTCAAATCCTTTCGCGCCAAATGGCAATGGCCTGGGCAATTCCTTCTATGATTGCCTGGGGCCGGGGAGGGCAGCCGGGTACGTTGACATCGACCGGCAGATATTGATCGACAGGGGCATGAACGGCATAGCTCTCACGGAATATGCCACCGGAAATGGGGCATACACCGACTGCTACGGTGACTTTGGGGTCGGGCACTTCGGCAAATACCCGCAATACGTCGTCCTTGATGCGTGCGGTGAGTGGCCCGGTGATTAGTACGATATCGGCATGCCGGGGGCTTCCGCAGTATTGGCACCCCAGGCGTTCCACATCGTAGCGGGGGATTAATGCAGTGGTTGCACATTCCACATCGCAACCATTGCAGGAGCCTGCGTTGATGCGATAGATCCACGGGGATCGCACAGCGATCTGCTTGGCCTTTTCGTTGAGTGTTTGCAGTAATGTCATGACAAAACCTTTATGCACATGCCACGATGACCAGCGACAGCACAGAGAGTGCAAGCGGCCATTTGAGGAAGAAGTGGAAGGCCTGATCAATGCGCATCCGCCCCATGGAAACACGGAGCACGGTGACGCCGAGCAGCATCATCACGATCAGCTTGGCAAGGTGGGCCAGTATTCCCAGTGCCCCAGAATCTGGCGCACTCGGCCAGAACAGGGCGATACCGAGGCCCAGCACTACTACGGCTTTCAGGGCTGACATGACTTTGAACAGCCCCAGCGCCGGGCCGGAGTATTCCAGCAGAGGGCCTTCCAGCACCTCTGTTTCTGCTTCCGGGATGTCAAAGGGAATGATGCCCAAATTGGCTGGATAGAAGGCCAGAAAGGCAGCCAGCGCCGGCCACATCATGGGATCGAACAGAAACGCCCCATGTACTTGCTGATAGGCGATGATATCCGCGATTGAAAAAGAGCCCACACGCAACGCCACAGTTGCCACCACCAATACCAGTGGCCCCTCGTAGGCGAGCATAAGCGCCATCTCACGCGAGAAGCCGATTGCGCCGAAGGGCGAGCCGGAGGCTGAGCCGGCAACCATCAGCACAACGGCTGGTACGGCGAGCAGGTACAGCAGTACCAGCAGGTCTCCAAGTATCGGGTCTGGTGTATAGACACCGGCGATGGGGACCAGGGCGGCAGCAAGCAGCATGGAGGCTGCACCAATCAAAGGAGCGCCGAGAAATACAGGTTCGGCGGCAATATCGGGCACCATGGTGCGCTTGCGGGCAAGCTTGACAAGGTCATAAAAAGGTTGGGCCAGGGGGGGGCCGATGCGCCCTTGCAAACGTGCTGCGAGGCGCCGGTCCATTCCCTTAAGCATCAAACCCAGGGCCACAGCGAAGACTCCGCCGGGAAAGAGCAGGACGGCAAGGGGGATAGTGGTGGATTGAAGCATGACGTTCTCTCCCGATAGTCTCAAATGGGCGTGGCGTGGCCATGATCTGGCTCGGCATCGTCGCTGTAGCCGGTGTCATGTTTTGCGTGCAGCAGGCCTCTGATGGCGGCTTCAGGTGTTTCAAACAAATTGCCTGCACCCACGTGGGCAACAGCGGGTTGCAAATCCTGTACGCCGCACATGTGGATTGGCGAGCGGATGATGGCTGCACCGCCACGGCCAAGCCGTAAATAGAGCAAACTGATTCCTGTCAGGACCAAGAGCAGAATCGAAAGCACCGCTGGATGCCAGCCCCCCGTTGAGGGCAATGGCCCTAGCCAGTCAGCTGCAATCGGTGTGATGCCAAGGGATTGTTGGATGACGGCGATGGGTACAAGCAACAGCCCTGGCAGCATGCCAACTGCAATGCAGCCTGCAGTCAGAATAAGCATGGGTGCCAGCATGATGGCCGGGGCTTCCTGTGCATGCTCGGCCGCCTTGCCGGGTGCGCCCATGAACGCAGCATGCGCAAACTTGAGAATGGCCGCGAGTGTGAACAGGCTGGATATCAAGGCAAATACGCCCAGAATGTAATGACCCGACTGGAAGGCTGCTTGGTAGATCAACCACTTCGATGAGAAACCGTTCAGGGGCGGAATACCTGCGAGAGACAGCCCTGCAAGGAAGAAGATGGCAAAGGTGATGGGCATCTTGCGCCCCAAGCCGCCCAACTCATCCAGTGTGCGTGCGTGGCTGCTCACCATGATGGCACCTGCACACAAGAACAGCAGATCCTTGAGCATCATGTGATTGACAAAGTGCATCAGTCCACCCGCAACGCCAAGCGAGGTGCCTAGCGACAACGCCATGGTGATGTAGCCCAATTGGCAGACGGTGCTATAGATCAACAGGCGTTTGATTCCGTTCTGGATAACGGCCATGGCACCGGCATATAGAAGGGTCAGCCCGCCGATGATGGCAATCACGTTGAGTAACTGCACATGGCCGTTGAAGAACCCGATACGATCAATCAGTGTCGCACCACCAAACAAGACACAGAACTTGAGCACGCCATAGGGACCGCTCTTGAGCAGTACAGCAGAGATGTAGCCCGATACTGGGGTCGGTGCTGTTGCTGGGTGCATCTGGTAGTCGATGCGTAGGGGCAGCATGGCAGCCTTCATCAGCATGCCTGCCATGATCAGGACAAGCGCGCCGCCTGCCCAGGCAAGCGCTGTTGCATCCTGAGTGGGAATCGCCTTGACAACGCTGGCAACGGCAGCAAAATCGAAGTTGCCCCCAGCTTTGGCGCCCAACATGGCGACGCCCAGGAACATGAAGCTGGCCCCCACCGTATTGAAGATGAAGTACTTGAAGGCTTCGCGACGCGCATCAGCATTTTCTTCATGCACCAGCGCAACGTATAGAGCCCAACTGCTCATCAATTCCCAGAAGGCAAAGAAATTGAAGAAGTTGTGGCTGGCTACCATCCCCAAGAGGCCCGCCATCATCAGCGAAAAGGCTGCATAGAAGCGATGTTGCGCGTGGCCGTGGGCCATGTAGCCGGTGGCATAGGCCATGTTCAGCGTACCCACGCCGGAGACAAGCAGAGCGAAGGCGAAAGACAGGCCGTCGTAGTAATCCGGCTGCATCAATACCGCAACGAAGGCCGCTGCCGGAACGGCGATTGCGAGCTTGCTGGCGAATAATGGTGCCACTTTGCCCAGGAGCCATACGGCAACAGCCCCCACGGTGGCGATCAAGGCGGCAGCAGGCCAGTGGATGAGCAGGTCGGGCAATATCACGGCGGGCATTCCCGCACGGTCGCCCATAAGCTTGGCTACAGTGCGAACTGCGTCAAGCTGGATATTCGGTGCTACGCCGCCAAAGATTATGGCTGCTGCAAGAATGCCAATTGCAATCAGCATGGAGGCGGGCGCCTCCTTGACGGCAGGGCCTTCATACGGATGGAAGAAAAGCAGGCGCACCACGCGCAGGTAGTAGAACGCGGCAATCACACTGCCGAGCAGCAGCAGTGCAGCCACATCAATGCGCCCCGCCGAGACGGCTGCCGTAATCATCAGGAATTTGCTGATGAAACCAGAGAAGGGCGGTAAGCCCATGATGGCGACTGTTGCCAACGCATAACAGCCCGCAGTGAAGGGCATGACGCGCCCCAGGCCTGCCAGATCTGCAATGACGCGGCGGCCAGATTGCAGGATGAATGCCCCAGCCGCAAAGAAGAGCAGGGTCTTCATCACCGCATGGTTGCTTACATGCAGCAAGGCGGCACTGGTTGCAAGTGTGGTTCCCAGGCCAAGGATGGCGGCGATTTCACCAATTTGTGCAAGCGTTGAATAGGCGAGCATGCGCTTGAGTTCTTTTTGAACCAACGCCATGACTTCGCCATAAATAAAAGTAAGACATCCGAGCACAAGCATCAAGTGGCTGATGTCAATACCGGTTTGTGCAAACCGAGTGAGCGTTGCGGTGCCAAAGACCATGAACAGAATCTTGACCATGCCAAAGATACCCGCTTTGGTCAGAATGCCAGAGAGGGGCGCAGAAATCGAAGAGGGCGCTTCCGGGTGGGCAAGTGGCAGCCAGGAATGTACGGGAACAAAACCGGCCTTGACTGCAAAACCTATGAACAGGCAGAGCGCTGCAATGCTTCCTGGCAGAATGTCTATAGCACCAATATGCTGGGCGATGGCCGCGAATTCAAAACTCCCAAGCTGTGCATGAAGGAGCAGGACGCCAAAGTTCATCACGTAGGCACCCGAGGCACACATCAGGAAATAGACGAAGCCCGCACGGAGTGCCTTTGGCGTTTGCTCATGAATCACCAGGAAATAGGATGTCCAGGTCATGAGTTCCCAGAATATATAGAAATTGCCGAATTCATGGGCGCTGGCCAAGCCCAGCATTGATCCGGTCATCAGGAATACAAAGAAATAGTAGCGGTTGGTGTTCTCCCCATGGCTCATGTAGCCATACGAATAGAGCACTACCAAGAAAGTGATGGCCGCAACGATAATTACAAATAGATATGAGGCTGCGTCCAGCTCCACGCTTCTCAGCGCCAGAACCAGTGTAGCCAGGGACAGCAGTACGGCGGCTGCGTTACGAAGCCTTGCGGAACCTAATCCCAGCAGATAGATGGCAAAGCCCCCAATATAGGGAACGAGTACCAGCATCGTCCAGGGGGATTCAAATTCCGGCAGGGCGGCCATATTGCCAATGTGCGCAAATGCGGCGGCCTGATGCAGAAAGGGGGCGGGCCACAGACTCATGAGTACGGTCAGTATTGTGAGCAGCCCGATCGGTGCGATCAGCCATTTCGGGGCCGCTTCCAGCTTGATCTCACTGGAAGGGGCTTCAAAACAGATGCGTTGAATGACAAGCATGTAATAGAAGGCCGCAATGATACTGGCCAGAGTGCCGACTGCTGCGAGTAGCCAATGCCCCTGCTCAAGGGCTGCATACAGGATGATGAATTTGCTGAATGAACCTTTGAATGGGGACAGCCCCATGACCGAGAACATACCAAAGCCAAACAGTGTGCTTGTTACCGGCATGCGCTTGCCGCTGCCTTTGAGATCTTCAAGCCGATCGGAACCTGTGCGCTGAATCAATACCCATGCGGCAAAGATGACCAAACCACGCATGGCGAGCTGATAGCTCATGTGCATAATCGCACCCGTGTCTCCTGCGATGCCTCCGAGTCCAAATCCAAGCAATACATATCCCAGCTCGGCAACGCTTGAAATGGCGATCAGCCTGGAGAGGCTTTTTACCGATAGCAGGGCGGCAATTTCACCCAGCAGGAGTATCGTGGCACCAAGCCAGGCGAGCGTTGTGACATTCGTGGCGGCAGTGGCGAGCATAGCGGGTCCCCCATTGGGTCTTTGGTTGTTTGCAGTATCGGAGCTGTGGAAATTGCCCGCAATGCAAACCCAGGTATATGGACGATGGGTGTGTCACTTTGAAACAAGGGCACGTGGCGCCGGTGTTTGTAGCTCGCTTAAGGCGGTTTTCTGGCGTAAAACAGTACCAGAGGTAAATGTTGTTACGCTGCTTGTGGAGAGCATTCATGCATGAAACTGCAATTGTCCAAGGCCTGATTCGTATCCTGGAGCAGCAGGCTGCGCAGCATGAGGTATCGGCGATCTGTAAAGTGAATGTGAAAGTAGGTCGCTTGCGTGCCGTAGAGCCCAGGCAGTTGATTGCCTGTTTCGAAATATATGCCGAGGGCACAGTTGCCCAGGGGGCGGAACTGGCTATTGTGGCATTGCCAGTGCGAGCGTGTTGCAAAGCTTGCCTGTGTGAATTTGAAGTTCCACGATTTCATTTTGAGTGCCCCGGCTGTGGGGGCGGCGATGTGGATGTGATCCAGGGGCAGGAGCTCTATATAGAGAGCTTTGAAGTGGTAGGGGGCTGACCTGAGGTGTCACGAAATGACACAGCCAGGTGTGAGGAGAGGGTCTTGTACTTTCGTTCTGTCGGGCCAGCTCCGATACTGAATCCAATCAAGACGAGGTCATGCCATGGATATTCGCCTGCCTGCCGATCAGATCGCGCATCAACCATTGACTCGGCTGATCGACTATTTTGGCCGTAAGATCACTTATCTTCGTTTGTCGCTGACGGACCGTTGCAATCTGCGCTGTTTTTACTGCATGCAGGAAGGCATCAAATTCCTGCCCCGCAGTGAAATATTGACGCTGGAGGAAATGGAACGCCTTGCGGCTGTTTTTGTGCGCCTGGGGGTGACGAAACTCCGTCTGACTGGCGGGGAGCCTCTGGTTCGCCCAGGTACGCTGGGTTTGATCGAACGTATGGGGGCTTGGGTCAAGAAAGGGCAGCTTGCAGAGCTGACCCTGACCACCAACGGTACTTTATTTGAACGTCATGCTTCCGCTTTGGCCGCCAACGGGGTGCGACGGGTCAATGTGTCGCTTGATACACTCGATGCATCGTTGTTTGAGCGCATCACGCATGTCAATGGTATGGATGCCGTGTTGTCGGGTATCGACGCAGCACGCGCAGCGGGGATCGCGGTGCGAGTCAATGCCGTTGCCATGGCAGGCATCAATGACAGGGGATTTGATCAGCTCATTCGCTGGTGTGGTGATCATGAAGCCGATCTGGCCTTGATTGAATTGATGCCCTTGTGCGCTGCAGCCAAGCACTATCTTTCGCTCGAAGAGGTTCGGCACGATCTGGAGCGTCGCTGGACCTTGACTCCGCTTGAAGACAATACGGGTGGGCCTGCACGCTATTGGCGTGTGGAAAATACAGGGCGGCGCATCGCCTTCATTACCCCGATGAGCGATTCCTTTTGTACCCGGTGTAATCGGCTGCGCATAACCTGTACGGGGCAACTGGTGCTATGTTTGGGCAGGAAAGAGGGGGTTGATCTGCGTAGCGTGTTGCGTAGCGCTGAGGCCGACGAAGTGCTTGAGGCCGCCATCCTTGATAGCCTTGCCAGCAAGCCAGCTCAGCACCAGTTTTTAGGTAATGGAATCAATCTGGAAACCCGCCCTATGTGGCAGGTGGGTGGTTGAGAACAACGTCAAACCCCTATTGGTTAGGATAATATCATGTGCAAGGACTGTGGTTGCAGCATTACCGGGGCTCATCGTTATGTTCCCCATCACGAGCACCGCCAGACCATTGAGGTGCTGGAAGACCTCCTGCATGAAAATGACCGGCAGGCCGACCACAATCGTGCCCATTTTGATGCACATGGCGTGCTTGCCATCAATATTATGTCCGCCCCCGGCAGCGGTAAGACAAGTCTGCTGGAGGCTACCATTAGGGCCTTGCCCAACGGGGTGCGCATGGCCGTTATAGAAGGGGATCTGGAAACTGAGAACGATGCGAACCGTATTCGCCGACATGGCGTGCCTGCTGTGCAGATTACTACGGGGATGGCCTGCCACCTTGATGCACACATGGTTCATGAGGCCTTGCATCAATTGCCCCTTGAGGGGATTGATATCCTCTTCATCGAAAATGTCGGCAATCTTGTTTGCCCTGCCAATTTTGACGTGGGGCAGCATCTGGATGTGATTTTGCTTTCAGTCACGGAAGGTGACGACAAACCGGCAAAGTATCCTGTGATGGTACGTGCGGCAGATCAGATGTTGATCACAAAAATGGATCTTTTGCCATACATTGAAGAATTCAGCACCAGCCGTGCGCGTGATGAGGCCAAAGCCATTCAGGCGGATCTTCCTGTCATAGAGTTGTCTGCCAAGACAGGTGATGGTATTGCCGCCTGGATATCGTGGCTGCTTTTGAATGTGTCCTCACGGCGGGAAATTCAAGATTTAACCGCGTGAAGTGTTGTGCGGATGAGATGAGGGGCTGGTAAAAAGAGCTGTATTCCAGTGCCCGCAGCGCAGAAAACAATCCCTCGGCAACGACATTCGACGCGTTGTTGCCGAGGGATTCACGAGCCTGTTGGATTATTCTGCCAGATTGGTTCCCGCGCCAGCCGTGGCGATCACCTTGGCCTTGACTGTGGCAGCGGGGGTTACCGTGTAGGTGTAGCCCAGTGCTTCAGGATAAGTCTTTGTGGTGGTCCAATTGACTGCATTGACGTAAGGCGTGCTTGTCGGAACCGTCCAGGTGATACCAGAGCCGACATAGTTGTTGCGCAGATCCCAATAACCAATGGCTGAACTGTCCCGTGAGGTGACGGGGTCCTGAACATTTTCAAAGTAATTTGATTCGATCAGCGATACCCCGCCCATGCGGACATTGATGCCAGAGGTATGAACATTGTTGAAGTAGTTGTTGTATATGTGGCTCAAACCAAAACGCTGTAGTGGCAGGCGCGACTTCACTTCTTCAAAGCGGTTATGGTGATAGGTCGTGCGAGCTGCATCGTTGGCAGTGTCCTTGTCGCTATAACCATTTAGGCTGACCTTTTGATAGTCATGCACATAGTTGTAAGAGATGGTGATGTGGTGGGCACCCTTTTTCAGATCGATACCACCGTCAAACGACGCATCTCCAGCGCCCGAGCACATCGTCAGTGAGGCGAAGATCGTATTGTGGTCGATCCAGATGTTGGACGGCACCCCGCTGGACATCCCTTCGATCGAAATTGAATCAGCGGCCTCTCCTCCAGGCAGCAGACCGATGGTCATGTTCTGGACAATGATGTTTGTCGATGGGCCCGCAATATGAATACCAAAATTGGCAGAGGAGCCATTGGCCCCTTTAATGGTGATGTCGTTCTTCTTTTTGATTTCAACTGTCTGTGCGGTTTTTTTCCATTGTGCACAGACGTCCGTGATCGTGCTGAAATCGAATTTCCCCGTGTAATTCAGTACCAGGCCGCCACTACCAGAGTAACTATCAATGGCCGCTTGCATTTCTGCCATGGTGGCGACATTGACTGCCGTTTTGCTGCCCCCACCGGTGGTCGCTGCGCCATAACCAACAGGCCCCGCAACGGCTTGCGCTGTTGCAATGACAGCGGAAAGAGCCAGAACACTTTTCAACAGTTTGAATGCCATCTGTAATTCTCCTTGATTATTATGAAATTCAGATTCACAACACAGCGCGAGTTAAGAGAACAACTGATACTACTGCAAGATAGTTTAGTGCAAAGTTACTCTATATGAATATCAAAAAAATCTATTTTGCTGCCAGTTTTTCCCGCTGAAATTTTCTCAATCACGGCAGGATCTACTCGGGGCAAACCTATTCCATTGTCAAGTGCAGCCTATGCCACGGGCACAATAGAAGCCTCCTCATGACGCTGCATGATTGTCCTCAATGAAAGTACAGGTGATGAAATGGCGTTGTTTATGGCAAGTTGATGCGCACAATGCGCTCTCCACTGGCGATCAATGTTTTCCCGTCTGTCGAGAGCCACAAGCGATTCAGGTGTCCCCGGGTATGCGTAGGGAGTGAAGACCAGCTCAATCCGTCATTGTTGGAACTCAGTACTGTGCCATCGCGGCCAGGAACAAAGATCTGTCCGTTTGCCGGGTTCTGCAAGGGTTTGCGCAGCGATGAACGGATACCCGAGGCAATAACCTGCCAATTGATGCCATCATCCACCGAACGCATAATGATACCTGCATTGCCAAATCCCAGCAGGCTTCCTTGTTGACTGCGCATGATAAAGTTCAGGGTTGCCGTAGCGGTATTGAGTTCCTTCCAACTGGCGCCATGATCCGTGCTATGGAAGAGTTTCCCTAAGCCCATTGCCCAGGCTAAGCCACGTTGGGGTTCGGTATAAATACCTGAGATAGGGATGCCGAAGTTTGCAACCTCTGTCCAGTGCTGGCCATCATCTGTGGAGCGAAGCAACCGACCATCTCTACGTGTGGCGATGAAAATGCCTTGACCTGCTTGGCTGATTTGTTCGATACCCGGATCACTGGTATCGGCATCGGTAGCATGCCAAGTCTGCCCGTTATCTGCGGAACGTACTACCTGCCCGGGGCTACCCACAAGTAGCATGGTGTTGCCGCTGGTGTCTGTCACCACCTGTTTGAAGTATCCTTCGCCAGCTTCTGCAACCGGCTGTATGCCTTGCCAGCTTTGGCCGCCATTGGTGCTGCGAGTCAGGCTGGACATCGGGCCACATGCCAGGAGCGTGTTGGTGCGAGGATCACGCAAAAGTGCCTGAAACGATATATCTGTTTTCAATCCTGTGGCGACACTATGCCATGTTTGGCCTGCATCTTCGCTGCGGATCAATAGGCCATCGCTCCCTGCTGCCACAAGGCTGTTGCTCTCTGGTATGCCTGCCAAGTCGGCCACATAGCGGTGGGTATCTTCTTGCAAGGTGGTCCAATGATTGCCGTAGTCGTCACTACGGATGGTCAGGCCACCTGTGCCAACTGCATACATGGACTGACCATCACGAGTGGTCGTCAACGCCTGAAGGCGGCTGGTCCACTCGTTACCACGCAGGAGTTCCCAACTGTCCCCGCCATCTTGTGAGCGGGCGACAGTTCCCCTACCTCCTGAGGCGATCAGTTCTCCCGTCAGTGGATTGGCATGCAGGCCGGTCAGGAATACCTTGTCTACGACTACGCTGGTCTGCCAGCTCTGGCCGGCGTCACTGGATCGCCAAACCTCACCATTCATATTGCCGACGAGTGCTTGGTGACGCTTGGTGTCATAGGCCACTACTGTGGGTGCCTGATCGCCAAGTGGAGCAACACGCGAGAGTTTTTTTCCATCTGGAGAAAGGAGGCTGACCGAGCCATCGCTCCAGATTGCAAGAGTGCCTTCCGTGTCGGACAAGGGAAGGATGCGGCGGATATTGGCGCTGATATCAGATTTCAAGGTATGCCAAGCGCGACCATCGGCCGAGTATAGGATCGTACCTTGTATGCCCGCAGCAACAATGCCACCACGCGTGGTTGTGCTCAAAGTCAGAAGGGGGATGTTTGGTAGCGTAGCAATGGTTTGCCATTTGCGCCCACCATCTTTGCTGTAAAGCATGCCGCCTTTTGCGTTTGTAGCCAACCATCTGCCATGTTTGCCATCAAACATCAAACGACTAGGTATTTGCCCTGCAGGAACCTGTGCGGCGGCCCAATTTTTTCCTTCATCTGTGGAATACAGCAAACCCTGTTCGCCAAGCGCCAAGTGATGGGCTTGGCTATCTGCTTCAATCTGTAGAATATTGAAGTTCCCAGGTAAGGCTGTTTGCTGCCAATGCTTTCCCCCGTCATCAGAGCGTAGTAGGGTTGAATCTTCACCACCCGCCAGCAGAAGTTGTCCATTCTGGCTTGCCCAAATTGTGCTGAGTTCCGCGTTGATGACGGTAGCAATGGGTTTTGCTGTGGCGCCGGAGCAGAACAAGCATAGCGCGCAGGATAGTTGCAGAATATTCAATAGCTTCATCGCAAGGCAGGCCGAGGCTGAAAATAATTGCGAAAAGCCCCGACAACCGTGCTGTCGGGGCTTTGAGAGCGAACGCTAGGCTCGTTTCACAGAAATGTGATTAGAGCGCAGATACGTCAGAGGTCTTTACGTTACAAGAAGTGGTGTTCCATTCTTGTTTGAGATTGGTGGACTTGTTGTGGATACGGGAACCCACATAGGTGTCACAAACTTTGGGCGAGCTTGTTACGCCGTCGCTGCTGAGCTTGTAGGCTTGGATCTTGAGGTTACGCAGGATGGCCTTGTCCGCAATGGCGTAAGCAGAAGGAACGGAACTATCCCACTGGGTATTGAGGCCAACGATGGTGTCCAGACCAGGGCCGCTTACAGTGGCGCCACTGGCATCAACGTGCTTCACGGTCAGACCATCCAGGTCCAGGGTACGGCCGCCCTTGTTGGCTGAGCAGTCACCGCAGGTACGCAGGATCTTGCCGGAACTGGAGTAGGTTTGGACTGAAATGGAACTGCCGCTGGAGTTCTTGGTTTTGCCAGAGGCAGTCGACTTCACCATGATGGCGGTGAAGGTGCGAACATACATCTTGGAGTTGTAGGCATTGTCCTGGAAGAACTTGTCCGGCTTGCTGCCATGCTCATAGAGGTTATCCAGCACTTGGTAGGCGGTGCTGTTGTAGATGGAATAGGTGCCACCTTCGGAGTAGTTGCCTGCAGCATGCTCGCAGACCTCATCCCAGGTCACATTCTTGAGGGTGCAATTGCCAGCAATACAGGAAATACCATGACCGCCAGCGCCAGATTTCACGTGCAGGTTGGAAACCACTGCGCCGTTTTTCAGCGTCAGCACAGCACCTTGACCTTCTTTGTCTGCCAGGCAGCTCGTGCCCAGGGTGATACCGCCGCAGTCAACAGTCTGACCGTCGATTGTGCCCCCAGCGACACACAGGCTTGATGCGGCAAAAGCACTGCTGGCCAATGATGCAGCAAAGATACCAAACGCAATTTTCTTCAGCATTCTTGTCTCCATGACAAAATATGAAATTCGTATGTTCCCGGTAACAACAAACAGCGATGCGAGAGTAATAGGGATTAATCTTGCCTGTCAATTGGGGGTGATGAACGTGAAAATGACGCTTAAGTGCGTTGAAAGCCGCCTGGGTATTGGCTGTGTGTAGAAAATGGAATTGGTAAGATATGTAGATATAAGGGTAAACACTAATCCTATTAGGGTTATTTTTACTAAATTGTTGCGTTTATGCGACGATTAGTAATATTGATGTAGCGCGATCACTATTGGGTTGGATTGTTCCTGTCCAGTGCGCCAGCTCTGTTGTGGCGCTGTGATCTGGGCTGCCCGCTGTTAGGGGCAGTGGGTTTGCCAATTTGTTTCGTAAACAATTCGCATCATGTTGCGTTACAGGTGCAGCAGAGAATGGGCGCCTTTGGCGCATATCTGGTTTGACGGATACTCTTTATCTTGAAAAGCGCCAAGCTTCGTGCAGATGCACTGTTACAGGGCAAGCTGAACTCACGAGGTGATGCAATATGCGCTAATAGAGGGCGAAAAGCGCCTGGAAGTCAGCATTGAGGCCACTCTTTGGTGGAAACTCTCCCGTTTCTATGGAATGGCAGATGGCACAACGATTGCTCAAGCTCCTGTACCCAGCAATAGCTACAGGAGAGCGGTCATGGTTGTGCGTTTTAAGGGATTGATGCGGGTTGCTACAGGGGCGTTGATGTTGGTGGGGCTGCTGGCTACGCCGAACACCTATGCCGAAGAGCTGACAAAACTGAAATTCACACTTGATTGGCGCTTTGAAGGGCCAGCGGCCCCATTCCTGCTCGCCAAAGCGAAAGGCTATTTTGCTGCAGAAGGCCTGGATGTAACGATTGACACAGGTGCGGGTTCGGCGGGGGCGGTTACCCGTGTGGCAACCGGGGCATATGAAATGAGTTTTGCTGATTTCAATGCTCTGGTTGAGTATGATGCACAAAACCCTGGTTCAAAAATGCAGGCGGTATATATGGTCTATAACTATACCCCCGCAGCTGTGGTGAGCCTAAAAAAGAGCGGTATTGCAAAGCCCGCTGATCTGGTCGGCAAAACGCTTGCAGCACCGGTCTTTGATGCAGGGCGTAAAGCATTCCCAGCGTTTGCCAAATCGAATAAGTTTGACCCCGCTTCCGTAAAGTGGCAAAGCGTTGATCCTGCCATTCGTGAAAATCTTCTCGCCCGGGGAGATGTGGACGCCATTACCGGTTTTTCCTTTACCAGTGTGCTGAACCTGGAGGCTCGGGGTGTAAAGGAGTCGGATATCAACGTTATGCTCTACAACAACTACAATGTTGAACTCTACGGCAACGCAATCATTGCTTCTCCCAAGATCATCGCAGAGAAGCCCAAGGCAGTTGAAGGTTTTGTACGTGCCTTCAATAAGGCGCTGAAGGAAACGATTGCTAATCCGGATGCTGCGGCAAGCTATGTCAAGGCCACTGAACCCTTGGTGGATCTTGCGCTTGAAACGCGACGCCTGAAAATGGCACTTAACGCAGTCGTGATCACCCCAGAAGCCAAGGCGAACGGATTGGGTGCGGTGACGGAAGATCGCATGCAACGCTCCATTGCCGAAACGGCGGCTGCTTACAATCTCGCAAAAATCCCGAGTGGAAAAGAACTTTTCAACCCTGCCTTTTTGCCGCCAAAAGCTGATCGCATGATCAAATAGGCACATAAAAACGGGGGCAGTGTGGCCCCCGATTACATTTACATACCCTAGCAAATATAGAGCGATGTGCCATGAGTTTCGTAGAATTTGAAAATGTCAGCTTGAGCTATAGCGAAGGCGGCCAAAGGGCAATTGAAGGCATCAGCTTGCAGGTTGCAGAGGGGGAATTCGTAGCCGTGGTTGGTCCTTCTGGTTGCGGAAAGTCCACCTTGATGAAGCTGATATCAGGGCTCAAGCCTCCGTCTGAAGGATATGTCTATGTCAACGGCAGGCAAGTGGGCGGTCCACTGGGTATTGTCGGGATGGCATTTCAGGCTCCCAATCTGCTGCCCTGGCGCACGACCTTGGATAACGTGATGCTCCCGCTGGAGATTGTTGAGCCTTGGCGTAGCGAACGTGGCGCGCGCCGCAAAGAGTTTGAAGAGATGGCTCGTGCCCAACTGGCAAGGGTAGGTTTGGCCGGATTTGAAGACAAATTTCCCTGGGAGCTTTCTGGCGGCATGCAGCAACGTGCTTCGATCTGCCGAGCGTTGATTCACAAGCCACGGTTGTTGATGCTTGATGAGCCATTTGGTGCCCTGGATGCATTCACACGTGAGGAGCTATGGTGCATGCTCCGCGACTTGTGGCAGCAGCAACCCTTTACCGTAATTTTGGTCACGCATGATCTGCGTGAGGCGGTATTTCTCGCAGATACGGTATATGTCATGAGCAAGCGACCAGGAAGAATTCTGATTCGGCGGGAGATCGACCTGCCACGTCCTCGTGATCTGGAAGTGACTTATACCGATGCATTTGCAAGTCATGTGCATGTATTGCGCGAATCAATTGGCCGTGTGCGGGAGAACTGAAATGAGATTGTCGCCCAAAGTGGTTTTTCGTCTGGCACCTTGGCTGCTGACTGTATTCCTGCTTGTGTGTTGGGAAGCTATTTGCCAGGGGTTTGAGATCAAACCGTTTTTGTTCCCTGCACCAAGTCTGGTATTCAAGACAGGGGTTGAAATGTTTGATCCCATCATGACTCATGCAATCCATACCTTCCTGACAACCTTGGCGGGATTTGCTATTGCCGTATTGGTGGGGGCGATAATGGGCGCGCTGCTGGGTTCCTCACCCATTATTTATAAGGCGTTATATCCGATGCTGGTGGGGTTCAACAGCGTACCCAAAGTGGCATTTGTTCCTGTATTGGTTGTCTGGTTCGGGATTGGTAGCATTCCCGCGATTATCACGGCATTTTTGATTTCCTTCTTTCCTGTGGTGGTCAATGTGGCAACGGGCTTGGCTACCTTGGAGCCAGAATTGGAAGACGTATTGCGCTCATTGGGCGCCTCTCGCTTTGACATCCTGTGCAAGGTGGGCTTGCCGCGTTCCATGCCGTATTTCTTTGCTTCGCTCAAGGTTGCAGTCACCTTGGCTTTTGTCGGTTCCGTGATTTCTGAAACCGTGGCATCCAATCTGGGAATTGGTTATCTCATGATGAGTGCCAGTTCAACAATGAACATGCCCTTGGTTTTTGCGGGCCTGATGGTGATAGGTGCAATGGGCGTGGTGATGTACGAGTTGTTTGCATTGCTTGAACATCGCCTGACCCGTTGGGCCAACCGTAGCCAAAATGCGGCTTTTTAAGAGTTGTGATCATGGAGTGTTGCACGCCTGGTAACACTCCATGATTTATACCTGCACGGATTGCTTGGCGCTTAGCGTCTCACTCAGTTGTAGAATCTGCGCCGCAACCGATATGGCGATAGCCTCTGGTGTTTTTGAAGTGATACCGGGTATGCCAATCGGGCAAGTCAATCGTTGAAGATCTTTTTTCTGAAAGCCTTGGTTGATGAGTTTGTGGCGAAAGCGTTCTGCTTTCGTAGTTGAACCGATCAGGCCACACCATGCCGTATCACTACGCTGCAATATCTTCTCGCACAAGATCAGGTCCAATGTGTGACTATGCGTCATGACAATATGGAAACTGTTTGCGGGGGCTGTGGCGACTTCCTCTTCCAAAAAATCATTCACGATGGATGTAACGCCATCTGGACAATCCCGAAATGCATCTTCGCGGCAATCCAGCCAACGCACGCGCTGACTCAGGCTGGCAAGCAACTTGACCAAGGCGCGCCCAACATGTCCCGCTCCATACACTGAAATGGGCTGGGAGTTATCTTGAATGGTATGGTTGAGTTGCCAACCGGAGTCGTCTGCCTGATAACAGATACTGGGTTGTGTAGGTGATTGCATGGTCCAGGTGGAGCATGTGTCGGTGTGTTTGAGTGCTCTGTTCAGCGCGCCACCCTTTTCAAGGTGATGAGAAAAATCTCGCCACATTTCCAGCGATCTGGAATCAATCACTTCATATAGCAGCCACACCACTCCACCACAACATTGCCCAAGTGATGCGCCCAGACTGTAGCGGTGCAGACATGGCGGAGGTGGTGACGCCTGGAGGAGCATGGCTCGGGCTTGTGCAATGGCTTCCCATTCCAGGTGACCACCCCCGATCGTATCTTCAGTAAATGTTGCGCTGATCAGCATGTAGGTACCCGCCTCGCGGGGAGTCGAACCCCTAGTCTCAACCACGCTGACCAGTACCATGCTTTGTGCATTGGCAAGCAACAGGGGGAGTCTCTGCCAAAGCTTCATCCGCCTACCTCCAGTCCACCGATGGCACGTAACAAAGCCTCGGGCGTGGCAGGCGCCTGCAATGGGGCAGGGCGCCCAGCCGCACTTGAGGCTGCATCACGCAAAGCAAAGAAAACGCTGAAAGCAAGCATGAAAGGCGGCTCACCGACGGCCTTTGAACGATGAATGCTATCTTCAACATTGGCGTTGGAAAAAAGCTTCACATTGAAGATTGCGGGGCAATCCGATACAGCTGGGATTTTGTAGGTCGATGGTGCATGTGTGGCTAGTTGCCCGAATCGATGTTTATCTTGATGCCAAACGAGTTCCTCGCAAGTCAGCCACCCCATCCCTTGCACAAAGCCACCTTCAATCTGCCCGATATCAAGTGCTGGGTTGATTGATTTGCCTGCATCGTGCAGGATGTCTACGCGCAGCACGCGGGATTCCCCTGTTAGCGTATCCAATTCCACTTCACTACACGCAGCACCATAGGCAAAGTAGAAAAATGGGCGCCCTTGCATGGTGTTCTTGTCGTAATTGATTTTTGGGGTAGCATAAAAACCACTTTCCCAAAGTTTGATCCGTTCCCGGTAAGCGGCAAGTGTTACTTCGCCAAATTCTTGTGAAACGCTTCCCGCATGTAGCATACCGTCCTTAAAACGTACATCATCGATGTTGACGCCATGCTGAGTGGCAAACAGCGTTGCAAGGCGATGCCGAACAGCCTGTGCGGCAGCCTGCGCCGCTTTTCCATTCAGGTCTGTGCCACTTGAAGCTGCTGTGGCCGAGGTATTGGGCACCCGGCTGGTATCGGTGGAGGTCAGCCGAACGAATTCAGGCGCAAGGCCGAATTCATGAGCGACAATCTGGCGTATCTTGGTGTATAGACCTTGCCCCATTTCTGTGCCGCCATGCGTCACCAATACCGTGCCATCGGCATACACGTGTACGATGGCGCCCGCTTGGTTGTAAAAGCTGGCGGTAAAAGAGATACCAAATTTCACCGGTGTAAGGGCTATGCCGCGTTTGATTAACGGACTACGCTGATTGAATTCAGAAATTGCTTGTCGACGTTGTATGTATTCGCATTCCGTGGCGAGCTGATGAACCAGTTCAGGCGCAACATTGTCTTCCACCTCCATGCCATAGTGGGTAGTTGTGCGCTGCGCTGATCCGGGAGACGCATAAAAATTTCTTTGGCGTACTGTCAAAGGGTCAAGGTTCAGATAGCGGGCGATATCGTCAATGATGTATTCGATGGCAAACATGCCCTGTGGGCCACCAAAACCTCTAAATGCCGTGTTTGAAACGGTATTGGTTTTGCCGCGCAGACTGCGGATGGCAACGGCGTCCAGATAGTAACAATTGTCCAGATGAAATGCCGCCCGATCATTGACGGGGCCGGAGAGATCAGCCGAGAAACCGCAGCGCGAAGCCAGCGTTGTGGCAAGCCCCAGGATGCACCCTTGGTCGTCGAAGCCCACCTCCCAGTCAATGTCAAAGTCGTGGCGTTTTCCGGTAATCTGCATGTCATCATCACGGTCCAGCCGTAACTTGACGGGGTGCCCTGTTTTCCATGTGCCCAGGGCCGCCGCGCAGGCCACTTGGGCGGATTGGGATTCCTTGCCACCAAATGCGCCCCCCATGCGCCTGCATTCTACGCTGACCTGGTGCGCACCCCAGCCCAGCATATGAGCGATCATCTGCTGCATTTCGGTGGGGTGTTGGGTCGAACTGTGGATGTGCAGCCCGTCTTCGCGTGGCATGGCATACGCAATCTGGGTTTCCAGATAGAAGTGTTCCTGGCCGCCCAACTGTACCTTGCCCGTCAGGCAGTGGGGTGCTTTGGCAAGTGCCGCTACCGCATCGCCGCGTTTGATTTCAATGGGAGGCAAAACCCAGGATTCGTTCGCTACGGCTTCCTTGACTGTCAAAATGGCAGGGAGAGGTTCGTACTCGATTTTGGCCAGTTTTGCCGCCCGTCGCGCGGCATCATGGCTTTCTGCCAGTACCAGAAAAAGGGGTTGTCCGTAGAACTGCACCAGTTTTTGGGTAAGGATGGGCTCATCCTGCAAGACCGGGCCGCAGTTGTTGCTGGAGGGGATGTCTTGGGCCGTGAGTACGGATACCACGCCTGCTGCATGACGAACAGGTTCAAGATCCATCTTCAGAATTTGGGCATGCGCACAGTCGGCCATGCCGAATGCAGCGTGCAGGGTGCCGCTGAGTTCGGGCAGATCATCAATATACCTTGCCGAGCCACTTACATGCAGCAAGGCGCTTTCATGTGCCAGCGGTTTGCCCACGGTACTCATGCAATGACCTCTGGCATCAGACGTTCATTGAACTCATACCACAAGCGCAGAAGCAGGTTACGTGCGACCTGCATCCGGTACTCTGCGCTGGCACGCATATCGCTGATCGGTTGATAATCTGTGGCAAGTACCCGCATGGCGTTACGAATAACTTCTTCGCTCAGATTCTGGCCAATCAATTCTGCTTCTGCATGGAAGGCACGTTTCGGGATGGCCGCCATGCCACCATAGGCGATTCGTGCATCTTTGATTTTTCCAAGCGAATCCAGTTTTATTGAGAAGGCCGCGCAGACAGCTGAGATATCCTGGTCGCGTCGTTTGGATACTTTCCACGTCCTGAACAGATGGCGGCCATCTTTGTCAGACTTGACGAGAGGTATCTTTATAGTGCGAATGAATTCTGCAGGCTGTAATGCTGTTTTCTGATATCCCAAGTAGAAATCTTCGAGTGCCAACTCGCGTGTCTCATTTTCACGCTGGAGCACTACGTGGCCGCCTAGAGCAAGCAACCCCGGCATAGAGTCTCCGATGGGGGAGCCGTTGGCTACATTGCCGCCCAAAGTGCCCGCATTGCGGATTGGGCGACTGGCAAATCGCGTCATCAGGCTGCCCCATCCTTCATGTTCTGTGCATAGTGCGGAAAAAGCGTCGCTGAGCGATACTGCTGCGCCAATGTCCAGCGACTCGGGGGTAGTGTGGATTTGTTTGAGTTCTTCTACCGCGCCAAGATAGATGATGTCGTCCAATTCACGTAGCTGTTTGCTAACCCAGAGCCCGACATCGGTAGAGCCGGCGAGGAGCCTTGCCTGTGGGTTGCTTGCGTAGAGTCTGCTGAGTTCTTCGAGCGTATGTGGAGCATAGAAGTGTTTGTCCGAATAGCTGTACGCCAAGCTGGGCTTGGCAGCCAGTTGCTCCAGTGCTTGGCGTATCGGGCCGCGTGCAAGCTTGCCACAAGGGGTTTTCCATGCGGCTTGGGCAGCATCGAGAATCGGACGATAGCCGGTGCAGCGGCATAGGTTGCCTGAGAGTGTCACACATAGCGCTTCCCGGTCAGGCGTTTCGTTTTGATTTTCTCGTTCAGCCCATAATGACATTACGATGCCCGGCGTGCAGAATCCGCATTGAGAGGCGTGGGCATCCACCATAGCTTTCTGTACGGGGTGAAGTTGTCCGTCTTGTGCCAGGTCTTCGACGGTAAATAGGGCTTTGCCATCCAGCGCGGGAAGAAATTGGATGCAGCTATTGATGGCTTCGAGTCGCAATCCTTCTGGCGCCTGATCATCTCGGGTACCGATAACCACAGTACAGGCGCCACAATCGCCTTCGCCACAGCCTTCTTTGGTGCCATAGGGATGTTGATCCTCTCGCAGCCATTGCAGAATGGTACGGGTGTGCGGCTGATCAGTAACGGACTGGATCTGTCCTCTGAACCAGAAGTGAACTGGGCGCACTGTTGGGGGCGCTGGGTGCATGTTTCAACTCCAATATTGATATGTAGTAATGAGGAGTATGTGTGACCAAGTCACATGGGGGGCGGGAAATGCTTGTGCCAGTGGCGTGCAATATCGATGCGCCTGCAAACCCATACCCGGTCGTGTCGCTCGATATAGTCAAGAAAATCGATCAGTGCACGCATGCGTCCAGGGCGACCAAGTAGTCGGCAGTGCATGCCGATGCTCATCATCTTCGGGCTGTCTACACCTTCTGCGTACAGCACATCGAAGCTGTCTTTCAAGTAGGTAGAAAAGTCAGAAGCCTGCGAGTAACCTTGCGGCAATGAAAATCGCATGTCATTCACATCAAGCGTATAGGGAACGATGAGCTGCTGGATTGTTTCGCCATTGGTTTTCTTGACGGGCATCCAGAAGGGAAGGTCATCGCCGTAGTAATCGCTGTCGTACAGGAAACCGCCATAATCAGCAACCAGCCGGTGGGTGTTGGGTGAATCTCGCCCTGTGTACCAGCCTAATGCGCGTTCTCCGGTGAGGCGCTCAATGATGTCCATGCCAATGCGCATGTGTTCGCGCTCGGTGACGTCGTCAAAATTCTGGTAATGAATCCATCGCCAGCCATGACATGCGATTTCATGGCCGAGTTCTTTGAATGCGGCAGTCAATTCCGGGTGACGTTCAAGCGCCATGGAGACGCCAAACACCGTCAATGGCAGACCTCGGCGTTCAAACTCCCGCAAAATACGCCATACCCCAGCACGCGAGCCGTATTCATAAATCGACTCCATGGTAAGGTGGCGATCTGGGAAGGCAGGAGGATTGAACATTTCGGAAAGAAACTGTTCGCTTCCTGCATCGCCATGCAGAACGCAGTTTTCTCCACCCTCTTCGTAGTTGAGCACAAACTGTACGGCAATTTTCGCCTTGCCCGGCCAGTTCGGATGCGGGGGATTGCGACCATAGCCAACAAGATCACGGGGGTATGGTGTGTGCATCATTTCCCTCCTGCGGCGAACCATGCGCCGATTTTGGCCCGTTCTTCATCTGTCATCTGGGTGATGTTGGCCAGAGGCATGTTTTTGAGCACAAACGCCCGTTCATTCATGCGTTGGGCGTATTGTTTGATCCGGGCGGGTGTATCCAGCATGATGCCCATTTGTGCCACCGGCATGATGGTGGGCTTTTCCGCGTGGCAACCAGTACATCTTGTCTGGGCAATCGCGGCGATCTCAGCAAGTGTGGGGACTGGTTTTCCGGCTAGCGCAGTCGTTGGTTTAGGGGCAATCCACACTAGTACGGCGAGGATGATGGCCATGCCGACAATAGGATATTCCCAACGATTTTCGCCCTTGTGGCGAAGGTTGAAGAAGTGCCTGATGAGTACAGAACCCAGCATGATCAGGATGAGCACCAGCCAGGCATGGGCATGATTGTAGGTGCTGGCGTAGTGATTGCTGATCATGGCGAACAGCACTGGCAGGGTGAGGTAATTGTTGTGGTAGCTGCGCTGTTTGGCGCGCTTGCCCAATATCGGGTCAACCTCTTCGCCGCGTTTCATGGCGGCAACCTGTTTTCGCTGGGCCGGGATGATCCAGAAGAATACATTGGCGCTCATCGTGGTGGCGATCATTGCACCAACGTGGATGTAGGCGGCACGCCCGGCGATGAGGTGGCAGAGCACATAGCTGACGCCCGTGACAAAGGCGACGTAGATGATTGCGAAGACGAGTTGGCTGCGTTCAATCAGCAGCCGCGCCAATTGGTCGTAGACGATCCAGCCGAGCACGAGTGTGCCTATGCCTATGCCAATCGATTGATAAGGGGTGACGGATGAGATTGCCGGGTCCACCATGTAGGTGGCGGCCTGGAAGTAGTATAGCGTGGAGATGAGTAGGAAGCCGGTGATCCAGGTTGTATAGCTGGGCCAGAAGAAGAAATGCAGATCTTCCGGTAGATGCTTGGGGGCGACTGCATATTTTTGTGGATTGTAGAAACCACCACCATGCATGGCCCACAGCTCGCCGCCTACACCGTCTTCTTTCAGCTTGGGGTTTGTTGGGGGTTTGAGGCTGTTGTCCAGCCATACGAAATAGAATGATGAGCCAATCCAGGCTATGCCCACAATCAGGTGCAGCCAGCGTAGCAGCATGCTTGCGGCATCAGTGAGATAGGAAATCTCCATCTTGAACAACTCCAGGCAAACCGGACCCACTTTGACGCGAGGTCCGCACGACCCAGCTCAACCTGATTTTGTCGTGCGCGTATTCTGCTTCAGAGGCAAGTTACGCCTTGTTTTTCAACTGCCTCGGTACGTGCTGTAACTCCAGGGAGAAACCAATAGGGGCACATGGTAGTGTGCCTGAGAATCAGCAACCCCGAAGTCCAGCCGCACGTCTCCCAAAAACGGCGGATCTGGCAATACCGCACCTTTTGCCAAGAAGTAATTTGCAACTTCAAATACAAGGGTGTAGCGCCCTGGTATCAAGCCTGCATTTTCAAGCAAGGGGGCGTCAGCACGCCCATCCTGATTGGTTACGCCCGTAAGCAAAGGTGCGGCACTGTTCTCTCGGTATAAAGCAAAACACATACCAGCGGCTGGGCAGCCGTTTGCGGTGTCCAGGACATGCGTAGTCAATTTGCCCACAATGGATCTCCTGACAGTGAGTTGATGAAGATTATAGGGATAGCCAGATATGAATCGGTGGATACTGCCTATATGGATTTTGCTAGGTTTTGATTCCATCCCGCATGCGATGATACGCAAATCATCCATCCGGGAGTTGAAGTCATGAGTGCCCTTCAGGCTGAAATGGCAGTGCTGTCTGCCTTGGACCAGTCTTCGTTTGTGAGCCGCTTGGATGGCATCTTCGAGCATTCGCCGTGGGTGGCGGAGCGTGCCTGGTTGATGCGCCCTTTTGAGGCATTGGAGGATTTGCAACAGGCCCTATGTCGGTGCATGCGCGCAGCCAGTGCAGATGAAAAGCTTGCGCTGATTCGTGCTCACCCCGAGTTGGCAGGAAAGGCCGCGATGCGCGGGGAAATGGCAGAGGCATCTGTACGCGAACAGTCCGGGGCTCGTCTGGATGCATGTAGCCCTGAGGAATACGCTCGTTTGCATCAACTCAATACAGCGTATCGGGAAAAATTTGGCTTTCCGTTTATTCTTGCTGTACGTGGTTTAGATCGGGCAGCGATAATTGCTATCTTTGCAAATCGGCTTGAGAATGTGCCCGAGCAGGAGCTTGAAGAGGCATTGCTCCAAATTGAGCGGATTGCCTGTCTTCGCCTGCACGAGCGCTTTGCGACATGATTGCGTGGCTTAACTTTGCCAGCCTGTGTGACCTGGCTGCAAGGGTACAGAAGGGGCGGGGCGGGTAGCAGGCGTGGCGTATTCTCTTGCGGCGGCGACAATCTGCTCCCGAAACCATCGTGCATCATCAGCAAGATGGGATTTGTCATGCCATAGCAAAGAAAAGCGCATGCCAGGAAAATCAATGGGGGATCGGACCATTGCGAGGGGGAGCAGCTTTGCATGGTGTTCGGCAAGCATGCGTGGGCAGGTGAAGAGCAGGTCTGATTCCAAAAGCATGTATGGCGCTATGTGGAAATAGGGAATCCACGCGACTACATTCCGTTTGAGCCGCTCCCGTGCGAGATGCAGATCAATGACACCTCTGCGTCCCACTGAATAAGGTGTTGGCGCGACATGCTCCGCTTCCAGATAGTGCTTGATGGTCAGTGGCTTGCCTGCCAGTGGATGATCCTTGCGCATCAGGCATACAACTTCATCCTCAAACAAGGCCGTGATGCGCAATTGCTCTGGTGGTTGAGGCCAATTGCCTATGACGGCGTCAAATTCACCGGATTCCAATGCCAGCGCAAAATCCTGGTCAGCGCCCATGGAGTGAATGAACAACTGTGCTTGGGGAGCCAACCGGTGCAGGCGTGCAAACATTTTGCCGATCAACTCGGGGGCAAGGTAATCCGGTGTTGCCAGTTTGTAGATGCGGCGGGTTTCGGCAGGATTGAAGCGGTTCGGCGGGGTGACGATGGTGTCAATATTTGCCAATGCCTGGTGCACCGGTTCTAGCAGGCTGGCGCCACGCTCGGTGGGCGTCATGCCATTTTTGCTGCGCACCAGGAGGGGGTCGCCTGTCAATTCTCGTAGGCGCCGTAAGGCTGTACTGACTGCTGGTTGAGACTGATTCAGGCGCAGTGCGGCACGAGAGACGCTGCCTTCGGTTAGCAGGGCGTAAAGTACGCGCAGCAGGTGGACGTCAATCGAATCCCGGTTAGCTTGGTGTGCCATGATCTTTCTGCGATACGCGCTGTCAATGCATGGATTCTGGCACAGATTGGAGGCAAAATCTGCTTGCCAGAGAGTGCACAGGCGACGCCATTGTCATGGAGAGGCTGATTTGAACGGTATGCTTATTTATGGTTGAGGTGATTTTCCAGGCGACGGCTGGCTGCGGACAGGGTGAAACAGAATAGCCAATACACCGCTGCGATGAAGATGTAGCCTTCCAAATAGAAGCTGCGCCATTCAGCATCGCCACCGAGGGCCAGTGAGAGTGCGCCGGTGAGTTCGTGTAGGCTGACGATGGAAATCAACGAACTGTCTTTGAAGATCCCCACGAAGCTGTTGACCATTGCAGGTAGTGCAGCGCGTAGTGCTTGTGGCAGTACGATGTAGGTGATTGCCTGCCAGTGGCGCATGCCAATGGCTTGGGCAGCGACGAGTTGGCCCTTGGGGACAGCCTGCAGCCCGCCACGAATCACCTCTGCCAGATAGGCTGCGGCAAAGAGGGCGATGGTGAAGATGACCCTGGGCAGGATGTCCAACCTGAATTGGGTGGGCAGCATCAAGGGGAAGAGGAAGGCAGCCATGAACAGCAGGCTGATCAATGGTACGCCACGGATCAGTTCGATATACGTTGTGCATACGCTGCGCAGCAGGGGCAGGGTGGAGCGTCGACCAAGTGCCAGCAGAATTGCCAAGGGGAAAGCCAGCAAGGTTCCACCCAGGGAAACCAGCAGGGTCAGTGGTAACCCGCCCCACAGTTTGGTGGGTACGGGGCTGAGGCCCGCAAATCCGCCTGTCATCAGGCTCGCAGCCAGTAGCACGCCAATCAGTCCGCAGGCCATAAAACGCCGGGTGCGTAGCTTCTGGAAGGCGATGGGGCTGAGTGCCGATAAAATCAGCAGGCTTGCCAGCAGTGGGCGCCATTGTTCGTTGAAGGGGTAGCGGCCAAAGAGTAGCAGACGGTGTTTTTCTGCGATTACGCCCCAGCAGGCACCGGTGCCTCGCGCTGCGCGACAGGCCTCCAGATCGGGTGTCCAGACGGCGTGTACAACGCCCCAGTTGAGCGCCGGCCATAGAATCAGGGCGGCCAGAATCAGCCAGAACCAAGTGCGCAGGTGTTTGAGGGCGCTCATTTTGCCCCCCTGAGCGCCACGCGGGCGTTATACAGATTCATCAATAATGCGGTGATCAGGGAGAGCGTGAGGTAGACCGCCATGACGATCACAATGCACTCAAAGGCCCGGCCACTCTGGTTGATAGATGTGTTGGCAATGGAGACAAGCTCGGGGTAGCCGACGGCGACGGCCAGAGATGAGTTTTTGCTGAGGTTCAGGAATTGATTGGTGAGCGCGGGCACGATGGCCCGCAATGCCAACGGTATGGTGATGTGGCGCAGGATTTGCAATGGGCGCATGCCCAGCGCCTGGGCCGCAGCGATCTGCCCGGCAGATACAGATTGGATGCCACCCCGGACGATTTCTGCGATGAATACGGCACTGTACAGGCTCAAGGCAGTGAGCACAGCGAGGTATTCCGGGCTGAGCGACCAGCCACCTTCGATACCGAAGCCTTCAAGGTGTGGCAGGTTCCAGCTACAGCCTCCTCCTACGCAACTCCAGGCGGGTAGGAAAAGCCCCCCCTTGCTGATTAGCACGCCGGGCAGCGGGCTGATGGCGTCGCTGGCATCTGGCAGCAGGCTGGTCAGTGCGAAATACCACATCAGCAGTTGGAGCAGAAGCGGGATGTTGCGTAGGCTTTCCACACAGAAACCGCAGAGTTTGCGTAGCGAGGGTGTGGTGCTGAGTCGGCCCAAGCCGATCAGGCTGCCCAGCAAAGTCGCAATGACAATGGAAGGAATGGCAACCCGCAAGGTGTTGAGGATGCCCATGGCAAACGCCCGCCAGAGCGGCTGTGCGGCATCATAACTCAGGATGCCTTCACCAATTTCGAAGCCAGCTGGGTCAAACAGGAAATCGAAGCCTGCGCGGATACCGCGCTCACGCATGTTGTCCAGTACGTTGTGGCCTAACCATGCAAGTAGCACACCCAGAATCGATACCACCAGGACCTGCGGCAACCATCGGCGCAGAACGCCTGGATGTTGAGAGAAGGAAGATGACATTCAAGAAACGGGCTGCGGTGAAGCAGCCCGGTGAGAGGGATAAGGGGAAAGCTTAACGGATCGGAGGCGCGTAGAGAATACCGCCCTTGTTCCACAGATTGTTCAAACCGCGCGGAAGCTTAAGAACAGAATCCGGCCCCACGTTGCGGGCGAAGATTTCCCCGTAATTGCCAACTGCTTTGACCGCACGGAAAGCCCACTCACGATCCAGCCCCAGCAGTTTGCCGGAGTCTTCCGTGGAACCCAATAGGCGCCCGATGTTGGGGTCTTTGCTGTCTTTGAGGCTGACGACATTGGCCTTGGTGATGCCATATTCTTCAGCTTCAATCAGGGCAAAGGCCGTCCAGCGTACAATCGCAAACCATTCATCATCACCGCGCCGCACTGCCGGGCCCAGCGGTTCCTTGGAAATCACCTCAGGCAGAATCACGTAATCGTCCGGGTTTTTGGCTTCCTTGTTGCGCACGCCGGCAAGACCGGAGATGTCGGTGGTATAGGCTTGGCAACGACCAGAGAAGAAGGCCTTGAAGGAGGCTTCGAAGCCTTCAAACACCACGGGTTTGATCTTGATGTTCTGGGCACGGAAGTAATCGGCCAGATTCTTTTCATTGGTGGTGCCTGATTGCACGCAGATTTCAGCGTTCTTGAGTTGCTTGGCACTGGTGAGTTTGAGTTTCTTGGGCACCAGAAAGCCTTGGCCGTCATAATAATTGACGCCGGTGAAGCTCAGGCCCAGGGAAGCATCCCGGCTCAGGCTCCAGGTGGTATTACGCGCCAGCAAGTCCACTTCACCAGACTGCAGGGCGGAGAAGCGTTGTTGTGGGTTGAGGGGGACGAAATTGACCTTGTTGGGGTCGCCCAGCACTGCAGCGGCGATGCCACGGCAGAAATCCACATCCAGCCCTGACCATACGCCTTTGCTGTCAGGCAGCGAGAAACCTGCTACGCCTGTGCTGACGCCACATTGAATGTTGCCGCGCTGCTTGATGGCATCCAGCGTTTTGCCCGCATGGGCGGGCGTGCTGGCTAGTGCAGCCAGTATGAAAGGGACTGCCAGGCCGGTACGGCGAAAAAGCGAATGAATCATCTGAAGCTCCCTGTTATTTGGAATCGGGTCAGCTGCCAGCGTAACAAGTGTCTGGCTGATGCGGAAGCATCGATTTGTTCTAAACAAAGATGCAATCAAACAATAGACTATGGCAATCCTGATAGAAGAGGAACAAGAAAAAAGGGCCCGATGGCCCTTTATGCATGGATGCTGCTTTGCCGGGGGCACTCACACTCCGTATGGGTCTTCGGTGCCCAGCGCGACGGTGTTGAAGCCACCATCCACATACAGGATTTCGGCCGTGATGCCGGAAGCCAGATCAGAGCACAGGAACGCGGCTGCATTGCCCACCTCTTCAATCGTGACGTTGCGGCGCAGGGGGGCATTCTTTTCATTGAAGGTCAGCAGCTTTCCAAAGCCACTGACGCCCAAAGCCGCAAGCGTGCGGATCGGCCCGGCAGACACTGCGTTGACACGAATGCCTTCCGGCCCGACTGCAGCGGCCATGTAACGCACCGAGGACTCAAGACTGGCTTTGGCAACGCCCATGATGTTGTAATTGGGCATGGTGCGCACGGCACCCAGGTAGGTCAGCGTCAGGGCACAAGGGTTGGGGCGGCCCTTCAGCAAGGGGCGGGCAGCTTTGAGCATGGCAGCAAAGCTGTAGCTGCTGATCTCGTGGGCGGTGCGGAAAGCGTCACGCGACAGGCCGTCGAGGAAATCCCCCTTGAGTGCTTCGCCAGGGGCGTAGGCGATGGAGTGGACAAAACCATCCAGGCCCCCCCAGATTTTGCCAATCGACTCAAACAAAGCGGTGATCTGAGCGTCATCCTGCACGTCGCAAGGGAAGAGCAGGGGGCTGCCAAAATCCCGGGCCAGTTCGGCGACGCGATCCTTGATGCGGTCATTCTGGTAGGTGAATGCAAGCTCGGCGCCTTCACGGTGCATGGCCATGGCAACGCCATAGGCGATTGAACGGGTGCTTAGTACGCCAGTAATCAGGATACGCTTGCCTGCCAGAAATCCCATTCGTCTATCTCCTCGATAAAAACCGATTATAACGTGGTGACCCCATCGCTGGAATTTCCCCTACTGCCAGACTGACCAATTCTTAAGGAAGATAAACATCAGGCCAAAAAAATAGCCGTCCGGTTGGACGGCTATTTTTTTGAAAAACAAATGATTAGCTGCTGAAAAAGTCGCGAACCTTGTCCATCCAGGATTGTGCCTTCGGGTTATGCGCAGAGCCTTGCTCGCGGCAGCAGGCATCAAATTCGCGCAGCAGTTCCTTTTGGCGATCAGTCAGTTTTACCGGTGTCTCCACCACTACGTGGCAATGCAGGTCGCCATGATGGCCGCTGCGAACATTGCGGATACCCTTGCCACGCAGGCGGAATACCTTGCCCGTCTGGGTTTCGGCAGGGATCTTGATGCCAGCTGCGCCGTCCAGGGTCGGGATTTCGATTTCGCCACCCAATGCTGCTGTGGTAAAGCTGATCGGCATTTCACAATGCAGATCGTCCCCATTGCGTTCGAAGACACTATGTTCCTTGATATGGATCTCGACGAAAAGATCGCCCGATGGTCCACCGTTTACGCCCGGCTCACCGTAGCCCGGGGTACGCAGGCGCATGCCTTCATCGATCCCGGCGGGGATTTTGACTTCCAGGGTCTTTTGCTTCTTGACGCGACCTGCACCATGGCATTCACCGCAAGGATCAGTGATGATGCGGCCAGAGCCATGACACTTCGGGCATGTCTGCTGGATGGAGAAGAAGCCTTGCTGGATGCGTACCTGACCCGCGCCGCCGCAGGTAGGGCAGGTCTTGGGCTGGGTGCCAGCCTTGGCGCCAGAGCCATGGCAGACCCCGCATTCTTCCATGACCGGAATGCGGATGGTCTTTTCAATCCCGCGTGCGGCTTCTTCCAGGGAGATTTCCAGGGTGTAGCGCAGGTCAGCACCGCGATAGACGCGTTGGCTTCCGCCACCGCCACCCGCACGACCACCGAAAATTTCGTCAAAGATGCCGCCAAAAGCGTCGGAAAAGCCGTCGAAACCCTGGCCGCCACCAAAACCGCCGCCTCCGGCAGAGGAGTCTACGCCCGCGTGTCCATAGCGATCATAGGCTGCGCGCTTTTGATCGTCGGAGAGTATCTCGTAGGCTTCCTTGGCCTCCTTGAATTTCTCTTCCGCGCTCTTGTCGTCCGGGTTGCGGTCCGGGTGGTGTTTCATGGCCTGCTTGCGGTAGGCCTTTTTGATGTCGTCGTCTGACGCATCCCGGGCGACGCCAAGGACTTCGTAATAATCGCGTTTTGCCATGTCGGGTGAAAATCGAGAATCAGGGGGAACATCGCTGCCTTTGCTGGCAAAGCGACAGATTTGTCAGTAAAGGCTGCTCGTCATTACTTTCTGGTGCATCCATGCGTAAAAGGGACTGATGCCTAGGCTTCGTCCCTGCGCATGATACTTCAGTAAAAGCTTGATGCTGCCTGCTTCACAGGATGACGCAGGCAGCACCACAAAGACAATTACTTCTTGTCCTTCACTTCAGTGAATTCAGCATCCACCACGTTGTCATCCGCAGCAGGCTTGGCCTGTTCACCCGCTTGGGCACCGGCTGCGCCTTCAGCGGCCTGTTGCTGGGCGTACATGGCCTCCCCGAGCTTCTGGCTGGCTGTGGCCAGTGCTTGGGCCTTTGCTTCGATTTCGGCCTTGTCGGAACCCTTCATGGCTTCCTCGGCGTCCTTCAATGCGGCTTCGATCTTGCCCTTTTCGTCTGCGCTGACCTTGTCACCATGCTCACCGAGCGCCTTCTTGGTGGTGTGGATCAGAGCGTCGCACTGGTTGCGGGCGTCGATCAACTCATGTTGACGCTTGTCTTCTTCCGCATGGGAAGCGGCGTCGTTGACCATGTTCTGGATTTCATCTTCCGACAAACCAGAGTTGGCCTTGATGGTGATCTTGTTTTCCTTGCCCGTTGCCTTGTCGGCAGCCTTGACGTGCAGGATGCCGTTGGCGTCGATGTCGAAGGTCACTTCGATCTGCGGCACGCCACGCGGTGCGGGCGGAATGCCTTCCAGGTTGAATTCACCCAGCATCTTGTTGCCGGCGGCCATTTCGCGCTCACCTTGGTAGACCTTGATGGTTACGGCAGGCTGGTTGTCGTCGGCAGTCGAGAACACTTGCGAATGCTTGGTCGGGATGGTGGTGTTGCGCTTGATCATCGCAGTCATCACGCCACCCAGGGTTTCGATCCCCAGGGACAGCGGGCAGACGTCCAGCAGCAGCACGTCTTTCACCTCGCCTTGCAGCACACCACCCTGGATGGCAGCACCCACGGCAACCGCTTCGTCCGGGTTCACGTCCTTGCGGGCTTCCTTGCCGAAGAACTCTTTGACCTTTTCCTGAACCTTGGGCATGCGGGTTTGACCGCCGACCAGGATCACGTCATCAATGTCAGAAACCTTCAGGCCCGCGTCCTTCAGTGCCTTGCGGCAGGGTTCGATGGTGGCGTCAACCAGTTGCTCGACCAGCGACTCGAACTTGGCGCGGGTGATCTTCATGGTCAAGTGGGCAGGAGCGCCATTGGCCATGGTGATGTACGGCTCGTTGATTTCGGTCTGTTGGCCGGACGACAGCTCGATCTTGGCGCGCTCAGCGGCAGCCTTGATGCGTTGCAGAGCAATCGCGTCCTTCGAGAGATCGATACCGTTGATCTTCTTGAATTCTTCAACGATGTAGTCGATCAGGCGTTGGTCGAAGTCTTCACCACCCAGGAAGGTGTCGCCGTTGGTGGCCAACACTTCAAACTGCTTGTCGCCATCCACGTCAGCGATTTCGATGATCGAGATATCAAACGTACCGCCGCCGAGGTCGAACACAGCGATCTTCTGATCCTTCTTGGTCACCTTATCCAGGCCAAAGGCCAGTGCGGCAGCGGTCGGTTCGTTGATGATACGCTTTACGTCTAGCCCGGCGATGCGGCCTGCGTCCTTGGTGGCCTGGCGTTGGCTGTCGTTGAAGTAGGCGGGCACGGTGATGACGGCCTCGGTGACTTCTTCACCCAGGTAGTCTTCAGCGGTCTTCTTCATCTTGCGCAGCACGTCAGCCGAGATCTGCGGCGGAGCCATTTTCTTGTCGCGCACGTCGATCCATGCGTCGCCGTTGTCAGCCTTGATGATGCGATAGGGCATCAAATTGATGTCCTTTTGCACTTCACGCTCTTCAAAGCGGCGGCCGATCAGGCGCTTGACTGCGTAGAGGGTATTCTTGGCATTGGTCACGGCCTGACGTTTTGCCGGAGCACCGCAAAGCACTTCACCATCTTCCATGTAGGCAACAATGGAGGGGGTTGTGCGCGCGCCTTCCGAGTTTTCAATAACCTTGGGCTGACCCCCTTCCATGATGGCCACGCAGCTGTTGGTGGTGCCAAGGTCGATACCGATGATTTTTGCCATGTTAAAAGCTCCTTGATGGCGCTCCGGGTTCTTGCCGGATGCGCCTAATGTTCATTCCTGGGTGCTATGTAGGGTTGATTGCGCGCTTTTCAAGCGTCAATTTTGCATTACGCGGCGGAACCGCTGGAAACGGCCACCAGAGCGGGGCGCAGAATCCGACCTTCCAGCAGGTAACCCTTCTGGAAGACCTGCACCACCGTGTTGGCGGGTTGATCCGAAGGGATGGAACTGATGGCTTGGTGCTTATGCGGATCAAACTTCTCGCCCAGCGGCGCAATCTCCTGCATGCCGCTCTTTTCAAACGCCTTGATCAGGTTGCGCAGGGTCAGATCCACACCGTCCCGCAGCGATTCAAGCGTAGCGTTCTCTACCGCGAGGGTTTGCTCCAGGCTATCTTTGACTGAGAGCAATTCGCCCGCAAATTTTTCGATGGCAAATTTGGCTGCCTTGCTCACGTCTTCTTGTGCCCGGCGGCGCACGTTTTCAGTCTCGGCCTTGGCGCGCAGCCAGGCATCGTGGTGCTCGGCAGCCTTGAGTTCGAGCTGGCGGATTTGTTCTTCCAGGCCGGGAATGGATTCTATTGTGGTTTCAACGGTTTCACTGGCGTTTTCGGTGGCCGAAACCGTAGCGGTGCTGAGCGCTTCTTCGGGGGCTGGTGTTTGCAATTCCTGGTTTTCCTGCATGAAAACTGACTCCTTGGATAACTTTCCCCGTGTATGTTGGGGCGTCGATCGCCTTTTCAAGTATCGTTTGGCTAGGTTGAGAAAAACGGTGAAATATTTCACACTCTTCACTTGTGAGCTTATACAGTATCTAGGGTGGCAGCGGTGTTGGGCGGTATTCTGGCTGCTTGCTGGGATATCATTGTACACAGACAGCCCCAACGACGGTTTTTGAGTGGAAAGTGCAGCGAATGTCTGGACAACCTGAACGCATTGGCAAGTACAAAGTCCTGCGCGAAGTGGGGCGTGGCGCCACCGCAACCGTTTATCTTGCCGAAAATCCGTTCTACCCTCAGGCAGTTGCGGTCAAATACATCTCTTTCAGAGACAGGGCCAAGGACGAAGCCAAGTGGAACCGCCGCCTGCTCAAGCTGCTGCGGGCGGAGGAAGCGGCTGCACGCAAACTTGATCACCCCAACATCATCAAAATTTTCGAGGTGGTGATCCAGCCAGACGAAGCCTACATCGTGATGGAGTACTTCCCTGGCAAGTCGCTCGAAGATTACTGTAGTTTTGAGAAGATGCTGCCCGTGCATCGCACCACCAGCATCATCTTCAAGTGCTGTATGGCGTTGGATTACGCCTATCGGCAGGGCATCGTGCATCGTGACATCAAGCCTGCCAATATTCTGGTCGACGAGAACGACAATGTGAAAATCACAGACTTCGGTTTGGCGATGAACGTTCATAAGAAGAGCGATCAGGACTCCACCTTCATCATGGGTGTCGGCTCGCCTGCCTACATGTCGCCTGAGCAGATCAAGAACTATCCGCTCAACCAGAAAACCGACCTGTACTCGCTGGGTGTGGTGTTCTTCCACATGCTGACCGGGCGCCTGCCGTTCCGGGCCAAGAACCCGGCCCAACTGGTGTATAAAATCATCAATACCGATACACCATCGGCCAGCCAGTTGAACCCGAATGTGCCGGAAGCCGTCGACACGGTGATCCGCAAGGCCATGGAAAAGGATCTCTACTCCCGCTACAAAAACGGGGCGGAGTTTGCCAAAGATCTCTCAGGCATCCAGTTCAAGATCTACGACGAGAAGGATCAGGTCAGCGACAACGCCCGCTTTGGCCAGATCCGCAAGCTGCCGTTTTTTACCGAGTTTGAAGATATCGAGATTTGGGAAGTGGTCCGTATCTCCTCATGGCGGGTGGCCGACGAGATGACCCAGCTTGTCCGGGAGGGGAGCACCGACCAACGCTTCGGCATTTTGATCGAGGGGGATGTGGAACTCTCTATCAAGGGGCGTGCCGTGGGAGTGGTGAGTGCGGGGGAGAGTTTTGGTGAATCAGCCTACATGGATTATGTGGAGCACACACAAAGTGTGTCGGTAGTCAGCAAGACCATTGTGCGCTATATCGAGATTACTCCGGCAGCCTTGGCGCTGGCGTCAGAGGAGTGTCTGGATCATTTCCGTTCGCGCTTGATCACTACCTTGGTCAAGCGTCTCAATGCAGCCGAAGCATTGATTGGGGAGCATGGCAAGCCCGCACTCAAAGCCGTCAATCAAACGCTCTCAGGGGTTGAGCTGCAGTTGATGGATGACTGAAACTGTTGCATGGATCGCTTTTGATCCAGGCGGAGCTTTGGGCGGCACTTCAAAGTGCTAGAGTAACGCGCTTGGGTTGTGTGCGTATCTCGGCCTAGATTCTCAGCCCACGTTCTCAGCACAAACTCTCGGCCCAAACGCAATCCTTTTGGAACGCCAGCTTTTGTGGAAGCTTCTCGACTATGCCGATGATTCCTGTTCATGCGCCGTGCACTAGTTTCCGTTCCGCAGACGGGGCGGATGTGCTGATGGTGCAGCCCAATTTGAGCGCCACGTTTTCGCTCACGGGAACCCATTTGCGCATCGTGCCACCAAAATGGTCTTTCCCGCGCCATGACCACCCCTATTTTGAGTTGATCCTGCAAGAGCAGGGGGAACAGCATACCCGGCTGACAGGGCATACCCTGGTCCAGCACGAAGGTGACATTCTGCTGGTGTGTCCGTTCGATGCTCATTCTTCCAGTGCTCCGCTGGCGGCGACCTTCTATTGCGTTCACTTTGATGTAGATGAACTGGCCCTGCGTCGCTTGCTGTGCCGGGCTGGAACACGTTTGATTGACGGCTCGACAGAGACGGGCCGACGGGTGCGCGAATCCCTGCTGGCGTTGCGCACCATGGCAGGGCCCGAGACTGCCACGCCCGAGACGATGCTGGTGTATCGTTTGAGGAGTGGTGCTGCGCTGTTTGAGGTGCTGGCACGTCTGGCCGAAGGTTTTTTGCAAGAAGATGGCGTGCTGCCTGCCTTGTCGCAGGCTGCGCTACAGACAGCCAGTCGTCTGGCCGAGGTGATCGAACGCGAGATTGAACAGGGCGAGAGCAACGTCTGTATCGAGTCGGCGATCCGCAGACTTGGCTACCACCCTGATTATGGCAACATGCTGTTTCGCCAGGTCTATGGCATGTCTGCGCGCCAGTACCGCTCGCTGATCAAGCTCAAGCGGGCAAAGACTTTGCTGCTTGATGGCGAAATGAGTGTGCAACGCGTCGCCGAGCGCATGGGCTACTCGGATACGGCGCACTTCTCACGGCAGTTCAAGCGCTGGACGGGGATGTCGCCAGTCGCCTATCGCAGCAACACGGGCATTTCAGGCCGTGCGGAGGCGAGCATCCCCGGTGATTTTGCTATGCCTTGCGCGTAACGCGTACAATCTGGTAGACGCCGCCGAATATGCAGCGCTTGTCCCAGTTGTACTGGTCTGCGTTGTCGGCATAGCTGCTGATCTCACGTTCCCAGAGCGCTTTGGCGAACGGCTCCAGCAAGTGGTTGACCACGCGCAGGATGTAGCCGATAGGCTGCCACCATGCAGGTTTGTGATAGTCAACGAAGATCACTTCGCCATCCGGCACGACCTGTGCCAGCATGTTGTTGACCACGGCCTGCTTCCATTCTTCCGGCACCTCATGTAGCAGGAAGAAGCTGCACACGAGGTCGTAAGGCTTGCCATCATTCTGGAAGTGCGAGGCATCATGCCGGATCACACGTGCCCAGGGCAGATGCCCGATTTTGCGTTGGGCGTGCGCGATTTGTGCCGGGGTGATATCGGTGAGGTGGAAGCTGCCTTTTGCTCCCACGCGTTGAGCAACCTTGCTGACGAGATCACCATAAACGTGGGCCACCTGCCAGACACGCGTGCCTGGGCGGATACGCTCCAGGTAACGGCGCATCAGGCGCTGATCGTTGCCAAACAGGAGGGTTTTGACGACGATATTGCGGTCAAGCCAATCGACTTTTTGAGGGTCAACGTATGCCCAGTCATAGACTTCGGACATGTAACTGGGGAGTTCGTTATTGGCGTTCAGGTTGCGGATCGGGGGGAGTGCTTCGCACTGCTGACTTTGAGGCTCTGTTGCCTCATAGGTTGTATCGGCCATAGGACTGAATCAGATGCAAACTACAGAAACGATAGCAGCTTGTAATCGTTGATCTCTTGCGCTGCGCCAAACTTATCGCGATGGGTGGCATTTCCCTTGCCAGGTATTGCGCTCGGCCAGCCGGGCTTCCAGCAGGGCGGGGAAGACTGATAGACGCATGCCCCAGTCAGGTGACAGACGCAGCTTGGGCGGTACCTCGCTCCCCAGGCGCTGGATGCGTACAGTGGGGGGCAAATGCTCCAGCATGTCCGCCACCGCGTTGATGTATTCCGCCGGGGCCAGCAGTGGAATGCTGTACGGATCGGCTTTCCACTGGTTGGCAAGGCGCGTGCTGCGCACGATTTGCAGTTGATGGAATTTCAAGGCATCAACAGGTAGTTGCGCCAGCTTGTGGGCACCTTCGATCAGGCTTTCCGGTGTTTCCTTGGGTAAGCCCAGCAGCAGGTGACCGGTGATGAAGAGTCCCCTGGTGGCGGCACGTTTGATGGCGTCTTCTGTACAGGCAAAATCATGGCCGCGCAGGCACTCGGTCAGCACTGCATCCGAGCAGGACTCGATGCCTATTTCTAATTCGATCAGGTGGGTCTTGGCAAGTTCTGCGAGGTAATCGAGCACATCGTCAGGCAGGCAGTCCGGGCGGGTGCCGATCACAAGCCCTGAGATTGCCGGGTGGGCCAGCGCCTGGGCATAGCGCTCGGCAAGCACCTCACGTGAGGCATACGTGTTGGAGTAGGACTGAAAGTAGGCCAAAAAGCGCGTACTTTCCGGGTAGCGGCGGCGCATGAAGTTTACGCCCGTGTCGATCTGGTCGCTCACCAAGCGCTGCTCTTGCAGATAGCTGGGGGTGAAGCCTTCGTTGTTGCAGAAGCTGCAGCCCCCTATCCCCAAGGTGCCATCACGGTTGGGGCAGGTGAAGCCCGCATCGATTGAGACTTTTTGCAGGCGCCCGCCATGGGTGCGTTTAACCCAATCATTGTAGGCGTGATAACGGCGACCCTGGTAGAGATCGGGAGGTGTGTCGTGAGGCATGATAGAAAGCAAGGAACCCATGGTGTGAGTATCGCCCATACCGGGTATGTTGTTGCCAGGGTTGGATCAATGTTGCAGTGATGTCGCAAGCTGCCACGCGTGGCGCAGGCTGGCAACAATGTGGGCTTGCGCGGCGGTACGCGCCTGCGGATTGGCTGTTTTTTGTGCGTAGGCAGGATGCCAGGTTACAAAAACCCGTTTTTCTGCAAGCGGCATGACCAATGGCGCCTCACCCATTGGCAAGGGGACTTCCGTCTGGAGTACCGCCTGGGCGGCAGAACGGCCCAAAGCCACGATGGCTAGCGCGGGAACCTGGGCCAACTCTTGCTCCAGCCAATAATGGCAGGCGTTGATATGCGCGGGCGTGGGCGCGCGGTAGCGGCGCTGTAACTGGATGCTTTCGAAGCGAAAATGTTTGACTGCGTGGGTCAGGTATACCTCTTCCCTTGCTACGCCAGCAGCGTTGAGCAGCGACTCCAGAAACCGCCCCAACTCGCCCGAGAAGGGTTCCCCGATCAGATCGTCGTGGTCATCGGCCTGCTCACCCACGATGATGACACGCGCGTTTATCGGGCCACTCCCACCAACGGGGTAGGTGGCGTGTTCCCAAAGGCTGCAGCGTCGGCAGTTTTCCAGCTCGTTCCCCAGCGAAAGACGGGCTTCCCGGCCATTGGCACATGTTGCATTTTTGGCGATGCTGGGCAAAGGGGCTCTGGATTGTCGGCTCTGCCCAAGCTGTGCCTCGCTGATCAGCGCGGGGATCAGGCGCCCTTCTGGCAGATTGCGTTGCTGCTCACCGGGCAAATGGGCTTGCATGAGGCCAGGGTTTAAGCGTTCCGGGTTAAAGGTGCTGCGATAATAATCCAGCCATAGCGCTTCAATCAGGTCTTCGTTCTGGGCTGGTTTGCTCAACGGAGGGCCAAAAGCTAGGCGCTTGCCATCCCAATTGGCGCTGCCCAATGGCGTGGCGATCAGCCAGGTATTGTTCCCCATGCGCTCTGCAAAATGCCGGGCGACAGCTTGCAGTACATCGTGAGGTGGTTCGTACCACGCGACAAAGCGGGGGGAGTGCGTGTTGGTTGGGCGTTCCTGAAAGCGTAGAAAGCCTTTCATGGCATGAGCTGCCCCCCGTACTGCACGTTCCCTGCGGGCGAATGGCGAGCCATCGGCATCGCCGGGGAGCAGGGCTGCCCAATCATCATGCAGGCAGCGCCAGAGCACACGGTAGGGCAAGCTCCAGCGTTCCTTGCCCAGATAGCAGCATGCTTCTTCAAGGCGCTGTCGCAGGGATTCAGGCAGATCCAGCGGTGTGGATGCAGAAGGCGTAGCAGCGTGGCTTGCCGCGAATAGGCTTTCGATCCCATCTGTATCCCCCCAATCCACAAGAGGTGGGGCAGCCTCGGCCGCGATCAAGGTAGAGGCTGCGGCAAGCCAAGTTTCAAAACTATTAACGCGTGGGGCATACATAAGGCTAGACCACACCAAAAGGGAATAAAGGGAGTTGTTGTTTGACCATGCTTTGACGCAGGACTTCGGAAGAAACGCTGTCTCTGCGCGGAAAGTAGTCGCTGGTCTGGATGAAAGGGGTGAGCTTCTTCATCTGGCAATGCATCCGGATCAAATCGTCAAAGCAGACTCTGCGTTGTCTGCGCAAGGCTACGATGCGTTTGGCATTGCGCACGCCAATGCCCGGCACCCGGGCGATCAGCCATTCTTCCGCCGTGTTGAGATTGACGGGGAATTGCGCCCGGTTGTTCAGCGCCCAAGCGAGCTTGGGGTCGATGTCGAGCGCAAGGTTGCCAGGGGCAGGCAGGATTTCCTTGATGCTGAAGCCGTAGCTACGTACCAGAAAGTCCGCTTGATAGAGGCGATGCTCCCGCAGCAACGGAGGTGCTTGATGTGGAAGCAGGCTGGAGGCCGCAGGAATCGGGCTGAAGGCAGAGTAGTAGACGCGCTTCAGGTGGTAGGCGCCGTAGAGGGTTTCTGCCGTGTTCAGAATCGTGTGGTCGTCTGTCTCGTCTGCGCCGACGATCATCTGGGTGCTTTGCCCGGCAGGGGCAAAACGGGGCGCGCGCCTTTCTCCCTGGCGTTCCTCAATGTGGGAGCGGATATGCCCCATCGTCCGTTTGATGGTGACAACCTTCTTCTCCGGCGCCAGCCGGGTGATGCTCGCCTCGGTGGGTAATTCGATATTGACGCTCAGGCGGTCTGCATAGCGCCCCGCTTCGGCAATCAGTGCCGGGTCGGCATCAGGAATCGTCTTGAGGTGGATGTAGCCACGAAACAAGTGCTCTTCGCGCAGACTGCGGGCCACCCGCGTGAGTTGTTCCATTGTGTAGTCAGCCGAGCGGATGATGCCCGAACTCAGGAACAAGCCTTCAATGTAGTTGCGACGATAGAAATCCAGCGCTAGCTGGGTCAGCTCTTCCGCTTTGAAGCGTGCGCGTGGCACATCGCTGCTGCGGCGGTTGATGCAATAGCTGCAGTCATAGACGCAGAAATTGGTGAGCAGAACTTTGAGCAGGGAGATGCAGCGGCCATCCGGCGTAAAGCTGTGGCAGATGCCCATGCCGGTCGTGTTGCCCAGGCCAGCTTGGCCGAGCGAACCCCGGGAAGGGGCGCCGCTGGAGGAGCACGACACGTCGTACTTGGCGGCGGCAGAGAGAATTTCGAGTTTACGGGCGAGTTCCATGATGCTTGGAATACTGTATATGTGTACAGTATTTCAAGCCGACATGAAAATCAAGCCCGGCGAACCGGGCTGTATTTCAGAGGGCGAGGTTTATTGCGCCACCCACTTGCCGTCTTTGTAGGTGTAGAGCGTTACGCCGCCTTCCTTGATGTCGCCCTTGGCGTCAAAGGAGATATTGCCGGTGATGCCTTTGTAGGTGAGCTTTTGCATGGCGGGCAGGTACTTGGCGGGTTCCACCGAGTTGGCGAGCTTCATGGCTTCGATCAGCGTCATGGCTGCGTCGTAGCTATAGGGGGCGTAGAGCTGCACATCGGTGTTGAAACGTTGTTTGAAACGCTCGTAGAACTTGACGCCGCCAGGCATCTTTTCCTTGGCAATCCCAGCCATGGTGCACATCACGTTCTCATCCATGGCGCTACCTGCGAGCTTCGGCATGTCTGTGGTACAGACGCCATCGCCCCCCAGGAAGCGGGACTTCAGGCCCAGTTGGCGAACCTGCTTGAGCATTGGGCTGGCTTGCGCGTCCATGCCGCCGTAGAAGATGGCGTCAGGCGTCTTGCCCTTGATCTTGGTCAGGATGGAGGTGAAATCGGTGGCCTTGTCGTTGGTGTATTCACGCCCGACGACGGAGATGCCTTCCTTCTTGGCAGAGGCTTCCAGTGCGTCAGCTAAGCCCTGGCCGTAGGCGGTGCGGTCATCGATGATGGCGATGGTCTTGATGCCAAGCTTCTTGGCGAAAGCGGCCATGGCCACGCCTTGTTGCAGGTCATTTGCGATGACGCGGTAGGTTACCTTGTAGCCTTGCTGGGTCAGCTTGGGGCTGGTGGAAGAGGGGGTGATGACTGGGATGCCGGCTTGTTCGTAGATGCGCGATGCGGGAATGGAGGCGCCAGAGGTGACATGGCCCACCACGCCTTTGACACCGCCGTCTACCAGACGCTGGGCAACTATGGTTGCCGTCTTCGGGTCGGCTTGGTCGTCTTCACCCACGAGTTCGAACTTGACCTTTTGCCCGCCAATGGTGACGCCTTTGGCGTTGGCATCTTCAATTGCCAAACGTGCGCCATTTTCACCGTCTTTGCCGATGTGACCAATCGGCCCGGTCGTGGGGCCCGCATGACCAATCTTGACAACTACGTCAGCTGAAGCACTTGCTGCATAGAGAAAGGGCAGAGCGGCAACAAGCAGGGCAATTCGTTTCATGTAGATTTTCTCCAGTAGGTCAGACGGTAGGCAACAGCAATTTTCAGGCCTGACAACCATATGGCCGTCTTGCCTGATCCATTATGCGGCACGTCAAGAATTGACGCTACGGTTGCCAGGGTATCTGCAAGATTCTTTGTGACAGCGTCAAGACAAACGCTACATCGCACGCGTGGTGGAGGCGAAGTTTTTCAATAAACGCACTGATTTGGTGCGGTTGTGCCCATTGTTTGTGCGTCAGGGGCTGTTGGAGCGGGACGTGATGTCCAATGATCTTGATAAGTTGCCAGACAAAATATTCGATCGGGCTGAATGAAGTGCATTTTGGCAGGGCGGCAATAATTGCCGTTGCCCAGGGTTGGGGCAAAGCATTTTCAGGCGGCAAAGCTTGCCGTTCAGGCATGAAAACCGAAGTAATGTGCATGCCAAAAGAATGGTGTAAAAATATTTACTTATTGTTATCAATGTGTTGTGCTTTGTTTTGGATTCTCTTTTAAGAGCTGGCCGTAGAATTGCTATTCAAGGACGTACAGTCTGAAGGAGTTCCAACATGTCAGGTATGCTCGGTATTGCGCTCACTGGGATCGGTGCAGCCCAGGCTGGGCTTACCACGACTAGCCATAACATCGCCAATGCGGGGGTGACGGGCTATAACCGGCAGGAAATCGTCCAGGGAACCAACGAGCCTCTCTCTACCGGGGTTGGTTTTATCGGTCAGGGGACGAATGTCTCTACCGTGCGCAGGGTGTATGACCAATTCCTGCAAAATCAGGTTTTGGGCGCAGAAAGCACTTATTCAGAGTACGACACCTATTCATCTCAAATCAGCCAGGTCGACAATTTGTTGGCCGACGACTCGGCGGGTTTGTCGAGCACGCTTCAGGATTTCTTCAAAGGCATTCAGCAGACAGCCAATTCACCGGGCAGCATCCCTTCCCGGCAGTCCATGCTGTCGTCATCCGATGCGTTGGTTTCGCGTTTTCATGCCTTGTATGACCGGATTCAGGAAATCCGCTCTGGCGTTGAAGGGCAGATCCAAAGCTCGGTTGCCTCGGTCAATGACCTTTCATCCCAGATTGCAGCGTTGAACCAACGCATCATGGTTGTGCAGTCGGCCGATGGGCAGCCTGCCAATGATCTGCTGGACCAACGCGACAAGCTTGTGTCGGATCTGAACAAACTGATCAAAGTTTCTGTCAGCCACACGGCAGATGGCAAGGTTAACGTTTTTGTCGGCAATGGTCAGCCCGTGGTGGTGGGGTCTGATTCGTTTGAGCTGGGTGCTGCGCCTTCACAGGAAGATGTATCCAAGTTGGCGGTTGGCTTCACCCTCACAAAGAATCCGCTCACGATTCAGGAAATTCCAGACCATCTGATTACGGGTGGCACCATTTCCGGGCTGCTGCAATTTCGCACCCAGGCGCTTGATAGCGCGCAGAATGCCCTGGGGAAGATCGCCGTGGGGCTGGTCGGTTCATTCAATGCGCAACATCGCTTGGGGCAAGATCTCAACGGTAATTTGGGGCTGGATTATTTCACCCCTTTGGCGGTCGATGTCACCAATCTGAGCAATAGCTCTACAGGGGCCGCTTCAACGGGGGTGATTACAGCATCCGTAACCAACCTGGGGCAGTTGCAGGCAGAGGATTATGTGCTGTCTTATGACGGCACCAACTACACCACCACCCGCAAATCGGATGGCGTCACGGTGGCGACGACTGCCGCGCCTGCCGCAACCATGACGGTGGATGGGGTGACGTTCTCTGGCTTGGGCACCATGGTGTCAGGTGATCGTATCCTGATTCAGCCAACCCACAATGCCGCCGGAAATATCTCCGTTGCACTGACAGACCCCCGCCTGATTGCCGCTGCCGCCCCGATTGCCACGGCGGCTACCAATACCAATACGGGTACGGGTTCGATCTCTGCGGGGGCGGTCAACAGCGTGGCAAGTGGCATCCCATTGGCGGGCAATGTTACATTGACCTTCAATGCTGCGACCAATCAGTTCTCTGTAACGGGTGCTACCCCGGCAACAGTGGCATTTAATCCGGCCAGCAATGCGACGGGGTTGAATGTGACGCTGACGAACCCGGACATCAGTTTCACTCTCTCCGGCGTGCCAAAGACCGGGGATAGCTTTGTTATTTCCAATAACACCTCTGGCGTGTCGGACAACCGGAATGCGCTGCTGCTGGGAGGGCTGCAGACCAAAAAAATACTGGATAACGGTGGCACCAGTTTTGAGTATTCCTACTCCCAGATGGTGAGCAACATCGGTACTTTGTCACACAGCGCAGCATCAAATCTGTCTGCGCAGGATACGCTTCTGAGCGAAGCGAAGGCCAAACAGCAAAGTGTGGCCGGGGTTAATCTGGATGAAGAGGCCGCGAACCTGATTCATTATCAGCAGGCCTATCAGGCCTCTGCCAAGATTCTCACCATCGCCGGTCAGTTGTTTAATCAAATCCTCGCTATTGGAGGGTAAGCATCATGCGGATCAGTACGCCTCAACTGTATAACACCAACGTGAGCAACCTCACCCGGCAGCAATCCGATCTGGTGCACTCCCAGCAACAGCTCTCAACCGGCAAGCGGGTGCTGACGCCGGCTGATGACCCCGTTGCCGCTGCGCGTGCCCTGGAAGTGGGGCAGTCTGTTGCCATCAATTCAGCGCAGGCCACTACGCAAGGAACGGCTACCGACTCGCTCAAACAGTTGGATAGTCGACTTTCTTCCATCAACGATATTCTGACCTATATCCACGAGCGGGCGGTGCAAGCAGGCAGCGGTACGCTGAACCAGGCGGACCGGGACACGATTGCCACCGATGTGGCGGCGCAGTTTGATGAACTGATGAGCCAGGCCAACACCGTAGATCCTAATGGTGAGTATGTGTTTGCCGGGTATAAAGGTGATCAGCAGCCTTTTGTGGGCAATCTTGCCGGGGTGACTTATCAGGGGGATCAGGGAAGTCGCTCGCTGCAGGTGTCCAATTCCCGCCAGATTCCCATTGGTGTGAATGGCAATGAACTGTTCATGAATGTGGATGATGGGGCCGGCGGGGTGACAGATACCTTCTCGATCATTTCGAATCTGGTGAGCACGATCAAGAATTCGGGCCTATCTTCCAGCGCATACAGCGCCGCCATCGAAAAAAGCATGGGTCAGCTGAACAATGCGCAAGATAATGTTTTGCGTCTGCAATCGCAGACAGGTTCGCGCATGGTGGAACTGGATGCGCTGACCTCGATGGGAGAAAATCTGAATACCCAGTACGCTTCCACGCTCAATACCCTGGTGGGGCTGGACTATATTTCGACCATTTCAACCTACCAGCAACAAAATACCTATCTGGAAGCCTCCCGGAGTACCTTCTCCAAGGTCTCAGGCTTGTCTCTTTTTAATTATCTGGGCGGCTGACCCGGGGGTCCCGAGCATGTGATACATGGCATGCGCCATTGTGCTGGCGAGCTGCTTGCGCAGCCATTGCCAGCCGGTTCTTGGGTGACAATGTTTCTCCGTTCCCCCAAACGCACACTGCCTTTTGTACCCGGGCAGGGCTTTTCCCATGCATACTCTTCTGCAGGAAGAAGAGTTATTGCGATCAATCGTGCGTTCTGCACAAAAATTTTCAAACGACTATTGCGTAAACATACAGTACTGTATATAAATACACAAAAGGAGATTGTTTACCCATGAGTTCTGCCCTTACCGCGCGCCAGCAAAGCATTTTCGATTTCATCCGGGATCACATCCGGAAAGAGGGCATGCCACCCACGCGTGCCGAGATCTCTGCTGCGTTCGGTTTTGCTTCACCCAATGCCGCGGAGAGCCACTTGCGCGCGTTGGCACAAAAGAACGTCATCCTGCTGGAACCCGGTTCGGCACGAGGCATCCGCCTGGCCGAACCTGATGAACCTGACCAGGGCCTGCCCTTGATCGGCAGGGTGGCTGCTGGCGCGCCGATTCTTGCGCAGGAACATGTTCAAAGGCATTACCCCGTGGATGCCAACACGTTTTCTCCGCGTGCTGATTTCCTCCTTCTGGTTCGGGGGATGTCAATGATTGATGTTGGGATTTTTGAGGGCGACCTGCTTGCCGTGCATCGCCAGCAGCAGGCACGCAATGGGCAGATTGTGGTGGCACGGGTTGATGACGATGTCACGGTCAAGCGCCTGAATCAACGTGCAGATGGCATTGTTGAGCTGATTGCTGAGAACCGGAGCTACTCTCCGATTCTGGTGGACCCGCAGCGCAATGAATTTTGTATCGAAGGTATTGCAGTTGGTTTGATTAGAAATCTTTCATCTTGAGCTTATCCGTATTTCCCTTACAGGAGCTTCATATGTCTTCCCGCCTCTCCACGCAAATCATCATGCATAGCCCTTTGCTCGCGCAGGCCCAGTCTGGTTCCAGTGCGGTGTCGTCGTCCGCACGGATGAGTATCCGGCCCAAGGCCATTCTGGAAGTGGTGCGGCGACGTGGGCGGAGTTGGGGCCTCCTGGCGCAGTATGAAGAATCCCGTTTGGGTGGTTCGCGTTAACTTTTGCGTCCCGATGACTGGGATTCAATCATCCTGCAAGCGCTGGTGCTTGGGCGGAGACAGGATAAAGCGTGCCGGGTCCATGGCGTCGGCCAGATCACGCTCAATGGGCAAAGGCTCACCACAGATGCGCGAGGCCAGCAGTTCGCTGCACAAGCTGGACCAGACCAGGCCACGCGCACCAAAACCACTGATCAGCCATAGTCCCTCTTCACGGGGCAGATTGGCGAGTTTGTAGCCCTCCCCGCTCAGGGCGTGTGGCATGGCGCCTACCATGGGGAGACGGTCCAGCGATACGGGCCGTAGACTGACACGGCCACCCAGGCCGCTGCCATCGATTGAACCGCTGTAGCCGGGTAGCATCAAATCAAGCTTGCGCAGGTTTTCCAGATGCTCGTCTTCGCGTAGCGCCAAGTCAAAGTCATCGGTGACAAAACTTGCCCCCAAAGCTGCATGCCCCCCCACGCCCGGGGTGATGTAGCCTTGACCGCACACCACAACACGAAGTGGCGCCAGTTGTGCCATCGGCAGATGGCTGACTTGCCCGCGCACAGCTTGCAAGGGGAGCCACTTGGCATGAGCCAGACGGGTGGCGTCATGTGCGTTGGCTAGAATCAGCACGGGGGCTTTATCAATCAGCCTGTCGTCGGCATCGAAGACAGACCATAGTCCATTTTGGCGCTCAATGCGCGCAACGCCGGTACTTGTGCTGAGCGTGATGCCCTGGGGGGCGCCGATGTTTGCGTCGCACAGGCTTGTTGGTTGAATCCAGCCTGCGGTGGGAAACCACCAGCCTCCAAATGTTGCCGTATGCCCGGCAATGGTGGTGGCTTCCGCCGCGCTGACCCAGCGTAAAAAAGATTCCGGCAACTGCATGGTTGCCACTACGTCTTTTTGTCGGTTTTCCTGCTCTGCGTTGCGGGCCAGATGCAAAACCCCACAGGGGTCCCACAGCACGTCACGGCCCAGGTGATGCAGGTATTGCAGATGGTGCAGACCATATAGAAAGCCTGCGCGGGTGATGCGTGCGATTCGATTGTCGTCTTTGCTGGGCAAGGGACGGAATGCCCCCGCCAAGTTGCCGGATGCGCCTTGGGCAAAGGCTGACTGCGCTTCCAGGATATGCACATCCCAGCCTCGGGCGTTCAAGCGTTCGGCAATCCCTGTTCCTGCCAGACCAGCCCCGACCACCAGTGCGCGTTTGTTTGATGGGGGTGAGGCGTGGGCGGTGCGTGGGACACGGAAACGTGCTTGCAGCATTTCACGCTTGCCACCGAAACCTGGCGTTTTCTCAACCAGAAAACCCGCCTGGATCAACCCTTCGCGTACTTTACCTGCTACCGACCATGTCGCCAGCGTGGTGTGGTCGCTGGACAGGGAAGCCAGGGCGCTAAAGATATTGGATGACCACATCTCGGGGTTTTGTGCGGGCGAGAACCCATCCAGATAGATGGCATCCACCCGTGCTGCTACGGTGGGGAGCAGCGTTTCTGCGTCTCCGAAGCCCAGTGTCAATATGACACGTCCGCCATCGAATTCCAGGCGATGCATACCGGGTACCAGTTCAGGCCATTGGGCGACCAATACCTCGGAGAGAGCCTTGGGCACGCCCGCATTGGCGTGTGCCTTGAGGATGTCTTCGGCGTGAAAAGGGTGCTTTTCCAGCGAGATGAAGTGCAGCCTGCCTGTGGTGTTGCCGGATGCCAGCCACGCTTGCCAAGTCTGCAGAAAATTCAGCCCGAGGCCGAAACCGGTTTCCAGGATGACGAAAGACTCGCACCCTGCCCAACGGGCAGGCAAGCCATTGCCGTGTAGAAACACATGCTGTGTCTGTTCCGCAGCACCGGCGGCCGAATGGTAAACATCCCCATATTGATCGGACCAAGGCACCCCTGCAGTACTGAAGGCGAGCTGGGCAGGAGTCAGGGGATTCGGCATGGCGGGGGTTCCTGCCTGGAACATGCAGGGCATGCTCCAGGACTTGGGTTACATAGGCAGACTCAGGCTTGCAGTGCGTCGGTACGATAGGCCTGGATGATGGGCAGAAGCTGGCCAAAAATCTTCGGCGTACCTGCCACGAGGTTGCCCGTGCCCAGGTAGTTGGCTTCGCCCGCAAAATCGCTGACCAGACCACCAGCTTCGGAAACCAGCAGTGCGCCAGCGGCCATGTCCCAGGGGTGCAGACCGATTTCAAAGAAACCATCCGTGCGGCCACAGGCGGTATAAGCCAGATCCAAGGCAGCGGAACCCGGGCGGCGCAGGCCTGCAGTTTTTTCCGACAGATCGCGGAACATCTGCAGGTAGGCGTCCATGTGTTCCATGGTCTTGAAGGGGAAGCCCGTGCCGATCAAGGATTCATTCATCCTGATCCGCTTGGAGACGCGGATGCGGCGGTCGTTGAGGAACGCGCCTCGCCCTCTGCTTGCTGTGAACAGCTCGTTATGGTTCGGGTCATAGATCACGGCGTGCTGTACCACGCCTTTTTCAGCGATCCCGATGGAGACAGCGTATTGCGGGAAACCATGGATGAAGTTGGTGGTGCCATCCAGCGGATCAATGATCCATTGGACCTCGCTATCTTGCGCGCCACCTGCGCTTCCGCTCTCCTCTGCTAGAATCCCATGTTCTGGGTAGGCCTCACGGATGATTTCAATGATGGCCTGCTCGGCAGCGCGATCCACCTCGGTCACAAAATCGTTGGGCTGCTTGGCAGAAACCTGTAGCCGCTCCAGATCCAGCGAAGCGCGGTTGATGATTTTGCCGGCTTGGCGCGCGGCCTTTACGGCGATGTTCAATATCGGGTGCATGAGCTTAATTCCGCCAGTCGCTTCAAAATGAGCGATTGCTGATGTAAAACCACTGATTATATATGGCTAACCCCCTATCTATAAACCGCTTTCGTGTAGTCTTGTCCCATCCGAGCCATCCGGGCAATATCGGAGCGGCTGCCAGGGCGATGAAAACCATGGGATTGTCCCGGCTTTATCTGGTCAATCCACGCTCTTTCCCTGATGCCGAGGCTGCGTCTCGTGCCTCCGGGGCAAACGATGTGCTCGACCAGGCGGTTGTCTGCAACACGCTGGAAGAGGCTCTATCAGGCGTCACCATTGCCGCAGCCATGACTTCCCGGCGCAGGGAGCTATCTCTGCCCGTACAGTGGGCACGGCAAGGGGCGATCACCTTGGCGCAAGCTGCGCTTGAAGGCGAGGTCGCCCTGGTTTTTGGCAATGAAACCTATGGCCTCTCCAATGAAGAGCTGGCTTTGTGCCAGTTGCCGGTGATGATTCCGGCCAACCCCGAGTATGCATCCCTCAACCTGGGGGCCGCTGTGCAGGTGATGTGCTACGAGACGCGGATGGCGCTGATGGAGGAGGCCCCTCTGCCTGCAACAGAAGGCAAGCTGGCCACCGTGGATGAAGTTGAATTGATGATGGCGCACTTCGAGCAGGCTACCACCAGCAGCGGCTTCTTCAATCCGGCCCACCCCAAGCGCCTGATGCCCCGCTTGCGGCGGATGTTTGCGCGCATCCGGCTGGAGCAGGATGAAGTCAATATCCTGCGCGGCATGCTCAGCAGTTTTCAATTTCCCTACAAACCCAAATAATTGACTAAATTAGTGGGATAATATTTCCATCCTTGAACTTGATACCAGGACGATGATGTTTGCTCAGCTCCGTGAAGATATTGCCAGCGTTCTACAACGCGACCCTGCCGCCCGTAGCAAGCTGGAGGTGCTGACCTGTTACCCTGGGATTCATGCCTTGATCCTGCACCGTCTGGCTCATCGTCTGTGGCATGCCAACTGGCGTTGGGCGGCTCGCCTTGTATCGCAATTCGGGCGCTGGCACACCGGGATCGAAATCCACCCCGGTGCCACCCTGGGGCGCAGGGTTTTCATTGATCATGGTATGGGCGTGGTGATTGGTGAAACGGCGGAGGTGGGTGACGATTGCACCATCTATCAGGGGGTAACCCTTGGTGGAACGTCACTGTATCGTGGGGTCAAGCGACATCCTACCTTGGAGGCAGGGGTTGTGGTCGGCGCAGGCGCCAAGGTATTGGGGGGATTTACCATTGGGGCAGGGGCCAAGATCGGTTCCAACGCAGTGGTGATCAAGCCCGTGCCAGCAGGCGCGACGGCAGTGGGCAACCCTGCGCATGTCGTGGATAAAACTGCGAACAAGGCAGACAAGCCCGACTTCAGCGCCTATGGCGTGACCCGCGATATGGATGACCCCATCGCCAAGGCGCTGCATGCCTTGCTGGACCATGTGGCGGATCAGGATCGGCGGATTGATTGCCTGAGCAAATGCCTCAAGGAAGCAGGTTTGGTCAATAATCCGCAGACTGATTGCCAAAAACCGCTGGATCGGGATCTCCTTGATCGGATTGTGGATTGATAGTTGTTGACTGTTTTTGTCGGGAACCTTATTCTTGATTAAAACAATCAAGTATTACAGCAATCGAGCCCGTAACCCACAGAGAGATCGGAGTACCCCATGCGGCTTACAACTAAAGGGCGGTTCGCAGTGACCGCCATGATCGACTTGGCCCTCAGGCAGCACAATGGGCCGGTGACGCTTGCCGGCATCAGTGAGCGGCAGAACATTTCGCTTTCCTACCTGGAGCAGCTTTTTGGCAAGCTGCGCCGCCACAAACTGGTCTCCAGTGTGCGTGGCCCAGGCGGGGGCTATTGTCTGGCTCAAGCCCTGGATGCCATTTCGGTGGCAGACATCATTGTGGCGGTCGATGAGCCGCTGGACACCACGCAATGCGGTGGCCAGGGCAACTGCCATGGTGAAGACAAACATTGCATGACCCATGAGCTGTGGACCAACCTGAACCGCAAGATGTTCGAGTACCTTGAGTCCGTCACGCTCGACTCTTTGGTTGATCAGGCCAACGTCCGTCAGAACCCGGAAGAGGTGGTTGTGCTGTGCGATGAATTCCGTCGCTCGGTCACCCGTTCCGAACAGGGGATCGTGGCGGTCTGAGCAGGGAAGGAGCCGGATCGTGTTCGCGCCTTGCTATCTTGATTTCAATGCCACCACGCCGCTGGATGCGCGTGTGTTGGAAGTGATGCTGCCCTACCTGCAAAACAGACATGGCAATCCTTCCAGCAGGCATGAATATGGTCGGCAGGCGCGCAACGCGGTGGAGCTGGCAAGACAGCAGCTAGCTCAAGCCCTTGGCGCACAGCCCGGTGAAGTGGTATTCACCAGCGGTGGGAGCGAGGCAAACAACCTGTTTGTAAAGGGCGCTGCGGCCAGCTTACGGCCAGGCGTGATTGCGATTGGCGCCTCGGAGCATCCCTGTGTGCGGCAGCCCGCTTTGCAACTGCGTCAGCAGGGCTGGCAGGTGCTTGAGTTGCCGCTGCATGAGCTGGGTGATCTGGACGTGCTCCAGGCGCAGGCGTTGATTGGGCAACATCGTCCTGCACTGATTTCGGTGATGAGTGCCAACAACGAGACAGGGGCGCTCAACGATGTGCAAACCCTTGCCCAGGCGGCACGTGCCCAAGGGGCGTTCATGCACACAGATGCGGTGCAGGCCTTGGGCAAAGTTCCGCTAAACTTCCGTAGCCTGGGTGTGCACGCGATGACGGTGTCCAGCCACAAGATTGGTGGGCCGCAAGGGGTTGGGGCACTGATTCTCGACAAGCGCCTTGATGTTCAGCCCCTGATTGCCGGTGGTGGGCAGGAGCGCGGTTTGCGCTCTGGGACTGAAAATGTGGCCGCCATCGTGGGCTTTGGTAAAGCCTGCGAGCTGATGGCTGAAGAATTTGAACAGCGCGTGGGCTCCATGAGTGGGCTACGTGCTGTGATGGAAGACAGTTTATCTGCGCTGGGAGCGGAGATTTTCGCCAGGGGTGTGCCACGGCTACCCAATACGAGCTTCTTCGCTTTCAAAAATATTGATGGCGAAACCCTGGTGGGCAAGCTGGATCGGGCAGGCTTCGCGGTTGCCAGTGGTGCGGCGTGTTCCTCTGCGAACCCGGAACCTTCACGCAGCTTGTTGGCGATGGGGGTTGAACCCGCTGTGGCGCGTGGCGCGGTGCGGGTGAGCCTGGGGGCTGGCAATTCGCTCGCCCAGATAGAATCGTTTTTGCTGGCTTTGAAAGAAACACTCGCCGACTTGAAAGGGCTGACTGCCGTCGCCATCTAGTTGAAAGAAATTGGAAGAAATAAAAACAGGATGTTTTGGAGCTTGTGATGAAACTGCCGATTTACCTCGATTATTCCGCAACGACCCCGGTGGACCCGCGCGTGGCGGAAAAGATGATCCCCTATTTGACGGAGCACTTTGGTAATCCGGCAAGCCGTTCCCACGCCTATGGGTGGGAGGCAGAAGATGCTGTGGAGCGTGCCCGCGAGCAGGTGGCTGCGCTGATCAATGCGGATGCCAAGGAAATTGTCTGGACCAGTGGGGCAACGGAATCGAACAATCTGGCCATCAAAGGCGCTGCCAACTTTTACTCTGGCAAGGGTAAGCATCTGATTACGCTCAAGACCGAGCACAAGGCCGTGCTGGATACCATGCGTGAGCTGGAACGCCAGGGCTTTGAGGTGACTTACCTGGATGTACGCGAAGACGGCCTGCTGGATATGGAGGTCTTCAAGCAGACGCTCCGGCCTGACACCATTCTGGTCTCAGTGATGTTTGTGAATAACGAAATCGGCGTGATCCAGCCCATTGCCGAGATTGGTGAGATTTGCCGGGAACGCGGCATCATCTTCCATGTCGATTCGGCCCAGGCCGCAGGCAAGGTTGAGATCGATCTGCAAAAGCTCAAAGTTGACTTGATGTCTTTCTCGGCCCACAAAATCTATGGCCCCAAGGGGATCGGCGCCCTGTACGTGCGGCGCAAGCCCCGCGTTCGGTTGGAGGCGCAGATGCATGGGGGCGGACACGAGCGTGGGATGCGCTCTGGTACGCTCCCCACCCACCAGATTGTCGGGATGGGCGAAGCCTTCCGCTTGGCCAAGGAAGAGATGGCAAGCGAGAACACCCGCATCCGCGCCTTGCGTGACCGCCTGCTTGCGGGCCTGACGACCATGGAAGCCGTCTATATCAACGGCGACATGGAACACCGCGTTCCGCACAACCTGAACCTGAGCTTCGCCTATGTGGAAGGCGAATCCATGATCATGGCGATCAAGGATATTGCCGTATCCAGCGGTTCGGCCTGCACCTCGGCTTCTCTGGAGCCTTCTTATGTGCTCCGCGCGTTGGGCCGCCCGGATGAATTGGCACACAGCTCGATTCGCTTTACGATTGGCCGCTTTACCACCGAGGAAGAGGTCGACTACACGATCAAGCTCATTTGCAGCAAGGTCGGCAAGTTGCGAGAACTCTCCCCGTTGTGGGAAATGTTTCAGGAAGGCATCGATCTGAATACCGTGCAGTGGGCTGCGCACTGATCTTGAATCAAGAGGTGTGCATTCCCGGATAGAATGCACTACCCCCGATGGAGGTAAGCAAAATGGCATATAGCGACAAAGTTCTGGACCACTACGAGAATCCCCGTAACGTGGGGTCCTTTGGCAAGGATGACGGCAGCACGGTTGGCACGGGCATGGTGGGCGCACCTGCGTGTGGTGACGTGATGAAGCTGCAGATCAAGGTTAACGCACAAACTGGTTTGATCGAGGACGCCAAGTTCAAGACCTACGGTTGTGGCTCAGCGATTGCTTCCAGCTCACTGGTGACTGAGTGGGTCAAAGGCAAGACGCTGGATGAAGCGCTCAACATCAAAAATACCCAGATTGCGGAAGAACTCGCGCTGCCGCCTGTAAAGATTCACTGCTCAATCTTGGCAGAAGATGCGATCAAGGCTGCGGTGGATGACTATCGCAAGAAAAACGCATCTTAAGCGTCGAAAACCGAATAAAAGGAAGCATCATGGCTGTGACCGTGACTGAAGCCGCTGCGCGGCATATCAATAAATACCTCGAAAAGAGAGGTAAAGGCGTAGGTGTGCGCCTTGGCGTGAAAACATCAGGCTGTTCGGGCATGGCCTACAAGCTTGAATACGCTGATGATTTGAGCGCGGAAGATGTAGTGTTCGAAAGCCAGGGGGTGAAGGTGCTCATCGACCCCAAGAGCTTGGCGTATCTGGATGGTACGGAACTGGACTTTGTGCGTGAGGGCTTGAAGGAAGGCTTCACGTTCAATAACCCGAACGCCAAGAATGAATGTGGTTGTGGCGAAAGCTTCAACATCTAGTTTCTCCAGTCTCCCTATCAAGGCGGCCAGCGCCAGCCTTGGGCGTTGCATGTGGATGCATTGCCCAAGGCTGAACGCATGAGTGCCGGTCATACGTTTGCGACATTCCTCGCAAGCGGGTTTTGAACGGCAAGGTATTTTTTGTTATGCAAGAGTACTATTCCCTGTTCGGCTTGCCAGAGCGTTTTGCCGTGGATGTGGCCAAACTCGATACCGCCTATCGCCAAGTCCAGGCGCAGGTGCACCCAGATAAGTTTGCCCATCGGCCCGAAACTGAGCGACGAATTGCCATGCAATGGGCGACGCTTGCCAACGAGGCCCACCGCGTATTGCGCAATCCTTTGCCACGTGCGCGTTATCTGCTTGAGCGCAGGGGCGTGGATGTGGAAGCCGAGCGTAACACCTCCATGTCTCCCGCCTTTCTCATGCAGCAGATAGAATGGCGTGAGTCGGTCGACGACTCCCGCGAAGATGCCGAAGCCCTGCAACGCCTGGGCAAAGACTTGGAGCGTGATGAGCGCGTGATGCTCGACGATGTGCGCCGTGCCCTGGACGAAGAGCCGGATTTGCAGGCAGCCGCTGAGTTGGTTCGGCGGCTGATGTTTATGGAAAAACTGCGTCATGAGATTGATGACGCCTTGATTCAACTGGATAGTCACTAAATGGTCCTTTTGCAACTCTCCGAACCGGGAGAATCGCCCGACCCCCATCAGCACAGGCTTGCAGTCGGCATTGACCTGGGCACCACCAATTCGCTGGTGGCGACCCTTCGCCACGCCGTGCCAGAGTGTTTGCCGGATGTAGACGGCCGTGTACTGTTGCCTTCCGTGGTGCGTTATCACCGTGATGCGTCTACCGCAGTGGGGGTGGACGCATTGGCGGCTCAAGTGGCGGACCCGCGCAATACCGTGGCTTCAGTCAAGCGCCTGATGGGGCGTGGGCTGGCCGATGCCGATGCAGGCATGCGCGCCCGTTACGACCTCGTGGATGCGGGCGGCATGGTGCGGATCAATACGGTTGCCGGTCTGCGTACCCCTGTTGAAGTGTCCTCCGAGATATTGCAGGTTCTGCGCCAACGCGCTGAGGATACTTTGGGCGGCGAGGTGGAAGGGGCTGTGATTACGGTTCCCGCCTATTTTGACGATGCCCAGCGTCAAGCGACCAAGGATGCCGCGCGCCTGGCTGGCTTGAACGTGTTGCGCCTGCTCAATGAGCCTACGGCGGCAGCCATTGCCTATGGACTGGACAAGAGCGCAGAGGGCATCTATGCCGTGTTCGACCTGGGCGGCGGCACTTTCGATTTCTCGGTGCTGCAACTCTCGCGTGGCGTGTTCGAGGTCAAGGCTACCAGCGGCGATTCCGCACTGGGGGGGGATGACTTCGATGAAGCGCTCTCCAACTATCTACAGGAAAAAGCCAGAGGTGCCGACCTTGACTGTGGTTCCGCGCGGGCCTTGCTGGTTGAGGCAAGGCGTGTCAAGGAAGCGCTGACTTCGCACGATAGCGTGGCCGCAGAAGTGCCTATGGCGGCAGACGGCACCCGGCAGATCATGGTGACTGCTGAAGAGTTTCACCATCTGACCCAGCCCTTGATTGAACGCACATTGCAGCCAGTCAAGAAGGCCTTGCGTGATGCAGGCTTGAAGCCATCCGATATCCAGGCCGTGGTGTTGGTAGGTGGCGCTACCCGCATGCCGCATCTGCGCCGCGCGGTAGAGGCGTTTTTTGGTCGTCCCCCTTTCATCGACATTGACCCGGACAAGGTCGTGGCCATCGGTGCCGCCATCCAGGCCAATGTGCTGGTGGGCAACCGCCAGGAGGGCGAGGACTGGTTGCTGCTGGATGTGATCCCGCTCTCGCTGGGCTTGGAAACCATGGGGGGGCTGACTGAGAAGGTCATTCCACGCAACTCCACCATCCCGATCGCCAAGGCCCAGGATTTCACCACCTTCAAGGATGGGCAGACCGCAATGGCCATTCATGTGGTGCAGGGTGAGCGTGAGCTGGTGCAGGATTGCCGTTCGCTGGCGCGCTTTGAATTGCGGGGGATTCCGCCCATGCCCGCTGGCGGGGCGAGAATCCGGGTGACTTTCCAGGTGGATGCGGATGGCTTGTTGTCGGTCAGCGCACGCGAGCAAACAACCGGTGTTGAAGCCAGTATTGCCGTCAAGCCCAGCTATGGCCTGTCTGATGAAGAGATCACCCAGATGTTGCAAGCGGGGTATCAGCATGCCTCAACAGACATGCATCTGCGTGCCTTGCGTGAGCAATGCGTGGATGCAGAGCGCCTGCTTGAAGCTACCCGTCAGGCTTTGAACGAGGATGCCCATCTGCTCAACGCAGCAGAGTTGGCCCATGTTGAACAAAACATGACGGCTCTGCAAGCCTTGGTGCAAAGCGCCGATACCGCTGCGATCAAGGCTGGGGTCGATGCGCTGTCTGCCGCAACCGGGGAGTTTGCCGCCCGACGCATGGATCAGGCGATTCGCAAAGCGCTGACCGGTAACCGTGTTGATAATCTGCCTATTTAGGGGGCTTTTGTCATGACTCAGATTGTTGTATTGCCTCATGGTGAGTTGTGCCCGGATGGTGCGGTGATTGAAGCGGCACCAGGGCAGAGTGTTTGCGATGCGCTTCTCGAAAACGATATCGAGATTGAGCATGCCTGTGAGAAATCCTGTGCCTGCACGACCTGTCACGTTGTGGTGCGGGAAGGTTTTTCCTCGCTGGAACCGGCTGAGGATTTGGAAGAAGATCTGCTCGACAAAGCTTGGGGGCTGGAACCCTGCTCGCGTCTGTCCTGTCAGGCAAAGGTGGGGGAAACTCCACTCGTGATCGAAATTCCGCGCTATACCGTCAACATGGTAGGGGAGGGTAAGCGATGAACTGGACCGATACGCTGGAAATTGCGATTGCCTTGAGCGAGGCATACCCCGATGTTGATCCGAACAAGGTCAATTTTGTCGACCTCATGAACTGGACAATGGCTTTGCCCGGATTCAAAGGCGAGCGCAGCCATTGCGGGGAGCGCATTCTGGAAGCAATCCAGGAAGCGTGGATAGAAGAGCTGGAGTAACGCCCCGTCAGCGCCTCAGGAGGCGTGATGAGGCGCGCACGATCAGCTCTGGCGCGGGTAGGCTTGCGTCATAAGCAATACCATTGATCATGGCTACCAGAGCCTTGGCTGCTGCTACCCCCATCTCATTGACGGGCTGTCGGATGGTGGTAAGCGGTGGCACCATGTAGCTGGAGACCAGCAGATCGTCGAAGCCTACCACGGATATGTCATCCGGTACCCGGATGCCATGGCGTGACAAGGCAAGCTGAATCCCATATGCGCTCTGGTCATTTGAGGCGAACACTGCTGTAAACGAGCGGCGTGAAGCCAAGAGCTGATTGATGGCCAGCACCCCGCCTGGTTCATGAAAGTCCGCATGGGCGACCAGATCCGGGTCAAAGGGTATTCCCGCGTCTTCCAGAGCCTGCCGATACCCGCGCAGGCGGTTGATGGCGTCAATATGGTCTGCCGGGCCTGCGACGTGGGCGATGCGTGTATGGCCCCAATCAATCAGGTGCTGGGTTGCCATCTGCGCGCCGAGAAAGTTGTCTACGCTCAGGCTGATAACGTTTGGCCCCGTCAGTTGTCGTCCCGTCACGACGATGGGCACTGTGTTGGCGTAATCCAGAATCTGTGCGTCACTGAGCTTGCCGGTGAGCACAATGACACCATCAACGCGGCGTGAGAGCAAATGCTCCATCCGCTCAACTTCGTCCTGAAGATTCCAATGACCACTGGCAAACAAGGGGATCATGCCCGTGCCCGCAAGGGCATCTTCCACGCCACGCAAGGCCTCGCCATAGAATGGACTGGCAATATCCTGGGTGAGTACGCCGATGCTGTTGGTTCGCCCTTGCGCCAAACCTCGTGCCAAAGCGTTAGGGCGATAGTTCAGGCGCTTGATGGTGCTTAACACGGCGGTACGCTTGCGGTCACTGACGCGGGCCGTGCCATTCAGTATGCGTGAGACCGTGGCGGGGGATACTCCGGCAACGCGGGCAACGACTTCAAGCGTTACGTTTTCAGGAATATCGATTTCCACCGGGTCGGAATTGTGCGGCATGACTTGATGTGTTAAGTGTTTGTTAATTTTTGGGTTTTCGTCTTGTTGACAAGAACTTATGACAGATCATCCACGTTTGAGGCACAGGCTGCTGTTGGTTATATCAAGCTAGGCGCTTTCAGAACGCGATAAATATGACTCACTTCCATCTCTGCCCCCGGATTTTACGGGAAAGCCCTAGGCTGCGGTGGGTACATTTGGGCGTGGGCATAGGAAAAGTGTGAGTATTTATATGAGAAGAATAAATGAAATCGCTTACATATCTGAAATTCAGTTTTTTGATTGATTTATAGCGAAAAGCCACGCCTTACCGCAAGAGACAGGCGGACAGCAGATTCGGGTGAATCTATAACGGAGAACGTCTAAGCTGATTTTAGGCTAGTAATTTAATGATAATAAAGGATATTTGTCAAATATCTGGGCGGTTTCATAGTATTGCCGCCTGATGTTCGGACAGATTTTTGATCTCTACGTCGATAAGAATATTTTAACCATTCATAGAATCGCCATCTTGCAATTTGAAAGCGCTTCCAATACGCTAACAATCATTCATTCGGCGCCGCTTGAGATAGACTGACTCCGGTTGCGTTGTTCCGATCAGGGGTGACGTTTGTCCGCATTGATACAAGACCGGTAGAGGAGTTGTAAGAATGGCAAAAGTTTCGGGAAAGCACGTATGTGCCTTGTTGTTGGGCCTGTTTTTGCAGTGTGGTGTGATGCAGGCCCATGCCGCCACTTTGGATTTGGAGAGTTTGCTCAAGGCCAGTGAGCCGGATATGGATGCTTGGCTACAGGAGCCGACCCAGCAGCTCAAGTGGAGCGATTGGGACTATGTGCAACTGGTCAAGCGTGATGCCAAGGAGGCAGGCAAGCCCAATGCGCATCCGGTGCAGATTAATGCAGAGCAGTTGGCCGAGGTTCTTTTGCGCATGACCTGTAAGACAGCAGGCGAGACGCGCAAGCTCTTCAACGAAGAAGAAGTATTGCGCTTGTCGCGTGCTGCCAGTGGCGCCCTGGCAGTTGCCAGCGCGGACCAGGACTTCGTGTTCCGTACTGCCGTGCGCCACATGGATTTTGGCTTGCTTGGGCAAAAGATGGTCAACTCCGGCCGCATCTTTGTAGAAGGTGGGCGTTTAAACATCCTGATCGGTACACAATTGTCCGACGCCCTGTTGGCGGTGCGTTCGGGCATGCAGCCCTTCCAGCCGATGAATCCGGGCACGCGTTCCAAGGTCTCGGGGCGAGTCGAGCTGACCGGTGGGGTGAGTTCCAAGGAACAATTGCTGCGCCCTGACTGGTTGGCACTGGATCTGACCCAGCTGCCCAGCCCGACTGAAAAGGCCGCTACCAAGAAAGATACGGGCCGTACTGCAGCACAACCTGCCGCCGTGCAACCTGTTGTGGCGCCAGCTGCTGCTGTTGCCCCTGCTGCACCACAAGCTGCGCCCGCAACCCCGGCTGTTGTTGCGCCTGCCGTACCGGGCAATGCTGAAGAGCGGCTCACTACACTCAAGCGCCTATTCGAGAAGGGCTTGATCAGCGATAGCGAGTATCAGCAAAAGCGCGCCGAAGTGCTGCGTAATCTGTGATCACTGTGTTTGCTGTGTGACGTGAATCAGGCGGCCTGCCTTCGGGCGAGGCCGCCTGCGTAGTGCTTCGGTAATGGTTCGATGGCGAGCGGATAAGAATTTTTCGTTTCATTACAGGTTTGTGATGACTATTCCAAGTGGATGTTTTGTACAGATCGATGGCGAGCGTTTTTATGCGATCAAGGATGTGGATCGCATGCCGCCGTTTTTTATGTCACTGGTCTCTTCCAGTGACCTATGGATGTTCCTCTCCTCAACGGGCGGGCTGACCGCCGGACGCGTGCAGCCGGAGAAGGCGATCTTCCCCTATGTGCCGGTGGATCAGATCCACATCTCGGCCACGCATACCGGCAGCCGCACATTGATCCGTGTCTTGACCGATTCAGGCCGCCAGGACTGGGAACCCTTCAACGCGGATCAATCCGACAAGTATCAGATCTGCCGCACCCTGTACAAAGATGAAATGGGTGCCCGCGTCATATTTGAAGAAGAAAATCAAAGTCTCCAGTTACGTTTTTCCTATTCATGGGCTGCGGCGGGTGACTACGGCTTTGTGCGCACGGCATGGGTCGAATCTTTGGCGGGTGCGATGAAGCTTGAGATCCTGGATGGCATCCAGAATCTGCTGCCTTCAGGCACCCCGCGTGCGTTACAAAGCTCGTCGAGCAATCTGGTGGATGCCTACAAGTGGAATGAGTTGGATGCGTCAACCGGTTTGGCCATGTATGCCTTGTACGCCCAGATCAGTGACCGGGCAGAGCCGTCCGAATCGCTGGAAGCTACTTGCGCTTTTGGTTTGGGCCTGGAAGGGGCCCAAATCCGTTTGGCCGCGTCAGATTTTGCTGCCATTCGCGCCGGAGACGAAGTGGCGGAAAGCTTAATCCGCCGTGGTGTGCGGGGTGCCTATTTCCTGCAAAGTGCGGTGGATTTACAGGCAGGGCAGCGCTGCTCGTGGCAGATCGTGGTGGATACAGCCAAGACGCAGGCGGATGTTGTGGCATTGCGCCAAAAGTTGAATGATCGCAAGGCTGTGGCTGCCAATGTGGCGCGTGCGTTGGCGGAAGACCGGGCAGGGTTGTGCGATCTGTTGGCGCGGGCGGATGCCTTTCAGTGCGTGGCAGACCCAAGTTTGTCTGTACACCATACTGCAAACGTGCTGTTCAACATCATGCGTGGTGGGGTGTTTCCGGACCAGTATCAGATTGATCTGGATGACTTTTTGTCGAATCTGGCGCTACGTAATCACGCCATTTCGCTCAAATACAGTAGTGTTATGAAAGCGCTATCAAATCGATTGTCGCTGGCAGAGCTGGAAAATACCGTGCGTGCGCAAGGCGATGCCCAGTTGCAGCGCTTGTTGATGGAGTATCTGCCGCTGGCGTTTAGTCGTCGGCATGGAGACCCAAGCCGCCCCTGGAATCATTTTGCGATTCGTCTCAAGGATGAGGCCGGGCATCGGCGCTTGGCCTATCAAGGCAATTGGCGGGACATCTTCCAGAATTGGGAAGCGTTGCTGTTGAGTTATCCAGCATATGCCGAGCATGTGATCGCCAAGTTTGTGAATGCGTCGACGCTGGATGGCTACAATCCTTACCGTATCAGTCAGGATGGCATCGATTGGGAAGAAGATGATCCTGAAGACCCGTGGTCCAATATCGGCTATTGGGGCGATCATCAGATCAACTATTTGCTGCGCCTGCTTGAATTGTGCCAAAGGCATTATCCGTCTCGCCTGCGAGAGTTGCTGGGGCAGGCTGTTTTCTGTTATGCCAATGTTCCTTATCGCATTGCTGATTTTGCAAGCCAGTTGCGTGACAGCAAAGCGACTGTGCGTTACGACCACGCCTTGGCAGATCGCATTGCAAAGCGCTGCGACTCAATGGGCTCCGATGGGCGCTTGATACAGGCCGGTGAAGGCGAAGTCTATCTGGTCGGCCTGGCAGAAAAACTGTTTGTGCCGCTGCTTGCCAAACTAGGCAATCTGGTGCCTGGTGGTGGTATCTGGATGAACACACAGCGCCCCGAGTGGAACGATGCCAATAACGCATTGGTGGGCACGGGCCTGTCAATGGTGACTTTATGCTATATGCGTCGCTATGTGACGTGCTTGCAGGAGTTGCTGGGCGGGGTATCAGAATCATTTGCCTTTACGGCAGAGATTGCTGCTTGGGTCAAGACCAGTGCCGAGGCTTTAAAAACCGCACAACAGCACATCAAAACCGGGTGTTGGGATCAGGCTGCTCAATATGCGCTGTTCCAGGCGTTGGGGCATGCCAGTAGTGACTATCGGGCAAGGATTTACAGCGCTGAAACATTTGCGGAACGCACAACGCTTGCTAGTGAAGAGTTGCAAGGTTTGTTGGACGCGGCTTTGCAGGTGTTGGACGTATCGATCCGTGCCAATCGGCGCGATGATGGTTTGTATCATGCCTACAACCTTCTGCTGAGTACAGAAGGTTCCTTGCAGGTGGGGCACCTCTACCCCATGCTCGAAGGGCAGGTGGCGGTATTGTCATCCGGGGTGCTGTCGTCACAGGAGGCGCTGAACCTGCTCGAAGCGCTATTTGCTTCGCCCATGTATCGGGAAGATCAGGCCAGCTTTATGCTGTATCCAGATGAGGCAGGAAGCTCTTTCCTGACCAAGAACCGGATTCCCGAAGACAGGGTGCTTGCCATTCCTGTGTTCAAGCAGATGCTGCAGCAGGCAGATAAGCGACTGATCCTCCAGGATGCAGAGGGTATTTATCGGTTTGCGGCCAGTGTTGATAATGCCAAAGCCATGCAACCCGTTCTTGCTGCATTGGCAAAAGATTATCAAGATTTGGATGCGGCAACCTGCCAAGCCATCGAAGCTCTGTACGAGGATGTCTTCCAGCACAAACGCTTCACAGGGCGCTCCGGTACGATGTTTGGCTTTGAAGGGCGTGGCTGTATCTATTGGCACATGGTGTCCAAGCTGTTGCTGGCAGCGCAAGAGGTGTTTTTTGCTGCGCATGCGCAGGGCGAAGACCCGGCGATTCAGCACAAATTGGGTGAGATGTATTACCGCATCCGGAAAGGGATTGGTTTTAACAAGAGTCCTTCAGAATACGGTGCCTTTCCCTGTGACCCCTATTCGCACACCCCTGGTCACGCAGGCGCACAGCAGCCGGGGATGACAGGGCAGGTCAAAGAGGAAGTGATTACTCGTCAAGCGGAGCTGGGCTTGTCCGTGATGAATGGAAGCGTTTTCATCAATCCAGCTCTGTTGGATGTCAATGAGTTTCAGTCCGAGCCAGCTGTTTTGCGCTACCTCGATACCTTTGAGCAGTGGCAGGAGCTTGCTGTGGAGCCGGGGTCATTGGCATTTACCTGGTATCAGGTTCCATTCGTGATACGTCGCAGTGAAACTGCCGACGCCATACAGGTAACGCTGAAACATCATGATGGCTCGCAGCAGCCGCTGTTTGGTGCGGTAATCCCTTCTGAGGCATCGCAAGCATTGTTTGCGCATGCAGGAAAGCTTCGCGCAGTAGCGGTTGAAGTCCCCAGTTTCACTTGCTTTCGTAAACTAGCTTAACGATGGTGTTGTAAAACTGCCGAAAAGCCTAGACAAATTGCGGAGTATAGGTACAAACCTACTTGCAAAATGAAAGGCCTTTCATTAATCTGCTCATAAACCAAATTGCTAAACGAATCGTTTTAAAACGATGTTTAAGCAAATAACTGATATATATAGGAGGAGGTCATGATGGCTACAGTTATGTCTTGCCGCAGTGCCTGTTTTGCTTTGTCTGCGCTTTCATTTGCATTTCTTTCCGCTTGTGCGGGTACGGGTGGGGTAACCCCATCTGCTGCGCCTGCTGCTGAGGCACAACCAGGCGTATTGGCGCCTTTGTCCGTGTATAACGAGCAAGGCAACGTAGCGCCCAATGTGCTGTATCTGGGCACGCCTGCAAACTGGGCCTTCATCATTCCCAAGAATGGCCTGGGGGCGATGGATGCAGGGACCATCAAGGCGGAGCCGACCAAAGTGGGGGCCAAGAGCGGGGTCAAGGTAACCTGGACGGGCGGCACGGGGCAGATCTATTCCCAATCCAAAACCACCAATGACCAATTTGACTATCTGGAAGCCAATGGTGCATTGGTGTTTGACGCTGTGATTCACAAAGCGCCTGAAGACCAGGTGGTAATGCGCGTAGATTGCCGTTATCCCTGCATGGGCGTGGTGGATACCACCGACTATTTCAAAAAGCTGGAACTTGAAAAACTCACCACCGTAAAAATGCCCCTGGCATGTTTTGAGAAGGGCGGCGCGAAATTTGCAGTCGTCAATACTCCCTGGCTGATCTTTACCAACAAGGCGTTTGCCATGTCGATTGCCGATGTGCGTTATGTGCCGGGTGCTGCCAAAGATGCCGATGTGGCAATGAAATGTGGCAACTGATCTGCATACATTGATCTTGTAAAGATCTGCTCCGGGATGCGGGGGCGTTCCGGAGAAACTCTTGGTAATCGGGTGGAGCAGATGAAGGCGCGAGTCAGAGTTGCGGGATGGCTGATGGGAATAATGCTGGTGTTGGGGCTGGTTTCCGCTCAGGCACAAACGGTACGTGTCGGCAAGGGAGGATATGCCACCGAACTGGCTCTGGGGGGCGAGCGCGAACCAGTTGCTTCCACCTATTCCAATGGCCCGGTGCCTACCAATAAGTGGTATTCCTCCCTGGTGTTCAACCAATGGCCACAACCACTGTATGCTCAGCCTGCTTCATATCGCCCACACCCGGATGGTTTTCAGATTGACCTCCCTGTTCGTGAAGCGGTGATGAATGGCTCGCGCGAAGAAAATGATATTGTCGCCGCGCATCGCAGCACGCTGGTGGTAAAACCCGAAGGCATAACACCGCGTCAGGCGCAGCTTGGTAAACACTCTGATTGGGCAATTGACATTCTGATGCCCGATGGCGACAAGTATTTCAAGGCCACGATTGCCCACGGGAGCCCCTACAGCTATTTCCACACGAGTGCAGAACGCGTCAGTTTCAAGGCCAGCGAAAACGTCAAGGAGTTCTATCGTTCGGCAGACCAAAAAACAATTGGCATTTCCATTGATAACCGAAACTTCGCAGTTTTTGCTCCAAGTGGCGCAAGCTGGAAAGCGCAGGGCGAAGATGGTTTTGAATTGACGCTGCCGAGAGGTAAGGATTATTTCTCGGTTGCCGTTCTTCCCAGGGCGGATGTTGCAATAGTCAAAGAGTTTGCGCAATATGCCTATGCGTTTATTGTCGATACGAAAGTCGATTGGAATTTTGATGAGAAGCGTAGCGAGCTGATCACCCGTTTCGCAGCCAAGACCGATGTGATGGAAGGGGGAGAGAAGGGGACGCTTTTCGCACTGTATCCGCATCAGTGGTTTAACAATCCTGTACTCAAGATGGCCTTGCCTTATACCTATGAGTCGATTCGTGGCCAACTCAAACTGGTGGCAGGAACAAGCTTTGAAACCCGATTTGCTTATCATGGAACCTTACCGCTGTGGCCTGCTTTGCAAGGGGCTGCCGAGCGTAGCAAGCTGGATCTCTTTATCGCAGAAGACAGCAAATTTGGTGCAGAGCATCTGTTGGGTAACCGTGGCACTTATTGGGAAGGCAAAGGCTTGAACCGGGCGGTGCAGCTCATGAACGTCGCTGAGCAGCAAGGCAATCTGGTTTTGCGTGACGAAATTCTTGCCGCACTGAAAAAGCGCCTGCAAACATGGTTCGGCCCCGCAGATACGACTGAGCACTATTTTTACTACAACCCAAAGATTGGTAGTTTGATCGGCTACCCGGATGAATTCGGCTCAGCCGAGCAGATGAACGATCACCATTTCCATTATGGATATTGGATCTACGCGTCTGCCCAAGTGGCCTTGCGTGACCCAGTCTGGGCATCAACAGGCCAGTGGGGGGCGATGGTGGAGATGATGATTGCCGACATTGCCAATACCGATGCGGCCAACAACAAATTTATTCGCCTGCGTAACTTCGATCCCTATGAAGGGCATTCCTGGGCTTCAGGAACTGTTCCGTTTTATGACGGTAACAATCAGGAGTCTTCTTCCGAAGCCATCAATGCCTGGGCTGGGATGATTTTGTGGGGTGAAGCGACTGGCAACAAGCGTCTCCGCGACGCAGGCATTTACCTCTATACCACGGAAGTCGAAGCACTCAAGCATTACTGGTTCGATCTTCATCATCAGGTTTTTGACCGCGAGTACGGCAATGTGGAAGCAGCCATGGTCTGGGGGGACAAGTATGTTCATACCACCTGGTGGACGGAAGACCCACGTGAAGTACATGGTATCAACATGTTGCCAATTACCGCGTCATCGCTCTACCTGGGGACTGATCCAGACTATATTCAACGCAATTTGGTTGCGATGGACCGTGAATTCACCAAGTTCATTGCACGGGATGGCAAGGCGCCTAAAGATATCTGGCAGGATATTCTACTGTCTTACGCTGCTTTAAATAATGCCAAGTCTGCACTGGCACAATGGAACCAGAATGGTCCGGTAGAGGATGGTGAAACGCGGAGCCACACCTATCATTGGCTGGTCAGTCTGTCTGAAATGGGGCGCCCGGATTTTGGTGTGCAAGCTGATTGTGTGCTCTATGCCGTATTCAAAAATTCAAATGGCAAACGCGTTTATGTGGCCTACAACGTGCAGCCGAAAGCCCGTACTGTTCACTTTAGTGACGGTGTTCAGATGCTTGTTCCCGCCCGTTCTCTAAAGCAGATGGAAAAGGTGCTGCCATGATCAAGCTTAGCAAAGGGGCTTCAATCACCCGTGTGATGACTACATGTCTGCTGTTATCACTGGTAGGGGCGTGTGGCGGTGGTGGGGGAGGGGGTGGCTCCTCAGGGACTGACACCACGAATTCCGTGACAACAGGCGGTGTCCCCAGTGGCTGGACGCTGGTTTGGTCTGACGAATTTGACAAGGCCGGTCTGCCGGATGCAAGCAAATGGGATTATGACAGCGCACGCAATGCTGCAGGCTGGTACAACAACGAGTTGCAGTACTACAGCAATGCTCGCCTGGAAAATTCCAGTGTTGCCAATGGCAAACTGAGCATCACCGCCCTGCATGAAAGTTTGAATACATTATCTGACTGGGGTGGGCAGGCCTATTCCTCCGCTCGCCTAGTGACGCGTGGCAAGGCATCCTGGACGTATGGCTTTTTTGAGATCCGGGCGAAGCTGCCGTGTGGGCTGGGCACTTGGCCCGCCATCTGGATGCTCGGCACAGGTGGAGCATGGCCGGATGATGGTGAGCTGGACATCATGGAGCATGTCGGAAAGAACAAAGGGGTGATTCTGGGAACGGTGCACACCGGTTGGTATAACGGAGGCAATGGTCTGCAACGTGGTGGTAGCACAACGGTTGCAGATGCCTGTGATGCATTCCACAACTACCAACTGACCTGGACGCATGACAGAGTGCTTTTTGGCATGGATAACACGAACTACTTCCAATATGCCAATCCTGGCTCCGGCTATGGTGCATGGCCTTTTGACAAGCCACAATACCTGCTCTTGAATCTGGCGATCGGCGGAACTTTGGGTGGTTCGGTTGATAACAGCATCTTTCCTGTGAAGATGGAGGTTGAATATGTTCGTGTCTATCAAGCCCCGGCTTCCTGAAAGCTTTCGTATGAATTTGCATCTGACACGGAAATTATTGACGGGTCTGCGTACCCGCACGCATGGACCTGTTTGTTAGATTAGAAATGAAAGCGCTTCCATTTGTTGGAAGCTCGAATTAACTCATTGCAGTAACACCAAAGGAAGACAAGCATGAAGAATACGTTCGCGTTGAAAGCCGGTTTTGTGGCAGTGCTGACCAGTTTGGCATGTTCGGTCACGGGGGCTGCGACCACGATTACCGTGGCTGCATTTCCGTCTTTGGATGCGGGGGTTAAAGCCGCCATTCCGGCCTACAAGAAGCTCCACCCAGATGTGGATATCAAGCTCGTGAGCCTAGCCTTTGCTGATCACCATACTGCCATGACGACCTCCATGGCGACGGGCTCAAATCTGCCGGATGTCATGGCGCTGGAAGTTGGATTCATTGGCCGCTTTGCAGAGTCTGGCGGCTTGGAAGATCTCTCAAAGCCGCCTTACAACGCGACGCAATTCAAAGATAAGTTTGCACGCTTTGCCGTTGCCCAGGCGGTGATGCCCAATGGTGGTCTGGCAGCCATCCCTGTCGATATCGGGCCGGGCACCTTGCTGTATCGCAAGGACATCATGGACAAGGCTGGCGTCAAGGAAGAAGACCTAACCAAGAGCTGGGAATCTTTCATCGAATCAGGCAAGAAGGTCAAGGCCAGTACGGGGGCATACATGTTGGCCGCTGCGGCGGATTTGGAGGCCATCTATATCCGTTCCAACCTGCGTGACGGAGAGGGTATCTTTTTTGACAAGGCAGGCAAGGCAATTGTTGATTCGCCTCGCTTTGTAAAGGCCTTCGAGTTGGCCAAGGTTGCACATGCTGCTGGTATTGATGGAAAGATTGGCGCATGGTCCAACGAATGGTCCGAAGGCTTCAAACGGGGCCAGATTGCCACGCAGATGATGGGGGCATGGCTGGCCGGTCACCTTGAAAGTTGGTTGGCGCCCAATACCAAGGGGTTGTGGCGTTCCGCGCAATTGCCGGGTGGGGCGTTTGCGTCCTGGGGCGGTTCCTTCTATGCCATCCCGACTAAAGCACAGCACAAACCGGAAGCCTGGGAATTCATCAAATATCTGACGACGGACAAGGCTCAGCAGATTACCGCATTCCGCAAGCTTGATGCCTTCCCCGCGTTGATTGAGGCACAGAGCGATCCTTTTGTGGATGAGCCGGTCGAATTCCTTGGTGGCCAAAAAGCTCGCCAGTTGTGGCGCGTGGCGGCCAACAAGATTCCGGCAACCGATGTCGACAAATATGACACTTTGGCACAGGAAATTGTGAACGCGGAATTGGAAAAGGTGCTGGAGCAGAACAAAGACATCAAGCAAGCATTGACGGATGCCAAGACGCTGATTACCAAGCGGGCCCGCCGTTGATCTGGTTTGGCGCATGAAGCAGGGCGGGGACCAGTCCCCGCCTGGAAATAAGTATGACATTTGAAATGTATCGGTAATCAAGCAATGAGTATTTCTGCGATGAGCGAACGAGCACCCACTGTAGCAGTAGCCCCTCGCCGCAAGCGTCTGAAAGGTCGTGACTGGGCGCCGTATGTGTTCGTGAGCCCGTTCTTCATCATATTCTGTCTGTTCGGGCTGTTCCCGCTGCTGTTTGCGGTCTACCTATCCTTCCACCAATGGGACCCTGCGATGGGCCTGGAGGCGATGAAGTGGGTCGGTATTGAGAACTACACCTACATCCTGACTCAGGATGACTATTTCTGGAAAGCCTTGTACAACACCGTCTGGCTGGGGCTGGCTTCCGGGTTGCCACAGCATTTGATTGGTCTGCCCCTGGCGTATCTGTTACATACGGTCTTTGGGCGTATGCGCAACACCGTGGTGGGCGTCTACTTCCTGCCCTTTATCACTTCGTCGGTGGCGATTTCCCTGGTTTTCACCACGCTGTTCTCGCGTGACTTCGGTGCGGTCAACAGCTTCTTGACCGGGATGTCTCACACCCCGGTGATCGGTTGGTTGTTCCCGGCGCAGAACATTGACTGGGGCCAACCGCAGTACATCAAGCCGATGATTGCCTTTGTGGTCTGGTGGCGTTATGTGGGCTGGAACACGGTGATGTATCTGGCCGCCCTGCAAACCATTTCCAAGGATCTGTTCGAAGCGGCCACCATGGATGGTGCCACCCGCGTGCAACAGTTCCGCTTCATTACCTTGCCATTGCTCAAGCCCATGATGTTCATGTGTGTGACCTTCACCATCATCGGCAACCTGCAGCTGTTTGAAGAGCCCTTCATCATCACCGGCGGTTCGGGCGGCCTGGATATGGCGGGCCTGACCGTTGCCATGCACATGTATCGCACCGGCTTCATGGATAACGACTTCGGCACCGCTGCTGCGATTGCCTGGCTGGTCTTTGCCCTGATCGTCGTCCTCACCGTGATCAACAACAAGCTGCTGGCGAGCAAGGAATAGGAGCAGCCCATCATGAAATCGAAAATCTCTCTACCCAGCCTGCCCATCCTGTTGGCCTACCTGATCATCGCCGTTGGCGGCGTGATGATGTTCGCCCCGTTCTGGTTCATGTTCGTGTTCGCTACCCACACCAACACCGAGATCCTCTCGGTGCCCCCACCCCTGTGGTTTGGCACACACTTCTTTGAGAACTGGAACGACTTGCTCGGGCGTCTGCCTGCGTTCTGGCACAACATCGGCTGGAGCGTGTACATCGCCATTGCCACCACGGCTGCAAACCTGTTCTTCTGTTCGCTCGCCGGCTACGCCTTTGCGATGTACCAGTTCCGCTACAAGAAACTGATCTTCGGCCTGATCATGTCGACCATGATGCTGCCCTCCTTCGTGGGCATCATCCCGACCGCCTTGACCATGAGCTGGATCGGCTGGATGAACCAACCCAAGGCCCTGATCGTGCCGGCCATGGTGGGTGCCTTCGGCATCTTCCTGATGCGCCAGTACATCGAGTCCGCGATCCCGAAGGAACTGATCGACGCCGCCCGCATTGATGGCTGCAGTGAGTTCGGCATCTACTTCCGGGTCATCCTGCCCCTGATTGGACCGGCACTGGGCACCCTGGGGCTCTTGACCTTCATCGGGTCCTGGAACAACTTCATGGGCCCCCTGGTCGTGATGCGTGACATGGACATGTACACCATCCCGCTGGCGCTACGCGCGCTGCAAGGCACCGGCCAGACCCCTTACGGGGCGATCTCGGCAGGCTCGGCCGTGGCCGTGCTGCCACTGATGATCCTCTTCGTGATGGCGTCCAAGCGATTGATCTCCGGATTGACCGCAGGTGCGGTGAA
>NZ_KB892839.1 GCF_000373965.1 Uliginosibacterium gangwonense DSM 18521 | reverse complement strand
CGCCAGAAGGTGTATACCTCCTGCGAGATCAACACGAACTTTGCCGAAACCGGGGAAGCCTATCTGGTGGGGCTGGCCGTGACCGACAACCCGGCAAGCCTGGGGACTGAAATGCTGCAATTCTCGGCTCAAGCAACAGTCAATCCGCTGGCCGTCCGTAAAACCCATCCGCATAACCTCTTTAGCTCTGCGGCGGAAACCGTGATGGAATTTGAAGAGATCAGCACCGCCCCCGGTCTGGTTGATCGCATCAAGGCCTTGTTCGCCCACCAATCCCAATCAAGTGATGCGCGTTTCTCGGATGTACAAGGCGCAGTGGAAGTCATCGCCACGCGTGTGGTGGAAGTGGAGACCAAACTCAGCCAATGCGGGGCTGGTGTGGCCAAGGTGGAAGTACTCGCCGCTGCCCATGAAAAGTTGGTCCAGGAATTTACCGCGCTCAAGGTGCAACTCTCAGGCCAGCAAGGCAGCCCTGAACGTCCGCACGCCACCGGTGGCACGGGTGCAATTCAGACCGATTGCTGACATACCCAGGCCGACACCGCCGACCCCGACAGACACCCAAAAATGACAATGGAGAAACACCGCCATGCGTAACGAAACCCGTAAAGTCTTTAATGCCTTCACTTCCCAGGTAGCCACCTTGAATGGTGTGCCCAATGCCGCCGAAAAGTTTGCCGTCACGCCCACCGTGCAGCAGAAGCTGGAAACCAAGATGCAGGAGAGCAGTGCCTTCCTGCAACGGATCAACATCATGGGGGTGACGGAACAATCCGGCCAAATCCTGGGCCTGGGAGTGGGCGGGCCGATTGCTTCCCGTACCGACACCACACAGAAAGAACGGGGCACGCGGGACATCACCACGATGGATGAACGCGGCTATCAATGCGTGCAGACCAACTATGACACGCATCTGACCTATGGCAAGCTCGATGCCTGGGCGAAGTTCCCGGACTTCCAGACCCGCATCCGCGATCTGATCGTCACGCGTCAGGCACTGGACCGCATCATGATCGGCTGGAACGGCGTCCGTGCTGCGGTGGAAACCGATCTGAATGCCAACCCGCTCTTGCAGGATGTGAACAAGGGCTGGTTGCAGCTCATCCGTGAATACCTCGGTGGTGCGCTCTTCATGAAGGAGAGCAAGGCCGGAACCGGAGTGATCAAGGTCGGCAATGGCGTGGATGACAAAGAGGGTTACAAGAATCTGGACGCCCTGGTCATGCACATCGTGAGTGCCTACATCAAACCCTGGCACCGTGAAGACCCGGGTCTGGTGGTGATCATGGGGCGCAATCTGCTGGAAGACAAATACTTCCCGCTGGTCAATCGGGATCAACGCGCCACCGACGTGCTGGCCACCGATGTGCTCATGAGCCAGAAGCGCGTAGGCGGCCTGCAGGCAGTGACTGTGCCCTTCTTCCCGGATAACACATTGATGGTCACGCGCCTGGATAACCTGTCGATCTACTATCAGGAAGGCGGGCGGCGCCGTGCCGTGCTCGATGAGCCCAAGCGCGACCGCATCGCCAACTATGAGTCGAGCAATGATGCCTACGTGGTCGAAAACTACGAGTGCGTCGCCGCCGCTGAAAACATCCAGATCATTCCTGATCCGGTGACACCGGCTGCCACCACCAGCGCCACGGCCGCAACGGGTGCCTGATGATCAACCACGCCAAAGCCCATATGGAGCGCTGCTTGGCCGCCCTGGCGGCCCAGCAGGGCGTGGCCAACGCCCGCCACCACGCGACCGGTTACGAGTTGATGCTCGCCAAGCTGGATGAAGACCGGCGGCGCCTGCATCAGATTCAATCCACCCAACGCAAAATCGCGGTCAAGCGCGAACTCTTGCCCGAGTATGCCGCCTGGGTGGAAGGGGTACTCGCCGGAAAATCCGGGGTGCAAGATGATGTGTTCATGATGGTGATGCTCTGGCAGATCGATGTGGCCGACTTTGCTTCTGCCTTGACACTTGCCCGCTATGCGCTCGCCCACAAACTCGTGATGCCGGAACGCTTCAAGAGAAGCACGGCCTGCCTGATCGCGGAAGAAATGGCAGAAACCACCCTACGGGCCAGCACAGTCGATCAGGCCAAGTATGCCGAATGCTTGGCGGACTGCATGGCCTTGACCGCCAGTGAAGACATGCCCGATGAGGTACGCGCCACGCTTCACAAGGCGGCGGCCTATGCCATGCTGGCACAGAAGAAGGTGACGCCGGATCGATTGCGGCAGTGTCTCGCGTGGTTGCAGCGTGCCTTGCAACTCTATGAACGCGTGGGCGTGAAAAAGGACATTGAGCGGATTGAACGCGAATTGAAGAACCTGGACGCTTCAGGCTGACCGCCTGAGTCTCCACACCGGGCGCACCCCGCACCTGGGCGGCTCAGGGCGAAGGTGGAGACATGGCTTGCCATCCTCAAAACCTTCTGCCCTGACCACCGCCCCCCATAGACACCCACTCACACCCCACTGCCAGCACACAACAAGAAAGGCTGAACGGATATGACAACAGGAAATCCCCTTGGCACAGGTGCCAATCCCTTTAGCGGGAACGCGAACCCCTTCGGTTCAAGCCCCGTCGTCAGTGTGGGCGCAGACCCTGCGGGTGTATCGGGTGGGGTGATTGATACCGGCCCTTTCTGGCCTGTCGTTGATCCACGCCAAGCGCGTCTGGCCATGCGCCTGGATGGCAACGTGATCGAAGAACGCTTGCGGGCGTCCCTCGTGGAAGCGGTGATATCGGCCATTGAAACGCTTTCCGACTGGAAGTTTGCCCGCCTTGCTGAAGGCTTCACCGCGCTGGCCCAAGTGCCTGCCCCCCAGGTGGATGGCGAATCCATCCATGTGCATCGCTTTTTGCGTGCAGTGCATTGCATGGCGGCGGCCAATCTGGCGGAACGTTACCGGGGGATGGATGCCACCGGGGCCGGAGCGCGTCATGCGGAACTGGTGGAGTCCCCCATTGAGGATTTGCGCCGCGATGCAGCTTGGGCACTCTCGGATATTCAGGGGCGTGGGCGAACGACGGTGGAGTTGATTTAGTGATTGCCACGGCCCGCCAAGGCGAAACACTGGACGCTCTGTGCTGGCGCATGTATGGCGCCACGGCGGGCTATGTCGAACAGATTTTAGTGGATAACCCCGGCATTGCCGCCTTGGGGCCGTTTCTCCCTCATGGCACCCAGGTGGTGATGCCTGACCCGGCTACCTCCACCACAGCAAACACGAAGACCACGGCAGCCACGGTCAACCTTTGGGATTGAAAGACTATGACAACATCAAACACCACTTTGGCGAGCTACGGCACCAGTGTATTTCTCACCCTCAAGGGGCTGTATCAATCTGCCTCCGATGCTTGGGCCGGTATGCCATTGGAAAGCAAGATTGGCGTGGCCCTGGGGGTCGGCACCTTTGCCATTAACTGGTACTACAAGCGTCGGCGGGATCAGCGCGAAGTGGTGGCCCTGACTTCAGGACGGCTTGTGGAGATTGTGACTGGCACCGGGAAGGGCATCAGCGATGACGACTAAGCGCACCCTGGCCACCGTGGTGGGGGCCGCTGCTGCGGCCATGCTTGTCACCCTCATTCCGCAGGAAGAAGGCGTCTGCCAAGTGGGCTACCGTGACCCGCTGGGCATTCCCACCAAATGCATGGGGGATACGCATGATGTGGTGGTCGGCAAGCCCTACACCGCAGCTCAATGCAAAGCGAGCATGGAGCAAGCCTTGATCACCCATTGCGGCCCGGTGGTGGAGTCGGCCCCGGCCCTCAAAACACATCCCTTTGCGCTGGCGGCGGCCTGCTCCTTCACCTACAACGCGGGGGTAGGCGCCTGGACGCATTCAGACGCCTACCAGCATGCCAAGCAGGGCCAATGGGCGGATATGTGCCGTGCCCTACAAATTGATGACAAGGGGCGCGCCATCTTTGTGACCGGGCGGGATCGCCGCACCGGGCAACGCATCCGCCTGGAAGGCTTAGTGAAGCGCCGTGCGCTGGAGCGCCTGATCTGCGAATCAGGCATCAGCAACCCCCAACCTTGGCAGCCCACCCCGGCAACCCGCACAGAGTTCAATCAACTGATGCGCGACTACGCCCAGGAAGCCGCCCGCCCGGAATACAACCTGATGGACATCGCACCATGAATATCAAACAATTTCCTATCTTCAATTTCCAGATAAAACCCATCTCGATTGCACTCAATTTATTACTCATTTCGAGTATTTGCCTCTTTGTTTATGTAGTTTTCAAGACTTCTGCTCCCCAGCCAGAAAACACCGCGCCTGCTGCCGCCCAATCCCAGGCCGATGGCAGCCTGATCCTGGCACGTACCCCACCCCCCACATCGGATGCCTTGCCCCCTGCCCCGCATGTAATCCCCAAGGGCGCAGTAGAAGAACGGCGTATCTCGGTGACGGTCAAGCCACACCCCCTGCCCGCTAAAATCACCACTCCGCCAGTAGATCAATCCAGCGCCCAGCCAGCCCAGGCCGATTGCGCCCCGGTCACGGTAGATTTGTCATTGATCCGCCAGAACGGTGGGCGGCGCGTGATCGCATCCAGCCCGGACGGCATCGTCATCGGTGGCCTGGATATCCCGATTGAGTCGGCCTTGTTGCCTGCCTCCCACCCCTGGGCCGCTGGCCTGAGTGTGGGGCACGATAAAAGCCCTGGCGTGTGGCTGGAGCGTGACCTAGGCCGTATCCGCCTGGGAGCTGAAGCCTTGCGCGAACAATCCGGCACCTTACAGGCGCGCTTGCGTGTCGGGTGGAGTTGGTAGGCCATGATCAAGCCCGCGAGCCTGCGTGAAGCACTGCTGCATGCCAATCCGCATATGAGCACGGCGCCAGAAAGATTTGCGCTCTTCATTGATGAAGGCGAAGTGCATGCCACCTTGAGCCGCGCCCAGGGCTGGCGCTATCAATACAATCTGAATATCGTCTTGGTAGATTTTGCAGGCCACCCGGATAGTCTCTTTGCGCCTTTGCTTGCCTGGGTGGCCACGCATCAACCCGACCTGCTGCAAAACCCGGATCGCTCCAAGATCAGCTTTGAGGTGGAGATCCTCAACGATCAAACCTATGACATCGCTATCAAGCTGAAACTCACAGAATCGGTCGTGATCAGTACAGCGGATGGAAAAGCAGACGGCCCACTCATGGCCCAGCATATGCCAGAACCGGTCATTGAAGGCATGGAAGCGGCTGGCGCAGGCTGGGAACTCTACCTGCATGGAGTTGAGACGGATTGGCCCATCACCGACCCGGACGCGGTGAAACTGCCATGAGTGATGAACTTGCCCCCCTGGAAGCGAGCCTTGCGGGCTTGATCGCCCACACCAGTGATACGGCCCGGCGCCAGATGGCCCGCGAGTTGGCCAGCAAACTACGCACTACCCAGGCTAAACGGATTGCCACCCAACAGAACCCGGACGGCAGCCCCTACGCCCCGCGTACCTCCCGCCTTGCCCCACAGGGGCGCATCCGTGCGAAACTCACAGCCCGCAAAAAACGCGGCCAGATGTTCAAGAAGCTGCGCACCACCAAGTACCTCAAAGTTGAGGCCAACCCCAATGCAGCCACCATCACCTTCAAAGGCCCGGTACAGGCCATGGCCCGCGTGCATCAGTTTGGCTTGAAGGACAGAGTCAGCCGAAGACTTGGGGCACTCACCGTCAAGTATCCCGCCCGGCAACTATTGGGGATCACGCAAGCAGAGCGTGCTGCGGTGGAAAACATCATCGTGGAGCATCTGGCGAAGTAACCACTACCACATACAGACACCCCCAAGCCAATATGTGACATTGATCACAGTTTCTTGGGTAGGAGGCTACACATGACGTTTGGGCGGGGGTATGCTGTTCGGAAAGTACTTAATGCTCGGAGCGGCTGTTATGCGCGTGATCATGTCCGTGACAAGCTTCAGTTAAAAATTCAACATCAGTCAAGGCTTAGGTCACCAAAACTCTCTATCCAAATTTATCGTGAGTACCACTTGTTTATGCGCGATCTACGATTTCTGCTGAAGTCCCACTACACTCGAAGCCGAGCACTTGTAATCGGAATTGACAACTACCTCAATGCTCCACCACTCGCGTACGCGGTAAGCGATGCAGAAGAATTTTGCCAAACACTTATTGAGTCACTAGGTTTTAAACCCGATGATATCAATTACTTGATTAACGAAAACGCAACTCGGCAAGAAATCCTAAAAGCGTTTCTAAGATTCTCGCGGGAAGATATTGATGTAGACGAAAAATTAATCATTTTCTATGCGGGGCACGGGTACACTCGTCAGGGGTCTCGTGGCGATATAGGATTCTTAGTACCACACGATGCTGACATATCCGACTATTCGACACTTATTCGCTGGGACGATTTGACAAAAAACTCTGAACTCATCAGAGCCAAGCACATTCTGTTCATCATGGATGCATGCTATGGAGGGTTAGCACTAATTAGAAACGTAGGTCCAGGTGGAGCCAGATTCCTGCAAGACATGATGCGCAGGCATTCTCGCCAAGTACTCACCGCAGGGAAGGCTAATGAAGTCGTCTCAGATTCCGGCGGCCCGATCCCAAATCACTCGGTTTTCACTGGTCATTTACTCGAAGGAATGCGTGGAAAAGCAGCTACGGAAGACGGGGTGATTACAGCTGCAGGACTCATGTCCTACGTATACAACAGAGTAGCCACTGACAAAAATTCAAACCAGACTCCACACTACGGCCACTTCGATGGCGATGGCGATCTCATATTAGTGCCACCCGATTTCCCATCGACAGAAGAGTCTGAAGCTCACAACGATGACCGTCTAATAAGTATCCCTTTCGCAACAGAGGCTCCAGAAGACGAAGGGACACTTGAAAAGATAAAACAGGCGAAAAAACTTCTTTCGAGTGACTCAAGCTCCATTGAACTGCATGACCTTGCTACAAACGAGGTTCGACGATTCCTATCACTTACATCTGAGGATAATTTTCCAGTTGAGGGGCATTTCACGCAGGAAGAGATGCTTGATCGAATCAGTAAATACGAAGACTCTATCGAGGATTTGTCTTTGCTCCTTGCGTGTATATCATATTGGGGCAAGTCATTTCACACCAATACGATGCAAAAATGCATCGCTCGCTCAAGTGACCGTCTAGAAACCCGTAGCGGCCTTAGCATCTGGATAAAGCTTCGATGGTATCCATTACTTTTGGAGCTATATACAGCAGGCATCGCTTCAATAGAAGCAAAACGATACGACAATCTTTGCGCTATTTTCTATACACAACTTCCTGCGAGCGACAGCCGCAATAGAAGCGAAATTTTCGTCGAAGCCATAGCTGACGAACTTGACAATTTCAATCTGAACAAAGTATTCGCTAATATCCCAGGTCACGAAAGACACTACACCCCACACAGCGAATATCTATTTAACCTTCTTCAACCAAAGCTGGATGATACTTTCTTTATTGGTAAAAATTATGAGNCAGTCTTCGATGAATTTGAAGTTCTATTTGCTATCGCAACATGCGACATAAACTTAGAGAAAAGGGGAAGTGGCTGGGGGCCTATAGGTCGATTTGGATGGAAACTACATCACAGAGGAAGCGATCCGCTTACCAAAATCATCAACGACGCCAATTTTCATAAGGAGTCCTGGCCACCGTTGAAAGCGGGGATGTTCGGAGGGGATTTTAGGAGATTTACCTCGGCGGCAAACGTGCTAAAAAGCAAAGTATCAGGCTTAAATTGGTTCTAACAAAAACACTCAAAGACATTCAAAACACGCACATTAAAATTATCTGCACCTCCCACGCCACACAAGACAAGCATTATTAAACATTCACCATGCCTTCAAGTACTCCACTTCTATTTTCAATCACACAACAAGTCATTAAGGAGACTGAACGACAGCTACTAGCAGCCCGGTCGTTTGGAAAAATCCCAGACATGGTAATTCGGACCATACTGCATCCTGTTCCTTTTTTATTTATTGGAGTCTCCGAGCTATTCAAACCAGTCTCAAAGTGGGCTTTTATTTGCTTCGTCGCACTAGCTCTGTGCTCTATTGTTATGTCAGGCCAAGATGTGCCGAAAGAAGCAAAATCATTCATATTTTCTTCTAGCATTATCATTCCAATGATTTTGGTGATCTTTGCACCGCCAAGCACGTTCGTATTTGACTCTATCAAAGACAATCAAATTTCTTCTCTTTCAGAATTTATTGAGTCTTTGGGATTTAGTAGCGAAGATGAGTTAAAGCACCTAGAAGACAACATCTCAGATATTTCCGAAAGAGCCTTCGCAAGAATAAAGTCCCTACAGTGGATTATTGCAACGGCGTGGGCCGTATATCTATACGCAGTCAATCAAATCATCAACATAACGCTAAAATTTGCGCCCGAACAATTTCAAAAAATGCTATCTGAGAACTTCTTAAGCTCTATTTTTCTTTTCACGCTGTTTCTATTTAGCATTCTGGTCATCGTGAGCTACAAGAAAGGACATGATGCAGTCTTCAGGCGGGTGCACTTTGCCATTCAGGAATTGAAATTTCAATTCAGTCTCAACAATGGCGTCGAGGCGTAATTCCAAAAGGAATAGCTTTGTCGTTCTACGCAACCCTACAACACCCACCGCGCGACACCTGACCTTGTGCTTGGCATCCTATCTGCATGGATGCCAATACCCCCAACGCCGAATTCTCCGACCTGCTGCGCCGCTTTGAGAACCTGATCCGTACCGGCTCAGTCTTTGCGGTGCAGCACGCCAAGCCGCCCCGCGTGCGGGTGCGATCTGGCGCGGGGGCGTCTGCACTTGAAACCACCTGGTTGCCCTGGGTGGAATTACGCGGTGGAACGACCCGCACCTGGAACCCGCCCACGAAAGGCGAGCAGGTCATCGTGCTGTGCCCAAGCGGTGATCCGACCTTGGGCGTGGTGATCCCTGCGCTCAATTCCGATGGCATTCCGCCCCCGGATGACTCCCCCTCTACGCACGTCACCGAGTACCCCGACGGGGCGCGGGTAAGTTACGACCATGCGGCGGGGCATCTGGAAATCTCCGGTATCAAAACCCTGTCCATCATTGCCAGCAAGAAAGTCTTGGTCGATGTACCGGAAACCGAATTTACGGGGAATGTCACGATCGGCGGCAATCTCTTGGTGAAGGGATTCGCCAAGATCATAGGACTGCTCACCTACATGGCGGGGTTGTCTGGCTCGGGTGGGGGTGCGGGCACGGTCATCTCAGGTCCGGTCAAGCAAACCGGGGGCGACTTTGTGACCGATGGCGATGTCATCGCGGGGAACATCAGCCAGCGTGGCCACACGCACCCTGAGCATGGTACGGGCGGGGGTACGACGGGAGGCCCCCAGTGAGTACCTCCACCGTCATGGCCACCACCGGCATGCACCCTGAAACGGGCCTATCCGTCTCGGGGCTGGCGCATATCCAGATGTGCATCGGCCAGATTCTCAATACGCCCCAGGGTTCCTGTGTGGCCCGGCGTGAATTCGGCTCGCTGCTGCCGTTCATGATTGATGCGCCCTTGAATCCGCTCACCCGTATCCGGGTGGTCGCGGCTTGGACTCGTGTCAATAACTGTACGGCCCCCCGAGTTGGGGAGGCTGAAAACGAAGGGGTGAATGATGAAATCGACCGCTTTGAACCTGCCACTTTCAAGGCAGACCATGACGATTGGGAGCAATACGACCGGGCCGTCGGGTTTTTATACCCCGGTGGCGGTGGTGAGTACCTGGATTAAAGCAGCCCCGCGAGATATCGACGCCCTGATTGGGGCAGTCGGGTTAATCGGCTGCGCGGTGGGAATGGTTTTATCGGTAGTTGAATGGATCGGCGATACAGTTTTTTATCGGAGAGGCAGAATGAGTACTGAAACCAACACGGTTAGCAAAGATATTTTGGACGGTATCGGCATTAAGCTGGTGGAGGCTGTGACTGCTGTTACCAGCATTCCGCCAGATCGGAGGCTGTGGGATAAGAAATCCATCGGCGTGTATTTTGATGTGAGTAGCTCAACGGTCGAGCGCATCATTGCACAGCCGAAATTTCCAAGCGCCATCAAGATCCCGGCAGGGCCACTTCGCTGGAAGGCTGCCGAGATTATGGATTGGGCAGAAAATCAGAATGGGAAGCGTGCTTCTCGCTCGTGATTACCCTATCTGGCCAGCAACCTCACTCATGTCAGTCTGGTAATACACCATCAACATTCTTATGTCCTTGTGCCCGGTAATCCGGGCCAAGGTCAGCACATCCACCTTTTTGGCAAGTCGGCTGGTGGCTTCACGGCGCGTGTCGTGAAAGTGCAGCCCTTCAATCATCGCCCGTGCCTTTCCCTTGCGGAACAGTGCATCGCAGCTTGCCGAAGATACGGTAAAGACCCGCTGTTCATCCCTGCCCTCAAGCAGCTTGAGGATCTCAATGGCGCGGGATGATAAAGGCACCTTATAGCGCGAGCTGATCCATTTTTGGTACGTGGCAGGCGCGCAACCCGCCTTGCGAAATCAACAGTGTCCCAGGTCAGCCCGAGCATTTCCCCTTGACGCATGGCCGTTTCAATCGCCAGCAAAAAGGCGGCGGCGACCTCTTGTGTCTGCGTACCCACCGGCTCTTCATCCCAACCAAGACCAAGGCAGAGCGAATCAATCTCTGCCTGTGCAATCCGTCTCGAGCGGGCTTCCGGCTGACTTGGGCGCCGTACATCACGCAGAGGGTTCTTCAGCAACCAGCGCCACTCGCGCCTGGCTGTTTCAAGAATCGCCCCCAAGAGGTTCATCTCGCGCAGTACAGATCCCGCCGTGACCGATTTGAGCCTTGAATCTCTCCAAATAGAAAGATCATCCGCGCTCAGGTCCGCCAGTTGGGTATCCAGCCACGACATGCTCAGTTCAGAGGGCAGCCCAGTCTTGGAATTGATGCGCCCCATCCACCCGTTTATACGTGTGGCCTCCCATTTGTGCCCACGCTTCTTGGGAGACTCGTCTTCCGAATAACGTGTCAACGCCTCTCGCAAAGTCTTGCGAGGCACGCCGCCACCGGCCAAGTCGGCCAGCTCGCGCTCACGGTCAATCGCCCACTCCCTTGGGACAATCAAGGGGATAATTTTGGGACACTAATGGGATAAATACTAGGGGAAGGTAACAGAAACAAAGAAGCCTCAAACCGGCTAAGAGCCTTGCTACACCTGTATTTGAGGCTTTTTGACCAACAGAAGAAAAAACCGAGAATCACTACTATGGTGCCCAGGAAGGGACTCGAACCCCCACGTATTTCTACGCCAGAACCTAAATCTGGTGCGTCTACCAATTTCGCCACCTGGGCTTGCCGCTGAGTTGCAGCAGAGCCTTTGAATTATAACAGCCTTATCCCTGTTTTGGGAGAGGACTGTTGTGATGCGATATACTGGGGCATGACTTGTTGTCTTGAAATCGTCTGGCCAGATATCCATTGCTCATGATTGCAGAAGAACTTACCCGTTTTGGTATCGATAGCACGCGCAATACCTGCACCCATCCATGGGCGTATGCCAAGGAGATGCTGCAGCGTGTCTCCCGGACCTTTGCGCTGAACATTCGTGTCTTGCCGGGTGTTCGCTTGGGGCGACCAATTTTGTTGGCCTATCTGTTCTGTCGGATGGCAGATACGGTGGAGGACTCTCCCCATCTGCCCGCGCAGGAGAAGGTGCGTCTGCTGGAGCTTTTTGCCCGGATCTTCTCCCACACCCAATTCTCATGGCATGACGCTGCAGCCGCTTTCGTTACCGCCCTGCCCTCTTCCTGGTTGCAGAGCGAAGATGATGAGGAATTTCTTTGTGCACATTGTGCATGGGTGATCGATTTGTACTTTGCCCTCCCCAAGAAAGTGCAGATGCCTATCGAGCAGTGTGTGCGTGAAATGTGCGATGGCATGGGACGTTTTGCCTTGCGGCAGGAAAGTCAAGCGGGCCAGTGGCTGACCATTGAGGACGAAGCAGATCTGGATCAGTACTGCTATTTTGTTGCCGGGGTGGTGGGCAACATGCTTTGTGACTTGTTTTATGCGCAGTCCCCGTTTATCAATAACGCGCGCCACCAACGTATGCGACAACTGGCGGTTTCATTTGGCCTCGGCTTGCAACTGGTCAATATCATCAAAGACGCCATGGAAGATAGCGTCCGGAATGTGTGTTTCATTCCGATGGAATGGCTACGCGAAGAGGGTTTCATGCATCCGGCAGAACTTTTTTCGGCTCAAGCAGACGAAGGAGCAAGACAACGCGTCATGCACAAAATAATCAGCAAAGCGTGGCGCCATCTGCAAGACGCGCTTGACTATACGGTTCTCATCCCCGCCCTAGAGCCCAGACTGCGCCTATTTTGCCAGTGGCCGATGTTGATGGCAGCGGAAACCCTGACGGGGGCTGGCAATGGTACGGTGCTGTTCAAGCCGGACCAAAAACTCAAGATCAGCCGGGCAGATGTCAAGCGCATCATCAGGCAAAGCAGCATGTGGTGCTGGACCAATTCATGGATCAAACGCCGTTTTGCTGCTTTGTCTTCAACCAAAACTGCACAACAATAAACACGTCTGGCTTGCTTTACATTTGGCGCATGGCCTTGCAGCCATAACTCATAGAACAATCCGCACCAATGCATTTTGGTTTATGCATTGGACATACAACCGTTAGCTTGGTTGCGGCCTTGGCTACAGCGGGAGCGCTGGAATGATGTGACGCTGTTGGTGGTGCGGGGGGTGTATGTGGTGGCGTCCTGGGCGGCTGTTCAGAAAGCAATATTTGCGTTGCAGGTTCGATATAGCCTTGTTCAATCAAAGTATCGAATACATCAGGCGGCTCGCCCAATGCCGTGGCACGTTGCTTCAAGGTCAGCAGATCAGTACGCCCATCCACCATAATGAGCACGCTCCGTATCTTTCGGTGCAGGCCAAAACTGTGGCGCTCAATTTCCTCCAATCCCTTTGGCGTTTTTTTGTAGATTACTGCAACCATGTGTCTCCTCCCTTCAGCCGGTCTTTATTGTTGTCTGGCTGTCATTCACGCATGTAACTACACCTTGAAAACCCTCACCGCGACAGCCAAGTCCTTGGCATCACGATTGATTCGAACGTACGCTTCCACAGTTCCCTCCATCGCCGCAGAACTTGCCTTGGCGAGCCTGGAAACATTTTCTACCTGGCCAGAGATATCTGTCGTAGAGGCTTTCTGTACCCGAACAGAATCTGCAATCTCTGCCACCCCCTGATTGGCCATTTCAACCGCAACGCGTGCTCGATCAAGTGCAGTGCTCACCCCTTGTACCTTGGCAAGACTTCCTTCAATAGCTGTCAGCCCGGAAGACATCGCGCCTTCAACCGCAACAGACTGGGTACCCAATTCCATGGTCACTTTGTCAATTTCGTTGGCGGCCACGCTTGATCGCTCAGCCAATACCCGCACTTCATCGGCAACAACAGCAAAACCGCGCCCTTGCTCACCAGCACGAGCTGCTTCGATTGATGCATTGAGCGCCAGCAGGTTGGTTTGATCGGCTATTTCACGCACTTGCCGGGTCAGCGTGGTAATCAAGCGTGTTTGGGCAATGAAGTTACCCACGGACTGATTGATATTGCCAATGGCATGTTGAACAGTTTTTACATCGCCGGCCAATTCCTGCAAACTGCTCATGCTATCTTGCGTAATCTGCATGCTCTGCCTGGATCGGCCATGCAATTCGCCTACGGCTTCTGAAATCCGGGTAATACTGGCAGATAATTGCATTAACGCATCTTCGGCAGCCTCTACCACGTGCGCTTGCTGCCGTGATGAATTGAGCACTGCATTTGAAGTACCTTCAAGCTCCTCGGTCTCTTGCACCACGCGCAGGGAATTGTCTCGCACCTTGCCAACCATCAGGGCAAGTTGCTCGGCCATCTGCCCAATGGCATTGAGCAATTGGGCAATCTCATCACTGCCCCGCTCACGAACCTGAACACTCAAATTGCCGGATTTCACCTCTTCGAGCAAAGACAGCGAGTACAACAAGCGGGCAAAGATCTTGCGATTGATCAGCACAAATGTAGCCGCAATGGCCAGCACCATCAGCAAGCTGGTGACAATATAGATGAATCTGTAACGCTCACCATTGCTGAGCAGGGAGGCCGATGCCTGCTCCATCAAAACGTTACTGTTCTTGATTTCCTTGCCCGTCTCACCCAGCCCGTTATTGATGAATGGCGCGACTTCATCGATGGCCTTGACGGACAAATCCCCACCCGCCAAAACCTTTGCAATGGCCCCCGAATAGCTCCGCGCATTACTCAGGAAACGTTCAAAATTTTCCCTGCCCGAAGCCTTCCCTCCCGCGTCTTGCAAACGCTGCAATTGATCGAACTGGGTTTCAGCATCTTTGAACATTTTGTCCAGATCGCCATTCCGCTGTGCCACCACGGCAGTCAGCTTATCCAGATCCGGGCCACTCGCCGCCTTTTCCAAGACGGCACGGACCAATGCATTTTGCACGCCACGTATCTGAACCCCTACAGCAACCAAGGAATCGTTATAGGTTTTGAGCCCTTGCAGAGTGTGCGTCAACTGCTCGCGGGAGGTAGCATCAAAATGACTGACCAGAAAAGGCACCGCGCTGAGCGCCAACATGCCAGAGAAAACGACAACAAAGTACACTTTGATCTTCATATCAACCTCTTCTGGTAGCTTTTGGATAAAGAAACGCCATCCAGCGTCTTGCATATCAATCAAAATATGGATTGTTTTGATCGTTTTAAAAGACTTCCGTATGTCGGCATAGTGCCGCCGTCTTTACGCAAAGCCTATCACTTTATGGACGCTTCTTCAGCGTTTTTCAAGAAGACACAAAAAACAAAAACAACCATATTAATCAATAATATACTGACTTTACTCAAGATTTTTACGTGTTTCTCAATAGCAAGCGGGCAATGCCATAATCACAGGCAATCAGGAAATCAAAGCCTCCGTGTGAAACTTGATCACGATCAAAAAACTTTTCAAAAACATATCAAATCGATCAAATCGATAAAAACATAGAACAAAAAGCAAACACAAACATTCAAAAAGAGCTAAGCTAAGTCCATAACCTGCTCAAAAATGCGCAAAGGGGATGGCAAGGGGTCTGTTTCCCAGGCACCATACAAACGGCCACGACACTTCGCACGCAGGGGAGACAAATTCAGTAGTCGTTTGGGTGTAACGCGTTCCAAGAGGAGGAAGACGTGGACTTTTTAATGAGCATGGTGATCCCCGCATGGAAGGGGCTGTTTGCAAACATCATTGCAGAACCAGCCATCTTTATCGGTTTGATCTGTTTGGTGGGCTATGCACTACTTTCCAAGCCCTGGCATGAATGCTTCAGCGGTTTCATCAAGGCAACCGTTGGCTTCTATATTCTGCAAGTTGGCTCAAGTGGCTTGGTGAACGCCTTCCGCCCAATTCTGGTAGGTCTGAAAGATCGCTTCCAATTGCAGGCCGCAGTGCTTGACCCGTATTTTGGCTTCAACGCAGTCAATGCCGCTTTTGAGAAAGCAGGATGGACCACTTCGATGATCATGGTCGCGCTGCTAGTGGCCTTCATCTGGAACATTCTGCTGGTTGCCTGTCGCCGTACCACCAAGATCCGCACGCTGTTCATCACAGGTCACATCATGGTGCAACAAGCGACCACAGGCTTGTGGCTGATCTTTATCGGTGTGCCGCTCTTGACCAACAACATCTATGGCGTCATCGCCTGCGGGATGCTCGTTGGCACTTACTGGGCGGTGTTCTCCAACCTGACGGTGGAAGCCACTCAAGAGCTTACCGATCATGCAGGCTTCGCCGTGGGTCACCAACAAATGTTCGGGGTGTGGATTGCGCACAAATTCGGTCGCAAAATCGGAAATCCGGAAAAATCTGTTGAACACCTCAAGCTTCCTGGGGCCTTGCAGATCTTCAACGATAACGTGGTAGCGTCCGCCACACTGATGCTGATCTTCTTTGGCGCAATTCTGCTCCTGCTCGGACCGGAATATCTGGCCAAGAACAAGTTCTACAACCCAGGTTCTGGCGAATGGTTCATCAAGTACATATTCAAAACCACGCTGCAATTTGCAGTCTATCTCTACATCCTGTCTGCTGGTGTACGGATGTTCGTGGCGGAAATGACCGAATCCTTCAAGGGGATTTCCGACAAGATTCTCAAGGGATCCCTGCCGGCCATTGATTGCGCTGCTACATATGGTTTTGATGCTGCCGGTGGCAATTCGGTGCTGTTTGGCTTCGTATTCGGTGCCTTGGGGCAGTTCCTGGCAGTCGGCTTGCTGATCCTGTTCCACTCCCCCGTGCTGATCATCCCTGGGTTTGTGCCGGTGTTCTTCGACAATGCCACGATCGGTGTGTTTGCCAATCGCATGGGGGGTTTCCGGGCGCTGGCTATCATGTGCTTCGCCTCAGGGCTCATCCAGGTACTGGGCGGTGCATTTGCCGCCGGTGCGTTCGGACTGGCCGAGTTCGGCGGCTGGCATGGCAATTTCGACCAAGACATCTTGTGGCCACCTATCGGCTGGGCGATGCAGCACTTCGGCCTGATCGTCATCCCGATTACCATCATCGCAATGCTGATCATCCCGCAAGTGCAATATGCTCGAAACAAGGACGTTTATTTCAAGAATGCTGAAGTGGAATGATTCAGCACTAAACAAGGAGACACACTATGTTAAAAGTCGTTGCTGCCTGCGGAAATGGCATGGGCTCTTCCCAGATCATCAAGATGAAGATCTCGCAAGTATTCAAAACCTTGAACATCGCTGCCGATGTGCATCATATGTCGGTAGGCGAAGCCAAGAGCCAGGCCTCGTCGTTTGATGTGGTGTTCTGCTCCGAGTCGCTGATGAACCAGTTCAAGGCGACCGAACGCACCAAAGTGATCGGCCTGAAGAACCTGCTCTCAGTGCAAGAGATCGAAACCAAGATCAAGGCAGCCGGTCTGGCCTGATCGTCCATTCCGCTTCATACCATGGCCCAGGCATACCCATACGGCGTGCCTGGGCTTTTTATTGCAGAAACTCATTATGAACACCATGCAAAAACCAGTGCTGCCAGATTTCCGCCTGGTGGCTCTTGACCTTGACGGCACCCTGCTTGATGCGCAACTGGGCATCCATCCTGAAACACAAACCGCACTCAGGCAGGTACGTTCGCGGGGACTCCAGGTCATGCTGATCACCGGGCGCCACCATATCACCACCGCCCCATATATCGCCCAACTGGAGCTAGACGCCCCGGCAATCTGCTGTAATGGCACTTACATCTACGATTTCAAACAACGCCGGACCTTGTTTGCGAAACCACTGGACACAGCGCAGGCGTCGGGTCTGTTAAGCCTTTTGCGCAAACATGGCCTGAGGGGCTTTATCTATGCGGACGACCAGATCGCCTACGAACAACGGGATATCCAAATCCAGCGCCTGCTTGATTGGGGCGCTAAGCAGACCCCCGCTATCGAGGGGATCACTGCCGTTGAGAGCCTGGAATCCTTTGTGAGCCAAGCAAAAAATGTCTGGAAGATGATAGTTTCTCCCCAAGACCCCGTGGTCTATCAACAATTCTCGATAGAGGTCACACAAAAACTAGGGCTGGAATTCGAGCAATCCGGGCGTAATTGGTTCGACGTGGCGCAAAAGGGCAACAGCAAAGGAAGCACCCTCGCCTATTGGCTTTCAGTACAAGGCATAGCCCCCTCGCAAGTGCTCGCCTTTGGTGACAATCACAACGACATTGGTATGCTCAAGCTGGCAGGCATGGGGATTGCAATGGGCAATGCAGTACCTGCCGTTCAAGCCCATGCCAATGAGGTGATCGGACATCACGACAGCAACACCATTGCCCTGGCACTCCAACGCTATGTATTGGCGCTGCGCTGAAGCATTTTATTCGCATGGTTTTATGGATGAACACCATCCATTCCAGCATGGATATATGAGAAATGATCGCTCTCATGGCTAGATGAACAAGAACCTCTTACCTCGTGGTCATAAAGGGGCATCCGACTTGCTGGACGCCTCTTTTTTTGCCAGATGATTTCTCTTGATAATGCGTAACAAACGCTTCAAAAAGCACTATCCGATAAACGGTTTTCGCCATCAGCATGTATGTAGTAGCGGGATAGCGGCTACTTTGTGACAAAAACCTGGTTTTTTAACGCATGCCATTTATCGGCTTTAACTGCCGTACACGTGAAACACCATGTAACAATATATCAACTGAGATTCATTCGTATCCGCCTGACAAGGTGTCGGGGCCTGATTCCATATGTATGGAACAAACCGAACTGAATATGTTTCAACTCCACGACAATTCACTGGTGCAAAAAATGAAAAACTTTCCGCGTCTGAGTATTCTGGCCATACTTGTTTATGCGGCGCTTGCCAGCGGATGTGGTGGAGGTAGCGCCGGTACAGGCAGCGCCGACAGTAGCACCAGCACAAACGCCAGTACCGGTACAAGCAGCACAACCGACGCGGCAAGCAGTTCATGCGATACTTTGGCGAATCGCATACGCACAACGACGGTGAGTGTCGACGATGCTTCTGTCAATGACGAATATACACCAACTGTCATTGCCCCCAAATCAGATGGCACCGCACTGCTTGCATGGACGGATGCCAGCAAATCAGTCATCAAGCTTGCCACACTGAGTTCCAGCGACACTCTGAAAAGCTACCTACCGGATATTTCGGGGCTACAGGTGCATGCAGCACTTGCTGACGCCAAGGGCGCGGTCCTGGCGATAGTCTCCAATGACCCTGACATTTATTCGTCAAAATACTGCTATTCCAGCGCAACGCCAGACAATGCGGTCTGTGGCAAGATGGATCTGGTGGGCATCGACAACGCCGGTGCAAGCCGTTTCCGCACCACACTGACCAAGAAAGGCAATGCGGATAGCGTAGGCGCCCAGTTCATCTGGTGGTATGGGCATACTGCACGGCTGGCTACAGATGGAAGCCGCTATGGCGTGTATTACCGGGGAGCCATGTCGACCGCGCGCCCCAACGTAACAGGCGAAGTAGATATCCACGCGGGTGACACCCTGAAGTTTGTTGGCACTGATGGTGCGGTACAGAGCGGCGGCTGGGATTGGGGATGCAGCCATAGCTGGTCAGTACGCCTGGGTTACAACGGCACCTGGGGGGCTGCCTGCCATGGCGATGCCTATCCCAATGCCATGCAACTGGCACGTCTGGCAACCAGCAGCTCGGCAAAAAATGATCTGCAATGGCTGAACGACACGGATGCATCGGGCCGAGCATTGGGCGGCTTGGTCCCCATTACCGGGAGTGGCTTCTGGATGAACTATATCCAGACCAACAGCAGCGGCGCACTCGTACTCAAGCTTGCCAAGTTGCCCAACAGCGGCAGCGCAATCAGTACGGATCTTACAATTGCCGGTGCGACGGGCCTGGATTCAAGCTACCCCTTCCGCCCATATATGGCCGCATTAGGTAGCAACAAACTGTTGCTGGGCTGGAAATCAGGCGGGAAACTTGTTCTGGCCGTAGCCAACGCCAGCACGGGAGCTATCACCGAAGGGCCGGTGAGCACCAACGCGCCGATCAGCACATTTCAGGATTTTGTAAGCACAGCCAGCGGGGATGTAGTTTGGGCCCACAGCGATGGTGGCCAGAACATCAAGGTCAGCCGTGTGGCGGCTTGCAAACTGTAATCACGCTTGGCAGATTGACACACCTCGACTCTCACGCCAAGTGCATCAGCAACTGATGCGCTTGGCTGAAATCATTTTGACTGCCCGAATTCAAATGCGGCGGCGGTCAATCATCACAGATCATCACTTGCACGCCCAACGCGCGAATCGCAGCCAGCTCGTCAGGGCTGGCGGAACGATCTGTCACCAAAATCGACACCTTATCCAGCGGCACACAGGCAAAACTGGAAGTCACCCCAATTTTGGAGCCGTCGGCCACCACGATGACCTTGCCCTGACAGCGCTCGACCATCAAACGGTTAATAACGGTCTCACCATAGACCGAGCTTGTCAGCCCTGTGCGCGCACTCACGCCGTTGGTGCCCAGCACACAACATGAAGCATGAATTTGTGACAACGTCATCACCGCCAGATCGCCGTACAAGGAACTGGACTTGGGGCGATACAGCCCCCCCACCAGAATCAACTCCAGATTGGCATCCCCCTTCACTTCCATCGGGGCCGCAGCATTATTGGTGACGACGCGGACACGGTGACCATGCATGTGGCGCAGCACCGACAAGGTCGTAGAACCCGCATTCAGAAAAACCGTTTCATCGTTGCCAATGAGTCCGGCCACCATCTTGCCGATGCTCTCTTTTTCATCCGCATGCAAACGGGGTTTCTCGGCGAAAGAGGTTTCCGGCACAGGTACTCCGACCAGGCGGGCGCCACCATGAAAACGCTCCACCAAGCCTTCTTCCACCAATTCGTCAAGATCACGCCGAACGGTGATTTCCGACACATCGAATTCCTCAGCCAGATCCACCACGCGGGTCGGGCCTTGCTCCAAGCGGTTCAGGAGCCTTTGCCGCCGTTGTGATGTAATCCTGCCAAAGCCACTCATGATCGATTCACCCTGTTAATATTTGTGTTCATGCTACCCGGAACATTCAAATTACTCAACGTTCCTGCTCTTTTGGGGTTCGTATTGAATAGAACTGGATCAAAAAGTAAGTGGCTAAACAGCAATGCGGGCCTGGACAAGCCAGACCCGCATGAGGCATCACTCCAATACAGCCCTCATGGCTGCATGCGCGACAGCATGCGCCTCCGCCGCTGTATGCGCTTGCAGCACAGCCTGGGCGGCAGCGCATGCCTGATCCATGCTAGCAGCACGGATAATGCGCTTGATGCGCGGCAAAGACTGCGCACTCATGCTGTATTCATCCAAGCCCAGCCCCAACAAAGGCAACGCAGCTTCTTCAATGCCTGCCAACTCGCCACACATGCCCACCGGAATGCCACGCGCCTTGCCTGCCTTGATGACTTCGGCCACCAGACGCCACACAGCCGGGTGGAAAGTCTGGTAACAACGGGCTATCTGCTGATTTCCACGGTCCGCAGCCAAGGTGTATTGGGTAAGGTCATTGGAGCCGATGCTGAAGAAGTCGACAATCTCTGCGAGCTTGTCGGCAATCATCGCTGCACCCGGCGTTTCAACCATGATGCCCGTTTTGACCTGACCATAACGCTTGCCCTGGGCATGCAGTTCGGCCTGAACCTCTGCGAGCAAAGCCTTGATCGCCAGCACCTCTTCATACGCGGATATCATGGGATACATCACCCACACATCCCCCTCAGCTGCCGCACGTAGCGCGGCGCGTAACTGGGTACGCAACACGCCCTGATTCCCTTCTTCGGCATACAGGCACATGCGCACACCACGCCAGCCCAGGAAAGGATTGTCCTCTTCGGGGAAGGGAATCGCCGCAACAGGCTTGTCGCCCCCCACATCCAGCGTCCGCAAGATCACTGGCTTGCCCTTCATGACCTTTGCAACAGTGGCATACGCCTTGAACTGCTGGTCTTCAGTGGGCAGCGTGGGCTGATCCATGAACAAGAATTCACTACGGTACAGCCCCACACCATCCGGATTCCAGGGGATGGCTGCACTGGCATCGGCGGGTGTGCCGATATTCACCCCCAGCATCACCGTCTGCCCGTCGCGTGTTGTTGCAGGCAAGGAAGCCAGGGCCAGCATGGCTTCCCGGTCGGCAAGGTAAGCTGCGCGTCGTTGCTCAAATTGTGTAATTTCAGCATCGCTGGGGTTGAACACAACCTCCCCCTTGCCACCATCCAGCACCAGTTCGCCCTTGCCTTCAAGTGCGTGCTGCGCGGCATCCAGAATCCCGACGCATCCCACCACAGCGGGCAATTCCAGTGTACGCGCCATGATAGCGGTATGGCTGGTGCGCCCCCCGGTTTCCACCGCAAAGCCTCCCACACGCGATGGATCAAGCTGGGCAGTATCAGACGGGGTCAGATCGCGTGCAACGATGATCACCCCCTCGGGAATGTCACCCAGGCTCATGAAGGGCACACCAGCCGTAGCGTAGAGCAGCCGACGGCCAATGTCGGCCAGATCGTCTGCACGCTCGCGCAGATATTCATCCTCCAAAGCCAAAAACTCATTGCGCTGATGTTCGATACCTTCGCGGATGGCCCCATAGGCGCACAGCTTGCGCTCGACGATGGCGGCAGACATTTCTTCGTCCAAGCCTTCATCAGTCAGAATTTCCAAGTGGCCTTCGAACACCTCCGCCAGATCGTCGCCACGCTCGGCACGCACACGCTCTACCAGATTTTCAAGCTGGTCGCGGGCGGCGGCGATCCCGTCGTGCAACACTTTGAGTTCAGCCTCGGCCACACTCCCCTCGCCCACCTCGACACCTGCTTCGCAGCCAAACCAAGCACAGCGGTGGCACGCGTGGCAACGGCTTTCCACTGCTTCCAGGCGTGGCATGGTGTAGACAAACACCCTGCCCAATACAACGCCTGGGGAGGCGGCAATACCCTTTAAAGCAGTCATCGACTTACTCCGTGAACGAAGCGATCAATGCAGCCAGTTCTTCAACCGCCTGCTGCTCATCTTGCCCATCTGCCTCGATAGAGATCTTGTCACCCAACGAAATCCCGGCCTTCATGATCGTGAGCAGGCTCTTGGCGTTTACCCGCTTCTCGCCTTTGACCACATGGATTTCCGAAGCGAACTCCTTGGCCTTCTTCACAAAACGGTTGCCTGGGCGGGTATGCAGCCCGGTCGGATTGACGATTTCAACTTCACGTACTTGCATTTTGTATCTCCTCCTATATCAAGCCTGCCTCAGGGAAGGCTTGCTACTTTTTGTTCTGACCGTAATAGGCACCCGCGCCATGCTTGCGCAAGAAGTGCTTATCCAGGAGTGTCTGGCTGATCATACGCGGGCTGCCTGCCTGGCGCGACAAGATGGCGATGCGTGCAACCTCTTCGAGTACCACTCCGTTGTGGGCGGCATCCTTGGCGGTCTTGCCCCACGTGAAGGGGCCGTGGCCTGCCACCAGCACACCCGGCATCTGCAAGGCATCCAGTTTGCGCTCACGGAAAGTTTCCACGATCACGTTACCGGTTTCCAGCTCGTAGGCACCCTTGATCTCTGTGTCATTCAAGAGCCGGGTACAGGGCACCGCGCCGTAGAAATAGTCTGCATGCGTTGTCCCTTCGGCAGGTAGATCCTGGCCTGTCTGCGCCCAAGCCGTAGCGTAAGACGAATGGGTATGCACCACCCCACCCACCTCGGAAAATGCCTTGTAGATTGCCAGATGGGTGGCCAGATCAGATGAAGGCCGATAAGCGCCTTCCATTACCGTACCATCCAGTCCCACAACCACCATATCGTCAGCTGTCATGCAATCGTAATCAACGCCAGAGGGTTTGATCACGACCAGCCCGCGCTCACGATCAATGCCTGAAGCATTACCCCAGGTAAACAGTGCCAGTCGGTAACGCGGCAGATCAAGGTTGGCCGCCAGCACATGCTCCTTTAATTGCTCTAATGTCACCACAAACCTCCTTCAATCATCTTGCCGATCACCCATTCACGGGCGCGGATCGCATCACCAATGGGGTCCGGGGACTTGTCTGCCCACATCTCAACCAGGAAGCATCCTCGATACCCTACCGCCGCCAAAGCTCTGAACGCCGCAACGAAATCAACGCAGCCACTGCCAAAAGGCACATTTCGGAATTGGCCGGGGAAATCCGGTGTCACCGCGTAGGTATCCTTGACGTGGACCGCTGCAATCCGGTCCACCGCACAAGCCAGTTCGGTCGGCACATGGTTGCCCCATGCAGAGAGGTTCCCCAGATCCGGGTAGACCTGGAACCAGGGGCTGCGAATCTTGGCGGCATACACCAGCCATTTGGAAATAGACCCCATCAAAGGCGTATCCATAATCTCCATCGCCAGCACCACTTGTGCCTGCGAAGCCCATTCCGTTGCCCAGGCCAGCCCCTCGTCGAAGCGGGCCAGACTCTCAGGCGTGGATGACTCGTAGTACACGTCGTAGCCTGCCAACTGGATGGTACGGATACCAGTGTCCGCCGCCAACTCAATGGCACCGGCCATGATCTCGCGCGCTTTTTGGCGAATCGCCGGATCTGCACTACCAAACGGAAAACGCCGATGCGCAGACAAGCAAATGGACTTGACCGGAATGCCGGTCTCTTCGACAGCACGACGAAACTCCGCCCGCTGTGCCGCCGACCATGCGATACGCGCTAAACGCTCATCCGACTCGTCAATGGACATCTCCAGATAGTCGTACCCTGCCACGCGAGCAGCCACCAGCAGATCATGCCAGCTCAGGCCGCCTGGCAACGCCTTCTCGTAGATACCCAGACAAGGGTGAGGATGCTGTACCGCCGTGTTCATCTCAGCCCCACAATTCGGCAATACGAGCCTTGAAGGCACGGGCGGCGCCAGCCGGGTCTTGTGCATCACGGATGGAACGGCCAGCGATGAACACCTTGACCGGGATACCCTTGAACAGAGGCAGGTCTTCAATCACCAGCCCACCTGTGATGGAAAGCTCAAACCCCATGTCTGCCAGACGACGGATCTTGGCCAGATCATCTTCTGACCAGGACTGGCCCGCAGCCTGGGCATCGCGCCCGCGGTGATAAACCACTTGCTTGACGCCAGCCTTGCGCCAGGCATCCGCTTCTTCCCAAGTCCAGGAGCCAGTCAATTCAATCTGAACATCCAGATCACCACTGCGCTTACGGGCTTCGGCCATGGCGGTTTCAACCGTGGCAATCGGCGCACAGCAAATCACCGTCATCCAGTCTGCTCCGTTGGAGAAGCACATATTGGCAAGAATGGAGCCAGCATCTGCGGCCTTGATGTCTGCCAACACAATGCGATTCGGGTAAAGTGCCTTCAGACAACGCACCGCCTGCATCCCCTCTGCGCAGACCAGGATCGTACCGGCTTCAAGCACATCCACTTCATTGGCCAGAATGCGGGTTGCTTGCAGGGCATCGGCCAGGGTCTTGTTATCCAGTGCCAATTGCAACATGGGTAGTGCCATCGTGTGTCTCCTCTTATAGTTCAGCAAAAATGGTTTCAATCTCTGCACGCGTCTTGGCTGCACGGATACGGCTGACGGTGTCTTCGTTTTCGAGCAGCGTGACCACCTCGACGATGGCCTCTTCATTCATGGTCTTGGCATCGGTGGCGGCCAGCGTGATCAGAATGTCAATCGGGTCATTGTCTGGATCGCCAAAATTCACCGGTGTAGCCAAAGTCACCAAGGCAAAACTGGTTTTCTTCACCCCTTCTTCCGGGCGGGCATGCGGCATTGCAATCCCTGGAGCCAACAGATACCAGGCACCCAACTCACCGGTCATTCGCACAATGGAGTCGTAGTACCGGGGCTCAACGGTATCTGCCTTCACCAGCAGATCCACCCCGACGCGAACAGCCTCCTGCCAATTGGTGGCCTGCGCCTGCAACTGGATGGTGTTCAGTTCCAACAACTGCTTGGTCAAGTTCATGCCTGTCTCCGTGTTCGAATTTTGTTCAATTGTAGTGATCGAAAAGATTGTTTTGTGGCAAAAAAGAATGTTTTTGATCAAAATCAAGAAGGATCGATTGGATTGATAGTGTATACGAGACCTGGAAAGAAGTCGCATAAACACCCTATCTATATGTTTTAACTGTATAAAATCGTGAATCTCCTTAGCTTAAAAAGCCTCAAGCTTTTGGCTAAAGAGCATTCATGTCACTCAAGATCAGAACAAAAACGATCTTGATTTGCTCTATATTTGCTCATACCATTAGATCGAATTGCACGTTATTGTGCGTTTTAGGTTATCAAGGCATCCCCAGCGATTGCTTGGCAACTCAGTAAAACAGTTTGAACTGATCAGTTGAAAGGAAACAGAGCATGGCAAAAGTAGATGAAATTACCCGTGATTCCTGGGTACTCAGCACATTCCCGCAATGGGGCACATGGCTCAATGAAGAAATTGAGCGCGAAGTCGTCGCACCAGGCAGCTTTGCCATGTGGTGGCTGGCCTGTACGGGCATCTGGGTCAAAACTCCGGGGAGCGCCAACATCTGTATCGATTTGTGGTGCGGCACGGGCAAGCGCTCAATGAAGAACCCGCTGATGGACCCGCATCACCAAATGGCTCGCATGTGTGGTTGCAAAAACCTGCAACCCAATCTGCGTGTTTCACCCTTTGTGATTGATCCGTTTGCCATCAAGAATATCGACGCCGTACTCTCTACTCACGATCACAACGACCACATCTGCGTTAACGTGGCCGCAGCGGTCATGAAGAACTGTGATCCTTCCGTTCCCTTCATTGGCCCGAAGACCTGTGTGGAACTCTGGAAAAAGTGGGGCGTGCCTGCTGAACGCTGCATCGTCGTCAAGCCGGGAGATGTGGTCAAGATCAAGGATCTTGAAATCGTCGCGCTGGAGTCCTTTGACCGCACCGTGCTGGTCACCCTGCCGAAGGAAGAAACCGCCAAGGACAAGATGCCAGGCAACATGGATGACCGTGCGGTCAACTACCTGATCAAAACCCCGGGGGGGAACCTCTACCACAGCGGCGATTCGCACTACTCCAACTACTACGCCAAGCATGGCAACGAACATCAGATTGATGTAGCCCTGGGCTCGTATGGGGAAAACCCACGTGGCATCACCGACAAGATGACCGCTTCAGATATCCTGCGTATGGGCGAAGCCCTGAACACCAAGGTGATCATCCCCTTCCACCATGACATCTGGTCAAACTTCCAAGCGGACCCGATGGAAATCACCATGCTGTGGAACATGAAGAAAGACCGCCTGCAGTACAAGTTCAAACCCTACATCTGGCAGGTGGGTGGCAAATTCACCTTCCCCGCCGACAAGGACAAGATGGAATACCATTACCCCCGTGGTTTTGATGACTGCTTTACCGGGGAGCCCGACCTGCCCTATACCTCGTTCCTGTGAGAACCTTGTCTGTACGTAGCATGAAATAGCCTCTAAGCTGCCTCAGACAATTGACAAGCCCTCGGCAACGAGGGCTTTTTTTCATCGACGCTCTTCTGTTCCAATTTGCCAACCCAGAATGCGGCCAAACACCTTGCGAGATAGGAACAGACATCAATCCTGCGACATCTGGGGAAGCCCAACAGCTTCGGCCCCTGGCTCCTCGCCCACCTGTGCCATAGCACGACGGGTAAGTAAGGCAACGGCCATCGCAAATAACGCCACAATAAACAATGCCGAAGACAAACTGAAACGGTGGGCGATGGCCCCGATAACGGGTGGCCCCATCATGAATCCAACATAACCGACAGCGGAAACCCCGGCAATCCCTTTGGCAGGTGTCACCCCTGGAACCCGCGCCGCAGCAGAAAACAACACCGGCACAACATTGGCAAACCCGAGGCCGACCACGGCAAAACCCAGCAGAGTTGTCCAGTGCAAACCGAGAACCAATGTCAGCGTCATCGCAGCGGCAGCAACCCATGCCGATAGCCGCAACGCCTCGCTGGACCCCAGGCGCGCCCGCACCCAATCGCCACCAAAACGGGCAAGCGCCATCGCAACCGAAAATGCGCCATACCCCAAAGCTGCAATTTGTTGCGTGCTGTGGAGTTCATCACGCATGTACAGGGTGCTCCAGTCGTACATGGCACCTTCTCCAACCATGCCCAGCGCCCCCATCACACCGATCAGCAAGATAATCCCTTTGGGCAGGCTCCAAGTACGCCCTGCCTCCTCAGGTGAATGCGTCGCCTCGGGTGGCAACATCCACCTGGAGGCCACTGCAATCACAACAAATCCCCCCACAGCGCTCCCCGCCAGGTGCAGCCATGGCGCGATGCCCATTGCAGCCGTCATGGAGCCCGCCAAAGCCCCGGCGAAACCACCCAGGCTGAAAAACCCATGGAAAGAGGACATGATCGGGCGCCGATAAGCATGCTCCACCGCCACCGCTTCTGCATTCATGGCTACATCAAATGAACCGTTGCAAAGCCCATACACAAAGAGTACAGCCAGTAGCGCCGGATATCCCGGAGCAAAAAGCAACACCGCAAGCGAAATACACATCCCGATACCCGTTGCCCAAATCACGGGCCGCGTGCCATATCGGGCCACCATCTGCCCTACCTGGGAGAGCCCAAGCAAAGCCCCTACCCCCGCAGATAGCATCAGCCAGGAAAGTCCGGCATCACTCAGAGCATAAAGTGCTTTCACCGTCGGGACATGCACGCCCCAAGTGGCAAACAGCAGACCGCACACAAAGAACAAGCTGTTGGTAGAAAAACGCGCAGCTTGCGGCGACACGGGTGTAGAAGACATAGTGGGGCGAACCTGATTTGATGCAATGGCGCTCATTCTCAGGCATTGCTGCGAGCACGGCCATACCAGGAAGCGTGCCGATTTGCGCCAAGGCTAGATTCCCGGTTACAGCAGGGTGCGCGTCCGCATTGAACCTCACCCTTATGGGTATGGATGAATTCACTTGAGGACATACAATCACCGCCCGCACGAGGCTAGACTCAAAAGGCAGTTTCGATTCCAATTACGGAGAGAACGCTATGTCTTATAAGCTTCGCGGATTTATATGGGGTATGCTCTTTCTTGCCCCAAGCTCAGGCGCTTGGGCTGCAGGGGAAATCACTCTGCATTACAACGAACGCCCGCCCTACCTCGTCTCTGAGGCCAATGGTGGTGCCAGTGGCCTAACGGCGAGCCCTGCTGGTGAAGCCTTCAAAAAAGCAGGTATTGCCTTCAAATGGGCCAAGACCCCATCAAATCGCCAATTGGCCATCCTGGAACAAAATGCAGAAAAGGATTGCGCGGTAGGGTGGTTCAAAACCCCTGCCCGTGAAGCGTTTGCACTGTTCACCAAACCAATTTATCGAGACAAACCCTGGACCGCATTGACCAATGCCAATTTCAAAGCGCCCGCTGGCGTCAAGCTGGCCGACCTGCTGGCTGACAAAAAGACTCGGCTCCTCGTCAAGGAGAGCTACTCCTACGGCACTTTTATTGACGATCTGGTGAAAAAAATTAAACCCACCACAACTGCCGTCACCTTGGAGTCACCGCAGATGATCCAGATGATCAAGGCAGATCGGGCTGACCTCACCTTTGTCTCGCCCGAAGAAGCAAGCTACTTCATCTCTCAGGCAGGTTTATCCAGCAATGACGTCAAAACGCTGAATTTCCCTGATGTGCCACAAGGCGAATATCGCTATATCATGTGCAGCAAACAGGTTGGCGCAGAAGTCATTGAAAAACTGAACAAGGCGATCAGCTTCCAATAATTACCAAACCCCCACAATATACCAGCTATTTCTATTGTGGGGGTTTAGCGGCCAGCCCCTCACCTTGGCACAGGAACAATCTCGCAATATTCTGGAAACTGACGCATAGCGGCCCTGCCTCGCTGGTCGATTTGAGACAAATCTTCGCGCTACAGCGCTTTGACACGCTGTGCCAGGCGGCTATACCGTACAATGCGCTGCCATTTCACATTCACTGCGCGAGGCTGACATGACTTCGACCGAACACTTCATTCCGGGCAAAGACGCTTCGCTCGAATCCACCATTGCCACCTTGCAGGGCAAACTTGCAGCCTTGGGGTTCCGTGCGGAGGAACAATCCTGGCTCAACCCGGTGGAAAACGTCTGGTCAGTACATTTGCGCGATGCGGACTGCCCCTTGATCTACACCAATGGCAAAGGCGCCTCTGAACTCGCTGCCCGTGCAAGCGCATTGGGTGAATTCTTTGAGCGCCTGTCATGTAATTACTTCTGGTCGCACTACTACCTCGGTGAAGCCAATGCGCAGGCGCCTTTCTGCCATTATCCGCAAGAGCGGTGGTTTGACCTGGAGGGGGCTTACGAATGGCCCGAAGAACTCCTCACGCCAGAGTTGCAGGATATCTACAACCCTGAAGGAGATATTGATGCCGAAACACTGGTTGACCTGAACTCCGGCAATCTGGCTCGAGGCATCTGCGCGATCCCCTACGTGCGCCAGCGCGATGGTGAAACGGTGTATTTCCCGGTCAACGTGATCAGCAATCTGTATGTCAGCAATGGCATGTCAGCGGGCAATACCGCAACCGAAGCACGTACCCAGGCACTCTCCGAAGTGCTCGAACGCCACGTGAAATTCCGCGTGATCCGCGAATGCCTGTGTCTGCCTGCCGTGCCAGAAGAGGTGATCGCCCGTTTCCCACATATCGCCGCAGGCATTCATGGTCTGCGCGAAGCAGGTTTTGGCATATTGGTACGCGACGCGTCGCTGGGAGGACAATATCCGGTTGTCAATGTCACCCTGCTCAATCCACATGACCAGGGCTGCTTCGTCAGCTTTGGCGCACACCCGCGTTTCGAGGTAGCCCTCGAACGGGCGCTGACCGAGTTGCTGCAAGGCCGTGCATTGGCTGCGCTGGATGGCTTCCCACCCCCTGGGCACGACCGTGAAGAAGCGGCTTCGGTGCCCAACCTGGAGATTCATTTCGTCGACTCCAGCGGCATCGTGCATTGGAATTTTCTCGCCGATGCACCGGATTATGAATTCTGCGACTGGGATTTCTCCGGCAATACACAGCAGGAATTCGACCGCCTGTGCGAATTGATCCACGCCACGGGCCACGACATCTATATTGCAGATTTCACCCATCTGGGTGTGTATGCCTGCCGCATTCTTGTGCCTACCCTGTCTGAAATCTATCCCATTGATGAACTGGAGTATGACAACAACAGTCTCGGCAACGATCTGCGGCCCAGCATCCTGCTCCTCGACCAGCTCGACGACGAAGAAGTGGCTGATCTGCTCGAAGCACTGCAAGACCAGGGGCTGGATGACCAGCGGCTGGTCGCCGCAGTGATCGGTCTCGCAGCCGACGCCGGGTCGGTGTGGGAGGATTTGCGTATCGGCGAACTCAAGACCATGCTGGCGCTTTCGATCGGGGACGAAAACGCGATTCGTGAGGGCTTGGATTGGGTCCGCCACTTCGAACAAATCTCGCCATCTCGCCGCAAGGTGTACCACTGCATCGAAACACTCCTGGCACTGGAAGAAGACAAGCATTATGACGAGGCACTTCACGCGCTGTATGGCGAGGGCACTGTCGCCCAGGCCATACAGCTCTTGGGCGGGGAGGAACGCTTCTTTGGTATCAAGGCGCCCGGCCCCCAGCTTGAAGGCTGCAAAATGCATGCGCGCCTGCTTGCTGCATATGCCAAAGTTCAGGCAGCCAAACGGGCATAAAGTGTTTGAATGAACCTGCAGGCCAAGGATTACACTGGAACCTTGGCCTGAAGACGGCTACCCTGAAGACTGTCCTTGTGATCTATCGTCTGATGACGTAAGCCCATGAAGCAAGTCTTGGCATACCTGCTGCTCTTTACCCTGCCCCTCTTTGCCTGGGCGGCAGATACGATTGTCTGGTATCACTCTGACTTCCCCCCGATCTCCATCCTCAGTGGGCCTGACAAACAAACCGGTGCGGCAGATCAATGGGAAGCCTATATCCGCTCACGGATGCCGCAATTCCAGCATGATCTGGCCGAAGCCAATACCCTGCGCACGCTGGAGGAGATCAAGCACAGGGACAACGTGTGCAATCCAGCCATGATCAAGACCCCGACGAGGGAGAAAAACGCTCTCTTCTCAGACAGGATCATTGATCTGCTCCCCAACGGGCTGATTACCCTGCAATCACGTTTGGCCAGTATCCGCCCCTATATGAACGAAAACGGGGAGCTGCGCCTGTCGGAACTCCTTGCCAGCCATAAATTCCGCGTCGGCGTCGCTTCGGGGCGCAGTTTTGGCACAACCATCGACAGCCTCCTGCAAGCAGAAAATGCACGCTCATTTGTGGTGCCCTTTGCCGCATCCGACATTTTTTTGAGCGGTTTTACCCGTATGGCAAACAGGCAATCGATGGATGCTGTCATCGGCTACGCCGTCGAACTGTCATTCGCAGCACGGCGTATCGGGCGCGACCCGAGCCAATATGTTTTTCTTCCGATTGCGGAAGACACCTCTCTATTGGCCGGACACATCAGTTGTTCCAGGTCCCCGCTGGGGGAAAAGGCCATTGCGCAGATCAATGAGATCATCCGTACCGGCGGAGCGGAAGCCGCGCTCAAAGCTTACCGGGCATGGCTGCCACCCGAGATACGCAGCTACTATGATGATCAGCGCAAGGGAGTGGGCAAAACCCACAACTAAACGCCCTGACGTGGATTTCAGTTGCTGTCGTGCATTGATCACGCGGCGATGATCTGCCTCACCAATTTAACCAACTCGGCGTTGCCCACTGTGGCATTCACGCCATCAGCCAAGCGACGAAGATACCAATTCACTTTGTAGCTGGTTTGCTGCCCTGGCATTATTGTCTGATAGACGCCGTGGTTCTCCAGCTCAATATAAGCCCCCTTGTCGTGCCCCCAGATTTCCACCTCGGCCTGCTCGGGCGCGTAGTCCTGGGGCTGGGTATCTGGAAAAGTCTTGATGAACAAGGTACGCGCAGGCCCCGCATGCGCCAGCCATCCTTCACGAGCACCGCTGAAAAGCTTGTGCCCGACCTCCAGATAGGCCGCATCAAAGGGATACCAGCAGATCCCATCCTGATACACCACTGGCTCCAGGGCGGTTGGGGGTAGCCCCGGAACACTTTCATAGGGGAAGAAACTCAAGCCACCCTCCACCCGCGTCACCTCCCAAGGCCCGGCCTTAAGGGGCTGCGTGGAATGATTGATCATCCGGTAATCAATCTCGAACCGCCCAAGCTGAGCATTGGCCTGAATGCGTTTCACAAATTGCAGCCCGCAGGCATCCACCTCGCTGGTGAGTTCCACCCACCCTTTACCCTGCGCAACCGCATAGGGCTTGGCATCCAATGCAGCCCGAGGCGGCCAGTTCCAGTTGGTTTGCGGAGAATCCCAGAAAGTGGAACCGTAATTGGCGTGCACAGAGGCGGGCGTCAGCAACTCGCTACTCTCCAGTGCAAATGACACGATACGGGCCCCCACCATCGGATCAATCGCCATGCTCAGATTACCCGCCTGCAACACCAGATGCTTGCTATTCAAAGCCCCCTCCCTTATTTCCAAGACTGAATCGATATGTAATTTTGAACCTAGAGTTTAACCCGGACACGCCACGAAAGCCCGCTGCTGAGCCAAATGGCCTGAGCCGACAGGGTTTATACCCTTCTTGGCAGCACAGCCAGACCCTACCCATCCAGCACAGATCCGATTGATCCGGGTTAACCCGATTTCAAGCTGAAACCGTTTGCAATGTGAAAACGTTTTCATGTATAAATATGAGTGTAGCACTATCGAGGTGTGTGCCAAGTGCATTTGTCATCGTGCCGTGGTCCGCCGAAAACACTGTGCCAGCTATCCATACTTCAAGGAAGAGAAGACAAATGAATGACAAGGCCCCAAATGCCTTCGGCTATTTTGATGATGCAGCGCGTGAATACGTTATCACACGTCCTGACACGCCCTTACCCTGGCTGAACTATCTGGGGCAGGACGAATTCTTCGGGCTGTGCACCAACACGGCTGGCGGCTACACCTTCTGGAAAGACGCCAAGCTGCGTCGCCTGACGCGCTACCGCTACAACAACGTGCCGTATGACCTGGGTGGCCGCTATTTCTACGTCAATGATGAAGGCTCGGTATGGAACCCTGGCTGGAAACCAGTCAAGGCCAAGGGGACGCGCTATGAATGCCGCCACGGGCTGGGCTACACCCGCATCCTAGGCGAGCGTGATGGGCTGGAAGTCGAGACCTTGTTCTTTGTTCCCCCAGGTGAAAACCTGGAAGTGTGGAAAGTCACCGTGCGCAACAAGAGCAAAGCGCACAAGCGCCCCAAGCTGTTCTCCTATCAGGAGTTCTGCTTCTTCGAAGCGCTCAATGACATGACCAACTACCAGCGCACCTACTCGATTGGTGAAGTGGAAGTTGAAGGCTCGGCCATCTACCACAAGACCGAATATCGTGAGCGCCGCAATCACTACACGCTTTTCGCCTGTACGCGCCCCATCGCCGGTTTTGACACCTCGCGTGACGCTTTCGTCGGTATCCATGAAGGTCTGCATGAAGCCAAGGTGCCCTTTGCGGGCCAAGCCACCAACTCCATGGCTTTTGGCTGGAACCCGATCGGTTCACATCAGGTCGATCTGGATCTTGCCCCCGGCGCCGAAGAAACCTTTGCTTTCGTGCTGGCCTATGTCGAGCAAGGTGAGGAAGAAAAGTTCGACGCGCCCTTCGTGATGAACAAGAAGTTTGGACGCGAAATTCTTGCCAAATACTCCGCCCCTGGTGCGGTGGATGCTGCATTTGCCTCGCTGGCCAAGTACTGGAGCGACCTGCTGGGCAACTTCCAGGCAGAATGCCCGAACGAACATGCAAACCGCATGCTCAATACCTGGAACCAGTATCAATGCATGGCCACCTTCAACATGAGCCGCTCGGCCTCCATGTATGAAACCGGGATTGGCCGTGGTATGGGCTTCCGTGATTCCAACCAGGATTTGCTCGGCTTTGTGCACATGATTCCCAGCCGTGCCCGCCAACGCATTCTGGATATCGCCGCCACACAGCTCTCTGACGGCACCTGTTACCACCAGTATCAACCACTCACCAAGAAGGGCAATGCCGATATCGGCGGTGACTTCTATGACGATCACCTGTGGCTGGTCCTCTCCACCTGTTCCTATATCAAGGAATCCGGCGACACCTCCATCCTGCAAGAACCTTGCGGGTATGCAGACATCCAATATGTCACCGGCACAGCCACGCACACTTTGCTGCATCACCTGGAAACTTCCATCGCCTACACGATGAAGAAGCGCGGCCCCAACGGACTGCCGCTGATCGGACACGCTGACTGGAATGACTGCCTGAACCTGAACTGCTTCTCCACCGAACCCAACGAATCCTTCCAGACCGCAGGCGACGTGAAGGATTCCAAAGCAGAATCAGTGATGATTGCAGGCCTCTTCCTTTACGCCGCCCGCGACATGAGTGACCTGTACGACTTCCTGGGCAAGGCAGATGAAACCAAGCGCATGCGCGACCACCATGCCGAGATGCTGGAAACAGTAGAACGGGTAGCGTGGGACGGGGAATGGTACACCCGTGCCTACGATGCACAAGGCAAAGTCGTCGGCTCCAAGACCAACGAAGAAGGCAAAATCTTCATCGAAAGCCAAGGCTGGTGTGTGCTGGGCGGCGCCGGCGAAAAGAATGGCCGTGCCCGTCAGGCAATGGAATCGGTCCACAAACACCTATTCACCAAGAATGGCGTGGTGCTGCAACAACCCGCCTACTCCACCTATGACAAAAACCTGGGCGAAGTCACTTCCTACCCACCTGGAGTCAAGGAAAACGCCGGGATTTTCAGCCACAACAACACCTGGGTCCACTTGGGCTGGTGTATTTTGGGTGAAGGCGAACGCGCGTTGGAGTATTACCTATCCATCTGTCCGTCTGCCAAACAGGATCAGATTGAAACCTACCGTGGCGAACCATATGTCTACGCCCAGATGATTGCGGGCAAGGATGCCCCCTGCTTTGGCGAAGCCAAGAACAACTGGCTCACCGGCACGGCAGCCTGGACTTTCGTCGTGGTCAGCCAAGGCCTGCTGGGCATCAAGCCCGACTACAGCGGCCTGCGTGTTGATCCCTGCATCCCCAAGAGCTGGAGCGGCTTTACCGCAACCCGTCGATTCCGGGGCGACACCTACAACATCACCGTGAAAAATCCAAATGGCGTATGCAAGGGTGTGAAAAAGCTCTCGATAGACGGACGTGAGCTTGATGCGGCCCTGCCCATTCCCTTCGCTGGCGACGGCAAGACCCACCAGGTTGAAGTTGTTCTAGGGTAAAACGGCCCAAATCCGGAGCGATTGTTTCGCTCCGGATGCCAATTCTGCCCAACTTTGGGCAGACATGTGGAATAGCATTGCACAGAAGAAGGTGTCCTACAGACGCGACAAGCCCCAACAAAGGGGATATTAAAACAAGGAGGCAGGCAAGCATGAATTATGGATATTTCGACGATGCTCGTCGTGAGTATGTGATCACCAATCCCAAGACTCCAGTCAAGTGGATCAACTATATTGGGGGCCTGAACTTTGGTGGTTTCGTGGATCAGACAGGAGGCGCGCTGATCTGCAAGGGCGACCCGGCCTTGAACCGCATCGTCAAATATCTACCTCAAGCGCCTGCCTCCGATTTCAAGGGCGAAACCCTCTATTTGCGCTTCATGCAGACTGACGGCAGCTACAAGATTTTTTCGCCTTTCTTTGTGCCGACCCTTGATCCGTATGATCGATACGAGTGCCATGTCGGTCTAGGGTATTCCACCTACATTTCAGAATTTTACGGCATCCGTACCGAAGTCACCGTGTTTGTGCCCTTTGGCGAACACCGCGTGATTCGTGACATCAAGATCACCAACCTGCGTGACACTGCGCTGGAGATTGATGCCATTCCGGTCGTGGAATACACCCACTTTGATGCACTCAAGCAATTCACCAATGCAGACTGGGTGCCGCAAACCATGCAGAGCCGTGCCATACGCCAGCCGGAAGGCTTGTTGGCACTGACCCAGTATGCCTTCATGAAGCGCGATGTGGCTGTCAATTATTTCACGTCCAACCGGCCTGTATCGTCTTTCGAATCCGACCGCAGACGCTTCCTGGGCGACAATGAATACGGTAGCTGGCGCTCGCCCCTGGCCCTGCAAGCACAAGAACTGCTCAACTACGAAGCGCACCGTGGCGACAACATCGCAGCCCTCCTCCACCACTTGGGCAGCGTGGCCCCAGGGCAGACCACACGCCTGATCACTCAGTTATCCCAGGCTGAATCAATCGAAGCCGACGCCAAAGCCATCGCGCGCTTCCGCAATCCGGCACAGGTCGATGCAGCCTTGGTTGAACTAGCAAAGTTCTGGGATGAATATCTGGCCACCTTGCAGGTCAAGACGCCAGATGCGAATTTCAACAGCATGATCAACATTCACAACCCCCGCCAATGCAACACCACCAAGAACTGGTCGCGGGATCTCTCCTTGTACCAACTGGGCTTTGGCGGCCGGGGAATTGGTTTTCGAGACAGTTCGCAGGATTCCATGGGCATGGTCGCCAACGATCCTGACGGTGCGCGGGGGCTGATCACCAAGCTGCTGCACGTGCAAAAACGTGACGGTTCCGCCATGCATCAGTTCTATCCATCCACCATGGAAGCCAGCTCAGGCGATTCACATGAATTCCCTGACCGCCCACATTTTTATGGCGATGACCACTTGTGGATCATCCTGGCTGTTTGCGCTTACGTAAAGGAAACCGGCGATTTCTCTTTCCTTGACCAGCGAATCCCCTTCTATGACAAGGACGAGAAGCACCTGCCGCTTGAAGACGCTACGGTGCTGGAGCACTTGCAACGCGCCATCGAATTCACCTGGACCCATCGCGGCCAACACGGATTGCCGCTACTGGGATTTGCCGACTGGAATGACACTGTCAACCTGCGCACCGGTGCCGAATCCAACTTCATCGCCCCGCAGTTTGGCAAAGCACTGCTGGAAATAATCGAACTAGCCGATTCCCTGCAGGACACGGGGGCTGCCCAGCGCTATCGTGGCTATTACGCTGAGATGAAAGAGGCAGTCAATCGTGAAACCTGGGACGGCGAATGGTACATCCGCTATTTTGATCACGATGGCAGCCCACTGGGTTCGCACAAAAACACCCACGGCAAAATCTATATCAACTCACAAAGCTGGAACGTGCTTTGCGGTTTTGCTGAAGCGGAACGCGCCCAAACAGCGCTAGATTCGGTCAATAAGCATCTGAACACAGCAAACGGTTTGAAACTCTCTGCACCGGGTTTCAACGGTTATGACCGCAACCTGGGCGGCGTTTCCACCTACCCGCCGGGCGCCAAGGAAAATGGCGGCATCTTCCTGCACACCAACCCTTGGGTCATGATTGCCGAAACAGTCATCGGTAACGGCGACCGGGCCTACCAGTACTACAACCAGATCAATCCGGCGTTCAAGAATACGTGTATCGATGAATTCGAAGCGGAACCCTACTGCTACCCGCAAAATATGTTGGGGGATGAGCACCCGCAATTTGGCCTGGGCCGCAACAGCTGGCTATCGGGCACCTCATCCTGGACATATCAGGCTGCCACCCGACACATTCTGGGCCTCCAGCCAAGCTACCGTGGGTTAGAAATCAATCCGTGCATCCCCAGCACCTGGGAAGGTTTCAGTGCAACCCGCAAATTCCGTGGTGCAATCTACGAGATCGAGGTACGCAACCCGCACCACGTCTGCAAAGGCATCCAGAGCATCACTGTCGATGGCTCCCCCATCACGGGAAGTACCTTGCCGCTTTTAGGTGAAGGACGCCATCAGGTTGTGGTCACACTCGGATAAGCGATTAGCAAAGATCATATTAGCCGAAACGCTGCCGTCGGTAGCAAATCTGTTTATCTGTGCAGATTTCAGCAGGCAAAATCGGGGGTACGCAAACGTCGGACTCCCGATTTTCTTTATCTACTACGACCTTGGTATCGAAACAGGATTTAAATCAGGTCTTCAGATGGATTGCCATAGACATTGCTGGAGATTGCGCCAATCGCCGACTCTGCCATGCCTCAAGACGAAAAGGCAAAAAAAAACGCAGCTCACTTAGAGCTGCGCCAAGTCCACACCAAAGGAGGAGGGTGGAGGAGACAATCAAACGATTACGACTGACTTGAAACTGTGTGTCCGTCGAATCAACAATTTCATTATGCGCAATCGACTTGTGCGTTGCAAGGTTTTTTTGCGCGTTTCAGACTGAATATTTCTATCTATAAATCAAACAGACTTATGGGCATTAAATCCTTTTAAAACATGGATTTTTCCACCATTTATCAACTTGTTTTATGAATGAATAAGGAGTATTTAAACTTCTTCTTTTTGGTATTGTAGCACCCGAATTTTGCAGTGCAACAAATAGAGACCATTCATACCGCACTACAAATCTGTTTTACGATCTACCTATCAATCCACCCTTTTGCGGCTAAACGCCCTTGCAGTAAGATCGTAGACCGTTTCCAATATCCCCTACTCCACCCTAGCAGACGAGATTGAAAATTATGGAATGCACAGTCAAATGGGCCGGCAACGCCCAATTCATCGCAGAAACAGGCAGCGGGCACGCACTTATCATGGAAGGAGCGGCGGACCTGGGCGGGAAAAATCTCGCCCCCCGCCCCATGGAGATGATCCTCGCGGGTGCGGGTGGATGCACGGCCTACGACGTGGTCCTGATCCTCAAACGTGGCCGCCATGCCGTGGAAGGCTGCGAAGTCAAACTGCAGGCCGAACGCGCAGAAATCGACCCCAAAGTCTTCACCAAGATCCATTACCACTACGTGGTCTCTGGTCGTAAACTCAAACCCGAGGTGGTTGAACGCGCCATCAAGCTCTCTGCAGACAAATATTGCTCAGCTTCCATCATGCTGGGCAAAACTGCAGAAATCACCCATGATTTTGAAATTGTAGAAACGAGTGAGCGTTCAGACAGCAACTGATTGACATTCGACTATGCCCCTACTGCCATACGGGGCACTGCTGAAAGCTGTAAGCGTCTCGAATAGTTCAGTGACTCACTGTTTGCAGATTGCATGTTCTCTGAACTTTATGCCGATGCTGAGCTTGGCAGGACTCAAACCAGAGACCCCACCATTGCAACAGACACTTCGCCTATCAAACCAGCAAGCCAAAGTTATCCTGCATCAACACAGATGCCCCTCTTCGTAGGGGCGTCTGAAATCAAAACAAGTTGAAAATGCAGGCTAGATTCTGAATGCTACGGTAGTCATCACCTTGGCAGCGAGCTTCATTGCGAAGCGCGCAGGCGCGGGGAGTTCCGCAGCGCCCAATTCCCGGGCCAGGGCGGCGTGCCCGGCTTCGTCCTGCTTCATCTGGTCCAGAATGGCTTTGGAGCGCAGATCATCCTCTGGCACCCGAGTCAAATGCCCTTGCAGATGTCGTTCAACCTGGGTTTCGGTTTCTGCCAGAAAACCCAGATTCCAGCGATCACCAAGAATGCCCGCAACCACGCCGATGCTCAGCGCCCCGCCATACCACAGGGGATTGAGGAGACTGGTACGCCCACCCATTTCCTCAATGCGTTGCTGGGTCCAGGCCAGATGCTCAACCTCTTCGTCAGCAGCATGGGCCAGCGATTGGCGCAGCGAAGCCTGCCGGGCCGTCATCGCCTGCCCCTGATAGAGCGCCTGGGCACACACCTCGCCCACATGATTGACCCGCATGAGTCCGGCGATTTCCTTGCGTTGGGCTTCGCTCAACTCACACTCAGGCAAACCTGTCCCTGGCACCGGGCGGGTGCTGGATGGGCGGGCCGCCAGGGTTTGCAGGGCACGGTCGAATTGAACGATGGCGTTATCCAGGTCAAGCATTGCCAACCTCTGGCGAAATCGACTCAGAAGACAGAGCGTAGCTCTTGGGCCGTTCGCGGATATCCCCTTGGAAAAGGATATCGGCCAACTCATTCAAGGCAAGCTTATATACACCGCGCTTGAATTCAATCACCGAATCAAGCGGCACCCAGAAGTTGGTCCACCGCCAGGCATCAAATTCGGGGTGACCACTGGCCCGCAGATTGATGGCCGTATCCTTGCTCAGCAAGCGGAGCAGGAACCAGATCTGCTTCTGTCCACGATAAGTGCTGCGCCATTCGCGCTTGATCCAATGCTTGGGCACGTCATAACGCAACCAATCGCGCGTGCGGGTAACCACCTGCACCTGCTCGGGACGCAAACCGACCTCCTCATGGAGCTCCCGGAACATAGCCTGCTCGGGGGTTTCCCCTTGCTTGATGCCCCCTTGCGGAAACTGCCAGGAATGTTCACGAATGCGCTTACCCCAGAACACCTCGTTGCGTGCGTTGATGATGACGATGCCGACATTGGGCCGGTATCCGTCCCTGTCGAGCATAACAACCACCTGAATATCATGAAGTTGAAGCAATTCTTTCACAGATTGCCCAACAATGAAACCACCTCGTGGCGAATCACGACATTTAACCGGAAGCTCAGGTACAATAATGGGTTATCTCTGCTTTTCAATGAAATCTGATCATGCGCGCCAGCCAGTTCTTCATCTCTACCCTCAAGGAAGCCCCCAACGACGCTGAGATCGTCAGCCATAAGCTGATGATGCGTGCTGGCCTCATCAAGAAGCTTGGTGCAGGCATCTATAACTACATGCCGATGGGGCTGCGGGTCATCCGCAAGGTGGAGAACATCATCCGTGAAGAGATGAACCGCGCTGGCGCGGTCGAGTTGCTGATGCCCATCGTACAGCCTGCCGAGCTGTGGCAGGAAACCGGCCGCTTCGAGAAGATGGGTCCCGAACTGCTGCGCTTCAAGGATCGCCATGAGCGTGACTTCGTGATGCAGCCGACCTCCGAAGAAGTCGTTACCGACATCGTGCGTCAGGAAGTGCGCAGCTACCGCCAATTGCCCAAGAACCTGTACCAGATCCAGACCAAGTTCCGCGACGAACGCCGCCCCCGCTTTGGCGTAATGCGTGGCCGCGAATTCACGATGAAGGATGCCTACTCCTTCCATGTGAGTTTTGAAGATCTGAAGCGCGAGTATCAGAACATGTTTGATACCTACTCGCGCATCTTCACCCGCCTGGGCCTGGAATTCCGCGCCGTGGCAGCAGATACCGGCGCGATTGGCGGCACAGGCTCACATGAATTTCACGTGATTGCCGAAACGGGTGAAGACGCCATCGCCTATTGCCCGGATTCCGATTTTGCTGCCAACGTGGAACTGGCCGAGGCCGTGGCACCAGCTACCGCCCGCCCTGCTCCGCAAGAGGCACTGAGCAAAATCCACACCCCCGGCATCAAGACCATCGAACAGCTGGCCAATTTCCTCAAGATTGATGCCACGCGCACCGCCAAGGCCGTCGTGGTGGAAGGCGATGATGGGGTGCCCGTCCTGCTGATACTGCGTGGTGACCATGAACTCAACGAAGTGAAGGCTGGCAAGCTCGCTGGCGTGTTCTCGCCGCTGCGTTTTGCCGCCCCCGCCTCGATCCGCGATGCGTTTGGTGCAGAACCCGGCTCGCTCGGCCCCATCGGCTTCAAAGGCCGCATCTACATGGATCGCACCGTTGCCGCGATGGCTGACTTTGTGATCGGCGCCAACGAAAGCGACTACCACTACACGGGTGCCAATATCGGGCGCGATTTCCCCGAGTGCGAGGTGGTGGATATCCGCAATGTGTTGGCGGGTGACCCCTCACCGGATGGCAAGGGGGAAATTGCCATTTGTCGCGGCATCGAAGTCGGCCATATCTTCCAGCTGCGCAAGCGCTATTCTGAAGCCATGGGCTGTAAGTTCATCGGCGAAGATGGCAAAGAGCAGGTCATGGAAATGGGCTGCTACGGCATCGGCGTCACCCGTATCGTGGCTGCAGCCATCGAACAGAACAACGACGAGCGCGGCATCATCTGGCCGGATGCCATCGCCCCCTTCCAACTGGTGATCGTACCGTTGGGCTGGAGCAAGTCTGAAGCGGTACGCGACACCGCTTTGGCCCTGTACAATGAATTGTCCGTAGCGGGGATCGAAGTGATTCTTGACGACCGTGATGAGCGCCCTGGTGTGATGTTTGCCGATTGGGAACTGATCGGCGTGCCGCACCGCGTGGTCATTGGTGACCGTGGTCTGAAAGAAGGCATGGCCGAGTATCAGGGCCGCCGTGACGCGGCCGCCGCCAAAATCGCTGTTGGCGAGATCGCCGCCCACGTCAAATCCAAGTTGCTCTAACCTGTACGCCTATGAAAGTTCTGCGCCTGCTCCCCTCTGTGCTGCTCTCAACTGTACTCCTGTTCAGCCAGGCAGCGCAGGCAGGCGCCCAACGTGAAGAAGTGCTTGCAGCCAGCGTACAGGCTGCCTTGCATAGTGCCGTGGCCGACATGGCCTCACCCGAGCCCGTGTTCACCAGCCAGGAAGCCAAGCTGCACTGGCTGGATGCCATGTCGCCCAAACTCGCCAAGCGCTTCCCAGACACAAAGGAGCGCGTCGATTTCCTCAAGACCGTGTATTACGAGGCCCAACGTGCCGGGCTGGACCCCCAGCTTGTGCTGGGCTTGATCCAGGTTGAAAGTGGCTTTCGCAAGTACGCAGTGTCCGGCGCGGGGGCTCGCGGGCTGATGCAGGTCATGCCCTTCTGGATTCGCTCGATTGGCAAACCAGATCAGGATCTGTTCCATCTGCGTACCAATCTGCGCTACGGCTGCACCATCCTGCGCTACTATCTGGACATTGAAAAGGGCAACCTCTTCCGTGCGCTGGGCCGCTATAACGGCAGCCTGGGTCGGCCTGAGTATCCCAACATGGTTCGTGCCGCCTGGCAAAAGAACTGGGACTATCAGCCCATGCGGTTTGCCCAGGCAGGCACGGGCGCCCCAACCCCCTGATCCCCTTTTTTACCGCATTCGGGCCTTTTCCAAAGGAGCCTGCTGCGGTCTATTGAGCTTTTGATGACTGACTCCAAACCACGCCGACTCTCTCTTCCCGCCAAAACCGAAGGCTCTGAGCGCGAAACACCGCGCCGCCCCATTCGTGGCGCCAACAAGGCACTGGAGGCACGTGACGGTTCCACACCCCGCCCACGTCCCCGCCCTCGCAATGAAGAGGAAAGAGGCCCGCGTAGGGATGACAGCCGTCGCCCCTATTCGGATGCGCGCTCAGGCCGGGAAGGTGATTCTCGCTCCGTTGATCGCTCCAACTTCCGTCGTGACGAACGCCCCATCCGCCCCTATGGCGAAGATCGGCCACGTTTTGGGGACCGTCCTGCCCGACCGCATGATGATGCCCCACGCGGTGAAGGCCGTCGTTTTGAGGGAGATCGTCGCCCGCGTACTGACTCCGATTCACGTTCTGGTGATCGCTCCAACTTCCGCCGTGATGAACGCCCCAGTCGCCCTCACGGCGAAGACCGGCCACGCTTTGGCGACCGCCCTGCCCGATCGAATGATGATGCTCCACGTGGCGAAGGTCGTCGCTCTGAGGGAGATCGTCGCCCGCGTACCGACTCCGATTCACGTTCTGGTGATCGCTCCAACTTCCGCCGTGACGAACGCCCCAGCCGTCCCTACGGTGAAGACCGCCCACGCTTTGGTGATCGTCGTCCAGACGGTGATGCCTCACGCAGTGAAGGGCGGCGCTTTGATGGAGATCGTCGCCCGCGTACAGATGTCGATTCGCGCACGGGTGAGCGCCCCAGCTTCCGTCGTGACGAACGTCCCAGTCGCCCCGCAGGCAAAGACCGCCCACGCTTTGGTGATCGCCCTGCCCGTTCGCACGATGATGCTCCACGCGGTGAAGGCCGCCGTTTTGACGGAGATCGTCGCCCACGCACCGATTCGGATTCTCGCTCTGGCGAGCGCCCCAGCTTCCGTCGTGACGAACGTCCAAGCAGCCCTCACGGCGAAGACCGCCCACGCTTTGATGACCGCCGTCCCGCTGGCGATACCCCACGCGGCGAAGGCCGCCGATTCAGCAGTGATCGACGTGATGAGGCGCCCCAATTCACCGAGGAACGCCGCAGCCCAAGCCGTTCGCCGCGCTTCCGGGAGGAAGAAGATAAATACCAGCGAACCGAGTATTCCAACAACGAAACCGCTCCCCGCGAAGAGCGCAAGGATTGGCGTTCGGAATGGCGCCCCCGCCAAGCTGAACGCCTCCCAAAACCTCGGGAAGATGATCAGGAAGGTTCTGTTCGCCTGTCCAAACGCATGACAGAACTGGGCCTGTGCTCGCGCCGGGAAGCCGACGAGTACATCGAGCGCGGCTGGGTCAAGGTGGATGGCGTGGTCGTGGATCAACTGGGAAGCAAGGTGCAGCCCGAACAGAAGATCGAGTTGAGCATCCAGGCGGAATCAGCGCAAAACCAACGCATCACCATCCTGATTAACAAGCCGATTGGTTATGTTTCCGGTCAGGCTGAAGATGGCTATGAGCCCGCCAGTGTCCTGGTCACCAATGAAAATCATTGGGAAGAAGACCCGTGCAAGATCCGTATCGAGTCACGCTTCCTGCGTAAGCTGGCCCCCGCAGGGCGCCTGGATATCGATTCCACTGGCCTGCTGGTTCTCACCCAGGATGGGCGAGTTGCCAAACAGATCATCGGGGAACGCAGCGAGGTGGAGAAGGAATACCTTGTGCGTGTGGAAGGCAATCTGAGCGCTGAAGGCATGAAGATGCTCAACCACGGGCTGGAACTGGATGGGGTCGAACTGATGCCCGCCAAAGTCAGCTGGCAAAATGAGGATCAGCTCCGCTTCGTGCTGCGCGAAGGGCGCAAGCGCCAGATCCGCCGGATGTGTGAGCTGGTGGGGCTGCGCGTTGTGGGCCTCAAGCGCATCCGCATTGGTCGCGTCACGCTCTCCAAACTACCCGTTGGCATGTGGCGCTATCTGGGCGAACACGAAGTATTTTGATCGCTCATGGCCGGAGGGGGTTCCTTTCCGGCCATTTTCAAACTAAAGCAGACTTCGCCATCTCGGTTGCGGAGCAATCGCAGGTGATAGCCTGCTGATTCGGCCAAACGCCCCGCCTGATACAAACCGATCCCCATCCCGCTATCTGAAGGCATGGGCGCCAAAAACAGGGATTCTGCCTGCGTAACAGCGATGGCAGCCCCGTCGTCACTCACCTCCAGTTCCCAGCCAGCGACATTCCCCGACAGTGTGACGGTGACCAACACGCCTGCTTTGCATAGAGCGTTTTCCAACAGGTTATCAAGCACGTTGTCAAATAATGCAGCGGGTATTTCACCGTCCAGATCACCTGTGGCATTGCCGCACCACACGATCATCTTATCGGCATAACGTTCCTGCTGACGCGGCCACCAGCGCGCCACTGCCTCCATGCGCATGCTCTGCGCACTGGGTTTGCGAATCCGGGCCGTAGCCTGTTCCAGACGTTCCACAATAACCGGCAATTGCTTGAGCAATAACTGATAGGCGCGATCATCCTTTGAGTCTTTTGCGGATATCACCGCAAAACACAAACCATGCAGAGATTGCAGCAGATTTTTGATCTCGTGTGTGACGCGTGCGCCCGTCTCATGGACCGCACGCAAGTAGGAATCTGCCTGCAACTGACGGGCCTGCAGCTTGGCAGCATGGATTTCCACCATCATCCGCAAACGCAGATTCAACTGCCAGAGCACAGTATTAGCCAGGGGCTGACGGGTAAAGGTTTGAATCACCAAGCCCCGATGCTCAAATCGATAGCCCTGCGCGCTTTCCTCACCACAAACCACCCATGCACCTGCCCCATACGCATAACGCATTCCACAGACACCATGCCAATGCAGCAAGCCCTGCGACATGCTACGCAGAAAGTTTTCAGGACTGATATCCTGCATGGCAAGATCCGCCAACTGATCCAACCATCGATCCAATGGCATATCGCCACCACCGGAGAGCATGCGGCGAGTCACCTCCAACCCCAAACCAGCCGAGCCGCCATGCGGCGCCCACAACCACGCCAAAATCAGCAGACAGGCCGCCATCAGCCCCAAGGCAGAAAACAGGGCGCTCAGATAATCAAGCTTATAGAGGAACATCAGCGCCAGTGCCCCCAGGATAATGCCCGTGAACACCAACACAATCAAAAGGCTGCCAACCAAGTCCATTTCGCCAGACTGCGCTGTTTCATCCTCTTGCAATGGCATCACCATAATGAGCAGAAAAAGTGGCCACACACCCCAGGCAGCTATCATAGTCAAGGCGCCACTTGTCTGCCCTTGAAGCTTGAGCAGCTCAGGCACCACCAGCCCCACCTGCCCGACCACCACGGCGACCAGTGCCAGCCAATAAGGTACCCGTGCCCTGGGCTGACTATGCACAAACAAACGCCCACCGATTGCGCCCGCCAGCATCAGGCTCCAGACCAGTACCATCCCCCAGGAAATAAAAACTCCGATCAAACCGATCAAAGCCACAATCCCCGCCAGCGTCCGGCCAGACACCTGATAATTGGGGCTGACCAAACGCTGCCACAGCAATACCAGCCCCAGGTGGACCAACAGTATCGCCTTACTCAAAGGCGTGGCAGGATCTTGCAGAAGCCCCAGGTGGAATGAGCCCAGTACCAGCAAAAGCATGAGCGTTTCGCGTTTGAGCCTCATGTGCGCGAACCTTTCCACTTTGCGTCAGTAAAAAACACAGGGCGCCATTCTTTCACCAGAACGTCAGAAATCTGACAGGCCATCAGGATCAGGAAGCCCAAAAGGGCAGAATTTTCTCTCCACATATCAGGCATTTTACTTGCTAATCCCCTATCATTCCGCCCCGTATGAGGGCGCTTGATCGCCTGGATTGTGGAGAATCAGAGAATGAAAAATTATCGCCTTGCCCGACACCAACAATCGGGCTTCACTTTGGTTGAAATCGCCATTGTGCTGGTCATTATCGGCCTGCTGCTCGGTGGCGTACTGAAAGGGCAGGAGCTGATCAACAGCGCCAAATCCAAGGCTGTGATCAGTGACTTCCGCAATACCGCCACCATGATTGCCGCTTACCAGGATCGTTTCCGCGCCCTGCCCGGCGATGACGCCAATGCTGCCAAGCATTTGAGCGGAGCAGTCAATGCAACCGGCACACCGGGCGACGGCCTAATTGGCGGAGTCTGGAATTCAAGCACAGCAACAGATGAGTCTGTACTGCTGTGGCAACATTTACGCTTGGCAGGCTTGGCGGCTGGCGATACAACAGACCCGGCAAGTGCCGCGTCCCTCACAGACTGGCTCCCCCGCAACACAGAAGGCGGGCGTATCGGCGTGCAAAGTACAGTCCCTGTAGCTGGGTGGCCGGGGCGCCTGTTCGTGTGTCAAAGCAATATTTCCGGGCGGATTGCCCAGCAGGTCGACACCACCATGGATGATGGCAGCTCAGACAAAGGCTCAGTGCGCTTCGGAATATCGAATAGCGATGGAACCATCACCCCGGTTGCCTCGTCATCTGCCCCCGCAGAAAGCACGCTTTACACTATCTGCGCCAGTTTCTAGGCTTCATTGCCTCAAACACATGGCCCCGTACTCCGGGGCCATGTGTTTTTCAGCCCCCTTTGAGCAAGAGCAACTCGGCTATCGCCAAATCCTCGGGCACACCCAGCAATACCAACACATCCCCGGACTCCAGGCTCGTATGCTCTTCCGGCGAAACACGGCGCACCCCTTTGCGACGGATGGAGACCACTTTTACGCCCAGAGGCTCCAGCACCAGATCACCCAGCGTTTTTCCTACCGCATAGGCCGCAGGCAAGAGGGTCAGGGAATGCAGCCGCTCCAGCAGAGCATCGGGGCGTTCATCCACGTCCGATGCGCCGACAAAGTATCCCCGCATGGTCTCATAACGCTGTGAGCGGATCACCCGCATGCGGCGGATCACCCGGCTCAAGGGCAGCCCGATCAGGGCCAATGTATGGGTTGCCAGCATGATGCCCGTCTCCAGGGTCTCTGGCACCACTTCAGCCGCCCCGTGCTCAAACAGTCGCTCCATGTCCCGTTCATCGCGCGCACGCGCCACTATGGAAATATCCGGGCGAGCCTGCTGCACATGGTGCATCACCTTTTCTGACGCCGCCGTGTCCTTATAAGAGATCACAACCGCACTTGCACGCATCAGCCCTGCGGCCACCAGGGTTTCATGGCGCACTGAGTCCCCATACACAACCGTGTCACCCGCCGCCGCCGCCTCCCGCACGCGGTCGGGGTCCAGATCAAGCGCCACATACCCAATGTTTTCCTGCTCCAGCAGGCGCGCCAGATACTGCCCGGTACGGCCATACCCACAAATGATCACATGGCGATCCGTTGCAATCGATTGCGCCGCCACGCGAGTCAACTCCATGGAGCGCAAAAGCCATTCGGACGCCACAAAGCGCAGCACGATTTTGTCGCTGGCGGCCACAATCAGGGGGGCGATCAGGAGCGAGAGCACCAAGGTCGCCATCACGATCTGCAAAACGCTATCGGGCACCAGCTTTACGTCCGAGATCATAGTCAGCAGCACGAAGCCAAACTCCCCGCCCGCACACAACCACAAACCAGACCGCACGGCAGCCCCCGCCTGCCCCTCCAGCCAACGGGAAGCCAGCGCCACCAGTACGAACTTGAAGGCAAGCATGATCAGCAACAGCCCCGCCACCCAGAGGAAATTGTGCAGAATGACCCCGCCATCGAGGAACATCCCCACGGTGACCATGAACAGCCCCAGGAGCACATCCCGAAATGGCTTGATGTCTTCCTCCACCTGGAAGCGGTATTCGGTTTCTGAAATCAACATTCCGCCCAGGAACGCCCCTAACGCGAGAGACAGGCCAGCACGCTCAGTCACCCAGGCCAAACCCAAGGTGATGAGCAACACATTCAACATGAACAGTTCAGAAGATTTGCGCCGGGCCACCACCAAGAACCAGCGCCGCATCAGGCGATGGCCGATATACAGGATCAGCGCCAACACACCCACTGTTTTCAGCGCGGCCATAGACAAGGTCGGCACCAAGCGATCAGCGGGTTCAGCCAAGGCAGGGATCAGGATCAACAAAGGCACCACGGCCAGATCCTGGAAAAGCAGCACACCAATTACCTGACGACCATGGGCCGACTCCAGCTCCAAGCGATCAACCAGCAACTTGGACAGCACCGCTGTAGAGGACATGGTCAACACACTGGCCACGGCAAAACTGCCAGCCCAGTTCAAACTCCAGAAACGCCCCAGCACTGTAAAGACCACCAAGGCCGTCAGCACCTGCAAGCCCCCCAGCCCCAACACAATACGCTTCATGGCAAACAAGCGCGGCAGGGAAAACTCCAGCCCGATGGAAAACATCAGGAACACCACACCGAACTCGGCCAGATAACGCACCTGCACGGTATCGGGAACCACTCCCGCCACATGCGGTCCGAGCACGCAACCGACCAGCAGGTAGCCAAGGACAGGCGGCAGGCTCAAGGCGCGAAAGGCAATGACCACGCAGACAGCCACAGCCAGAAGCACGAGCACGATTTCAAGGGTTCCATGCATGGGGTCGTTGTCTTTTTTCTGAAAATCAGGCCGCAAAGCAAACCAGGGATTGGGCTTACAGCTTTGCTATACTCTTTCACTAGTTTAACCGCTGCAAACCAATGAGCCAAAACCTCCAACAAAAACTGCCCAGAGGGCAGTATGAAATTCCCTCCAGCGCCGTTCTGCTGGACACAGCCCGTCGCGCCCTGCGCATCGAGTCTGAAGCAGTCGCGGCCCTTGCCGAACGCCTGGATGAACGCTTTGCCAGCGCCATACGCATCGTGCTCGAAAGCAAAGGGCGCGTCATCGTCAGCGGCGTAGGCAAGTCAGGACATATCGCCCGCAAAATTGCCGCCACCCTTGCTTCGACCGGCACCCTGGCCTACTACGTTCACCCTGGCGAGGCGGCCCACGGCGATCTTGGTATGATCGACCACAACGACGTATTCATAGGGCTTTCCTATTCAGGCGGCACAGAAGAACTCCTGACTATCGTCCCGATCATCAAGCGCTTGGGCGTCAAGATGATTGCCATCACCGGGCGGGATGACTCCCCCCTGGCAGAACTGGCCGATGTCCACCTGAACGCAGCCGTCACCGAAGAAGCCTGTCCGCATAATCTGGCCCCCACAGCCAGTACCACTGCCGCATTGGCGCTTGGTGATGCGTTGGCCGTGGCACTGCTGACGGCGCGTGGCTTCGGGCCGGATGATTTCGCCCGCTCCCACCCAGGTGGTGCCTTGGGGCGGCGGCTGCTCACCCGGGTACGGGATCTGATGCGCACAGGCGAAGAGCTTCCCCGCGTCCCCCCCACCGCCAGCTTCGCCGAAGCATTGTTGGAAATCTCTCGCAAAGGCATGGGGATGACCGCCATCTGCGACGACGACAGCCATGTACTGGGTATATTTACGGATGGTGACCTGCGCCGCCTGCTAGAGCGCATTGGCGACATCCGGAGCGTGTCCATTGCCGACGTGATGCACACCAACCCACGCGTGATCAGCCCTGAAGCGCTGGCCGTTGAAGCCGTGCAGATGATGGACAAATTCCACATCACCCAGGTACTGGTCTGCGATGCAGAGCGCAAACTGGTCGGAGCCCTGAATACGCACGACCTCATGGACGCGAAAGTCATCTGATGAGCCACGCCACAAACACTGCTGCCAAACTGCGCCTGATGGGCTTTGATGTGGATGGTGTACTCACAACGGGGGATCTGTATTTCACCCCCGCCGGAGACGAAATCAAGGTTTTCTCCAGCCTGGATGGTCATGGCCTGAAAATGCTGCAACAAGCAGGCATCAAAGTCGTCATCATCACCGGGCGCCAATCCGAAATGGTGGCGCGCCGTGCTGAAAACCTGGGGATCACCCGCATCTACCAAGGTGTTCACAACAAACGCGAGGTCATGCTCGAACTGGCCACCTCGCTTGGCCTGCAGCGTGAGCAGATCGGTTACATGGGAGACGATGTGGTAGACCTCCCCATCCTGCGCGCCTGTGGCTTTTCAGCCACCGTGGCCGATGGTCACGACTTTGTAAAACAGCACGTAGATTACTGCACCCTCAAAGGCGGCGGCAAAGGTGCCGTGCGCGAAGTGTGCGATCATATCCTGCGCACTCAGAACAAACTCGAAGCCATGCTGGAAGCCTACCTCGCATGATCAAACGCCTCAGCCACTTCTTTCCACTCGCTGTTGCCGCTTTTCTGGCCGCCTCCACCTATTGGCTGCAATTTGTGGTCAACAATGAACAAACATCCGGCTTGCGCAGTGACCCCCGGGCACCCGATGCGATTGTAGAGAAACTTGAACTCGACCACTTCAATGTCGACGGCAAGCACCAATTCCACCTCGTCGCCGACACAATGCAGCACTACGCAGAAAACGATACCGCCACCTTCACAGAGCCACGGCTGATATTCAACCGTGACCAGCGCGTCATGCACCTGAGTGCAAAGAGCGGGCACGGCTCAAACATGACCCGCGAAGTCACACTCAATGGCAATGTAGTCGCCACCCGTCAAATCACCAACGACCCCAAGATACAAGTGCTCAAGGCGGAGACGATGCTTGTTCGGGTAGACGACGAAATCGTTACAGCAGAAGGCCCTGTCACCATGACTCAGGGTGCCACCAAAATTGATGGTACGGGAGCAGAGTGGGACAATGTCCAAGGCACCCTGCGCATGCATCAAGTTGACGCAACACTGGAAAGTCCCACCCACGCAGGCAAGCGCTAAGCCATTGTCAAGCCCAATATTCCAAATAGAACCATCATGACTACCAAACAAACAGGTCTTGCATCCACTCCCTTATTGCGTGCCACACTGATTGCCATGCTGGCATACCTGCCCCACATAGCCTTGGCCGAACCCGCAGACCGCGACCAACCTGTGCGGATCAAGTCATCCACCTCATTCACCGATGACCGCAGTAAAACCCAGGTTTACCAAGGCAACGTCATCCTGACCCAAGGCACGCGCCAGATCCTCACCGACAAGCTCGAAGTCAAAGAAGACCCGGACGGCTATTACCAGGGCGTCGCCACAGGCGGTGCAGGTGGCTTGGCCCACTTCCGCGAAAAGCAGGAAGGGCGCAACGAATATATCGAAGGCGAAGCAGAACGCATCGAGTTTGACACCCGCAGCGAAAAAGCCAAACTCTTCGAGCGCGCCCACATCAAAAAATCCGACGGAGATGTACGCGGACGCTATATCGAGCGCGACGGCTATTCCGAAACCTTCCGCGTCACCAACGGCCCGAACGGAACCTCCATTTCGGGTGGCGAGCAGACTGAAGTCATTCTGCAACCCAAGCCCAAGGCAACAACCAAAAATACAAACAAAGAGCCTTCCAAACCTTAAGCATTTACACCGTTTAAAAAGCCACTCATTTTCTACAATGGGAAGTCCAAGCCATCGCAAGGTGGTTCGGACTTCCCATTTTTACATGCAAGCTTAAAAAAGCACAATGACGTATAAATTACTTAACCAGAAAATACTCCGGCGTGTCACGGCATGCCAAGCCATTTATTGATCTTGGTACGATTACGCAAACATGCGCACCACGATTGAATCAGGCATACCGTATATGTTAATTACATAAAATACAATCTCATTCTTCCTACCGCTTACATTCAAAGCTTCAAGTCAGAATACCGAAAATTCCGCTGCGTAAAACCCAAAGAGAAACACGCTCTGATGCTTCGCATAAAATACGGTTTCTTCGTAATGCCGAGTTACGCAGGAAAAACAACTCGTTATTCTAGCCTCACGTCAAGCACCGGTTCGGTTGGGTTTCTCCAGCAGGGGTTCAACACTCACTTGATCGCAAAGCGATGCTGACGAAGGTGTTCATTTCAGAACAGATGTACTGCGTACTTTAACTTTAGGAGATTGATCATGGCAGGAACCATTGTAGGCGCTTCCGGCGCAGCAGCTCTAGGCACATCCCTCGACACCAACGCAGCAATCGGCGCCATGCACTCAATGGCCCAACAAGGTGTCGCCCAGACCATCGCCACCGCCCAAGACCAACTGCAACTGTCCCTCGCTGCAGGTCTGGCCAACATCATGAAGGGTGTTGGCTCCAACATCAAGAGTGCTTCGCAAGGCGGCTAAGCATTACCGTTGGTATTCACCGCCACACATCTGTGTGGTCTGTTGCAAAGGCCGGTTGTGGCAAGCACTTTTTTCACAATCGGCCTGCTTCGCTTTGAGAAATTCCACCTCCATTTGCAGGCGCCTCTTCGCCAAAAGGCATGCCAATTCGTTCGACTGCAAGGATCATATGCCTTGGCAATAGCGTATCACGAGCCCCCCCTGGATAGTGCTTGCGATTCGGAACTCTAGACATTCCTTCGCAACCTCTACCACTCGCAATCACCTTGACACCTAGACTACATACCAATAGGAAATGTTCATGCCAGTGTAACAGGCGCTTTAGCTGAGCCAACAATCAGCGTGAGAAAGGCAAACACCATGGTCAGTAAAATCAACAATGCGTCCATACATGGGATACCCAGTGAAGCTCAACATCACAACGCTGAAGTCACGCCGCAAGAACCCGCTCGCCATCAAGCCACGCAGCCTTCTGGCCTGCTTTCAGGATTGACGCCTCAAGCAAAGTTCAAGGGCATTTCAGTCAAGCCACAACTCAAAATCCCGGCATTGGCAGCACGCATTTTCAACTCAAAAAATGCGGCACCTCCGGCACAAAATACTCCCGCTGCCCCCAAAACCACATTTGCATCAGGCCTGTCTGTCAAACCACGCTTGAAGATCGCTGCATTGTTACAGCGCAGTTCTGCAACACCGCCCACGCCCTCTCACGCAGCTGAAACACCAAGCTCTACAAGCCCGACCTCAACGGCTCAAAAGACATTTAAGCCAACCAAAGCACAAGCCCATGGAATAAGTGTCAAACCCCGCCTGAAAATTGCGGGATTTATGAATCGCCATCCCATCAAGCATGGGACGACTTCTGATACACATGCAATGCAGAAACCCAAAGACATATCGATCAATACAAGCTTAAAAAACGCACCACTCACGACCCCGCATTTGACCGAACCTACCATTGCTGACACGCAAACAGCGAAACCCCAGGCACCGGTTCAACCAGAATCCCCACACAGGGAACAATCTGCGGGCTCACCCAGCGTGTCGAGGACAGAACCGAAGACGAAAATCCCCCAGACACGGCACAACACAGACAAAGAAAAAAAACCGATTGGCATTTCCGTCAAGCCACGTCTGAAATTCGGGTCATCACCCGCGCACAGCAAAGCACACCGTCAGCCTTCAGGCACACCGCCGTCCGCGAGTCCTACGGAGCACAACGATATGAACACTACCATCCAGGAAATGCGCCGCTTAGCCGAAGAGGGAACCAAACAAACCCTGGTAACAGCCGAAAACCAGCAGATGCTGAACCTTGCCTCATCACTCGCAAACATCACAAAAACGGTCAGTTCCAACATCAAAGGATCTTCTCAGGGTGGTTAAGCTGCCGTTACCTCCGGTTCACACAGGCTAGCATATTGCCCAGTACCCGCCTGTTTCATACCGCAATACTGAATTTCGTCCTTCATGAGCACACAGCGCTATACAGACGTCGTCACGGAACTTTGTCATGAACTCAGTATCCCTGCCGTTGACCACGTGCTTAAGACACGTGCCATCGTGGTTGAAGGATTTGACGTCATACTGGAAAACTATGATGACGATCCAGATACCATGTATGTCCACTTCCAATATGGAATCGTGACCGGAGGACGGACACTGACTGTATTCCGCCTGATGCTTGAAGCCAATATCACCATTTATGCTCAAGACCAGGCGCAAATGGGGGTCGACGAAGGCACAGGCGGCATCATCCTGCTGGCACGGGTGGACCTCAATGACGATATCGATGGCTCTTGGCTGGCAGATTTGCTCGCGCACTATTCTGAACACGGCAGATATTGGCGTGACAACATTCTTCAAACCACTGATGAAATGTTCGAACAACTCGCACAAGGCTCCTTCCTATGGATTCGCGCATGAGATCTATCAAAACACATTTGGCACGTGCATTCATCATAGCCGCCACTCTTCTTCTGACACAGCCATTATATGCAGCAACAGACTGTTTTCAGCAAGCCGCTACCTATCACCACGTCAACTACCTGGTATTACGTGCCATTGCCTGGCAAGAGTCTCGTGGCCATCCTGACGCAGTCCATGTCAATCATAATGGTTCAACCGACTACGGCATGATGCAGATCAACTCCATTCATCTGCCGGAGTTATCACACTATGGCATAACCCGCCAACACCTGATGAATTCTTGCAGCAGTGTTTATATCGGAGCATGGCATCTTAGAAGAATGATGAACAAGTATGGCAATAATTGGAAAGCCGTCGGAGCCTATCATTCAGAGAGCGCATCTGAACGCGATAAATACTCTAACAGCATCAAGGCGCTGATCGACCAACTCGGCACGCAAAAGCAGGTCGTTGAACTTCGCACTTCGTATCGATGATTCGTCTTTCCATCAAGGCCAGAACGGCCCCGCGTTACGCTGCAAATGAATCCATCTTGCCGTTGTTCGTAACTGCAGATTATTACGGAAAAAGCTGGACTCTTACATTTCATTCAAAATCGAATTGAAGGATATCATCATGAACCGAGTTTCTTCATCCTCTTCGCATCACCACAGTTACGACACATCAACTCCAGAAAAACCGAGCAAAAACAATAGTCACAACAATAAGCCCGAAGAACCCAATAACAAGAAAAACGACGGAAACAACACTACTACAACAAATTCAGGCACACAAAACGAAGCCTTCGCCCAGGCGTTCAATTCGTATGCAGAACAACAACTGATGAATATCTATCAACAGAACAAGCCCAAGCAGCTGGATATACCAAAGAGCAAAGATCCTGACGAGGATGACGGTGATGACGACACCCCGACACTGAAGCTCAAGTAATTCATCGTTCAAGAGAAACGATGATGTATCCATCCGAAAATCCTTATCACTTCGTTCGCAAATGCAATAGCGTCTTCTCTGGCAATTTTGAAACACGCGGAACACGCAGGCATTGTGAAACCCACGCAAAGCAAGAACCCATCTGCACTCCATCTGCGACATCGAGAAATGAGAACACAATGAACTCAATATTCGATTTGTACCGTAGCTTTTCTCCTTCCAACCAGAAAAAATCCGCAATGGAACTCAAGGTATGGGAATACCTTCTTTCCCGCATTGAGGAAGCGCCTACGGCCCAACTTATCATTGACTATCTGGAAAGCCCCGAAGCCAAGAAGGATCGCCTTTTCGAAGTCTACATCCGAGCCAGGCAGGCGGTACAGCGCTCTGGGGAGACTGTAAAAACAGCTCCCTTGTACAGACGAAGCGCCAAACAGTCCCGCTCTACTCTGTTCGAGCCAAAGCATTCCCCGCTTTTCAATAACAGCCTGCCAAAAGCGGGGACCTCTCATACGCTAGTGTGGCCGGCACTGGATCTAGCGTAGGAGTTTATCAAAGCATACGCTGCGCATGTTGCCATACTGCGCAGCGCATTCTACGTTGGCTCCCACTGCCTCTTGTGCGATGAATGCTACAGGCAACACCTGATCCGCCACACAACCATCAAAACACGCATCAATGCATACAGCATTAACGTTATTCACAGCGAATTTAATCTCCTCCGTAAGCTGTTGTCGCTACAAAAAACTCGCTCGCTTTCTGACACTCAAGCACTTACTCCCTTCATCATCGCCTTTCAAAAACGCCCTTTGTCTATCCATATTATTTGCGGATAAATAGTAGCCCGCAATCGTCAAATATAAAATCTTCGCATGGCCAACCTGGTATTCGCACCACAGTAGCACCCCGTATCGGTGCAAGTGTCAAATACATGCCATGTAATTAAATATTCGTAGCTTATATCCGCTCACTCACGCAGCGCCCAATGCACCCTAATCGGTACTGCCTGAGCTTTGCAGCAAATACTGAATGGGAACATAACAATGCTTTCGCCAAATACTGAACTCACACAAACGCCCTCCCTTCTTTCACCAGACGAAGATGAGTTCGCCGAATACGGCCCGGCTTCCGAATATTGTCTTCAGCTATTGAAGGACGCCTCGCGTCTGCTTCAGAACAATGCTGCGAACTGGAACGATGAGGCGGGGTGCTTCAGCTTTGCGGGTCACGATCACTATTTGCTGCCCGCTGATCCGGACGTGTCTGAGACAGAGCTAGTCAATGCCTGCTACATGATGCGCCTGCCTATTGCAATTGGTGACGAACCCTGGGCAGTTTACATGCTGGAACTCAATCTGATGCTTGTAGCCAACACAGGTTTCTCTTTGGCTGTCGACGACGAGCATGGCCTGGTGCTGGTCAAGCAACTCGCAGGCAGCCATCTGAATCCTATGACTCTTGCAAGTACTGTCGAAGCAGCCTGCGATGTGATTGATGCGGTGATACGCGACTATCTCTTCGAAGCGATGGATCCCTCGTAACTCCCCACAGGCATCGTCAGCGATGCCATATTGAGAGCTTATCTATATAACATATTACGACCATCCGTTGAGTTTTGACCACTATCTCCTTGTTCTTGATTTCCAGGGGAAGAGCGTCGAACAAGGAAATTCAAATGGCAAACAAGATTCTGACCGGCATCAAATCCTGCTTTACAGGCCATGGCGTGGCACACGAAGCACCTCAAACTCCTCCGGGAGCATCAAACCCAACCAGGGCACGCACCCAGAGTGGCGGGCGCCTGGGAGGACTCTTGCGCCATTCACGCAAAGTGAGCCCATCCCCAGAAGAAACCAGTTCCCCCTCATCCAACGCATCAGCCGCCCAGGCTGTTGCCAAAGGCGTACAAGGTGCTGCGAAGAGCCTGGAGCGCGCCGTAGTCAAACCTATCAAGCATCGGGCAGCGGATACCCTGGTTCCTGCAAGCAAGCACCTGGCTGCAGCCATCACCGGCAAGAACAGCGATGTCGGCATCAAACCACTTGAGGGTGCCCAGCTCAAATTCCAGCACCAAGGCGTATATGGACTCAAGGTAGAAGGGCCCGCGATCAATCTCACCCATAACATGTTGGTGGTAGCCAACAAGATCGGGCATGCGGTCGACAAGAAAACCGGACGGGCTGCCAAACGAAATGCGCCTGAATTGCAGGGTTTTGCCCAACGCCCCCACCGCCAGTTTGCCTTCCGTGGCCCGCATATCACCGTGAAAGAAGGGCGAGTCAAGGTCAGTGCTACGGGGCTGGGCAAGCTCAACCGTGCCCAACGCAAACAGCAGCGTGCCCGTGCAAAAATCGTACAGAATGCGTTGAAGACAATGGATGGTCACCGCTGCCGGGACGTTGAACCTCACGCCATGAGTCATGGCGCCCTGGCGGAATACAAAAATGGAGGCCGACGCTGGATCGGCAGTCGTGGGGAGCACATTCCCTTTGCTGCATTCGATGCGGTCAAATCGACGGCCAAGGGTGAGCTTCAGGCGCCTCCCATCAGCCTTCTCAGCGGGATATATGAATTGCCCACACCCCAAGGGCAAAAACAAGGCACCGCATGGCGTTTGGAACAAGGCAAACTGTATGTCTGGAACAAGGGCGGCGAACCCCCAAGCTGGCAACACCAAGGAGAAGCCCAGGCATTAAGTCAACATGCCGATGGCAATCTTTACGCCCATGTGGGTCATGCGCTTATGCGCTGTCACCCGCTGGAACTGGGGAAGGCCGCCCTGAGCCCGGCGCTGCAGAACCTGGATCGCTACCAGTCCGTACACGTATTGCCGAGCACCGAGAACACCTCAACAGCTGTAGCAGTGGCAGTCGATCATGCGGGCAAAGCCTTCCAGCTCACCAGTAATGGTCAGGCAACATTCCTCGCCGAAGTGCCCGGGCTCAAAAACCTCGTGCCAGTACCGGGCGGGCAGCTTATGTGCGGCCACACGACGGGCGGTGAATTTGTAGCCTTGCACCAGGCTGCAGCCCTGGATGGCACGCAACACTGGCAACGCCTCACTGGTGCCGAGGCCAGTGAGCATGCTGCGTTCGCCAAACTTGCCACTCAGATTCCGCTGGATATCGGCCATCAATGGCATGTTCAAACGGTCGGTTATGACACCCCATCTGGAGCTGCCACCCCGCTGTTGCATGCTGTATTGGCCAGCGACCAGGGGCACCGGATTTCTATGGTCTATGACCAGCAGAAATGGGTGCCACAATACAAAGCCGATGCCACGATCATGCAAAGCGAACAAGGCCTGCAATCGGAAACCATCAAGCCGGAAACGAAAATCCAGTATGACCAGAATACCTATCTGGCAACGAACACCAAGGGGGAACTCTGCATCAAGCATCAAGGCATTGGCCGCTGGGAACAACTCAGGATGCACGATGGCTCACCAATGCAGAATGTGCAGAAAATCGTTACCGGAGCAAACGAATTAACCTTCGGCAAGCGAGTCTACGCTTTGCTGGGAGAAGGCGAGCGAACCTCGATCCACGAAATTAATATTGGTGGACGCATGAAACAACTGCCTGCCCACAGCGAGGTTAACGAGCTGGGCGGTGCTGCGCCTTCCGCCTGGCTGAGCCCCAATCGCCTGACGGCCCACCCTGGTCCAGCAATCGCCAACGCCCATGTCACGCACGCCAGTCACGCTGAAATCACCGAGCATGCAAACGATTCACCAATTGTTGACCTCTCCGCCGACAAAAGTGGCGCAATGTATCAGCTGACACAACACGGTAGCATCTCCAAAACAGAACGAGCCAGTAATGGTACAGAAGGAAAGCGACTCGATCTGCCTCCAGCAAAGATTGGCGACCAATCCTTTACACCGAAGCAAATCACCGTCTCTGGCGACAACGGGAGATTGTTCGCTTTAGCCCAAAAGGATGGCGCACACACAAATACCCCGCCAGCCTTGCTCGAATTTGTGCCGAATCCTCATACGGATGGCAGCGCATCACACGAATTCAAGGGAACGTGGGTCAACCGCGCACTGGAATGGAAAGATGCCCAGGGCAAAGAGATTCCAGATGAAAGCAAACATAGCGCCCAGCTCTCGACCTCGCTTTACGGCACCCCCGTAATCGAGGTGAAACGTGCCGAAGCAAACGGTGGTGAAGCCGTTGACCGCTATCGTATCCTGCAAGTCCCCGTGCATACGACGGAAGCAAACAGCACACAGCCAAAATCAATGCTGCGCTGCCTTCCAAAATCTGTGAACAAATTCCTGGGACATATGCCGGGCAAGGTGCGTAAATACGCTCCCACTACCGAACATCGATATACCCTCAAGGATGTCAGCACAAGTCGAGAAGACCCTCGTGTTGGGATGGACCGCAACGATGCATTCCGCCCTCCTGTACTAGGCACTCAACGCACGGCACTGAAGTGGACGGTGCTTGGAGGGCAGTACGCGGCAATCAACCGGCATCTGGAGAAAGGCGCCTCCACCGCCAAAAAGCTGGCTCACTACGGCACACTACCGATCCGGGCCTTAGGGCGACGAGTCTATCAGCTCGGTCGGCTCACCGTGCAAGAGCCCCCCATGGCCTTGGTACGCCTCAAGCAAGACCTGTGGGGGCGCAAGGGGCTCGCCAAGGATTATGCGGCGATACGGGAGACGATGAAAAGTCTCCCGAATATCCAATCTCCGATCTCCGACAATCTAGCCAAAATCACCACGCCTCAACCTGACATGCTGACTCACCCGGTCGCCAATAGAGTCGTGGCCGATACCCTGGGTAGCTGCCTGGAAGCTCTCGAGCAGATGTGTATTACGGCGCACGTGCTGGGACCGGACCGCACCACGGAACGTAGCCCTGAGAGGATGAGAAAGGTAGCCAGCCTCGCGGCACATTCACTGAACAAGACCACTCTCAACAGCCGTGATGCACTCCCGCAAGTCAAGAAGTTCTGGGACAGCATCGGGCAGGACAAACTGCACTTCTTCTCGCCCGCCGAACAACAATCGATCAACAAGATCAAGACCTGCATCGGACTGCTTGAAAAGAACCATATCAAGCTCTGGGATGGACGCCGTGGCGCGCTATCGAACTTCACCGCCTATCACGGTAGCCATTCGATTCAATCCGCCGCCCTGATCGCTTCCATGAAACATTTTGCCGAAGCAGTTCAGGTTCGTACCTTCGGCACTGTCCATGCAACGGAAGGCGGCACTGGCACTACGCAAATATCATCTACGGCAGAATCAGCCCTCAAGGAAATTGAAACCACTCACAAAACAGCACGCGCCAATCAACTAGCGCACTGCGGTTTTTCAGGCTGGCATGCCTATGAGGCCATGGTAGAAGCCGTTACCGATCTGCGTGATCAAATCAACAACCGTGGCACAAGACTGACCCCGGGATCCCCACTTTACGAGTTAGTCAAGACAGATCTCGATCTCCAACAGGCCAAGACCATGCCCAAGGAAGAATTTGTCGCACTCGGGGCAAACAAATGGGCGGAAACCGTCAATTCGCTCAACCCACGCACGGTGTTTGGCTGGTCCATCCAGAAAAACCTTGGGGCAGGCACCTACCTCGCTTGTGGCGGTAAACATGACAGCATACTTGCGACCCTGAGTTACGGCGGAATCCTCAACCTTGGCGGCAACCGCTCAAGCTTCGTTGGCGTAGAAGCCATCGGCTCCAACCACAACCAGACCGAACAAGGCCCCGTCATCGTGTTCATGACGCGCGGCATGGCTGGAACGGCGAGCATGGGCGCTAACCTCGGCATAGCCCCCACAGTGCAAAAGCCGACCCCAACCTCAACCGGGCGTTTACACAACGAAGAGCTTAACAAACACTTTGGCGGCTATGCCAATGCTATGCTTGAAGGTACGCATACCCGCGCCAAGGGCGGAGCAATTGTATTGCTCCCAGAAAAAGTTCACGAGTTTGGCCGCATGCTCTTTGATGACAAGGTCGCTCCCCTCGAACTGATGAAGATGGGTATCGATCAAGGGGGGATCGGCCTGAATCTGAGGCAAACCGAAGGCGTCATTCGAAGCGGTGCAGGAATCGTCGCCCGTCAGGACTGGTTTGCTAAAGATAAAGAATTTGGCGCACATAACCCTGCATCATGGAACCCAGGCCAGGACGCGGGCAAGCGGGGAAAATTCAATGGCAATTTCGGGCTACGGGCTGCACTCGGCTTAGAAATCTATCACAAAGTCGCCATGGAACTGCATTTGCGCTTGGGCTTCGCCAAAGGCAATGGTTTTGAATATCAGGGGGACTCCGGCCCACGTGCATCGCTTGGCTTGACCGCTTATGGATTCGGCAATGCACCGAATATCCAGACAGGAAAAGCTGACGCGGGAGTCGCCAGTGCCCGAGCCGCGAGCCTGGGGCTGGATGTCTCCGCGGCCGAATTGCAAACAAGCTGGAACTCTCACTACAAACGCACAGCGGATTTCGTCAAAACGGCCCCCATTGCAAACAGCGATTGGAAGAGTTTGCTGGACAATGCTCGCAAAGTGCCTGGCCTAAAACTGGAAATACCCCAAGGGGTTCTGCCGACTGGAATTGGCGCGGAGAATCTGGAATCTCTTGACGTCACCAGCACGGAAGGTCGCCATGCCATGCGCACACTATTGAGCGCCTGGGTCAGCAAACTGCAGGATATGGAGTCGGCAGTATGCCATGGAGATAATATCGAACAGGTCGCGGACCCTGCGAAAAAGGCACAAATGAAAACACTGGCGACAGAAGCAAAGCACGTGGATGAGCATTTGGCCTGCAAGTTCATGCTAGATGCCGAATCAACGCTCTTAAAGAGCCACGCTGCCGAACTGGACCTACCCATGGTCCAGGATTCAGCCCGCATCGAACTCAACGTTCCCAAAAAAGACCCTACCCAGCATAATGTCTCTTCGCACCTCAAGCTCGGCACGGTCATGAAGAAGGCGCGCGAAGTGGAAGCAGCCATCCCAGGCATCAAGGATGTTAAGGCTGCCTATGCCAGTCTGAGGGGCTACAACGAGACACGCCTGGTGTTCGAGATGGATCCACGCAAGGTCAACCTCGCCAACCGTCTGATGATTTTAGGCGTTCCACGCTCGACGCTCAGCACAGAACAAAACGCCCGTTTGGAGGCAGAAGAGGGCTCTCCATCAAACCACCAAGACAACATCCGCCTCAGTGCAGAGCAGATCATGAACATCATGGAATCAGAGCCCATGAATTATCACTGCGTCGTGCATTGCGCCAAAAACAATGAGGGCAACACCATCGGGCATGGTTTGGGATTAGGTCTGACTTTGAGGCATGAGGTCACCGCTACCGAAGAACGCTTTCTGGCCGAAACTCATCTCAAGCATGGTTGGGGNTCACGCATAGTACGAGCCGAACTTCTGCCGACAGCACAAGAATCCTTGAGTGATGTCTCGCGTGGCCGTGGCGCCTTCACACGATCAGGTGTAGCAACACTGCGGCAGACACAGCCAAGCTTCGAACGTCCGGTACGGACAATGACGGATGTATTCACCCCGCCCCAAGGCGAAGTCCCTTCCGCAAACGAAGCTGTCGTCACGAGGCTACATGTTCCGTCGCAGCCCGAGGCCACGCACCCCAGCCGCTCCGGCAGCAGGGTCAGCCAAACTTCGGCGGAAGAAATCGAGTCGTATGACGATGAAATTGACCCGATCGCCTTACTGGCACAAGTGTCAGCACAAAAAGCAGCTCGAAAGCAGCCAAACCTGGCTTCCATACCCGAGGAACAACCCAACAACGAAGCCAAAACGCAAAAAAGTAGTAAACACTTCCTCGGCCTGCATTTTGGCAAATTAGGTTCAAAGAAAACCAAGAACGCCAATCCGGCACTTGAGCCAACAACGTCCAGACCAAGTGAAAACCCTCCCCCATCATCGCCGCAGGCACCGCAGGCGGAATCCCGCCATCACAAAGGCTTCGGCGAGAAAGTCAAACGGGCAATCGGCATTAAAAAATCCTCGTCACTCCAGGCGAGCAATGGCACCAGCGCGCCACGCCCACCCATGCAAAAAACATTTGGTACACCGCTCAACAGCGCACCACCAACACCGGCAGCAACGCCAAATCGTACAAACCCGGCACATACGTCTGACCCTGCCCTTGGTTGGGGTGAGATGTTCAAAGCAGGAGCGAAAAATAGCCCCACAATGCCAGCAAGCAATACGGCACCTGCATCAAAGACCAACCGTAGCCCGGAAAGCACACGCCAGAACATTGCCACACCAGCACCGAACATTGCACCTCCTTCGCCCAAGAAAACCGGAGGGTTCGGACGCTCAACTCAGGGCAGCGATACCATCTGACGACACAGATATATGACATTTGCAAAATTAATATTAGCCGCAGTGGGCAACGCCGACCAATGCTGTAACAACGCGAGAGCGGCGATAAAAAGTCGCTTTCCGCGCATTTCATCCTGATCTCAATCAGTGGAGCCCAATATGGAACTCAATCAACTCGCAGGTCGTTATCAAGTATGGCGCAATGGGATTCACCCATTTCTGGATTTGGGTCGTACCCACGGCGCGACTCACGCCCGCCACCAACTTGAAAAATTGCGCACCATCGATACCGATGACATCTTGCCCTATCTGCGCCCCATCTCTCACATATTCCTGAGGGAAATTGTACTTGCCGCTTTCGAGGAAGACAAAGATTGCACCGTTGACCGTTATCTTTGCCGCGTACACTACCGGCGCTACGGCTGGATCGCTCTTGAAGCCCATACCTCGCCAAGCAACCAGCTTTATGACTTCAATGAACTCCGCTCTTTTGCCACGCGGAGCGTTGCTGCGGGCATGCATACAGCAATATTCGTCCACACGGGCGATGAAAAAGGAGCCAGCTTCGCTCACTTGAACGCTTGTGATGTACTCCTGCTCGGCGGCGACGAACTGGTAAAGCTCCTCAAGGACTGCATCATCCCGGCACTTCCCCACTCGTATGGGGCCACACAGCCCCAACCGGAATACCGTAAATCGTGGTCAAGACTATTGCGGGCACAATTGCTGGGCTCGTAACCGCCCCCTTAATCCGACCAGTCAGAAAGCACCCAATATGATTGCTCTACCCGCCACCGTTGTCTTTTGACTACGGTGGCGCTGCGCCATGACTCAAAAAATATTTCAATAGAATATTTTGTATACAGCTTTGTCAGATTTGCCTATCTGCGCGGAAGCCACTCGATTGCCCCTCCCCTTCCCAACCACCTGTCGTCTGGAAAATTGCTACCACAAAGCAACCTTGTTTACTGATACACATCAGTAAAACAGATCTCGCCTGTAAATCAAGGCGACACGGTCACCCCGAACCGCTTGCGTGACACAAGGTTGACTTCCAATCCATTCGCATTGCCATATATAGCCTGTTATTTTTCATCTCAAGGGCCAAACTGCGAACACGCATGTCCTGGCGCGAAGCCACGCCATACAAATTCAGTCAGTCAGCCATTTACGGCTGAAGACGCATCCGCCACCAAGCGCAATCGCACACTCACATAGCCACCCAGACACGCACAAAAGAAAATTTCTTCGCAAAAATATCGAACAACTAATCATATATAAATTTGATATTTTACAAAACAATCCCATGCACGAACAATTGTCATATTAGAAAATCAAAATTTCTTAGCAAGACACAATAAAAATGATAAATGCATCGCCACCAACTATTGCAGGCATACAGAAGCCTCCCCCTTAAAGGATGAACAGACATGAAGATATTCAAAAAAGTACAGGGATTCTTTGGCCTTGGTCGGAACACCGTCGATACACCATTCACTCAAAAACAGTCCCCGGTAAAAGGCAAACGCATGGGGGTACGCCCTGAAGTACACACCGGGGCGCCGCCTGCATGGCGAGCGCAAATAGCCAGACGCAATTCTACCGAAGCGCCTTCAGCCCCCAGGGACCCCGTCCGCGCCACCTCCCGGCCCCTTGGCGAAACGCCATCTGAAGCCCACCAACTCAGCAATCTCATCAATACCCATTTTGGCAATACCCCCCAGGCTTGGCTATCAAAATCGGCTTTACGCAATGCTGTACGCGGGTTTGAGCCCTTGAATACCCATGACACGGATTCCGGTACGCAGATAACTTGGCAGACTTTGCTTATCGAAGCTTTGTCCACCGTAACGGGGTCAGATGCATCACGTGGCGTTGCTGCACTCAACAGCCTGCACGGCTTTGATCCCCTGCATGACATCGCGACAGGCCTGCAACAATCGCACTCGCCTGCACATACCGAGACCCTGGCGCAACGTGATGCTTGGCGGCTGGCATCGCTATTGGCCGCACAGAATGCCCAAAACCCCATCATACTGGCCGTGATCAACAAATCAGTACCTGCTGTGCAACAGGGCAATTTCATCTCTCTACTTGCCAAGGCTGACAATCTCTTCGCCAATGCGGGCAATAGTGCTCCACTACCATCGCTGCTGCTGCGTGCGGTAGAGATTAGCGGCGAAACAGGCAAAACCATCGCGCAAACAGCAGCCCGCAAAGCGGACCCACACTATGCCCTGATCAATGCCATGGAAAGTGCGCAGCCTGATCTGGCGGCCCTTGTAGCAAGCCATTTCGGTCATACCTCGCCAGCACCGCTTAGCGCTGAAGCGCTCACACAGGCACTACACCATGCAGCGGCCTTGCCGGCACATATTGCACCGGTAGGGCTGCCAGGAGCTCCGGCCGTCATACTCGTACAGGCACTTGCAGCCGCCACAGAAGGCAATGCGATAAGGGCTCATGAGGCATTGGCCGCGCTACACAGACTGGACCCTGTCGCGGACATCACAGATGCTTGGCACCGGCATCAGGAAGGCTCCGCTACTCAATTGATCCAATCAGCCGATGCCTGGCATGTAGCAAGAGAGCTAGCCACCACGCCCAGCGGGCTCGAAGTGTTACAGGCGATCCTTGGTCGGGCGGTGCCTGAGGCACTGAAGCGTGACTTTGCAATGGTACTGAAAAGCATCGCCGCTCTGCCTGATACCGTAACGTCCCCCACCACCCAACCGCACCATGGCAACGCCCAGGCACACACAACCCATACACCTCCAATGCCTCACACCAAGGCATCAACCCACGTCGATGGGGTCAGAGAACGGATCACGCTCGCCGATCTGCTCTACAACGTACCGGCAACAGTGGCTGATGAGGCGCCCGCCAATTCCCATCCTGCGCCCCCTTCACAGGCAGAGGTGCACCAACACACACCCATATCAGCCCTGCTCTCAGGCTCCCTGCAGGCCAGCGTACCCGGCCAAGCCATCCTCTGCGCTGCGGCACGCTTGGCGGGAGACCCCACCAGCGCACGACCTCACAACTGGGCGCTCAACGCAGTGAGGAATGATCTTCACGACACGGGCAGCAACTCGGATTTCGCCACCATTGAGGCATGGATGTTGAAGATGGGCAAATGGATAGACCGAGCCTCACGCGACAACAATATACTCAATGTGCGTAATCCTATGTCTGGAAAATCAGCCTTCCGGGCCTTACGACATGGCACGCAACAGACTGAGCGCGGCACTGCATTCAGTAAGCATCGGGTCGCTTTTGACCGAGCCCTCAGACAAGCCGCAGAGGGCCTACGTGACCATTTGCTGACACAAGCCCCACGCACGCACGCTGGCGGCCCAAACAAGGTATCTGAACAATTGATTCGTGCCGCCGTCCTCGATCATTGCCTAGCGCTCCCTCATGAGGTTTGCATCGACCGATACAAACTCGATACAGCCGCAATCACCGACATCACGACCAGACTTCTCAACCTCGTCAACCACCAATACGGCACAGGGCAGAGAAACCCTACGATGGTGACAGACAGCCCCACGGAACAGATCAAACGCCTCAGTGGCAAAACCATTGACATGGAGCTGCTGCAAAGCTGGTTCGACGAAGCATTGAAAACATCCCTCCCTAGTTCTGAAGATACACCATTGGCATGGAGTAATGCCGTTAAAGAGAAGCTGGCCGAAGCGCACAAGGAAGCTTACGGTAAAGACACGCGCATCAATCACTTCAATAAGGAGAAGTTCAGAGAAACCATCAAAGAGGTCATCGCCAATATGGATGGCTCAGCCCGCTTGCGGCTCACCAGTGGCGGCATTTTCAGCGCCGGGTTGCGCCAAATCACCACAACCCTTTCAGCCTTGGCTGGGGCTTTGTTTGTACGTGGCCGGATTGACGCCAGGAAACATCTGGCACGCCATGCTGTGTTCGAGATCGCCATGACAACCTATGACATGGAAATCGTCATTGGCACGCAACGCCAACATGGTCACCAAGTCGGCTTTGGCGGTTCAGTGGGGCCGAATATTGGTGTCATCAAAGCTGGCGGCAGCGCCGATGCCTTGCTCTATGGCAAAGAAACCTCAAAGGTAGATGGCATCTCCCTGCGTATCCCCCGCATCGGGCGCCCAGTGTCAGAGGTTCGCGCCGAATTTGCAAAACTCTTCGATATCATCGTCGACGGCACAACCCGTTCGGCCACAGCAAGTGAAGACACGCTGCTCAACGAACAAGCACAGGTGTCATTGCTCAAAAAGCTATTACAGGAATTTCCAACCCTGGTGGTCAACCGTATTGGCGAGGCAGGAGAAACCCGCAGAAAACATGGCGTCAATGTTGAAGCCGGCATCTCCGTCAAAGCCCCTTTTGCCCGGGTCACGGCTGGAGGAGGCATAAGCGCCGAAGCGAATAGCTCGCTCACCCGGCATTACACCGATGCCACCGGCGGCATGAAGATAGATCGTCACGTCAAGGGCTGGGGTGCGCGGGCCACAGCAGGTGTAAAGATGGGCGCGGGCCTCAATCTCAAGGACTCCGGGCTGACGTTTACCTCAGGCAATACAGATGGCGCAATCAACGCATCCCTCGACGTGTTTGCTGCAGGCCACACCCTGCGCCGAGAAGCTGTGTATCGATCCGGTCGCATCCTGCCAGTTTCGTTTATAGAAGATGAACATCAGAATGCAGACTCATTCGCCGCGCATATCGAACCACAGATGAACAAGTGGAGTGTGGCACGTGCTGCGCACGGAAGGGGACGTGACGAAGCACACGAAAAAGCGAATCTACAGAACTTCCTGCATGAAATCCGGCAGGAAGCCACACCAATGCACTCTTACGGAGAACGCAATATGCTCACACCAGAAGCCGTTGATAGAATCAATATGCTGGATTCCTGCAAAACCCTGGCGCAGCGTCAACCTGAAGGTTCGCAAGCGGCACTGACAGATGAAGGTCACGCCGCCTTTGCGGATGCCAACAATGCCGAATGGAGCGAACCTGCCAACACACAGCCATATTCCCTACGATCGTACAAACGTCTGTCGACTCAAACAACGAAGGGCATCAACGTAGGCGTCCAACTCAGCACCCAACACAGCGCAGAAGGTGCGCACATCGACAATCGATATGACATAAGTTAAATATCCGTCGTCCGCAAAAGCACATGCATTGTGCGCCGGCCCCTTGTGGACCACAATTAATATTGCACCAGCCCTTCTCTCAGACCACCAATAACCATTTTTGAGTAATCCTCCCTTCATGGAACCCACATTGCTTCATATAAGCAAGTACAAAAAAGAGGGACTTCAAATTACTTCTTGAAGTCCCTCCTCAGCTCTTCCGCAATTGGTTGTTCAGCAAATACGGAAAACACCAAGCATCACATGGAAGAATCCGAACTCGTGGTATCTTGCGTACCGTTTGAACCAAAGGCCTTCAGTTGATTCAGCAATTGGGTCAAGGCCTGCATCAGATCATTGCCACCTTGCGAGTTAGCCGAGCCACTGCCTTGGCTGGATTGACCACTACCTGAGCCCTGGCTATCGCCCTTACCGCCAAGCATCTCCAGCAACTTGATCAGCATTTGCAGAATCTGTTGCAGCGAACCGGAACCACTCGATTGATCCGTTCTGTCGGTGGCGCTCGTGTCATTGGTACCGCTGGCACCACTTGTATCACCTGTACCATTCACACCGCTGGCACTGCTTGTGTCACCTGTGCCGCCCGTACCACCGGCACCACTGGTGTCACCTGCACCACCCGCCCCGCCCACGCCACCGGCATTACCTGTACCGCCGCCGGTGCCGCCTTTACTACCGCCCCCTGCACCGCCCGCATTGCTTGCGCCACCAGAGCCTTGCAGCTGTTTGATCAGATCAATCAAGGTCGACAACAGATCAGAAAGTTTGGACGACTGGTTGCCCTTCTGATCGCTACCACCGCTTTGTTGATCCGCCCCCTGCCCCTTCATTGTCTTCATCAATTCAAGCAATTGCTGAAGCAGTTGGATGACTTGATCCACACCAGAAGATTGAGAGGAATTTTGTGCACTGCCCGTGCTGGAAGGCCCGGAAGTGCTTTGCGAAGAGTCGCCCGAGCGCATTTTTGCTTGCAGTCCACGTGCCATCAGCTCGAAACCCACTTGCATGAGCGTGTTGCTCTGCTCGTTGCTGATCGGTTGCTGAACCGAATTCGATTGCGGCGACAGTCCGGACGGCCCCAAACCGGAAGTCTGCAAGGAAGAAACATTGAGTGACATATACAGCTCCTTTCGTATTTCGTAGAAAGATCACGTCTGACACAGCACGTGACAGCATATTGTTTGGTGCCGTATAACGGCAAACCAAAAACCCAGCAGGCATTGTCTACATTAGCGATACATACAGAGCCGACATGAGGAAATGCGAAATATGCCACAGTCGTTCGAAGTGCACGCATCACACAAATCATTTCCAGCAATACGCTGGTATAAACCTCAGCGCTTCTATCTGCCATAGATGCTTCAGATTAAAAAAGCATTTCAAAGTGCTTCGAAAACAGTATGTGCAAACAAGCTGCTCATGATCACGCCTAGGCACCTAGACCATGTTCCAAGTCAGGCTCTACAATTTCCTGAATAACCACATTGGATTTTTGCTTCGGTTCAGTGCTACTACCACAGAACATCTCACAGACCCATTGGCCAACCCCGTGCACCGCAGCCAACAAATCAGAAGGCTTCAAGTTCATCAATTTCTCAATACCTGAAGCAGCATAGTGCCCAATCGGCCCAGGCAGGGTCAGATTCAAAGCAGTCATGGTAATGGAGCCAATCAGCAAACCACTGCTCCCCTTCTCCATGAAGTCCTTCGTGCCCTTATTGGTGGCAAGCAAGGCCAACATAACCAGGCTCAAACCCACAAAAGTCTTAAATTCTTCAAGTGCATCCTTACGGCTAACATTGGAATTGGCCATCAGACTGAACATAAGCGCAGAGGTAAACGCAGCATCAGAGCCCAGGTCCACCACCCCGATTTTGTCCGGCAGCATCAATACAGTAGTCGCCGCGCATACCGCCGTCGCAAACAGAGCAAGTGCTAACTTGGCGCTACGATCCTTATTATGCCTTCCGCCTGCAGGAGCATAATTCCCCATCAAGCTGGACAGTTCGTCAGCCACCTGCTGATACGCCCCCACCGCCATAGCCACTTGCTTGCTGACATATGGGCTCAACTCATGCCCGTTGCTGCCGACAAATGCCTCCTTGGTTTCGAGCAAGCTCTGTTTGTCGTGCGTCACACCCTCCATAAGCTGTTGCAACACCACTTTCATCCGACCATGCAATGCCTGCGGCTCTTCACCGAGCCCTTGCATGTCACCAAACAGCCTCTTGCCTTCATCCGCCAACTTGGGGTGGGGATTACCGCTACGCCACTGGTTGAACTTCTCCTTGATCTCTTTCGACATAAAGCCACCAAACAATCCAGCCGTAGACAACAAACCCAGTCCAATATTGAATGGCGTACTCTTATTGAGAAAATGCAGACTGCTGACAAAGGTTGGCAACGAGAATTCAAGCGCCTGTATTGTGTTGGCATAGTAACGTGCCATCGTGCGGTCTTTGAGCAAGGAATTTCCCGTGGTCGGTGTACGGATCAGGCCTATGCCCTCGATCATGGCCTTTGCCATGAGAGCAATGATCTCCGCTTCCGTTTTCGGCTGGACCGGCTTGCTCATCATCGGAATCATCAATGGTAAAGGCGCCAACAAAGCATTGATGGCGATGACTTTGGCAACCCGATTGGCAAGTGGTTTATCGTTCTGCAATTCTGCCAACGCAGTAATCACCTGATGAAGCCGCTTCGACAAAACCTGCTTCAGTTCGGCTGGCAACTCAGACGCCCCCAAAGTGGACTGCAAGGCAGTCACGTTAGCGCTCAATCGGGCGAGACGAGCCCCCTCTGTCGCAATTGATTCACCAACACTTCCGGCCTGATCCTGCGTCGCCTGACGAGTTTGCAATCCCTGAACTTTCATTGCCTCCAGGTTTGTATGCACCTGGTCAAGACGACCTGTCGTCACTGCTTTCAGATCCTCCGGCAACTCCAATGTCAAAATCAATTCCTTTAATGCGCCAGTGTCGGCACACACCAGAGCAAGAAGATCCTCAGAACCTGTAGCTAAGGAAGGCATTGATGTAGTATCTGCCTGCAATGTCTTCAATGCTACAGACAGCACATCTACACGTTCTAGCAGAGCGGCTTTCTGCACATTGGACACGGACGAGTTCATCAACGCAGACTTCAATTCAACCACCTCGGCGGTCGCCCGCTCAAGCTGAGCAGTTAATGGCTCATGTCGTAGCTGAGCCAAAAATTCGGCATCATTTGACTTCGATAACAAGGTGTGAAGATCAACCATCCGCAAAACATTCTTGGCCACAGCAAGGGGCTTGGAGAATTTGTGAGAAGCAGGTGAAACAGATGCGGTTGATGCCGAAGAAGAAGACAAATCGATCTGATTGTCATTAATGTTGCCCGAAGACCTATCTGAGCTGATTTCAACACAGATCTCTCCCTGGCTCGAAGCACGCCAAGCCGCATTGTGTGAGCGGCGTGACATACTGTGCAACTCCCCAAGCTGTCCGTGAGTCGGACGAACCGCCTGTGGAGATGGATCTGAGGGCGGCGTGTGAGTCGCGTCGAGTTCGGCGTGCGCCGAGGGAGAAGCAGTCTTGGTACTGGAAAGAGGGGAAAGCATAGCTATATCCTTTTGCTGCATAAAAGTCCAAAAATCGGACTGCGGTGAAATGGATACGATGCTAGCCCTGAGCGCATATTGTCACTTGCTAGAGACGAACTTCTGCCCTCCTGAACGAAAACTCACTCTAGGCTTACGCTTGCATGGTCAAATTAGGCACGCAACGCAAATCAACGGAAGAAATTTCGTTACGATTTTTTTTGTAAAACAGACCTGAATGGGTTTTCAACAAGATCAATCAGGCCGGATCAAAACCACAAAGACAACCATACTAAATAGATATAATTTTCGGGGTCAGCAAAAACAATCGATGATATTTCCGCCCACTCGCCTCCGTGTATTGAAACAACCGCCCCAAAAACGGGATCTTGGACAACAGCGGTATACCACTTTCGCTCGTACTGGTCTGATCAACCGAATAGCCCGCAATCAACAGACTCTGGCCTTCCCGAATCAAAGACTGAGTATCAATCTGGCTATTGTTAACGATGGGAATCTGATCAACCATTTTTGATGTGAGCTGTCCGTCATCGATATGCACCCCCAGACGCAATTGTGTACTCCCCCCATCTTCAATGACACTTGGCAACACCCGAAGAGCAACACCAACTGTAATGCTATAGAGTTGGGCAGCCTGATATCCTGATACGCGCACATACATGGTTTGCTTGTTATTCATGAACGCTTCGACATTATCCAGCGTCGCAATTTTAGGCGTTTCGGTGATTTTTGCCTGATCGCTCTGCTGCAACGCACTGATCCGTGATAACAGATACTTTGTCGGACCTCCAATCACGGCAGTAAGAACGCCCCCTGCCGGTGTCGCAGCGATTAAATTCTGCGTAGAACTCGTTGGATCAGGAAAACCATTAGGATTAAGCGAAGCCACATTCCCCGCCTGGGCATTACGCCCGTTACCAGTTTCCAGATCGATATGGCTGCCATGCAAACGCCAATCGACACCTAACTGTTCCAGCGCATTATCCGTCACATCAATAATCGTGGCACTGATCTCAACCACTTTGGGTTTGTTGTCAAGCAACGCAATCAATTCGCTATACGCACTGATACGCTCAGGTATATCTCGAATAACAATGGAATTTGTTCTCGGGTCCGCCCGAATCGCAGGCACACCGGCTGATCTGTTGTCACCATAATCACTACGTCTCGCAGCCTGCCCTTGACGCGGGTTTGTCAACACAACGTCATTATATGCATCGTCTGGCAAAGGCGCAGCAGACTTACCTTCAGCCGGGTTCGCCGCCGTGGGTAACGGAGGATTCAGTGCCATTGCTCCTGCACCGCCGGAACCCACCCAGGCACCAAAAGAACCTGGTCTCGTAGCCTTCTCGCTTGTCGGTTGTCCAACTACGATATCCTGCGCAGTATCTTCACGTCCCAGATTGACAGCTCTGGTTGCAGAAGCATACGGTCCTTCCTTCCGGTTATCAGCAAAGATTGAATTCAAAATCCGCTCAACGCCGGGAATCACCACCGTTTGCCCTTCCACTTGCACCGAATGATCTGCAGCCCAGGCATAACGCAGTGGAAATACCCGCACTTCTGGTGCATCGAACTGTTGCACATTTCGACCAACAACTCGCGCAATTTGAGAAACCAGCTCAACATAACGTGGGGGACCAGACACCACGACCACACGGGCCTTCTGATCTGTTCTCAATGGAAAGCGTGAATCAGTAACCCCCATCCTGTCCATAGAATTTCGCAGGGCGTTGATCCCGGAACTGCTGAGGCTAAAGGTAGCACTTCGCGTCTCATTCGTGCCATACACATACAATACACTTCCATCATAATACCAAGAAATACCGAATGTGGAGGCCATAAGGTCAAGAAACTGCTGCGGCGTCGTCGAAAACTTACCCGTAACGGCGCCGGTAACCTGTGGAGAAATCCAGGTCGCCACATTCTGACTTGCCCCCAGACTACGCAACAGTTCCTTCAAATCCTTACCACCTGCGGCCACTTCAAAGCGTGACGTTCTCCAGGGAATCTGTGCGGCCTCGGCAGCTAAAGTGCTGCACAGGAATGTCACAAGTAAAAAACCCATCAACATGATTCGAATGAAGCTGTACCCCCGGCCGATCCCGTACATACAGCTTCCCCTGCTCAAACGTGATAGCGAAATTCTGGCAGCCATTTCTCACCTCAATGCCAATTGTATATTTTACGATCTCTGAAGCGTTTCAGAGGGAGTCTCCGAAAATTGCTTGCGATAGCTGGTAATCAAGGTCGAACGGCTCTTGACTCCCCAGCGGACGGCTGTCTGTAGAATCCCCGAAGAAGAATTGATTTGCTCCAGCAAATCCCCGCGAATCCCGTTCATTCTAACTCGACGGATAACCTCACTGGGAGAAAGCCCGAGATGCTCCTTGAAAACCAACTGAAGCGCTCGCCCAGTCACACCAATGTGATTGGCAACCTCCTGGATACTCAGATTACTGCGCGCGATATTGGAAATAATATAACGGTACGCTTTTCTATATTTCGCCGGCAATCTGGCCCCAACGTCATCAGTGGGCACATTCGCTCCGGCACTCACTTCGTTTCTGAGAGGTTTGATGGCATTTGTTTCTGATCTAAGGCACTGAATCGCATCAAGCGCATAGCGATGGTAGAGTCCAAGTGCCTCATTGACCTTGCCCTGCTGCTGTCGGATTTTGGCCAGACAATACAAATGATCAATATTCCAGCGAGAAGATACGGTATCCACACCATAGTCTGGCGAAGTTTCAACAGCGGCCTTTGCCAAATCGACACAACCTGCCGCAAGTGCAGACATAGCAACTTCCAAGCGCACATCTTTACTATATTTGTTGAACTTTTGGCTGCTAGCCCATTGCGCATGGGACAGTGTCTTTTCATAAGCGCCCCGACAACCTTCACTCAAGGCGAGAAGTTCTGGCAAATACTTTACCCTTGCCTGCAATAAGGGAACTTCAACAAGGCTTGAACACAACTTGGCACTCCTCTGCTCACAATCCAGCGCAAGTTGAGTTGAACCAAACAAACCAGAAGAATGCCAGAAAGCATGATCTTGCAAATTACCAGAACCACGAATACGGAAATGTGTCGCAAAATCCAGAGATACACAATCAAGCAGAAAATTCCAACGATAATCATCCTGCTCTTCAGAAAACGACCTTGCATATCCCAGCGCATCGCCCGCTGCAGCCTGCTGACCTAGCTTATAATACGTCAGTGAAGCCCCAACTACCGCTTCGATACGTTCAGCAACCGATGCACTGGTGTCCTCAGTATTGCATAAAAAGCAATTCAATGCGGCACTAAACCGGCCTGCCAGCAAAGCCTGCCATCCCGTATTCCGGCATGACAAAATTCTCACCATATCCTTGTCATTACGCATTATTTTCTGAGCGCGACGGAAGGATTCCTCGGCTTCCTCCCCCTCACCGGTCATCAGCATCACGTCTGCCAAAGAACAAAGCGGAAGCAGATCAGATCTTTCCAGAGCAGAATCAGATTTGTCCTGTAAGGCGTTCAAACTACGCAAAGCGCCTTTGAAATCGCCGCTGATAATTTTCCTTGAATAGCCTGGTAGATCTTTTGACGCAGACAATGCAGAACACATCGCGAAATAGAGCACAGTGGACATCTTCACTCCCCTTTCTCAGGCCAATCCAACAATCGGAGCCGAAAACGGAAATCCGTTGTTAGTATAAAAATCTGTAAAAAACTCTCACAGCTATTTCACTCACGTAAAATAGCGACATAAAACAAATTTTCAGCGCAATATGAATAGTCGGAGTATCACCGATACTCTTTATACAAAAACCATACTTCTATTTGTTGCACAAATATGAAGGCATAAAAAAGAAGCTTACTACTATTCAACAACACCCAAAGCGCTTTGGATTTAAACCGATTATGCAACAAACTTGGGGCATAAAACAACTACCTATCGACTTTCGCAACCTAGCCATAAAGCATTTATTTTTGTCCGCACTGAAAATTCTGGCAATAAATATTCCTTTGCCAAGCACATAATGCTTATCAGCAAATGTATTTATTACAGAAACTGAAAAACATTCAGAATCAAGACATAGTCTTCCCACCTAAATTCGAGGCGTTTGAAAGAAGCAACTGAAATGTTTTGGAGAAATCAGAAAACGAAAGCTGTTCTCTCATTTGATCTGCAATTGTCGCGGTCAACACAATAAGCATCATCAGTGCAATTGCTCCGCGTACAGGTTGGCTCAAACTTGAAGGCTCAAGTTTCTCTGCGGATCTACCCAGTATTCCGAACGCCAGATCAATAAGTACCATAACCAACATGATCGGGCTTGATATCTTGATGACCATCTGAAATAGCGAATCAGTATTCTTCAATACGAAGCTTTGAGCCAATGCCGAAATGTTCGGCAAGGCATCGTTCAATGGCCACCAACGGAAGGTTTCAAAAATCGTAGCCAATAATGCACTCATCCCACCAAGCAGGTAAAACAAGGTGATCACAAATTGCAACAGCGAATTCCCTACCGGGGTACTATGATCTCCCCTCAATGGATTCGTCATCTGAACATTATTGAAGCCCGCAAGGTTATCGACTACGACCCCAACTGACTCCGCCACCCAAAAAATCGTGGATGCGGCATACCCGAGCAAAAGACCGATGAACGCCTCTTTTCCACATAGCTGAAACAAGGCCACTGGTGTGAGGCTCTCGAAGGCACTCATTGGTTGCCCAAAGCAGACGAACATGCTCAATACCAAAATCACGCCATTACGCGCAACGCCAGGAATGGCTTCACCTGAAGTTGCAGGCAACACCATAAACGTAACCATGACACGCAAGCTACACAGTGCCAAAATGGACAACAGTTGGACAAGTGAAGCCCATGTCGTGTGAAGCAGATTTATTTGGGATATCGCATCAGTTTGCATACATTTCCCCTGCTAACACACCTGCCCCACCAAATGAGCGTGCATCACAATGACTTCCACAGCTTCCTCTTCTGCCTGCAGCGACAATGCCTCCTCACGCTTTTGCCTAACCATTTTCAAGCGCGATTTGCACATACGTGTTTGATTATCGACTCGCGCCATACTGCGGCTTGTTTCAAGCGTCTCATTTCTCTTGTCTGCCACTGCCACAATGCTGCGTTCCTGAGCGTGTTGAGCACTCTTCACCCGCTCCTCAAGCTGCTGTCGCCACATGCTGTAATCCAGATAGCACTGCACAGGAATAGGGTCTGGAGACTGCAGCAACCCTTCAATATCCGTATCACATTCCAACAACAAATCGCGTACTTCCTGTGTCTCCATCCTCCGCACCGAAGCATCCTCTTCCAACACATGTAATTCCTTGCGTTGTGCCGCCAATGTGCGTTCCAGACGACGATATGCCCTATGTTTGGCCGAGATTGCGAATTCCCACAATTTCTCCTGCGTGTCAGCCATTAGTGACATCACCCACCAATTCTTCCAACCAGCCAATCGTTTCGTGTGGGTCAGTCAGCTCACTGGTTTCTTGTTGCAAAAATGCACGCACCAGATCCGCTTTTTCGAGTGCTTCATCAGCGAGTGGATCAGAGCCCTGCTGATATTCGCCCAGTTGGACCAAGGGTTCTATTTCCCTGTGTTTAGCCATCAGTTTGCGCAACTGACCACCAGCCCGCATATGTTGTTCCGTAGCAATCTGGGGCATGACACGCGAGAGACTGGCCAATACATCGACAGCGGGGTAATGGTTTTTAGCTGCAAGTTCGCGCGACAGAACCATGTGTCCATCCAAAATACTGCGCACTTCTTCTGCCACCGGATCTGAGCCATTCTCGTCTTCGACCAAGATCGTGTATAGAGCGGTGATCGATCCTGTCTCCCCCATTCCTGCCCGCTCAAGCAAGCGGGGTAATTCGGCAAAAAATGACGGCGGAAAACCGCGCCGTGTAGGAGGCTCGCCTGCAGCAAGGCCTATTTCCCGTTGCGCACGAGCGAATCGAGTTAAAGAATCCATCATCAGCAAGACCCGCAACCCTTGGTCGCGGAAATATTCGGCGATCGATGTTCCCACATAAGCAGCCTTGGCCCGTTCAATGGAAGAGCGGTCTGAGGTTGCGCACACCACGACACTCTTTGCCATTCCCTCCTGCCCCAGGATCAGTTCAATAAATTCGCGTACTTCACGTCCTCGTTCTCCGATCAGAACGATGACATTGACGTCACTCTGCGTACCGCGAGCGAGCATCCCCAGCAAGGTACTCTTACCAACTCCAGCAGGCGCAAAGATCCCCATACGTTGCCCTTCACCAAGCGTCATCAGCGCATCAATGGCACGCACCCCGGTGGCAAGTGCCTGCTCAATCATGCGACGACGCATTGGATCTGGTGCGGGGGCGAAAACAGGAACGCTTTGTTCCTCCACAAGAGACCCTAATCCATCGATAGGCCTACCCAACCCATCGAGCACACGCCCCAATAATTGGGTACCAACGGTAACGGACAAAGGGCGTCCTTGTCCAATCACCCGGGTATTGCGGGACAAGCCAACCAGATTACCGAACGGCGCAAGCAGTGCCACATGACGATTAAATCCTACTACCTCTGCATATTGAAGAAGAGATCCCTCACTATCACGTAGTTCGCAAATTTCGCCCAGGGTGACATCGAGTCCACCAACACGCAGCAAGGTACCGACAACCTCTAGAACTTTTCCGGTCCGCTGAAATGAAACATTACGCGAGAGTTCCTGCTCAATAAAGCCAGGCAATTCAGACAGCCAAGTAGAGCTATTGACAAGAATATCTTCCAGAGGCTTGTTCATTCTCTACCACCTCCAACGTAGTCAAGCATTTCTTCATCTATGAATGTTTCATCATTATCCATCTCAGACTCTTGGTTCTCATCAACGACAATTTTTGCATCCTGGGACAAGGCCTGATTGCCCACCTCGAAGGCGAAATCCGAACGTTCCAACGCATACTGAACGGCCCGTCGGATCGCATTTAACTGCTTGGGAATACTTGCATCCAAAGTGCCGTAATCCCATTCGCATTGACAGGAACCCACTTCAAAACTATCGGACCCCACAACTTTGATCGGTAATGTCCACCCCACTTCTTTGGCAATCTTGGCGAAATCCGCACGTGCAAGATCTACTTCCAGACTATTGACCTTGATAGTCATCAAGGTAGAATCCGCGATCATCTTTTCCAGCAAAGAGCCAACGCGCCGAAACAACGCACTGCGATCCTCCAAAACCACCATCTGTTCGACCGCCTGCACAACCAGTAGTGCCAAGCGCTCACGCATGCGAGACAACGCAAGCTTGGTATGGACCATACCTTGGACCGCAAAATTATGCCAATCATCCAATCCTCGCTGCATACCTTCCGCATACCCTAATCGGGTACTATCATCAAACCTTTGTTGGGCTTGCTCCAACATGGCGTCCGCTCGAACCTGGGCCGTCTCCAGAATCAGCTCTGCCTCTATCCGTGCTTGTTCAAGTAGGCTGTCACGCGCTTCCTGCATGGCAATATGTGCATGGTCCAGAGAAACCAGCTGTGCCAGATCTTCTCTGCGAATAACATCCGTGCCAATGCCGACAGAACTCATTCCTTGTCTTAGCCAAATAACCATGACATATCCGGATAGAAATTTGCGACGCAACGGAGAAATACACTGCTGTTCTCCTGGCCCTTGACACGTGTTCGATCCACGACAGAAGTATCTGGCGGCAATGCCAACCGTATCATTCCTTCTAGTACGGGGTCACTCCAAGCGCCATCCTTTTCAAAGATAACCATTCCGTCATGGCTCCAGGCAGCAGGTTCTGTCTGCGCAAACAGCGTAAGGTCTTCGTTCTGGGTGATCCCTACTTGACTACTTATCTGCCTGACCACGCTTGCACCACACGGTCCCAACATAGCCGCTACACAATCAATCAACTGGCCATCTACGCAGCGCCTCAATGCTGTAGCCCTTTCGTATAAAGCGCGGGTACGTAATACCCAGTGTAATTGCTCGGTAGGCAAAAGCGCCAAGCGATTGGCTGGATTCTGCAGTCCTTTAATAGTCGGGTATGATGCACCAAGCATTGCCACAATCAACAGCCGACGACGTATCAACGTGCTGCGACGCCATGAATGCAGCAAAGATTGATCAAATCGCTGCAAAATCCACTGCTCGTCAAGACTTTCTGCCAGATCATCAATACGTTTATCATAAGCATTCAGCCATCGACACAAATCTGCAGCTTGTTCATCAGTCGTGCTACGCATAGAAGAACGTGGCTCTACCGACGTTTTAACATCAAGCGTAACACCCATGCGCCATCTCCCTGCCCTATGCCGTACGTTTTATACGGGCCCGCCAAGCTCCCATCCATTCGTTTATGGCCTGGAAAGGAGAACGCATCACAGCTCTCTCTGATGCGACATGCACTCTATTTTCGCTGAGCTGCCTAAACCAAACTAACAATACAGCCAACAAACCAACAAACAAGGCTATCATAGTGATAGTCCAATACAATCCTCCGTGCTTTGCTGGCGTCATTGCAGGTAGCGCAGCACGGACCTCGCTTTCAACCAAAGTGACGCTGACATTTTCATAGCCGAGCCCTTCTACACTGTGCATTACCAAGTTTTTGATATTGGGAACCAGTTGCGCAACATTGGTATTTGGCCGATACTTGATAAACACTGAAGCACTGGACGGTTTGATGACATTCGACAAGGGATCATTGTTGGGCAACACAATCTCGACCTGCGCCACTACAACACCATCAATCTTGGTCAATGTTTGAGATAGTTGCTGTGACACACCATAAATGAAGCGGACCCGCTCTTCAGTAGGCGTGGAAATCAAACCATCCTTCTTGAACATCTCGCCCAAGTTGGCATACTTACTCCGAGGTAAGCCTTGTGAGCGTAAAGTTTCCATCGCTGAAACCAGGTATTCTCGATTGACCGCCAAATTCCAGCTCTTACCGTCGTCTGGAGTAGCCTTCTCGGCCTCAATCCCCCGTTGCAGCAAAACCATCAACATCTCGTTCGCCTCATCTTCAGCCAGATGCGAATAGAGTTTTTCGGTGCATCCACTCAGCAGAAACAACGCCAGAACAAGCACTCGCCACAGATTGGTAACTCGTTTCATCGCCAATTCCTTCCCACAACAAGGCAACACACCACTATTGATTCTTGAACAAGATCTGCACCGCACTTTTGCTCGAATGCACCATCCCCATGCCAGCATTGAGCTGGAACATCACCATCGCAGTGTCCATAGTCAGTGCGATACCTGCTGCACTGAACTCCTGACTCGACATCATTGAGGCCCCATCATTGAACCGTTGGACCTGATCCATCACCGATTGCACAGAAGTGTTCCCCGTCTGCACCAAGTTCGTCACAATTGAAGCACTGTCGGCGGCAGGATTATGCGCAGGCATATTGCGAAGATTCTGCATCAAGGCATCAAATTTTCCCGCCATAAATGTATTTGTCATTTCTGCCATTGGCTCAGTGCCTGTGATGCTAGAAAGCGGCGAATTCATGGCTAAGGATGAGATCGAAACCATTTTGCATCTCCTGGGAACTTATTCAATTATTACACCCCACAAGCAAAGGCAAGTTTGCTGCCATCGCTGACCCATATCACGACAAAGTCGTGCATGCCATACCAAATCACTCATCAGACGTCATTTGACAAATCAGGCTCTGAGATATCCTGAATATCCCATCCAATCAAGCTTTTCTGCAGCCTGCTCACTCACCGGCAGTTCAACCCCCTGGCCTTCGACTCTGGCCAGCAAGGTACTAACGAGTTCAACAGCATCAGGATTTTCATTGCGCTGCAAAATTTCATTAGCATTGATTCGCCATTCAGAATCACCATTGGCGAAATTGCATACTGCCAGCAATGCCGTAGCCATTGGCCCCATCTCCGGCGAAGCATCGAAACCGCGTAGCACGCGCGCGGCTTCGGTATAGCGCCCCCGCTTGATCAGAACCCAGGAATTGAAGATATCAAACGAATGCATGTCTGGACGCAGTACATGCAACGCGGCAAGGACAGCCTCTGCCTCGTCCACCATTTCGAACATCAACCCTTGTGTTACAAGCTCAATCAAACCGGGAACCAAACGTTTGTCGAATTGCCACGGGCCTGCGTACTGGTTATCCATCGTCATTCTCCAGTTGAGGAAATTTTGCGGCTATGCCTGACCGCAAGCACTGCATGGACAGACTCTACCCTGCCCCTTCAGCAAACTCTTCCCAGTACGCGAAACAACCGCCAAGGAAGCGAACCCAACATTACCGAAAATATCCAACCGAAATTTCGAACTTCTAGAAAAGACGCGCTGAAGAGTATTGATTTCACAGGCGCCATTGATCCATCAGCGGGCAATTATGCAACAGACCGATATGCATGACGCCCTCAAGAAGCGAATAGTCAACATAGGTGTGTCAATTTCGGACAATCACTTCTAGCTTCGCATCTTTGATGCACCAAACTGCATAACCACATACACACTCTCATATGCCATATCAGCACATGATCATTGGAGATACGATGTCCGACGAAAAGACAGAAAAACCAACCGACAAACGGCTCGAAGATGCCCGTCGTGAAGGAGAAGTAGCCAAAAGCCAGGATCTGGCGGTGGCTGCAATATTTCTCGGTGTCACAATCACCATGTGGATTGGCAGCAAGTTCTTTGCAGATCGGATGCATGCAATTCTGGCAATAGGCTTAGATATCCAGGCAGCACAACGAGAGGATTTCGACCTCTACCGTGCAATGTGGAAAATCATGCTGGAAGGATTGATGATCATCGGCCCTTTCGTTTTAGTTTCAGTCTTGATGGCTATCACGGCGATCTTGTCCCAAATTGGAATTGTCATTTCATTTAAACCCTTGGAACCAAAGTTCGATGCAATTAATCCAGCAAATGGAATTAAGCGCATATTTTCTCTACGCTCGTTAATCGACCTGCTCAAGATGTCGATCAATGGCTGCATCGTCGCCTCTGTCGCTTGGCTCACGATCCGTTCGCTCCTCCCCCTGCTGGCCAGCTCGGCGTACACCACTTTGCCGGATATCATCAAAATCGGCTGGGACGTTTTAATCAAATTTATTGCCGTCGCATGCCTGCTCTACCTTGTCATTGGTTCAGCCGACTATGGCATTCAACACTGGCTATTCATCCGTGACCATCGCATGAGTAAAGACGATGTCAAGCATGAGACAAAGGACTCAGAAGGCGACCCAATTATCAAAGATCAACGCCGTCAGATCGGACGTGAAATGGTTTCCTCAGACGAACGCAAACGCGTTACTGGAGCAAACGTCGTGGTGGTCAACCCCACACACTATGCCGTTGCGATTCGATATGCAGCCGATGAACTAGGCCTACCTCAAGTGGTAGCCAAAGGTAGTGACCACGATGCCTTCCGTATACGCACTTGGGCACAAGAGCTGGATATTCCTATCGTTTCCAATCCGCCACTTGCGCGCGCACTCTATAAGGTTCCCATTGACGAAGCGGTGCCTGAATCCCTATTTGAAATCGTCGCGGTCATCCTGCGTTGGGTCGAGCAACTCAGTGCCCAAAAGACTGAAATGGAAAATATCTCCTCAGGCAGCACCGCTTCTTCAGTACCTCCAACGACCATATAGCTCAGGGAATATTCATCATGATAGTCATCGGAAAACAACTGGATTACGCGGGTGAGGTAGGTATTGCCCTGTTGGTGGTAGCAGTGATCTCTTTGATGATTCTGCCGCTACCAACCTTTGCTATCGATACCCTGCTGGCAATCAACATCGCCATCAGCGTCGTGTTACTTACGGTAACAATGTACATACCGAATGCATTGCACCTATCCTCATTTCCATCGCTGCTACTGTTTACCACGCTGTTTCGTCTGTCACTGAATATTGCTTCAACAAAATCCATTCTGCTTCACGCCGAAGCGGGCCACATTATCGACAGCTTCGGCCAACTCGTCGTAGGTGGCAATCTTGTGGTGGGTCTCGTCGTATTCCTGATCATCGCCACAGTACAATTCATTGTAATTGCTAAGGGCTCAGAGCGGGTTGCCGAAGTGTCAGCGCGCTTTACCCTGGATGCCTTACCCGGCAAACAGATGAGTATTGATGCGGATGTCAGGGCGGGCACGCTCACGGCGGAAGAAGCCCGCCATAAACGCTCGCTGTTGGCCATGGAAAGCCAGCTTCACGGTGGCATGGATGGTGCCATGAAGTTTGTGAAGGGAGATGCAATCGCAGGACTGGTCATCACCGTAGTCAATATTCTGGCCGGTATCGTTGTCGGCATCAGCTATCACGGTATGACGGCAGGTGAAGCCGCCAATCGTTTCTCTGTGCTGTCAGTAGGTGACGCCATGGTGTCACAGATACCGTCTCTACTGATCTCAGTGGCAGCCGGCATCATCATCACCCGGGTATCTGATGAGCATCAGAAAAAACCTGCTTCGCTAGGTTTCGAAATCGGCAAACAACTCGTTGGCAACTCTCGCGCCCTATTCGCGGCAAGTGCTCTGTTGATAGGCTTCGCACTGGTGCCTGGTTTCCCATCTACCTTGTTTGTCTTGCTAGCCTCAATCATCGGTTTCGCTGCATTTCAGGTTCGCAGGACACGTCGTGGCAAGGCTGAGGCTGCCGCACAGGAAATCCCTGCCTTGCAACGTGAAGGTGCGAAAGGTGACATACCTGGAATCAATGAAAACGCCCCTGCTTTCGCCTCCCCCCTCGCCGTCAGAATGGCGCCAGATTTGGTCAGCCGAATCAATGCTGACAAACTAAACAAGGCCATTGCTGCCGAACGACAGGTTTTCACAGAAGAAATCGGCCTACCTTTCCCGGGCGTAGCAATGTGGAAATCTCCAACCTTAGCTGACAATGAATATGACATTTTGTTGCTTGATGTACCTACCACTTCAGGCTTGCTGCCGCCAAACAAGGTGATGCTGAAAAACCCTTCAGAAACCCATCTCCAGCACGCCGAGCATATTGCATATAGCTGCGGTCACGAAATGGGTTACTGGGTTGAGCAATCAAATAGCGTGGCCCAGATTGAAGCGGGAAACTACACATCGGAAGAGCTGATCGCCCATCATATCGTGGTACAACTGCGCAAACACATGCATTTATTCATGGGGGTTCAAGAAGCGCAATGGATCATGGATCGGATTAATTCAGAATATCCCAGTCTTATTGCGGAAGCACAGAAAGCGCTGCCGGTACAACGCATTGCAGAGGTATTGCGTCGCTTGCTTGAAGAGCAAGTTCCCATCCGCAACATCAAGACCATTCTTGAAAGTGTGATTGCCTGGGGGCCAAAAGAAAAAGATCTGCTATTGCTCACAGAATATGTACGGAGCGACCTGGGGCGTTTCCTGGCTCACCGCGCCACAGGTGGAACAGGCCAACTCAAGGTCGTCACACTTGATTTACCAGTCGAACAAACCATCCGGCAGTCAATCAAGCAAACCCCTGCAGGCAACTTCCTCACACTACCGCCGGATCAGGCACAAGCACTAATCGACCAGCTATCCGCACTTGTAAAGGGTCACCCGCAAGGATGCGTATCGGGTGCCATCGCAGTGATCTCGTCGATGGACATTCGCCGATACTTCCGTCGCATGATTGAGAACCATCTGCCAATGCTGCAAGTATATTCTTTCCAAGAATTGTCTTCGCATGCAGACCTCAAACCCGTTGGAAGACTCTCGCTATGAGCAAGCTTCCCATCCAGGCCTCAAGAATCCGAATCCTGGCAGTCGCCAATATGCGACAACCGCCACCGGAATCAGTTCGAGTCCGATTCCGGCAAATGCGACCTTGTGCCTTTGAAGACACACTCAAACCATTGTGCTCTACCCTTCCTCAACAAAATGATGCGTCACCACATGCACAGCAGAATAATGACTCTGTTCAGCCAGGTCAGGAAGATTTTCGAATTATGGACATGCCATCAAGGATGGTACAACAAACCAACTTCAGCGAAGCGGGGAGTGATTCCAGCGCAATACAGCACCGTATTACAAGTGCACTCATGCACCTGCATCGTACCGATACGGCAATCGACCATCTGGCGCGCCAAATCGCTGATTTTTGCCAAGCACCATCCATCGTGGCCGGAGGTTCATGGGAGATACGCTTGGCCATCGACCCGATGGTCCTACCGGAAACCTCTCTGCTGCTGCGCTTGTTTTCTCACCAGTTGCAGCTTCTCTTCGAGAGTCGCACTCCCACCTCGGTTCAGCTCTTACGTGACCGACAAGCGGAACTTAATCAGAAACTATCCGTCTGCTTACGTGAAAAATACGACATCGATATCCAGGTGTGGCAACTATGAATCACCCTCTGGCTAATCGATGAAAAAAACCTTTTCTGTATTTACCAATCAGAAGTCATTCACTTCGCTCCATTTAATAGATACATATAAAATGAATAATGCCACAATTCCGCACCGGGTGCCAACACCACATGCTCATCAAAACATTCAAATTGATTATAACAACTAGACAAAGAGAAAAACGAGATGAGCAAACAAGAAGACCTTAATCTCAGGTCAAGCGATTCACTTCCGAAATGCGGACCACTGATGCTACGCGCCTCAATCATGCTCTGGATTGATAAGGATATGAGTTGGACAGGTGAGCGAAATGGCAATCGCGGACATCCCCGCCTCTTCTCTGATGCCGCGATTCAGTTTTGCCTGATAATAAAAAGTCTATTCGGTTTGGCTCTACGTCAAGCCACAAGTTTGATTGGCAACGTACTCAAGCTTGCAGGCCTTAATTGGCAGGTACCAGACTACACAACGTTAAGCCGCCGCCAAAGGTATATGACGATTACTCTTTCGCCTAAAGATATCGGAGGATTGCTGCATTTGTTCATTGAAAGCAATGGCATCAAGATACTCAATGACGAGGAGAAAAAATGTCATCAACACGTCACAGATAGGAGACGCCAGTGGCGCAAGGTACATCTTCGCATTGACGCACGCACACTAAATGTTTATACCGTCGACATCAAAAACAAGAAGGTAAAACTCCACTGACCCACCTTTGGCATCTACTTCACCGCTTGAATCTTCCAAGCCACTCAAAGCGACTCTATTTACAGTCTGGACGATACTTCCGTATCATCCAGACCACTGATCTGTGCATTGCCACTCCCAGTTATAGCGGACGGTGCAAATTCAAACGTTCATCACAACAATTCGGGGCTGCATAAAGCATTTCGTCCCTTAACCCAGATTTTCGCATCGCCACACTGTAGACATCTCCTCCCGAGATACGCTTCTGCCATGGACTGAGTAAGCATTCCGGGCCACCCCAATGCTCACCCATTACCCAACACTTACCCGCAACATTTCCACAGGCTCTGGAGCGTCAGTAATGCACAACGAAGCCGTAGCGATCAGCGAACTTTCCGGGAAGCTACCCTGCATACCGGCTGCGGCTGCGCGCCTGACACGTATTCTGTTTACTACCCAGGCCAGCTCGTTGGCCCACTCGGTAGGCATTAATATCGCTCCCATCTCCTTCCCGCACAAATCCCCCCACACACATATAGTAGCCATCCAAGTCGGTACGGAAAGAGCTAGGGTGAGCTTGAGCGCACAAAGCGCTCCTGCATTGGCCATCGCAGTCAGCACAACCGATGGAACGCTACGCCATGCGCTGGCAAATTTGGTAATGGACGCATCCTTGGCAACTCTGGCACGCCTATTGGGGGAACCCGTCGAATTCCTCGCGTTTTCCACTGTTTCGACGGACAAAAAGAAACCAATCGGTACTGCCAATCATGGGGTTGTTGTCACACTACATAACATCACTGACAACACATCACATGAATTGACTATTTATGCTGACAGCGATTTTCGCTCATTCGAGCACAGGATGGCTACATCATCACCAAGCATGACGCACGAGCTGAGCCTACTTAAGATGCCTGCCCGCGTGGTACTAGGTAGCCGCCAATATCAAGCACAATTTCTACAGTCCCTTCAACCAGGTGACGTATTGCTCAACTGTATCAACGGCCATGGAAACACCCCAGATGAATTGACAGATGTTGGCATATTCTGGGGCGCTCCACATGGTCGACAAATACAAACCCATGGCCACCTGCACAATAGTTCAATTACCATCAAGAAAGTTGTCACTATGACTGCTGATTCTCCCCACTACCAGCCTGGGCAAAACTCACTCCCTCAGATTTTCATTGAAGGCATGCAGGACCTGGAGCTGCCAGTGCAGTTGGAACTCGATTCACTGGCAATGCCTTTGGGAAAATTGTGCAACATACAATCCGGCCATGTACTGGAACTTCCCGTCCCCATTTCCGACACTCAAATCCGGCTGGTCTCATACGGACAGGTTTTGGGCTTTGGGCAGCTAGTCGCTGTCGGTGAGAATCTGGGCCTGCAAATCATAAAGATGATCGGTCCAGGCTTGGGCACAAAAATCCAGCCTGATCAATCGACCCCGAACACCTCTAACGCTTTCAGCGACTACAGCAATGAATCCCACGCCTGACTACCTATCTCTTCTTGTTGCGGTCATTGCCATTTCACTTCTGCCTTTTGCAGCGATGGTCGTAACATCCTACACAAAGATCGTAGTTGTTCTGGGTTTATTGAGGAATGCCATCGGCGTTCAGCAAGTACCACCAAGCATGGTGCTAAATGGCATTGCCTTGATCGTATCATGCTTTATCATGGCCCCCATTGGAATGGAGGCGGTCAAGCATGCCCAAGGGAGTGATTCTTCCACACAGATCATGTCGGTACTTGATGCGGCACGCGACCCATTTCGCCAGTTTCTGCAAAAACACACTCATGAACGACAAAAGGCCTTTTTCATCAAAGCAGCTCAGCAGATGTGGTCCAAAGAGGCTGCTGCCGAAGTAAAACCAGATGACCTGATCGTGTTGGCCCCTGCGTTCGCACTTAGTCAGCTCACAGAAGCATTCAAGATCGGCTTTCTCCTCTATCTGATCTTCGTGGTCATCGATCTGGTTATTGCTAACATACTGATGGCTATGGGCCTGACACAAGTCACACCAACAAACGTTGCAATCCCCTTCAAGCTCTTGCTGTTCGTCGTTCTTGATGGTTGGTCAACGCTGATTCACGGTCTCATCCTGACTTACAAATAGCCATGGAATACGAATCTGTCATCCGTTTCACAACGACTGCGCTTGTGCTTGCCTTGATGGTATCCCTTCCGGTCGTGGGCGTCACTGCACTCGCGGGGCTGCTGATCGCCTTCTTTCAAGCGATTCTTTCCTTGCAGGACTCAAGCGTCTCACAAGGATTGAAGCTGGTAATCGCAGTCGTCGTACTCATGATTGCTGCGCCGTGGGGCGCATCCGCGATCCTACAATTTGCATGCTCCATTATGGAGGCCATCTTTGTATGAAGATCAACCATAAAAATCTATTGAACCCAGCAGCATTCGCTCAGGCAAACAGCCAGGAAAGTGACAATTTCGCCCCTGGCAATAGTTCAGGTGAAGGACGTGAAAAACATAAACACCTCTCCCGCTTTGGCCCCTATATGACGTCTCGGTTGCGCAGGCGCCGACGTGCTCAAGACGCAGAGTCAACAGAACAGCATAACAACCTGGACGAGTTGTTGATCATGCTTGAGGCCAACGCCAAAGAGCGGGAGCGGCCTCGATTGATGGTCACGTTCAGGTTCGAGATGGATCAAGGCACGGCCCAACAGCAGGCCGGGAAAGAATTGAACCCAAAAAGGCCACTCAACCAGATTGGCGCACCACTGGATGAAGCAGCAAGAAAAGACATTGACACCATCGTTCAGGCCTTTCTGGATGGCAGTTCCACGCAAACAGATGGGCCACAACACGCCAGGGTAAACCTGACTGCGGTAGCCAAATCCCTGATCTCGCTACGCGACACCAAGGCGCAGCATGGCGTAGATGTGTCGCTGACACATGCGATCCTCTCTATTGTGCGTCAATACCTAAAAGAGGACAAAACCACAAGAAATATACCAAATACATTGTCAGAAATACGTGATTTGCTTGTATCAATAGCACCGCAAGGCATCCCTGCACAATCTTTACGCAATTATCATTTGAAAATTCCATTGATATTACTCAATCTGGACAGGCCTCGCAAATCTATCCATCGTGCCACAGCATGCTCTACCATCTCCACGTTGCAGCACGGTGCAACCATGATCCGACGAAATCAATTGCCATAACTTTTATTCAATTGCATAACAAGCGTTTTCATGATTATCTAGAAACGCAGATTATTGTTCATTCTGGTACTGATTGGTGAAATACCATGAGTAAAGAAATCCGGGTTCTCACGGGTCTTCATGCGGGTGCTCGATTAGCGTTGCAATCTGGCATTCAGCATATCGGCAAAGGTGACGATGCAAAGATCCGAATCAGCGATTGGGACGCCTCTCCCCTATGGATCGACGTCTCGGATGACGGACAAATCACGCAAATACGCCTCACAGCGTCAACCGATGACGCCTCATTGCTTTTCTTCGGAGATTTCGAGCCGCACAGGTTTGGTAGTATTGCGATTGCATTTGGCAACATCGATGCAACGTGGCCGAGTGACTTGGACCTATTGGAAAAAATGTTACGTCCACCTGCACCACCTCCAATTCTTACCTCCGAAAAGCAAGTATCACATGGTTTCAGAGTGAAATGGTGGCTGGCACCAGTTGGTGCTGTACTGTTTGGCATAACCGTCACCTCGGCAAATCAGTTTGGCGCAGCAAAACCAGTCGTCGCTGTGCAATCCGAAAATGCGATGCCACACCTGCGCGCCGCCCTCTCAAATCTGAAGCAACCAGAACTTGACATTGTCACCAATGGCAATGACGTGATACTCAAAGGCTTGGTGAATTCATCGGCTGATCTGCAAAATGTGCTCAACGCTCTTAACAGCATAGCACCAGGCAAGATTCAACCGAAGGTCACGGTGGTAAGCGATGTACTGGAAAATCTGAAAAGCTCAGTTGGCGACAGCTATTTGGCCTATAGATATATGGGTGCCGGGGTATTCCAGGTCACAGGGGTGACACCTCGGGCAGAGCGAGATCGAGAAATTCTGAACAGACTGCGTGACGATCTGGGGGTGAACCAGACGCGACTTGAGGTCTCCATTCAATCAAGCGGCAATGGTTTTCCACCCAATACCGATGTAGTTGTACAAACAGAGAACATGCATTACGTGGAAACCACTGACGGGATCAGGCACTTTCCTGACGCTGTGCTTGATCCGTAAAAAGCTTCCAATTCCCTTCCCTGGTGTAACGGCTCCTTGGCCAAGGCACCAAAAATAGGTGATGAAGAGTGGCACCTAAAAAGTCCCCTGAAATATCCATTCCATTTTCGCAGCAATGTATTTAGCAAGGAGAAACTCATGCTCAACAACATTCCAGAAGCAGTTTTGCACGACATGGACAATTTGCTGGAAACCCGTGACAAGGATTCAAGCGGAGAACGTTTGACGGCCATCAACGATTTCCTGAGCAACGCAGAAAATTTCTGTGCTCGGCAACGCAATATCGTCAGCGACCCATCCAAGCAACATGAATACAGCGTTCTCAGCCGAGGTTTTTTGGCTGCCAAACTGATTGTACAACAAGCAACTAACCCAAGCGTATAGAATGAGTATTGCCGATGGAACCTGTTCTTCTCCTTACCCCAAAAAAGGGAAGATATGACGCCGCCAAAATCCAGTACAAACCCGGCCTTGCCCCAAAAAGGCCAATACAATTTCCAGCTCGGTTTGGCGCACTCACCACCTCCACAGAATGACGGTAAGCAACCGTTGATATCTGCATAATTTCGTCAACCTAATCAGAGCTTCCGAAATGCCGACGCACTAAATATCCGACATATCCTATCGTTGAATGACGCAAAGTGTCATCTCTGAAATAAGACAGAGATCATGTTCAACCTTACCTGGAGATAATGATGAACACAACGATTACAAGCACAACGGGCTTATCTTACCAACCGGTCATGGGTGGTGACAGTGAATCGAGTGGCACAGATAATAGCGCTACCGCCAAAACGGTAGTCGATGACGCCAATTCCCCGCTCACCCAGGCGATCAACCGTTTGGTACAGGATTCGTTACAGCAACAGGATTCGACCAACAGCAACACTTCTGGCAGCTATACCACAGACGATTCTTCCGCTGACAGCAGTACGGACGCTGGCACCCAGGCTACGGCTACCGCCGATACGCCTGAATCGTCTGCACCGTCTGCTGACCTGACTTGGAATAGCGGCACCCTGACGCAGAAAGAATTGAAGATCGTCTCGGTATTAAATCTGTACAAGAGCCAGACAGGAGACATCAGCTGGAACGATCTGCAAGATCGGATCAATAACCCCGACACCCCCGCTGATTTGCGTGAGGCCCTGCAAGGGCTGTCACAAGACTGGACCCTTTTTTCGGCCATCGGTTCGCAAGGCGATGGCAAGTGCGGCGGTCGGATCTCGTCGAAAGACCTGATGAAATTCTCCAATAGCCATTCCCAGATTCTCACTTGGAACGGTGGCTCACTCAACAACGCCCAGCTTGAGATTGTCGCCATCCTGGATCGCCACAAAGATAAATGCCCTATCAGTTGGGATTCCATCCGTGATCAGGCCAACGATACCAGCAATCCGCCCGATCTGCGTGCTGCATTGCAAAAGCTTGCCAACGATCCAGCTCTGTTTTATGCCATCGGCTCTCAGGACGATGGCAAGTGCGGTGGTAAGATCACGGATAAGGATCTCGGAAAATTCTCGAACAATCACTCGCAGGTCAAGGAGTTTAACGAGAAACAGGCACAAAACTACATGGAGAATTACATTCCTTCCGATGCGAGCCAAAACCAATCTGCCTCCGTTATGACGGAAAACGATGCGCTACGCGAACTCTATCGTTACTCCGACTATTTGCCGAAGAAACTCAATGAGGATACCTTCAAACGCATTGTCGATGGAACAGAAAACGTCGGCAAATGCCCTCCTCAGGTGATAGCCGCAGCCCAATACTTCCTGCAGCATCGCCAAGCATGGAGCCAGTTGAATCAGACCAGCGACGATAACCCCACGATGAGCAAGTCGGATTTCTTGCATACGGCCTCTTCTTCAATTCACCTGAATAAGGATGAAATAAAGACCGCGTCAACCATCAACAAGAATCTTGACGCCTTCTTTGGCGACGGTGATCTGACGCGCGACAAGCTCGCCAGCATAGCAACCAACAAAAGCTTATCCAATGAGGTTCGGGACACGGCGAAACAGTTGCTGCAAGACCCACTGCTGTTTGGCTTGATTAATAACGCCCGATCAGGTTACAAAACGAAGAAAGGCTTCTTTGATTTTGGCGGTCCCACGGTAGATTCCGGCGTCATTGGCAAGAAAGACTTCCAGCAGTTCTTTAATAACATGTCGCCGGCCAATAAATCGCCTGAAAGCCGCGTCACACATAAAACCAAGAGCGCAGAAAGCCAAAGTGCAGTCGCCGATATGGGCATGGGTATTGATGACCAACCGGATATCAAGGCAGTCAAAAAGAGTGGGGGCTTCTTGATGCATGCGATGGACAAGATCCTAAACATCGCTGGCAAAGTGTTTGACATAGGCTCCCAAATAGTCGGTGCGCTAGGCTTCATTCCGGGGTTTGGTGAGATCGCTGACGCGCTGTCCCTGGTCGCGGAAGCGGAATCGAAGGCATGCAAGATACTGTCAACCATCATTGAAGGCGGCAACATCGGAAAAGCGTTTGCAGAAGCAGGCATCGACATGGCATCTGCAGCGCTGGGCTGCATCGGTGGGCCAGAAATGCGTATGGCAATGCGTGAGGGCTTGGCACGCAAGCTCATGGAGAAGACTATGAATACTGGCATCGATATGGCCATTGACCAAGCCAAATCGTTTACCGACAGCTATCTGCAAAACCTCAAGGGGCGGCTGGATACGCCATCCACTAACTACCTGGCAACAGCAATACCTGCCTAATAGTTTTCTACCCTAGACTCCCCCTTCTCTTCTTGGCGCGGATGCTGAAAACTCAGCATCCGCGCCAATTCACATGTGACGATGCGTCACAAGATTTTGAGTTTGCAAGTGCCCGCAAAGATTGAATCCACGCGGTAATTTGCCCTAACGGGCATGGATCAACAGACCACAAGGCATTTTGAGGTAAGCCACGACCAAGGGACGGTTCAGCACCACATTGGGAGTGGCTGCAAAGTATCTTGACGGTCTTCTCAGGGTAGTGCCCAACTGTCTGCTTGAGCAAAACTTTTCAGGCAGGCAGTACCTTGCAAACGTCGCTTCATGCCCTTCGAGTCAATCCCTGTCTAGATTTCCGCATCAGGAGGCATTCGGGGCCCTGAGTTCCACCAATGGCCGTTACTGAAAGAAGCCCGTCTAGGCAAGGGGTTATTGAACTCTTAACGCAGTTTCCTTATCGGGCGGATAGCTCAAGATATGTCTTGCCTCTGCCGTCAATTATGATCAACTCTGACATTGATATTCGGCTCCGTAGTTCCATCATGCCCCCGCTTAACGCCACTTTGCTGATCGTCGATGACTCTGCCGAAAACCTCTACGCGCTGAGTAGCTTGCTGCGTCCACACTACCGGGTGCTGGCCGCCACTTCTGGCGAGGCTGCGCTACGCGTGGCCGCCCGCCAGCCTATGCCCGATCTGATCCTGCTTGACGTGATGATGCCCAGTATGGATGGCTACGCTGTGCTCACACGCTTGCGAGCAAGCGCCGACACACAGCAGATTCCAGTGATCTTTCTCACAGCCTTGAGCGACGCCGATGACGAAGAGCGCGGTCTGCAGCTCGGGGCCGTTGACTACATTACCAAGCCAATAAAGCCCTCTCTGGTACTGGCGCGCGTCCGCACTCAGCTGGAAGCCAAGCAGGCGCGTGATTGGCTGCAAGACCAGAATGCCACGCTCGAAGCCGAAGTCGCCCGACGCATGGCTGAAAATAATCTCACCCAGCAAGCCAGCATCCGGGCCCTGGCTCATCTGGCCGAAACCCGCGATCCTGAAACCGGCAACCACATCTTGCGCACCCAGAGCTATGTGCAGCAACTGGCCAACTCCGCGCGTTCGCATCCACGCTTCGCCGCCACCCTGACGGAAAGCTATATCGATCTGCTTGTCCGCTCGGCACCGCTGCACGACATCGGCAAGGTTGGCATCCCCGATCACATCCTACTCAAACCCGGCAAACTCACCGCTGAGGAAATGAGCATCATGCGCACGCATGCCAGACTCGGCAGCGACGCCATAGCCCAGGCCGAACGGGATATTGAAATGCCGTTGGCGTTCCTCGCCACAGCCAAGGAAATCGCCCACTGGCACCATGAAAAATGGGATGGAAGCGGCTACCCCGATGGTTTGGCAGGTGATGCCATTCCGCTCTCCGCGCGCCTGATGGCAGTAGCTGATGTATTCGATGCCCTGATTTCAGTGCGCGTCTACAAACCTGCAGTGCCTTACCTGGAAGCTCGCGCCATCATGGCTGCGGGTCGTGGGGCACATTTTGATCCCGACATCATTGATGCTTTTCTCGTTGGCTTTGATGACTTTGTAGCGACCGCCGAGCGCCATCTTGATACAGCAAAACTGACTGTGGCAGTCAATAATGAAGCCTGATCACTCAAGCACTCGCTGGCCGCCAAAACAAAGCCATAAAGTCAGCTTGGCTGCAAATATCGTTGCACGCACGCTGTCTCTACTGATTTTGTTTTTCTCCGTCTGCTTTCATTCTGCTCAAGGCCAAGCATCACCATTAACGGTGTCCGATGCACAAAAAAACATTCTGCTGCTTTACTCGTATGGGCATGGCAGCAAGGGCATTGCTCTGTTCGACGACGGGCTGATCTCACGTGTGAATGCCGGAGGCATCAGCAGCAATAACCTATTGTTTGAATATCTTGATCTGGAACGCAACGCGGCAGATCCCCAATACCGCTCGCGCATGTTGAATTTACTGCAACACAAATATGCGAAACGTCGTATTGATCTGATCATCACGGTGCAACAACCGGCACTCGCTTTCCTTTTGAACGAAGGACGCCAGCTTGCCCCTGGCGCCCCGGTCATCACAGTACAAGCACCGACGCCAAGCAGCACCGCAGCAGAGGGGCGCCGTTTCGTCAGTCTGCTGACCCATTTTGACATCAAGGGGACACTGGAGCATTCGCTGGAGTTGTTCCCCAACACCCAGCGAGTCGTATTCGTATCGGGTAGCAGCGAGGCTGATCGCAAGATGGCAGAAGATGCCGCCAACACTGTGGCACCATGGCAGGGCAAGCTGATATTCGAATACACATTCGACCAATCCCTCGAAAATATGCTGAACCGGGTTTCCAAGCTGCCGCCGGACAGCATCGTCATTTTCACGCAGTTCAACCGCGATAGTCTTGGTCACACCACCGTGGCCTACGAGGTTGAGGCCATGATGACCAAAGTAGCGAATGCCCCGGTTTTCGGCCTCTACGATTTCAACCTCATGGATGGCGGCATTGGCGGCTCGGTGGTCAACGTCAAGGGCTTGGGAGAAAGGGCCGGAGATCTGGCCCTCAGTCTGCTGAATGACCCACTGCAACGGTCCCCTGCGATCACCAGCGTTAACGTACCCGTAGAGCCAATATTCGATTGGCACCAGATTCAACACTGGGGCGGCGATCCAGCCCGCCTGCCTAAAGACAGCACATTCATCAATCGAGAACCGACATTTTGGATTTTGTACAAAGGCTATGTGATTATTTTTGGCTTTTTCATCATCGTGCAGTCCTTGATGATTTTGGCCCTGCTGATCAACCGGCGCCACAAAAAACGGATTGAAGAAAAAATCCGGGCTACCAAGGAAGCGCTTCGATACCAAAACGACTTGTTTTCATCACTACTTAAAAATCTTCCCATGGGCGTCGTCATGGTGCAAGCACCCAGTGGCAAAATCCTTGTGGCAAACCAAGCCGCACTCACCCTTTTGGGGCAAGACGTTTTGCCGGATGTGTCGGAAGACAGGCTTGGAAATCTCTACAAGGTCTACAAAGCTGGCAGTATGACCCCCTACCCGGTTAAAGATCTGCCGATCGTGCGTGGGATGCGTGGCGAAACATCACGCATAGACGACTTGGTAATCGAGCGCCCTGACGGAACTCAAAGGCAACTTGAAGCCTTCGGAGCCCCTGTCGTTGATGAAGAGGGACAGATTTCGGCCAGCCTGATCAGCTTTTTTGACATCACCGAACGCCGCGCAGCCGATGCACTGCTCAGTAAGCTCTCACTTGCAGTGGAACAAAGTCCGGAAAGCATTGTCATCACCAATACCGATGCGCAAATTGAATACGTTAACGATGCCTTTGTTCAAGCGACCGGTTACAGCCGCGAAGAGGTAATGGGCCAAAATCCACGTATCCTGCAATCCGGTAAGACCCCGCCCGAAACTTTCATAGCCCTATGGAATAATTTGAGCCATGGCCTGCCGTGGAAAGGTCAGCTATCCAACCGCAAAAAAGACGGCGGCGAATTCACTGAGTTTGCCATTATCACCCCGCTTCGCCAGATCGACGGCACGATCAGCCACTATGTTGCGGTAAAAGAAGACATTAGCGAGAAAAAACGCCTAGGCGAAGAGCTGGATATTTATCGCAACCATCTGGAACAACTGATCGAACAACGCACCGCTGAGTTAGTCGCCGCACGCCAGCAGGCGGACGCAGCGAACCGGGCCAAGAGCGCTTTTCTGGCTAATATGAGCCACGAAATCCGTACCCCGCTGAATGCCATCATCGGCCTGACCCACCTACTACGACGCGCCAAGGTCCCTCCAAAACAGGCAGAGCGACTCGACAAGATTGATTCGGCCAGTCGGCACTTGCTGGCCACCATCAACGACATTCTCGACATTTCCAAAATCGATGCAGGGCGTTTGCAATTGGAGTGCATTGACTTCCATCTCTCGGCCATTCTAGACAACGTGGCCTCCATCGTTGGCGAGGCTGCGCATGACAAGGGCTTAAAGCTGACCGTTGTCTCTGATGCCGTGCCACTCTGGCTGCGTGGAGATCCGACCCGGCTACGTCAGGCACTACTCAACTACGCCAGCAACGCCGTCAAATTCACCGAGAAAGGTAGCATCGTCTTGCGCGCCAAACTGCTCAAGGAAGACCATCATGGCCTGCTGGTGCGTTTTGAAGTCTCAGATACAGGCATCGGCCTTGCCCCCGAAGTGGCCGCCCAGTTGTTCAGGCCCTTCGAACAAGCCGACAGCTCGACCACCCGTAAATTCGGGGGTACCGGACTCGGGCTGGCCATCACCCGCAGCTTGGCGGAACTGATGGGAGGTAACGCAGGCGTAGAAAGTGTATATGGGCAGTCCAGCATCTTCTGGTTCACGGCAACGCTGCAGCGCGGCCACTCCAACATCCCCACCGCATCAGCTCTGCAAGAATCCGATGCCGGAACACAGCTGTGCCAACATCACAGAGGCGCAAGACTCCTGCTGGCAGAAGACAATCCCATCAACCGTGAAGTGGCGCTGGAATTGCTACATAGTGTAGGTCTGTCTGTCGATACAGCCGCCGATGGCTGCGAAGCAATCGAGCAAGCCAAAACCCACGCCTATGACCTGATCCTGATGGACATGCAGATGCCAAACATGGATGGTCTGGATGCCACCCGTGCGATCCGCGCACTGCCGGGCTGGACAAGCACGCCTATTCTGGCCATGACAGCAAACGCCTTTGACGAGGATCGTCGCGCCTGCGAAGAGGCAGGCATGAATGACTTCATCACCAAACCCATTGAGCCCAATGTGCTCTACCAGAACCTATTGCTATGGCTATCGGCCGCACACAAAGATAATTCCGCAAAAACGAATGCACAAAATGAACCAGTCATCACCACAACACTACCGGAAGTACCCACACCTGCAGTAACAGCCGATGCAGCACTGCTCACCCTCCTTGCACATGTGCCAAACATGAACGTGGAACACGGCCTAACCGTTTTGCGTGGCAAAGCCGACAAATACCTGAGCCTGCTTACACGTTTTGTCCAATCACACGGCAATGATATGGAAAAACTGGCTGTGCACCTGGCAGCGGGAGATCTCCACGCGGGCAGAAACTTGGCCCACGCGCTTAAAGGCACTGCAGCCATGCTGGGCGCAGATCACTTGGCTGCAATCGCCGGACGACTGGAAACCATCTTGCGCACCAAGACAGAAATACCGCCTGATGATGTTGCAATCCTGAGCAGCATGGCGGAGATCAATGACGGCTTGACCTCGCTGGCGGCTGCGCTGCCTATTGCTCCAATCAAAAGTGTGACCAATCCCCCACCTGTGGATACTGATCGCCTGAAAACCATCTTGAGACAACTTGATGCCCTGCTGGCACAGGCAGACACTGCCGCCATAGCACTATTTGAAGAACACGCGGCCTTGTTGCAAACGGCACTGTGGCCAACCGGCGAAACACTCAGCGAGCAACTCAAACAATTTGATTTCGACGCAGCCAGAGAAACTCTCCGAACGCAGCTAACATTATGAACAGCAACATACCAGTCTAGTACACTCACATTTCTTCAAGATCTCTCGGAGCCAATGGCAGGCAAACCCGAATCGTTTTGTGTGAATTCAAAAGCAAGATCCGGAGTGTCAGAATCTTCTTCGACGTCTAGAGTTCCACCATACAATCGTGATGAAAGGCTCGAACATGTCAAAGCAGACTGAAACGCACGCGCATGCAGTGTTGTCCGATACACGCTGGGCATCGGTCGTCACACGAGACCCTAAAGCGGACGGGCTGTTTTACTATTCGGTGAAAACAACCGGAGTCTATTGCCGTCCTTCTTGTGGGGCCCGCACGCCGCACCCCGAGAATGTCAGTTTCTTCCTGACGCCTACAGAAGCCGAGCGTGCGGGCTTCCGTCCCTGCAAACGCTGCAAACCGGACCAACCTCCACTCAGCGTGCAACATGCCAAATTGGTAGCAGACCTCTGCCGACAGATCGAGTCTGCCGAGGTACCTCCCAGCCTTGAAACCTTGGCCCAAACTGCCCAGATGAGCACCTATCATCTGCACCGGGTCTTCAAGGCAGTCACGGGGGTCACGCCCAGAGCCTATGCTGCTGCACATCGCGCCAAAAAGATTCGAGACGAATTGATACAACGTGGCAGCGTCACCGACGCGATCTACGAAGCCGGCTACAACTCCAATGGGCGCTTCTACGAGGAATCGAATCGATTGCTGGGTATGACACCTACAAGTTTCCGGACTGGTGGGCTCAAAGCCATCATTCGCTTTGCCATTGGCCAGTGTTCGCTGGGAGCCATCCTGGTTGCTGCCAGCGAACGCGGCGTTTGCGCCATCCTCATCGGGGACGATCCCGATATCCTGGCCCGCGACCTTCAGGACCGCTTTCCGAAAGCAGACCTCATCGGCGGCGATGCCGAATTCGAGCAACTGGTCGCCAAGGTCGTCGGCTTCGTGGAAATGCCGAAACGGGGCCTCGACTTGCCCCTGGATATCTGCGGGACTGCCTTTCAGCAACGCGTCTGGCAAGCCTTGCGTGAGATTCCTGCCGGATCGACCGTAAGCTATACGGAAATCGCTCAGCGCATCGGCTCGCCCAAGGCAGTGCGTGCGGTAGCCGGAGCCTGCGCGGCCAATGCATTGGCTGTCGCCATCCCCTGCCATCGGGTGGTGCGCAACAACGGCGATCTGTCCGGCTATCGGTGGGGCGTGGAACGCAAGCGGGCTCTGCTGGAGCGAGAGGCCAAGGGATGACCGGGCATCACCACTTCAACTTGAGCTTTCATCAGGCCAAGCGGTGAGCGTCACTGGCACCAACATCCGGTCTCGTTTTCCAGGATAGATCATGCTCAATAAATATTCTTTCACGCTGCCACTTCCCCCGGGATTCCGCCCCAATGACATCCTAGCCTTCCATCGGCGCGACCCACATGGAATCGCCGAGACGGTTGACGGACTCCTCCTGGTCAAAGGGATGCTCTGGCGTGAAGCACCGGCCAGCCTGTCGCTCCGTTTCTCCTCAAAGCAGGTGCAGGCGCATCTGGCAGTAGATAGACTGGCACAGGAGAACGACCAACTGGCTCTCGACAGGATGGTCAGGCGAATGCTCGGGCTGACTCAGGATATTGAAACCTTCGAGAAGCATTATGCCGACCATCCCCAGTTGGGCAAATTGATCAAGCAGCAACCGGGGTTACGCGTACCGGTTGCAGCAACCCCATTCGAAGCCCTGACCTGGGCGATCACCGGCCAGCAGATCAGCGTCAGCGCCGCCGTTTCGTTGCGACGCAAACTGATCCTGGCCGCGAACCTTCGCCACTCCGGCGGCTTGTTATGCTACCCCGGTGCACAGCAAATCGTGGAGATGCCAGAAGAAATACTGCGCCAAGCAGGATTTTCATCGACAAAAGCCAAAACCTTACAAACAATTTCCCGGCAAGTTCTTGATGGCAGGCTGCCGCTTGATGCCTGGGCACAGGCTTTTCCAGAGGCCGAAATCATACGCGAGCAATTGCTGGGCATACGCGGTATCGGCCCTTGGACGATTAACTACACCTTGCTGCGCGGCTTCGGCTGGCTGGATGGATCACTGCACGGTGACGCTGCGGTACGACGAGGGCTGCAAACGCTGCTGGGCACGCCAAACAAAGTTGGCGAAAAAGAGACCGAGGCCTGGCTGGCGCAATTTTCCCCTTGGCGCGCCTTGATCGGCGCCCACATCTGGGCGATGCAAGCGTCCACCGCTTACTGAATCGGCCAAGACAACCTGTGCTCTGCGCGGGAAATCAACAGTAAAAGAGGCCCTTGCCTTTCGGTAATAGTTTGCCACTGGCATTAACAGCGCGTGTTTTCCAGGAGGAAGAGCACGCACTGTTAATGCCAATTAACTCGTTACCCCATAGCAATAACGGGTGATGATCGCCTTGCCAGATGTACTCTTAATGAAAGAGATAAATTCATCCACTGCACTGGCGCTGGCGCCACTGGCAACCCCATCCTGCAATATTCTGTCGTGCGGTGCGGTGCGCTGCCGTTGGCAGAAGTCTGGGTATATTCATAGTAAGTACCCGTCAGAGGCATGACAATCTCACCAATGTGAACGGCGCCTGAACAACACTGGGATAGCTTGAGGTAGGCGTCTCGTTATCCGCAGAAAGTCTTGTTTGCCAAACACTCCATACAGCCATTAGGGCATAAAGCCAGAAAAACGGGAGCGGTTTTTGCAGCATTTTCGACATTTCTTCACGAAATGTGAACTTTTCACCCCCTGCCATGCATAGTCACCATAGATTCTGCAAAAAACTGTAAGTTTTGCTGCATGGTTCGCACTATAGTGATTTCAAAGTCCGTCGTTTAGACCAATTTGTCATTACCGCCAATGCATAGAATGCCTCACACGGTCAGACAATATTCAATCTGGCCGTGATCCTACGATCTGGCCGCAAGCGGCCTTCAACTCAAGGAGTCATCATGGCTTTCCCTACTGCAGTAAATGACCAAATCACCGATTCGGTTACCCAGGCCAATACCAAAGTATTGGGCGACGCACCCGCAGTTGCCATGGGCAACCTGTATCAGGCTACCGCCCAAGCACTGGCTAACGCGGCACACAACGCAACCAATGCACAGCAACAAAGCTACGTCACCTCACAGTCAGCCACCACCATGGGCGTGGCCACGTTGTATTCGCTGGACACGGCGTCAACCGGCGTTGCCACCAAGGAAATCCTTGGCACCGGTGTTGCAGGGCTGGGCCGATAATCAATCGCCCGTCGTTCTCTCTTGATTAAGGAGATTCTGTATGGCATTCCCTACCGCAGTAAATGACCAAATCACCGACTCCGTTACCCAGGCCAATACCAAAGTGCTGGGTGACGCACCGGCCATTGCCATGGGTAACCTGTATCAGGCGACCGCTCAGGCACTGGCCAATGCGGCGCATAACGCAACCAACGCGCAGCAGCAAAGCTATGTAACGGCCCAGGCAGCTACCACCATGGGTGTGTCGACCTTGTATTCGATTGATACAGCCAGCACGGGTGCAGCGACCAAGAGCATCTTGGGCTAACACGCGGATACGAGCGGGAGTATATAAATGGCATTCCCTACCGCAGTGAACGACCAAATCACGGATTCGGTCACGCAGTCGAATGTGCAGGTACTCGGTGCTTCGCCCAGCATAGCATTGGGAAACCTGTATCAAGCCACCGCCCAGGCACTAGCCAATGCGGCGCATAACGCCACGCAGGCACAGCAACAAATGTATGTGACTGCGCAGGCAGCGACCACCATGGGCGTGTCTTTGTTGTACTCACTGGACACGGGGTCTACCGCAGCGGCCACCAAGAAGATTCTTGGCTAAGCCTCCGCACCCCGAAGCATTCCCTTTTCACGTGGTAATTTTGAACAGGAGTTAACATCATGGCATTTCCTACCGCCGTCAACAGCCAAATCACTGATTCAATCAGCCAAGTCAACGCCAAAGTACTGGGCGACTCGCCTGCTGTGGCCATGGGCAATCTGTTTGTCGCCACCGGCCAAGCCCTATCCAACGCAGCTCACAACGCCACCAATAACCAGCAGCAATCCTATGTGACCATGCAAGCATCCACCACGCAAGGCATTGCCACTCTGCTGTCAGTGGAAACCGCATCCGCCGGAGTAGCCTCCAAAGAAATTCTGGGGCTAAAGTAAATCGGCACAGTAAAGCATGGGGCATTACAACCTTGCTCGCGCTAAATAAGCCTGTTTGTAATGCCTCCTTCGAATTCGGAATCCATTCCCTCGCTTGAGGCGGCCTCACTCAGCGACGAACTACAAATCGCACTGGCGCCCAGTGCTGCGATGGGAATGACAGATATTGCCATGGCCAACAGCCTGAGCCTGCATATGGGCAATGCGGTGGCCAATCAGCAACGCGGGCAAACAATCAGTGAGGCAGCATTAAGCCAAGTGCTGGTGTTGATTCTGACAAAAGGAGCTTCAGGTAAATGAGTAACGATCTTCCCGTGGTCAACGATCAAATCGTCGATGCCACCAGCTCTGTGGTCACCTTGAGTACAGGTCAGGCCCCGGCTCAGGCATTTGGCATGCTGGATGCGGTCTTACTGGAAACACTGGGGATTGCGATGTATAACGCGGTCAACCGCCAGCAAGGCTCCGGCATGCTCAGTGCCGCAGCAGTTACTTCTGCCTGCGCCAAGATGTTATCCGTGCCGTTTCCCACGCCACCAGCCCCCACGCCTACACCGCCTGCGCCCTCAAGCGTATCGCCCCTGCCCGGGCCGCCCCATGAGAGCTTGTCACCCACAGCAATCGTAGCCGCCGCCACGGCCGAAGCGCAAGTAGCCCTCAATGCCATGAAACAACAGGCTACTGATAGCACCAAAGCCGCCGCACAAGCGCAGCAGGATATGGAAAAGCTGGCTGCGTCGATCACTGCTGTTGCCAATGTCGAGGCCAGTGCGGCGGGCACCTCAACTGTCGGTACCACGCCTGCAGCAAATGTTTCGGGTACAGGACCAGCCGCCCCTACGTCATCCACACCTCCTGCAGCGCCAGCCAACCCCGAAGCGCCCGCAACCGACAGTGGTAGCAGCACCCATTAAGTACAGCGCAGACGAGCTATTCATGACGCGCAGATTATGTTTTATTTTTTATAAGGAATTGTCATGAGTTCAAGCCTAGTAAATGCCCAGGTGGTGGATGTAATCAATCAGGTGCAATTGGCCACGATGAGCCCGCAGGTCGTGCTCACCAGCGGTGCAGGCAAAGCCTACCAGTCTGTGGCTCAATCTACAGCCATTGCCGTGCAGGATGCGGCAGACGCCCTGCGCAACATCTCCACCATTGCCACCACCGCTGCGGGGGTCGCCATGGCGCAGTTGCTGGCCACGGGGGATGACAAATATGCCAAAGTGCTTGACAAAGCCCAGGGCATGATGCAAAGCGCCACCGATGATTTCAGCAAAATCGGGACCACAGCAGCAACCGTGCTGAAAGAATTCCCCGCAGGCTAATCGCTGTTATATTGGAGATCAACCATGTCACTGATTGTGGCTGGACGCAATATTCCCCAAGCCAGTGCCATTTCCGAATTGGGGCGGTTGTGCCTGAGTCTGGTCGACGGCGGGCTGCAATGGCTGGACTGGGCAATCCATAGCAACACAGTGCGCTATAATATGCCCGACGAAACTCAACTGGTTGCCAACGCCCAACAGGGCTTGCACGGCACACCATTGACATTGTTGCCTGTGACCGGCTTGAGTGCCAGCCCAGTCAAGCTGATGACGCTCGGGCTGGCCGATCTGCGTGTGCTGGCTGAGGCAGAAACCCAAGGCACCAGCGATGGCGTCGTGGATGCCCGCCTGAACCGCATCTTGGCGCAACACCAACTGGTACGGCAGCAGGATTTGCACGCGGTACAGGCGTGGCTCACTCAGCTCGGTGTGAGCAATGCGCCACACTTTGGCAGCATGAGCCTGCCTGAAGCATTATGCCTGTACCAACTTCTCCAACAACCTGCCACCGAAAACACAGACGAAAACCCTCAACTGAGTCAGGCTGCAGCACAATTTGGCATAGATCAGGCCAGAAGCCCGATGGAATTTGCAGACTACTACCAATTCTATCTAGCACTCGCAGCCGAGCAAAAGCAAGCCGAAGCCATCAACATTCTGCAAGCATTGCTGCCCAATTTATTTCAATGGCTTGACTGCCCGCAATTACAAGGCTTGCCTTCACCTATCGCCGTCATACAGGCTGTCAAAGACTGGAATAGCCGTTCCCGACAATTGGGCTTTGCGCGGATTTCGCTCGCAGCGCTCCGCATTGTGCAGCATACCGGCTTCAGCAACGCCCCTACCGACAACGCATCAGCCAGCATCTGGCGCTATGTACAAGCGGCGCAGAGCTTTCTGCTCTCCACCACGCAGGTATTGCCACACATGAATCAGGATGGGGCCAGTTGCCAGTTTATCCTCAATGGCGGCGCACAACAGGCCACCTTGCTGCTTGATGGCAATAGCATTGTCTCGTTGGATGACTACACGCCGAACGTCAACAGCAGCCAGTCCAACACTCCAGCCGAGACGTCCCCCTCATCCCCCCAAGCAGCCTAACTGAACGAGGTGATCATGGCTACCCAGAATCCTGGCAAGAAAAACACCAGCGGCACTGATCCGGTGCTGCCCCCTAATGCAAACTCCACCGAAGCAGAAGCCCCCGCTGTAGCCTCCCCGGCCGCGGCCCCTGCTCTTGACCCCGCAACCAGCATACAGAATGCCCAAACGGCATATGAGCAAGCCATTCAGGCAGCCATGCAATCCCAACAAGCAGCAGTGGAAGCTGCGCAACAGCAAATCGACAATGCCATGCAAGCCGTCCAGTCGGCTACCACAGGCAATCAACTCAATACCAATGTCAGCAATGCTGTTGCGCAAACCGAACAAGCCATTCAAAACACCCAGTCGGCCTACGCACAACAAATACAGGCGGCGTTACAAGCCCAGCAATCCGCAATGGACGCAGCCCAGCAACAAGCCGCCAATGCCATGCAGGCCGCCGATCAGGCCATCCATCAGGCACTCGCCAGCACACCCGCACCCAACAACACCAGCGCGCAATAAGAAAGGCCCACACCATGCCCTGGATGACTGATCTTTTCTATGACCCTGCCACAACAAGCGATCCGCGTGGCACCTTTCAAAATCGCCGCCTGTACCAGATGACTTTGCCGGGTACGCACGATGCAGGCTGCTACGTCAATTACCTGACTACCAATTATCTGGCCCGCACTCAATCTGAAAGTATATTTGATCAACTGGCGGGCGGCATCCGCTACTTTGACATCCGCCCGTGCATATGGCATGGTCAATTCTGGATCTATCACGGCCCTCAGTATCTCCGATACTATGGCGGAAGAATCGATGGTGCAGGCGGCATTATCGATCAGGTCGCACAGTATATCCAGACACTCGCCCCGTCAGACCGGGAACTGATCATTTTGAATATCTCCCATTTCGATCAGTTCCAGAACGCAGATCACATCAATCTGATTGCAGCAATTACGAATAGCTTAGGCAATCATCTGGTGCAACAAACCCAGGCTGCCATCAACCTGTTTGATACAAACTATCTGACACTACTCACTGATCCTGCGGGTGTAGCCAGCAGAGTCGCAATCATCTATGACGGCGCCCTGGACACAAATACTGAAGCGTATATTCTTGCCAACGTCAACGCACTCCCCGCCGGATTCTTTGTTTTGTCCCCAAAATATGCGCCTGCGGCCAATCAGATGCAGCTGTTTGACCAGTATGCCAACAAGTGGTTTGTACGCGACCATTTACGCCAAACCGGCATGCAAACGGATCAGCTCAATAAATTGAACAATCGTCACAATTTTAACTATACACAATTGGCATGGGGTGCAGGAGCCGGCCTATGGGCAGCCAATGCACCTGGGGGTGTTGCGGGAACCTTGCATTTATTGTCCTGGACGCTGACCCCGCAAACCCGTCTGGACAACCCTATTCACGCAGCCCGAAACGAATCCAATCCACAGTTACTGCCTTTTTTCACTACCCCGACACACTGGGGAGGACACGTCTACACCCCCAATACTGACCAGCGAATCAACATCATCTACGTAGATGATTACGCATCAAAATTACATATCAACCCCGCCTCACCGTGGCATGGCATGGCAATGCCTGTAGCCATCGCTGCGCGCATGAACGTGGGCCCGGTCGGGCCTGAAAACACATGGTGATGAGAATGCCTTTCGCCATCCCGAAAAAATCTCTAGTCGAGGTCAAACATGATTGAAGGCATCATTGATCTGGTCAAAATCATCGTCAACTACGACCAGAAAGCCGCCGCCCTGGCACTGAGCCGGGGCGGCTGGAAAGAATGGTTTCTGTGCGAACTGTGGTTACAGTTTCTCTATCAGAATTGTTCCGCAGAGCGCAATTTCGCCTACCCCGCAGCCCCTACGGTGTGCGATACAGTGGTCGCACGGAAAAACCCGAGCGACGGCCTTGTGTGGATTGAAGTACAGGCTTTTGACATTTTCATGGAAACACAGGAAAACCGCTTCATCGACATGGCCCAGCATGACATTGAAGCACTTCAGACCCTGAGGCCCCAATCAGACCTCGGTCTGATGATCATTCTGGTCCCCATCTCGATTGGCGCGCAGATTCATCAATTCCTCTCGAATCCCGGCTCAGGTTTCACCCGCACAGATATGCCCACGATGGCGATTTATACCTGTACATTTGACAAGAAAACTGAATCGCCTGCCAGCAATTCGCCGGGCAATTAAGCGAGCAGACACAACCGGGAGTCGCGCTTATGCCACTTACCATTGCCTCATGGAACATTGAAAAATCCGGGCAATCTTCACCTATTGAGAAACAAACCAAGGTGAATGATTTTATTGCCCAGCAATGCAATGCACCAACTGACGTACTTTTTTTGTGTGAAGTCCACTCGGCCAGAGTAGAAGATTATGTTGATTTCTTGAGATCAGTCCACGACACTCAATATTCGGTTGACTCCCTTGACGGGGGGAACAGTAACAACTACATCTGCTTGGTTAGAAGATCATCTGGGGTCCAGAATTTGTCATACGCCCAACTGAAAGGTCTGAATCGTAGTGGGCTCATTTTCAGTTGGTACAACATATGGGTGGTACTGGCACATTTCAAATCAGGACAAACGGGTCTGACAAAAGATCAACTGGAAAACGCTGCCAGTTTTCTTGATAGTGTATCTTCCGGACGCTGGGGCATTCTGGGCGACATGAATTGGGATTACTCAAAATTTGGGGAGCTGGATTTACCTGCGGGTGCACACGCCGCCACCATGTGGGCCGATCAATCCCAGGCCAAGGGCGGAATTCTGGATTGGTGTCTGGCAGGCAGCAAGACCGGGCTGGGGACAAGTAACGGTTATACCTATTTCGGGCAGTTCAACCCACTCATCGACATGGCGGGGCCAGACCATCGTCCAATCATATTCAGATTATGGGAATGCTAGTATTTATTAGCCATAGTTTCTCATTTTTGCTTTCCCATGGAGATCATCATGCTGGACAACATCATTGATCTGTCCCATTTTAACGCAAGCCCGGATTTTTCTACCCTCAAAAGTAATGGGGTAGTCGGTGTAATCCACAAGGCAACACAAGGCGGGCAATGGACTGACCCTACCTACGCCGCGCGCAAAACCGCAGCCCTCAACGCAGGGCTGTATTGGGGCGCTTATCATTTCGGAGATGGCAGAGATGTGGCAACACAGGTCAAGCACTTTCTGAGTGTTGCGGCAGGCACAACACTACTGGTACTCGATGTAGAAGAAAACACCAGTGGCCCCAGCATGACACTGACACAAGCAGAGCAGTTCGTTACACAAGTACAAGCCGCTACCGGGCACTGGCCGGGGCTTTATTGCGGGAGCTATCTGAAGCAGATACTGACAAATGTTCACTCCACCGTACTTATCAATTGCTGGCTGTGGTATGCCGACTATGAAAAAACACCCGCCCCCGCCTTTCCGCCTATTTGGCCAATATGGACAATGTGGCAGTATACAGATGCGGGATGCCCGTGCAATAACGCTTTCGCATGCGATCGAGATCGTTTCAATGGCAGCATGCCTAGCTTGATGAAGCTGTTCGGGGCAAGCTGAACCCGGTCTCGCCAAGGCACCTTAAAATAGGGGGTGAATGAAAAACAGGCTTCTCACCCCCCCGTTTTTTCATGCAACGCAGAGGTATTCAAACCGCCTTATTGGGGATTCAGTAACTACCTTCTCTATAGGATCGAGGGCTTTTACCGGTCAGTTCCCGAAAGCAGCGTTCAAAATGACTTAAGTCTGAAAACCCGACTGCCATCGAAATGTCCGTCACTTTCATGTCCTGCACGGTGCGCAGCAATTGCATGGCCCGCTCGATACGCACCTTGCGGAGAATGGATTTAAAGTTTTCCGACAGGTTAGATTTGAACAGTGCACTCAGGTGCGAGGGGCTCAGGTGCGCAGCCTCAGCCAGATCAGCCAGACTCACTGGCTGGGCGTAATTGAGCGACAGATAGCTTATGGCACGCCGAAGCCCGTTGGGTAGGCTGCGCATGGCCTCCTCGTTTTGCGCAAGGATGCAATCGATCCAAAATCCCGCATCCTGCTGCTGGCGTGTATGCGCACGCGCAGCGCAGGCAGGCGTTTTCACGATCTCTACGACACTTGCCTGTTCCGGCGCAATCCATGGCGAGCATTGATGTAAATTCGCATAGCTGACCGGGCGACCTTTCGTCATCACTGACAAGCGCATCATCAGGCGGTAAAGTTCTACCTGATTTTCAGGCCAGTCATAACGTGCAAGTGCGGCGAAAATGCTTTCATGATCGCTTTCAACGAAAGTTACGCCATGACAGGCGCACGCATGGCGAATAATCCAATGCATATCCTCTCGTCGGGATTTCAGGCTGGGAACTTCCAGCTGCAAAATACTCAACTCTGCCAGCAACCATTTAGGGAGAGTGCCCTGCTCTTCCATCTGGGCGGCAGACAAGGGGCAAAATGTGATGATCTTGCAGTTAGAGATTTCCGCAGCCTGACTTGCATAATTCTCCCATAACCCCAGATACGAAACATGATGATGAGTCAGTTGCAATTGCATAGCCACCGACAATTCATGTATTCCATTTAGAAAAAGTGTTCCGCCCTGAGCCTGCTGAAACCAATTTTCCACACTACTGGCTGGCTTTGAGCAGCGGATTTCAATAAACGGCGCATCGGGTTCGCATCGCCCATAATGCAACGCCAAGGCAACCGTAGTGGGATCGGTGCCAAATCCACCACTGATCAGTGTGGGCAGCGGACTATTGGCACAAAGCTGCAATTCCGTCTCAAAACGTTCCAGCACGGGGCCGGCCCCCACGAGCAAAGTGGAGCGCGCAGCGTGTCCTTTTGCCCAGGCGCTAAATCGGTAACGTTGAACAATCTGGGCCAAGCGATCTGTATATTTGTTAAGAAACTCCCCTGCACCAGAATCTGTGACCAATGGCTGATCCCATTCAACTTGCAACACACCAATACACACACTGACATACTGTAAGGGAAAGGTCTGCACATAATCAAGCCCTCTTCCGCGTGGGCTGTCTGTCCTATCTGCCACAGCAGGTACTTTGAAAACGTATTCTCCAAAAGGCTCGACCTGTAACTTCAGGCAGGCATTTGGCAAAAAATTTGCAATGCAATTCAAAATGGCATAGGCAAAATCGTTAAATGAGACGTAGGCGCAATAGGATTCTTCTATGAATCGATGAGCATCCAGGGGAAAATTGGGAGATAAAGAAAAACTCTCATCCTCAAATCCTCGTTTTTCGTCACTCTTTTCTGAAACCTTACGCCGCCTCTGCATATTCATAATGCAAAACTCCATACAAAGTTAAATGGGATTTGCATTATGTGTTGAACACTCTGTTAATCTTTATCAAGAAATACTTGGTTAGCCGTGTGCAAAAACCACTTTCTTGTCAGGAGTATGTGGATTTATGCGAATCTCCCAAACATCGCTCATCTTTCCGAGGTTTCTCTATAGGTTCAACACAGAGTGTTGCGCGCCTTGCCCCTGCCCTTAAGGGAATAAAGTTTCTTATTTTCTTGACACGTAAAAAACCACCTCCTATGCCTGTGGTCATCGCCGGACCTAGTTTTGCCTGTTAGCGCGGCCGTGCATGCAGGTTACTTTCCGGAAAAACATAATTCATCTCTGTTCTTCCTTTTTGGAATCCTCGGAGTTTTGCTAAGCGCATGGCCAACTACGATCAACCAGCACTTTCAATGCAAAAATACTGATTGATTTCCATATTAATGCCCTGCTGCCGTCGCATCCACTTTACGGGTGGGCTTCGGTGCTAGCCAAATTGCTGTTGCCGCAACAACAAATGCAAGCCCAACAATTGTTAATATGTCATTGGTTGCCAACATGATACTTTGACTATTCAATAACTGATTAATGGATTGTTTAACCGCATCTGAACTCATTCCCATATTACTCAGTATAGAGCTTAAGCGACCATCACTATCAGTCAAACCTACCAATTCCGCATGATTGACTGTTGCGCTATTTTCCCATGCGGTATTGACCATGGAGGTTGCAATTGCTCCCGAGAGCGTCCGCAAAAAATTCATCAGCCCCGCAGCAGAAGCCATTTCTGATTCGTTCACACTCGCCATTGCCAAGCCGCTGAGTGGCACAAAGAAGAAAGGCAAACCCAACCCCATCGCCATTTGTGCCATAGCAATCTGCCAATATCCCATATCGGTTGTTGCGACAGTACGCCACAAAGTCACAATACCCAGCCAAACAACGCCAAAAAATATCAGCTTACGGGAATCAACTTTGGCGATAAGCCCGGTAGCAAAAGGAGCCGCTATCAGCGCAAAGACACCACTCCAGGCTGTGGTTTCACCGGCAGTCAAAGCGGTATAACCCATATTATTTTGCAGCCATAGAGGGATAAGGACATTGACGCCGAAAAACGCGGCAAAGGCCAGACTGATTGTAAGTACGCATGCAGAGAATCCGCGATGCCGGAATACTTTCAAGTCTACAATCGGATGAATTTCGTGTAACTCCCAAATCAGAAATGCCACAAAACCAATCAGCGCAACAATTGCCAGGGCCACAATATGGGAAGATGCGAACCAGTCCAGATCTTTCCCCTCATCAATCATGATCTGCAAGGCGCCCACCCATAGTACCAGCAGCGCCAAACCAACCTTATCGATAGAATTACGAATCAAGGGCAATTCATAGCGAGCCAAGAGCTTCCATGCAAAAAACGAACACATTAATGCGATAGGCACATTGATGTAAAAGATCCATGACCAGTTGTATTCATCACACAAATAGCCTCCCAAAATCGGCCCCAACACCGGTGCAACCAATGTTGTCATAGACCAGATACCAATTGCCATGGTAGCTTTTTTGGGTGGGAATATTCTGAGAAGAAGTGTCTGCGACAAAGGCATCAATGGCCCACCCGCCAATCCCTGGAAAATTCTCGCTGTGACCAGCATTCCCAAAGAACTGGCTAGACCACATATGGCTGAAAATATGCCAAAAAGAGCCATGGCCATCACAAATACCCGTACTGCGCCAAAGCGTGCTGCAAGCCATCCAGTCAGCGGCACGGTGATGGCTTCGGCCACCGAATACGAGGTAATCACCCACGTTCCCTGACTGTTTGTCGCCCCCAACGCACCGGCAATGGTCGGCACCGATACGTTGGCAATAGTCATGTCCAGCACCGCAACAAAATTGGCTGCGGCTAGTACGATTGCAGCCAGCCAAAGCATGCCTCCTGTGAGCGGAGACGCTACATCCAAAGCATCCGTTTTCATGAATGGCTCCTATTTTGCCAATCCATTGCGTGTGTCGATATTCACAGCCATGGATAAGCCGACTTTCAAAGGATGCGTAGCAAGCTCTGCCGCGTTGAGTTTGATACGCACCGGGAGCCGTTGCACAACCTTAATCCAGTTGCCAGTGGCATTTTGAGCCGGGATAGCGGCAAACGCCGAGCCAGAGCCCGCTGAGAATCCTTCCACAACGCCGTGGTAAGTCACCGAATCTCCATACAGATCGGCAGTCAGCGTGGCTTGTTGCCCGACCCTGACCTTTTCCAACTGAACTTCTTTGAAGTTGGCATCCACATGCATGGTTTGCACAGGCACCACAGACAATAAAGGCGTACCGGATTTGATGCGCTGACCGATTTGTACCTGGCGCTTAGCCACGACTCCATCTATCGGAGAGCGTATGACAGTACGTTGCAGATCTACCGTAGCCTGGTCTCTCTTGGCGCGTGCCAACGCCACTTCCGGATTGGTCTCTTCCGTGGCATTGTTTATCAGCACGGCATTGGCCTGACGTGATCCTTCTGAAGCCTGACGATTGGCATAGGCTTGCGTAACACTTGCCCGTGCTGAAATCAACGCTGCTTCTGCGGAAGCATAGGCATTACGTGCTTTGCTAATGTCTTCGCCCGAAACGGAGCCTGTATCTGCCAGCGCCTCCCGACGATGCAAATCGATTGCAGCCCGGTCAAGATCGCTTTGGGCAGATTTGAGCTGCGCAGTTGCACGTAATGTGTCGGCTTCACGTGCGTCAATTTGCGCTTTCAAATTGCCATCATTCGCCACATAACCACGCACCCGGCGCACGGCTCGCCCCAACTCCGCTTCAGCTTGGGCAAGCACCAATTTCGCATCAGTCGGGTCGATTACCACCAAAACATCGCCCTTGTGCACTATTTCTGTGTCATTAACCCGCACTTCAGCTATGGTGCCATCTACAGAAGGTGTCACTTCGGCGGTTTCTACTGCCGTATAAGCATTGTCAGTCGATACATAATTAGAGGCATGGATATACCAATAGGCACCGGCTCCCACCGCCCCCACAACCACCACGCCACCCAAGTAAGCGAGAAGCCTGTTACGACGATTACGAAGTGCGGGTTCGCTGGAATTTTGATTAGGGGTCGAATTTTCAGTCATGATATTTCCTCGTTTTCTTAACTGTTGTTGGCTTCGTATCCACCGCCGAGTGCCCGTTTCAGATCCACATCCAATGTGAAGGCCCGGGCCTGCAGATCAGTGAGTGAGCGCAGGTTGGTCAATAAGGTGTCTTGAGCAGAAAGAACTTCCAGATACGTGGAAAGTCCGCCCCGGTAACGACGCATGAGTATTTTATAGGCATCGCGCGCGGCATCTACCGCTTGGTTGGCTGTCTGCAGACGCGGCTCAAGCATCTTTTTGCTCAGATAAGCATTAGCAACTTCTTGTAAAGCCTGCGTGAGCGTTTGGTTATAGGTCGCCACAGCCTCTTCATAACCCGCTTCAGAGCTGCGCAATTCACCTCTCAGGCGCCCGCCGTTAAAGATGGGGAGAGAAATGGCGGGGCCAATGCTGCCAACTAGGGAACCACTTTTGGTGAGCATATCCAGCCCTAAAGACTGGAAACCGATAAAGCCTGTCAGATTGACATTGGGATAAAACTCGGCCTTCTTCTGCTTGATGCGCTGCGCCTGTGCCTCTGCCACCAACCGTGCCGACACGACATCAGGGCGGCGCCCAAGCAGATCTGCAGTCAAATTCGTGGGGAGTGCGGGGGGCGCATCATAATTAATCTGCGGACGTGTGATGCTACGGCCTCTGTCCGGCCCTGCTCCCAGCAACGCGGCCAATCGATTGCATTGCAGGCTGATCTGCTCATCCAGCTGCAACAGATCGCCTTGCGCACTGGCTGCACGCGCTTCAGCTTGTTTCACGCTCCCTCTGGTTTCAAGGCCATTATCAAAGCGTTCAGCGAACAATTTGGCGCTCGTGTTACGCACGTCGAAAGCGGCTTCAGCAGTGTCCCGTTCTGCATACAGGCGTGCCAATTCAGCATAGCCAGCGGCAATGCTGCTCACCAAAGTCAGGCGTGCCTGCGCCATATCTGCCTGGCGTGCATCCAGCTCTGAAGTCGCAGCGGCTAAAGCTGCCCGGTTCTTACCGAAGAAATCAATCTCCCAACTGAAATCCAATGTCGCCCGGCCATAGTCCTGCCAACCTTCGGGCGTCATTGCCTTGGGGGTCAGATAGTTTTCGCTTTGCTTCTGCTCAGTGGGGGAGGCATTGGCGGATACCTCGGGGCGTAGCGCTGCACTGGCAATATCCGAGCTTGCCTGTGCTTTGTGCAGACGCGCAATGGCCAACGCCATATCGGGTGAATCACGCAGGGCTTCTTCAATCAACGCATTGAGCTGTTCATCTCCGTAGTCTTTCCACCATTGCCCTTTTGGCCACTCTATTGCCGCGACCTCTTTGAATGACTCGTCACTCTTCAATTTTTCAGCGCTGAGAGGCGTGATGGTCGACTCGGAGGAAGGCGGCAGCTGCGCGCAGCCTGCAAATACCAGCGCAAAAAGCACCGTGAGGGAAATCCGGCGAAAACTACCTGCTCTGCTGGGAGGCGGAGTAATCATGGGTATCAACCTTTATTAAATATACTATACCGTCTAGTATAGTTTTAAAAAAGCGCGAGTCAAGCTAAAATAGACTCATCAGTTCAACTACTAGAAATTTTTATGAGACATAGAAGCGAAGAAAAGCGCGAGGCCATTCTGGAAGCGGCAGCGCAGGTATTCGGAGAGGTGGGGTTTGAACGTGCGTCAATGACCGAAATCAGCGCACGGGCAGGCGGGGCACGGGCAACTATTTACAGTTACTTTGAATCAAAAGAAGAGCTGTTCTTCGACGCCATGCTGAAAACAACAGCGGCCGAGTTTGAAGCAACCCACCAAGCCTTGGAATCTGGAACTGAAAATGTCGAGGAGGCGCTAAAGCGTTTTGGTCACCATTTTCTTAGCGTGCTGTATTCCCCTGAAGTCCAGGCCATACGACGCGTGGTGATTGCAGAAGCCGGACGCTCCAATCTCGGTCAATTGTGTTTTGAGCGGGGTGTACAGAAGAGTGATGCACGGGTTGCGGAATTTCTCGACCGTGCAATTCTTGCAGGAAAAATCAAACCGACGAATACAAAAATAGCCACCAAGCACTTATGTGCCTTGTTGGAAGCAGAGTTTACGGATTATTTTCACTTTCAAATCGCAGCAATCATTAACGATCAAACAATCAATGCGGCAGTGGCAAGGGCTGTTGAGGTTTTTATGGCTGCGTATCAGGTGAGCGAGTAAGCCCCCGACAAAGCCGGGGGCTTTAATCAGAATGCAGTGGCTGGAGGTGGTGTGAATGCTTTGTTTGACGCCAACCGGCGCGAACCGAATCAGAAGAATCGAATCGACGAAGCGACTGAGCGTGTGGTGATCGCCTATGCCACCGAGCAAGCGGCCCACGAGCAAGTCTCAGGAGAGGGAGAGGAGGTATGAAAAGAACGGCAACCTGAATTGATCCGACAATCTAGCCCCGTCAGAAGCGGAGACCGTCAGGCCAAGTCGAAACTTCTACACTTTAAACCTGCATGTTCATGATGTCCTGGTAGGCAGAGACCAGCTTGTTGCGAACCTGAACCATTTGTTGGAACGACAGATTCGCTTTTTGCAGGTTGACCATGACATCTTGCAGATTGACGTCTGAGTTGCCGGAGGAAAAATCTTGCGACATCTGTTGGGCGGATTCCTGAGCCTGGCTAACTTCCTGCAGGGCGTTTGCCAGGGCAGAGGAGAAGTCCGCCCCGCCTGCGGCACTTGCAGTCGTGCTCTTGCTGCCTGCGGCATCCGCCGTGGCACGCAATTGACCGAGCATCTGTTCTATACCGCGAGTGTCCATTCCTGGCTCCATCTATACATCCGAATACAAGCAGGTTTTATGCCCAAATCACGGCTTTGGTGAAAATTTGGGCGCTATAAACCTGTAACGGATGACTCCTCCAGTTACTTTAGCAGAGAGTGCCAGACAAGGCCAATCCATTGGCCCAGAGGGTGATCTGCCTACTCGATCCAGCCTTCATCCCTGTATTGCTGCAACTTGTAGCGTAGCGTCCGTTCTGAAATGCCCAATTTTTCAACCGCTTTCTTGCGCGAGCCCCCCACGGCCTTGAGTACATCAAGGATGTGTTGCTTTTCCAGATCCTTCATATTGGTTGGCAACACTTCGGGGGTGCTTTGCCCTGCCTTGGCAGGCTCGATTGCCATCGACTCAGCGACGACAGGTGCCGCGTCGTGATGAGGACTGACCACAATGTCGGCCTGATCCCAGCCGGGCAGGCATAGTTTCACATCCGCGCCAAGAATGGTGTCGCCCACCGCCAGGATCAACGCACGTTGCACAGTATTTTCCAGCTCGCGCACATTACCCGGCCAACGCCATACGGCAAGGATTGCCGCCGCTTCGTTTGAAATTCTTGCCGTCTTGCCTATGCGCTCGCCGTGGCGGACGATAAAGTGATGCGCCAAGGGCAGGATGTCTGCTGGCCGATCACGCAGGCTGGGAATCCCTAAGGGGAACACGTTCAGGCGGTAGTACAGGTCTTCACGGAAACGCCCTGCCTGCACTTCCCGCAGCATGTCACGGTTACTGGTTGAAAGCACTCGGATATCGAGGGGCACCGGCTTTTTCCCCCCCACGCGTTCCACTTCGCGCTCCTGCAGTACCCGCAGAAGCTTGGCTTGCAGGCCCATGGGCATTTCAGAGATTTCATCGAGCAGGATCGTGCCGCCCTGCGCCTGCTCAAATTTCCCGGCTTGAGAGGTCTGGGCACCTGTAAAACTGCCCTTTTCGTAGCCAAACAGCGTGGCTTCGAGCAGATTTTCGGGAATCGCTGCACAGTTGATCGCCACGAAGGGGCCATTTTTGCGGCGCGAATGCTGGTGGATATATTGGGCAAACACTTCCTTGCCGGTGCCCGACTCCCCTGTCAACAACACCGTGGCATCGGTTTCTGCGACCCTGGCCGCCATGGCCAATACATTACGGGTACGCGAGTCTTCTGCCACCATGTCTTCTTGCGACGGGAGCACGCTGGCATAGCGGCGCACGCTCTCCAGTAGCACTTCTGACTCAAACGGTTTCATCAGGAAATCGCAGGCGCCGCCGCGCATCGCCGCCACCGCCTTGTCGACATCCCCAAAAGCCGTCATCAGCAACACCGGCAGATTGGCTTGCGAGGTACGGATGCGCGAGAGCAACTCCAACCCATCCATGGGGTCCATGCGCAGATCGGTGATCACCAGATTGAAACGCCCTTTTTCTAGCAAGGTCAGGGCTTCCGGGCCACTGGCCGCCAATTCGACGCGATGCCCCGCTGCCTCCAGAATCATACAGATGGCATCTCTCAGACTGGCATCGTCATCTACCACCAGAATGCTGAGTAACTCGATCATGGCCTATGCTCCCACTTCGTTTTTTTGTTCATTGAATACTCGCTGCGCCTCAGGCAGCCTCGGCGGTACGCACACCAACCAGAGGCAGTTTGAGCAAAAACTCACTTCCCTCGCCCAGCACCGATTGCAAGGCGATTTCCCCCCCGTGCGCACGCGCCACACCACGCGCGATCGCCAAGCCCAGGCCAGTACCATCAGCACGGGTAGTGAAGAAGGGTTCAAAGAGGCGTTCTTGCAATTCCTTCGGAATTCCGCGCCCATTGTCTTTCACCATGAAAACCACTTCGTCTCCACTCTGGGTTGCCAGCAACCTTACCGTGCCGCCCTCGCCCACCGCCTGAAGCGCGTTTTCCAGCAGATTGGTCAGTGCCCCACTGATTTCCTTACGATTGCCAAACAGGCTGCACAAACCCGCCTGACAGTCCGACTCAAACAACACGCCCCGGCGTTGGGCAACCGGCTCAATGGTATGGCTCAACTCCCGCACCAGCTCACACACGCCAAAACTCTCGCGCCCCAGGGCTTCGCCACGGGCAAAGATGAGCATATCCTGAATCAGTTTTTCCAGATGACGCAGGCGTTCCAGCGCACGGTCGGCCGCTTTGGCCCGATCCTGTGGCATCAACTGGGTGTTGGCCAGATGCCCCGTGTAGAGCAAGGCTGCCGCCAGTGGAGTGCGTAGCTGATGAGCCAGTCCGGCCACCATTTCCCCCATCGAGGCCAAGCGTTCATTGCGTGCCTTTTCCATCCGCATCCGCCAAGCCTCGGTCACATCGTGCAACAAGACGATGCGCCCACCCCCGGTTTCCACGGCTGTTTCCGAGATGGAAACCCGCAACACGCCCTCTGCACGGGCCAAGGCAAATTCGCCGGGGGTTTCGGTCGGCTCAAGAACCTGGGCGACTGTGCGCCACTCCCGCCCCGTCACATCCCCCAGCATGCTGCCAGCGGCAGTGTTGATCTGCTCAACCCGCCCCAAACCATCCAGCACAACAACCCCGGCAGGCAAGGCTGCAAGCAGCAGGCTCAAGCGTTCGGTCAAGGTGCTGACCTGACTTTGCAAGCCGTTGTAAGCCTGGGTGAGTTCATCCGATGCACGCGCAAAGGCTTCAAAAGCCTGGGCGAGACTTGCTGCATCCATCGGCGGCGCTTGGTTCATGGCAATCCTCGGCAAAAGCCAACCTGAATCGGGATGCTTGCCAATATAGCGGCAAACAACAGGCGGCAAGCACCGGATTAACCGGCAAAAACTGCCGCTTATTCTCTACTTTAGCTTGCAGAAACCCGCGCACAATGCTGACATGAGAAATGGGGGAGCTAATGCTTCATCCCCCCAAGGAGTCCGACCATGGCAGAAGAAGCAGTTGCAGCACCGAACCCCTCTCCCATCCAGGTGATAGTGGAGAATTTCAATCGCCTCACGCCCAAGCAAAAAATGGCGGGTGCGGTTGTATTGGCCATGGCAATCGCCCTAGTGGTAGGGGTATGGCTGTGGAGTCAGCAGCCACAGTATTCGGTGCTGTTTTCCAATATCGACGAGAAAGATGGCGGTGCCATTGTCACCGCCCTGCAACAAGGCAACATCCCGTACAAGGTTGAAAGTGGTGGGGGCACCATCCTGGTACCGGCCAACCGGGCCAATGAATTGCGCCTGACACTCGCATCCCAAGGGCTTCCCAAGGGCGGCATGGTGGGTTTCGAGTTGCTAGACGCCAGCAAGCTGGGGCTCTCTCAATTTCACGAGCAGATCAATTACCAGCGCGCCCTGGAAGGCGAACTGGCCCGTACCATCCTGTCCATTTCCTCCGTTGCAGGCGCACGGGTCCATCTGGCAATCCCCAAGCAGACCGCCTTTCTGCGCAATGAGCAAAAACCCACCGCATCAGTTGTCGTCAACCTTCGCCCAGGGCGCAAGCTGGATCAAGCACAGATTGCCGGGATCGTGCATCTGGTTTCCTCCAGTGTGCCGGAACTGGCTGCCAACCAAGTCAGCCTGATTGACCAGAACGGCAATCTCCTTGCCCGCCAACGCTCACAAGATGGCCCCGCGCTGGATGATACCCAGCTTGAATACATCCGCAATGTGGAAGATAGCTATATCCAACGCATCCAGACCATTCTTGAACCCGTCGTAGGCATCGGCAACTTCCGCGCCCAGGTCGCCGCCGATATTGACTTTGACGCCACCGAGCAGACTTCGGAAACCTATAAGCCCAATCCACCGCCCAATACAGCCATCCGCAGCCAGCAACTCAGCGACAATCAAACCAACCAACCCGGCCCGCAAGGTGTGCCGGGGGCACTGTCCAATCAGCCGCCCGTACCGGCAACAGCGCCCGTCACCACACCTGCCGTGCCGGGCACCACACAATCCGCTACCACGACAGCTACGCCACTGAATTCTGCCCGGAACTCAACCACCAATTACGAACTCGACAAGACCATCCAGCACGTCAAACGCTCACTGGGGCAGGTCAAGCGCCTCTCGGTTGCACTCGTGGTCAACAACCGTGCAGAGAAAGACGCAAAAGGCCAGTTGAAGCCGGTTCCGCTCACCGACGCAGAACTCAAAAAGATCAATGATCTGGTGCGTGAAGCAGTTGGTTATGATGAGAAGCGGGGGGACACGCTCAACGTCACCAACACAGCTTTCACTGAAGGCGTGAAGGAAGAAGTCCCGCCGCTGCCCTTCCTCAAGGACCCGGACAATCTGGCGATGCTCAAGGAAATCGCCCGTTGGCTAGCTGTGATCGCTGCGGTGGCCTTCCTGATCTTTGGTGTCATCAAGCCGCTGCTGCGTGCAGTAGCGCCGTCCAAAACGGCAGAAGAAGCGGCCAAGGCAGAAGAGGAAGCCGCAGAATTGGCTTCTGCCACCATGGAAGAACGCCTGGAAAGGATGGAAGAAGAGGAAATGTCACCAGAGTTGCTCGAACTCGAACTTGCGAAGATGAGCTACGAGAAGAAACTCGCTCGCGCTCGAGAGGTGGCGGCAAAAGATCCAAGGATGGTGGCACAACTGATCAAAGAATGGATTGGAGGCAGCGGTGGCCCAGAAGGACGTTAACGAAGGACTGGAAAAGAGCGCCCTGCTCCTACTTACATTGGGCGCGAATGAATCCGCTGAGGTGCTCAAGCATCTGTCGCCGCGCGAGGTCCAAAAGCTGGGAACGGCGATGGCGCGCATGACACCACAGCCGCGCGACCGCGTCGAGAAAATGCTTGAAGAATTGCAGATGCATGCTGCTCGTGGCTCACACATCGAGCCGGATGAAGAGTCCATCCGCATCATGCTGACCAAGGCTTTGGGGGACGAGCGCGCAGCCAACCTGATCTCCCGCGTGCTGCAGGGCTCCGACACTGCAGGGATAGAGTCGCTCAAGTGGCTGGATGCGGCTACGGCCGCCGATCTCATCAAGAACGAGCACCCGCAGATCATCGCCACCATTCTCGTGCACCTTGAGTTTGACCACGCGGGTGAAATCCTGCGCCATTTCACTGAGCGCCAACGCAACGACGTTCTGTTACGTATTGCCACGCTGGACGGTGTGCAGCCCACCGCATTGAAGGAATTGAATGAGGCGCTGACACGGGTGTTGTCTGGCTCGGCCCAAACCAAGAAGACCGCCATGGGCGGCACGCGCCACGCGGCGGAAATCCTCAACTTTGTCGGTTCGGCAGCCGAAACAGCCATTCTGGACAACGTGCGCGAATACGACCCCGATCTGGCCCAACGCATCCTCGATGAAATGTTCGTCTTCGAGAACCTGCTGGATGTTGATGACCGGGGCATCCAGGTCATTTTGCGCGAGGTGCAAAGCGACCAACTGGTCATTGCGTTGAAAGGTGCCGCCCCGGAAATGCGCGAGAAAGTCTTCAAGAACATGTCATCCCGTGCGGCGGAAATGCTCAAGGAAGATTTGGAATCGAAAGGCCCTGTGCGCCTGTCGGAAGTAGAGGCTTCGCAGAAGGAAATCCTCAAGATTGCCCGTCGCCTATCGGAAGAAGGGCAGATCATGCTCGGCGGCAAGGGCGGCGAAGATGCATTCGTTTAGGCGTAACCGATCATGAATCAGGTCATCTCCCGCAACCAAGCCTCCAACGCCTATCAGCGCCTGGAATTCGACCAGTTCGATGCTGCACCGCCTCCGCCTACTGAGGCCGAACAGCCCACTGGCGCGGAAGCTGTCGAGCCGGAAGGGCCGCTGGAAATCGCCCCAGGCGTGCAGCTACCCACCTTGGAAGACCTCGAACGCTTCCAGGAAGATGCCCGCCGCGAAGGCTATGCCGCCGGATATGAAGAAGGCAGCGCCCGGGGCCGCATTGAAGCAGCCGAATTGCATCAGATGGTAGAAGAGCTGGACAAGGCCATGAGCAACTTCGACCAGCAGGTGGCTGAAGAAATCCAGGCGCTGGCTATCGAGATCGCTCGCCAAGTGGTGCGCGACACCCTGCAAACCCAGCCGGAGGCTGTATTAGCGGTCGTGCGCGAAGCACTGCTTCAACTGCCCCAGCAATCGGCCAGCATTCACGTCAATCCGGCCGACGCAGACATGCTCCGCCGTTATCTGGGCGAACATTACGACAACATCCATCATCGGATTGCCGAAGACAGTAGCGTTGCCCCAGGAGGATGTCTGATCGAATCAGCAGGTGCCATGATTGACGCCCAGATTCACACCCGCTGGCGGCGTGTGGTGGAAAACCTCGCCAAACCCGCCGCAAAATACCTGGATGAATAGGCCAAAGGGAGACACAGATGCCGCACTTTGGCCCAACCTGGCGTAGCTATCTGGAAGACTGCCAGAAGGTGGTCCACTCCAGTACGCCTTATCAGGTCATGGGGCGGCTCACCCGTATCAACGGCCTTGTCATGGAAGCAGCGGGGCTGAAACTCCCGCTGGGGTCGGGCTGCCGGGTCTTGGTTCCCGGTGGCGGCGCAGTGGAAGCCGAAGTGGTGGGTTTCTCTGGCGAGAAACTCTTCATGATGCCCACTGACGATGTCTTCGGGCTGGCCCCCGGCGCACAGGTTCTCCCCAACGAACCTGCACAGCCTATGCCGAACACCAGCGAGCGGATTGAACCCCGGCGGCGTGCCTCTGACCGCGCCAAACACTTGCCAGTGGGCGACGAATTGCTCGGGCGGGTTGTCGATGGCGCCGGGCGTCCCCTTGATGCCTTGGGCAACCTCAATACCACTCATACCCGCTCTCTACAGAGTCGCCCGATCAACCCACTGGCGCGTGCGCCGATCACCCATACGTTGGACGTAGGGATTCGCGCCATCAATGCACTGCTCACCGTCGGACGCGGGCAGCGCGTTGGTCTGTTTGCAGGTTCGGGGGTGGGTAAATCTGTGCTGATCGGGATGATGGCCCGCTACACTTCGGCAGAAGTCGTGGTGGTCGGGCTGATCGGTGAGCGGGGCCGTGAAGTCAAGGAATTCATTGAGCAGAACCTCGGCAGCTATGGGCTGGCGCGCTCTGTGGTGGTGGCTGCCCCCGCCGACACCAGCCCACTGATGCGCTTGCAGGCAGCGTCCTACGCCACCTCGATTGCCGAGTACTTCCGCGATCAGGGCAAGCAGGTGTTGCTGATCATGGATTCCCTCACCCGCTACGCCATGGCCCAACGTGAAATCGCATTGGCCATTGGCGAACCCCCCGTCACCCGTGGCTACCCGCCATCGGTGTTTGCCCGCATGCCGGTATTGGTGGAACGTGCAGGGAATGGCCCGGAAGATGGCGGCTCCATCACTGCCTTCTACACGGTGCTGACCGAAGGAGACGACCAGCAAGACCCGATTGCCGATTCGGCCCGGGCCATTCTGGACGGCCACTTCGTGCTCTCCCGCACACTGGCGGACCAAGGACACTACCCTGCCATCGACATCGAACAATCCATCTCGCGTGCCATGCACGGTTTGATCCGCCCCAGCCATTTCGAACTGGTCCGCAAATTCAAACAGCTCTTCTCACGCTATCAGCGTTCTCGGGACCTGATTGCAGTAGGCGCCTATCAACCGGGCGGCGATCCTTTGCTTGATGAATCCGTGCGCATGTACCCGATGCTGGAGAAATTCCTGCAGCAAGCCATTGAAGAGCGCGCTGACCACGAAGACAGTCTAAATCAATTGCAACAACTGTTTGGTACCAGCATCTTTTAGCCGTACAAGGTCTAAAGTAATAAGACAATGCCACACAAAACCCCACTGCAAACGCTTCAGGATCTGGCCAAGACTCGCGTGGATGATGCCACTCGCAAGTTGGGCGAACTCATTGCCAGTGAACGGGCTTGCGAAGACAAGCTGCAAATGCTCCGCCAGTATCGTGAGGAATACCGGGCCCGTTTCCTCTCCACCGCCAAGGGGGGGATCGACCCCAATGCCTGGCGCAATTACTCGTCCTTCCTGCTGCAACTGGATGAGGCCATCACCCAGCAGGAGCGCATCGTTGACCACTCCAAACACGCAACGGCTACCGGGCAAAAACATTGGACGCACGAGCGTAACCGGGCCAAGGCCTTCGACACGCTGTCCCATCGCCAGCATCTCCAGGAACTCCAACGTGAAGCCAAGCAGGAGCAACGCCTGAGCGATGAGCATGCCGCCAAGCATCATCAGGCTCAGCCGGATGAGTAAGATCTGGCTTGGCACAGTGCTTGCTGAATGATGGACAGAAAACCCTGTCGGGCATTAAGGAATGGCCATGAATGAGCAAAGCACCCTGAACATCCCGCTACAAGCGCCCCCTGCCGCCCGCGTGCCGCAAAATACAGCCGCACCCGCCACCACACAAGGCGCACCGGACCAAGGCCCATCCTCATTCTCACAGGCCTTGAAGTCAGCCAATAGCCGCATAGAGAACACAGCCAGCTCAGGCAATAACCCGGCAAACAAGGCAGCAGAGGCCAATCAACCCGCCGCCACAGCGGCGGACGCTTCGGAGCCGGAAGCTGCCGACCCCGCACGCCAAGCCCCTGTTTCGCCTGCCACACTGGCACTGAGCGCCCTTCAATCCATGCTGAGCCAAACCACTGTTACACCGACGGCACAAAACAGCACCGCCCCTGATGACACCACGCCAGACGATACGACTCTGGCCTTGGCAGCCCAGCAGGCCGTGGCATTTACCCAGGCGCCCACGGCAAACATTGCCGTGCCTGCGGCAAACAATAAGGAGCAGGCGGCATCAACTTCCGCCACCTTGCCCACCGATCCTCTGGTCCCAAGCAAATCAACGCCGGACGCGCTTGACACAAAAGACAGCAAGGAATTGCTCAGCCTTGCGACCAAGGTTGTCACCGACAAGAACGCGCCTGCCCTGGTCGCAGAAGACCTCAAGGGGAAGGATCTCCCCCGTGAAGCCACGACCTCGCATACCAGCAGTTTCGCCACCGAGCTGAACAACGCCCAGATGGCATTCGGCGTAAAACCGGAAACGCGTGCAGACTCACCACAGATCATCACCCAGCACACCATCAGCACCCCCGTCACCGCCCACAACTGGGCTGACGAGGTGGGGCAACGCCTGAGCTGGGTCGCCAACAAGGATAATGGCCGGGCTGAATTGATCCTGAATCCACCGCATATGGGCAAGATCGAAGTGAGCATCAACCTTAATGGCGATCAGGCATCGGCCTCCTTCACGGCCGCCAACCAAGCCACGCGGGATGCCATTCAGGACGCTATGCCACGCTTGCGCGAAGTGCTGGCCGACGCAGGCATCCAATTGGGGCAGGCCAACGTGAGTGCGGGCAACAGCGGGCAAGCACAAGCCGATCAATATGCAGCGCGAAACTCATCGCAATCTCAACGCTGGCTCACAGGCGGCAGCGCCGACGTAGACGGCCTGCCATCACTGGCAGATACACACGGCAGAACGACAAGAGGCAATGGTCTGGTAGACCTTTTTGCCTGAAAAATGAAAGCCTTGCCTGAACATTTGCAAGGCTGAAGTAAAAAACAGGGGGCAACGCCCTTCATTTCAGGCTGGGATCAACCGTTATTCAGACTGTGGTGTACTCCATTCTGTCACCAAGATAACGAGATATAGGATTTGTGATCATGGCCAAAGAAGCGCCAAAGAAAGAAGAAGCACCTGCACCAGTACCAGCAGGCAAAAGCAACATGAAGAAGATTATTGTGATGGTTCTTATCTTGGTGCTGGTATTGGCCGTAGCAGGAGTAGGCGCAGTCTTGATGCTCAAGAAAAAGAGCAAAGCGGCAGACGGTGAAGAAGCTACTGCAGAGCAAACACATGAGGCTGCAGCATTTGACCCGCACAAGCCGCCCGTCTTTGTGGCCATGGAACCTTTTACCGTCAATCTCCAACCGGAAAACGGCGAACAGTTCCTCCAGGTGGTTGCCACCTTGCGTGTTCAGAACGACAAGATTGGAGAAGAGGTGAAGGTGTTCATGCCCCAGGTTCGTCATGAGGTACTCTCGCTGTTATCAGGCAAAAAGGCCTCAGAGGTCACCACACCTGATGGACGCAAGGAACTCGCCAAGGACATCCGGGATATCGTGAACAATGTACTGGGGTGGACACCCCCCAAGAAAAAGAAGAAAAGCGTAGATGATGGGGAGGCTGGCGATGATGGCGCTCCCGTCGTTGGCGTATTCTTCACTCAGTTTATTGTGCAGTAGGCAAACGGCAGGAAGCGAGGCCGATCATGGGTCAGGACTTTCTCTCCCAGGAAGAGGTAGACGCACTACTTAAGGGCGTTACCGGGGAGCTGGATGAACCGGAGCAGTCAAGCGACGACGGCTCTGGTATACGTCCGTACAACCTCGCCACGCAAGAGCGGATCGTGCGTGGGCGGATGCCTACGCTCGAACTCATCCACGAGCGCTACGCCCGTTACCTGCGGATCGGGCTCTTCAACTACATGCACCGGAACTCGGAAGTTTCGGTGGGCCCCATCCGGGTACAGAAGTACAGCGAATTTGTGCGCAATCTGGTCGTACCCACCAACCTCAACCTGGTGATGGCCAAGCCACTGCGTGGCACGGGGCTGATCGTGTTCGACCCCAACCTCGTGTTCCTGGTGGTCGACAACATGTTCGGCGGCGACGGTCGCTTCCACACTCGGGTGGAGGGGCGGGACTTCACCCCTACCGAGCAACGCATCATCCAGGGGCTGCTGCGCGTGGTGTTTGCCGAGTATGAACGTGCATGGTCCCCGGTATTCCAGCTACAGTTCGAATACATCCGCAGCGAAATGAACTCGCAGTTTGCCAACATTGCCACCCCTTCTGAAATCGTGGTGGCAACGTCTTTCACCCTTGAGTTCGGAGGAGCGCAGGCAGACATGCACATCTGCTTCCCCTACTCGATGGTGGAGCCGATACGCGATATTCTCTACAGCACCATGCAGTCTGACCACATCACGCAAGACAAGCGTTGGGTCAGCCTGATGTCCAAGCAGATCAACGGCGTGGACATCAATCTGATCGCCAACTTGGGCACCGCCAAAATCAGCCTGCGTGAGGTTGCCAATCTCAAGGTAGGTGACATCATTCCGATGGAAGTGCCAGAGCTGATTGAGGCGCATGTAGATGGCGTTAAAGTGCTTGAATGCAAATACGGAACCCAGGCAGGGCACTATGCCTTGCGGGTGGAGCGTTTCATCCGCCCCGAGGACACCGAGATCAACCTGATCGCCACCAAGCTGGGCGTACAAGGAGGACAAAACCATGGCTGATACAGACACCCCAGACGACCAGATCTCTGAAGACGATTGGGCTGCCGCCATGCAAGAACAGGCTGTTGCCGATGCGGCAATGGCTGAACCCCAGGTTCAACCGGCAGGGGGCCTCTTCCCGAGTTTTGACGGCACATCGACCGGCCCAGGCTCGATGAATGACTACGAGCTGATTCTGGACATCCCAGTTGCCCTGACCGTGGAGCTGGGCCGCACCAAAATTTCGATCCGCAACCTTCTGCAACTGGCACACGGCTCAGTCGTGGAACTGGATGCGCTGGCAGGCGAGCCGATGGATGTGCTGGTCAACGGCACCCTGATCGCTCAGGGTGAGGTGGTGGTCGTCAACGACAAATTCGGTATCCGGCTCACAGACATCATCACGCCTTCAGAGCGGGTCAGAAAGCTCAGGCACTGAAAGAACCCGTTGCTGTTCCCCAAAAATGCCAGTCACCAGACTGGCATTTTTTATCTCGTCCCCCTCCCCTTACTTGGCAAAAGGCAGCCGCTCCATTTACCATGTCAGCAAAATAGAATTTGCTTGGGCATGACTCAGGCAATCATCGTCACCCAATAGAGCCTGCCACACTGGATGCCCAAGTTCCAGCCTATCCGTGCGTGTCCTCGCCAGATTATCTGGCTTGCCATACTGGCGGTCTTCTGCCATGGCCTGATGCCACTATGGATGGCGTTCCCCATCCCAAGCGGGGTTCTGAGTACCCTATGCTCGGCAAGTGGTGCCCGGCAGATTCTTGTCAGCCTGGATGATGACAGTAGCAAAAAATCGCCCGCCCCGGGCTCACCCGCCCCAAACTCACCCTTACGCTGCCCGCTCTGCCTGGCCGGTGCCCATCTGGCACTGAATGCCCTACCCAACAGCGATGGCCCGCTCGCAACTGCTTACGGCCATATTCTCCATGCTGCTGTCACACCTACTCCTGACAATAAACCACGTTGGAACCTGCAATCCCCTCGCGCCCCACCCGCAGCATCTGTCTGAACCCTTATTTTCATCACCCAAACAGATAGGATACTGCAATGAAATCAATCTTCTCGCGCACGCTGTGGATAGCGCTGCTGGCGCTGTTCTCGTTCGCCTCTTTCAATGCCCAGGCCCACGGCTACACGCTTGGCAAACTCAAGATCCATCACCCCTGGGCGCGCGCTACCGTAGCCGGACAACCCTCTGGCGGCGGCTTTTTGCGTATAGACAACAGTGGCGAAGCAGATCGCCTGATCTCGGCAGAGGCTGACGTATCCAAGGCCGTCGAGCTTCATTCGATGAGCATGGACGGTGAAGTCATGCGCATGCGCAAGCTCGATAACGGTATCGAACTGCCTGCCGGGCAAACCGTGGAACTCAAGCCGGGAAACCTGCACATCATGTTCATCGAACTGAAGGCTCCACTCAAGGAAGGCAGCAAATTCCCGCTCCATCTGAAGTTCGAGAAGGCAGGCGAAATCGATGTTGAAGTCCAGGTAGAGGCCGTGGGCGCAGCCCCCATGCACCACTGACAGTTTCTACCTGTAGATGTAGGGATGGGCAAGCACCGGGGGATGAGGGAGAATACGTCTTATTCCCCTCCCCCAATAATTAGATCACTCATGCCCGACAATCACTTCAGCCTTCCCATTGAAGGCATGACTTGCGCCTCCTGCTCTGCCCGCCTGGAAAGAAACCTGCGTGCTGTGCAGGGGGTACATGAGGCCAGTGTCAATCTGGCAAGCGAACGTGCCAGCGTCCGTGGCGAAGCCAGTCTGGATGCGGTGTTGCAAGCGATCCAGCGCGCCGGATTCGATGTGCCGGTACACAAAATCGATCTTGAAGTACGCGGCATGACCTGCGCCAGTTGCGTGGCCCGCGTGGAAAAAGCACTGGGCCGCGTCCCCGGCGTCACCGAGGTGGAAGTCAATCTCGCCACAGAAATGGCGCGCATCCAAACCCGCCTGGATGCAGATGTTGCCCCGCTTATTCAAGCCCTGGAAGGCGCTGGATTTGAGGGTAATCTCCGCGAAGCGCACTCCCAGAAGGCCGAGGAAAACCGCAAGGCACAGGCCCTGCCGCTGATTCTCAGCGCCCTATTGAGCCTACCGCTGGTTCTCCCCATGGCAGGCGAATTGTTCGGTGTCCATTGGATGTTGGCTGGTTGGCTGCAATGCCTGCTGGCAAGCCCGGTACAGTTTGTGTTTGGCGCCCGTTTCTATCGTGCTGGCTGGAAATCCCTGCGTGCCGGCAGTGGCAACATGGATCTCCTGGTGGCCTTGGGCACCAGCGCGGCCTACGGGCTCAGCCTGTATCTGCTCTTTGCCAAACCGGGTGCCCACCTGTATTTTGAGGCCTCCGCCGTCGTCATTACCCTGGTGCTGCTGGGTAAATGGCTGGAAGGCCGTGCCAAACGCCAGACCACAGCAGCCATTCGCGCCCTGCAGGCCTTGCGCCCGGAAACCGCACGTATCCGCACCGCTGCTGGCGAGGAAGAGGTCGCCATCGGGCGTGTCGCACTCGGCGACATTGTCGTCGTACGGCCCGGCGAACGCATCCCGGTAGACGGCATGTTGATCGAAGGCGAAAGCCAAGTGGATGAAGCGCTCATCACGGGTGAAAGCCTGCCTGTAGCCAAAACCCAAGGGGCCGTGCTGATTGGTGGCTCGGTCAACGGGGAAGGCCTCATCGCCTTGCGTACCACGGCAGTCGGCGCACAAACCGCGCTGGCCCGCATCATCGAACTGGTTGAAAGCGCCCAGGCAAAAAAAGCCCCCATCCAGCATCAGGTAGACCGCGTGGCCGCAGTCTTCGTCCCCATCGTGATGGGCATCGCCGCGCTGACCCTGCTTGGCTGGGGCATCTGGCAAGGCGACTGGCAACAGGCCCTGCTCAACGCCGTTGCGGTACTGGTGATCGCCTGCCCCTGTGCGCTGGGCTTGGCTACGCCCACCGCAATGATGGTGGGTAGCGGCGTAGCGGCTCGCCACGGCATCCTGATCCGCGATGCAGAAGCGCTGGAAATTGCCCACCGCGTACGCGTAGTGGCCTTCGACAAGACCGGCACGCTGACCCAGGGCAAACCGATCCTGATGGCCCACGAAAACGTGTCTCCCGCAGGCGCATCGCATACCCTGGCACTGGCGGCCGCTTTGCAGGCAGGCAGCGAACACCCCCTTGCCCACGCCCTGCGCAACGCAGCCCAGGGCGCCACACCTGCCGCAAGCGATGTGAAAGCAGTCGCTGGGCGAGGCATCCAGGGCGTGATTGACGGCCATACCTATGCCCTGGGCAGCCTGAAATGGATGAGCGAACTCGGCCTGCACGCCGAAACCTTGGCAACCCAGGCAGCCCCCCACCAAGAACAAGGGCATACCGTCTCCTGGCTGGTCGAGTTAAGCACACCACCACAGCTACTCGCGCTATTCGCTTTTGGCGATGCCCCCCGCGTGGAATCCGCACAAGCCATTGCCCATCTCAAATCCGCTGGCATCCGCAGCGTGTTGCTCACAGGCGACCACGCCATCAGCGCGGCAGCCATTGCCAAAACACTCGGTGTGGAAGAAGTCCGCGCAGAAGTATTGCCCGCCGACAAGGCCCGCATCATCGAAGCCCTGCGTCAGCAATACGGGGCTGTCGCCATGATCGGTGATGGCATCAACGACGCCCCGGCACTTGCCGCAGCAGATGTCGGGTTCGCCATGGGAAGCGGCACCGACGTCGCCATGCATGCCGCAGGCATTACCCTGATGCGCGCCGACCCGCGTCTGGTCATGGATGCCATCGATATCTCCCGGCAAACGACTCGCAAGATCCATCAGAACCTGTTCTGGGCCTTCATCTACAACCTGATTGGCATACCGCTGGCCGCAGCAGGCATGCTCAACCCTGTGATCGCCGGGGCGGCCATGGCATTCTCAAGCGTCAGCGTAGTTAGCAACGCCCTGCTCCTCAAACGCTGGCGCGGACATCACGAGTAACTATGCAAGGCTAGTGCAATACACCAGCCTTTCACTGAGTTCGGCCATGAACGAACGGTCGCGCCACGTGTCGAAAGCGGGCATTAGTAAGGCGCCGAAGGAGACAATGAAGCGAAGCGAATTGCGCCGGATGGGGTGATCCCAGAACGCTCCTTCATACGGCGCAATTCGCTGCGCTCATTGGCGCCCTACAAGTCGTGCCGGATTATCCAGTGTGCGCCATACGCGGTGTCTTCTGATTTTTTCCTGGATGCTCCTTAGCAGATGAGAATAATTTTACCCACTCGTTTGTATCATGTTTTGAATTATTTATTACGTATATTTATTTGCAATCGCTCACGTGTCAAACGATAAAGTTCTTACCCCTTTGTTATTCGCCACAGTCACAGTTCTTGTAGTTTTTCGAGTGAGTTGTAACAAATTGAAAATGCAAAAATTGGCAAATCTGGCTTAGGCCGCGTTCAGGGTCATTATCTACCGGTTTGCTTGTAAGCGATTACAACTCAAGTCTTCATTCCAGCTCCACCAAGAAAGCCAGAGACAAGGGTAAACACCTACCACTTTTGTAAATATTCTTTTCTGCATAGCCAGACTTTCAGAGTTTCAATAATATCCATATATATCAATGTATTGAAGATGTTTTTGTAAGCTTTGGCTCAGCTTCAATCAGTTTGTAGAAAATTTCGTTACACTTATTAACAATATTATTTTATTGATATATAAGAAATTTTTTGTCAGACTTTTTGCTACAAGAAAAGGAGAAATCTCCGAGATGCTCCGTGCTGCCTCTAGTCTTGATACCGGTCTCAAGACTGTTGTGTGACTTGGCTCTTGAGATATTCGCAGGCTTGTTAATGACATATTTTTGCAAAGCTAAAAGGAGAGAAACGGGAGAACAAAGAGGCGCAAAAATTTCTTTTTTGACATATTTTAAGAATTTGTCTGACATTGAATTCTCCAGAATCATTTGCTAGGCTGCTAACGCGATCTGGATACAGCTGTGAGGCATTTGCTACTTAATCAGCATTAATAGGCTAGTCAACATGACCGTTCATGATTATTGGCTTTTTGAAAGTGCTTATGTGCAAATGAGATTGCATCGGTGTTAATTTGATAAAAAATCAAGACTGGAGAAAGATGTGGAGACCAAGTTTCTGTTGTCCGCCAGCACGCTGGCCGTTCTGTCTGCCTTGGCTGCTCAAGTTGCATTTGCAGCAACTCCTACTATAGCGACAGGGGATTCTCGTACCGTGTCGCAACCTAGCGTACCAAGCTGTGCTGCTGCACAAACCTTGAGCGCACAATTCTCGTCCAATAACCGTGCCAGCCCCACTGGTGATGACACCACACGTGTGCAGAACGCACTGACTGGCGTTGCAGGTACTGGCAAAGCTATTTGTTTGGTGGCATCGGGTTCAAATAATGCATTTTACGTTGGCAATTTGACCGCTAGTGGTGCAGGTCTTGTGATTGGCAAAGGGGTGACTGTGTATGGTTTGCAAAGTTATGCCACGGCCAATGCTCCGTTGATTACTTTCAGTGGTTCGAATTCCTTCCTGATGGGGTTGGGCACTGCAGGTTCCGATCAGGGAACCATTGACGGTCGCGGTGATATCCTGGCTGGCAGCAGCACTTCACGCTTGGTTCAAGCCAAAAACATCAGCAATTTCATTGTTTATAACGTCACATTGAAAGAATCCATCTTCCCCAACCTTTATGTGGAAGGTGGCAGTGGCTTCACCGCCTGGGGAGTGACAATTCGCACCCCCGCGACTCGCAAGAATGCTGATGGTATTGATATTGATAGTTTGACCAATGCTTCAGTTATCAACTCTTCAGTTGAAGCCGGGGATGATGGCGTTGCGATCAAGACCAACACCGGTGATATATCTAATGTAACGGTAAAGAACTCCCACTTCTACGGCACACACGGTCTGTCAGTGGGCAGCATTTATGCCAACAACGTTTCCAACATCCTGTTTGACTCCAACTGGGTATCGGGTACTGATTTGCTGGGCAACGTGACGTCTAACCCGAATGGGATGGACATCAAGACTGGCCCAAGCTGTGCCCTGACCGTGAAGAATGTGAGCTTCCTGAATACCTGCATGAAGGGTGTCAAACATGTCATCATGTTTGACACCAACTACGCAGCGTGCAAAACCGGCTCGCCCAGTGGTACGCCGACCGTGACCGGGGTCGTCGTCAATGGCGCAACCTCGATCAGTTCCTTGGGCAGTGCTTATACTCTGTTCGACGGACGTGATGCCAGCCACATTTTGGAAGCCTATCTGGCTAACGTCAGTTTGGATTCAGCAGTGGGCGGCAACTCATCCGATCAATTCGCCACCATTCATGAGTACAACGTGACGGGCGTGACGGCATCGGGTACTAATGTGAGCACGCCCAAAGACTTTACCCTGTCTGGCACCGTGCCGGCCTGCTCAAGCTCCTCGTTTTAAACACTGCGTTTAGATTGTTTTATTTGTACAGATTTAAATGCCCATGCGACTGCATGGGCATTTTTTTCAGGTGCTTATCGCTTCGACCAGCCTTGTAGCACAGGTTACGGCTTCGCCTAACTCGCCCTACACGGCTGATCGGCATACCACTGGCTGTTGCGGGCATACTCAACCCGGTGATTTCTAGAGCGGCGATGATATTCTCAAGTGTCAGCGTGGTCGGCAACACCCTACTCCTCAAGTGCTGGAGTGGGCGTCACGAGTAGATCCTCAGATGAACCAGCCAGCAAGGCGCCCATACAGGTCACGAAACCGCTGGTAGGCGTCCTCATACGTTTGTTCAGGAGCGCCCAGCGGTTCGCACGTGGGCGCCAGGGCAGCCAGATCCGATGCCTGCCAATGCCCGGCAGCCATTCCACCCAGGATGGCTGCCCCGCGTGCAGATGCATTTGGGCAGGCCACTGCGCTCAAGGGCTGTTGCAATACATCCATCAACAGTTGTTGCCAGGGCCGGTACACAGAGCCACCGCCTGCCAGACGCAGGCCGGTAATGCTGACGCCGTGATCCAGCAAGGCATCCAGCCCCGCACGAATGGCAAAGGCAACCCCGAAGAATGCCGAACGCATCAGAGCGCCTGCATCACTATCCGGCCCCACGCCGATCCAGGCGCCGCGCACGCGGGAATCCATCCAGGGCGTACGCTCACCACTCAGATAGGGCAGGAAAAACACATTATCATTTACAGTAGCCGAAAATGCTTTGGCATAAGCCTCTTGCCAATCCAGCCCCAGGGTATGCCTGACCCATTCCAAGGCCACACCGGCATTCTGCATAGCCGCCATCAGATACCAACGTGGCAGATTCTCAGGCCCGACTGTGCGATAACAGTTCAGAACGGGTGAAGCCGCAGGCATAGATTTTTGGATCACCACAATCTGCGCACCACTGCCTGTTGTAAGCTGGGCTGCGCCGTCTTGTATCAAACCACTGCCGAATGCGGCGACCGGCGTATCGCCACCGCCGCCCGCCACAGGGATACCTGCAGGCAAGTCCAATACGGCAGCGGCCTGTGTGGTCAGGCAACCCGTCACCTTGGCAGATGAAGCCGTGGGTGCAAACAGGCTTTCTGGCAGGCCAAGCTGGGCCAGCAATTTGCGATCCCATGCGCCATGTCGGTCTGCGAGCAAAGTGCCGGTGGCATCTGAATCCTCGGCATTGGCGTACCCTGTCAGCTTCAGACGCAGCCAATCCTTGGGTTGCAAGGCCCAGCGCGCAGCCTGCATGCTCAAAGGTTCATGTTCGGCCAACCACACCAGGATAGGCCCGGCCATCCCCGGTGAAGGTGCATTGCCAAGGCGTTGCAGGCTATCGATGGGATAACGCGCAAGTTGTGCCCTTGCCCGCGTATCCAGCCAGAGGATGGCCGGGCGCAAGGCGTTGCCATCGGCATCAGACAATACAACACCATGCATCTGCCCGGAGAGGCCGATCCCCTTGATGGCAGCCCGTGCATTTGCGGGGAAGCGGCTCAAGCAATCACATAAGGCCTGCCACCACAGCCCCGGATCAATCTCGCTCCACCCTGCGTTCGGGCTGAGTGGCTGATACGCCGCGCTGGCTTCATATACCGTGGCTCCTGTTTCATCCAGCAACAAGGCCTTGGCAGAACCGGTACCGATATCCAGACCCAGATACATCTATTTGTCATCCATCAGAACACAAACAAAAAAGGGCACACAGAGAAAGGAGCCTCCGTGTGCCGTCCAAGAGCTGGATCAATTCGCCATGCTCTGCTTCTGGCGCCACTTGTCGAGCACCACAGCAATCACAATCACCGCGCCCTTGGCTACATACTGCCAGAAGGAAGACAGGCCGAGAATCGTCAAGCCGTTGTTCATCACACCGATGATCAGCGCCCCCACCACGGTTCCCCAGATTGAGCCGACCCCGCCGTTCAGGCTTGTGCCGCCCAACACCACGGCAGCGATGGCATCAAGCTCGTAGCCCACACCCCAGTTACCGTTGGCGCCGTACAGACGGCTGGCGGACATCGCGCCACCTAAGCCTGAGCACAAGCCATTCATGGCATACACAAATAACAGGATGGTCGAAACCTTGATCCCGGTCAGCCGTGCTGCCTGCATATTACCGCCAACTGCGTAGATATGCAGGCCAAGAATCGTCTTGCGCAAGATAAACCAGGAGACCACCGCCACCATCGCAGCTACCCAAATCAGCCAGGGCACATGGAGGAATTCCCCATTGCCCAGCCATTCAAAGCTGGGAATATTGTTGTTAAGCACAGTGGTACCACTGGCAAATAGATAGGCGGCGCCACGCAAAGCAGTCATCGTTCCCAGCGTGACCACGAAGGGATTGATGTTCAGATAGGCCACCAGGGCACCATTGAATACCCCGATAACCAAGCCGGAAAGAATAAAAACTGGCAAGGACATGGCTGGCATGGCGTCTGGCAAGGACGTGAGCATCCCCAGCACCGCAGACACGGCAAGAATGGAGCCTACTGAAAGATCAATCCCCCCGGTCAGGATCACGAAGGTCATCCCGGCAGCCAGCACCAGATTGATGGCCACCTGCCGCAGAATGTTCATCGTGTTGTTCAGCGTCATGAAATTCGAGACGCCATCGTCACTGAAATACACCGTGAGTGCGTAGAACAGCAGATACATCACGATCAGTACGGGCAGCATGCCCAGGCGCTCGAAGACACGGTGGCCCATTGATCGGCCACCGCCCGCCTTGGAACCCAGGCTCAGTGTTGTGCTCATATCTCCTCCTTATAATATGTCATCCGGTTTTATTCTTTATCCGGGAACTACGTCAGGCAGCAGCCGATGTCGCGTGGGTCGCCAGCGTCATGATGTTCTCCTGCGTGATCTGCGCCCCCTGGCATTCGCCAGTGATCACGCCTTCACGCATCACCACGATGCGGTCACAGATGCCGATCACCTCGGGCAATTCGCTGGAAATCACCACGATGGCAACCCCGCTTGCAGCCAGATCATTGATGATGCGGTAGATCTCAGATTTGGCGCCCACGTCCACGCCCCGCGTCGGCTCATCCAGAATCAGCACTTTGGGGCAGATCTCAAGCCAGCGGGCCAGCAGCACTTTCTGCTGGTTGCCACCGGAAAGCCCCCCGACAATGCCATCGGGCCCTGGCACCTTGATGTTCAGGCGTGCAATCGCTTCCTGCGTCAGTTTGCGCAATGCGGGGTGATTCACCACCCCTGCCCGGCTATGCAGGCTGAGTACATTCATCGAGGTATTCGAGAGCGCGGACAGTTGCAGGAACAAGCCCTGCCCCTTGCGGTCTTCCGGCAGATAGCCGATCCCTAAGCGAATCGCATTGAGCGGCTCACGGATATTGACCTCTTTGCCATCAAGCAATACACGGCCAGACGCCTTGGCATCGGCCCCAAAGATCAGCCGCGCCAGCTCGGTACGCCCGGCTCCGACCAACCCGGCCAAACCCAGCACCTCACCCGCGTGCACCTTAAAGGAGGCGGGCTTAACCTTACCGCCCGCCACATTTTCCACCTCTAGCATCACCCGCCCTGGCACACGACCGGTCTTATGCTGGTAGAAATCCCCCAGCGGACGCCCCACCATCATCTGCACGATGCGGCCCGGCTCCAATTCTTCCCGATTCAGTTCGCCCACATAGCCGCCATCGCGCAGCACCGTGACACGGTCTGCCAGCGCATCGACTTCGGCCATGCGGTGGCTGATGTAGATGATGGCGATACCTTCATTGCGCAGCTTGCGCACAATCTGGAAAAGCGCCTCGGTTTCACGGTCAGAAAGCGCAGCGGTGGGCTCATCCATGATCAGGATGCGCCCACGGTGGATCAGGGCGCGGGCGATCTCCACTTGTTGCTGCTGGGCAATCGAGAGTTTGCGCGCCGGGGTGGTGGCATCGAACGGCGCATCCAGGCTGCGCAATACCTCGTTGGTACGCGCCACCATCTGTGTGGTATCGGCAGTGCCCCAGCGGGTACGCAGTTCGCTGCCGAGAAATACGTTTTCGGCCACCGTCAAATTGGTGGCAACTGACAATTCCTGGTAGATCAGATTGATGCCGACGTTACGCGCGTCGGTCGTGCGGTTGATGACAACCGGGTTGCCCGCGACACTGATCGTCCCGGCATCAGGCTGGTAGACACCGGAGAGCACCTTCATCAAGGTGCTTTTACCTGCACCGTTTTCACCCATCAAGGCGTGGATTTCATGACTATGAACAGTCAATTGAACATTATTAAGCGCCTGGGTGGCCCCGAAACGCTTGCTGATGCCCTGCATCTGAAGAACGATTTGACTCATCCTGGCGACTCCCGCGCAAAGAACAAATGTCAAGTGCATGGAACTTCACAAGGAAGCACCATGCAACAAGCCCGATCAAGACAGACCGGGCCGGGACATCGTCAGGCTTATTCCTTCACCCAACCGGGGTAGGTCTTCACATTGGCCTTGGTAATCAGCGGCACGGGCAGCAGCTTGACCTTGGAAGCGGGCTTCTTGCCGTTGAGCATCTCGTAGCCGATCTTCACGCCTTCGGTAGCCATTGCGTAGGGGTTCTGGGCGGAGCTGCCTTCGAGCAGGCTCTTCGGATCGTTCAGCGCAACCACTGCATCAGGCGCACCATCCACGGCGGTGATGAAGATGCCTTCGCGCTTGGCTTGCTTGATGGCCAACTCAGCGCCGATGGCGGTCGGGTCATTGATTGCGAACACTGCATCAATCTTAGGATTGGCGGTGAGCAGATCCTGCATCACGGCCATGCCACCATCACGGCTACCCTTAGCATCCTGGTTGTCAGAGAGGACCTTGATGCCGGGGTTCTTGGCAAATGTCTTCTTGCAGCCCGCCACGCGGTCGATCACGGCAGAAACCGGGGGACCATTGACGATCACGACCTTGCCCTTGCCGTTGAGCTTCTTGGCGATGTATTCGCAGGCGTTGGCACCTGCGGCCACATTGTCGGACATCACGGTGTAGTCGGCGCCCTCAGCAGCCACGTCGATGGCGATCACCACCATCCCGGCCTCACGTGCTTTCTTCAGCGTCGGCGCGATCGCCTTGGGATCAACCGCATTGACCAGCAGCAGATCGGTCTTGTTGGCGATGAAGTTTTCGATCTGGCTGACCTGGGTATTCAGGTCATACTTGGTCGAAAGCGTTGTGACCTTCACATTCGGGTTGATCTTCTTGGCGGCTTCTTCAGCTCCCTTGCCGATGGCCACGAAAAACGGGTTGGCCAGATCACCGACCGACACGCCGATCGACTTCAGGGGTTTGTCTGCCGCCGAAGCGGACGTTACAGCCAGTACAGACAGCGAAGCAAGCAACAGCGGAATAATGCGTTGTTTCATGAATCCCTCCTCCTTGATTGGACAACACTCCAACCGGCCGCCGCCTGCCTGTCGGCTCGACGGATCAACACCGGTAACAGCACGGTAGCGCCAGGCGATACCTGCGTCCTGCATGCAGCGCCCGTGGATTTTTTGATCGGGTAGCTGCCGCTGCCTCAATCCTGCGCAGCGATTGAGGCGTATTGAAGAGCAGAAAAATGAATGGCGAATTTCATCCGCCCGCCTTCTTGTGACAAGCATGTCGCCTACTGTCACATAAAGCTCATGTTTGAAACATTTGAAACATTCGCGCTGCGGGCCGCTAGTTAAAATCCGCGTGCGTCTCCCCCACCCAGCCAGGGAATAACACCAATAACCGTGCAGCGGGCGCTCAGGTACCATCCTGCGCAAGCCCTGATGGAAGTACCGTCAGTCTTATTGGAGAACGTATGAATTCAACCGAGCCTCGCGTCCTGATCGTCGATGACGAACAGGATATGCGTGAGCTACTGTGCGATCTGATCGAGTCCGCCGGTCTGCATGCCTTCGCGGTTGAAGATGGGGCGGGCATGCGCCATGAGCTGGCTGGCGGAGAATATTCTCTGCTGATCCTGGACCTGCGGCTGCGCCGCGAGGATGGGCTGACTCTGGCCCGCGCCGTGCGCCAACACTCCAGTATCCCCATCATGATCCTGACCGGCAAGGGGGATGAAACAGATCGTATCCTGGGCCTTGAACTGGCTGCCGATGATTATCTGATGAAACCTTTCAACCCGCGTGAGTTGCTGGCGCGGGTACGCGCCCTGCTCCGCCGTGCAGGCGAACTGGCTCCCGGCACCAGTGCCAGGAAACCCACCACGCCTCATGAGGTAGCCCACTTTGGTGGCTGGACCCTGGATTTCACCACCAGGGTCTTGCAGGATGCGCAACACCAGCATTGCACGCTCACACCCAGCGAGTTTTCCCTGTTGGAAACTCTGGTCAAGAATGCCAATAGGGTATTGACGCGAGACCAGTTGCTCGAACACATGCGCGGTGAGCATACCGAGGTGTTCGACCGCACCATTGATGTATTGATCCTGCGCCTGCGCCGCAAAATCGAACCCAACCCGGAGCATCCTGGCTTCATCCGCACAGAGCGCGGCATGGGTTATATTTTCACAGCGCCGGTCGAGCATGAATAATGGCTGAGCCGGATCTTATATCCGAATCCGCAACCGATCAGCCCCAGGCGCCAAGCTGGTTGCCACTCTCTGTACGCAGTCGGCTGCTGCTGGCTTTTGCCGTGCTGTTTCTGTCGGTCATGATCCTGGCATTGGTTGGCTGGCTGGGCATGCGCGATACCCGCGACGCATTGAAAGACTTCCAATCCCACGTCCTGCCTGATGTTGCACGCTCACTGGAATTGTCGCAGCGCACCGCCGCGATTGCCGCCATGGCGCCCTACGTGGCGGAAAGCAATCGCCCCTTCCAGCTTCAAGCAGAGGCCAATGCCTTACGCATGCGCCTGGCAGAAGCTGAGAAGCTCGCTATCACGCTGCCCCGCAACAAGAACAATCAGCTGGATGTGCAACCAGCACTGCTGGCACTCAAATCCAGCATTGACGAGTTGATTGAAGTCACCCGCAGCGATCTGTTTCTGCAAGAAGACCTGCGCGAATACCTCTATCGACTGGAACGCGCACGCAACAACCTGAGCGCCAAAACACCTGCGGTCGACAAAATTGATGCCTTGCTGCGCGACTCGGCTCTAGCAATCGAGGTCAATGACCCCCGCGTACTCAAAATGCTTCACGAGCAGGTCAAGCAGCAGATTGCCCGGATCGACCGCAACAGCCTAGAAGCAGCACAGGTTGCCAACCTGATCAGCGACAACCTGGAAGGCCCGGATAACGTGTTCATCCTCCGGGCTCGTCAATCCCAATTGCGTGAGCGTAAAACCTTTCTGGTTGCCCGTACCCGCGCCGAGGCCGAACGCTTGGGCGAGCGCGTGGATGCCTACGTGCGTAGTGCCCGTCAGTCGGTCGACAAACAGAGTGCTTCGATCAACCGCGCAGTCAATTCGGGGATTCTGGGGATCGGCCTGCTCACCCTGGTCTGCATCGCGGTTGCTGGGTTGGGGATGCGCGTGGTTGTCCGCATGGTCAGCAGCCTGGGCGGCATCACCCAGATCATGAGCCGCCTGGCACAAGGGGATACCGAGCAAACCACGCTGGAGACCACGCGCCGCGACGAACTCGGCGCACTCGCCCGCGCTTTCGAGGTCTTCCGCGACAATGCCCGGGCCGTGCGGCGGCTGGCAAGCGACATGCTGGAGCAAACCAATCTGCTCGCCACCGTGGTGGAAAGCATGAAAGACGGCCTGTCGGTATTCGACCGTGAAGGACGGCTCATCACCTGGAATCGCCAATACCCAGCACTGCTCCGCCTCCCCAGTGATGCCATTGTGCATGGCATGACGCTGGAACAAATCCAGCAATTATTGCCTGAGCATATCAACGAACACGGCAACGCACCCACTGTGCTGGGCGAATTGAATTTCGCCCGGCAGAATATGGCATACCGCTTTGAACTGGGCTTCCCCGGTGGGCGGGTGGTGGAGTTCCGCAGCAACCCGATGCCCGGCGGTGGCTTTGTAACCCTCTACAGTGACCTGACTGAACGCCGGGCAGTCGAAGCACAACTGCGCCAAGCCCAGAAGATGGAAGTACTGGGCCAACTCACCGGTGGCGTGGCACATGACTTCAACAACCTGCTCGCCGCGATTACCGGCAACCTGTATCTGCTGGAGGAGAGCGGAGAACTCTCGTCGCTTGGCCAACGTTTCGCAGGGCGTGCCCGTTCTGCCGCTGAACGCGGGGCCACCCTCACCCGCCGGCTGCTAGCCTTTGCAAGGCGCCAGCCGCTTTCACCTACAGCGGTGGATATCGATGTCTTCATCCGCGATCTGGCTGACCTGATCGAATACAGCATCGGCCAAGGCGTGCGCCTGGACCTGGAGCTTCAAGCCAGCCCTGCGTGTGCCTGGGTGGACCGTGGGCAGATGGAAAATGCGCTGCTCAATCTCGCCATCAACGCCCGCGATGCCATGCCCACGGGAGGAACGCTGACGCTGCGGACCCACCAGGAAAGCGAGGCGGAGATGGTATGCATCGAAGTGGCTGACAGCGGGCAAGGCATGGATGACGAGACCCGTGAGCGCGTTTTTGAACCCTTCTTCACCACCAAGGGCGGCTCAGGTAGCGGGTTGGGCTTAAGCATCGTGTATGGCTTCGTCAAACAATCCGGGGGTGAAATCGAGTTGAAAAGCCACGTGGGCGAAGGCTCGGTTTTCGTACTGCGCCTGCCTGCCAAACCCTATTGCCCTGCCGCAGAAGATTTGCCACAAGCCGAAGTGGCACACACAGGGGAACAAACCATCCTGCTCGTTGAGGATGACCCGGACGTTCGCCAAGCACTATCAGATCTCCTGCGGGCAACAGGCCATACCGTGACAGAAGCCAGCAGCGTGGGCGAAGCGCTAGAATTACTCCGGCATACCCATCAAACCCTGGTCATCTCGGACGTGGATTTTGGCGGCAAAACCCACGGTGTGGATCTGATGCGGCAGATCGCGCAGGATTACCCTTCGCTGCCGCGCATCCTCATGTCGGGTCTGCCTGCAGAAATATTGATTTCACGCTTTGGGCTGGAGCCGCACTACCCACTACTGCCTAAACCCTTCACCATCCAGCAACTCGATACCGCCATCCGTGAAGCAATGGCGCTGTTTCAAAACTAGCGTGATGGATTTTTATATGCCAAAAGTATTTTCATACTACCGATTCTGGATGCACTGGCTAGCAGGTATCTTTCTGATTGTGTGCGGCATCCCCTGCCAAGCAGGAGAACTACACCGCATTGGCGTCTCCGTCACCGACCTGGGCAACCCCTTCTTTGTGCGCATCGCCCATGGGGTGGAGGTAGCAGCCCGGCGCATGATTGGCCCGAACGTACAGGTATTTGTCGCATCCAGCGCCTATGATCTGCCACGACAAGCTATGCAGATTGACTCATTCATCAAAAAGAAGGTCGATCTGATTGTCATTACCGCAGCCGACCCCGTCGCCATTGAGCCTGCTGTACGCAAAGCCCAGGCCGCAGGCATCCCTGTGATCGCTGTAGACGTGCGCGCAGCAGGGGCGGACGCCACCATTACCACCGACAACGTTCTTGTCGGCACCTTGGCCTGCGAATACATCGCCCAGCAACTCAAGGGCCACGGCAAGCTCGTCATCATAAACGGCCCGCGTGTCTCTGCAACCATCGACCGGGTGGCCGGGTGCCTCGCCAAACTCAAATCCTACCCTAGCATACAGATGTTATCTGCCGACCGTGATGGGGGCGGCAGCGCAGAAGGAGGATTCGCTAAGATGACCGATCTGCTCACGCTTTACCCGCATATTGATGCAGTTTTCGCTATCAACGACCCCACAGCCATGGGAGCGGAGGAAGCAGCCCGACAGGCCGGGCGCTCGGAATTTTTTATCGTTGGCGTCGATGGGGCACCGAAAACCCGTGCCAGGATGCGCGATGTGGGCTCACTGATCATCGCCACGCTGGCCCAGCAACCCGATTTGCAAGCAGAAAAAGCCGTGGAATACGGTTACGCCTTGATCAAGAAGCGCCCTCTTCCCCATGCTATAGCACTGATCCCGCCACAACTTGTCACAAAGGCTTCTGCGCAAGAACCCAGCCGATGGCAGGAGTAGCAAGGCTTTTGGCATGATATAAGACTTGTTGATGCATGCCCCTATCCCCCTTAAGGATTTTGCCCCCTCCGCCGTTATCAAGAGGTAGCACACTTCTGAATGGAGGCACGGTAATGAACTGGTTTATGAACTATCGGGTTCGCACACGCCTGTTTCTCATGTGCCTGGCCGCCATTTTGGGTATGGGCGTCATGAACGCCTTGAGCCTCAAGGATCTGCGCAGCAGCATGCTGGAAGATCGCAAGAGCAAGATCAAAACCCAGATTGAAACCGCCAGCGGCGTCATCCTCCACTATCGAGACCTTGCCAAGGCAGGTCAGATGCCCGATGCCGACGCGCGCAAGGCAGCCATTGAAGCACTGCGCAAAGTTCGCTTTGACACCACCGAATACTTCTTCATTTTCAACACGGATTACGTCTACCAATTGCTGGACCCCAAGCCGGAGCGTGAAGGCAAGCGCTTTGCTGACCTAAAAGATGCCAACGGCAAATTGATCCTGGTAGCCATGAACAAGGCGGCGGCCGATGGAGGTGGATTTGTTGATTACTGGTTTCCCAAGGCAGGCTCTGACACGCCGGAACCCAAACTATCATATGCCGCCCTCATTCCAGACTGGAATTGGGTAATCGGCACAGGCGTCTATATTGATGACCTCAACCAAGCTTTCTGGTCAAAAGCAACCTGGCTACTGAGCGAACTGGTCGTACTGGCCATCGCACTGCTAGGTGTTTCCTGGTTGATAGCAGCCAGCGTACTGCGTCAATTGGGTGGCGAGCCACATGAAGGCATCGTCATCATGGAACGCGTTGCCGAAGGCGATCTGCTGGTCAATATTAGCCATGCGCCAGCAGGCAGCATGCTCGCCACCTTAGGCAAGATGGTGGGTTCATTGCGCAGCATGATTTCTGAGATCGCCACAGACGCCTCCACCCTGAACAGCCAGACGGCATTGATCACCACATCAAGCCAACAGATTTCTGCCGCCGCCAGCCGTCAGGCCGACGCAACAACTTCCATGGCGGCTGCCATGGAAGAACTCACCGTCAGTATTACCCATATTTCCGACAGTTCCTCAAGCACCGAGAGCGCTTCCCGCCAAGCGGCAGATTTATCAAAGAGTGGAGTCAAGCGGGTCGGTGAGGCCAGTGCCTCAATAGAACAGATCAGCACAAGCGTGTCGCAAGCCAGCCAGCAAATCATCCACCTGGATGACGCCGCCCGGCAAATCTCAAACATTGCAGCGGTGATCAAGGATATTGCCGGGCAAACCAACCTCCTCGCACTCAATGCGGCCATCGAAGCGGCACGTGCCGGGGAACAAGGACGCGGCTTTGCCGTGGTGGCCGACGAAGTACGCAAACTCGCCGAGCGCACCGCTACCGCTACGGTAGACATCGAGAAAATGCTCGCTGCCGTGCAGCAGGAAACCCAGGACGTGGTACGCGTGATGAATGAAGCCATCCCACAGGTAGACCGTGGGGTCAACATCACCTACGAAATTGCATCCCTGCTCAACCAAATCCATCAGGGTGCCGAAACCACGCTGACCCGCTTGGCCGATGTGGCCTCTGCCACACGGGAACAAAGTACGGCCAGCACTAGCATTGCGGTACAGGTGGAAGACATCTCGCAGATGGCGGAGGAAACCAGCAGTTCCATCACCCATACGGCAGAAACAGCCGAAGGCATTGAACAGATCGCCCACAACCTCAAGGAAATTGTCAGCCGCTTCAAGATCTGAGCCATCCCAATAACCCTGCCAACTGCCGCAAAAGATCACCAGCGGACGGAAGGCAGGCCACAAGGGTATTCAGACTCCATGCCATAAGGCTAAAATCCGGCCAGGAGGAGATTATTTTGGCCGGTTTTTTGATTTTTCTGTTCTTCGCCGCCCTGGTCGGGGGCGTAATATGGGTGTGGTATATCTGGCGAAGCCGCTTTGGTGGCCGGACGATGGAGTACGACGCTCGGGAGATGGCTTTCGTTGTCCAGGCGCAGGCGGACCTATCTCCCAACGCCTCACCCAAAGCAGCGCCTGCCAGAGACCCGGCGGCTACGATAGTCAATCCTGCCGCAGTGGTGGCGCCCATGCCAGATCTCAAGAAAAGCGCCGAACGCCCTGCGGCCTTGCTTGACCAAGCGGGCTCACTGATCTACCTGCAACTGAAGAGCTGTGTGGGCGAATACCCGCTACTGGTCGGCGTCGATATCGCACGGCTGCTGCCGGGTACGCAGAGCGCCTCTCCCCGGGTACATGCCGATTTTGTGGTCTGCCGCAAGGATTTCACCCCCGTTGTAGCCATCTTTCTTGAACATGGCGCAAGCGACCCACTACGAGAACGTGCAGCCCAGCTACTCAAGCAGAGCCGCATCCGTTTGCTGCACTGGGAGGCCAACGCCGTGCCCGACCGCGAAACGATGCGGCAGCAGATCTTCAAATCCAAGGCCAGTGCCTCGGCCTGAAGTTGTGAAGCAGTTGGTTCTCAGATACCGCCTCCAAGATCAAAGGTATGCGCCTGCGTCAGTTGGTCGCCTTGGAAGATGCGCATTGAACGCGGCTTGAGCCATACCACCTCGTTTTCCTGCAGGGCAAGTTGGGCATGGCGCTCACGCGTCAATTCCACCTCAAATATTTCACCCTGGTGCTCAACCTCCACGCGCACCAGGGGGCCAATCGCCTGTATATGCAGCACACGGGCAGACAAAGAACCCGCCGTAGATTCGCGCTGAATTTCGATGTCATGTGGGCGCACAAAGGCCAGGCTCTCATCCTGAGTTTTGGGTCCCCCACGGCCCACCTCGGCCCATTCCCCGTGCATACGGCTATGGAAGACATTCACATTACCCAGGAAGCGATAGACAAACGGTGAAGCTGGCGCAGAGTACACCTCATCGGGCGTCCCCACCTGCTCAACATGCCCCTTGTTCATCACCACCACGCGGTCGGCCACTTCCAGCGCTTCTTCCTGGTCGTGAGTCACGAAAACCGAGGCAATGTGCATTTCATCATGCAAACGGCGTAACCAGCGACGCAATTCCTTGCGAACCTGAGTATCAAGTGCACCAAAAGGCTCATCAAGCAGCAACACCTTGGGCTCCACAGCCAAAGCGCGGGCCAAGGCAATACGCTGGCGTTGCCCACCGGAGAGCTGAGCAGGGAACCGGTCGGCCAGCCAATCCAGTTGCACCAGTGAGAGCAGTGTCATCACCCGTTCGCGGATCTGAGCTTCACTGGGCCGCTCGTTGCGGGGCTTCACGCGGAGTCCAAACGCCACGTTATCGAACACACTCATGTGGCGGAACAAGGCATAGTGCTGGAAGACGAACCCCACCTTGCGTTCGCGGGTATGCACATGGGTTGCATCCTCACCGTGAAATGACACGCTACCCGCGTCAGCACTCTCCATACCCGCAATAATGCGCAGCAAGGTCGTTTTGCCGCAGCCCGATGGCCCCAACAAGGCGACCAACTCACCCGTGGGAATTTGCAAAGAAACATTATCCAACGCCACGAAATTGCCGAAACGCTTGGTGATATTACGAACCTCGATACTCATTTTTGCACCCTCTCAGCCGGCAGCTCCGCATTGAGCATGGCTGTTTCCTGTTTCATACGCCATTCCACAAAGGTCTTAGCCACCAGCGTCACCAATGCCAGCAAGGCCAACACTGAGGCAGCCGCAAATGCGCCAACCGAGTTGTATTCGTTATAGAGAATCTCTACATGCAGAGGCAAAGTGTTGGTCTCTCCACGGATATGGCCGCTGACCACGCTGACCGCGCCAAATTCCCCCATTGCCCGCGCATTGGCGAGAATGACGCCATAAAGCAGCCCCCATTTGATATTTGGCACGGTGACACGCCAGAACATCTGCAGCCCCGAAGCTCCCAGCGATACCGCCGCTTCCTCTTCGTCCTTACCTTGGGACTGCATCAAGGGGATCAACTCCCGCGCGATGTACGGTACGGTAATGAACATGGTGGCAATCACCATGCCGGGGATGGCGAAAATAATCTTGATGTCATGGTCAGACAACCAAGGGCCAAACCAGCCCTGACGCCCGAAAATCAGGATGAACAGGAGCCCTGCCACCACCGGGCTGACTGCAAACGGCAGATCAATCAAGGTCAGCAACAGGCTCTTGCCCCTGAAATCGAATTTGGCAATCACCCACGCTGCCGCCAGACCAAACAGGATATTGAGCGGGAGCACCAGCAGCGCCACCAGAATCGTCAACTTGATCGCCGAGCGTGCATCAGGCTCCGCCAAGGCATCCCAATAGGGGCCAAAGCCCTGTTTGAAGGCTTCGGAAAACACCGCCAGCAACGGCAGCCCCAGAAAGAAAAACAAGAACCCCAGTGCCAGCGCAATCAACACGCAACGGATGGCAAACGGCTCGGTATTGACACGACGAATCCGGCTCATGCCTGTACCCCTCCATCCACATGCCTGCCGCTATGCCGGTTGGCTGACCACCATTGCAGCAGATTGATCGCCAAGAGCAACACAAAAGAGATCACCAACATCACCACCGCCAACACAATGGCTCCCGGCAAGTCATACTGCTCAAGTTTTGAAATGATCAGCAAGGGCGTGATTTCTGACACCATTGGCATATTTCCTGCGATGAAGATCACAGAACCATACTCCCCCACCGCACGCGCAAACGACAAGGTAAAACCCGTCAGCAATGCGGGCGCCAGTGCAGGAAACAGCACCTTGCTGAAGGTCTGCCAGCGCGTCGCGCCCAAGGTGGCGGCAGCCTCTTCCACGTCGGCTTCAATATCTTCAATCACCGGCTGCACGGTTCGCACCACGAACGGGATGCCAATAAAGATCAGTGCCACCACAATGCCCAGCGGCGTAAATGCCACCTTGATACCTAGGGGTTCCAGATATTGCCCTACCCACCCCGTATTGGCATACAGGGAAGTCAAGGTAATGCCAGCCACCGCTGTCGGCAATGAGAAAGGCAGATCCACAAAGGAATCGATCAGCTTGCGCCCCCAGAAGTCATAGCGCACCAGCACCCAGGCCACGATCAGGCCAAAGAAGGCATTCACGATGGCCGCCAGCAAGGCACAGCCGAAGCTCACCTTATAGGCTGCCAAGGCACGTGGCGAGGTGGCAATCGCCCACACATCAGAGAAAGACATCTGCATGCTACGGGCAACAAGCCCACCCAGCGGGATCAGCACGAGCAGGGAAAGATAAACCAGCACATAGCCTAGCGAAAGGCTGAAGCCGGGCAATACGTTATGGCGCGATGCATTTAACATAACAGTAAAAAGGCCGGAACAAGCCCGGCCTCATCCAGAAGGGTCGATGAATTACTTGGCCTGAAAGAGGCGGTCAAAACTGCCACCGTCTTTGAAGTGTGCTGCAAAGGCCTTATCCCAACTGCCGAACACTTCATCCACTGTAAAGGTCTTGATCGCGGGGAACTGTGCTGCATATTTCTTGAACACTTCCGGGTCATGCGGGCGCAGGTAATTCTGCGCTGCATTCTCCTGCCCATCCTTGCTCCACAGATACTCCAGGTAAGCACGAGCCTGCTTGCGGGTGTTGTGCTTGTCGACCACCTTTTCCACGATAGCGACCGGGAATTCAGTCAGCAAGGATTGGCTCGGGTACACCACATCGAAATTGCCACGCCCAAATTCACGGGCAATCAGCTCGGCTTCGCTTTCAAAGGTGATCAGCACATCGCCTTGCCCACGCTGGATAAAGTTGGTTGTCGCGTCACGTCCGCCCGGAGCAAAAGCGGGCACATTCTTAAGGAAAGCACTCACAAATGCGGCAGCGCTTTTCTCATTGCCGCCCGGCTGGCGCAATGCCCAACCCCAAGCCGCCAGATAGGTATTGCGGCCATTGCCGGTATTCTTGGGGTGCGGAATGGTGATCGCCACCCCTGGTTTGATCAGATCACTCCAATCCTTGAAACCCTTCGGGCTTCCTTTACGGACGATAAACACCATCGTGGAGGTATAGGGAGATGCGTTGTTGGGAAATTTCTTGGCCCAATCCGTCGCCACCAGCCCCTTCTCGGCCAGGAAACTCACGTCGGTAGGCTGGTTCATCGTCACCACATCCGCCTCCAACCCGTCAGCCACTGCCCGCACCTGCTTTGAGGAGCCACCATGAGATTGCTTGACCTCCACAGTCTCGCCAGACTTGGCCTTCCAGGCCGCAATGAAGCGCGGGTTGTAGTCCTTGAATACGTCCCGCGCCACGTCGTAAGACACATTCAAAAGCGTGGTGTCAGCCGAAGCCACGCCTTGCAGGGACAAGCTCACAGCGCCAGCAAACAGCACATTACGCAGGATTTTTTTCATGGTGACAATCTCCTTGGGGAATGGAGCCGATTGTCCCAGAGTCTTTATCTACATTTTCTGCAAAAAAACTATTTCCTTAGATCAAAACAAAATAAGCAACATGAGCTTGCCAATAAACGGCTCAACATCACATCGGCGCATAGGGGCGAAACAGTTTGCCCAGCTCACCGCTACGGTTGAGCTTATCCAGTGCAGCACGAAGCTTTTCCTTGATCTGCGGCGCGGCCTTCTTGGAAACAACCATATAACGCTCGGCCCCCTCCTTGTCGAACTTGGCAGGCAGGATCTTTATCTTGTCACCCAACTTGTCCCGCTTGATCTCATCATCCAAGGCAAAATCGTTTTGCAAAATGAACCGGCCACGTCCAACAATCAGCTTCTGCAAATTGACCGGGGTATCCTTCCCCCCGCATCCACACGCAATCCGGGCTGCGCGGCGAGCATCTCGGCCCGCACGCTCCTCCACCAAGCCACAGCGCTGCCCACTCTATCACCGGCAAGACTTTGCTTGACCTACCCTGTCGTCCAGTGAGTGCGTCTTTGATGCTACACACCGCGAACTGCCACAAAAGAGTAGAATACCGAAAGCATTTTAAAAAAATTTAGAGGGCCCTTGTCAAATCGTTATGAACTGACAGTCCACAACATGACCAGCCGTCCTCAAACCAATTGAGAAGCACTTTGTTCGCCAGACCAGGAGACTCAGCTAATTTTCTTAAGTTTGGTTGCGTTTTATCTCGTCAGCTATGGTTTTCATTCAGAAATTTTTTGGGGTTATGACTGAACTACCTTTCTACTTTCTAATCATTTCAAGTTTGGTTTTTTCCGTACTTTGCCAACCTTTTATCGATGCGGTAAAGCTAGAGGCTCCAAGTCTATACAAATCGCTAGGTGTTTCGGCAACATCCCCAAACATATTTGGAAGGATGCTTTTTGTACCTTTTTCGAGGCTAATTCTATTTCGCAAGTACAGGAGCGAACTAAAAGACTGCCCAAAATCACTTGCCTGGGGAAGCTGGTTGTTTATCGCCCATTGGATTCAAATATCCTCATTGATTTCATGGCTTATTTATATTGCAAATGCATAATTTAACCTCCAAACAAAAACGCCAGCTACACAAATAGCTCTACTTACATGCATTTTGACATACGAGGAGAGACATCATGCATGGTTCAGCACTAAGTTTTGCAGCCGAAGTCGAACACCAAATAGAAGCCCTTTCAAATGAGGATTACCACAAACGAAGAGGCCGCAGCAAACTGCTACTTGAAGAATGGTATCCAATCTCACGCTTAGCTCTACACCTGAAACAACCAGGGCTTCATATAGAAGTTCAGGCATTTGGAGATGATGGTGTCGCCGATGGGCGCATCACGCAAAAAGGTTTTCGAGAACGAATTTTTGATATTCAGGTCACTTTTGTCGATGATTACGAAGAGGCGTTGCGCCGAGAACTTTTACAGAGCCAAGGCATAGCACCAGGCGCTGGCCCCATAGCGCGTAGCAAACAATCCAGAGCCATCATCGCAACACCTGTCGTAGTTGACTATGATGACGAAATCAACAAGACAGCGGCGGGCATTGCCGAACGCTTCCAAAAGAAAATAAAAATATCCTACTCTACAGGAACTGTTTTATTAATTGCTTTTGATAGCGTCACGTTGCTTGGCCGAAGCGCATGGAACAAGCTGTTTGCTGCCGTTGACAAAAAAAATCAATTTTGCCCAAAGCAACTTCAGCACAGTCTACATTTTGAACTGTGCCACAAACGAACTCATTAAAGCGGCTTAACTTAAGCCAGAAGTTATTTTGCCCTTCGTCTCCATTCAAGTACGCATTTCAACACGACACTAATCCAAATGGGTAAAAAAGCCATTGACCTCAATGAGCTCAATTTTTGTCAGTTAGCGCCGCCAAAAGACAACTACCAAGCATGGCTTGCCATTTAAGCCCCCCCAAGCAACAATGCCCCCCTTCGCAGTAAGATCACGAAAGCTGTTGCATTCTCATGTAAGGAGGCGGTTGTGCAGACTTTGTTGCGTTGGGCGCTGAATGCGCTTGCCTTGATGCTGATTCCAGAGGTGGTCACTTCGATCCAGGTTCGTAGCTATACCGCCGCATTGGTGGCAGCATTGTTGATTGGCCTGATGAATGCACTGATCCGCCCGGTGCTGTTGCTGTTCACGCTGCCGGTAACGGTGCTGACCCTGGGGTTTTTCGCCTTGGTCATCAACGCCTTTCTCTTCTGGCTGGTATCCGAGATGGTGCAGGGGTTTTATGTGCCGGGGTTCTGGTCGGCAATGTGGGGGGCGCTGCTCTACAGCATCCTGACATGGTGCGTGAATATCGCCTTGAATGAAAAATCCGGCGCCAAACGATAAATGAACCCGTCTCTACTGCAAGCTGCCATCCAGGCCGAGGCTGCGGGCGACCTCGGCAGCGCGGTGGCGCATTACAGCGCTTTGCTGGCTGCGGACCCGGCTTGCGTGGAGGCGCTCAACAATCTTGGCGCGTTGGCTTTCCGGGTGGGAAACAAAGAAGACGCCCTCAGTTTCTACCGGCAGGCGCTGGCTGTGCGCCCCGATTTTCTGCCTGCACGGATCAATCTAGCCCGTGCGCTCGCGTCACTGGAGCAAATTGATGAAGCCGGCAGCCATTATGTGGAGGCCAATCGCTTGGGTGCAGAGCTAGAAGGCGAATACGCTCAGATGCTCGTGAGTAAAGGCCAGCCCGCTGCGGGGCAGGCCATTGCGCAAGAGGCTTGCATCGCTCAACCTGGCAAGGCCGAGCTGTGGTTGACGCTGGGCAACGCCCGCCTCTTTCAGCAGTCACCAGAGGAGGCCGAGCTTTGCTATCGCAAAGCCCAAAGCCTTGCAAATACGCCTCGCGCCCGCTCCAACCTTGCCCTGGCTTTGCTTGCGCAGTCGCGTTTTGCAGAAGCGTGGCCCTTATATGAAAGCCGTTACGACCCGGCCCTCAGCGCCACGGATGCGGTCCGCTTTCAAGCGCCGCCCTGCCCACAGTGGCAAGGCGAAAGTCTTACTGGTCAGCGCATTCTGGTAATGGGCGAACAAGGATTCGGCGACCAGATCCATTTCGCCCGCTTCATCCAATACCTTGCAAAACAAGGGGTTGAAGTCGATCTGCTGTGCAAACCCGTGCTGGCAGGCCTGCTGGCCAGCGCCCCTGGCGTGCATGCCTGCATGGGGGCGCTGCCAGTCGTCCCAACTTACGATTTCTGGACCCCTCTACTCAGCCTCCCTCTGCACCTGGGCTGCATGGATGGTAGAGCCTGCGGGCAGGCTCCCTATCTCTCTGCCGACACAGGCAAACGTGAGCATTGGCGGAACCTACTGGGTGGCTGGGCAACATCTTCCCAACGCAAGATTGGGCTGGTGTGGTCTGGCGCCACAGGCAACAGCGTGGATGCACTACGTTCGATCAGGCTGGATGACGTTCTGACGCTGGTCCAGGGACTGGGCGAGCGTCATCGTTTTTTCAGCCTGCAAGTTGGCGAACAGGCCAAGGATGTGCTGGATCAGCAGCGCCAGGCTGGCATCATTCCGCTCGGTAACAAGCTGCATGACTTTACCGACACAGCGGCCTTGGTTGCGGAGTTGGACTTGGTGATTGCGGTGGATACGGCACTTGCCCACCTTGCGGGGGCACTTGGCAAACCCACATGGCTGCTGCTCCCCGGCACAGATTGGCGCTGGGGCCGTGCAGGTTCAGCCACCTGCACGCTCTACCCTGGCGTGCGCCCTTTTTGGCGCGACCCGGTTCTGGGGTGGGCACCTGCCTTGCAACAGCTCAGACACGCGCTGGAGGCAGGCTGAAGATCAGGCCAGCAGATCCCAGCTCAGGGCGGTGCCACGCGCAATATCCCGTGCGGCGCGGCGCCCGATCACCGCGTCGTAGTGCTTGGGCGCCAGCCCGAAGCCAGGGCGGATCGCCCGCACATTCTGCGCGGAGAATTGCTCCCCCGCCTTGATGTCCGCCACCACATACAAGGAACGGCGGTATTTGAGCGCGGCCTTCTCCTTGTTGCTTGGCCCATAATGCACCCGACCCAAGGACTGGCGGGCACGCTCGCTCTCTTCCACCAGCATCTTGAGTTCTGGCGGTTCCAGCGAAAAAGCACTGTCGACGCCTCCATCAGCACGCTGCAGGGTCACATGCTTCTCAATCACCGTTCCACCCAAGGACACCGCTGCGATTGCCGCGCCAATCCCCAGAGTGTGATCAGAGATCCCCACCTCGCAGCCAAACGCTTCACGCATATGCGGGATGGTGAGCAGATGGCTATCCGCCGGTGAAGCAGGATAGGTGCTGGTACATTTGAGCAGAATCACATCCGCCGCCCCGGCACTACGAGCCACCTCCACCGCCTCACCCATCGCAGCCAACGTGGCCATTCCGGTGGAGATGATCAAGGGCTTGCCCTTGGAGGCCGCCTTGCGGATCAAGGGCAGATCGGCATTCTCGAAGCTGGCGATCTTGAAACACGGTACCCCGAGTTCATCCAGGAAATCCACGGCGGTATCGTCAAACGGGGTGGAGAAGGCCAGCATGCCGTGGCTTTTCGCACGTTCAAAAATTGGTCTGTGCCAATCCCATGGAGTATGTGCTTCATCGTATAGATCGTAGAGCTTGCGGCCATGCCATAAGCTGTCAGCCTCGCCAATCACAAAATCCGGGTGATCGCAGTCAAGCGTCATCGTGTCAGCCGTATAGGTTTGCAGCTTGAGTGCATGCGCCCCGGTAGCCGCAATCGCATCTACGATCTCCAGCGCGCGCTCCAAGGAGCCGTTGTGATTGCCACTCATCTCCGCAATCACAAACGGCGCGTGCTCGCGCCCAACGAAACGGTCTCCAATCTGCACCATGCTGCCCTCGCAAAAGACGCCAACACTTTGGCTCACCAATAGTCTAGCAGGCTGGGGGCTGGAAACCATGTCGCCAAAACACCTAAATAAAAGGGCAAAGCCTGCCGTTATTGGACTTAAGGGTAATTGCCCACAAGCCTATAATCAGGCGAACATATGTAACAAGGCACTCATAAGCCACCCGAGACACTCAAATGAGTCAAAACAAAGAGAAACTGTGCCAAGTATTTGCCGAATCGCTTGCCATTGATATTGGCCGCGTGACTGACGATCTGCGCTACGCCAGCATCCCGGAATGGGACTCGGTAGCCCACATGGCGCTGATTGCCGCCATTGAGTCAGCCTTCGACATCATGATGGATACCGAAGACGTGATCGACATGTCCAGCGTTGGCAAGGCGTGCGAGATATTGGCCAAATATGGTGTCGTCCTCTGAACACACCATGACAGCCGCCAAGCCGCGCACCCTGTTCCTCGTCCATCGCTTCGACACCAAGTCGCTGGAGGACTCGGCGGGCGTGGTCGAAGTCATGCGCCCCATGTTGGCCTCCGGCCTGCTGGGCGAACATCGCCTCATCAGCCTGGGGCGAGACACTGCAGACTACATCAGCCTGATTGAAGCACGCATGGCGGACATCCTGGCGCAGAGTGGAACCGATCCGGTTGTCATCTATGGCGCAGGCGCGCATACCCGGCAGTTCTACCCGCAACTGGGCAAAGCCCGTGTCGTTGCCATCGCAGACCGTGACGAAAGCCTTTGGGGCACTACCGTTCTGGGGCACCCTGTAATCGCCCCAGCGCAAATCCCGGCACATGCCCGGCACGTCATCATTTCCAGCCGGGCCTATGAGGAAGGGATTGCCAAGGACCTACAGGTTGCGTTCGGTTCCAACGTGCGTATCCACCCCCTTTATGGTCGTAACCCGGATGGCGAACTACGCCAACAATGGGAAGGCTTAATCCGTAACACGGTCGCGGATTTCCGCCCCGATCTGCTGGTGCACACACCGGTACATCCACACGAGAATCTCTCTGCAAGTTTCTTCCTTGATCTGCGCCGCCTCCACCCTGACATGCAGTGTCTTACCCTGTGGTGGGACTATGACGAAGCAGCGCACCAAGGCAGCTATCTGGATTACGAACGTGAAACACTACGCTGGGCCGATCTAGTCATTGAAAACTCCAACGTCACGCGCCTGGAGCGCATGCGCCAAGGCATCAGCCCATACGAGCAGCATCAAGACACAGACAAAGTGATATTCCACCCCACCATTTTCGACCCAGCCCTTTTCTACCCGGAACCTGACCAAGCACCACTGTATGATATTGCACTGTTTGGCAGTTCCGTGGGGCGTCGGCGCGAATGGATTGATCTACTCAAGGCACGTTATGGCGAACGCTTCCATCACCTTGGCGGCGTATATGAAAAAGACCGCCCACCGTTACCGATTGCGGAATACGCCCAAGCACTGCGTCGCACCCGTATCTGCATCAACACCCAAACCTACCCATTCCGCAACCAATGCAAGGGCAAAGTACGCGAAGCACTGGCTTGCGGAACGCTACTACTGGAAGAGGATAACCCGGAAACCCGCTGCATTCTCTGCGATGGTGAGGGGTTACGCTATTTCCGCAATGCAGATGAACTATTCAGACTGATTGACCACTATCTGGCGACACCCACCGATTACCAAGCAGTGATTGCCAAAGGTCAGCAGGTATGGGCAGAGGACTACTCCCCTGCACGGTGGACGCAAACCATTCTTCAACAGTTGAACCTCGCCTCACCCCAAACCCTGGGCTTGCGTCATGTATAGCAAACATGACCTGACTGTCATCGTTCCAACGCTTGGACGCGATCTGGCGCTGCTGCAGCAAGTCGCCGCACGCGTGGATGCGGCAGACCTCGCATTGCGCATCGTATGGGATGGTCGAAATCCACTCACCGACGAAATCCGGCAAACCATCCTGGGCATGGCCCGGCAGGTAGAGATCATCGAACACACCCATAACAGAGGGCTTTCCGCAGCGCGTAACACCGGGGCCAAAGACCTGCCCACAGCGCTAGGGATGTTCATTGACGATGACATCATCCCGCGCGAAGGTTTTGCCGATGATGTGATTGCCTTCCACAATCATCACACAGACCCACTCACCATGCTGATGGGGTGTGTAAGCTGGCGAAACACGCCCTATGCCAATTCCTTGACAGAATGGTTTGAAACGCTTGGCAACTGGAGTGTCTTCCATACCGCTACGGCAGGGCAGCCGCTCTCCAACTTCATGGGTGGATTCACCAGCTTCAAGGCTGACGCACTGCAAGGGATCAGCTTCGATGAGAGCTTCACCCGCTACGGCTGTGAAGACGTGGAATTCGGCTACCGTTTCTTCCGCCAAGGCGGGCGCCTGGTCTACTGGCCCAGCGTACATGGCGCCCACCATAAGCAATTGGATCTTGCCACCTACTGCCGCGACCACGTCGGCGCAGGACATTCTCGGGGCATACTGATGCGGCTGCACCCGGATGTAGCCTTCGATTTCAACCTGATCTGTCGCGCCATCCTGCACCCGCTGCCCGCCTCACATCACGCCGCACTCATGCAATGCGCAGAGCATTTCCTCTCCAGCCAGCACGCCGCCAGCAGCGGACAGGAAATCCACGCGCTGATGCAAACGCTGACTGAGCACTCCATGCAGACCGGACTTGCGGAATACCTGTGTGCTCAACACACGGGTTTTGCCCAAGCCTACGGCACGCCAGACATGGATGCGGATGCGCTAGTGAACAATGTCGATGATTTTGCACCTTTCCTGGTGATGCGGGCCAAACAAAGCAAGAATGCTGCCGCACGCCAAACACTACTGAATCGCGCGCAGGAATTGATGCCCCACTATGCGGAGCCCTATCTGCTGCGTGTGAAATGGGCAGGTGCGCTGGATACCGCCACACAAGCTGCCTTGGCCACTTTCCACGCCGCTTGGAATCATGCTATTGACATGCGTACCGAACGCGCTATTCTGCAACATCTTGGCAGAACGGGCACAGCGCAGCATGACCCAAATACCCTGTCCGCCCGTGATCTATTCTTCCGCATGGAAGAAGCCGCACGTAGCGCCCGTGATGATGAAGTCGCCCGACTGGCAGAAATGATTCTCACCAAAGATGCCACCTACGTAGGCGCGTACATTGCTTGGGCCAGAACCCTGCCAGGCACCGACAATGCCCTGCGGCGCCTACTCTTGCGCCTTGCAGAGCACTTTGTAAAAAACCGCCCCGCGCACGAGCAGGCACAGCGTCGGGCAGAAATCCTGGCACTGGCCGCAGAAACAACACAAATCAATTCGGAGCAAGCCCGATGAGCAAAAATATTCTGCTGGTAATGCTGGAGTTTGACAACTGGCAGCAGGCACGTGCCTGGTCTTACACCGGTGCATGGGCCTTTCAGGATGGGCTGGAAGAAAACGGCCACCGCTGCACGGTTTTGCCTGCCATCTGGGGACGCGCGCCAGACGCAGCCGACAGTTTCATCCATCACGCCGAAAGCATATTGGGTGACACCCATTTTGATGAGGCCTGGGTGTGGTGCGTCCATACGCAATACGATGCCAAATTCTGGCAATGGCTCAAGCGTGTGGCACCGCGTCGCATTGGCATCACCATGGAATCCTTATCAGTCGCCCCACAAGAGGCGGTGGAATTCCCACATTTTGCCAAACGCCAGGATGAAGTGCTGGAGCAACTCAGCCATTGTACTCACGCCATTGTGGCCGATGAAGCGGACACAACGCTGGTGCAAAATCGCCTGGGGATTCCCGCAACCTGGAACGTGGTGATGGTGCCAGAGCGTTTCGTGCGCTTTGATGCAGCCCCCGAGCATCCCAGGGCCGCCTTCATTGGCAACAAATATGGCGAACGCGTTCCTTATCTGGAAGACGCAGCGCTTGGCGATTTGCTCTACCGCCCGCACCTGCCGGAACGCGACACTGATCGACCGCAGCGCTTTGACGCCATCCATCAGGACATCCGGGCTAAACTCCTCGCGGGCAAACCCGATCTGGCGATGCTTCAGCAATCCACCCTCATGATGAAGCTGGTGCGTGAGGCGCTTTTCCGCTTGCATCTGGATGGCATCCGCATGGGGTTTGCCAATGTCAATCTACCATCCATGCTCAAGGCTTACGCTGGACGCGTAACCGAATCCATGGCAGCAGCCACGCCCGCGGTAAGCTGGCTCCCTCCGGATCGGCCTGCTTGCGCAAAGCTTTTCAAGGCAGGCGAAGAAATCGAGCTATTCTCTTCGCCCACCGAATTGCAGGCGCATCTCACAGCACTGGCAACTGATAGCGAACGCCGCAACCGGCAAGTCATCGCTGCACGCAACACCTTATTGAATCGGCACACCACCCGCATTCGCCTGCGCCAATACACCAACTGGCTAGATCAGGGCATCTCCCCCGATTTCTTTGGCGACATCGGTTACAAGCCCACAGTAGAAGAAAGCCTGTATTACAAGCATTTCTTTGCTGAGGACAAGCATTGGTCGCTTCCCACCCCGAACGGCGACGAACGTGCCCGCTGGGAAAAAATCCAGGCGATGATCGAGCGGATCCGAGCCACCGAGAATGCACCTTTGAGCATGGTAGAAATCGGCTGCGGACGTGGTTGGATGAGCAATCTATGCAGTCAGTATGGCGCTGTACTCGGGGTAGAACCCGTGGGAGACGTGATCCATCACGCCCAAGCCCTGTTTCCGAATCTCCAGTTCCTCACCGGGAACGCCGATCTCCTGCACTTCTTGGGATTTGGCGGCTTCTTTGATCTCCTGGTTTGTTCAGAGGTCATTGAGCACCTGCCCTATGCAGAAAAGGCCGCTTTTGTCACCAATCTGGTCGGTCTGGTCAAACCTGGCGGACATCTGATCATTACTACGCCACGGATGGATATCTATCCGCAATGGAGCGAAAAGTTTGGCACTCCCCCACAACCCACCGAAGACTGGCTGACCGAAGCCCAGGTTGAAGCCCATTTTCGTGAGGCAGGTTGTACGCCGCTGGATCTGCAGCGCGCCTTCCTGCTGGATATCTATCAGGTCTGGCTCTTTCAACATAAATATGTGCACCAACCTGGATCCCAGCCTCACTCCTGAATCGCCCGCGGGTCTCGCACGGAGCCTTGCATGACTTCGTAATAACTTGCTATTAAATACGGCATAGATCATGAAAATACTGCTCATCGTCCCGACCCTCTCCTATACAACAGCCTACCCGACTTTTTTATCGAACACCGACTTTCCTGCCGGTTTCGCTTATCTGACGGCTGCACTCAAAGAGGCCGGCCATGAGGTGGCAGGAGTCAACCCTAACAATCGCATCGGCTACACGTCTGCTGAGCAGATGGCGCGTACACTCATCATTGAGGGGCTCAAGACTCATCAACCCGACTTCATCGGACTGGGCGGGTTATGTACCGATTTTGCGTTCTTACGGGACGCCATCTCGATCATCAGGGAATTCGATAAGAGCATTCCGATCGTACTGGGAGGGGGAATCGTCACCTATGATGCTAAATTCATATTCGAAACACTGATTCCGGATTACTGCATCATAGGAGAAGGAGAAGAGGCAATCGTTGCTTTGGCCAACCGAATTTCTTCAGGACTGCCGGTTTCAGATATACCTGGAATAGGCTACTGGGACAACGCTAATCCAGTTTTTACTGAAGAAAGAAAAGAATATATCGACATCGATAAGCTCCCCTTCCCGGACTACTCGCCGTTCGGTCTCGAAGAAATGATGGACGATTTCGCTCTCGCCGCTCGATACCTTTACCGCTATCCGAAGAGCAAACCTCGCTTGATGACGCTGGTTGCGGCACGAAGCTGTCCTTTCAGCTGTACGTTTTGCACCCACGCCAAGGTAAATCGGCGCTATCGGGCGCGTTCGGTCGCAAATGTAATTGAGGAAATTCGCGTCAACTTTGATCGCAGCCACTTCAACATCCTGATCATGCTTGACGAACTATTTGCTGTAAACAAGGCCAGACTTCGCGAATTTTGCGCCGCCATCAATGACGGACGGAAGCGTTATGGCTGGGATTTCGTTTGGACATTTCAGACCCATGCAAGCGCGGCCCTGGATCTCCCCGCACTCAAAATGGCTAAAGAGGCTGGTTGTTTCTTCTTCAGCTATGGCATGGAAAGTGCGAGCCCTCGCGTGCTCGCCAGCATGAACAAAAAAACCCGCCCGGAACAACTGGCTACTGCTATCGAACTTGCTAAACAGGCCGAGATCGGGTTTGGTGGGAATTTCATATTCGGGGACCCAGCGGAGACCCCTGAAACGATCTCGGAGACATTGACCTTCTATCGTCAGCACTGTACCGAAAGCCATGTCTACCTCGGCCAAATCCGCCCTTATCCAGGAAGCCGCTTATTCAGTGAATGCATTGCCAATGGCATCATCACAGACAAACTCAAATATTATGAGACAATAGACAAGGCGGATTTCAATATGACCACCATGCCAGACAAGGACTGGAACCACTGGCTGCGCCGGATCATTCCCGCCCTAGGCACCTTTGCGTTAGTACGCTGCGTCAATATCTCCGCGATATTCCGCGATGAATCCGTCGCGGGTAAAACCATCACAGAAGAAGGGCGCAAGTCACTGTGGCGCCTGCAAATCCGCTGTCCCTTCTGTGGAAAGGAATACACTTACCCAGAACTCGTTGACGAGGCATCCGTTCGTACTCAAGGCCACCGAATTCTCACCGGTTGCCCGCACTGTCACAAGCGGGTGAACGTGAACATCCCCGTTACTCGCGACCACGGCTTGGCGATTCCCGTACAGCCATTGGCTGACGATGCAGAACACGGTGACAACACGGTCATACCGCCAGCGAGAAATAATGGAGCCTTGGTACAATCTCCACCCATTACCCGGTTGGGCACCTCAGATCACTTTGGATGAGGGGCTTGCATCAGTATTTGGAGGCCACTCATGAACAGTGACAACAAACAACGTCTGTATGTTGCAGGGCATCGGGGCCTGCTCGGCTCGGCCTTGACACGCAAGGCGGAGCCTGCCCGCTATACGGTACTCGATAGCTGCCACCTGGATCTGCGCAACACTAGCACCACAGATCCGTTCTTTGCCAAACACAAACCTGATCTGGTGATCCTTGCTGCAGCAAAGGTAGGTGGAATTCACGCCAACTCGACACAGCCCGTCGAATTCCTGGCGGACAACTTGGCAATCTATAGCAATGTCATCCACTCCGCTTACCAGGCTGAGGTGAAGCGCCTGATTTTCGTAGGCTCGAATTGCAGCTATCCACGTAACGCGCCTCAACCCATTCCCGAGAGTGAGCTACTCAACGGCCCGGTAGAGCCGACGAATTCCGCTTTCGCCATGGCCAAACTGGCCGCCATTGAGCTGTGCCGTGCCTATAATCAACAGTATGGCACACGTTATCTGGCGGTCATGCCTACCAGCCTGTATGGCCCTGGCGACAATTTTGATCCGAAAAATTCCCACGTCATGGCTGCAATGATTCGCCGTTTTGTTGCTGCCAAAGCCAGTAACAGCCCTGTTGAGACGATCTGGGGCACTGGCACTCCTTTGCGTGAGCTGCTTTACGTGGATGACTGCGCCGATGCATGCCTGTTCCTTGCAGGCTTGCCGGATGAGCAGTTTGACGCGATCCTCCAGGCACAACGCTACCCTGTTATCAACATCGGAGGCGGTACAGAACGCAGCATCTTGCAAATTGCCCAGGATGTTGCGGCAGCAGTTGGATATACAGGCAAGATCGTCACCGACCCTAGTAAGCCCGATGGCGTGCCACGCAAATTGCTCGATAATGGTCGGCTGGCAGCACTCGGCTGGCAAGCCCGCACAAGCTATGCGGAAGGATTACGTTTGGCGATTCAGGATTATCTAGCCCGTTTCACAACGGACACAGCATCAACGAACTGACAGAGGTATTGATATGTACTACGAACTTGCCGCCAGCACCTGGGGGCCAGAAGAAGTGGAAGCCCTGCATCGTGTGATCGACAGCAATATGTTCACCATGGGTGAAAATGTTCGCCGATTTGAGCAGGCGTTCGCCGCCAAATTTGGCGTCAAACACGGTGTGATGGTCAATTCCGGCTCGTCGGCCAACCTTGTTGCAGTGGCTGCGCTTGCCTACAAGCGTGAAAAACCCCTACAACGTAGCGACGAGGTGATTGTACCGGCGATATCCTGGTCCACCACCTTCTACCCATTTCAACAGTATGGTTTGAAGCTGCGTTTCCTGGATGTGGAGCTGGATACGCTCAATATGGATGTCTCCAAGCTTGAGGCAGCCCTCACACCACGAACCCGTGCGGTGGCGGTAGTCAGCATCTTGGGCAACCCAGCAGCACTGGACGTTGTTCGGGCCTTCTGCGACAAGCATGACCTCATCATGTTTGAAGACAACTGCGAATCCATGGGCGCCACACTCAACGGCAAACCAACAGGAACTTATGGCGACCTCAACACCTTCAGCCTGTTCTTCTCACACCACATCTCCACCATGGAAGGTGGGATGATTCTCACCGACAATGATGAACTCTATCAACTGTGCCGGGCGATGAGGAACCACGGCTGGACCCGCGATCAGCCCGCCGATAGCATGTTGTTCGAGCGCAGTGAGGATGATTTCTTTGAGGCCTACCGCTTTATCCTGCCCGGCTACAACGTTCGTCCTTTGGAGCTTTCTGGCGCGGTTGGCGTCGAGCAGCTCAAAAAGCTGGATGGATTTACCGCCGTGCGCCGCGCCAATGGCACCTACTTCACACAACGCTTTGCGGCTGATCCCCGTTTCATCATCCAGCGTGAAAACGGCGAATCAAGCTGGTTCTCCTTCACCTTCATCCTGAACCCGAACATGAAGCTGGACCGCAAGCGTGTCATGCAGAGCCTGAAAGCTGCGGATATCGGCTATCGCATCATCACAGGGGGGAATTTCCTGCGCCACGACGTGATCAAGCACTTCGACTACGACTGTGTCGGCCCGATCATCAATGCCAACATTGCGCATGACCATGGCTTCTTTGTGGGCAATCACCCCTTCGACCTGCGTGACCGTATCGACACCTTGTATCAAGTTCTGGACGAAGCGACCCGATAAAGCACCATAAGCCACTCGGAAGTGACACACTCCCCCGAGCGGAAACAACATAAACAAAGGAAACGCCATGAAAATTCTTGTAACCGGCGGCGCCGGCTATATCGGTTCAGTATTGGTGCCAGAGTTGCTGGCCGCTGGCCATGAAGTCACCGTGGTAGACAACTTCATGTACCGCCAGGCAAGCCTCAACCACGTCTGTGCCGATCCCAATTTCAAGCTTGTGCGTGGTGATGTACGTATTGAAGCGGTAATGAAGCCATTGATTGCTGCGGCCGATGTCATCATCCCGCTCGCAGCCTATGTGGGCGCACCTTTATGTGCACGCGACCCAATTGGTGCCACCACCACCAATCATGATGCCATCGAGATGATGATGCAGCATGTGTCGCCCGAACAGCGCATCCTGATGCCCACCACCAACAGTGCGTATGGCACAGGCGATGAAAAGAACTACTGCGACGAAAATTCGCCCCTGCGGCCGATATCGCTCTACGCCATTGAGAAGGTCAAAGTTGAGCAACGCCTGATGGAGCACCCCAATGCCATCAGCTTCCGGCTGGCCACTGTATTCGGCATGTCGCCACGCATGCGCATCGACCTGCTGGTCAATGACTTCACCTACCGTGCGGTCAATGATCGCTTCATCGTGCTCTTCGAAGCTCACTTCAAGCGTAACTACATCCATGTGCGCGATGTGTGCCGTGCATTTCTCCACGGGCTGGCAAATTTCGAAGCCATGCGTAACCAGATCTACAATGTGGGTCTATCCAGCGCAAATATATCCAAGCTTGAACTCTGCCAGCGCATCGCCCAGCAAGTACCAGACTTCACCTTCCTGGAAGCCCCGCTTGGCAAGGACCCCGATCAGCGCAACTACGTCGTTTCCAATGCCAAGATCGAGGCAACCGGCTACCGTACTGCTTACAGGCTTGAAGATGGCATTCGCGAGCTGATCAAAGGCTTTACCATGCTGCGCAACAACAGCTACGGCAACGTTTGATCGTGGCCGGGCAAGGAGCCTGATGTGGCCGAAAAACTAGATGTACTGCTGATCAATCCCGGTGACCATCGCGGCACCTATCAGGCATTGGGGGCTACCATTGCAGCCATTGAGCCGCCGGTATTCGCAGGGTTGTTTGCCACCTATCTGCAACGCAAGGGCAAACGAGTCGCAATTCTGGATGTGCCCGCAACACGCCTGAGCGCAGAGAAGGCTGTTGAGGAAATGCTTTCCGCGTACGCTCCAAAGCTTGTGGTACTCGTGGTATACGGCCTCCAGCCTTCGGCATCCACGCAGAACATGCCTTCGGCGGGAAAGATTGCTCGACTGATCAAGGAATGCAGCGATGTGCCGATCATGATGACCGGCACCCATCCTGCCGCTCTGCCCGACCGCACCATGCGAGAAGAAAAGACAGACTTTGTCTGCAGCCTGGAAGGCCCCGCTACCATCCTCAAAACGCTTGATGCACTAGACGCAGGCACGACGGATTTCAGCGCTATTCCATCGCTGTGGTGGAGGCGTGGCACACTCATCATGGCGCCACAATCAACCGAACCGCTGATTACCGATCTGGATGGCGAAATGCCTGGCATCGCCTGGGATCTGCTTGACATGAGCCGTTACCGCGCGCACAACTGGCACTGCTTCGACCATATTGAAGAGCGCTCACCTTACGCCTCGATCCATACCAGCCTGGGCTGCCCATTCAAATGCAATTTCTGTTGCATCAACGCCCCTTACGGCAAGAATGCCTATCGCATGTGGAGTGCAGAATCGGTCGTGCGTGAGATCGATTATCTTGTCGAACGCCATGGAGTGAAAAACATCAAGTTCGTCGACGAGATGTTTGTACTCAACCGGCGTCATGTGCTGGACATCTGCGACCTGCTCATCGCACGCGGTCACAACCTGAACATCTGGGCCTATGCGCGTGTCGACACCGTCAAGGATGATATGCTTGCCAAGCTCCGGGCGGCTGGGTTCAACTGGTTGTGCCTTGGAATCGAAAGTGGCAGCGAACACGTCCGTGACGGCGCAGAGAAATCTTTCAGCACTGAAGATATCACGGAAATTGTCCAGAAAATCCAGGCCAATGACATCCGCGTGATGGGAAACTACATCTTCGGCCTGCCGGATGACACCCACGCTTCCATGCAAGCCACGCTTGATCTGGCGCAGGAACTCAATTGTGAATTCGCCAACTTTTATTCAGCCATGGCCTACCCTGGGTCGCAACTCTACACCTACGCCCAGCAACAAGGCATCGCCCTACCCGAACATTGGGGCGCCTATTCGCAACATGCCTGGGATACCCTGCCACTGGCAAACGCGAACTTGAGTGCAGCGGAAATCCTCGCTTTCCGTGACAATGCCTTCAATACCTATTTTGAATCGCCACGTTACCAAGACATGGTGCGTAGCAAATTTGGTCAGAATGTGGTGGATCATCTGAATGAAGTGCTTGCCATCAAGCTGCCGCGCAAGTTACTTGAAACGACGGCCCCGGCTTAACGAAAGAAACGCTATTCATGAGCACATCTTCCTTGCCCCCAACCCCACAGGCCCGCACGGCATGGCTTGCGGAAAAATCCTGCTGGGTACGCGAGCAAACACTCAAGATACACCGACACGCGCCAGAAACCCGCGTGGCATCTTCGCTCTCGGTGATTGAGTTGCTCACCACGCTCTATTATGGCGAAATCGCCCAATGCTTCCCGCAGTCTCCCCTACACCCTGAACGTGATCGCATCATCATCAGCAAAGGGCACGGCTCGATCTGCCTCTATCCGATTCTGGCCGACCTCGGTTTTTTCCCGATCGCAGCCTTGGATACAGTCTGCAAACCAGGCAGTTTTCTCGGCGGCATTCCAGACCCGATTATCCCTGGCTACGAAACCATCAACGGCTCACTCGGGCACGGTCTCGGTGTTGCCACAGGCATTTCCTTAGCGTTACGTACCGCACGCAAACCGCAACGCGCCTTTGTACTACTCGGAGACGGAGAACTCAACGAAGGGGCCGTATGGGAAGCGGCCATGTTCGCCGGGCATCATAAACTGGACAAGTTGATCGCAATGGTTGATTGCAACGGTCGCTCGATGCTTGGCTACACCAAGGATATTCTCGACCTCAATCCACTGGAAACCAAATTCGAGGCTTTCGGCTGGGAACCCTACGTTGTTCGTGACGGCCACGATATCGCACAATTGCAGGCAGGTTTTGAAACCCTGCTGACTTCAAGCAGTGCCAAACCCAAGGTTCTGATTGCCCACACACTCAAGGGTAAAGGCGTGCCATCGTTGGAAAGCAGCCCGCTTGCCCATGTCATGGGTGTCCCCTCATCCGAGATTGACACATTGCTCAGTAATGGAGGTGCGGCATGAAGTCAACCATGCGTGACACCTTCCTCACCCGCCTGCTGCAAAAGATGCGGGAAGATGATGACATAGTACTTCTCTCTGCCGACTTTGGTGCGCCTGTCATCGACGAGATCAGAACTGAATTTCCTGACCGTTTCTTCAACACCGGAATTGCCGAGCAGAACCTCATCAACCTCGCCACCGGCTTTGCATTGGAAGGTTACCGGGTTGTAGCCTATGCTATCGCCCCATTCATTACCATGCGCTGCTTCGAGCAGATCCGCGTGAATCTGGCCATTCTCTCGCAACTGCGGCCCATGAACGTCACCCTGGTCGGGGTGGGTGCGGGGTTCAGCTACGACGTATCCGGCCCGACTCATCATTGCATTGAAGATCTTACCATCATGTCCACACTACCAAATGTGGCCGTCTATTCACCCAGCGATCATACCCAGGCCCCATTGCTTGCAGACCATTGCTTGAACAAGCCCGGGGTCAAATACCTGCGTTTTGATGCCAAACCCCATCTACCCGTAGCGGATAATGATAGCGTGGAGACATTAACGGCTGGTTTTCGCGTTCTTCAATCTGGTAAAGAGGTCGCACTGGTGTGCACCGGCTATATGACCCATGTGGCACACAGCCTTCTGCCAGAACTCGCCATTCGCGGCCTGAGCCCCACACTGATTGATCTGGTCGCTTACAACAGCGCAGACGGGCAGGCACTTCAATCCGTATTGGGTAACTGCAAACGCATTTTTCTCATCCAAGAAGCACTGGTCAGCGCAGGCGCCCAAACTCTGCTAAGCGGATTGGGACACACACAGCGGCTTGAAGTCATTGCCGCCCGACCACATTATTCATTTGAAATCGGCAGCCGTGACGCCATCCATGAAGCCTGTGGTCTGGGCCGCCAGCACATTCTTGACACCATATTAGGCAATTTCTAAGCACGGAACATAGTCATGATCATTTGCCGAACTCCGCTACGCATCTCCCTCTTTGGAGGTGGAACAGACTACCCGGTGTGGTATCGTGAGCATGGCGGCAAGGTATTAAGTACCTCCATCAACAAGTACAGTTTCATCACCCTGCGCTACCTGCCACCGTTTTTTGACTACAAATATCGTATTCGCTATTACAACCGCGAAGAGGTGAACTGCCTGGACGACATCAAGCATCCCTCGATCCGTGAATGCCTGCGCCACATGGGCGTGGAACGTGGCATCGACATCGTGCACCACGGCGATCTGCCCGCTATGTCAGGGTTGGGAACAAGCTCGTCTTTTACCGTCGGCATGCTTCACGCATTATATGCACTCACTCACCGGATGCCGACCAAACGTGAGCTGGCGATTAACGCGATCCGTATTGAGCAAGATATCCTCAAGGAACAGGTCGGCTCGCAAGACCAAACTGCTGCCGCATTTGGCGGCCTGAACCTCATCCACTTCGGCGGCATGCAGGAATTCTCGGTCGAGCCAGTGATCCTATCCGCTTCGCGCCTGGAAGAGTTGCAGCAGAATTTGCTTTTGTTCTTTACCGGCTTGCAACGCCAAGCATCTGAAATTGCTGTCGAGCAGATCCGCGCCACGCCCAAGAAGGCGCATGAACTCTCCCGCATGGGCGAACTGGTCGATGCAGCAGTCAATATCCTGATCAACCCACAAACACCCGTTTCCGAAATTGGTCGTCTGCTTGATGAGCAATGGAAACTCAAAAAGAGCATGTCATCTCTCATCAGCACGCAAACTATCGACCAGATCTACGAAACCGGCATGCGTGCGGGCGCACACGGCGGCAAACTGCTCGGCGCAGGCGGCGGTGGCTTTATGCTCTTCATCGCGCCTCAGGAAACCCATGCAGCCATCCGTGAAGCACTTTCTCACTTACTTGTTGTACCGTTCAGGTTTGACACACAAGGCAGCCAGATCGTCTACTACGCTCCATTTGATGATGAACACGCCTGAATTAAGCCGCCTAGATGCCATCATCCTGGCAGGTGGGCTGGGTACGCGGCTACGTAGCGTGGTGGCAGACAGGCAAAAGGCCTTCGCCAGCGTGGGTGAGCAACCCTTCGTGGCCCGTCTGCTCATCCAATTGCAGCGCGCGGGAATTCGGCGTGTGATTTTCGCACTCGGCCACATGGCAGAATCCGCACACCCCTGGATCGAACGCTGGCGCACCGAATTCGGCATGGATCTGATCGAATCCATTGAACCTACGCCCCTGGGCACAGGCGGGGCAATTCGATTGGCATTATCACACACAACAAGCAATCCGGTTCTGATCCTGAATGGCGACTCCTTTGTGGATGCTGATCTGGCTGGTTTTGTTTCTGCTCACCGAGCGATGGCTTGCCCGATCACCTTGTGTGCCGTACACGTTAATGATGCCAGTCGATTTGGCGCACTCGAACTTGATGACGCACAACAGCACATTCTGGCTTTTCACGAGAAATCTGCACAACGAAACGGCCCAGCATGGATCAATGCCGGACTCTACCTGATGCAGCGTGAAATGCTTGCATCCATACCAACAGAGTGTGCAATTTCACTTGAGCGCGAAATCTTTCCCCGCTACGTGGGCGCCAAGCTTGGCGTATTTCTGCAAGACAAACCATTTATCGACATCGGCACGCCTGAATCCTATGCTGCCGGTGCAGATTTTTTCTCTTCTGCATCATGAAGCCCAAGCAGAAAGCCCTTTTTCTGGATCGTGATGGCGTCATCAATCATGACTTTGCCTATGTCCATCGGCCAGATCAATTCGAGTTCATGGAGGGGATCTTCGCGCTTTGCCAACAAGCGACCAAGCATGATTATCTGCTCATTGTTGTCACCAATCAGGCAGGTATCGGACGGGGTTACTACAGCGAAGAGCAATTCCTTGCACTGACGGCATGGATGAAGGATCAATTCACCTCACACGGCACCCCGCTGGCAGAAGTTTACTATTGCCCCAGTCACCCGGAACATGGCCTGGGCGACTATCGCGTCGACTCGCCCGACCGCAAGCCCAACCCTGGTATGATTTTGAAAGCACAGCATCAATTCAATATTGATCTGGCTTGCTCTATCCTCATTGGTGACAACGAAAGTGACACGGAAGCGGCTCTTCGCGCCGGGGTCGGCACGCGCCTCATCTATGCACCGTCTGGCGATTGTTCTAGCCTCCCCGCCAACGCAACTGCGATAATTACACATCTGCACGATGCGCTGGACTATCTCCAGGCCAATTTGGCATTGACGAAATGACCCAAGGTCTACTCCCCCTTTCGCTTAATCTTGATGGCCGCATCGTCTTGCTGACAGGCGCAACCGGCGGTCTGGGTGCAGCCATCGCCCATATTTTGGCAACGCGGGGCGCACAGTTGGTGCTAGCAGGCCGGAATGGCGACGCACTGGCGCACTTGCAAGCCACGCTTGCCGCACACAACATACCAGCGCTGGGCACACTCATTTACGATCTGCAAGACGACAAGGCAAGCAGCGCAGCCTTGCAGGATTTTGCCCGACAATACAAACGCCTGGATGTGCTCATCAATGCCGCAGGCATCATGATTGACGCACCACTGGGCATGATAGGTAGTGCCACTATCCAGCAGAGCTTGCAGATCAACTTGACAGCGACACTTAACCACATGCAGTACGCTGCACGTTTGATGACACGACAAGGCGCTGGTTGCATCATCAACATAGCTTCAATTGTGGGGATCACAGGCAGCGCCAATCAGGTGCTTTATGCCGCAAGCAAATCCGCTGTGATCGGCGCGACAAAATCCGCAGCCAAGGAACTCGCTCCAAAAGGCATTCGGGTCAACGCGGTGGCGCCAGGCTTCATTGATACTGCATTGACCGCTGCCTACAAACCGGAACAGCGCGAACGCATCATCGCCAACATTGGCATGGGGCGTGCGGGCACCCCCGAAGAAGTAGCAGAGGTAATCGCCTTTCTCGCAAGCGATGCCTCGCGCTACATCACGGGTCAAGTCATTGGCATAGATGGCGGAATGGTACTATGAAATTCTGGCAATTAGATTCGCCTGGAAACGCCCTGGCTCTGATCTGTGCAGAGCCCGCAGACAATCTGAACTATCACGCACTCGCTACCCGTGCCGACGAGTTTATTGCCTCCTTGCCCATTGCATCCTACAAACGTCTGGGTTTTGTACTCTGCCGCAACGATGTAGCATCGGTTACAGCCTATCTGGGCGCACTGCGTAACCACGACTGCGTAGCCCTGCTCCCAGATCGCCTTTCTACCCAAGCACTGGCGACGCTGATTGAGCGTTATACGCCTGATTGGCTGCTGCATACAGACCCCCAAGCAGAAATCCAAGGCTACACCCGCCTGCCCTGGCATGGCAAAAGCATCCTGATCCGACAAAACTCTGTTTCTGAGAAGCGTCTGGCAATCTTCCCGGATACTGCCGTGTTGCTTTCCACTTCAGGAACCACCGGCAACCCGAAGATGGTCAGGCTCTCTTATACCAACATCGCTGCCAATGCGCAGTCCATCGTACAGTACCTTGGGCTCAATGCGACAGAGCGGGCCATTGCCAGTTTGCCAATCCACTACTCCTACGGTTTGTCGATTCTCAACAGCCATCTGGCATGTGGCGCGGCCATTGCTCTGACCGATGAGGCCGTCACCGCCCGCCAGTTTTGGGAGCTATTCAAGCGCGCGGAAGTAACTTCGCTGGCAGGTGTGCCGATGATGTGGCAGATGCTGCAACGCTTGCGCCTGGAACGCATGGACCTGCCAAGTTTGCGCACGCTGACCCAAGCCGGAGGGCGGTTGGCGCCAGAGTTGATTGCACACTTTTCGCAAATAAGTACCGAGCGCGGTTGGCGTTTCTTTGTGATGTACGGCCAGACCGAAGCCAGCCCGAGAATCGCTTACGTACCTTGGGAACGCCTGCAAGACAAAATCGGCGCAATCGGCATCGCCATTCCCGGCGGAGAACTCTCATTGAGTGCAGAGGGGGAGATGATCTACCGTGGCCCAAATGTGATGTTAGGGTACGCGGAAAACCGCGCCGATCTTATGCGCGGGGATGATCTGGGCGGTGTGCTGCGCACAGGCGATCTAGCCAGAGTTGATGCCGATGGTATTTACTGGCTCACCGGGCGTAGCAAGCGTATCGCCAAGGTATTCGGCAACCGCGTGAATCTTGACGAGATCGAGGCCCTACTTGAATCTACTCTGCACAGCCCGGCCGCGACCCTGGATGGAGATGATCGCCTGCAAGTCGTGCTGACGGCTGGCAATGACGAAATACAGACCCAGAACCTTGCCATGGAATTGCTGCGCACCCACCTGAGCGTCCACCCCAGCGGCTTGCAGATTCGCACTGTGCCTGTATTGCCACAGACAAGCACCGGCAAAAAGGATTATGCGGCTCTGCGTGTGCTGTTTACCAAGGTTTAAGCGACAATGGCAGATATGGACGCCCACGACGCCACCCTCACAGCCCCCTTTGCCGAACCCCAGGCAGCCAAAGCGCAACGCCTGTTTTCAGCACTCCGGTTGCTTAACCAGGAGCAAGCGAAGGCCTGTGCACCTTATGCAAATATGCTTTACACATTACACCCAACTTGGCAGGAAGCCCGCACACTGGATGCGCTGCCATGGCTTCCCGTCGGGCTGTTCAAACGCGCCAAGCTGGCTAGCGTACCCGATGCAGAGATCGTGCGTGAGTTGCGATCTTCCGGCACCACTGGCAGCACACCTTCACGCATTTTTCTGGATCGTGGCACAGCAACCCGCCAGAGCCGTGCGTTGGCAAACATCGTCACGGATTTCATCGGCCGCGAGCGCATGCCGATGCTGATCATCGACCAAAGCGATCTGCTCAACAACAAGATGGCACTTGGCGCAAGAGGCGCTGCGGTACTTGGCTTCTCAACCTTTGGGCGGGCACACACCTACGCGTTACGGCCAGATATGTCGATTGATTGGGAGAAGATTGAAGCATTCCTTACCCAGCATTCAGCTCGCCCGGTACTGCTTTTCGGCTTTACCTTTGTCGTCTGGCAATACCTGCTGGAAGTCGCTGCCGCAAAAGGCCGCAGCCTGCAATTTCCCAAGGGCAGCCGCTTGATTCATGGTGGAGGATGGAAACGGCTGGCGGAACGTAAAATCAGCAAAGAGCACTTCAAACAAACCATTCGCACCGCACTCGGCATTGATTTCGTCCATGACTACTATGGCATGGCAGAACAGGTCGGCTCGATTTTCATGGAATGCGAGCATGGGCGCCTGCACGTGCCTGCTTATGCCGAAGCCATTGTCCGTGATCCGCTTACCCTGCACCCTCTTCCTCAAGGGCAAGTCGGTATCATCCAGGTTCTCAGTGAGCTACCCGGCAGCTACCCTGGCCACAGCCTGCTCACCGAGGATATAGGAGCCATCCTTGGCGAAGATGATTGCCCATGCGGACGACTCGGTCGCACCTTGCGGGTGGATGGACGCCTGCCGCGTGCGGAATTGCGTGGCTGCAGTGATACACGGGCGGTTTGAACATGCACGCGATAGAACTCCTTATCCCTTTGCGCAACACAGAACAAGCGGCCATCACGCAGCGGTTAGACGCCTTGCAGCATGCTCCTTTGCAAGCCTTTTCTGCGTCAATCCAAGCCTTTTTGGCTGCGTTTGCCGATCACATATTGCGTGACCCAGCCATGCGTGCGGCACCGGAATTGATGGCGCTGGCTTACTGGTTTCGCCCCGCCGCACTCCAGGCGCTTCTTGCACGCTTTCAACACCTAGGAGAACTGGGCCTGCTACGCCCGCGTGGAGTGGCTTTTCATGTTGCCCCTGCAAACGTCGATTCGGTTTTCGTCTATTCCTGGTTCCTGTCTTTGCTATGCGGGAATCGCAATATCGTGCGATTGTCGCGGCGGGAAAACCCACAGCGTGATGCGCTATTGGGAATACTCACCGAGTTGCTGGCCCGCCCCGAACATGCGGCCATTGCAAATGCCAATGTAGTGTTGGCATATGAGCGTGACAATGAGATCAGCACAGCACTATCGGCACGCTGCAACCTACGGGTGGTCTGGGGGGGAGATGCCACCGTCAAGTATATGCGCAGCCTGCCATTACCACCCTTGGCCACCGAACTAGTTTTCCCGAATCGGGCATCATGGGCATTGATCCATGCGGAAAATGTCAATCAAACCAGCGCCGAAACACTCACACAAATGGCCGGTGCGTTTTACAACGATACATTCTGGTTCGCCCAGCAAGCCTGCTCCTCACCTCGCGCCTTGCTCTGGATAGGCACACCGGAACAGGTTCAAGCCGCGCAATCCCGTTTCTGGCCTACCGTCAAGCAAGAGATCGCCCGGCGCAACATGCAGGATGAACCAACCCAGTTGGCAGCAAGACTTGTCGCCGCTCACCTTGCTGCCACGGAAGGTGGCGTGATACTTGAAGGATCACTCACAGACTGGCCGCTACGCCTGTCGGCACAGCGATTCAACGCTACAATGCGCGACGGACATTGCGGCTATGGGTTGATCTACGAGATCCAACGAGAGTCACTTGATAACAGCATAAGCCTGTTTGAAGCCTGCGATCAGACCGTGGCCTATTGGGGCTTTGAGCGCGAGGCTCTCACCAGATGGGCACTCATGCTGCCGGACCGCGCAGTCGACCGCATCGTTCCGCTGGGCCAAGCGCTGAGGTTTGCTGATCGCTGGGACGGGCACGATCTGCTTCTGGCCTTCTCCCGCCTGGTTATGATCGAATGAATACCCCCACACTCACACGCTTGCGCCTTGCCCGCGAGGAAGAATCTGCCACCGTTCTGGCATGGCGTAATCACCCGGAAGTCCGTAAGGTGATGTTCACCGATCATCTCATCAGCCCGGAAGAACACGCTGCATGGTGGCCGCATACCCGGAACAATCCAGATTACCGTCTGCTCATCATCGAGTACGGTGAGCTGGCATGCGGTATTGTGACATTCTCCCGCATGGCGGATCGGGAAGCTTGCTGGTTATGGGGCTTTTACCTTAACCCGGACGCTTTTGCCGACGGGATGGATCGCCTGCGAGCCTGGAATGGAATGGAGCAAGCCTCCCTTGACTACGCAAAAAATAAGTTAGGCTGCAACACCTTATGTTGTGAGGTTTTTGCCTTCAATACGGCGGTGCTTTCCATGCATCTGCGTTACCGCTTCAAGGAAAGCGGGCGCTACCCTCGCCAGCGAGGAGGGGAAGCGCTCGAAGTCGTTCAACTTGAACGATCAATCCTGTGACAACTCATTCATATGTGTTGCTTCCCACGTTGCTCGCCTTGCGTCTGATCCACTGCCTCAACTAAGACGACAGAGACATCAAGGTCTGATCGAACAGAATCTGTGCGACACGCTCTGCACCATGTCCATCACAACGTTTGGCAAGAGCTTGCCCCATCGCACGGACCGTAGCCGGAGAAGCAATCAGGGCGCGCAAAGTATCGACAAGCGCGGCGGCGCTGAAATCCTCAAGCATCCCCAAGTCTCTACCCTCCCCCATCCTGGCGAGCAGACGCGACAGCGCTTGCTGATTATCTGCAATTGACAAGGTGATACCGGGTAAAGCAAGTGCGGCGCGCTCCCAGGTCATCGAACCCCCGGAGCCAATAAAGAGATCGGCCTGCAACATACGTGTAGCAACATCCATCTTTGCATATGACAAAGTCACATTTGAATATTGTGCGCATAGCGCCTGCAAAGACTCACAATGCGGATTCGCAGCCCCCAATGCCACATCGAAATACACATGGGGAAAAACCGGCAGCAGGGTTTCAAGCACGCGCCCCGTGGCATTTGGGGCATCTGCTCCGCCAAAGCACACAAATATCCGGGCAACTTCTCCCGAGCGTGGCCTCAACGCATTCCGGCTCTTCGCAAACTCGGGTCTGAGCAGTGCAAACTCGGGGCCAAACAGGCATACGGCGTCTGGTGGCACCAGGCCTTTATAACGCTTTGCAGGATTAGCATTCAGATTCTGGTCAAGCAACACATCGCAGCCAAGCAAGCGATTGGCCAGATCATCTATCGCCATCAGCTTTTCGATTCTGGCCCGCAAAATCCGACTCCAACGCACGCTCAAGGCATAATGGTCGACAATCAGCCAATCCCAGCCCGGTGACTGATCCAGCAGACGATTGGTCTGGTCCGCATCATCCTCAATATCCTGGACAGAAGTAAGCAGCCAGCATACGAATCCTGCTTCCTGAATCTGGCGTTCCATGCTCCCTGGCAATTGCTGGCAGAGAAACACAATCTCCGCCCCCTGCTCTGCCAAAGCGTGTGCCAATGCAATGCAGCGCATTACATGGCCAGAGCCGATTTCCCGCGAGGCATCAACGCGAAAGGCGACTCTCATGTGCGGCTTTCCTGCATGGCTCTGAAAAGCCATTCGGCACGCGTCCAATCCTCCGGCGTATCGATATCCTGCACGCGGTAACGCGGCAGAAGATAGATGCGCGACCGGGGACCAAACATCGGCACATTTTCAAGCCAATATCTGGCATCCCCCAGGTAGAACTGCCCAGCATCATGAAATGCTTCTGGCAAGTCCTGGGAGCGCTTGGCGATATGCTCGGGAAACATAGGCCCAAGCTTTCCTTGCGAATTGTATGTCACGGCACGCAGAATGGGAAAACCAAAACTCGTGGCGGTAAATACAAAAGCCGCATCGCTTGCTTCCCGCTCTGCATTCGCCTGAATCAAGTCCTGCGCCTGCACAAAGGGAGCTGTGGCATACAGACAGCATACGAGTTCCACCGGTTGGCCTTGCTCCATAAACCAGCGGATGCCGTGGGTGACGACCACACCCGTGCCAGCATGATCATCGGCTAACTCAGGAGGACGCATAAAGGGCGTGGTAGCGCCGTGTTCACGCGCAACTGCCGCGATTTCCTCATCCTCGGTCGAGACAATCACATGGTCGAACAAGCCACTGGCCAGCGCAGCCTGGATTGACCATGCAATCATGGGCTTGCCGCAAAAAGGCCGGATGTTCTTGCGTGGAATGCGCTTACTGCCTCCCCGGGCAGGAATAATGCAGAGCCTCATGCGAGAAACTCCTTCAAGCGTGCGATGACTTCGTCCTGCTGCGCGATGCTCAAATCAGCGTAGAGTGGCAAAGACAAAGTCCGCTGATAATAGTTTTCCGCAACAGGAAAATCCCCTTCGCCAAATCCTAGGCGTTTGTAGTCTGGTTGCAGGTGCACCGGGATATAGTGAACCTGCACTCCAATATTGTGTGCACGCATCTGGTCGAATACATGGCGACGCATTGCTGCATCAGCCAGCAATATCGGGTAAAGATGCCGGGCTGATAGCGTATGTGGCGCTTGCCAGGGCAGTACCAACGGCAACTCCGCCAATAGCTCGTCATAGCGCGCAACCAAGGCATGACGCTTGGCAAGAAATGCCGGCAAACGCTGCATCTGGGCCGAGCCCAAGGCGGCTTGTACATCCGTCAGGCGATAATTGAAGCCCAGCGCCTGTTGTTCATAGTACCAAGCGCCTTGGCTCGTATCGTTCAGGCGCGTCGGATCTCGCTCAATGCCGTGGGAGCGTAGCATAGCAAGGCGGTGAGCAAGTTCAGCGTCCTGCGTGAGTGCCATGCCGCCCTCGGCAGTGGTAATCAGTTTGACGGGATGAAAACTGAATATGGTGCAATCAATCCCCGCCAGACTGCCAACTTTTACCCCCTCATACTCCGAGCCAATGGCGTGTGACGCGTCCTCAATCACTTTGAAGCCATAGCGCCGTTTCAGCTCAATGATTTTTGCATAGTCACAAGGCTGGCCTGCAAAATCCACCGCGACCAATACATCCGGTAGAGTACCAAGGCGGGCAGCCTGTTCAAGTTTGCCCGCCAACGCCTCGACATCAATACAATAGCTACGCGCATCGATATCGACAAAATCTACGCTCGCTCCACAGTAGCGGCCACAATTGGCAGAAGCGATAAATGTGTTGGGTACAGTCCACAATCGCCCCCCTTGCCCCAAGCCAAGTGCCAAGCATGCCAGATGCAATGCTGCGGTTGCACTGCTCATCGCAACCGCGTGGGCGGCGCCCGTAAATTGGCAAACAGCCTGCTCAAAGCGCGACACACTCGGCCCCTGGGTCAGCCAGTCTGAGCGCAGAACCTCAACAACCGCCGCAATGTCGGTGTCGTCAATGGACTGGTGTCCATAGGGAATAAAACTCATGGCGGCCTCTATGACTGGCTGCGGGATAGCGAGCTGTATTCGTCGTGCGAGTTGGCAATCATGGTGCGGATTTCATCCACACTCAATATCCATGGATTGGTGCCAGAGCTGTACTCAAAGCCCTCGCCCAGCTTGACCCCCTTGTCGCCCAAGCCATCTACAGCGTAATTGGGCTGGGTATAGAAGATGATGCTGGGGGTGATCACATAATGCAGATCAAATTCCAGGGTGTGATGCGCATCATCTGCAGGCACCATGATTTCATGCAGTTTCTCCCCAGGGCGGATTCCAACAATTTTATGCGGAATGCCTGGAGCAATCGCTTCAGCCATGTCAGAAATGCGCGAGGAAGGAATCTTGGGAACAAAAATTTCACCACCATGCATGCGCGAGAGATTGGTAATCACAAAATCAACGCCCTGTTGCAAGGTGATCCAGAACCGCGTCATCCGCTCATCGGTCACAGGCAGTTCTTGCGCGCCTTCACGCAAAAGTTTGCGAAAGAAAGGAACCACCGAGCCACGCGAGCCGACCACATTGCCATAGCGCACCACCGAGAATCGGGTACGCAGATGCCCGGCTATGTTGTTGGCCGACACAAAAAGTTTGTCGGACGCGAGCTTGGTGGCACCATACAGGTTGATGGGGTTGGCGGCCTTGTCGGTTGAGAGCGCAATCACCCGCCCGACATTGTTATCCAAGGCAGCGTTAATGACATTCTGTGCCCCGATGATGTTGGTTTTGATGCATTCCATCGGGTTATATTCAGCTGCGGGTACCTGCTTGAGTGCTGCAGCATGGATTACGATATCCACATCACGCATGGCTCTCTGGGTCCGCTCGGCATCCCGTACATCGCCCAGAAAGTACCGCATGCGTTCGTCCTGGAATTCCTGCTGCATTTCGAACTGCTTGAGTTCGTCACGCGAATAGACGATCACCCGCTTGGGATTGTGCCTCTCCAGCAGGGTGCGCACAAAGCGGCGACCAAAGGAACCCGTCCCCCCTGTAATCAATACAGATTTGTCTTCAAACACCCCCGCCGTATGACTCATGATTTTCCCCCGAGGTAGGTTGTCTGTTCTTTTCCGCTACGCACGTCTTCCAGCAATGACACCATGGTCGCCTCGATGCCACCAAGGAAACGTTGCAGTAGCCCAAAGCCGAACTCTGCGTATTCAATGGCTTTGTCTTCCTTGGCGATCAGCCCGATACAATCATAGAAGAAACGCCCCATGTGCTGCATGGAACCCCGTAGTACTGGGAAAATCTGCGTGCTTTGATGCTCAGGCTGGGTCAGGTAGGCATGCAGCTCAAACAAAAGTTCGCAAGCATCAATCTTGCTGTTGATCTTCTTGCTGCAGATTCGCGCGAAGTCATCCTCCACCGCTCGCAACTGTTGGAGAATGAGTTCGAAATTGGCGCAGGGGTCTGAGTCGTAGTCCTGTGTGAAGGCTCCCAGCATGGCCGCGATGGCGGCATCCCGCGTGGCAGGTGTGCTGTGGATGGCAAAATCCTCCGCATGGAGCGGTTGCGCACCGACGATCAGAGCCCCTTCATTGAGGTTGTATACACGTGCATCAGGATGCTCGCCAATTGAGGCCTGCATTGCATCACGCGAGTGGATGAAGGTATCCGTCGACAGGATGTTATCGCCAAAATTGCCCGGAATACCTTTGTTGGACTGTGGCGAGACGTGGCCATGGATGACTACGCCGGTGAGGATTTCATCTTTTTCCACCTCTTCATCAAAGTAGATGGAAGACTGGGAGTGATGTTTGCTCACGTCCTTGAAGCCCAGATCGACACCCATCAGATAGATTTCGCGGAAGCCCATGCGCAGCAGCACATCCACACCGCCATTGGTACACGTCGGGTTGCACCGGAAGGCTTGATATTTGGCGCCAAAATCCAACAGGAAACCACCTGCGTCCAGTTCCTTCAGGAACATCAGGGGACGATTGGTAATGCGGAAGATTTCCGGGAACAGAATGGGCAGGCCAAGGATGGGAACATCCGCCACCCACTCGCGCGTCTGCGGGTCGTTCAGCACGGCAAAAGTGGAGGATGTCCGCTCAATCTCAATATGGAAATCGGGTTTGATCTTGGCACGTGCCATGGCCGTGATGCTGCTGCCACAGCTGATGACTACGGCACGATCCCGATTGGCACGGATTAAAGGAAGCAGGTGATCCAGCGACGGACCCGCACCAATCACAAAGGCAACGGCATCATCCGGAATTTGGGGCTTCTTTGTATACAGCGGATAGCGTGCCGCCGCGTTCTCCAGGGAATGGGAAAGCCCAAGCACCTCATCATCCAAAAAGCCCCAGCCACGATAAAACGTCCACATATCGCGCTGCAACACCGACCACAGATCCCGTACCTGAACAGAGTCGTAATCCTGGAAGAACAACCCTGCCCCCTGCACGAAGTACGGGGGGCCCAGGCGTTGGAGAAGACCGCGCAGGTTCCAGCCCAGGCGCTCAGCATTGTTGTCGTAATCAACGGTCAGGTATCGCCCCTTGGCAATAAAGCGCTGATACAGATTGACGTAGTCGACAAAATACAGGGACAAGTTCAGGCGCTGGATATCTGTATCCAGGATGACCAGATACTTGATGTCCCAGTCATCCACCAGACGTTCCAGATGCCAGCCATACCCGGTCCCAAACACCACGGCCAGCGGCAAAGTCCGCTTGCCAAAATCAGGGGCGGGTAGCCGATCCCCCGGCTCCTGGGTCAGGTCGATGAAACGCTGGATCAGCTCCAGGCGGTACTTGGGCTCGGTCAGCCGCTTGAAGTAAGGTGAAAAAGCCTGGGGAATCGCGGAATTGGGATCGTCGGCAAATTCGGTGGTGACATTGACGCGCGGACGTTGGGCAGGGTCGTCAAAGTACTGGTAGATCATGTGGGAGTGATCGACAAAATCCCTGGGGCTGCCAACATAACGCCCGCTGTTGATCATGATCTCCGCGTTCGGCCCCAGCTGAAAGGGCAAGGGCAAATCTGCACGCATCAGGTGCTCAAAGGTAAGCGGGAACATGCCCTTGAAGAAATACAGGTTGGCCTGGTACGTCGCCAGCAACTTGTGAAGGTAGGCTTCCTGTATTGGAGTGAGTTCTTCGTCCTGCACGTTCTGTTCGGTCATCACCGAGAGTCTCCCGCCTGGAAATGGCATTACTGTACACATCTGGCTGGGAGATGGGGGACTATTGCCCTGAGGGCACATTACCGCCATAACCTCAATTACGGCACCCAACCATTAATTCTTTAGTCTACAAGAGCCATCATGCAACAAGGCAGCCGGCCCGTAAACCCAGGCTGGATGCGCCTTTTCAGACTGGCTCCGTACATAGCAAAAAAATATCCTTTCCTGAAGGCTCAGGTAACCCTGAAAAAAGGGGGAAAACCGCCGTTATTTGTTCCAAGGCATGCAACTTGACGAGCTGCGAGGTCACAGGCGATGCCCCGAAGAAGGAAACACCCGCTACGGGGCGACCTTCGCAAGATCACCAAGTGGGAAACGCAAAGGAGTTTTAAAATGGCAATGACCATCAACACCAACGTGGCATCTCTGAATGCTCAACGTAACCTCGTCAACTCTCAGTCCAGNCTGGCGACTTCGCTGCAACGCCTGTCCTCAGGCTTGCGCATCAACAGCGCCAAGGATGATGCCGCCGGTCTGGCCATCTCGGAACGCATCAATGCCCAGGTCAAGGGGTTCAACGTCGCAATCCGTAACGCCAACGACGCAGTATCCCTAATGCAGGTGGCTGACGGCGGTGCCGAACAGATCTCCAACAACCTG
>NZ_KB892838.1 GCF_000373965.1 Uliginosibacterium gangwonense DSM 18521 | reverse complement strand
CCTGGATGCCCAGGGGCGCCCCAGCAGCCCCGAGCAAGCCGGTGTGCTGCACCGTGAAGAGTTTGCCTATGATGGCAACGGACGCCTGCTCCTGGCTGCCAATGCCCACAGCCACCTCCAATGGTTCTATGACGAAGCCGGACGCATGGTGCGCGAACACCACGCCTACACCGAACAAGACCGGCTGGCCGTCTGGCGTCACGAATACGACCCCCTGGGCAATCGCACCCGCACCCACCGCCCCGATGGTCACAGCATCGACTGGCTGCGCTACGGCAGTGGCCATGTCCACGGCCTGCAGCTCGACGGACAAGAAGCCATCGCCTTTGAACGCGATGATCTCCACCGTGAAATCCTGCGCAGCCAGAACAACCAGCTCCAACAGCAGCGCCAATACGACCCCGTAGGGCGACTCCTTGAACAAGTCCTCAAAGCCAGCCCGGCCAATCCGGACAAACAAGCCTACAACGCCAGCACAGGCGCGGCAGCCACACCGAGCACACACGGGTTTACCAACATTCAACGCCGCTACCAGTATGACGCCGCTGGCCAACTCCAAGGCATCCAGGACAGCCGCCGGGGCACGCTCAATTACCGCTACGACCCCATCGGCCGCCTCATCGAAGCCCAAAGCCCCCTGGGCCGGGAAACCTTCGCCTTCGACCCGGCCAGCAACCTCCTGGATCAGGACGCAGATGCCCGCAGTGGCGAACGCCGCTTCGGTGCCGAAGGCAACAACGGCACTACCTATAGCGCCACGGATGACGCCATGCGTCACCCAAGAGCCGGACACTTCGGCCAAGCCAACACAAGCTCACGGCTACTCGATAACCTTCTCAAACAGTACGCCGGCCAACACAACACCTATGATGGCTTGGGCAACCTCACCACCCGGCGTCTGAATGGTGAAGTCACCCAATTCCAATGGAACCCCTTGGGGAGACTCGAACGCAGCCGCAATGCCCAAGTCGAAGTCAGCTACCAATACGACGCCTTAGGGCGACGGATCAGCAAACACAGTCAGGCGATTGTCATCAGCGCCAGCAGTGATGGCCCGCTCTACGCCCAAAACGAACAACGGCGCATCGCCCAAGAAAAGAGCTACGGCCTCACCCTCTACGGCTGGGACGGCAGCTTGCTCGCCTGGGAAAGCAAAGTCCCCACCGTCACCAGCGGTGCGGATCACCACACCACCCACTACCTGTATGAGCCGGAAAGCTTCGTTCCGCTGATGCAAGCGGCGACCGATCGCCCCATCCGGCTCCCCATCCGCAGCAAGATCGAAGCTCCTTGGGAATACACCCCAATGGATGCCGCAGCAGACCAAGCCTTCACCCACACCGCCTACTACCACTGCGACCACCTGGGCACCCCGCAGGAACTTACCGACGACGAAGGAAACCTCGTTTGGAGTGCCCACTACAAAGCCTGGGGGCAAGCCCAAGAACTCATCAGCACCGCCCGACGCAAAGCCGGACTGACTACGAACATCCGGTTCCAAGGCCAATACTTCGACCATGAGACCGGACTGCACTACAATCGCCACCGTTACTACGACCCGCATACAGGGAGGTTTGTATCCAAGGATCCGATTGGATTGGCGGGGGGGATGAACATCTATCAGTACGCACCGAATCCGATTCGGTGGATTGACCCGCTTGGCCTCGCAAGCGACGAAACCTTGAAGCCGGGTCCCTTCGCTACAGAATCCATACCCGCACGCGGCCCTGCGCGTGACTTCACCTTGGCAGAAAGGCAGCAGATCAACGCGATCGGATATCGAGACGGTTGCCACACATGTGGTTCTAAAGATCCGGGTACGAAAAGTGGTGATTTTATTCTCGACCACCAAACCCCGAACGCGCTAAACGAGCAGGGGGATCCCCAGCGCCTGTATCCTCACTGTAAGCGTTGCAGTCTCAAGCAGGCTGGTCAAGTCACGCAAGCAAAGAGGAGGAATAGTCACAAAGAGGAGGAATAGTCAATGAGCAAGTACGTTATTTCAGACTGGATGAACAGCTCAGGCGGGCCATTAGTGGTCACTGAGGAAGCAAAAGCACCGCTATGGAATGGTATGCGTGGAAATCCATCTGACTACGATCTGGCCTGCCAATCTGCTGACTACACTTGCAAGTTGGCATTACATGGATCAGATGTGCTTGTTTTGGGTGATGAGCCGCTGCAAACTGCAATCGCTACGTCGGACAGCCACCAACTGATTGTTCGCTGGAAGTGGGCTGATAGTGAGGCGGATGTGCGAGCTGCAATCGAGCAAATCGATTTCAGCAAGATGGACCTTGTCGAAAAATTGACGGTCAACTGGAGCGATCTGCTACTTGTTATGTTCGACGCCGTGGATACATTCGATGCTACCAAATGTCTGAGATTCGCAACGAATTTTGGCGAAAACGAGGTTTCCACTTTCATCTACCAACCTACGTCTAGGACATCTCTATTGGTGCACGCTATTGCTGCCGTGCGGCCGTGAAAATTGCGGATAATCTCTTGCTACTCATGACTGCATGGCCTGAGGTTTTAATTCTCAGGGGGTAACGATGAAATCTACGAAGAAACTGTTGGTCGCTGTTATTCTTGTAGGGCTTGCTTGTACGGCTTACGCAAAAGATAAAAGCGGGATTGCCAAAATCGACAATCTCTACCGTGCTTTCGTCAAGGATGGAAATTCCACTTTGAATTTGCCGGAATATGGGCAGAGCATCAAGCTTCAGGCTGTGGCGCTGGAAGTCCGGGATAGCATGTCTGGGGATGCCTTCTTGTCGGTGGGGGCGAAGGCCAACGGGAAAGAGTTGGCGCGCCTTGTGTTTGACGATGAGGATGCGTTAGCAAACATTCAGCCGGGGCAACAGATTCTGGCTGAATGCGAGATGGGATTTTCTTCGGGGACCAACTATATCCCTTTTGAGAGTTGCCAGATCAAGTAGCCGATAATGCGATGCGCCTTTGCTTTACGTGCCAAATACCACTGGCAAGTGGTATTTGGCTGCAGAGGAAGCAAGTAGGGGAGCGTTTGGGGGATACGTGTAGTGGGCCGAAAGATTAGGTCAAGAGACGCGCTCTGAGTTTTTACATTGGGGGGCAAGTGAGGGCTCTTGACTTTATCGCCGAAAAAACAGGCGTTTGATCGCAAGGTCCTTTCTGTTAAGCGCTGAGTGCCTATTCCGCCGATTTCACCTGTCGGTATGGTGGGAAAGCATTGAAAACGGAAGCGGGTTGATCGGGAGGACATATTTGAACCTCCCAACGAAGAAATTGAAAAGGCTGCTTTTTGTTGTAATTAGCTGCCATATGTTTCAACGGCTTCCGATTCCTGTGATATGCCACCCAAAGGATCGACGGCTTCGGCCAGAAGCTTGAGTGTGACATAGTCCGTTTTGCCCGAGCCCAGCAATGGCAGGGCGTCGCGCGGCACGATACGGCGCGGAACAGCGAGTTCCGGGATGCCAAGTTGGCGGGCCGCGGCGACCAGACGATCACGGGTCAGATCCCGATCTGTTGAGAAGAGGATGATATTTTCGCCCCGGCGGGGATCGGTTTGCGACACGCAGGCATGCATGGCACCGGGACTGGCGGCCACGGCAAGGCGTTCAGATGTTTCCAGCGAGACCATCTCGCCTGCAATTTTGGCAAAGCGTTTGACGCGCCCGATGATATGGATGTAGCCGTCAGAGTCGACTTCAACCACATCGCCTGTGTTGTACCAGCCGGGGCCAAGCTCTGATCCCAGCGGTTCAAGCTCGCCGGGTTTGTTCAGATGATAGTAGCCCGTCATGATGTTGGGGCCGCGCACATGCAAGGTGCCGCCACGTGTAATGCCGGGAATGGGCAATACTTTGTGTTCAATGCAGGGAAGGAATTGCCCGACTGAACCACTGCGATAAGCCATGTTGGTGTTGACCGAGAGCACCGGGCCGGTTTCTGTGGCGCCGTAACCTTCCATGATGCGGATGCCGAAACGTTCGATCCATTGTTCGCGGGTGTTCTGACTAAGTTTTTCGGCACCGGAGATCACATAGCGCATGCGGAAGAAATCATAGGGATGCGCGTGTTTGGCGTAATTGCTCAGGAAGGTGGCGGTTCCAATCATCACCGTGCAATTGCGGTCATAGGCCAGCTCGGGGATCACCCTGTAGTGCAGGGGAGAGGTGTACAGGAACAGGGGTGCGCCAGAGAGCACGGGCACCATGGCGCCGGCTGTCAGGCCAAAAGCGTGGAACAAGGGCAGCGCGTTGAAGAATTTGTCTTGCAGCGAGAAGTCGATGGAGGAGCGCATCTGCGCTACGTTCGAGACGATGGCCCGGTGTGAGACCGCAACCCCTTTGGGTTTACCTTCCGAACCGGAGGTAAACAGAATCACTGCAGTTTCTTCCTTGTCCCGCCCTGGCGCGGCAGCCTTCTTGGGCCACCAACGGGCGTAGCCTGCCCACCAGAGTTTGTCGCCAAATGTGAGTTGCGGGCGCAGGTCTTCGAGATAGAGGACGTTGATGTCTTGGAGCCCATCAATCTTTTCCTGCAATTCTGCCTGCTCGATAAAAGCGCGAGAGGTGATGAGCGTGCGCATGCGGCCTGCAATACAGGCCGACTGGATGCCCTCGGAACCTGAGGTGTAATTAAGAAGCGCCGGGATGCGACGAAACGCCGTCAGGCCAAATAGCAGGCCCAGGGTGGCCGCGATGTTGGGCATCATCACTCCGACGTGCTCGCCCTGCTGTGTGTGGCGGCAGAGCAGGCGGCCCAGCATCAGCGCCATGCGGATCAAGGCGCCATAGCTGTGCTGGCTCTTGACGTCCTCAACCATGATGCGGTTGCGGCCAAAAATCTGTGCGCAATCAACCAGTGTGTCAAACAGCGGTGAAATCGGCTGGGTGACAAAAAGCATTTCCTGCATCAGGCGCCGCATGGCGTCCCCAGCGTGGTGATGGCGATCCTTGGGGGAGCTATCGGAGGGGGCCGGGATCTTGCGTCCTGATAAAACCGAGATGGTGACCTGGGGGAAGATCTGCCGTGGATGTTCGCCTGACAGGCGTGAGAAGTATGTGCGTGACGTGCCGTTCAAACGCACGGGGACTATCGTGGCGCCTGTTTTTACGGCCACAAATGCGGGGCCATCATAGACTTTCATCAGGCAGCCGGTATCGGTGATACGCCCTTCGGGAAAAATCACGACGGGGCGCCCTGAGCTGACGAGTTGGATGACCGTCTTGACGCCCATCGGGCAGATGGGGTCGACCAGCAGGTATTCTACCTGGGTGAGTACAAACCGGAAAAAGGCGTTCTGCACCACGCTGCGGTGAATAACGAAGACCGGGTTGATGGGCAGGAAGAGCGCGAGCAGCAAACCATCAAGAAAGGATTCATGATTGGCTACGACCAGCAGACGGTCGTTTGATAGCTCGGCAAGATTGCCTTCGATTCGCACGCGAAACAGAAAACGCAGCGTGATGCGCAAAAATGCGCGCATGAGAGACTTCATCCTCATCCTCTGGTGTGTTCGTTGCCTGCGTCTGGTGTTTTACGCTGGACAGGCGTGTCTGGGGCAAGAATTTTATACTTTCCCCGATTATGCGCCGGGAGGCTACCACTTTCGGGGGATAGATGACATGATTTCTCGCAGGAATGTATGGCATTTTGCCCGCTGGCGGGCTTCATCCTCTGGATGGTGCGCCATAACATGCCGCCGAACAGAATACTTGCCAGCATGGTAGCCAAAAGGCTGGCTTGCCAGAACCCAGCAAGGTTTTGCGGCCCGATGCCTAGCAGCGGCAAGCCACGATAGCACAGCAGCCAGCCCCCCAGCAGTCCCACGCCCCAGAAGCAGATGATGTGCACCAGCATGGGTCCCTTGGCGATTTTCAGGCCCCGCAGAGCTTGTGCGGCAATGGTCTGCATTGCATCAAAGAACTGGTTGCAGGCGATGATCAACATCAGTTGCAGGACGATGCTGCGCACAGCCGGGTCTGGCGTGTAGAGCAGGACGATGGGCTGGGAGAGCAGCCAAAGCAGGCATCCCAATACCATGGAAGTGCCCCCACCCAGTTGAAGGCCCGCTTTGATGGTCTGACGAAGGCCAGAGGTATTTCCTGCTCCGGCAGCCTGCCCCACCAGGGTGAGGGTGGCAATCGAAATGGACAGGGGCAGCATGTAGCACAGGCCGACGAAGTTGCTGACCACGCGATTGGCACCCACCTGATTGGCACCAAGAGAGGCTACCAGCAAGCTGATCAAGGCAAAGCAGGTCATCTCCACAAACGTCGACATCCCGATCGGCAAGCCCAGGTGGAGGATTTCCTTCAGGCGGGTTAGATTGGGGCGTTGCCAAGCGTCAAATAGATGGAAATCTCTTCCCCAAGCGGATCGGGCCAGATAAAACAGCCCACCTAATGCAAGCAGACTGGTGTTGATCAGCATTGATGTGGCGCATCCCACTGCGCCAAGCGGGTGGATACCCAGCCAACCAAAGGCCAGGGTGGGGGCCAGGATGAGGTGGCTGACTGCATTGCTCAGGCCAAAGAACATCAGCATCCGTGGCCGCCCCAATGCGTTGAGCATGCCGCCACAGGTTCGGTAGATCAGTACCCCCGGCAGGCTCCCGGCCACTACTGCGAGGTAGTCACGTGTGCGCTCGGCCACTTCCGGTGAGACATGGTTGGCGGCCAGAATCCAGTCTGGCATGGAGAGTGCAACAATCCCGCACAGAGCCAGAAACAGGCACAGCCAGATGCCTTGCTGAAAGCAGGGGCGCAGGTCATCAAAACGCTTGGCGCCATAGTGATGGGCAGCGATGGGCGTGAGCCCCTGCACGATCCCGGCACCAGCCAGCATGATGGAAATATAGAGCCCGTTGCCCACCCCGACAGCGGCCAGATCAACTGTGCTGAAACGCCCGGCCACCACCGTATCAACCATGGCTGTGCTGATGGAGGCCAACTGTGCAATCAGGATGGGCGAAGCATGCCGCAGGATCGCCTTGTGGCGATCACCATGCAGGGCAAGGACGCTCATGCTGCTTGCTGTGGGGCCAGTTGCTGTTTTCTGCGCAGCCAGCGGGAACGCCAATAGACGCCAGCCAAAAAGGCCAAGGTGGCGACGCCCATCAGCCAGAACCCCACCGCTTGCCAGAATCCATATGGGTCTGCCTGCATGGGGTACTGCTGGCCGGGGCCACGGAAAGCGATGTAGCCAGTCAATATGGCCTTGACCGGCACATACAGGGCTGCCAGGGCGGGGGCGAAAGTGACCAGCATGCCGGTGGCAATCGCGACACAATCCAACACAGTACGTTTAGGCAAGGCGCCTTCCACGTAGCAGGCCTCTATGCGTAAAAAGAGTGCGACCAAACTGCAGACTACCACTGCAACAGGCCCTACCGACAAGACCAGCCCCAGACCCAAGGCCGCAAACATGAAGGGCAGAGTGCCTAAGGCGATCAACTTGTTCCACAGCGGCAGAAAGTAAACAAAGCACGGAATGGTGGGCAGTAAGGCAGCAATGACGCCCAAGGCCCAACGTCCAGCTTTGCGTTTAAGCAAAACATCTGCTTGATATGAGGGTGAATCTGGATTGGCGTTGGACATCGTGATCGACTAACTTGAGTGATTGCACAGTTTACGTTCTTCCTGGTTTGATTTCAGCTGTTTTCATCACAGGATTTATCTATATATAAGGGAAAGCCCTAGGACGTATGGACGGGGGTTTTTGATTTAAGTTGGTTCGAATTTAAAACTAAGGGTGCTATAGTCATAAACAACGCACGGCAGACATTGAAGAAACAAGCCGGACAAGGATTTGCAGGAGAAGCGAAGCGTCTGAAACAGAATCGTTACAGGTGAGGCCCAGGCCCCTGCGGTTTTGCAGATGCATTCCTGATGTGACATTCCAGGAAGCGCTTCCAGACTAAAGATTTTTTTCATTTCCATTTAGGAGAAGTCATCATGGCCGTAACCAACAAGGAGCAGCTCGACGCACTCGTTGCGCGAGTCAAAAAAGCTCAGCAGGCATATGCCTCGTTCACGCAGGAAAAGGTTGATGCGATCTTTCGTGCTGCCGCTCTGGCTGCCGCAGATGCCCGTATCCCTCTGGCGCGCCGTGCAGTTGAAGAAACCGGTATGGGTGTGCTTGAAGACAAGGTGATCAAGAACCACTTCGCTTCCGAGTACATCTACAACAAGTATAAGGATGACAAGACCTGTGGCATCCTGTCTGAAGACGACAGCTTCGGCACCGTGACCATTGCCGAACCCATCGGCATCCTCTGCGGGATCATCCCGACGACCAACCCGACGTCTACTGCCATCTTCAAGTCACTACTGGCGTTGAAGACCCGTAACGGCATCGTGTTCAGCCCGCACCCCCGTGCCAAGCGCTCCACCTGCGAAGCCGCCCGTATTGTGCTGGATGCTGCCGTAGCCGCTGGCGCCCCGGCAGACATCATTGGCTGGATCGATGAGCCAACGGTGGAACTGTCCAACAACCTGATGCATCACCCCGACATCAACCTGATTCTGGCCACTGGCGGCCCAGGCATGGTTCGCGCTGCCTACTCGTCCGGCAAGCCCGCGATCGGCGTGGGTGCAGGTAACACCCCGGTGGTGATCGACGAAACGGCTGACATCAAGCGTGCTGTGGCTTCGATCCTGATGTCCAAGACCTTCGACAACGGCGTGATTTGTGCTTCTGAGCAAGCCGTGATCGTGGTTGATTCCGTCTATGATGCAGTGCATGACCGCTTCATCAAGCACGGTGGCTACATCCTGAACAAGAAGGAAACCGAAGCTGTCCGCAAGGTGATCCATGTCAATGGCGCACTGAACGCCAACATCGTGGGCCAATCCGCCCTGCGCATTGCTGAACTGGCTGGCATCACCGTGCCGGCCTACACCAAGGTTTTGATTGGTGAAGTCATCTCCGTGGGGCATGACGAAGTCTTTGCCCACGAAAAGCTTTCGCCCACGTTGGCAATGTATCGCGCAACTGACTTTGAAGATGCTGTCTCCAAGGCTGAAGCCCTGGTTGCATTGGGCGGTATCGGCCATACCTCGGTACTCTACACCGACCAGGATTTGCAACCGGCACGCGTGCAGAAGTTTGGCGAACGCATGAAGACGGCCCGTATCCTGATCAATACGCCTTCTTCGCACGGTGGTATTGGTGACTTGTATAACTTCAACCTTGCGCCGTCGCTGACGCTGGGCTGCGGTTCTTGGGGTGGGAACTCGATTTCCGAAAACGTCGGACCGAAGCACCTCATCAACAAGAAAACCGTTGCGAAGCGAGCAGAAAACATGCTGTGGCATAAACTTCCGAAGTCCATCTATTTCCGTCGTGGTTGCTTGCCTGTTGCACTGGAAGACCTCGCAGGCAAGAAGCGCTGCATGATCGTGACCGACCGTTTCCTGTTTGAAAACGGTTATGTGGACGACACCGTGCGCCTGCTCAAGAAGCAAGGCATGGAAGTCGAAGTGTTCTTCGAAGTCGCCGCTGACCCGACCCTGGCTGTTGTGCGCAAGGCATTGAGTCTGGCCAACGCCTTCCAGCCGGATGTGATCCTGGCCCTGGGTGGTGGTTCGCCCATGGATGCGGCCAAGATCATGTGGGTGATGTATGAGCACCCTGAAGTCCACTTCGAAGATTTGGCTTTGCGCTTCATGGACATCCGCAAGCGTATCTACAAGTTCCCGAAGATGGGGACCAAGGCTATGTTGGTGGCGGTGCCGACGACTTCCGGTACGGGTTCCGAAGTTACCCCGTTCGCCGTGGTGACCGACGAGAAGACCGGCGCCAAGTACCCGATTGCCGACTACGAACTGACCCCGAACATGGCCATCGTAGACGCCAATCTGGTGATGAACATGCCGAAGGTGCTGACCGCTTTTGGTGGTATCGATGCCGTGACCCACGCTTTGGAAGCCTACGTTTCCGTGCTGGCCAACGAGTACTCGGATGCCCAGGCACTGCAAGCGCTCAAGCTGCTGCAAGAGTTCCTGCCGTCTTCCTACCTTAATGGTGCCAAGGATCCGAAGGCCCGCGAGCAAGTGCACAATGCCGCATGTATCGCTGGTATCGCGTTTGCCAATGCCTTCCTGGGGGTTTGCCACTCGATGGCTCACAAGCTGGGTTCCGAGTTCCACCTCGCCCATGGTTTGGCCAACGCACTGCTGATCTCGAATGTCGTGCGCTACAACGCTGCCGATATCCCGACCAAGCAAACCGCATTCAGCCAATACGACCGTCCGAAGGGCGTGGCCCGTTACGCTCAGATCGCCAAGCATCTGGGCCTGGAAGCCAACCGTGACCACGAACGTGTCGAGAAGCTGATCGAGTGGATCGAAGACATGAAGAAGACACTGAACATTCCGCTGTCGATTCAGGCTGCCGGTGTGTCAGAAGCCGACTTCCTGGCCAAGGTCGACAAGCTGGCCGAAGATGCGTTCGATGACCAATGTACCGGTGCCAACCCGCGCTTCCCGCTGATCAGCGAACTCAAGCAACTGCTGCTGGATAGCTACTACGGGCGTCCTTACGTTGAAGAGTATGTTCGCAGCGAAAAGGAAACCAAGGTAGCAAAGGCTGAGAAGGTTGAAAAGGCCGAGAAGAGCAAGGCCTGATCTTTCTGATCAGAGGCTCGGCCCTGCCTGTGCGGGGCTGTCGCCAGAGAATTAAAAAGGGGACGATTCTTTCGGTTATATGGTGTAGGTAGTCGTTACTATTAGGTACTGAAAACGCCACTTCTGGATTGCAGAAGTGGCGTTTTTTATCTGAGCAACAGTTAGCTATGGTGTATTTCAGCAACCATTAGTAACAGACTTACTATTCATCCGGCGCGCATTAAAACTCTGGTCAGCGGTGCTGGTCCGGGTTTGATGTTGGGTTTGATCTCAGCTTTTACAATCGGGGTTAAACCCGAACAGAGTCTGGACGCGCGCCGCGTAGCGGCGAGGGTCAGAAGGCAAGCGCAGCGCGGCAGGTTTGGGCTTCAGGTGCGGAACAGCTCACCGGGATCGCATTCAAGGGTGCGGGCCAGCTTTAGAATATTCAGGAGGGCGACGTTTCGTTGACCGCGCTCGATTCCGCCCAGATAGCTGCGTGCCAAGCCGCTCTCCAGCGCCAGCCTCTCCTGAGACCAACCGCGCGCCTTGCGGATTTCAGCCAAGCGTCGGCCAAAGGTTTGCAGATCGGCTTGCTGTTCCGGAGTGAGCGAGGTTTCCATAGCGCGATGCTAGGAATTCGTCCTCTTTGAGGCGACGCTCTATGAGTGACAAATCAAGGCGTATTGTCTATATTTCGTCGTTTTCCAGCGCGAGACATCCTGCATGCCTAATCAACAGCTGCTTGAACATCTGGACGCCAAGGTTTTGCAAGGTCTGATCGACCGCTACTACGCAGGCGAAAACGTGGTGGCGTTGCTCAAAGAATTCGATGTCACTTGTCGCCCGGGGGACTTGTGGCGTCACTTCCCGCCTGACGAAGCTGGCCGTGATTGCCCTATGTGTAGTGAGCCGCTTATTGTACCGCGTCTCTCACGCACCGGGATGCGCGGGAAAATGACTTCGCCTGCTCGGTGTAGTGCATGCCTTCATGTTGAAACGCCTCGTTGCACCTGCGCCACTTGCAGTGCGGCGCGTCGCTTGGCCGTTCAGGAGAAAGAACGCCAAGACCGAGAGGCTATTGCCAATTTCTGTACATGCCGTTGGTCATATGCTCCGCTGAAAATCACGCCAGATCAGCTCAGTGCTGAAGCTGCGATTGCTCTTCTCAGTCTGGTTCGCTGCGGCGGTTGGTTGGATGACAGTTCTGTTGGCGCCATCCGTAATTCAGTCATTTCATTTGCGCCCCAGGATGCCGAGATTCAAAGACAGCTTCTCGACGTATTGCTGGAGTACTGCTTGGTCGCGCCGCTACCGAACTCACCTGCAGGGACTTTTGTAACGACGGGGGACGATCAAGGCTGGCAGATGGAGTCTGCACACTGGGCGATGCTTTTTCCTGACCCGCCAGGTTTCATCCGGCAGCTTGAATGTTTAGTCGCTTCGTCTTCCTGGCCGGAAGCCTGGCTTGCTGACTGCCATCTTGTCTGGAAAAGGCTAGCCGCAGCGGAATGTTGGGAGTTCTGCAAATATAGCGTCCAGAAAAGAGATCTGCCGATGCCCGGCGCTATTGCGCTTTACGCTTTGATTGAAAACCTGCTGCGGGACTTCTCGGTATCTCAGTGCTATCAACTCATCTGGGCCAGCGCAGCAGATGCAACGGACTATCGCGCCCGCAAACGAATCTCAGTTCATCACGCGGCAAACTTCCTGATAGGAGCATGCCAACGTCGTGCTGATCGTTCGCGGACCGAGCATTGGCTGATCAAAGGCTTTCATCGAAATTTTCAGCATGGCCGGTCGCAGGTGAGCCATGTACTTCACGAAGTTTTTCTACGGCATGGAGAAATTGGTTTTTATACATCTCCGATAGCGAACTCCGCTTGCTAGCGCGGCCAACAGCTCTCTTGAGATTTCTCCAAAATATTTTAGAAAATCTAGGCGACTCAATCAAAAGACTTTACAAAAAGGGTAGCAGCTGCAGCGCTTTGCTCGCCTTAACAAGAACCAAGCATCGTTCGCGAGCCCGTGTGACTGCGTTGTATAGCAACTGACCTGCAGGCCACAACACAGTTACTTGGCCGAATTCCCAATTCTTAGCACCATGAACTGTCAATGCGCGCTGAGATTTATCTACAGCCGACTTGAGACGTTTCTGGCTCGAGAAAGATTGCATAATTGACTATATGATTTCATCTCGAATGAGAACCAATCTGCCCCGTGCGCGTCGTTGGACGTCAGCCCAAGACATTACGTCCATAGCCGAGCTTCATTGGAAATGACATTCAGAAACTGTGGCAAGGTAGGTACGAGTTCAAACCTCGTACCAAGAGGGCCAAGCAGCAGACAACAGAGGACGCTAAAGATGGCATAACTCTGGAGCTGTAGCACATAGATACGAGGTTCGAAAAGGTATGAAGAACGCTATTAGGTTGAATTGTTGTGTGTGCATTGCTGCGTGAGCAGTTTGAAAGGATGAATTGATGCTACACACCACTATTCGCGGCAAGGTACATCGAGACAACACCGGCGTGGTAATGGAAATTCCCGTCATCCTTACTGAGCATGGCCCGTTGAAACCCTTGGTCAACTACTTTCTCGCTCACGCGCAGGTGCGCAGCAGTGCGTGGATGACCAAGACCGCACAAGCCGTGGGCCTACTTCTCGACTACATGTCGGCGAACCACGATTGCTTCGATGACCCCAAGGATTTGTTTGAAGCTTTTGCCCAGCGTTTGACTACTGGAACGGTGGGGGCGGATGGCGTCGACCCCAGTGGACTGTACTGGCTGGGGCGCAACCCCGCTGTGGTGCGGATGCTGGCGAACAGTGTTTCGGGCTTCTCGGACTGGATGGCGCGCGAACTAAACACCAAGCCACTCAACCCATGGAGGGACGCCACGCACAGCGAGGAAATGCTGGCCTGGGCAGCCTGGTACCAAAAGCGCGACCGCGCCTTTCTGGCCCATACGTGGGACAGGGAAACCGCCTCGCTGACCATGACCCGTGCCCGCAATGCCCTACTCAAACGTACGCCGGTGATTGACCATGAGCCAGTCAAACGCTTTTCTGACGAGTGCATACACGAGTTGCTATTCAAGGGCTTCATCGTCCCTGGCAGGCAGAAAAGTCCGCGTCTTGAAGAACGGCTTAACCTGCGCGACATTCTGATCACGATGCTAATGCATTACGGTGGCTTGCGTATGTCAGAGCCGTTTCAACTCTACGTGCATGACGTGTTGCCTGACCCGGTGCATGCAGATCGAGCCTTGGTGCGCATCTTCCACCCGAGTCAGGGCACCGCGCCACCTGATTGGCTGGATGCCAAGGGTAAGCCGACTCAATGCAACCGACAGGCCTACCTGAACGGCAAGTACGCCCTGCGTCCGCGAAATGAGTACGCCCTGAGCGATCAGCTTTTTGCTGGTTGGAAAGGTAATGCGCTTGATTCCAAAGAACATTTCATGTACGTGAACTGGTTTCCGCAGTGGGCTGGCGAATTGTTCTGGAAGCTCTGGGTGCTGTGCATGGCACAGCGGGCGCAACTGGACTGCGACCATCCCTTTGCCTTCGTGACTCTGAAAGGCAGCCCGTACGCCATTGACTCCTTCGAGCGCCAGTATCGCCGTGCCGTGGAACGCATTGGATTGCAGGCAGCCAAAGCCTTGGGTACCACACCGCACGGCCACCGTCACGCCTACGGTCAGGCGCTGGCTGATGCCGAGATCGATCCGATCTTCCGGAAGAAAGCGTTGCATCACAAATCACTGGAATCACAGGTCGTCTACACAGAACCGGACCGTGTCAAGCTCGTACGCGCGCTGGGCGCTGCTGCGGAACGTGAGAAAACCGGCAGCGTCCTGCCGCCCCCCGACTTCCTCTCCTACGGTTTCAAGGATATTGATCCTCTGGGGCTGATTAGTGGCACGGATCCAAAATTATTGAGGAGAAGGTGAGTTGGCAAGCCCAAGATCAACAATACGCGGCACCAACCTAAATTTCGATCCTGAGTTTCGCTTCTTGCTGGTGCTCGATCCGGCCCTTGAGGGCTGGAGGGCGCTCGCCGCCGAGTGGTGGCTAACTCAGAAAGCAACCCGCAACAGGGCCACTGCAGTCGTCACCTTCTTCGTTCGCTACCTGCACGCGCTGCAATTGGACACGCGTCCCATCACTTTGTTCGAGGCAGGCTCCGGCCTGCCCGACCTGTGGAAAACGCTGAACCAAGTGCCCCTCCAAGAAGCGAGCCAAAAAATTCAGTACGACACCATCAGCGATTTTCTCGATTGGGTGCTGCGTACTGAGCTAGCTGAGCCCGATTCCGAAGGCTATCGGGTGGTGCCGACGCACTTGAAACATCCCTTTCCCCGCATTCGACTCAAACAAGTCGGCAAGATATCCGATCTGAGCTTCACGTATGTCACCGAACGAGATCCGCGCATGGGGCACTGGCAGGCGCTGGCCGCCGAGTGGCTGGGGGCCCAGAAAACAGCCGTTCATCTACGCCGCAATGCCCTCGACTGCTTCCTGATTGATTACCTCGTAGGCTGCGAGCTGCCGCACCATCCCATCGAGTTCCTCAAACGCAGCACGCCCAAGCCAAATTTTAGTGAGGTCCTTGTCAAGCGGAAAACCTATGGTGCGGTTGGCCAGTTAGCTGCAGGGGAGATTAAACACAATAACTATGCCGCCGACTTCCTCGACTGGGTGCTCGTCGAAAAACTTTCCATCGACGATGAGTACGGCCACCGGGCTATTCTGCCCAACCTGCACAACCCGATTGCTCGACTGTCCACGTCTGGCCTCGCCACCCCGACGGAAACTGTCAAGGCAGCACTGTCTATCCGCTACATCAAAGAACTGCGCATGCTGCTCGCCGAAGGTCCAAACTTTCGCGACTGGGGGTGGGCTCAGCAGGTGACGGACGGCGGAACATCGGGGGGCGACTGGTTCGTGGTTGATCCCAAACTCATCAACCGAAATGATCCGGACTGCGTGTGGCGCGAGCGAAACTCTACCCTTTATGAGCAAAAAAACTCAAGCTGCCGCCTTGTGTGACCGAGCTGTGGTCCCCGGTGCGCGCCGTGGCTCTTTATCTTAAGTTGGAACTGCCGCTGCGCACGTTTCAGGTACGGATGCTGGACTCTGGTGAGGCGGATACATGGCGCTATGTACACGACCCAAGGGGCGGCTCTTTTGAGCCCAATGACGTCCCGTTTTCCACCGGCAGCGCTACACGACCCTATCAGCGCGGTGTATTTCACCGCCACGTCAACGAGTCCGGCGTGGGCCTATTCATCAATACCAACAAGACCGCCGACATTAACAAGGCGGAGAACGCTAAGGGCTATGTCATCCCTTGGGCGCACGAGACGGTGTTGTATTGGCTAGCGAAGCTGCGCTGCTGGCAGGAACGCTACAACCCGATCAATGAACCAATGGCGTGGGCTGCACTGGAGGCGAAGCACTTCGGTTGCACACCACCGCACCCGGAGGTGCTGGAGGCCCGCGGGAGCGCCTGCTTCCTATTCCGCGATGCTGCGGCAAAGCACGACGACCGGCAAAAGCCTCTGGGCGATAATTCACTCTCCCGTATCTGGTATCGGCTTCTCGCTCGACTCGAACAATGCTGCCTAGCGCGAGATGAAACGCTGGACGGCGGTACGCCGATCCAGTTTGTAGATCACGACCGCGACCAAGCGACGTACTTCCCGCTTCATGCGTTGCGAGTGTCTTTGATCAGCTACCTGATACTTGATTTGCAGTTGCCCCTCGTCGTGGTCTCCAAGCTGATTGCCGGCCACTCTCGCGTCATAATGACGTTGTACTATACGAAATTCGGCCACGCCTACATGAAAGAGGTACTGAACGTCGCCGAGCGTAATACGCTGGCAATCGACGAAGCCAGCCACCGACGTTTCTTGATGGATGCGAGCATGGAGCAGGTCAGCCAGCGTTTTGCGAGCGTCAGCGTTGACGCCATGCGTGCCGCTGTCGGTCACAAATCTGCAGCTACTTTCGTCTTCGAGGACAAGGGCCTCTGCCCGGTGGGCGGGTCAATGTGCGATGCGGGCGGGGCGTGCATAAAGGAACGTCAGACAGAGCCAACCTACGCCCCAGTCCCAGGCTACCCTAATGAGCGCAACTGCGTGCGCTGTCGCTTCTTCCTTTCCGGTCCAGCCTTCCTGCCTGGTCTGCAGGCGCACTTTAATACCGTCAGCTACGAAGCGCACGAACGCAGTGAGCGCCATAACGACCTCCAGGAGCAAGTCTCCATTTTGGAAAACCGACGTGCCGATTGTCAGCGCGACGGTCATTTGTTCACCGAAGCCCGCTTACTGGAACGCCTCTCGCAGCGCTATGAAGCGGAATCAGAGGCGATGGGCAAGCTGGTCAATGACATGCAGGCCACGTACTACCTGATCGCTCGCTCGATGGAAATCATGAAGGAAGCCCATAAGGAGGGGGGGCAGCTCGTGGCGGTAGGTGAGATGCACGACATTCAGATGGGCTTCACCGAAACAGCCTCAGAGCTGCACCAGCTCGAAGTTCTTTGCGAAAACGCCACTATTTATCCAGAGATCGATGCACGCAAGCCGACCCTACGGCGCAGCCAGTTGCTTGATTGCATGCTGGAGTTCAATAAGATGCCGCCGATCTTCTTTCGCCTGACTCCAGAGCAGCAACTAGCCGCCGGCAATGCCGTGATGCAACTTATCCAAGCACGCACCGGCTCGATCAAGGGGGCGCTAGAATGTGTGGAAGGACATCGCCGACTGCGCGACCTAGGCATCGTTGATGACACCTGGGACGTGCTTGCAGAGAAGGTGGCTGGCACCCCTGCCTACGAAATCATTGATGCGGCCCGCGTCAAACGGACACTACCCCACCCAAAAGGAGACAGCAGTGCATCCTGATGAACTTCTGGAGCAGCTCAAGGCCAATACGACGTCCCGCAAGGCGAAGAATCTCGACATCATTCATGCCGTATGTCGGGAGCAGCATGAGCGCGGTAGTACCGATTTCTCCGTGGCAACAATTTCTAAGATATCCCAAGAGCGCGGCGGCCCGGTCACATCAACCATCCATAACAAGACAGGGGACGACTTCAAGGGTTTGATCAGGGCTTGGGCCGGCCATACGGGGGGGTAACCCGCAAGGTACGTAAGCTCAGCGAGAACCCGATTCACGACGTTCTAAACAAGATCCCTGATCCCGCGGTTCGCGCTGTCATGGGGGCGATGCTCGCCGAAAATAAAAGACTGCGTGGCGAGGTGAATCTGCTCAAGGCGAACACCAAGGTCATCATCGACCAGACAACGAGACCGGCTAACCAAAGGCAGGATGCAATTCAGATCCTGCCTGCGTCGACCGGCCTCACCGACTCGGAGAAGGAAGCGCTGCGGCACGCGACCAGTGATGAACTAATGCAGGACGAAGGGTGGAAGCAGGACAGTCACGGGCGAATCCTCAATGCCAAGGGCCGAGCGATCTTCAAGATCGGGTTCGTTTCGGCCATCCGGAAAATCTTGGAATAAGTACAGAACCGGGACAGTGACCATTCTTCCACCGACAGCATCTCGGCCAAAGCGGTCACTGGCATAGAATGCAGCAAGCATCCGCTTATTATTCCATTGCGGTCATGTAGCCGTTGACATTAAGGCGTAGCTGCTCGTGCATTGAAGACAAAACAGGTTGCGGTCGCATGTGCGTATAACCTGCCTTTCTCGTCCTCGACGCGTGCCTCCGCCGTAGCCATTTGACCGCCTCGGTGCAGAACCCTGGCGATGGCACGCAAAGGCCCGGTCGTGTGCAATGCGGGCCGTACGATGTTGATGCTCAGTTCCGCCGTCGTGTAGGAGCGCCCAGCGGGTAGTGTCGTTTGTACAGCACACCCCAGCGCTGAATCCAGAAGGGTAGCAAACCAGCCCCCGTGCACCGTCCCTAGGGGGTTGTAGTGCGGTAGCAGCGGGATGCCCTGGAAGACAGCATGGCCGTCGCCCACTTCCAGCAGCGCCATATTCATGGTTTCGTTCATGGGCGGATATGGCAACTCGCCAGACATCATGGCTTCGAGAATCTCTCGCCCGCTCTTGCCAGCTAGTTGTTCCATTTTGGCTATGCCAGGCACTCCACCTCCGTTACGCGCGCGCTGCACTGCATCAGTCTGAAGATTGATCCAGACGCTTGATTGTTTTTCGATTTCCATAGTTGTCTCCAATTCAGATTGAGAATACCTTGATCACGGTATTCTTGAGATCAGGGGCCTTTCACAATCACTTTTGGCAAGGTATTGACGGGCAGGCAGAGGACTGCCGTTATCAATGCCAGCAAGATATGGCACCAGTAAACTGCATTGAAATCGGTGCGTTGCAGATCAACGCTACCCAGCAACAGAACGGTCAGTGCAACGCCCATGACTGACCCAATTTGCCGTATCGCTTGGTTAATGGCACTGCCAACGGCATACTGGTCTTTGGGCAAGTGGCTGACAGCGGCACCCGACAAAGAGGGCAGCACCATACCTACCCCCATGCCACTGAGAAGTGCTCCCGGTAACCATTGCGTCAGATAGGCCGGCTCTGTTCCTGGCACCAACAAAAACCACAGTCCACTCGCCGCATAGACCAAACACCCTACCACCAGCAATGGACGGTGGCCATGACGGCTTGCGAGGCGACCTGAGAGTGCCGCGACCGGGGTCACCATCAAGGGTCCAGGGGTAATAGCCAAGCCCGCCAGAGGTAACGAGTAGTGCCAAATCGATTTCATGTAAAAGAAAAAGGTAAAAAACATGATCGAGAATGCAATCCCAAAACTCAAGGTCGCAAGATTGACATAGCTATAGGTCGCGTTTCGGAACAACCCCAAGTCCACCAGTGGCGCGGCAGCAATCCGAGCCCAAACCACAAATCCAACGATGCCTGCTATCCCGAGGCTTGCAATCCATAGCAGTTCATAGCGTGACCAATCAGGTGACTCAGCTTGCACAATGGACAGCGCCAGGGCACCAATACCGATGATCAGGAAAATCATTCCCACCAAGTCCAAGGGGCGCTCGGTGGTTGACTGCTTGGCCTCCCTCAACAGTATCGCCCCCCGCCATATTGCAAACAGGCCCAAAGGCACGTTCAGATAGAACGCCCATTGCCAACCGATCGACGCAACGACAAATGCGCCAAGACTCGGCCCTACCGCAGCAGCCAAACCACCGACGGCACTCCATAGGCTGACCGCAACAGCTCGTTTATGTGTCGGAAATGCTGCCAGCACAAGCGAGAGCGAAGCTGGCGTCAGCAATGCTGCCCCCATGGCTTGCAGCGCTCTTGCCGCGACCAGCCATTCCACGCTGACGGCCAAGCCACAGGCTACAGAAGACGCTATAAACAGCATGACGCCAACGAGAAACACTTTCTTGCGTCCATGTCGGTCTGCCAATCCCCCGGAGGGGATTAGCATCGCTGCATAAACCACCGTGTAGGCGTTGAGTACCCACGAAAGATCGGCCGCAGTGGCTTGCGGAAAACCTGCTCGCAAAGCGCTGAAGGCTGCGAACAACATGGTGCCGTCCATGGAAACAAGGAACACTGCAATACTTGCCACCCAAAACACCGGCCATGGTGAAGTGCTGCCAGACGGCCCGCTAAAAAATGCATTTGGCATTGAAACAAGTGAAGACGTTTGGGTCTGGTCGTCAGGAATAGCCATGTATGTATTCCAGATTATTGGTATGCCTGACTCATCAAAGTCAGGCATACCAAGTTATTCGGCCTATAGGGGGTTATGAACGTTCAGGTCAGCGCGACCCCAGATAGACCGGTGGCTGAGCTGACAAGCCGCCATGTACTTGTCGGGTGAGTTCATCGGCGAGCGCCTCTTCTGCACCTGCCTCCAGTGCGTCGAGCGCGTATTTCACGATATCCTCGGGCGACGACTTCACTGCATCGAGCCCCTTCGTCAGATCAGTGTCGACGAAACCCATGTGCAGGCTCATCACCTGTGTGCCCTGCTCACGCAGCTCGTTGCGCAAGCCATTGCTCAGACTCCAAACTGTGGCCTTGGATGTCGCATAGGTCGCCAGCATTGGAAAACTCAACCAGCTACCGATCGATGCCACGTTAAGCAGTGCCCCACCCCCATTGCGTGCGAGTGCAGGGGCAAACGCACGGCTCACGCGCAGCACCCCGAAAACATTGGTCTCGAAGTGACGGCGAAGCAGTGCTTCGGCATCGTCAGCAAGGAAACCGCCAATCGCGGCAATGCCCGCGTTGTTCACGACAATGCTCACGTCGCTCGCCACACGTGCGGCAGCCTCAACATCATCGGGCGAAGTCACATCGAGCTTCAGCGGCTCGACGCCCGGCAAGGCAACGCTCGCAGGATCGCGCGCGCCCGCATAAACCTTGCGTGCACCGCGAGCAAGGAAAGCTTTTGCAAAGGCCAGACCGATGCCTCGGTTTGCACCAGTGATGAGAACAGTTGAGTCAGCGATTTTCATGGGATATCTTTCTTATGATGGTCATCATATTTTCAAGCAAAAAGCGAGGCTGTCTGTGACATGCCATGAGAGCCTCAGTTGGGGAAAACGGGTTTAAACTGTGTGACGAGTTGCTCACGCGTCCGCGCCAACAGATCACAGCCCTGTTGGCCACCGAACACACGCGCAAGTTGCAATGCCCCGACCAGCGTGGCAGCGACACTCGCTGCTTGGGCCGGATCTATTCCATCCGGCAGCATTGAACGTACCAATTCGACAAAAGCGCTCGCATGGCGGTGCGCTTCGTCTCGCACAGTGCCGTCCAGACGAGGCACCTCGGAAGCCAATGCAGCAACCAGGCAGCCGCACTCGATACGCTCCAGATTACTTTCGTGCAGGTACGAATCCACCAGTGCCTTGATTCGACAGTCTCCGCTCGCCACACGACGAGCAATCGCCTCTTTCAACGCGTTCGAACTGTCCCGCCAGGCCCGTTGCATTGCTTCAACTACCAGCGCATCTCTTGACTCGAAGTGCGCATAGAAGCCACCGTGGGTAAGGCCTGCCTCCTTCATCATGTCGGCGACGCCAACGCCATGGGTGCCAGCTCGCCTGATCGCGCGAGACGCGACGTCGACGATACGCTCGTGAGTGATTTGCTTGCGATTGAGTGGGGTCTGCATGATGGTCATCATATTATAACCATCATACAGATACGTCAAGGCATCCATCCCCATCCATCTCAATCGTTCACAACCGCATCAGAATCGATAATCACTTGCAGGCGTGGCACCTTGATTCAAGCAAGCCCAAACGTTTTTCTCAAGCCTTTCTCGACAGGGCCTGCAGGCATGAAGCTACGCAACCAGGCCAGAAGAGAGGCCGCTCCTTTGGGGGTACGACGCATCTTCCATGTACCCAAAGCTGCGTCGACCACCGTCTCGGCGACACCCTCTGGCGAGGGAGCTTTCTGGATGTTGTTTTGGATTGCTTGAGAAACGATGCCCAGTTCCTTTTCGTAATCAGAAATCCTGGCGACGGTTCGCGGCGCGTTGAGATCCAGATTCGTTTTGGTAAAAGAAGGTTCGACAAGTGACACACGAATGCCGAATTGGCGTACCTCGTGATCTAGCGTCCCACCAATCAGCGTATAGGCGGGTGTGTTTAGTCCCACAGTGTCCTGGTGTAACTTATAGCCAGCTACGGAGGGATGACTTATGGGACCGGTACTACACGGATGCGCCCGAACGACAGAGGTTGTGCGTCGAGCAATACAACATAGTCAAGCGAGCCTGAATGCGCTGGCCGATCAGTACGGAATTAATCCAAAGACAGTGGCGAAATGGCGCAGTCGGCAATTTGCTCACGATGCGCCGATGGGGCCGAAAACAAAACGCTCTACCGTACTGACCTTGGAGGAAGAAGCGAGCGTTGTTGCCTTCCGAAAATTGACGCTATTGCCCCTGGACGACTGTCTGTATGCGCTTCAACCAAGCCTTCCTCATTTGACACGATCCTCGCTGCATCGTTGTTTGCAGCGACATGGAATATCACGTCTTCCCGAGGTAGAAGGCGACAAACCCGCCAAGAAGAAATTCAAGGCTTATCCGATTGGCTACTTTCACATCGACATTGCCGAAGTACAGACTGATGAAGGGCGGCTGTATCTCTTCGTAGCCATCGATCGGACATCAAAATTCGCCTACGCAGAACTACACAAGCAATCTGATCGCACCATTGCCTCTGATTTTCTGGCTCGGCTTGTTACGGCGGTTCCGTACAAGATTCATACCGTTCTGACGGACAACGGTGCTCAGTTTTGCATACCACCCAAATACAGAAATGGCGTGACTGCCCGCCACATCAGACACATGTTCGATCTTCGTTGCGACCGCTTTGGCATTGAGCATCGACACACGCTGCCCAAACATCCTTGGACCAATGGCCAAGTAGAGCGCATGAATCGAACGATCAAGGATGCAACCGTCAAGCGCTACCACTATCAATCGCACGAACAACTGAAGAACCACTTGCAGACCTTCTTGATGGCCTACAACTTTGCCAGACGATTGAAAACCCTCAAGGGCCTGACTCCCTATGAATACATCTGCAAAATCTGGACAACCGAACCGGAACGTTTCAACATTAACCCAGCCCAGCACACTGTGGGACTAAACACCTAGTACCGCTCTCTGCAAATCTCGATACGATCATAAAATTCTCTCAATCGTCCAGAACACGCAGATTGACCAGATCGCAACTGCGTAGCTTGCTATCAATAGCCAGGTTGAACATGGCCAGATCACGCACATGACCCTCCCTCTGCAGATGAAACCGAATCGCCCAGATATCTTTGGGTTTGAGAGGGGGCTTTTGCCCAATCAGCTTGCCTTTGTTCCAGGGCTCACGACGAAGAGTTGATTCCATGACAGACTCCTGTTGTTGATCGGAGTTTTAATCTGGATCATGGAACGACAGGCCGCTTCCATGGAAGATGCAGAATACGTACAATTGGCCATCCAGATGATTGCTTTTTCACATAAATTCGTCTCACTGAGTTTAATGACAAGACCGATCTATTCGGCCGAAACATTTGGTATTTCATGAAACAATTAAAGGGTAGATCCCTTTTAGCTAGCTTTGCTTATGGCAGAATGCATTTTCTGTCTGCGTATTTACTCTGGATTTTTCCGATGAAATTCGCCTTTGCTCGTAATTCCACTGGGTTGCTGACCTTGTTGCTGGCCTTGGCCGCTTGTTCTGGAGGTGGCGGCAGTGCTGGCGGAGGTGGCGGGAGCGGAACCCCGCGTTACACGATCAGCGGCACGGTGATTTTGCCCGACACCGCAGCCGTGGATAGTGACACCAACGATCCGGCGCAGGTCGGCTGGGCCGGCAATGATACGAATGCCACGGCCCAGAGTCTCAATACCCCCGTACAACTGGTGGGCTATCTTAATCAGCCGGGCAAGGGCGCTGCGGGCAAAACCTACGCGGCAGGCGATCTGCAGGACATCTTCAAGGTCAGTCTGGTGGCTGGCCAGGTCATCGAGCTGAGCTTTGCCAGCAACACGACCGACAACGACATTGATCTGTTGCTCTTCGACGTCAGCTCGGCGTCAGCGGTCCCCGTCGGCGTATCCAGCTCCAGCACTAGTCGAGAATGTATTGCCGTCACGAAGGATGGTAGTTATTACGTCATGCCCTGGATTGTCAAGGGCGCTGCGGTGTACTCCCTGCATATCAGTGCCGCCAATGACGGCACGAGTTGCGCCAATGGCATGAGCAACACGGCACTTTTTGTGCCGGGCGAACTGGTGGCTCAGGAAAGGGTGAAGAGCGTCGCCCAGTCTGGCAGCCTCGCAACACCGGCGATGCAAGCGACGGCCCATATCCCAAAGTTGCTGAGCGTGCCAAACGGCGCCACGCAGCTGAGTCTGGCGGGGCATGCGACGCCGGTTAGCGTAGATCAGCGCGATGTGGAGATCCAGCAGGTCGTGGGCACTTTGCGTTACGCCAAGGAACTGATGGCCAGCGGCAATTATGCGTATGTCGAGCCGAATTTCCGCACGGAACGGTTTTCAAGTTACGCTCCGAATGACCCAAAATATAGCTACCAGCTCTGGAATTACGGCCAGATCAACGTGCCGGATGCGATGGATCGGATCAAGGCATTTGGCATCACTGGTCAACGCCCCATCATTGCGGTCATCGATAATGGCGTCTTTTCCGAGCACCCGGATCTCCAAGACCAGATTGTCAGCCCCTATACCTTCACTGCATTGACGACCGCCCCTGGTGCAGATGACCCACGCACGGCAAACGAATGCAATTCAGGTGTAGCGCTCGACAGTTGCGGGCATGGCACTTTCGTGGCGGGAGTAGCGGCAGCAATCGCCAACAACGGCGTGTACGGCACGGGTGTCGCGCCCATGGCGCTGTTGATGCCGATTCGGGAAGACGATAGCGAGTACAACCAGATTCAGGCCATTCGCTATGCCGCAGGCCTGAGCAATAGTTCCGGCACCCTGCCTGACCGCAAGGCCGACGTGATCAACATCAGTTGGGGGAGCGGTGCGGCCTGCTCGGCAGGTTTCGCCGACGCCATCGCTGCGGCTCGCGCCCAGAACGTCGTCGTCGTCGCAGCGGCTGGTAACACGAAAGCAGGCAAACAGACGCCACCCATCGTCGCCAGTCCGGCCAGTTGTCCGGGTGTCATCTCGGTGGGTGCAACCAATGCCAGCACGACCCGCACACTCTATTCAGCCTTTGGCCCGGCCTTGACGCTGACCGCGCCAGGTGGCGATGCCAGTTCCTATATCTACAGCACGGCAAGCGCCTTCAGCTCGCGGACAACCCCTGCAGATAAGGCGGATTTCTACTACAATTACGGCACCTCGTTTTCTGCGCCACACGTTGCTGGCGTCATTGCCCTGATGCGCTACGTATCCCCGGGCATTACCACAGAGCAGATCGACACCCTGATCGCCACCGGTCGCCTGACCGATGATCTAGGGGTTGCCGGGCGTGATGATGAATACGGTCAGGGCCTGATCAATGCACGCAAGAGCGTCGACGAAGCCTATGCGCTAGCCACTGGCGGCAGCATCCCCGGTGCCGTAGTCCCCCTGCCAGCCTCGATCAGTTTCGGCAGCGTTCTGAGCAGCACCACGCTGAAAGTGAAACTCACCGCGAGCGGCAGCGAAACTGTTAGCAGCATCGTGGCCAGCAGTCCCGCCATCACGATCACGGCAACCGCCAGTGTCGACGCCGCAACCAAACTGGGCGATTACACCATCAGCGTCAATCGGCTGCTATTGCCACTCGGCTACAGCTATCCGACTCTCACCGTAACGACTTCCACGCGGACTTTCACGGTACCCCTCAGCGTGACCAAGCTCTCTGTCAGCACCAGCCCGAGCGCCACACTAGGGACTGTGTGGGTGCGCGCCACCAATCTTGAGACCACTACGACTTACATGCAGCGCCTTGATGTCAGCGGTGGGCGTTACAGCTGGAATCTCAGTGGCATGCGCGGCGGCACTTACGTGCTGAACGCCAGTACGGATCTGAACAACGATGGCATGTTTTGTAATGCCGGTGAAGCCTGCGGTGACTATCCGGGCAATGGGCAGACCTTCCAGATTGGCAGTAACTTGACTGGGCTCGATTTTTCGATGGCGCCTACTTTGAATACAGCTAGCACGCCCTGACAAACGTGGAAAATGCTGGTTAAATACTTATTTTTGAATGGCTTTTTAGCTCCCAATTGCAGACAGATAGCTTGCCGAAAGCCGAGCGTCTCTTTTGGGTCGGGAGGGTGAGTTCGGCAGGCGCGAACCGGCCGTTCAACACGATGTCTATCGGAGCGGGGGCTAAGCGCCACATTGCAGACCGTGGCGGCCTACCAATCGAATGGCAGTTCTGGCCGAGTTCCGGGCGTTTCGGATCGGACGGGTAGAGGGCAAGATAGGCTTCGCTGCTTTCGCCGAATCATTGTCGGATCACCCCGCGAATGATTTCATCATTTAGTTGACTGCGTGAAACCCAAGGTATTCAAAAGGCATCTAATCCGGCCCGTCCGGCCAAGGCACAGCCTCAGTCAGTATCTGCATCACATTACCGTCTGAAAGCCAGGCAATCGCTTCGGCAACCGTAAGTGGGATTCTCAGGTCGTAGCAACATCCACCACACTTCCCAAGCGACATTTGATAGCTTGGCTTATGGCGAAGTACCTTTCAATTTAGCCAGACAATAGTGACTTATATATTATGGTGGCATATTCTCTAAACAGGCTTTCAACATCCCGTTTGGGTGGCGCGCCGAACAGGCGGCTGTATTTCCGGCTGAACTGGGAGGGGCTTTCGTAGCCGATTTGAAAAGCGGCTGCAATGGCATCCCGTTGTCCGTTCAGCATAAGGCGCCGGGCTTCACTTAAACGCAGCCACTTTTGGTATTGCAGGGGACTCATTGCTGTGAGGGTACTTGCTCAAGTACTGTTGCGTGATGGGCAATGGTGTCGGATAGAGCCGATATCGGCACTACTGCAAGAGCTGACGCGCTTTCAGGTCGGCGTCAATTGTGGACAGCCACGTTTGAGTCGGCTTGCGTTTTGTGTGGTTTGTCCGTGAACAGGCTGAAATATTTGCAGTCGGCCTTGAGCATGTGGCCCACGATAACTTCAGAAACTAGAAATTCAGTCAGTTCGCCAATTGAAACGAAGGCCTTTTCGTTGCGTTCTCTCAGGTTTTTCGCTCGGGTGATCAAGATGTTGTGCAGGCTTGCATGTGCACTGAGGCCGCTAAAGCCTTGTGCCTTCAGAATCTCTTCCTCATCTGAAAAATGTTTGATCACTTCTGCCAATAGTTGGTCGAATACTTGATTGAATTGTTGGTGCGTGCATTCTGGTTGGAGTGACAGGTTCAGTAGATCATTAGCGAGCCTGAACAGTAAACGGTGCTCTTGGTCGATAGTGGTCTGGCCGCTGTTATAAAGAGACTTCCACTGTAATCGGATGATTTGAGGGGGAAGGTCTGGCGTCAAGGATTCGGTGCTTGGGGCAAAAAGCTCGATGGCATTTCGACCGGCCTTTTTGGCCCGGTACATGGCTTCGTCGCCACAACGGAGCAAATCACGCAGATTGTCGGCGTGTGCTGGGTAGAGGACAATGCCAATGCTGGAGGATATTCTGAGCTCTTTGCCATCGGTTGTGACAAAGGGGGCTTCCAAGGCGGCATGAAGTTTTTCCGCGATGGAAAGTGCCAATGTTGGCATTCCGGTATCTGGCAGCAGCACCACGAACTCATCGCCACCGATTCGTGCCACCGTGTCGGAAGCACGCACGCTATGTTGCATCCGTTCCGCTACATGTTGCAACAGCCAGTCGCCTGTTTCGTGCCCAAATTCGTCATTGATCGGTTTGAATCTGTCCAGATCAATAAAGAGTAATGACAGGCCTGATTGTTCCCGTTGGGCGCTGGCGATGGATTGGTGAAGTCTATCTTCCAGCAGGCGACGGTTGGGGAGATTGGTTAAAGGGTCACGAAACGCGAGGTCGTGGATCAGGGCTTCATTGGCTTTCCGCTCGGTGATGTTTCGGCTGACGCCTAGAATCCGATAGGGGCGGCCCGTTTCGTCCAGCAACAGCGTTGCGACGAGTTCTACCGGGAGGAGCTGACCATCCTTGCAGGGGAGTTCTACTTCGGTCGTGGCATAGAGTGACGAGCTATTGTTCGCCTTGAAATCAACCAGCAGTTCAATCAGCTTGTTGGTGACCTTGGTGACTACCTCTGTCGGTAGATAGCTGTCCACGGTTTGGCCGATGACTTCCTCGGCAGTCCAGCCACGCAGATTTTTGATGGAGGGGCTGATATAGCTAAAACGCAGGCTGGGTAAATCTACTTGCCAGATCACATCATTGGTGTTTTCCGCAATGAGGCGGTACATCTCTTGGCTGCGGCTCAGGTCTTCTGCCATGCGAGCACGTTCCACGGCGAAGCGCACCAGATTGGCATATTCTTCTATCTGCCTGATTGCTTCTTCAGAAGGTTGGGCGGGCTGATTGTAATATATGGCAAACGTCCCCAGAACTTTGTTGCTTCTGTTTTTGAAGGGCTGCGACCAGCATGCACGGAAACCTGCCTGGGCTGCGAGTTCTCGATATCCTTCCCAGAACGGGTGCGTCTGGACGTCATCAACAATCACACGTTCACCGCGGAATGCAGCAGTCCCGCATGATCCGACGCCTTCTCCGATGGGAACCTCTGCCAGTGCTTCCGTCCAGTATTTCGGCAGACTTGGGCCGGATGCGGGGAGCAGCAGTGTTCCTTCGCTGTTGGCAAGCAGGATCGAGCAGCTCGTTCCAGGCGTTTTTTCCTCGATCAGGAGTATCAATTCATCCAGTATTTCACTCAAGGGAACGTTGTTGCTAATGCGTCGCAGAACTCGGTTGGTGACCCAAAGGTAGCGGTTGCTTTCAAGCAGTTGTTCCTCAGCCCTGTGTCTCGCTTCAATCAACTCTCCCAGTTGCTGTCGGGTTTTGTTCAGCCACGCAATCACGCTGTCTGCGTGAGCTTGGATAGGCTGAGTCAATGGCAAAAAGTCGCCTTGTCCAATCTTGACGATTTGGGCATACACATCGTTGGGCGATGCCCCCAGCAAAGCCTTTAGGGCGCAGTAGCTGCGCCAAAACAATAGGAGCCAGACGATACCGATGCAAATGAACACCAACTGCAACAGCGATTCATGGAGTTGTATTTGACGCAGGGCTTCCGTGGTTTGGTGGTTGACCAATTCTTTGACCGCATTCGCTTGCTCTAGGGTATCGAACTTGGCCCGGAGATATTCCGCACTAAAAAGCATCTGAAGAGCTTGCTGGCGTCCGCGGTAAGAATCTTGCGGATTTTGTTCAGATTTTTGTATGGCTGCGACTTCCGTTCTTGTCAGCAGATCGGAATTGCGCTTGATGGCGGAGAGTAGGGCTGATCCTTCTGCGCCTGTGGTTTCGCGCGTAACCAGGGTGAGCAGGGCATCGATGTACGACGGATTGGAGCTTGCGGTCTGTTCGTTGTGACCAGAATCGTCGTCAGGATAAATTGCTCGTCTGAGTTCGCTGTAGTAATGCTCTTTGTAGCCGGGATCTCCGGTAACGATATAGCTTCGCGCCATCCGCGGGCGCGTATCCAGGGACTGATGCAGGGCTTCGGCCAGCAGCGCTACACGAACACGCCTGTCGTTAAAATCCTTGATGCCATCCTCGACAAAAAAATCAGCAAAAAAAACAAGGATTAACAGCCCTGAGACAAAGGTCATTGCGGCAAGCCAACCAGTCAGAATGACGTTTCGTTTGGATTGAGGCATGGCGCGAAGATGCGGCTATTCAATGATTGCAAACATATAAGGGTTGGTCCTGGTCACCATAAGGGCATACGCACGTAAGGCTACAAGGCATTTACGGTTGAAAGAATGCACCCTTGAGTGGATACGGGGGCGAGCAATAGATTGTTACCTTTGTGGGTATTAGGAGGTCTTTATCCTGTTTTTTGGGGGGACATAGGACGCCAAGATTACTGTTGCGTGATGACCAGCGGTCTGGGCGTTGCTTGGCAACCGGCCCAGCAGCTTCCTCGGCTGCGATGTTCCCGCCCAACCCGAAGCGGCGGCTCACCAAGAAGTCGCTCATCATGATTCTGCTGGCCCTGGCGGGCCTGTCTGTCGGCATGATCGCGGGTGGGTATTGGTTAAGCGCAGGCAAGGCCTTGCGCCCTTCCCCCACCGACACCACCCAGTTACCCGCTGCCGATGATGTCGCGCTCTTGGCGCCCATAGACCAAAGTGCGCCCAGTGCCCCCGGTACCGCCCCCATGGATCCGGCACCTGCATCGCCTGTCACGCCTGATGGCGGTGCATCAAGCCCGATCTCAGCACCCAGCCCGGTTGAGTCACCGGTCGTGGCGTCCGCACCCAATGCGGCTGCAACGCCAACAAGCACTGCAAGCACGCCCAGCTCTGCTCAACCCCATCCAACATCTTCGTCCTCCGCGTCGTCCTCGGTGGCCACCCAAGAGCCGGTCACACCTACAAAACCAGCGCCCCCCCAAACGACCGATCACTCATCTGCAGAACTTGAAACACGGCTGAGTCGGTTGGAGCAGGACATGCATGACCTGAAGGCTATCGTGGTGGCGTTGCAGCAGAACAAACCAGCCAAGGTCGCAACATCCCACACTCATCAAGCAGAGACGCCACAAGGGGCTTCAAGTGCTTCGGATGCTCCTGTGACACCTGCACCGAAACATCACGTCGCCCGTACGCGTAAGCCTGCCAAGGTGGCAACACACCATGAAAATTCTGGTCGTTGAAGACGAAACAAAAACCGGTGATTACCTGAAGCAAGGTATGGGCGAAGCGGGCTTTATCGTCGATTTGGCGCGTGATGGTATTGATGGCCTGCACTTGGCATTGTCCGAGAACTATGACTTAGCCATTCTGGATGTCATGCTGCCGGGCATGGATGGCTGGCAAATACTGGCCAGTTTGCGTAAAGCAGGCAAAGACATGCCTGTGCTGTTTCTCACCGCCCGCGATCAAATCGAAGACCGCGTCAAAGGACTGGAGCTTGGGGCAGATGATTATTTGGTTAAGCCTTTCGCGTTTTCAGAGTTGCTTGCCCGTGTACGGACACTATTACGCCGAGGCAGCAAGGCAGTTGAAGCCGCCTGTATGCCAGCGAAGTGGATTTGAGCCACGCCCGCCTACTGCGACGGCTCGGGCTCAAGCGCATCGCCAACATGTACGCCAAGAAGCATCCAGACACGATGTTGTCCTGGACCTATATTCAGCCCTTGCCAGAGTCAATTGGCAGCTTCAAGGGCAATGTCAAACTCAAGGTGCTGAAGGAGAACCTTGCAGACATTCACCCCGTAGACCTTGCCGATATTCTGGAAGAACTTGACCAGCCTCAGCGTGTGGCGGTTTTTGAGCAGCTCGACAATGAACATGCATCGGATACGCTTGAGGAAGTGGAGCCTCGCGTCCAACGCGAACTGATTTCGTCCATCAAGATCGAAAAAGCCGTTGAACTCATCAAACAAATGACAGCCGCACAGGCGGCAGACATCATTAACATCCTGCCCACCGACGAGGCCCAGGAAATTGTCGGCAGGCTCGACCCCGAGTTCGCCGCCAAGGTGGGCGTGCTGATCAAACAGCACGAAGAGACGGCCTCGTTGTTCATGCTGCCCGGCTTCATCAGTTTCGCGCCCACCACCCTGGCACGCGAGGTACTCGAATCCTACCGTTATGTGGTACGCGACAAAGATGTGATCATGTACATCTACGTGGTGGAGGCAGAGCAGAAGCTGGTTGGCGTTATGGATATCCGTGAAGTCTTGCAAGCCGAGCCAGAAGCAAGGTTAGGCGACATCATGAATACCAACGTCATTTCATTCAACCCGGCAGATTCCCTGCGCCAAGTAGCAGAAGCATTTGAACGTTACAGCTTCCGGGCGATACCAGTTACTGATGAGCAAGAGCGTATCCAAGGTGTGATTCCCTACCGGGATGTGATGAACCTAAAGCATAGCTACGTTTAACACTCACCCCTCTGGACAACGGCGTACCTATTTGACATGGTACGCCGCGAAGCCTTGCGTTTATCCACATTCAACAAACAGGAACCCCGCATGGAAATCCTGCAAAATTTTCACCCCGAGACCCTTCTCAATACCCTGATCTGCCTGATTGCAGCGTTTTTTCTCGGCGCCCTGATCGGGCTGGAGCGACAATACCGTCAACGCAATGCTGGGCTACGAACCAACGTCCTAGTCTCTGTTGGCGCAGCAGTATTTGTAGACCTTGCCAACCGGCTCGGCAGTCACGAAGCAGCCGTCCATGTCATCGCCTACGTTGTCTACGGCGTTGGCTTCCTGGGAGCAGGCACCATCATGAAAGAAGGTGCCGACGTGCGTGGCCTCAATACCGCAGCCACGCTTTGGGGCTCCGCAGCCGTAGGCGCCTGCGCCGGAGCCAGCCTGCTGGCAGAAGCGATACTAGCCGCCTTCTTTGTGCTTTCGGCCAATACATTGTTACGACCGGCGGTCAACTGGATCAACCGTAAGCCCATTGACGAGAAATCCAGCGAAATGACCTATGTGCTCTGTGCAGTCGCCCCGCGTGAGGAACAGAAAGCCGCACTGGCCACTGTAGAAGCACTTCTTGAAGGACATCACTACCCTGTCGCGGATCTGGATGTTCAACCCTTCGGAGATGATGGCATCGAGATTACGGCTACGCTTCTGGCTACTTCGGTCGACTCTGCCGAACTTGACGACATCGTCGCACACCTGGTAGCCAAGAGTTATATCGAGCAAGCATATTGGAACTCAAGCGCGAGTGATTAGCCAATCACTATATATTAAACTAAAGCAAAGCCAGATGAGACTTCGCTTCAACTTATTGTACTTGGTGCCTCTACGCCCATGGCGTGTGCTGCTTTGCGCATTGTTATTTCAGAGGAATTAATGGCAGACAGCTTTTGGCCTCAATCTGACCTTTGGCGAGGGGGGGTTATAGACGGAGAAATGTGCCCACCGACACGCCATTCTAGCCCCCAGCGCAGTACCCTTACTGACGAATCACATCAGTATCTCGGACATCTTTGTGTTGTTAAGTATCTCTTAAGATAGGCGCCTTACACTGGCCTCACGTCGTCAACAGAGGAATACCAAAATGACAAAACAACCCAGTTTCGCAAAGGACATGTTCATGGTCATATTTGGCTGTGTTGTGTCAATTATGGTTGTGGCTTTTCTTGCTCTCCCGTATAACATCTCCATGCATTTCGGTGAAGCAACCCAGCTTTCTGCCACTGCGGCGAGCTATCACTTGACTTAATAAGTGCTGCTCGAAAAAACCCGGTGGTGACATACGCTAGGTAAATCGCCAAGGGTTTGAGGTTCCCCCGGAGTTTCAACATCCACCACGGTCGAGGTTCGTCTGTGGCTCGACCGTGGATTACTCCCAACGACTCTTGTTGATGGATGACCAGACCTTCGTTTCCACAGAATTCATTGTCGGTAACTGACCGGTTGTGGCCGATATCGGTCGCCAATCTTGCTTCAATGCTTCATTGGTCCTCAAGGTCGACTTAAACGGTCAGAGTTTTGGATAGCGGTCGTTCAGCGTTCGACGTAACCGGTTGACGGAGGGGCTATGCCGATAGCTTGCGAGAGCCAACACGACGAGTTGTCCCAAGATTATCAATGCGCGTTTGGCCGCGAATTGGGTCGAAGTACCGACTGGCCGCGAACTTAATTTCGTAATGGTTGCGTTCCGACACAACAAGCTCACCAACATTGGCGCGCTGCATGATGCGACGGACCATTCGAACTTCCTCCGGTCTGAACTTGTTCCGTTCGTCGCCTTTGTACTTTTTCTGGAAATCGTAATCGAAGAAGTGTTGGGCCTCGGGATAGATGAGGACAAAGTCGGGTCGCACCCCAGAGAACTCGCAGAGTGTGTATGTATAGGACTGCAGGACGCAATCCAAAAGCTTCTTAACGCTCTCTGAAGAAATGGGCGACTTGACCTCAATGCCGAACGCGCTCGCTCGGAACCCCATTTCGATAATGTGAGGTTTAGGCCTCACTTCCTCTTGTGCCAACGGCGCTTTCATCATGGCCCCGTCAATGCTCTGCCAGCGCCAGGCAATTCCTTCCAGTTCGTCGTATTCAGCCAATCCCGCACGCCAGATGGCTTCAAACAATCCCGCCTTCTCCCAATCCAGAAAATGCTTATGAATTGCACTGGCGCTGCCAAAACGCTCGAACGGCAAGGCCTTCCATTGACACCCGGTGCGCAGGCTTGGGTTTGCGCACCGCCCCAGCTTTGCGGACAAAATCCTTATCTGTCGTGCGCCCTGCCTTGGGAGGAATGAGGGGTTCTACACGACTCCAGAACTCATCTATCACTTCCCACGATGGCATATCCATTTGAACTCATAAAACATGAAAATGACATTATCCACTACTTAAGGATAGACTCTAAAGCCCTTTTCTGCGGCTTGAGCCCAGCTTCATTATGAGTTGACTCCCAGCGTCACGGGCCATTGCCAGTCGCGGATCTCAGGCATGTCTTGACCATTGGTATTGATGTACTGCTGGTGCTTGGTCAGCTTGTCCTTGAGTTGCAGCTTAAGGTAGATGCCCTTGTCACCACACTGGGGTAGACGATCAAGGGCGTCGATGACCAAGTGAAAGCGATCCAGTTCGTTGAGTACCGTCATATCAAAGGGTGTAGTAATTGTGCCTTCTTCCTTGTAGCCGCGAACGTGGATATTGCGGTGGTTGGTACGTCGATACGTCAATCGATGAATTAGCCACGGATAGGCGTGATAAGCGAAGATGACGGGCTTGTCTTTTGTAAACATTTCATCGAAATCCACGTCTGCCAGGCCATGAGGATGTTCTGAGCGTGGTTGCAGACGCATCAGGTCAACAACGTTAATGACGCGAATTGTCAACTCGGGTAGATGTTCACGCAGAATCGCAACTGCTGCCAGAGTTTCCAGTGTCGGCACATCACCGCAGCAAGCCATGATGAGGTCTGGTGCAACCCCCTGATCGTTGCTAGCCCATTGCCAGATGCCAATGCCATCAGCGCAATGCTTGGTTGCCTCTTCAATGGTCAACCACTGTGGGGCGGGGTGCTTGCCAGCGATCACGACGTTAACATAATGGTGGCTGCGCAGACAATGGTCCATCACGGACAACAAACAGTTAGCATCTGGGGGCAAATAGACGCGTACTACGTCGGCTTTCTTGTTGACCACGTGATCAATGAAGCCGGGGTCCTGATGCGTAAAGCCGTTGTGATCTTGTCGCCAAACGTGTGAGGCCAGCAGATAGTTCAATGAGGGGATTTTGTGGCGCCATGGGATGTGGGCGGTCACAGTCAGCCATTTTGCGTGTTGGTTGAACATCGAATCGATGATATGAATGAAGGCCTCGTAGCAGTTAAAGAGGCCATGCCGCCCGGTCAGCAGGTAGCCTTCAAGCCAGCCCTCGCATTGATGTTCGCTCAGCATGGAGTCCAGCACGCGTCCGCTCGGAGCGAGGAATTCATCGTTGGGTTCGGTTGCGGCATCCCATTGACGTGCCGTCGTTTCGAATACTGCTGCCAGACCATTTGACATAGTCTCATCCGGGCCGAATATGCGAAAATTGCGCTGTCTGTCGTTGAGCTTGGCTACATCACGCAGGAAGAGTGCAAGCACCCGCGTATCACCGTTGCCGCGTATACCGGGCTGTGGTACTGATTGTGCATATTCACGAAAATCTGGCATGCGCAGATCGCGCATAAGCAAACCACCATTTGCATGCGGATTGGTGCCCATGCGCCTTACGCCCCTCGGCGCAAGTTCAGCCAGTTCAGCCTTCAAAGCCCCAGACTCATCGAATAGCGTTTCTGGGTGATAGCTCTTGAGCCAGTTTTCCAGCAACTGCAGATGTTCGGGATGGGTAGTCGGGTCTGAAATCGGTACTTGATGCGAACGGAAGTTGCCTTCTATTGGCTGGCGATCGACCACCTTTGGCCCGGTCCAGCCTTTTGGGGAACGTAGCACGATCATGGGCCAGCGCGGTCTGATGAGATCACCGTTGTCGCGGGCGTTGTGCTGAATGTGTTTGATCTGCTCAATGGCCAGATCAAGTACAGCGGCCATGGCCTTGTGCATCAGCTCGGGCTCATCGCCCTCAACGAACAGAGGCGTCCAGCCATAGCCACGTAGCAGTTGGTCCAACTCTTCGTGGGTGATGCGTGCAAGCACTGTAGGATTGGCTATTTTCCAGCCATTAAGATGCAGGATAGGTAATACTGCGCCATCACTTGCCGGGTCAATAAATTTGTTTGAGTGCCAGGCTGTTGCCAGTGGTCCGGTTTCTGCCTCGCCATCACCTATCACGCAGGCCACGATAAGCTCTGGGCTGTCAAGCACTGCACCGAAGGCATGGCTCAGCGAGTAACCCAATTCGCCGCCTTCGTGAATAGAACCCGGACATTCAGGGGATGCATGACTGGGGATCCCGCCTGGAAACGAAAACTGACGAAAGAGCTTCTTCAGACCCGCTTCATCTTGGCTGATGTCTGGATAGACTTCACTATAGGTTCCTTCAAGGTAAGTATTGGCAACTACAGCCGGGCCGCCATGCCCAGGCCCTGACACATAAATCATGTCTAAATCATACTTGTTGATGATTCGGTTCAGGTGTACATAAATGAAATTTTGCCCCGGTGTTGTTCCCCAGTGCCCGAGCAGCATGTGCTTGACATCCGAAAGAGCCAGCGGGCGTTTGAGCAGCGGATTGTCGAAGAGGTATATCTGGCCGACGGAAAGATAATTGGCGGCGCGCCAGTAAGCATCCATCTTTTGAAGCAGATCGGGGGTAAGACTGGGAAGAGTCATAATTCAAGAGCCTCGTTCTTTCATCTGAAACACACGGATTGAAATACATCCACAATTTTTCTCAAACTCTTCGTGATTCAGCTTCTGGGTACCGCAGATCAAAGATAGCAGCGGTTTTCCCGTTGCCTCTCGAAGCGAAGCCGCCAATTCGCTCTGGGCAAAAAGAGTGTTTGTTTGATGCCTCGTATTTTGAGATTTTTCCGCCTACGACAGCTTGCTGTCTGTACGCCAGCAGACAGACGTTCAGACACCGTTACGCGCATCGTGCAGTCGCAAATTTGTTTGCCTGGTAGAAATTTCTCTGGTTTTGGAAAATGCTGCTCAATATCCATTTTTGGAGTTTAGTGATTGAGTGGCAACGTTTCTCGAATTTCAAGTAGTGTTTTGAGCGTGTGGCACTGTTACACGCTATGAATCCAGAAGTGAGGATGAGCGATGCAGATTGGCATGGTTGGACTTGGACGCATGGGCGCGAGTATGACAGATCGCCTGATACAGGGGGGGCATCACTGCGTGGTCAACGATCGTGATGCAGCGGCCGTCAGGCGTCTTGTCGCCACAGGCGCGGTTAGCACATCCTCTCTGGAGGCGCTGGTCGTTGCGTTGGCGCCACCTCGCGCTATATGGTTAATGGTTCCGGCCGCTTTTGTCGACGAGATCATTGTTAGTTTATTGCCATTGCTTGATAAGGGCGACATTGTCATCGATGGTGGTAATTCCTATTATCACGATGACATTCGTCGCGCGAATGAGTTGAAGAGTAAAGGCATTCATTATGTCGATGTAGGGACCAGTGGTGGGATTGCAGGGCTTGATCGCGGATACTGCCTGATGATTGGTGGGGAGGAGGCGATTGTGCGGCACCTGGAGCCCTTGTTTGCAACATTGGCGCCCAGCGCTGGCACGATCATGCGCACGCCAGGACGCGACAATGCCATCAGCAGTGCAGAGCAAGGCTATTTGCATTGCGGCTCAAGTGGTGCGGGTCACTTCGTCAAAATGGTTCATAATGGCATTGAGTATGGAGTCATGGCTGCTTATGCCGAAGGGCTTAACATTCTGCGCAGCGCCAATGTTGGCAAAGCGGATCAGGCTAAAGATGCTGAGACGACACCACTGCGCCAGCCGGAGTTGTACCAGTACAACATGAACTTGCCCGAAATAGCCGAGGTATGGCGGCGTGGCAGTGTTATTGCTTCATGGTTGCTTGATCTGGCAGCTACTGCGTTAGTGGCAGACTCTGAGCTGACCGATTTCCATGGCCAGGTTTCTGATTCGGGCGAAGGGCGCTGGACAATCCAGGCCGCCATTGACGAAGCAGTGCCAGTGCCTGTGCTGAGCGCTGCGCTTTACTCACGCTTTAGCTCGCGCGGCGAAGATGATTTTGCCAATCGGGTGTTGTCGGCCATGCGGCATGAATTTGGTGGGCACGTTGAGAAGGCGGCTGAGAAACCTTCAACCAGCAACTCGAAATAAGTAGAGACTCGACACCCGCCGCGCATCAGTGAGCGAAGCAGGGCAAACAGCATGTTGCCTTACCTTGAAAGAAATAAGCCATGAATGCCAATACTAAGAAACTGCACAACTCAGACCAATCGATCTGGCTCGACAATATTACGCGTGATCTACTCGACGATGGTACGCTGGAGCGTTATATCAAGGATCTGTCGGTGACAGGGCTGACTTCCAATCCGACTATTTTTGAACATGCTATGAGTAACGGCACTGCTTATGACGAAGCTATCAAAGAATTGGCTGCAAAAGGCTTCAAGAGTGAAGCGCTTTTCTTTGAGCTCGCACTGCAGGATCTGACACGTGCAGCCGATCTATTCCGGCCGATTTTTGATGCCACAAAAGGTGTTGATGGCTGGGTCTCGCTTGAAGTCTCGCCGTTGCTGGCAAATAACACAGCCATCACGGTGAAGGTTGCTGCAGACTTGTATATGCGAGCTGCTCGCCCGAATCTTTTCATCAAGATTCCCGGAACAGAAGCGGGGATAGCGGCGATGGAAGAGTCGATTTTTGCAGGAGTACCTGTTAATGTCACGCTACTATTTTCGCGTGATCAATATTTGGCTGCCGCCCACGCTTATATGAGTGGTATTCAGCGCCGTCTTGATGTTGGGCTCGATCCAAAGGTTGGGTCGGTTGCCTCTTTGTTTGTTAGCCGTTGGGATGCCGCTGTTGCCAAAGAAACGCCGCTTGCGCTGCATAATCGACTTGGGATTGCCGTAGCAATGCACACATACCATACCTATCTCGAACTGCTTGCCTCAAAGAACTGGCGCAAGCTAGAAGATGCTGGCGCGCATCCGCAACGCCTGTTGTGGGCCAGCACTGGCACCAAGGACCCAGATGCACGTGACACACTATACGTCGAAGCGCTTGTTGCCCCAAAAACTATCAACACGATGCCAGAGAAAACCCTGCTGGCATTCGCCGATCATGGTCAAGCGGGTTCCTGTTTGGGCTTTGGTGATGATGTTTCGGAAAAAGTGATAGAGGAGTTTCGTAATGTGTCGATTGATGATACTGCGCTCGCTGCAAGGCTTCAACATGAAGGGGCCGAGTCGTTCAACAAATCCTGGCTTGCACTCATCGCGAAAATCGAGGAAAAGACTGCTGCCATGATTAAAGCACAATAGGTGTGTCTGGCAATTCATTGTGCTTTTTCAGGGATATAGGAAAGTGCTTTGTTAGATGGCGCGTAATGGCTTGAATACCGTGAGTCACACCACCTTCGTAGTTACCTTTGACAAAATCTGTTTCCATCATGTGGCATATCTTCTCCCATTCTTCTGCGCCCACTCTGGCGTGTATTCCGCGGTCTGCCACGATTTCAACGTGCCGATCGGCAAGCAATACATAAACCAGTACCCCACTGTTGTATTCGGTGTCCCATATTCGCAGTTGCGAAAATATTTCGATGGCACGTTCTCTTCCGGACTGCCCTTTGAAGAGTGGCATGCCATGAAGAGCCCCCTCTACTGCAAAGCGGATTTCTCCGCAGTGTGTTGCCTCACCTAATGTGATCTCTTGCCCAATGATCAGTAGTGTCTGCTTTGGAAAAGTGCGTTTGACCCGACCGGGGGTCATTGTCAGATGCTTTGCAATGCGTTTGATATTCATGGTTACCACCGTCCTGAGGCTCCGCCGCCGCCAAATCCACCTCCCCCACCGCCGAATCCGCCACCGCGGCCTCCACCCGATCCGCCTGTGCCAAATCCACCCAGCAGCCCGCTGCTGCCGCTTAGCAAAGTAAATGCGAGGGCCATAAAACCAGCGCTCAATGCAATGGATAGTGCGCCGGCAAAGAGCCAGGCAATCACCCCAACGCCTCCACCTGTTATAAGTGCGCTGGGGAATCTGCCTAGGACGGTACGCAATATGCCGCCAAGGACTAACGCAAGTATGAAGACGATTGGAGTATATTTCCCTATCTCTTGAGCGTTCTCATTTGAGCTTGAAGAGGGAGCAGGTAAGGGCTCTCCGTCAACAACGTGAATAATCTGGTTCACCCCGGCGCTAATGCCTCCGTAGTAGTCTCCCTGTTTGAAACGAGGCGTGATGATCTCGCTGATGATGCGCTTGCTTGTTGCATCATTGAGCGCGCCTTCAAGGCCATAACCGACCTCAATGCGTACCACATGGTCAGACTTTGCTATGAGCAGAATCGCGCCATCATCAATTTTTTTGCGCCCCAGCTTCCATTGCTCTGCAACGCGCATGGCGTATTGCTCAATAGTTTCGGGGGCTGTACTTGCAACTATGAGTACCGCAAGCTGACTGCCTTTACGGGCTTCAAGTGCTTGCAATGTCTGATCTAATATCGTGATCTGTTCCCCGCTGAGCGTTGAGGTCTGGTCAATGAGATGTTCGGTCAGGGGCGGTACAGGGATTTGAGCCCCCACCATGACTGACCAGCAAAACATGAGTGCTGCAAATGGAACTCTGGCTATGTTTGCTGCGGTCACGAGGGGGCTCCCGAAGAGGCCGCCGTGGTTTTGGCTGGAGCTGAGTCAAAATCAACGATGGGAGGCTTGGCGATTTCTTTTTCATTTTCAACAGCGAAGTTCGGTTTCGCTTTGTATCTCAATGCCATTGCCGTCAGGTTGGAAGGAAAGGAGCGCACTGTCACATTGTAGGTCAGTACCGACTGGATATACCGATTGCGTGCAACCGTAATGCGGTTTTCTGTACCTTCAAGTTGCGCCTGTAAATCGCGGAAACTCGCGTCTGCTTTCAATTGAGGATAGTTTTCGGATACCATCAGCATTTTTGAAAGCGCCCCCGATAGCCCGCCTTGAGCACTTTGAAATTTTGCAAACGCCTCTGGGTTGTTGAGGGTCTCAGGGCTTACCTGCATGCTGCCAAGTTTGGCACGCGCATTGGTGACTTCAAGCAGTACGTCTTTCTCATGAGCTGCGTAACCCTTCACAGTATTGATGAGATTAGGCACCAGATCCGCACGACGTTGATATTGGTTAACTACTTCGGACCAACTTGCCTTGATTTGCTCATCGCTGCTTTGCAAAGTGTTGTAGCCACAGCCGGGCAGAATGAGTACCAATAAAACCGAAAGAAAAAGCCATAGTTTCCGCATCTGATCTCTCCACAAGGGCCATACATACACGCATCAGCATCAAGCAGCGGGAGCAGGGGGCCTCAACTGCACGGTTGCTGTGCGACTCATACTGAAGATGTTAGCGCGTTGGGTCTGTGCGCCACCGGACATATGTAGAGGTGCCAGAAGCGCCAAGGCAAGCGTACGCAGGATGTACGCAGGTGTTGGTTGCGGGTTTTCAGATCAGTCAGGGTTGCAAGGTGGATTTTTTTGCATGCGGAGGTGTTTTATGAGTTTGCATATGTGCACAGGCATACAGACTAAGAGGTTTTGCCATAGCAAACTAGTATGGCGTTTCCCTCAAAGATCTGGCGTAACAAAGAGGTGTGGTACCGATTTCTTTCCCCTGGCATGGTCAAAACCTACGCCTCGACTCACCTAAAGGATATTTAGATGCTACGCGAATTGAAACAGATGGAGAATTTCACGATCGGCGCTACGGACGGAGATATTGGTAGCGTCAAAGATTTTTATTTTGATGATGATGAATGGGTTATCCGCTATTTGGTTGTCGAAACCGGTGATTGGTTGTCGAGTCGTAAGGTATTGGTTTTTACCCACGCAATTCAGCAACTTGATTGGGGGCGGAAAATCCTGCCAACGTCTGTAAGCCTTGATCAGATTCGGAATGGCCCGGATATTGATACCAAGAAACCTGTCTCGCGCCAGCATGAAATTCGGTATCTTGAATACTATGGCTACCCCTATTATTGGGATGGTCTTGATATGTTCCCAGGCAGTATGATGCCGGATATGTATTTGCCCATGGCCATTCGTAGTGAGGAAGAGCGTGCGGCTATGAAGAAAATGCGAGCCTCACAGGAGAAGAAGGTGAAGGCCGAACATCGTGATGATGACCCTCATTTACGCAGCTGTGCAGCTGTAGCCGGCTATCACATCCATGCCATTGACGGAGAAATCGGCCATGTGCATGGATATCTGATTGACGAGAAAACCTGGGCTATCCGCTACATCATTGTCAACACCAGCAACTGGTGGTTGGGGCACAAGGTTGTGATTGCGCCGGAGTGGTTTCAGGATATCGATTGGGCTCAGAAAAGAGTTTCGGTGGATTTGCTTCGTCATTCAGTCGAGCATTCTCCCTCCTATAGCGAAACAATTCAGTTTGACCGCCAGCATGAGGCTGCCCTTTATGCGCACTACAAGCGCGTAGACTATTGGCCGGTAGAGGGTGTCGTTGAGCAGGCAGCATCGCATCCCTAGAAGCCTATTTGGAATGCTTTCAAAATAGCAAACTCTTGGAGTCCGCAGGCGCCATCTATGATTTTTTCATGAGAAGTCTGAGGTGTAATTCCCGGTGCAACAGGAAAAAATTGCAATGTCAATTTCCGTTTGGGCGCTGGTAATTGGCGCGCTCTTGATCGCGATGGCACTGACCGGTTCGTTGATGAAGCGACTTCCCGTCAGTGCGTCGATGTTTTATCTACTGGGCGGTTACGGACTTGGGAGTGCAGGCTTGGGGCTGATGGCTCCCGACCCACACCGGATGGCCGGTATACTTGTACGGGGCGCCGAAGTGGCGCTGTTGATCTCACTGTTTTCTGTTGGCTTGAAGCTGGGCCTGCCGTTTTCCAGCCACCATTGGCGCTTGCCGTTACGCTTGGCATTTCTTTCAATGGCGATCACTGTTGGGCTTATTACGCTGGTCGGAGTATTTTGGCTCCATTTGCCGCTGGGCGTAGCCGTACTGCTCGGCGGTATTCTGGCTCCTACTGACCCAGTTCTTGCCTCGGATGTTCAGGTTGACGAAGCGCATGATAATGATCGCTTGCGTTTCAGCCTGACGGGCGAAGGGGGACTTAACGATGGAGCGGCATTCCCATTTGTGATGTTGGGCTTAGGTTTGCTCGGTATGCATGAACTCGGGGCTGTGGGCTGGCGATGGTGGGGGTTTGACGTATTCTGGGGGCAGGCAGGGGGCTTGTTGATCGGAGCCGTTCTCGGCGCGATCATTGGCAAACTGGTAGTTTATTTACGAACACGCCATCAGGAAGCGGTCGGCCTTGATGAATTCCTGGCGCTTGGCCTTGTTGCGCTGGCCTTTGGTGTAGCGCAATTGGCTAATGCCTCAGGTTTTCTTGCTGTATTTGCCGCAGGTCTCGCGCTTCAGCGTACCAAGGAACGTTCCCGCAGACAGAAGGCGCCGGAAGAGGGGCAGGCCGGACTGCAGAACAAGGAAGCTCACCTTGCTGTAGCAACGCACCCCAACCTTGTGGGCGCTTACATGATGCAAGCAGTACTCGGTTTCAATGAGCAACTGGAGCGCATTGCCGAGTTGGTAGTCGTGCTCGCTGTTGGGGCCATGCTGGCATACGTGCATGTTGATCTGGCGACGACTGTTTTCATCATTTTGTTGTTATTTGTAGTGCGCCCACTTTCTGTATGGCTGGGGTTGCTCGGTGCCCAGGTGTCGGACGATCAGCGATTGCTGATTGCGTGGTTCGGTATTCGTGGTATCGGTTCAATCTACTACCTGTTGTTTGCACTGAACTACGGGCTTACAGGTTTATTGGCGGATCGGGCTATAAATATCACCTTGTCTGCGGCGCAGCATCCATCATTCTGCATGGAATATCGGTAACACCTTTAATGTCGCTCTATGCCCGGCGCCAACATCGAGGAAATCGCCTATCCAGTTCCGAGAACCGATACCGTGAAAAGCGCTGACGTTCAGTTTATATCCCCTCTATGCATAAAAACGGAATGGTTTCAATTGTTCGTTGCCGTACAGAACCCGAGCTTGAAAAGGAATATGCTCGGCCAACAGTATGAAATCTGTCGGTTTCATTGTGTAGGAGGTCAGAATCATGGGATTGACTTCAGATTATGTAGAGAAAATGCAAGCATTGCTTAAAAAGTGGGATGCTGACTTTGATGTTCTGGCCGCACAAGGAAAGAAGGCTGGCTCAGATGTACGAGCTGCATACCACGAGAGAATCACTGAATTGCGAGCGGGGCGTGCTGCCGCGCATGAAACGTTTCATGATCTGCGGATTGCAGCAGAATCTGCTAATTCAAAAATGCATGCGGGGATGGATTTGGCATGGGAATCCATGCGAACAGCCCTGGAAAAGGCGTTTTCAGACCTCAGGAAGTAATCACTAAAGATGAAATACCTCATGCAGTTTGTCGTCTGATATAAATTTCAATATTTAAATGGAAGACTCGAATATGCTCAACCATGAACTTTTCAAAAAGTCCTCGTTACATCAGACACTGGCTATCACATGTTTGATATTGGGGCTAGGCGTTTCTACAGTAAACGCTGCAAACGATGTTACGACTACCTCAGAGAGTCACAGTGATGGGGTGGTGAAAGCCGTTACCGATTCAGCCATCACGACGAAGGTGAAGGCCAGTTTGATAAATGAGTTGGTCGTTAGTAAATCAAATATTAGCGTGACTACTATTAATGGAGTGGTGACTTTGAAGGGAACAACCAGCAGCGCAGATGCTAAAACACTGGCAAGTGACTATGCAAGAAAAGTGGAAGGGGTCAAGGGGGTTCATAATAATCTGAAGCTTGCAGAAAGCAGTAGCATGGCCACCAAAACCAATGACGCAGTTGTCAAAACTGAGCGGGTTGTGAGTGACAGTTGGATTACAACCAAGGTGAAGTCAGAAGTTTATGCTGATAGTGTTAGCAAAGGCTTCAAAGTTGGCGTAAAAACAGTACATGGAGTGGTGATTCTTAGTGGGAAGTTACCCAATCAGGATGGTATTGACCATGTAAAAAATATTGCAAGTAAGGTTAAAGGAGTAAAAGATGTAGATACGTCAGCACTTACAATCGTGAGCCAATGATCGAATGGCCCGCAGGAAAGCAGGTTGATGTTATAAATATTTTTATGGCCTTGTGTATAGAAAAAACGCATTTTGCGTTTCTGTTCATATAGTCGTGTCGCTCTGGTGGAGTCCCTGATGCAAACAACGGCTTTTGCGCTAGGAATTGCCTCCTGGCTGTTAGTGGGCGTAGCCTCAGCTGAAACAGCGCCTTTGGCTCATCCTCAGGATGAGGCCATGCTATGTTTAGCCCATAAAACAGCGAGTGCAATTGACACCGCCACCATTGGTGAGCTTCGCGCAGCTTGTGCTGCTGAGGCAGCAGCCAAGCAGACTCCTCAGGGAAGCGTATCTGCGGCTCCCGTGCTGACGCAAAGACTTGCCGCTGAGCGTGATGCCTTCAATAATCGCTATGTCATCGCGCCGTATCGCCTCAATTATTTATTGCTGGGCAGCTATGCGGAGCGTCGCCCAAGCAACGCAGTTTTTTCGACGAGCGATGGTACTGATACCCGTGCACAGAAAAGTGAAAGCAAGTTCCAGATCAGCTTGAAATTCCCTTTATGGCTTGATGCATTTGGCGGTGCAGGCGATTTTTTGGGTGGTTATACCCAAAGATCATTTTGGCAGATGTACAACCGCAGCGCATCTTCACCATTTCGTGAAACTAATTACGAACCGGAACTCTGGTTTAGTCATGTAGTGAATCAGCCATTCTTGGGGTGGAACCTGTCTTCACTCACTCTGGGTGTCAATCACCAATCGAATGGCCGGGGCAGCACTTCATCTCGTAGTTGGAACCGGGTTATTGGCAGCGTTGCGATGGAACATGGCGGCGTTGCAGTCGTGCTCAGGCCGTGGTGGCGTATTCCTGAGAAAGGTGAAAGTGATGACAATCCAGATATCACGGACTATATGGGGCACTTTGATCTTACTTTGCTTGCGCACGTGGGTGAGCATACGTTCGATCTGATGTTGCGAGACAACTTGCGGTTGAACCATAACCATGGTGCCATGCAATTGGGTTGGAGCTTTCCCTTTACTCAAAAACTCAAAGTCTATGCGCAGTGGTTTTATGGTTATGGCGAGAGTTTGATTGATTACAAGTTGCGGCAAAACACCCTTGGTGTCGGCATTCAATTGATTGATTGGTAACGATTGGCACATGAGCATGATTTTGCATTGAATGTGGCAATACATTTTCAACGTTGTTGAAACAGGTAAGCATCATGCCCCAGCTTTTGCCAAAAGCAACTGATTTGCCTGTGACAGGGTTAAGCGTGGCAGAAGCGGCTGAGCGTCTCGTCAACGAAGGGCCTAATGTGTTGCCAGGCAGTGCGCCGAAGTCGATGATTGCCATTGTGTTTGAGGTGCTTACAGAGCCAATGTTTGTAATGCTGCTGGTTGCAGGTGGCATTTACCTTGCCTTGGGTGATCGTGCCGAAGCAATGTTTTTGCTTGCTTTTGTGTTTGTGGTCATTGGTATTACGCTGATGCAGGAGCGTAAGACGCAACGCGCATTGGAGTCCTTGCGCGACCTGTCTGCTCCGCGTGCGCTGGTGATTCGAGATGGGCAGACTGTGCGTATTGCTGGGCGCGACGTGGTACGTGGTGACATTCTTGTTCTGCGCGAGGGCGATCGTATAGCGGCTGATGCATTGCTACGTAGTGGGCAGTTGTCTGTAGATGAATCTCTGCTCACCGGCGAAGCTGTGCCAGTAACGAAATTGCCTTCCACGGAAGCAGTACCTGAGAAGGGAAAGCCTCTTGCCACGCCTGGCGGAAAGGATGGTACCTCTGCATTGTTTGCCAGCACAGTGGTAACACGCGGTGTGGGTGTAGCAGAGGTGTGTGGGACTGCAGCGGCCACTGCAGTTGGGCGCATCGGAGAAGCGTTGAACGCTACGCATGAAGAGCCGTCAACCCTGCAACGGAATTCACGCCGGTTGGTGCGCAATCTGGGTATCGGCGCATTCATCGTGGCCGCAACCCAGGTGTTGCTGGGCTGGAAATGGGATGGTCGCCCACTCCTAGATAGCTTGCTCTCAGGCATTGCTTTGGCAATGGCTGTTTTGCCTGAGGAAATTCCGGTGATTCTGACTGTTTTCTTGGCCATGGGCGCATGGCGGATTTCGAAGGAAAAGGTTCTGACGCGTAGAGTCGCCGCCGTTGAGGCGCTAGGGGCTATTACCGTGCTGGCAGTGGACAAGACTGGCACGTTGACTCAGAACCGGATGGCCGTTGCCGAACTGACCACCGCAGAGGGATGCTTTACGCCAGAAGGCGCTTCAAGCATGCCTGAGGCATTCCATGCGATAGTGGAGTTTGCCATGCTGGCAACACCTGGTGACCCTTTTGACCCCATGGAAAAAGCCATACGAGGATTTGGCTCGCGGTGGCTCGCCGGCACCAAACATATACATGAGGCATGTGCACCTGAGTTTGAGTACGAAATCTCGCCAGAGATTTTAGCGATGACAAAAGTTTTTGCCAGCGACCAGCCTGCCGAGCATTTGCTTGCGACTAAGGGCGCCCCGGAAGCGGTTGCAGACCTGTGTCACCTTGATGGCGTAAAACGTGATGCACTTCGTCACCAGGTCGAAGAAATGGCCGAGCGAGGCTTACGTGTGCTGGGCGTGGCGTGTGGGAGCTGGACTGGCGTGGTTACCGCGCAGAATGCCCAACCCGGTTGGCCAAAAAGTCAGGATGATTTTACCTTTACTTTTCTGGGGCTGCTCGGCTTGGCCGATCCTCCGCGAGCAGAGGTACCCGCAGCGCTGGCCGAGTGTCGACGTGCTGGGGTGCGTGTGATCATGATGACAGGGGATCATCCGGTGACAGCATTGGCCATTGCACGACAGGTTGGCTTGTCGGAGCGTCCAGATGTCATTACGGGTGAAGAGATCAGCGCACTGGACGATATGGCGTTGCGCAAGCGCCTCCAAAAGGTTGATCTGTGCGCCCGCCTGCAGCCAGCACACAAGTTGCGTCTGGTGCAGGTTTTGCGTGCTGCGGGCGAAGTGGTGGCCATGACGGGGGATGGCGTCAATGATGCACCGGCGCTCAAAGCAGCCGACATCGGTATCGCCATGGGTGAGCATGGTACTGATGTGGCCCGCGAAGCCGCTGCATTAGTGCTGCTTGACGACAGCTTTGCCCGCATTGTCGAAGCCATTCGCCAGGGGCGGCGTATCTATGACAATATCTGCAAAGCCACACGCTTCACCTTCGCGGTACACATGCCGATCATCGCGTTGGCATTTGCTCCGGTGTTATTGCATTGGCCCGTACTGCTGCTGCCAATCCACATTGTTTTGCTGGAACTGCTGATTGACCCGGCATGTTCTATTGTTTTTGAGGCTGAGCTGGAAAGCCCCGGCTTAATGGAGCGGCCACCGCGTACTCTGACAGATTCACCATTTGCGCCTGCGCACCTGGGTAATGGTGTTTTGCAAGGCTTGGGCATGGCTGCAGTTCTGTTGGCGGGGGACGCTTGGCTCATTGCTCAGGATTGGGATGCGTCGCAAGGCCGCAGCGTGGTTTTCGGATCTTTGGTCGTGGGGGTGTTGCTCTTGATTCTCTCAAACCGGGATTTGGCACGACCTGCGATCATGGGTGTTGCCGATAAAAATCCTTGGTTATGGCGCATGGCCGTTGCTATTGGGCTACTGCTTGTGTTGATGATAAGCATCCCTTTGTTGCGTCAACTGATGGGGCTGGCGCTGCCAAGTCTGATCGGATTGGCCATTGCTCTTGGAATGATTTTGGCAAGTTTGGTCTGGTTAGAGCTTGTGCGTTGCGTGAGTCGGCATTTCTCCCCGCTCGTGCCCCAAAAATCATAGAGTTTCCCCTCACCGTTGCAACGGTTCCACTGTGCGTTACCAGACAGAAAAATGCACCTCAAAATTGCATACTGGGTATATGCAGTCTGATCACGTCCTTGCATAGGTAAGGCGATTCGTGAAGCCGTTCAAACTGCGAAAAATCCACCGGGACATTGCAGACAAGTTGAGCGGTATAACTTTTGAGGTGTTGTGATTCCATGAGCAAGCGTCAATCCAAACACAAACGTGACAAGGTAGCTGATTCTGAAAATAAATCTCAGCATGAAATTGCTATCACTCATGACGAGTACGAGACTCAGCTTCGCGTTTTACAGATGGAACTCGTCAAGTTGCAGCGCCATATCATTGATACAGATGATCGAATTCTGGTATTGCTGGAAGGGCGCGACGCAGCGGGGAAAGACGGTAGCATCAAGCGGATCATCGAGCACCTTAGCCCCCGTGAAACGCGTGTAGTGGCCCTCAGTAAACCCTCCGATCACGAGCGTAGTTGCTGGTATTTTCAGCGTTATGTGGCGCATTTGCCCAGTGCCCAGGAAATGGTTCTCTTCAACCGCAGTTGGTATAACCGGGCGGGCGTTGAGCATGTGATGGGTTTTTGCTCTAAGGGCGAACTGGACGAGTTTATGTTGTCCGTGCCCAAATTCGAGGAAATGCTTATCAGTTCAGGCATTAAACTTTTGAAGTATTACTTGGATATAAGCAAGGATGAGCAGATCCAGCGCCTTGCCGAGCGTAAGCATGATCCCCTTAAGCGTTGGAAGACGAGCTCCATTGATGCCTCGGCCATCAAACATTGGGATGCTTACTCGGAAGCCCGCGATGCGATGCTCCTCGGTACGCACTCCGAAATTGCCCCCTGGCATATCGTGCGGGCTGACAATAAGCGTTTTGCGCGTTTGAATCTTATCCGCGATATCCTCTCTAGACTCGATTATGCTGGGAAGAAAGGCAAGTTGGTCCGCCCTGACCCTGCCGTTGTATTCGGGTTTATGATTGACTCTATTGGGGCCCGACAACTGTCATATTGACTGGGGAGGGGCGATGAGCTGCAAGCTATTTGATGGTGACGCCCTACGCAGGCATGGCAGTGTTGCATTAATATTTCTGTTCATAGCAACTGGTTGCGTTTCTATGGCGCCGACTTACGAGCGGCCCCCTTTGCCTGTAATGGATCACTATCCGCTCAGAATGGAAGAGGAGGTGATAGGTACAGGAAATCCGGCTGCAGCGACTGATTGGCACGTGTATTTCTCAGATCGGCGCCTGCAAGATGTAATTGCACAGGCACTAGAGAATAACCGAGATTTGCGCATTGCTGTATCGCGGGTCGAAGAGGCACGTGCGGCTTATGGCATACAGCGTGCCGAACAATTTCCAAGCATTGGTTTGGGTGTTGACGCCAGCCGTTCGCGTATTCCGGGAGATCTCAATTTGACCGGCAAGCCCCTGATGGGTAATCAGTTCCAGGTGGCATTGGGGGTGAGTGCCTGGGAGATCGATTTCTGGGGGCGTGTTCGCAGCCTCAAAGAGGCAGCGCTTGAAAGCTATTTTGCTACAGACGAAGCACAGCAAGCTGTGACAGTTAGCCTGATTGCCCAAGTGGCGAATAGCTATCTGGCACTACGCGAATTGGATGAGCGGCTGATCTTGGCGCGTCAGACCACTGCCAGTCGTGCGGAGTCATTAAGAATATTTCGTCGTCGTGTCGAGGTGGGTGCGACGTCGCACCTGGAGCTGACTCAGGTTGAAACCTTGTGGCAACAAGCGACTACTTTGGGGGCTCAATTGGAGCAGGCTCGTGCGACTCAGGCCAATGCGCTGACCTTGCTGGTGGGCGCTTCAGTGGAACTTGGCACTCCACCAGAAAAATTCGATGATGCGAGCGTGCTGAAGGAGTCAGCCGTTGGCATGCCATCTGATCTATTGCTTGACCGCCCTGATATTGTGGCTGCAGAACACCAGTTGAAGGCGGCCAACGCCAATATCGGCGCAGCTCGTGCCGCTTTTTTCCCGCGTATCGCACTGACGGCTTCGTATGGTACAGCTAGCGCTGAACTTGATGGCCTGTTTGGTTCCGGTAGCGCGGCCTGGAATTTCGCCCCCAGCCTTATATTGCCCTTGTTTGATGGTGGGCTACGGCGCAACAACCTGAGCTTGGCACAAGCACGCAAGACCCGGGCAGTCGCGGAGTACGAGAAAACCATTCAGGAGGCGTTCCGCGATGTGGCGGATGCGCTGGCGGCGAGTCATTGGCTTGGTGTGCAAGTGCAGACCCTGCAGGCCACTCGGGCAGTGCAGACCGAGCGCGCGCGATTGGCTAAATTGCGGTATGACAATGGCGCGGCAGCATTTCTGGAAGTGCTGGATGCACAACGCGATCTGCTGACAGTGGAGCAGCAGTGGGTACAAGCCCGGCGTGCTTTGCTTTCAAGTCGAGTCGGGCTGTATGCAGCGCTGGGGGGTGGTACACATTATCTGGCTGCGGAAGGCTCAACTTCCCCGAGTGCATCCGCGAATTCCTCCGCACACTCAATCAAGGCAAAATGACATGATTTCGCCCACTACGCCTGAAGCACCTGCTGCACCCGCAGCGACTCCACCGCCGACACCACCACCCGCTGCACCGCCTGCCAAAAAGGATGCTCCTAATCAGCCTAATGAGGCTGCGCCCGTAGCGAAGAAATCTGGTGTAAAAAAGCTGCTCGTTATCGCATTGATTGTGCTTGCCGTCGTGGCCGCAGGTATCTACGCCTGGATGAAATTGCACGTAACTGGCCCAGGAGAGGGTTTCGTCAGTGGCAATGGGCGCATTGAAGCGACTGAAGTGGATGTCGCGACAAAATTGGGGGGCAGGGTTGATAGCATATTGGTAAATGAGGGAGACGCTGTTAAAGCGGGCCAACTCCTGGCAAAGATGCAGATCCAGGTGCTCGATGCGCAGCGCGACGAGGCCCGCGCTCAGCAACAACGAACGGTCAGTGCTGTGGTGGGGATGCAGGCGCAGGTAGCGGCACGCGAAAGCGACAAGCTTGCCATGCTGGCCCTGGTGGCACAACGCGAGAGTGAATTGGATGCTGCGAAGCGGCGCCTCACGCGTTCTGAAACGCTGGCGAAGGAGGGGGCGTCGTCGGAGCAGGAGCTGGATGATGATCGTGCCAAGGTCCGCAGCGTACAGGCTGCTGTTGCTGCCGCCAAGGCACAGGTTGAAGCGGCACAAGCTGGAGTCGTTGCATCACGTACGGCGGTGCTGGGGGCTCGCTCCACAGTGGTTGCAGCAGAGGCAACGGTTGCCCGCGTTGATGCAGACATCAACGATAGCGCGTTAACGGCGCCTATTGATGGCCGCGTGCAGTACCGCATTGCACAGCCTGGAGAGGTATTGGGGGCTGGCGGCAAGCTGCTCAATCTTGTGGATCTTTCTGATGTCTACATGACATTTTTTGTCCCAGAGACCCTGGCAGGCAAACTCGCACAGGGGAGCGAAGTGCATATCATTCTGGATGCAGCCCCCCAGTTCGTGATTCCTGCCAAGGTGTCCTTCGTGGCCAGCACTGCACAATTCACCCCTAAGACGGTTGAAACCGTGAATGAGCGACAAAAGCTGATGTTCCGCGTCAAGGCCCAAATCGACCGCGATCTATTGCAGCGGCACCTCAAACTGGTCAAATCCGGCTTGCCTGGCGTTGCCTGGGTCAAACTGGATGCCCAGGCACAATGGCCACCAGAACTGGCCGTGAAGGTGCCGTGGTGAAAACGTCCTCTGATAGCGCTTCATACGTTGCGCAAATTAGTGTGCTTAGTCTGCATTACGGAAAAACCGTTGCGCTTGACGGGGTGACTCTCAACATTCCTGCCGGCAGCATGGTGGGGCTGATTGGCCCGGACGGAGTGGGAAAATCTAGCCTGATGTCTCTACTTGCAGGCGCACGCGTCATACAGCAAGGTAGTGTAATGGTGCTTGCCGGTGATATGTCTAGCTCAACGCACGGCACAGCCGTATGCTCGCGCATTGCATATATGCCACAGGGATTGGGGAAAAACCTCTATCCGACTCTGTCTGTGGAGGAGAATCTTCAGTTCTTCGGGCGTTTGTTCGGCCACGATGCTGCCGAGCGCCGCCGCCGTATTGACGAACTGACAACCCGAACAGGGTTGTATCCATTTCTGACTCGCCCAGTGGGCAAGCTCTCCGGGGGCATGAAGCAAAAGCTTGGCTTGTGTTGCGCTCTGATCCATGACCCCGATCTACTGATCCTTGACGAACCCACCACGGGTGTCGATCCCCTTTCACGCAAGCAGTTTTGGGATTTGATTGATCACATTCGTAGTGAACGCAAAGGTATGAGCGTGATTGTTGCCACAGCTTACATGGAGGAGGCCGATCATTTTGACTGGTTGGTCGCCATGAATGCAGGAAAGGTGTTAGCCACCGGAGCACCTGCAGCATTACATGAACGTACCGGTACCGCCTCATTGGAAGAAGCGTTCATTGCGCTGTTGCCCGAGACGGAGCGGCGTGGTCATCAGCGCGTGGTGGTACCCCCTTTGGCAGAGTCTGGCGATGCGAGTATTGCCATTGAGGCCAAAGGGCTCACCATGCGTTTTGGCGATTTTGTGGCAGTGGATCATGTTGATTTTCGCATCCGGCGCGGCGAGATATTCGGTTTCCTGGGTTCCAACGGTTGCGGAAAATCGACCACCATGAAGATGCTTACAGGCCTGCTGCCCGCTAGTGAAGGGCAAGCGTGGTTGTTCGGCCGACAGGTCGATCCGGGCGACATTGCCACACGCCGTCGCGTGGGGTATATGTCACAGTCATTCTCTCTGTATGGGGAGCTTACAGTACACCAGAATCTGGTGTTACATGCTCGTTTGTTCCGCTTGCCGGAAGCGGGCATTGCTGCGCGCGTGGATGAAATGGTAGCGCGCTTCGGTCTGGGCAATGTGCTAGAGAGCTTGCCAGAGAGTCTCCCCTTAGGTATCCGGCAACGCTTGTCACTGGCAGTCGCCATGGTGCATAAGCCCGAGATGTTGATCCTTGACGAGCCGACCTCCGGGGTAGACCCCGTTGCGCGTGATGTGTTTTGGCAGTTAATGATTGATCTGGCTCGCAATGATCAGGTCACGATCTTCATTTCCACCCATTTCATGAACGAGGCAGAGCGCTGTGATCGTATCTCGCTGATGCATGCTGGGCGTGTATTGGTGACCGATACCCCAGCGGTGCTAGTCAAACAGTGTGGTACCGCAACGCTCGAAGAAGCCTTCATAAAATACCTTGAAGATGCTGCAGGGGAGGGGGGGCAAAAGGCCGTTGTGCCTGCTCTTCCTCCCTCAGCGGGTTCTTCTGTCGAATCCTCTATACGGATTCGCCAGCGCTTTAGCTTGGGCCGTGCTTTCAGTTACACGCTGCGCGAAACACTAGAATTGAAGCGCGACCCATTGCGGGCAACGCTTGCCTTGCTGGGTACCGCCATCCTGATGTTCATCATTGGCTATGGCATCAATCTGGATGTGGAAAATTTGCCCTATGCCGTGCTTGATCACGACCAGACGGTATTGAGCCAGAACTACACGCTGAATTTTTCAGGCTCGCGTTATTTTATCGAAAAACCACCCATCTCCGACTATGCAGATCTTGATAAACGTATGCGTTCTGGCGAGTTGTCTTTGGCCATTGAAATTCCTCCCGGTTTTGGCCGTGATCTGCAGCGTGGCGCCGTGGTACAAGTAGGGGCCTGGGTGGATGGTGCAATGCCCACACGTGCAGAAACGGTACAAGGCTATGTGCAGGCCATGCATCAAATGTGGTTGGCTGATACGGCAATCCATCGCCTTGGCGTCAAGGCTGCCGTTGCAAGTAACGTAGAAACCCGCTATCGCTACAACCCCGATGTCATGAGCCTGCCTGCCATGGTTCCGGCTGTGATCCCCATGTTGCTGATGATGATTCCAGCTATGCTGACAGCTTTATCGGTAGTACGTGAAAAGGAACTCGGTTCAATCATCAATTTGTATGTCACCCCGGTCACACGCGTGGAATTTCTACTTGGCAAACAGCTGCCCTATATTGTTCTGGCGATGCTCAATTATGTGCTCATGGCGGTGCTAGCGATCACGGTATTCGGAGTGCCAATCAAAGGGAGTGTCCTTACCTTGACATTGGGGGCACTGATCTTTGTGATGAGTTCCACGGGGTTTGGTCTATTCGCCTCAACCTTTACCCGCAGTCAGATTGCAGCCATGTTTGTCACCATGATCGGTACGCTGGTTCCTTGTGTACAGTTCTCCGGTTTGCTCAATCCTGTGTCATCGCTCGAAGGTATTGGCGCCATGATTGGTCGCATTTATCCGGCCACCCATTTTCTGAACATCAGCCGTGGTGTGTTCAACAAAGCACTTGGGCTTTCGGAATTGCTCCCCTCATTCTGGCCTTTGCTTGCCGCAGCCCCGATAATCCTTGGTGTGGCTGTTGTATTGTTGAAAAAGCAAGAACACTGATGAATACTTCTTTTTTGAATATATACCGATTGGGCATAAAGGAACTGTGGAGCTTAGCCCGCGATCCGGTCATGATGGTGCTGATCGCGTACACCTTTACGGTGTCCATTTACGTTGCCGCCACAGCCATGCCCGAGAGCCTGCATAACGCTCCTATTGCTATCGTCGATGAGGATGGCTCTCCTTTGTCGGCACGTATCATTTCCAGCTTCTATCCGCCTCACTTCAAAACTCCGACAATGATCTCGCTTGCAGAGGGCGATGTGGGCATGGATAGCGGCGTCTACACCTTTGTTCTGGATATCCCGCCGAATTTTCAACGTGATGTGCTTGCCCAGCGCGTACCAACAATACAGCTCAACATTGATGCAACGCGTATGACGCAGGCCTTTACAGGTAACGGCTATATTCAGCAGATTATTTCAAACGAAGTGAATGATTTTAGCCGACGCTACCAAAGCACTCCACGTTTGCCTGCAGATTTGGTGCTGCGCATGCGATTCAATCCTAACCTGGAACAAGCGTGGTTTGGTTCCTTGATGGAAATCATCAATAACGTGACCATGCTAGCCATCATTCTAACGGGCGCAGCGCTGATCCGCGAACGCGAACATGGCACAATTGAGCATTTACTCGTCATGCCTGTGACGCCGGCGGAGATCATGCTGGCAAAGGTCTGGTCGATGGGGCTTATCGTTCTGTTGGCCGCTTTAATCGCATTGATTTTCGTTGTGCAGGGGGTGTTGCAGGTGCCGATACAGGGCTCGATTGCCCTATTCATGGTTGCGGTGGCATTGCATTTATTTGCTACCACTTCGATTGGAATCTTCCTGGCTACATTGGCACGCTCCATGCCACAGTTTGGGATGCTATTGGTGCTTGTCCTGATTCCTTTGCAACTGCTTTCTGGAGGATCTACACCGAGAGAGAGCATGCCACTGTTTGTACAAAATGTAATGTTGGCGGCACCCACCACCCATTTCGTGGCTGCTGCGCAAGCAATCCTTTATCGCGGAGCGGGCATTGATGTGGTCTGGCCTCAGTTTGCGGGAATCGTGTTTATTGGCATCGTGCTTTTCACGGCCGCGCTATTGCGTTTCCGAAAAACGATTGCTCAGATGTCTTGAGTGTTATTTTATTGTTGGAGAGAGCAGGCGGTATTCCTGCCGTGTGCCCCGTTCTGAGTGCCAAGCTTGTATTGGTAGAGGTCCTTGGTATACGGCTGTTCGTCGTGTATGTTTGGTTTGAGGAGTTTTGAATGATATGGTGCCACCAATTGTGCGGGTGTCATGTAATTCAATCCGCGATGTGGTCACTACTGATTGCTGCATTCCTGACGCCATGCAGCAATCAGGATAAGTCATTTTGAGGCACTTACCCGCCAGATCACGTTGCCCACGTCGTCAGCTACGAGTAACGCCCCTTGCTTGTCGATTGCTACGCCAACTGGACGACCGAAAGCCTCGCCATTCTCGCTGAGAAAGCCGGTCAGCACATCCACCGTGGCGTTACCTGCTGGCTGTCCATGATTGAATGGCACAAAGATCACTTTGTAACCGCTATGTGGCTTGCGGTTCCACGAACCATGCTGCCCGATGAACATGCCCTTAACGAAGGGTGGCGGTAGAGCCGAGCCAGCCGAAGAGGCTAGTCCAAGAGATGCGGTGTGTGGCCCCAGGGCGAAATCCGGAGAAATTGCGCGAGCGACCAATTCGGGCCGTGGCGGTGTCACCCGCTCATCGACGTGCTGTCCATAGTAGCTATATGGCCAGCCGTAAAATCCGCCCTCACGTACTGATGTCATGTAATCTGGCACAAGATCACTACCGAGTTCGTCACGTTCGTTGACGACAGTCCACAATGCCCCTGTATTGGGCTCCCAAGCCAAACCATTCGGGTTGCGTAGCCCGGAGGCAAAAATCTGGTGCTTGCCACTATTGAGATCGACGACCCAGATGGCAGCACGCTCAGCTTCAACTGCCATGCCGCGTTCACCGACGTTACTGTTTGAGCCAACTGTGACGTAAAGCTTGCTGCCATCCTGGCTGGCAATCATATTCTTGGTCCAGTGGTGATTGATCGTGCCGGCCGGAAGATCAAGAATCTTGGTACCAGGAGTGTTGATACGCGTCTCGCCTGGCGCATAGGAGAAACGCATTACTGCATCCGAATTGGCAACATAAAGATAGTCGCCGATCAGCGTCATTCCGAATGGTGAGTTCAGCCCATCCAGCAGTACCGTACGCTGGTCGACCTTCCCGTCGCCATTGCTGTCACGCAGCAGCGTGATGCGGTTTGCGCTCGGAACGCTGGCGCCTACCTGCTTCATGAACAGCGCCATCAACCAGCCCTTGACTCCCGGACCGTCATCAGGCTTTGGGGGAGCGTTAGTCTCAGCGACCAGCACATCGCCATTGGGCAGTACGTACAGCCAACGTGGATGGTCCAAGTGATCGGCAAATAGGGCGACACGAGTACCTGGCGCTGCGATCGGTGTCGTACCCGGCGCCCAGCCCTTGGCGGGGGCGATATTGACGGTTGGAATCAATGTCCGTTGTGGTGGGGGCAATGTCGGCTGGGAGCCGGTGCCAGCGGAAATGGGCAGCTTGGCCATCTCACCGCAAGCGGTCAGGATCAAGAGCCCAAGCAAAGGCGGAGTGGAGGTTAGTCGCATCGATTCACCTATTCGTCAATTTGGGTCGCGCTTGCGACAAAACCAACAGCCCTGATCTTGGCACTGAGGCTAGGCCTTCGTCATACGGGAACTTGGCTGACGACATCTTGCACCTCTCCCACCGCATCCCCGACGATTTCGCGTGCGATGGTTGTCTGTTCCGAACTCTGCGTCTGCACAACCAAGACGACCTGACCATTGGCGATGGCATCATGAATCAGGTCGGCCAGCCAACCGCTTTTCTGTTCTACGCTCGAATTGACCCCGGCCGCTGCACCAACAAAGGCACCGAGACTGGCGCCCCAGCCGAGCATGACCAGCGGCGCGACCAAGGGGCTGGCGACATCATGTCATAGTAGCAACCGAGGCACGTCATGCCTAACATGGCGCTCAACCTCGCTCCTTTCAGTCGCTGGACGCTGCGCAATAAAGCCGCGCAGCGCCGGTTAGCTCTACGTTAAAACGTCCGCTTTCCAAAAGCCTGACCGTTCGCAAAGGGTCGGGAGTGTGAGTTCGCCCGATCAGGAAGCGGTCGCTCAACCCAAATCTTAGCCAAGCGGCAGCTAAGCAACCTATTGCAGCCTGTGGGCGCCGAGTGGGTGAATGGCCGTTTTGGCCGAGTTTCGCGCATTGGGTACTGACAGGTTTCAAAGTCACGGTCCCTGAAAAGGGGGGGGGCGTGAAGTGTGGTGTTGCTCTCAGAAACGACAAAATGAATCGGCCGCAGATTTCTCTGCGGCCGATTCGTAGGCTTACTAAACCGAAATCCTTGCTATGACCCAATCACATCAAAGTAGTGGCATTTCCACACGGTAGATGGGGAGGAGTCGTCCCCTTTTTTCATGATCTGCGTAATGCCAACAGGCCCAGGCTCTCACTGGTGCGGTGTGAGTCGAACGCTCCGTCCATCTGGCCCAACGAAGCGTAAGGATTGGGGATAGGGAAAGAAATCTTCGATGATTCCTTGATGGATGCGTTGTTGGATGTCTTGCCAGAATTCCGGATGCAACAGATCGGCGTGCTGCTTCATGAATACATCGCGTATGCGCGATTGGCCGAGTAGAAAGGTTGCAAACTCCTCGGGGAACACGTCTTTTGGACCAATCCTGTACCAAGGCTCGCTACTCAATTCCGCTTCCGGGTAAGGGGCCGGGGGGATATGGCGGAAGTGGCAATCGGTCATGTACTCGATTTCATCATAATCGTAGAACACCAGCCTGCCATAGCGGGTCATGCCGAAATTTTTCCAGAGCATGTCGCCTGGGAAGATGTTGGCATTGGCCATGTCACGGATGGCGTTGCCATACTCTTCGATCACATGGTTCAACTGCTCATCGTCAGCTTCTTGCAGATAGATGTTAAGCGGGGTCAGGCGTCGTTCGATGTAGAGGTGATTGATTACCACCACATTGCCTTCAGTGCTCACGCTGCTGGCGCAATGAGCCTGGAGTGCAGCCAGAACATCCGGGTGAAAGCGGTGGCGGGGCAGGGCAACCTTGGAGAATTCCAGCGTATCCGCCATTCTCCCCACACGGTCGATCTGCTTGACCATCAGGTATTTGTACTTCACCGTTTCAGGCCGCATTTCCTTGCGGATCGCCCCCTGGTCCTTGATGATCTTGAAGACATAAGGGAAAGAGGGGAGCGTGAAAACCTCCATCACCATCCCCCGGATACCCGGTGCCACAATGAATTGGTCTTGCGAATGGGTGAGATGGCTGATCAGATCCCGGTAGAACATCGTCTTGCCCTGTTTACCCAGGCCGAGCATGGTGTAAAGCTCGCTGCGTGGCTTGTTGGGCATGATTGAGCGTAGGAAATGGATGTAACCCGAGGGGGTTTCCATATCGACCATGAAGTAGGCGTGGGAGAGCGAGAACAGCAGGGAGATCCGCCATGCATCCAGCAAAACGGTGTCCACATAGAGCCCGCGTTGCCCATGGCGGATCACGATTGAAAAAGGATATTCCTGATAGCCATTGATGGCCTTGCCAATGATGTACGCGGCCTTGTTACGGTAGAACGGCGAGAAGAGTACCTGCACCTGCAGATTCACCTCGGGCTCGGGCCAGCCCCCAAAGTGCAGCTTGGCTGTGTACAACACATTGCTAATGTCGCGTCCCAGGTCCTCAAAAGGCACCTCCCAGCCAAAGTGCAGGATGATTTCGCGCAGCATGTAGCGCAGACCTTGCTGTTGCGGGTAATAGCTCAGGTAGCACGGGGGATAGGCGGTGATGAACTCCGTCGAGATGATTGGGCGGGCGAAGATGTAGTCGTTATGGAAATAGGTGCGATGCAGAATCCGGCAGCAAACCGAGTTGAAAAAGGTTTCTGCCAGTTCGGGCTGCTTATGGTTGAGGAGTTGGGCGATAAATTGGAGCTTGACCTGCTGCCAGGTGGCATCTGACAGATGCTGGGCATTCAGTTCCTGGTTGAGGCGTTGGACGGTTTCATTGACCCGCTCATCGTAGTAGCGCACGCGGCTGCTGACCGCTGCCAGCGATCCCGCCCAGTCGCACTGCTCAAACCGGGCCTTGGTCATCCGGGTGGTGTCACGGAAAATCCGATAGTGGTTGTTGAAGCCATCGATGAGCATCTGGGCGATCAGGTGTGCTTCCCGCTCTGCGGGGGGTGCTGAGGTGTTCATTTTGGGACTCATCAGGCACGGCCTCCCACCTCTTCGCGCCTGAAAACGAATGTTTTCGGGCTTGTTGTATCGATAACAGCCAATTATTGCGAAAATTAAGCCATAATTATCAGCTCATGTTTTTTGTGTATACGCGGTTTGCCCGGTTGGGCGCAGCCAACTGGCTGGGCGGGGTGTATACACCATGACACGAAGACCCTGTACCGAGAGGAAAACACCCAATGAGCGCATCCCTGATCAAGGTTCCCGCTGGCGGCCAAAAAATTATTCCTGGCCAAGCCATTCCCGACAATCCCATTATTCCCTTCATTGAAGGCGATGGTATTGGTGTTGACATCACCCCAGTCATGATCAAAGTGATTGATGCTGCGGTGGAGAAGGCTTACGGCGGCAAGAAGAAGATTTACTGGATGGAAGTCTACGCAGGTGAGAAGTCCACCCGCCTGTATGGCGAAAATGAATGGTTCCCGGCGGAAACCTTCCAAGCGCTCAAGGATTATTCCGTTTCCATCAAGGGCCCGATGACCACCCCTGTGGGCGGTGGCATCCGTTCGCTGAACGTGGCGTTGCGCCAGGAGTTGGATCTGTACCAGTGTGTGCGTCCGGTGCGTTACTTCACCGGCGTGCCTTCCCCGCTGAAGAAGCCGGAGCTGGTCGACATGGTGATCTACCGTGAAAACACCGAAGACATCTACGCCGGGATCGAATGGCAGGCAGAAACCGACGCAGCCAAGAAGATCATCAAGTTCCTGCAAGACGAAATGGGCGTCAAGAAGATCCGCTTCCCTGCTACCTCCGGTATTGGCATCAAGCCGGTGTCGCGTGAAGGCAGCGAGCGTCTGATCCGTGCCGCCGTCAAGTACGTCATCGAAAACGACCGCAAGAGTCTGACCCTGGTGCACAAGGGCAACATCATGAAGTTCACCGAAGGCGCCTTCCGCGACTACGGCTATGAACTGGTCAAGCGCGAATTCGGCGCCGTGGAAATCGACGGTGGCCCGTGGTGCAAGTTCAAGAACCCCAAGACGGGGCGTGAAGTGATCGTCAAGGACGCGATTGCGGACAACTTCTTGCAGCAGATCCTGCTGCGCCCGGCAGAATACGACGTGATCGCCACCCTGAACCTGAACGGCGACTACATCTCCGACGCACTGGCTGCACAAGTCGGCGGCATCGGCATTGCCCCGGGGGCCAACATCTCCGACCAATACGCCTGTTTTGAAGCCACCCACGGTACCGCGCCCAAGTACGCAGGCAAGAACATGGTCAACCCCGGCTCGCTGATCCTGTCCGCAGAAATGATGCTCCGCCACCTGGGCTGGAAGGAAGCGGCTGATCTGGTCATCAAGGGCATGGAACGCGCCATTGGCGCTGGCACCGTGACCTACGACTTCGCCCGCGCTACCGAAGGCGCCAAGGAAGTCTCCTGCTCCGCTTTCGGCGATGAAATGATCAAGCACATGTAAGCTTGTGCAGGATTTACGCCTGAAAGACAAAGCCCTCAGAGAGGATTCTCTGAGGGCTTTTTTGTGTCTGCGTATCCTGCGTGGTCATTTGTAGGGGCGGATTCGCGAAGCAATCCGCCATTGTGCCGCCCGATATCCGAATGCGCTAATTTGCCGCGTTGCGGCGGATTGTCGCTGCGCTCCGAATCCGCCCTACAATGACTCCTTCATCACTCAACCAGGTGGCGGACGATGCCGAACTATAGGCGGTTTTTGGTGCCCGGCGGGACGTATTTCTTTAAAGGCATTTCCGCTTGGGGCGCAAATTCATGCATATGTAGACCCTAAACAGCCCGACGACGCTCTACTCGATAGAACACGCCTATCAGATGCAGAGCGTTGGAAAATCGGTCTTGGAATCATGTATTTCGTCATAGGTGCCTGGCTATTCAGAGCCCTAAGCCAGCTTAACCTCTAATAACCAAGATACACATGCATACTTTGCCCGCGTTCATCAGCCTAACTGGTTGTTCAACAGGGTCGTAATTCCAAGCAAGAGGATGTAATGTCACTACGAGAAAAATTGGCAGACTCTGAAGGATCATTAGCAACTGCAACCGACTACCCGCCTAACGATTATCCGGTGTGGAGTTACTGGACCTACGAAACCCACATGGCGGATCTTAAGGAGCTATGGGCCGAGATACGGGAGAGTCTCAAGCGAGACCACGACAAAGTGCCCTTCATTGATGAGAAACTGCAGGAGGCATTTGCCGCCTTCGATGCGGGTGAGAAGGACAGGGGCGTCAAGGCGATACTGGCCATCTACAACCTTGAGGTAGACCAGTTGCGTTAAGGCCGTAACCCGGAATTTGTTTTTTAATTGTGTCGGAACAGCACAGCACCATCCGACATCTGATCAATATGCAAACCACTAACATGCGTCGGATGGAGCTTATGGTTTATCCGACTTACCCTCCAAGTTGTCTATTCCGGGTTACCTTGCGTGGTAGGTGCCTGATTCGCTGGCGAACCGGGCGCTATGGAGCCTCGCCATGGACAGGTCGGACGCCGCAGCGCTCACTGATGCGGCGGGCTTGTTCTTCGAAATTTCCGTAGATATTCTCGTCGGCGTCAAAAAATAGCTGGTTCTTGGCGATGTAATCCACGCAGTCAGCCAGTGACTCGAATATGGCACTCACGCTACCCGGGTCTTTCTTTTCCCTCGCATCCAGCAGATGCAGGAACGGACTCGCAGCATCCGCTTCTCCTGCCGCTTGCTCAGACATTAGATACTTGACAAAGGCATGTATGTAGTACTGAAAAACAGGCCGTGGGGCGTAGAGTAGTTCGTCGCTCCTTTGGATTGCACGGCTACCTTTGAAATAGTGAATAACTTCGTCGATTGATTTCCCGAAGAAAAGACCATGCATATACCGAACGTCCAAGTCTTCTTTGTAGCCATACCAAGCTGGCTTATCAGGAACACCAGGCTTTCGAGCGGCTGGCATTTGTGGCACCTATGGTTCGAAATTGTCGGCCTGCGCGTTTTTTAGCAATGCGTAGGGCGGATCATTTGAAGGGTGGATTCGGAGTGTAGCGATAATCTCTATGTTTAAACTAGCACCTCAACCACATGCGGATGACTGAGGAAGTCTTGCGGGCTGGCGCTGGCGCCGTAGGCGCCGGATTGCAGCACGGTGATCAGGTCGCCGGGCTGGGCGCAGGGGAGTTCCATGCGTTCGGCGAGTATGTCCAACGGAGTGCAGAGCGGGCCGGTGATGCTGACGGTTTCCTTGTCGGTGGCATCGGCGCGATTGGCGATCATGACAGGGTAATTCTTGCGAATGACTTGCCCGAGGTTGCCGGAGGCGGCCAGATGGTGGTGCATGCCGCCATCGGTGATCAGGAAGACTTGCCCGCGTGATTCTTTTCGATCCAGTACCCGACAGACATAAACGCCTGCTTCCCCTACCAGATAACGCCCGAGTTCAATGGCAAGCCGTGCTTGCGGGAGTTCCTGCTTGGTGCGTTCGGCCAGTTCGAGCAGGTTGGTGATGATGGGGTCGGTGTCCAGCTCGGTTTCGCCAGGGAAATAGGGGATGCCAAAGCCGCCGCCCAGATTGAGGCTGAGGACGGGGCGGGGGGCATGGGCGGCAAGTTTGAGTGCTAGGGCGTAGCTCAATTGCTGCGCTTCGATGATGGCTTCTGCACGCAGATTTTGCGAGCCCGCAAAGAGGTGAAAGCCTTCAAATTCCAGTCCGAGTGTGTGAATCGTTTCCAGTAGCGCAGGCACTTGTTCGGCATCAACGCCGAAGGGCTTGGCGCCGCCGCCCATCTTCATGCCAGATGATTTGAGTTCAAAGTCCGGATTCACGCGCACGGCAACACGGGCGGGGAGGCCGAGCGTGTTTGAAATCTCAGCCAACAGGTGGGCTTCACGGAAAGATTCGATGTGCAGCAGGATGCCTGCGGCTACGGCCTGCGTGAGTTCTTCCTTGCGTTTGCCGGGGCCCGCGAAGCTGATCCGGGTGACGGGCATGCCTGCGTCCAGCGCGATCTTGAGTTCTTGTGCCGAGGCGACATCAAAACCATCGATCTGCGGGGCGATGTGGCTGACCAGTGCAGGGAAGGGGTTGGCTTTGACGGCATAGTGCAGCTCAACCTTCCCCTCGAATGCCAGGAGCAAATCCTGAATCGAGGCGGTGACAAGCTGCCTGTCATACGCGTAGAAAGGCGTCTGCCCCACGCGCTGGGCAAGGCGGGTAATGGTGATATCGCCAATGCATAATTCACCGTGTTGTACCGGGAACTGGTGTTGGGGGGCGTGGATGGGGCGCTTGGGGGTGCTGGTCTGGTTATGCTCGCTCACGCGTTATCCTCCAATGCATTGGCGTAGCGTTGCCGTAATTCAGTACGGTTGATTTTGCCATTCTGATTGCGCGGCAGTTGCTCGTCGAGGCAAATGATGCGGGCTGGTATCTGGTAGGCCGGGCAGTGGGCTTTGAGATAGGCAAGCAGTGCGGCGGAATCGGTGTGGTTGGCTTTGAGTTTGACGATCAGCACGATGGCTTCGCCTATGCTGGGGTGGGGGACGCCAAATGCGCAACATTCCGCAGCGACACCACTGGTATAGGCGGCTTCTTCAATTTCGGTAGGGCTGACGCGATAGCCGGATGTCTTGATCATTTCATCACGACGACCGATGAAGTAGAGGTAACCCTCTTCATCCATACGCACCGTGTCGCCAGAGAACACGGCGATTTCGGGCTGCGGCAGACCTGAGGGGCGGATGTGTTCTGGTAGTGTGGCAGGCAGGGGGCGGAAGCGCTCAGCCGTTTTCTGCGCATCGTTCCAATATCCCATGGCCACAAGCGGGCCGCGCTGTACCAGCTCCCCGGCTTCATTTGGATTACATAAGCTGCCATCTTCTCGCAGCACCAGGACTTCGTTATTCGGGATGGCCTTGCCAATCGAATCCGGACGATGGTTGACTTGTTCTGGCGGCAGATAGGTTGCGCGGAACGCTTCGGTCAGCCCATACATGAGGAAAACCTTGGCTTGCGGCAGATAGCCGCGTAGCCGATCCAGTATTTCCAGCGGCATGCGTCCGCCCGTACTGGCGATGTAGCGCAAATGTTGGCTGGCGGTCTCAGGCCATTCCTGTGCAGCAAGCTGAATCCAGAGTGGGGGTACTGCGGTCAGCCCGGTGACTTTCCATTGCGTAACGGCCTTGATCACATCACGCGGCATTAGGTAGTTGAGCAGCACGACCTTGGCGCCGGCATGGAATGCCGTGGTCAGTTGCGAGAATCCTGCGTCGAATGACAGGGGCAACACCCCCAACAAAACATCGTTGGCCTGGTTCCCCAGATAGCCGGCTACACTTTTGGCACCCGCCACCATGTTGCGGTGGGAAAGCACGACCCCCTTGGGACGTCCGGTACTCCCAGAGGTATATAGAATGGCCGCCATATCGGTTTCGGTGACCCGATGGAAGCTGGCTTCACCACGTGGCATCTGGGACCACGAATGTAAATGGATGCGCCCCAGTACAGGCAGCTCCTTTGCCTCTCCAGTGAGACTGATATGGGCGAGGTCGGGGCAATGCTGCAGAACATCATTCAGGGTCGCCAGGCGTTCGGGCGAAGTCACCAGCAAGCGGATATTGCAGTCGCGCAGGATATAGGCAACCTGTTCCGCTTTGAGGATGGGGTTGATCGGTACGAACACGCATCCGGCGGCAGCGCAGCCAAAGGCCGCGATGACAGCTTCCAGGCGTTTGTCCAGATAAATCCCGATGCGCTCGCCACGTGCGAATTTCAGGTACGAAAGGGCACGGGCGAAGGTGCCGACCTCATGCCACAGCGCAGCGTAATCCAGGCTGTCCGCTGAGGTGGCAAGCGCTGGCGCGCTTGGATTGCGTGAGGCCTGCACGCCAATCAGATGGTGAAGCAGATATGCGTCCATTGGTAATTTGTATCTATTACATCCTGGGTTGTCGGACCGAAACCACTATAATGTCGCACTTTTCTGCGGCAATGCCGCAAGTGGTAAAGATGAAGGAGTTGATTGTGTTATCGCTGGATCGTACCCGGCAGGCAGTGCTTGCCGTACTTGACGATACTCTCGGCCTCGGTGGTCGTGCAGCTTCGTTCGATGACCAAACCCCCTTGCTGGGTGCGGTGCCCGAGCTGGATTCCATGGCGGTGGTCGGTTTGATCGCTGCGCTGGAGGAACACTTTGGTTTTTATGTGGGGGATGATGATATCGATGGTTCCACATTTGAAACGGTTGGCACGCTCACCCACTTTGTAGCCAGCAAACAGGCAGCCTGACTCAAAAATAGCACACTTATCTGCTTTGGGCGGCTTGCCGTCTGCATATTCCGGAGAAGAGCCGTCTGTTGTCTCAAACAGGCCCAAAACGCTTGCGTGGTAGGGTGCGCGCAGGCGTCTTGGCTGTTGTGGCACTCAGTGGCTCTTGATCATGGTTCCCACGCCGTGATGGGTCAGGATTTCCAGCAGCAGGCAGTGTTCCACCCGGCCATCAATGATGTGAACCGAGCGAACCCCGTTGCGTGCTGCATCCAGTGCGGAACTGATCTTGGGCAGCATGCCGCCTGAGAGGGTGCCATCGGCCACCAGATCATCGATTTGGCGTGGTGTGAGGCCCGTCAGCAGCTTGCCTTCCTTGTCCAGTACCCCAGGGGTATTGGTGAGGAGGACGAGTTTTTCTGCCTTCAGCACTTCCGCCAGTTTGCCTGCCACCAAGTCGGCATTGATGTTGTAGGTCTCGCTGTTTGAACCCACGCCGATTGGCGCGATGACCGGGATGAAATCGCCGGAATCCAAGAAGGTGATGATGGAGGGGTCGATCTGGGTAATTTCGCCCACTTGGCCGATATCGATCATCTCCTCCGGGTTTTCGCGGTCATGCATCAGGAGTTTGCGGGCGCGGATAAAGGCTCCATCCGCACCAGACAGCCCTACGGCCTTGCCGCCATGCTTGTTGATGAGACTGACGATGTCTTTGTTAACTTGGCCGCCGAGTACCATCTCGACAATGTCCATGGTCTCCTCGTCGGTGACGCGCATGCCCTGGATGAACTCCCCCTTTTTGCCGACCCGGCGCAGCAGATCGTCAATTTGCGGGCCGCCGCCGTGGACGATGACCGGATTCATGCCGACGAGTTTGAGCAGTACCACGTCACGCGCAAAGCAATCCTGCAGCTTGGGGTCCGTCATGGCGTTGCCGCCATATTTGATCACAATGGTCTTGTCGTAAAAGCGCTTGATGTAGGGCAGGGCCTCAGCAAGGACCTCCGCCTTGACCAGGGGCTCCAGCTGCATGGTATCTGACATTGTGCAAAACCTTCCAGGGGTAGATGAATAGGGTACCGGCAAGCATCTAATACCGGCCAGACGCGATTCTAGCGCGTGTCGGCCCACAAATAAAAAGCGGAGCACGTATGCTCCGCTTTGGCTCTGCGTGAGCCAGATCGAATTACTCGATCTTCAGGCGCTTGGCCTGGGTGATTGCCCTCTTCGGCAATGTGAGTTCAAGTACGCCATCAACATATTTGGCAGTGGCTTGTGTTTCTTCGACAGTGCCTCCTAGTTGGAAACTACGGGATACTTTGCCGAAGCTGCGTTCAGTACGCAGCACCTTTTCTCCTTCCTTGGTTTCCTTCTCCTGCCTGCGTTCCGCCGAGATCGATACCGTGTCCCCTTCAATATGGACATGGATATCTTCTTTTTTCATGCCGGGCAGTTCAGCATGAACGGTGAAGTTTTGCGCATCTTCATGCACATCAACACAAATCGAGGGCATATCCGTTTCGGCGCCAAATCCAACTGGGCGGACGAGGAAGCCACGGAAGAAGTCCTCAAGCGGATCACGAGTAATCAGGCTGGCCATTTTTCCTCTCCTTTCCGAAGCCACACCCGAACTTCCCGTCAGAGCGAAAGCTCCCAACACCGGAAACACCGCGCTATGCGGAAGCATCGGGAGGCCTCATTACAGGGCGCAAAACAACAGCGCCCTACTAAAGGTATAAGCCTCGGCGGCAAGGAGATCAAGGACAAGTATGAACCGGTGTTCGAATGGCGTCCTGGCGAGAAGTCAGCTTGCCAAACGATGGGGTAGCATGAGGATGGCGTCGTGGTTGGTCCACGAAAAGCAACGTGTAGCAGCCTCCTGCCAGGGTAGCCAACACTGGTCACGATGCTCTGCACTGGCAAGGCGTACCGGCACCGTATCCGGGATGCAGAAGCTGAAAACGTGTTCCAGATTGTGCGTGACATCTGGCGCATAGCGCTCCCGCCACAGCGGCAGGATTTCAAAGTGGTTGCTGATGTTCCACTCGCAGAGCGAGTCGGCAGATGCGATCAGCCCGGTTTCCTCTTCCAGCTCACGCTGTGCTGCCTGGAAGGGAGATTCCCCTTCTTCCAGGCTGCCTGTAACGGATTGCCAGTAACCAGGGTGGCGGGCGCGTTCAATCAGCAAAATCTGCAGATTGAGGGTATGGATAACGACAAGTACGGATTCTGGCTTTTTAAACAAATTACTTTCTCTCTCTAATATTTTCTCTATTGGGTCAGGTTTTCACCCCGATATGGGGCAGATCGGGGTGGTCGCCCACAAACAGCACCCAGAAGGCTACATTCTGCGTCTGCCAGGCTTTGACGGTATCTTTGAGCAGTTGGAGAAAGGTAGCATGGGCGGCGGGAAAATTCTTTCGCAAGACCTCGCTACGCTGCAGAATGATGAGGTAGCCATCGGCCTCATTCCAGGACATATCAGCGAGAGAGTCCGCCAACGCGTCCCAGTTTCCACCATACCAATCCGGGAAGTGCAACGCCTTGCCCATGATCCGCAGTAGCTCTTGCTCCGTACGCGCCTGACTCAGGTCGATGCGATAGACGTTGAAGCCAGCGCTAGGGCCGGCGTGAAACAACGCACGGGCCGTGTCATCATCGGTTACGTAGACGTTGGCTTGGTCAAGATCCCGCAACAACTGCGCGGCATCAGGAGCGAGTAGATTGGCTCTCATGGCTGAATCCTTCTGAAGCTGCGGTAGTGGTCGGCGGTGTAGTAATACTCTTCAGGCTCGCCACGGATGATGCGCCGTGGCCCCCGGTCTGATGCACCGGGCGTGGGAACCGTGTATTCGTGGTAGTAATCTGCAGGTCTGCGGGGCAGGCGCAATTCACGATTCTGAAATGTGACGCCATCGCGCCGGTAAGGAAATGGACCTCCTCGGCGAATCAGCTCAAGTGTCGATTGCGCCTCGACAGGAAGTTCGCTCAGGCGGACTGAACCCAGGGGCGGAGAATTGCCTGTGTCAGCTGCTGATGTCGTCAGGGCACCAAAGGCCAGAAAGAACGCACATAACAGGAAGCGAAACAGTTTCTGGGCCGACATGAGCGCAAGCCTTGCCCGGCGCGAGGCCGTGTGGTGAATCCCGTTGAAGTGTAGCGAGAGAACCCTATGCCTGCTCGCAGACCTATGGGAAAGCAGATTTTTGAAGCGGATTTGTCCGAAGGTGTTCCCTACGTGCATCAAGCCAGAAGCCATCGCGGCGTCTGGGCGCAATCATAGCAGGCTTCTGGCAGAGATGTCCGTGTTGCCGGGAGTGTGAAGGGTTGGGCAGGGCCTGGGTTAGTCGAACAAGGCGTCGATATCTGCCTGCAAATCGCTGTTTGAAGGCGCTTCCAAAGGCGGTTCGATCAGATTTTGTTCGACCAGGGTTTCATACCGGGCGATCTGGTTGCGACCATTCTTTTTGCAGAAATAGAGCGCTTCGTCCGCACGCCCCAGGATTTCGGCAGGGGTCAAGGTGCTGTTGATGCGCACATAGCCCAGTGAGCAGGTGACCTGCCCTACTTGCGGAAATTCATGTTCTTCAACGGCTGCGCGGAAGCGCTCGAAAACCTGTTCGGCGTTTTCAGCCGTCACAAAACGGAGCAGGATGACAAATTCTTCCCCACCAAAGCGGAAGAGCTTGTCGCTGCCGCGAAAACTCTTCTTCATCAATTCAGCAACACGGATCAGGACTTCATCGCCGAACAGGTGACCAAAGGTGTCATTGATGCGTTTGAACTTGTCGATGTCTGCAACGCCCAGCCAGCAGTAACGCTCGGTATTCTCGGTCTGCTCAAAAGCGTCGGTATCCTCTTCCTGGCGCGAAGCCGCCTTCTCGGCCATGCTGATGAAGCGGTCAAAATTCTCGTCGAAGGTTTTGCGGTTATGCAGCTTGGTCAGCGTATCCAGTTCGGCGTAATCCAGCAGGCACAGGTGCTCGGCATAGATGCCCAGCAATTCATGCACGCAATCGCGCAAGTCGTCATTGGGGTGGGCATCACAGTGAACTTCGACAATGGCTACCGGCGTGCCTTGCTGGCCGATGGAGAATGCCAGCGTGCAGGCGTCTGGCGTGTCTTGTTGTACGAAACCCTCTGGGGCGAGCGCGCATTCTTCCAGTAATGGCTCTGCGTTCAGATGGGTTTCTTCAACGTCAAAGTGATCAAGATTCGTGGTGGCGGACTCGCCCCCGGCCACCGCCCAGGCCAGGGGCGCGGTCACGTATCCATGGGCCGTTGCACGAAAGCCGTGGAGGAGGGCGAAGCGGGCGTCCAGAATTTCCAGCGTTGCGACGACGACTGATTCGGCAATGCTCAGACGATCACGGGAGGCTTCCAGCGATTGGAGTTTTTTCAGCAAACGCAGTAGCGCGACTTCGGTTCTCATCTGATAGGGCTTGTACTTGAGTTGAAAAATGAGATCGCCACCAATATGGAACTTTATCGACCCCGGGTATACAAACCTTTACCCTGCAATCGGGAAAAATCGTAAAACGGCGATATAGCCGTTTGGCTGATGTCGTATGAAATTCTATTCCTGAAATATATGTTTGCTTGCTGGCAAAAGGGTAGGCACAGGGGAAAAGTGCACAGCTTGTAGAGCTTTTTTACAAAGAAAAATCGGCTACCGCCTGATAACAAGGGGTAGCCGATGTATGAGTGAAGCAGATTTTTACTGTTTTTCAGTCGATTTGCCGCCGCAGTACGCCAATGGGAGGTGCCCAACTGTCTGTAGGCTTCTTTTTCCGCGTCACCAAGGTCAGTTGTGCCGGTTGAAATACATTGGCATTGTGGGTGACTGGCGTGGTGATCAGGTACTGTGCCCGCGTTGCTCGCAGGAAGGCCCCCACTCGGTCGATATTGGCCACGTCCAAGTGGGCAAAGGGTTCATCGATGAACACAAAACCACCAGGGCGGGCATCATCCATGAGCAGACCAATCAGCAGGATCAGCGATTTCATCACCTGCTGACCACCCGAGGCTTCGCCGTCGTTGAGGGTCTGCGCACCTTTTTGGTCGAAGTCAAAAGCGACTTCCAGGCCAGCAGAGGTGAGCGTGACATCGTCGTTTTCCAGCATCGGAATCGGGCATTCCACGCCCACGCCGGCCAGCTCACCCAATGCGCGCAGGTTCTTGCCATATTGGCGCACGGTGGCGCGCAAGCGGGCAATGTAGGCGGCGCGAGCGTCGTCAACCATGGTTTTGGTGCGCTCGGAATAGGCCATGCGCTGGCCGTAATCACCTTCGCGCTGGCTTAACTCCAGGCCAAGCTTTTCTTTGACGATCAACACACTCTCATCCTGCGGCCATTCACCTTCGTTCAGGCGACGTTTCAGACGAGAAAGTTCGTTGCGGGCACCTGCCAGACCACCGTAGTGTTCAGCCAATTCGGCCAGCGCATCCGCTTGCAGCCATTGGCGCGATATACCCCTGCGCTTGTTGCGCAGCCGTTGCAGACGGGCTGCCTGTTCCAGACGCTGCGGGCGGGATTCTGCCGAGAGGCGCTTGAGCACGTCTTTGGCATGGCCCAGGTCACGGGAGCGACGGTCCGCTTCGATTGCGATGCCTGCTAGGCGTTCCTTACAGTGGTCAACTTCACCGCGTGCAGCGTTCAGATCTGCTTCAGCACGGCTCAAGGCTTCCTGCAAGGTAGGTTTGTCTTGTAAGGCAGCCTCGAATTCTGTGGCACGGGCCAGCAAAAGTTCTGCGGCCTGCATACCGAGCAGTTTTTCGCGGGCGCCTTGCATGGCGGCTTCGTGTTCGTCCTGCTTTTTGCGTGCCCAGGCCAGCTGTTTATCCAGCTCGGAGACTTCCTTTTGCAGCCCTTCCAGGCGGGTTTGGCGTGCCAGTTCGCCAAACCAGAAGTCATGAGGCACGCCCAGGTGGCGGGCGCCACGGCGCTCACGGTGGTAGCCCTCGCGGGTGATCCAATCCTGGTCACGCGGCAGTCGTGAAGCAGATTGCGCATTGTCGACACGCCGGATGCGGTTGAGCAGTTCGGCCAGCCACTTCGGGGGTTCGCCTGCAAAGCGCACGATCTCAAGCAGACTATCTGGCTGGGCCTCAGGGCAGGGCGTGCGATCGGAGACGATAAAATGGCGGAATTTTTCGCGTTCGCCCAATGCCCAGGCTTCGTGGCGCTGGCCTTCGTCTTCCAGCAGGATCAGCGAGCGGTAGGGGCGCAGAATGGCTTCCAGCGCGCCTTGCCAGCTCGGGTCCGTGACTTCGGTAATCTCCGCTAGCAGGCGGTGCGGGATATTTGCTTCATCCAGTGCCGTGCGGAAACGCTGGACTTCCTGATCCTGTGGCGACCCCGTCTTGCCCTGGGCTTCTCGCAGACGCGTGGTGACATCCTCAAAGCGGGAAGTCAGTTCCTTGACCTTGGCGCGTGCGGCCTGCCAGTCGTTATAGGCGGTAGCGGCCACATCTTCGGAATCCAGCGCGGCTGCACCGTGTTCCTTGGCTACGCGTTCGCGCAGTGCGTCGCGCTCAGCCAGTTTTTTGTCGATGTCGCGCAAGGTATCCCGAGCCGAAAGCCAAGCCGTATTGACATCATTCAGGCGAGTATTGGCTTGGTTGAGTTGTTGCTCGGCCTGAGTTCTTTCGCCTGCCAGAGCCGCCATGCGGGTGTCCGATTCCTTAACCGTCTGTGCAGCTTCCGCAACATCCAAGCGTACATGACGAAGCTTGTCGCGCCATTGGCCGATCTCGTTTTGCAGTTCGGCGACTTCCAGGCGTGGCACCGCTTCCGTCTCAAGTGTTGAGGCCTCGGTCTGCAACTCGCGCCACTCCAGGAAGCGGTCAGCCTCAAGGCGTTTGGCCTCGACCTGGGCTTTCAGGCGCTCCAGATCAAGGGCGAGGGCTTCCAGTTCGTGCTGGGCTGTTTTTTGCTCTTCGCGCGCGGCCTGATAGTTGTCCAGCACTTCCTTGTCGCCAAACACGTCGAAAACGAGGTCGAGCAAGGCGCGCGGGGAGTATTCGCAAAGTTTGTCAGTGTCGCCCTGTTCTAGTGAGAGTACCTTGGCAATGGCGGGAGTCAGCCCTGCGTAGGCGAGGCGGGACTGATAATCCCGCAGGCCGATGAACTGGGCGCTTTCTTCCAGTTGCTCGACGCTGACCAAGCCGTCTTCAATACAATACTCCCGCGTCCAATCCCCGCCTGCGCGCTTGACACGACAGGCCAGGGTGACATTGTCTTTTAGGCAGGGGAAGAATGGGCGTTTACCGGTGCTGCCAGGGCGATTCGATACGGTTGAGCGAATCCACGCAAAACCTGTATTGGAGCGGCGCACATAGCGACGGAAATCCCGTTTGCCTGAGCAGCGCAGGGCAAACAGGGTGCGCATGGCGTCCAGCAGGGTGGTCTTGCCCGAGCCGTTCGGGCCAACGATGGTAATGATCTGGGCATCCAGCGGCAGCGTGAAGCGGCGCCAGAAATCCCAGTGTACGAGTTCAATTTCGCGGATGTGAAACATCTTGGGTCCTGCGTTGGGTGATGGCCGCTTATGGGCGGCCAGATTCCTCTTCTTCGCCGAGTTCGAGGTCTTCCTCTTCCTCGGCGGTATCTTCGGTCAGACTGGCAGGCAGGTTGCGCCCGGCTGCGGCCAGCACATCGGCCAGAGTGCCGTTGATGATACGGTCTGCCAGGATGCGGTAGTCCAGCAGCACATCCAGTAGCGGGCCTTCAAAGATGAAACCGTTGCGGCGCTCGATGAAGCCAAGACGGGCGAGTTTGCCCAAAGCAAAGTTGCGGATCTTGGTACGCCCGCCCAGTTGTGTGCCGAAATCGGCCAGCAAGGATGCTTCGGAGAAGGCGCCCGAGACTTCTTCACCGTGTACGATGGGCTTATCCTGACCAAACATATCGTTCTGACCATCATCCCCACGGGTGCGGCGGCCAAGCTGACGTTCGCGCTTGGGCAGGATGATGAGCGCCCAGATTACGATCAGCAGCGCAATCTCATCCCGCGTGAGGTTCATGGTGCTGGCCTGATAGTCACGGCCGCCAAACACGACGTCAATGACTTCATTACGTAGCCCCACGGCGACGTGTTCAGCAAAGGGGTTGTCCAGCAGCTCCAGGCCGACAGCCGCCAAGCGGCTTTCGAGTTCGGCGCGGAAGGTTTCGTCCACCAGGGCGCGACGGACCTGCGCGTCCGAACGTGGCAACCAGCGGTGCGCGAGCAAGCGTGCCGTCAGAGAGGTGATATCGGTATTCATGACTGAGACTCCATCGTCGTGGTATCACGACGTACAACATTGCCTGCCGAGATGTGGGAGATTTCATCTTCCATCACTTCAACCAGGTAATCTTCAAGCAACAGGTCGTAAGGCATCTGGGTCAGGTTGGCGACCGGGCCTTCGGCCTGGGCTTCTTCATTGCCCAAAAGAGAAAGCAGGGAGAGGCGATAACTGGCCGGGCCGAAACCGCCGCCCAACACCAGCTTGCTGGCTGGTGTTGAGGCGGGGATGTCGACCAGGCGCTCGGCCAGCCTGACCAGCAGGCTCAAGTCCTCAGTAGGGGGCACTTCGTTTTCGGGGGCCTGCTCTGCGCTGGGGAGTGAGCTGTCGGCTTCCATCTGTCGTACTTCTTCAGACAGGGCCGATTCGGCACGGTCCAGCAGTTCATGCCCCCCCGCCAGGAATTGTGTTTGTGGTCCGGCGCCCAGGGCACCTTCAGCCAAGGCCGCAATGCGTCTGGAGTCCAGGCCACGCAACCATGCGGCAGCATCCGAAGATGACACCCCGGAAGCGCCCAGCGTGACGCGTTGTGATTCGATTTTGTTCAGCGCCCGCTGGAAGGCTGCATCAACCCGCGCCAAGCGGCTCTGGGCCAAGCCGATTGCATGGGCGATACGACTGGTTTCCGGGCTGATTTCCTCTTCGACGAGCAGACCACGCAGAACAGTTGTCCCTTTTTCCAGCCAGCGCACATTACTCGATAGATGCGAACGGGCTTCCAGAATGCGGAATTCCGAGCCTGAGGCGATGGCGTCCTCAAACGAGGCGGCCAGGGCGTTGAGTTTGGCCAGCAGGTGTTGCAGCACTTCAGGTGTTACCGTACCCGTGGCCTGCATGCCTGCTAATTGTGTGGTGAGAAAGCCCAACTCTGCGTCTTCGTGATCTTCAAAACGCAGGAGCATGGCCATGGCTGCAACCGCGTTGCGGCCTGCGTCCGAGAAGCGGTAGGCTCCAGCTTCGCCATACACCATCAGGCCGTTGCCGCGCAGGCGCCCCAATACGGTTTCGAGCTTGATCGGGTCAATATACGAAAAATGCCGCCGCAGCTCCTCGGGTAGCCAGGAAGGTTGATCCGCACGCGCACCAATCTCACGCAGCACATGCAGGCGGATGAATACCTCTTCCTCACCGCCCCGGAACAGGGTGATGAAGGTGTTGATCAACTCCCGTGAGCGCACCAGCGACCATAGGGCCGGTACGTCATCAAGGGCTACTTCCGGAATCAGGAAACTGGCCAGATTGAAATGGTCATGAACCAGTTGGGTTTCACTCATCGTTACTTGTGTCCTCTGATGCATCATCCTCTTCATCTGCCGGTTTGCGTTGTGCATCAGCGCGCTCACGCAAAGCAGGCATTTCACTCATGAACTGGTCCAGGGATTGATCTCCCCGGATGCGCAAAGCAGGGTCGTAGAGGGTATCCAAGGTATCGGTATCGAGCAGGCGATGCTCACTCTTCCAGGTATTCAGCGCCAGGAAAGTTGTTGGCAGCGCCAGCAATGCTACCGCCAGAGGGAAGTTCAGGCGCGGCCAGCGCATCTGCGCCAGAGAGAGGTGGCGATGCAAGGCCCATATACCGACGACCCCCATCAGGACTTTGCTTCCTTGGGCCAAGAGTGCCCATGATAGGGAAAACGCAGCAAGGGTACACAACAGGCTGCCCCAATAGATGCTCAGGTAGCTCCATCCAGCAATCGCCAGATGGGCGATGAATTGCGCCCGTCCGGCAAAAATCCGCCCCAATATCGACCAGAAAGCTGCCCACCCCAGCAGTAATGCGCCAAAGCCGAGTGCCCCACCCAGCCAGATTGTGGCGGAGATCGCCTCTAGATGGGAGAAGGGGACGTCGGCCAGCGCGGTTGCCACCGACAGGGTGAACAGCAGGATGGCTACTGGCTGCGAGAACATGCGCGAAGCGAACAGATCGATCCGCTCTGGCGCAACCTGTTCCTGAACGTGGCGCAGACGCAAGGTGGTGTGGCCGAAGCTGATTGTCTCGCCACAGCACAGACGTATCTGGGCTACACGCTTGCCATCTTTCTGCAGGCCGTTGCGGCTACCCAGATCTGTGACCAGGATGGCACCGTCAGCCTCCGGGGCGATTTCCAGGCGTAGGTGCTGGGCCGCTACATAGGGGTCATCAACGATGAAGTCGTTGTTGAGTGCCCTTCCTACTGTTGCAGGTAGTTCCCCCAGGGACTGGCGGAACAGGAATTCTCCCGCCCGGCTGGCAAATTCGATGATGTAGCCTTCTGTCATCGCAATGCCTCCAGGAAGCGGCGTGTGGCAAGGCTGGCGTCTTCAAAGCTGGCGCTGGTAACGCTCAGGCGTGAGGACAGGGCCTGGCGTTCGCCTTGGGCATCGGGTTCGCGTCGGTCCATCGAGACCGCGACCAGACGCAACTGATAGAGTTTGTCAAAACGGCGCAAGGCCCGTAAACAGCGGCCTACGCGCCAGCTATGCTCACCCAGGCGCACAAACTGGTCATCGCAACGTTCCTGCCCCGCTTGTGAAGCAGGAATCCAGGTGGTGGGTAGTTCGTACAGACTGCTTGCCAGCGTTGCGAAACGCAGACGCGACAGGGCGTTGCTGTGAACCCGGACATGCTCAATGCTGACGCTGCCTGCGCTCAGGTTGTTGCCCAGGAACAGGTCGGCGTCGACTTCACAGTTCATGCTGTCACGGGCGTAAGGCCGTGTTGCTTTTTGTGCATCGGCTTGCGACCAGCATTTGAGCAAAGGCGGCGTTTCTGCATTGATGCTGAACGGGCCTAGTTTGCGGGTGGGCAAGGCTTGGGCAAACAGTTTGCCGAGCAGCAGTTTCTGGCGGGCTGCCAGTTGCTGGTTCATCGCATTACGCAGTGCATCTGCGCTTGGCGCCGTTTTGGGGATGTTTTCCAGCAGTGTGCGGGCAAAATGTGCAGGCACCAGATAGCTGATCAGATCCCCGCGCAGATTGCGGGCGACATTGATGCCAAACACTTCGCCTGCCTGATTGACTGCCGGGCCACCACTCATGCCTGCGTTGATGGCGCCGGAGAAGTGGTATTGCTCGCGGAAGTCTCCTTCCACCAAACCGTTGTGAGTTCCTTCAACGATGTTGAACCCCAAGTCAAGCGGTCGTCCTAGCGAGAATACCCGTTCTCCCCGGCGCGGCTCGTCCGCTGCCAGCGCGTAAGGCGTATGAGCGGGTATTGCGCCCTTGAGGCGGATAACGGAAAGGTCGTGCGCAAGGTCAATCGCCAGTACTTCCGCAGGGCCGTGCTGATTATCGGTGCTGACCCATTCAAGCTGATAGCGCGTACTGGCGCTGATCCATTCCGATACGACATGGAAATTGCTCACTGCCAGATCGCTGCCAACCAGGAAGCCTGAGCCGATCACGTACTGCGACCCTCCCGAACGCGTGAGCGTGCGGATTTGCAGCAGCCGTGGGCGGGATTCCTCAAAAATGCGTTCGGCATCCGCCGAGCGTGGGGCAGAGGGCGTTGTGGCCTTGCCCGCCGCAGGTTCTGCAGCATGCGCCATGCCGCCCAGCAGCATGGCGAAACCCAGACAGATCAACAATCGGCTCATTGCGTACAGACTTCTCCGGTGCGGACGAGTGATTACACGCCTTGCTTGAGGCTGGCTTCGATGAAGTCGTCCAGGTCGCCATCAAGCACGCCCTGGGTATTGCCGACTTCGTGGTTGGTACGCAGATCCTTGATGCGGCTCTGGTCAAGCACGTAGGAACGAATCTGATGGCCCCAGCCGATATCGCTCTTGGCGTCTTCAAGTTTCTGCTGCTCAGCCTGACGTTTGCGCAGTTCCAGCTCATACAGGCGGGCGCGCAGCATCTTCCAGGCTTCGTCGCGGTTGCGGTGTTGCGAGCGGTCGTTTTGGCACTGCACAACAATACCGGTGGGAACGTGAGTCAAACGCACGGCGGAGTCGGTTTTGTTGATGTGCTGGCCCCCCGCACCGGAGGCGCGATAAGTATCGGTACGCACATCTGCGGGATTGACATCGATTTCGATGGAGTCGTCCACTTCCGGGAATACAAACACCGATACGAAGCTCGTGTGACGCCGTGCATTGGAGTCAAACGGGCTCTTGCGTACCAGACGATGCACACCCGTTTCGGTGCGCAGGTAACCGTAGGCGTATTCGCCCGTGATCTTGATCGTGCAGCTCTTGATGCCGGCCACGTCCCCTTCGGACTCTTCCATCAGCTCAACCTGAAAGCCTTTGCGCTCGCAATAGCGCAGGTACATGCGTTCGAGCATGCTGGCCCAATCCTGGGCTTCTGTTCCACCCGCACCAGACTGGATTTCGATGAACGCAGGCTGGGGGTCCATCGGATTGTTGAACATGCGGCGGAATTCAAGCTGGGCAATACGGGCGTCCGCATCGGCTACATCGGCCTCAACGGCCACAAACGTGTCCTCATCGTCTTCGAGGCTGGCCAGTTCAAACAATTCTGTACAGTCAGCCAGTTTTTGCCCGATGCCTTCCAGAGTGAGTACCACGCCTTCCAGCTCTTTTTTCTCGCGGCCCAACTCAAGGGCGCGTTTCTGGTCGTTCCAGACGCTGGGGTCTTCGAGCTGCTTACTGACTTCGATCAACTTTTCTGCTTTGTTGTCGTAGTCAAAGATACCTCCGAAGGTCTTGGACTCTATCCTTGAGTTCAGACATCTTGTTGGTGATCGCGTTAAGGCGTTCTGCTTCCATGGTGACAGTCCCTTGAATTCCGGAAAACTCATCATTATAGCCGGGGGCGGGAGTTCCGCCGAATTCTTTGCCGAGCGGTGTTGGATGTGTGTGTCAGGCATCCGCCTGATTCAGGACTCAAGGTATAAACAGGAAAACAGAGGAGACAACACCCATGCAGGCTTTTCGTACCGTTCAGTCCTGCTCGCCCGATGCGCGCGAGGCGGTGCGTGAAATTCATGAGGGCTTTGCTGGCACCGACCTGGCTTTGCTGCTGTTCTTTTGCTCCAGCGCTTACGATCTGGACACTTTAGCCGCGGAGATCAATCAGCGCTTCAAGGGCATTTCCGTGTTAGGGGGGACTTCGGCGGGCAGCCTGGGGCCCTTGGCCTATGGGCAAACGCAATCGCTGGTGGGCATCGGATTCCCTGTGCAGACCTGCAAGGTGGCGAGCGCCCATATGGAAGGTTTGCAAGACTTTAGCACGGCCCAGGCGCAACAAATGGTGAATAGCCTGCGCCAGCAATTGGAAAAGCAGGTGGCGCCTGTCAATGTGAGCAACACATTTGCCTTCCAGTTGATCGACGGGCTGTCGGTGCGCGAGGAAGTGGTGACTCGTCTGATCCAGGGGGCATTGGGCCCCATTCCCTTAGTGGGCGGCTCAGTGGGTGATAATTTGCATTTTGAACGCGCCATGGTGTTTGTGGAGGGGGCGTTTTGCCGCGATACCGTGGCTGTGCTGGCAGTTGCGACAGCGTTGCCATTCGAGATTTTCATGACCCAACATTTCATCCCTGGTGAAGAGCGCCTGGTTGTGACCGAAGCGGATGAAAAGCATCGAATCGTGCGGGAGTTCAATGGCCTGCCTGCTGTTGAAGAATATGCCCGCTGTGTTGGTGTCAGCGCGGGGGATGTCTGCGCCAGCCTGTTTGCCGACAGGCCCGTCGTAGTCAACATCGGTAACAACCATTATGTACGATCCATCCAACGAGTGCTGCCCGACAAAAGCCTGAAATTTTTCTGCGCCATTGAGGAAGGGGTTGTACTACGCGTTGCCCATGGTGCGGATATGGTTGAGAACCTGACGCAGTGTTTTGGGCAGATTCGTGAAAGAATTGGGGCGCCGCTGCTGATACTGGGCTGCGAGTGTGTGCTGCGTCGCCTGGAGGTGGAGCGCCATCCTTTTGCAGACGTGATCCAGAAACTGTACCGGGATAACTCGGTGGCGGGGTTATGTACCTTCGGTGAACAATATCGGGGCGTGCACATCAATCAGACTTTGACAGGGGTTGCAATTGGATCGCTTGCGGAGAAGGTGTGTGATAGAACCGCTTGAACCCGTGGAGACAGAAGAACTGAATCGGCTCAAGGCCGAGTGCGTGCGTCTGGGTAAGGTGGTGCGGGTGCTGATAGATAGGGCCGAGCGTAGTACCAGCCTGCAGGGGTCTGATTTCAACCTGTTTCAGACCACGGTGATGCTTGAAGAACAAGTGCATAAGCGCACTGCCGAGTTACGCACGGCATTGGCAGAGAATGAGAAGGTTAACCGTGCCTTGCAACAGGCAAAGTTCGAACTGGAGCAAGAGCAGGCCCGCCAGCAGGCCTTGATTGAGGAGCTGAAAGCCGCGCACATCTCATTGCGGTGTTCCGAGGCTGAGGTGCGTCGCCACCGCGATCATCTCTCGGAACTGGTGGCGGCCCAGACTGCTGATGTGATCCACGCCAAGGAAATTGCCGAGCGCGCCAATGCGCTCAAAAGTGAGTTTCTAGCGAATATGTCGCATGAATTCAGAACGCCCTTGCACGCAATTATTTCCTATGCCTGTTTGGGCATGGAGCGCATCGATACGGCGGGCCTTGAAAAACTCAAGAATTATTTTGAGCGCATTCATCAGAGCAGCACTCGTCTGAGCAGTCTGGTGATGGATCTGTTGGACATTGCCAGGCTGGAGGCCGCGCCCTCTCGTCCTCAGGCCATACCTTGTGATGTCGTGGGTTTGGTGTCGCGGGTTGAGAGCGAACTTGGTATCCTGATCGAAGCAAAACAGCTTAGGCTGGAGCACAGGGTATCCACCCTGGATACCCACGCCTGCGTGGAGGCGGAACGCTTCTTGCGGGTGGTGCTGAACGTGTATTCCAATGCGATCAAGTATTCGCCCAAGGGTGGTGTGCTGGAAGTGATGCTGGATGAAGCGTTTTTGCCTGGGGATGCCAAGGCCATGCGTCCAGCCTTGCGTCTGGCAATCAAAGATCAAGGTCCGGGGATTCCAAGTGGTGAGGAAGAGCTGATTTTCGACAAATTCATGCAGAGTAGTCGCACCAAGACGGGTGCCGGTGGCGTAGGCCTGGGGTTGGCCATCGCCCGGGAGATAGTGTTGCAGCATGGCGGGCAGATCAAGGCGCGTAACCACCGGGATGGGGGCGCGGTAGTCGAGATTATTGTGCCACGTTGAATGCGTGGAACACCTAGAGTTCAACAACAATAGCACCTCAACATACTGAGGCATGGGAGTTTGATGAGTTTTCGCACCTTGGGCCTGCGTGCCAAACTGATCCTGATCTTTGTTGTCATCAAGGTGGTGCCTTTGGTATTGCTGGCTTGGATGGCATGGTCGGTGGCTAGCCACCTGGGCAGCAAATTGGGCGTGCGCGCTGCAGGCATGGCTGACAACATGGTCGGCACGATCCGCCAGGTGGGGGACAAGGTCACCGGAGATGCGATCCAGGCATTGGATGATCGTTCGCGCGAATCCATCGAGCGGCTGACGACAGATACTGCACGGGCCATTGCCAACTTTTTGTACGAGCGGGATGCGGATGTTTTGCTTGCCGCCCAACTGGAGCCCACGGAAACAAGCTTCCGCAATTTCATTGCCAATCGGGTGCGCCCCCAGTATATGCACGGGGCCTGGAAACTTGCCGCCGATGGTCGGCATTGGGAAGCGGTCAAGCCCAAGGTGGCGGATAGAGCCTTGGCGGCAGACCCCAAGCAGGCTTTGCCCGATAACGCCAAGGCCTTCCACGCCCGGCCACCGGAATATCTGGGGGAGATGTCGCTTCAGCCCCTGTATGTTGAGATTACCTTCATTGATCTGCATGGCATGGAACGGGTCAAGGTAACGCATGGCGATCTCATGCAGCCAGGTTTGCGCGATGTGACTGTGCGGCAGAACACCTTTGTGAAGGCAGAGCATTATTGGCCGGAACTACAACGCCTCAAACCTGGGCAGATCTATGTGTCCGACGTGATGGGGGCCTACGTGGGCAGCCATGTGGTAGGCCCGTACACACCAGAGGCCGCAAAAAAAGCGCATATTGCGTACGAACCTGAGAAGTCTGCCTATGCGGGGACCGAGAATCCGGTTGGGAAGCGTTTCAGGGGTATCGTCCGCTGGGGGACGCCGGTTGTACGCGCCGGGAAGATCATCGGGTATGTGACCCTGGCCCTGGATCATGACCATATCCGCCAGTTTACCGACCGCATCAGGCCCACCAGCGAGCGTTATGCTTCAATCATTGATGCCACATCAGGCAACTACGCGTTCATCTGGGATCACAACAGCCGCGCAATTGCACATCCGCGCGATTACATGATCCCCGGCTACGACCCGGCCACGGGCGAGGAGGTCGCCCCCTGGCTGGACCAGCAAACCTACGCAAGCTGGCAGGCGTCCAAAAAGCCCTGGCGCGAGTTTTCGCGCCAGCTCAAGCCGTTTGCCGGACAATCGTTACAGCGTCAGGCGGCCCCTCAAATGTTGGTGGCAGGCACGATTGGCCTGGATTGCCGGTATTTGAATTTTTCGCCGCAATGTGCCGGTTGGAATCAATTGACGGAGAAGGGCGGTTCGGGCTCGTTCGAAATCTTCTTCAGCGGTTTGCACAAACTCACCACGGCGGCGGCCATTCCGTACAACACGGGTCAGTATGCCAACTCGCCACAGGGGTTTGGGTTTGTGACCATTGGCGCGAATGTCGAGGACTTCCACCACGCGGCAACAGAGTCTGCGCGGCAGATCAACCAGACGATCCAGGAGAAGGACCAAGCCTTCCGTAGAGATCGCCAGGGCTTGCTCGATATGGTGGATCAATCCATGCGGGAGATGACAAGGTCATTGGCAGGGGCAACCTTGCTGATGGTGGTATTGGTGATTGGTATTGCCGTCTGGGTGGCAGGCTTTTTGGTGCGTCACATTGCAGAGCTGGTTCAGGGAATCAGCCGTTTTGAGGCGGGGGACCTGACTCAACGCTTCCAGGTTCGCTCGCTGGATGAAATGGGGCAGCTTGCCCAGGCGCTCAACCGCATGGCCAACAGCGTGGAAGATTCCTTCCGACGCCTGAAGGACGCACGTGCCAAGGCAGAGGAAGCCAACCAGATCAAGACGGAATTTCTGGCAACCGTGTCGCACGAACTGCGCACCCCGTTGAATGGGATTCTGGGTTTTGCCGAATTGCTGGAGATGGACCTCTCCGACCCGACGCAACTTGAGCACGTTGTCACGATCAAGAATTCCGGCAAGCACCTATTAGGGGTGGTGAATGATCTGCTGGATATGGTCAAGGTGGAGTCTGGCAAGATGGTGCTGCACGTAGAGCCCTTCCCATTGGCTACTTTCCTGATGGATGTGCTGCATGCCCACCAGACACACGCCCACTCAAAGGGTGTGACACTGGATCTGATGCTGGATGAACGTGTGCCGGAAACCCTGATTCTGGATAGCCTGCGACTGCGCCAGATCCTCAACAACCTCATCAACAACGCGATCAAGTTCACCGAGGCTGGCTATGTCCGCCTGAAAGTCAGTGGGGATGATCAGCGGGTGTGTTTTGCTGTAACAGATACCGGCTGCGGGATTGCTCCGCAGGATCAAAAAGCTGTATTTGAGAAGTTTGGCGGGGTAGGGGGGAAAACCCAGCGTGACAAGGGGGGAACCGGATTGGGGCTCTCGTTGGTGCTCAAGCTCACAACCCTGATGGATGGGCATATCCATCTGGTTTCTGCGGTGGGGAAAGGCTCCACGTTCAGTGTGGACCTGCCTGCCCGGATCGATCCCTTGCAAGCAGGTCCTGCGGCGACGCTTTCTGCGCAGAATCAGTAGATTTCGCGGGTTTCCAGGAAGGTCACGTTCGGATGGCGTTCCTGGGCCATTTGTAGATTGACCCGGTTCGGGGCGAGGTAGACATAGTCGCCCGAGCCATCCAGTGCCATGTTGGCAGGTGCCTTGTCGAGCAAGGCCTTGATGTCTTCATCCTTGCCGCGTAACCAGCGTGCAGTCACCCAGGTACAGTGTTCAAAGACGACTTCGACGCCGTACTCGTTTTCCAGGCGGTGGGTTACCACGTCAAACTGCAGCATCCCGACTGCCCCCAGAATCAGATCGTTCCCAGCCAAGGGTTTGAAGAGTTGGGTCGCGCCTTCTTCCGCAAGCTGTTGCAGCCCTTTTTGCAACTGCTTCATCTTCAGCGGATTCTTGATCTGGGCGCGGCGGAAAAGCTCCGGGGCAAAAGAGGGAATGCCGGTGAATTTGAGGTCTTCCCCTTCCGTGAAGGCGTCCCCCAGGCGGATCGTGCCGTGGTTGGGAATCCCGATGATGTCGCCGGCCCAGGCTTCATCAGTGGTATTGCGGTCTTGCGCCATGAAAGTAATGGCGTTGTTGATGGCCATCGTTTTGCCTTGGGACACCTGCTTGATCTTCATGCCGCGTTCAAAACGCCCGGAACACACACGCAAGAATGCAATCCGGTCGCGGTGTTTGGGATCCATGTTGGCCTGGATCTTGAAGACAAAGCCAGAGAACTTGCCCTCGTTGGGCTCCACTCGACGGCTTTCCGCAGGGCGGGCCAGCGGAGCGGGGGAGAGATCGACGATGGCGTCCAGCACCGATTGCACCCCGAAATTGTTCACCCCGGAGCCAAAGAACACGGGGGTCTGCTTGCCGGTGAGGTAGGCGTCCTTGTCAAAGGTATGCGAGGCGCCCCGCACCAGTTCGACCTCGATGCGAAGTTCTTCGGCCTGATCACCGATCAGTTCGTCCAGACGTGGGTTAACCAGCCCTTCAATGATTTCCGAGGTGCCTTTTTCAGCATGCGGATCGAAGAAGAAAATCTTGTCACTGTAGAGGTGGTACACCCCACGGAAGCGTTTGCCCATGCCGATGGGCCAAGTCATCGGGGCGCACTGCATCCCCAGCACCGACTCAATTTCGTCCAGCAACTCAATGGGCTCACGGCCTTCACGGTCGAGCTTGTTGATGAAGGTCAGAATGGGCGTGTCGCGCAGGCGACAGACGCTGAGTAGCTTGATGGTCTGTGATTCAACGCCATTGACCGAGTCGATCACCATCACGGCGGAGTCGACCGCAGTCAGTGTCCGGTAGGTATCTTCCGAGAAGTCTTCGTGCCCCGGAGTGTCGAGCAGGTTGATGATCGCGTCGCGGTAAGGGAACTGCATCACCGATGAGGTGACGGAAATCCCGCGTTGTTTTTCCAGCTCCATCCAGTCAGATGTGGCGTGACGTGCTGCCTTGCGGGCGCGCACTTCACCGGCGACCTGGATGGCGCCGCCGAACCAAAGCAGCTTTTCGGTCAGCGTGGTTTTCCCCGCGTCAGGGTGGGAAATGATCGCAAAGGTGCGACGACGCGAAAGTTCGTGTTCGAGGGTGGTCATAGCATGCAGCTTTCGGACAAGGGGCGGATTATACGGCCTTGGCCGACAATACGGATGCTCTGACTGAGAACCAGCGCGTGATCTTGCTGCAAGTGGCGGTGGCCTGACCCCATTACTCTGGGCGCGCGAATAGGGCAGCGTCTGTTTCACGCAGGCGCAGCAAGGCTCGCACGAAGCCATGATCCGAACGGCGGCGGTCGTGCCCTTCGTTGAGGTGATCGTTAAAATAATCGACCCGGCGCACATCTCCCATGGCATAGCGGCTGCCGGCTACAAATTCTTCCGAGACCCAGATCTGGTCGAGCACTTCGGGGTTGCCCTGGTGGATATGGCTATAGCCGACATCGTGACTGAGGGCCTGCCCCGTCTGCACATCACGTGCATGCCAGAGGGCCACATCGCGGGCACTGCGGTCAAAGGCGACGATCGAGGTGGCAGCGATGATCTGGGAGGTTACAGATTCAGGCTCGTCGTTCAGGTCTCCCGCCAGGATCAGCGGTGTCGGCGAGCCTTTGAGCAACTCATACACCTTGACACGCAATGCGGCACTCTCGGCGCCCCGCATGATCAGAGAGCGTAGTGCTGCACGTGCGGCAACGCGTGGATCGTTACGATCTTCAAGTGCATTGCCTTGGGCATCAATCAGGAATTTAGGCCGCTTGGATTTCAGGTGCACGACCAGTATGTGAACCTCGGTGCCTTTGCGGGTTTGCAGCGTGGCGTGGAGCACAGGACGCTCATACTGCTCGATCAGGCCGATTTCTGGAATCTCCACACCCATACCAGCGGGGAAAGTGGTGAGCGATTTGCAGGACAGCAGTTTCAGTCGTGTAGCCAATCCTACGCGGGGCGTGCCATGGGCGCCTTGCTCTGCGCCAGGAACGGTCACATGGGCATAATGCAGCCCAGAGGCACTGACAGCATCAAAAAGCGCAGATTCGTCCCAGATTTCTTCAAAGCAGGCAATATCTGCATTCAGCCGCTTGAGTTGCTCCCCGACCCAGGTCACTTTATGGGCGTACTCTGCGGCCTCATAAGGTTTGTCATTGGCATAGAACGCATGCCCTGGGGCGGCAAAGTTGAGCAGGTTCAGATTGGCGACCTGCAGGGTGGTCCATTGCGGTGCGGTACCGCGCTCATCAAGCTGCAAAGGCATGGCAGAATTCCTTGGCGGTGCCATCATCAAATGATGATGGATAGGCATGCAGCCAGACACCTGTCTGACTGCGCCTACTCTATAGAAACCGCTCCAGGCTGGCTATTCAAAAGCGCGACCGTCAGGGTTTTCGGGCCCAGTGTTCGCCTTTTTCATCAATTAATTCATTGTCCTGGATGTTGAACTTGAGGGACATGCTGATGCCAAGTTCAAGCTGCAGGGTGTTGTCCTGCTTTTGGAATGTACCGCGATATTCACGACCATCCTGATGCAGCACGCAGCTCCCATCTGCATTCAGTTCAATCGTTTCGGAATTCCCCTTGTGCAGATAGGTGCCCCCGATTGATTGGCTGCTGCCTTGTGAGCAGGCGACCAGGGTGGCAAGAAGCCAGAAGGCAAGAAGAACAATTCGTTTCATGGCAGGCTCCGAAGCAGAATTTCTTTTGTCATATATCTAGGTGGTTTTGATCAAAACAAGGAGGAACCTGATGCAATGTGGCCTATACCTCTTTGGAAATAGTTGATTGGGTGTTGGCGGGCACTGATACAGCAACAGCAAATCCTGACGTCTAGTATGGTAGTACTGCATTTGGGCAACAAATAAGGATATTCCTGCATGCCCAATTGGCTGCTGTGTGGTTTTCCCCAGCCGTGTGGCGACTTCGCGCTACACTGCGCACTTTGCTGTTTTTGGATGTGATCGTTCTCATGATTTCTCGTCAATCCATGCCTCGGGCTGGGCTTTTCCTGTTGATGATTGTTGTACTGGGCTGGGGGGTGAGCTGGACAGTCATCAAGCATGCTGTTTACGAAATTCCTCCCCTAACTATCCGGGGGGTATCGGCGGTCATGGGGGGCGCTTGCCTCATGCTCTTGACCCGCTTGCAGGGTGTGTCTCTCGTTGTACCCAGGAAGCACTGGTTGCGCCTATCGGTGCTCGCGCTTTTCAATATTCTGATCTGGAATGTGCTCTCCACCTACGGGGTGCTTTACCTCCCTTCGGGCAAGGCAGCCTTGCTGGCTTACACAATGCCACTGTGGTGTGTACCGCTGTCCATCTGGATGCTGCATGACATGATGAGTGTGCGGCGCGCTGTGGCGCTGTTGTTGGGGTGCTGCGGGGTGGCTGTTCTGCTCGGACGCGAGGCGCTGGATCTGGTACATGCGCCAATCGGGGTGATTTTGATGCTCGCCGCTGCGCTGGTGTGGGCCTGTGGAGTGGTGATGATGAAACGCTGGTCTTTGCCCCTGGATGCGGGCGTGATGACTGCCTGGATGCTTTTACTTGGGGGCTTACCGCTGTTGCCTGCTGCGGTGATTGTAGATGGAATACCTTCTCATATGCCAAGCGCAAGTGCTCTGTTCGCTGTGTTGTTCAGCGCTGGCGTGACCTTCATGTTATGCAATTGGGCTTGGAATCGCCTAGTAATGCTGGTGCCCGTCTCTGTGTCGTCACTATCCTCGCTGCTGACTCCGTTGGTGGGCGTGGCCTCGGGTGCTGTTTTTCTTGGCGAGCGCCCTGGCTGGTCAGAAGCCCTGGCCGCCATGTTGATATTAGGCGCTGTTGCCGTGATCAATACAGCGCCCAAACCAGCTGCGGCAAAGGCCGTTACGGTTTGAAACAATCTTTCGTGATGCGGGTGTGTGCTCCTGCGAACGTACTCATGCGTTAATACTCTAAACATCCAAGTTGTTTGAAGCTAGACTCTAAATGAGTCGACGGGGAACGGTTCCAGCAGATCAATAACCGGGTTGACCCGAAAGTGAGGCTTAGCATGAAATACCTGATCCTGGGTTGTGCACTTGCTGTTTCGGCCATCAGTGCACAGGCAGCGGAGTATGGACATGTGATTTCCAGTGTGCCGGTTGTGGCGCAGGTTACATCGCCCCAACGGAGTTGCTGGACAGAGGAAACCGTGGTGCGCCAGCCGAATGGGCACGGTGGTGCTGTCATTGGCGGAATATTTGGTGCGCTACTGGGCAACTCTTTTGGCCGTGGCAGCGGCAACGTTGCGGCGACTGCCGCAGGAGCCGTGCTGGGGGCAACCGCTGGCAGCAGTGTGGATGATGCCCGTTCGGATGTGCAAACAGTGCGTCGCTGCGAAGTGACCAACAGCAGCGAGCAGCGCGCAGTGGGTTATGACGTGACCTATGAATACGCGGGGCAGCGTTATACCACACGCATGGCAAACGATCCTGGTGAATGGGTACCGGTCCGGGTCAGTGTGGAAGGCGCCTCTGTGCCCGAAACGCAGACCACCGTGGTCAGACCCAGCCAAACCGTGACAATCGTGCAGGATGATCCTGTGGTTGTTTATCGTCCCGCCCCCGTCTACATCGAACCGCCAGTGTACTTTGGTATAGGGTGGGGTTTTCATCGCTATTGGGGCGGTGGTCCTTACTGGCATCATCGCTAGTCGACACTTCCCCCATCCAGGGGCGGATTGTTCAACGGGGCTGGTTTGAGTGACTAGCCCCGTTTTGCATTGAGATGTTACCGATATTTACCTATAAACGAGTGCTTTTTGGGTATGGCAGGTTGTTTTGTAGTGGCATGACCGTACATACTTAAAAATTATTTATATCCGCGCAGATCTCATTGTATGTGCCGATTTGCGCGCACAGGTGGAGGTGTTTTTTGAATCGACGTGCAACCATTTCCGACGTGGCGTTATTGGCCGGGGTGTCCAAGCAAACCGTCTCAAGAGTGGTGAACGGGAGCGACAAGGTGCTACCTGAAACACGTCAGCGTGTTCAGGCGGCCATTGATGAACTGGATTTCCGTCCCAACATGGCAGCACGCCAGCTCTCGCGTGGGCGCAGCTTTACCCTGGGCATCGTGGGGCGTAACCGCAATTACGTCAGTACGCGGTCTTACTCCGGGGCTGCCACAACGGCAGATGAAATGGGCTATGCCCTGATCATGAAAGAGCTGGAATCCGGCGATATAGATTCGGTTCGCCAGGTTCTGCTGGCGCTGCAGGATCTGCAATGCGAAGGGATTTTGTGGACCATCCCTGAAGTGGATCGTAGCTACGCTTGGCTGGAGCAGGCCGGGATGCTGGAATTGAAGATCCCTTTGCTGTTTTTGAATGTGCGCCCGCGTGCGACGATCAAAACCGTGAGTTTCGACCACTACTACGCGGGCAAGATTGCCACTGAGCACCTTTTGAGCCTCGGGCGGCAACGGATTGCCCACATCTCTGGCCCTGATGGCTGGTGGTCGGCAGAAAGCCGGAGGCGGGCTTGGGGGGACGCATTGCTACAGGCGAAAATGCCAGCTCCCCAGGAGGCTTGCGTGATCGCCCAGAGTTGGCAGGCCGCTGCAGGGTATGAGGCGTTTAGCCAGTTGCTGGAGAATTATCCGGGTATGGATGCCTTGTTTGCCTGTAATGATCAGGTAGCGTTGGGGGCGATGCTCAAGGCACATGAGCAGGGGATTCGTATCCCTGAAGATGTTGCCGTCATTGGTGTCGACAATCTTCCAGAAAGCGCTTTCTTTTTCCCACCCCTGACTACGTTGGAGCAGGATGCCCGCCAGCTTGGCTGCAATGCGGTCAGAAAGCTGGTTGGGATGGTGGAGAGGGGATTTGGCACGGTGCCTGAGCGTAGCAACGAGGATGACAACGAGCTGCTGCGCCATACTTTGGTGGTACGGCGCAGTACCGCAGGCTAATCTGCAATTGTTGGCTTGTTCGTAAAGAAGCGCTCGGCCAGCGCTTCCAGCCCCGTTTCTATCAGCAGCGTTTCCAGGCGCTTGGCCGCCTGGGCGCGTGGCTGATTCTTGTAGCTGGCGATGATGAGTTCGTTTTTCATCGAGTGTTCCCAGCCGACCAATTCAGTCACAGTGACCTGATAGCCGTGTGCTTCGAGTTGCAGGCAACGCAGTACGTTGGTGAGGTGGCTGCCAAATTCGCGGGTATGAATGGGGTGGCGCCAGAGTTCGGCGAGCGCCGATTTACCCACGGCAGCACCTTTGGTCTTGCGCAATTCGGCAGCAACTTCTGCCTGGCAGCATGGAACGAGCACAATGAAGTGAGCCTTGCGTGCAAGTGCAAAGCGGATGGCATCGTCTGTGGCAGTGTTGCAAGCGTGTAGCGCCGTGACGATGTCGATTTGTGGCGGAAGCGCTTGGGATTCGATTGAGTCTGCAACCGAAAGATTCAAAAAGCTCATGCCGTCAAAGCCCAGCCGCGTGGCCAATTCGCGTGAACGGGTGACGAGTTCCTCCCTGGTTTCGATCCCCCAGATGTGTCCTTGGCGTGCCACCAGTTTGAAAAACAGGTCATAGAGGATGAACCCCAGATAGGATTTGCCCGCGCCATGGTCAACAAGGCTGATATCCGGGTGATCCTCGGCCACGGCTTGGAGCAGGGGCTCGATAAACTGGAACAGGTGATAGACCTGCTTGAGCTTGCGGCGGCTGTCCTGATTCATCTTGCCGTCGCGGGTCAGGATGTGCAGTTCTTTGAGCAGCTCAACAGATTGCTCGGGGCGGACTTCGTAGGTTTTATTCATGATCGGGGCTACCTGATAATCCGTGAATTATCGCACGCTGCCGGGGCTTGGATGGCTATCCCTCAAGTGCGTTGCCGGAACATGTTAGAATTCAAGGCCTAACAATCTTGCGCTGGCGGTGGTCTCGATGTCTGGAAGTATTTTCGGCTCTCTTTTTTCCGTGACTTCTTTCGGTGAGTCGCATGGCCCTGCCATTGGCTGCGTTGTTGATGGCTGCCCACCGGGGCTGGCGCTGACTGAGGCAGACATCCAGCTGGAACTGGATCGCCGCAGGCCCGGTACTTCCCGCCACGTGACCCAGCGCAAAGAGCCCGATACGGTCGAGATTCTCTCTGGTGTGTTTGAGGGTAAAACCACCGGAACCCCGATTGCCCTGCTGATCCGCAATCAGGATCAGCGCAGCGGTGATTACTCCAAGATTGCGAACACCTTCCGCCCTGGCCATGCTGATTACGCCTATGAACACAAATACGGCGTGCGTGATTATCGCGGCGGGGGCCGTTCTTCCGCCCGCGAGACCGCTGTCCGGGTGGCGGCTGGCGCAGTCGCCAAAAAGTGGTTGCGTGAGCGCTATGGCATCGTGATCCGTGGGTACATGAGCCAGTTGGGCGAGATCAAGATCCCCTTCCTGAGCTGGGATGAGGTGGGGCAGAACGCTTTTTTTGCCCCGAATGCGCAGATCGTGCCGCAACTGGAAGCCTACATGGACCAGATTCGCGCCGAGCGGGATTCCATTGGCGCCCGCATTGAGGTGGTCGCCAGTGGTGTGCCTGCTGGTTGGGGTGAGCCGGTATTTGATCGGCTGGATGCGGATATTGCTTACGCGATGATGGGCATCAACGCCGTCAAGGGCGTGGAAATTGGCGATGGCTTTGGCTGTGTCGCCCAGCGTGGCACTGTGCATGGCGACGAACTGTCGCCGGAAGGCTTTTTGTCCAATCACGCAGGCGGGGTGCTGGGTGGCATTTCCACCGGGCAAGACCTGCGGGTGTCTGTGGCCATCAAACCGACTTCCTCCATCCCACAAGAGCGTCGCTCGATTGACCGGGCAGGTAACCCTATCCTGATGATGACCACTGGGCGGCATGACCCCTGTGTGGGTATCCGCGCCACCCCGATTGCCGAGGCGATGCTGGCGCTGGTGCTGGTCGAGCATGCCTTGCGCCACCGTGCGCAATGCGCCGATGTGAAGGTGCAGGTGCCCGCAATTGCCGGCTTGGCACCCAATGCTGAGCAGGAGATTCCCAGCCCGCGTGATTGAATATGATCGGCGGTGGGTTCAGACATGTCTCCTTATAGTCGGCTGATAGCATTCTATTTTTTCTATTACGCTTTTTTTGGCATACACACCCCTTACTTCAGCCTGTTTTTGCAGCACCGTGGCTTTGGTGCTGCACAAATTGGTTTGCTGACCTCCATCTACCAGTTCACCCGGGTCTTTGCGCCCAACGTCAGCGGCTGGGTGGCTGACCGTACCGGCAAGCGTTTACAGGTGGTGAAAATATCCGCCTGTATGACACTGCTGGGCTATGCCCTGGTGATGCCTTCGCACAGCCTGCCTGCCATGGCGTTGGCGCTCGGGCTGGCGGGTTTCTTCTGGTCTTGCCAACAACCGATCACCGAGGCGCTGACGCTTGCACACCTGCGTGACGAGCCCTGGCGCTATGGCGGGGTGCGTGCCTGGGGCTCATTTGGCTTCATTGTGCTGGTGCTGGGCATGGGCTGGTGGCTGGAGCGCGCCAGCATCAATTCTGTGTACTGGGGCACGATGGGCCTCTTGGTGATCTCCCTATTTTTTGCATGGATGCTCCCCGAGATCAAAATCACATCCTCTCGCCGTGAGGCGCATGCTGGGGGTGTGTTGGCGATTCTGCGGCAAAGAGAGGTGATGGGTGTGTTTGCCGCTTGTATGCTGATGACAGCGGCACATGGCACGCTCAACGTGTTCTACTCCATCCACCTTGCCGCCGCAGGCTACAGTAAATCCGTGATAGGTGTGATGTGGACACTGGGCGTGATTGTTGAAATCATCGTGATGATGATGAGCCCACGCCTGTTGGCTCGTTTCCCGGTGCACTGGATTTTTTCGTTCGCGTTTATCTGCGCCATTGTGCGGTTTCTGGTGATCGGCTGGTGTACTGAGTGGCCTTTGGTGATGGCACTTGCACAATGCATGCACGGCATTACTTTTGGCGCTTGCCATGTATCGGCCATCAGCGTGGTGCATCGCCGCTTTGGCGAGCAGCATCAGGGGCAGGGGCAGGCGTTTTACGGCAGCATCTGCTCGGGTTTGGGCGGAATCATTGGCTCAGCACTCAGCGGCGCGATGTGGGATCGGATTGGCGCGGGCTGGAGCTTTTCCTTCAGCTCTGCTCTGGCTTTACTCGCAGGCATTGTGTATTGGCAGATTGCCCGGCCGCGTGCCAGCGCCAATGCATGATTTGTGCATCGGCGAGCAAGTGCGGGCGCGGGGCTGGGAATCGGCGTTATAATCCAAAATTCGCTGGCATCAGCCAAAACAGGCTGATCATGTTGAATCACAACCTTGCATGGGACTGATTGATGAAGATCTGTGTTCTGCCCGGTGACGGGATTGGTGTTGAGATCATCGCTGAAGCGGTGCGTGTACTCGAAGCGCTGAGAAGCGACGGTGTAAAGCTGGAGCTGGAATACGCTCAGCTTGGCGGCTGTGCGGTAGATGCCACCGGCTCCCCCTATCCGGAAGCAACGCAGAAACTGGCCCGCGCTGCTGACGCAGTGCTGCTTGGCGCCGTGGGTGGCCCGAAGTGGGACGTGTTGCCCCGCCCGCAACGTCCCGAGCGTGGTCTGCTGGGCATCCGCAAGGATCTGAACCTGTTCGCCAACCTGCGTCCGGCCATTCTGTACCCGGAACTGGCCAATGCCTCCTCGCTCAAGCCGGAAGTGGTGTCCGGGCTGGACATCCTGATCGTGCGTGAACTCACCGGTGACATCTATTTTGGTGAGCCGCGCGGCATCACCATCGAGGATGGCAAGCGCGTGGGTCGCAACACCATGATCTACAACGAAGACGAAATCCGCCGCATCGGCCGTGTCGCCTTTGAAGCCGCCCGCAAGCGCGGCAAGAAGGTCTGCTCGGTCGACAAGATGAATGTGCTGGAAACCACTCAGCTGTGGCGTGACGTGATGATCGAGCTGTCTGCCGAGTACCCGGACGTGACCCTGTCGCACATGCTGGTCGATAACGCTGCCATGCAACTGGTGCGTGCGCCCAAGCAATTTGACGTGGTGGTGACTGGCAATATCTTTGGCGACATTCTTTCGGACGAAGCCTCCATGCTCACCGGTTCCATCGGCATGCTGCCCTCGGCCTCGCTGGACGAGAACAACAAGGGCATGTATGAGCCGAGCCACGGGTCGGCCCCGGATATCGCTGGCAAGGGCATTGCCAACCCCCTGGCGACGATTCTTTCCGCTGCGATGATGTTGCGGTATAGTTTCAACAACGAAGCTGCTGCTGTACGCATTGAAAATGCTGTCAAGAAGGTGCTGGCCCAGGGTTTGCGCACGGGCGACATTTGGGAAGATGGCTGCAAGCGTGTCGGCACGCGTGAAATGGGTGATGCGGTAATCGCCGCCCTCTGATAGGAACTGGAATGCGACTGGACACGAACATGATCGCTGCACGCACCATCCGCACTGCGGAGGGGGCTGCTCGCGTCGTGTCCGTCGCTACTACGTTCACTACCACTACGACCAAAAAAACCACCACTACGGTTTAGTCCTGCCTCGTCGCTTATGTCTCCGCGGCGACGGAGACAGGGCGAAATCCAAGCGGAGGCGGTTCTGTCAAAGGTAATCAAAATGAAGCGAGTAGGTATTGTTGGCTGGCGCGGCATGGTCGGCTCTGTGCTCATGCAGCGCATGCGTGAGGAAGGCGACTTTGCACTGATTGACCCTGTGTTTTTCACCACATCCAGCATCGGCGGCAAAGGCCCGGATATTGGCCGTGATGTGCCTGCGCTCAAGGATGCCAAGTCCATTGATGACCTGCGGCAGATGGATGTGATCATCACCTGTCAGGGTGGCGACTACACCAATGAGATCTTCCCCAAGCTGCGTTCGGCTGGCTGGCAAGGGTACTGGATTGACGCGGCTTCTTCGCTGCGCATGAAGGACGATGCGATCATCGTGCTCGACCCGGTTAACCTCAATGTCATCAAGGATGGCTTGAGTCATGGCGTCAAGAACTACGTAGGCGGCAACTGCACTGTCAGCCTGATGCTGATGGCGCTCGGCGGTCTGTTCCAGAACGATATGGTCGAATGGGCAACGTCCATGACCTATCAGGCAGCTTCTGGCGCGGGTGCGCAGAACATGCGCGAACTGATTGCCCAGATGGGCAAGATTCATGAATCAGTGGCCGATTTGTTGGCTGATCCGGCCTCTGCGATTCTGGAAATCGACCGCAAAGTGGCCGAAACCATGCGTTCTGCTGAAATGCCGGTACAGAACTTCCGTGGCGTGCCACTGGCAGGCAGCCTGATCCCCTGGATTGACGTGCCCTACGAGCACGGCCAGAGCAAGGAAGAGTGGAAGGGCGGGGCAGAATGTAACAAAATTTTAGGGAAGCCCGCTTTCCGTACCCCTGGCAGCGTGCCGATTGATGGTTTGTGCGTGCGCATTGGCGCCATGCGTTGCCATAGTCAGGCGCTGACTATCAAGCTACGCAAGGATGTGCCGTTGGATGAGATCACCGAGATCATCGCCAACGCGAATGATTGGGTGCAGGTCGTTCCCAATGAACGTGAGCGTTCCGAGCGTGAATTGGCGCCCAATGCGGTGACCGGGCGACTGCATGTGCCCATAGGTCGTCTGCACAAAATGGCTATGGGTAATGACTATCTTGCTGCCTTCACGGTGGGGGATCAGTTGCTCTGGGGGGCAGCAGAACCCTTGCGTCGCATGCTGAGGATACTGCTGGAAGCCTGATTTCCAGTGTTCATGCGGGCTGCAGGGAAGCCGATTGTCGGCTGCCCTTGTGTATTTTCGCCATTTGTACAGAATCAGTCGGTCTGCCATGCTTAGGTTCAAGCCTTTGTCTGGCAGGCCGATATTGTTTTGAGGGGGCTGTTGTATTTATGAGTGCTCGTTTGTCGGCTGGCGATACTCATGAAAAGCATTAGCTTGCGACGATAACTTGTTGATGTTATTTTGATCTTACATCTCTAACTTTAAGAGACGGTGGTTGCTGTCGGCACCATTCGTAATAAATATGAAAACACCAATGCTTCGTAGCTCTTTGATTGCAGCGATGATGTTGGCCTTCTCCGGGGGCGCTGGCGCTGCAGGACTTGGCCGCATCAATGTGTTGAGCGCCTTGGGGCAGCCTTTACGGGCGGAAATCGAGATCTCCGCTTCGGGAGATGAACTTGAGTCGATGTCGGCCAAGATAGCTTCGTTGGAGGCTTATCAACGAGCCAATATCGAATACTCCAGCGTGTTTTCTGCCGTTCGAATGTCGGTTGAGAAGCGCTCTGGCAAGGGGGCCGTGCTGCGCATCCTCTCGTCCAAGCCGATCAACGAACCCTTCGTGGATATGCTGGTGGAGCTGAACTGGGCAGGTGGGCGCTTGCTGCGCGAATACACCTTCTTGCTTGACCCCACGCAGGAGCAGCCAGCAGGGCAGAGCCCCATCCTGGCAGTCGACCAGCCAGTCGCCAAACCCTTGACTGCTGCTGAGAAACGTCGGGCTGCCCGCAAGGAAAAGGAAACGCCGCCTCCCAGCTCGACAACAGCCGCCGCTGCTGCAACACCTGAGCCAGAAGCAGAGCGCAAAGCTCCGCCCGCGGAAAGTGGTGGGGCCTACACCGTCAGACGTGGGGATACACTCTCCAAGATCGCGGCCGAGGTCAAACCGGTTGAGATCAGCCAAGAGCAGATGATTGCAGCGCTCTACAAAGCCAATGCGCAGGCTTTTATGGGCGGCAACATCAATCGTCTGCGTACCGGCCGGGTTTTGCATGTTCCTGACGCGGAAGAGGCCAAACAGGTTAGTCCTCGGCAGGCTCGCAAGGTTGTCCTCAAAGCCTCCAATTTCGAGGACTATCAGCAGAAGGTGGCGAGCAGTGCTGCAGCCGCCCCAGCAAAGGAAACTGCTGCCAATCAGGCTTCTTCTGGCAAGGTAGAACCCAAGGTTGAAGACAAGGTTCCTGCCCAGACTGCGCAAAAGGATAAGGTCAAGGTCACCTCCACGCAGACGGCCAAGGCTGCCAATTCTTCCCCTGTAACGGATGATGCCGGTTCCAAGGCCCGCGTTCAGGCTCTGCAAGATACGCTGGCGACACGTGATAAGGAACTCAAGGAAGCCAATTCCCGCATTAAGGATCTCGATAAGAATATTACAGAGCTGAAGAAGCTTATCGATCTGAAGAATCAGGATATGGCCGATGCCCAGCGCAAGGCGGATGAGGCCATAAAGGCCGCAGCTGCCAAGGGCAAGAAGGGTAAGGATGCACAGGCGCCTGCAGTGGAATCACCCCCAGTGACCACTGCGGCAACGGATGCCAACAAGCCCCCGGTAGTGGAAGCCTCTGCTGCTGCGGCGACTGCAGACTCTGCACCTGCTGTGGTGAGTGCATCGGAGCCTGCTGCTGTGGATGCCACCGCGTCTGCTCCGGCAGAAGTGGCAGCTTCGGCTCCTGCTGTTACGCCCAAGGCTAAACCGATCACACCTCCGCCCCCACCGGAGCCGGAAAGCGATATCCCCTACATCCCGATTGCTGGGGGTGGGGCGCTGGCGATCCTGGCGATTCTGTTCGTATGGCTGAAGGCTCGTAAGCGCCGCAAAAGCACTGATCTGAGTCAGTTGAGCGAGGTTTCGACGGCAAGCCCAAACTCCGTGTTCGGTAGTGCAGTGGGTCAAACCATTGATACAGGTGGCACCAGCCTGCTGCATACCGATTTCAGTCAGTCTGGCATGGCGTCTATTGATGCAGATGAAGGGGTTGATCCGGTTGCTGAAGCCGATGTCTACATGGCCTATGGCCGCGATGCCCAGGCAGAGGAAATCCTGCTGGACGCATTGAAGACTGACCCCAACCGCAACGCGATCTACATCAAGCTGCTCGAAATCTACGCTCAACGGCGTAGCCTGAAGCAGTTCGAGAACATCGCCGCCGAATTGCACACCCGCACGAACGGGGTGGGTGATGATTGGGCCAAGGCAGTGGCCTTGGGGATTCAACTGGATCCCAATAACCCCTTGTTTCGTTCCCAATCCGCTCCGGTAGCGGCGCCAGCTGCCGCCGTTGTTCCTCCTCCGCCTGCAGCAGCCCCCGCGCCTGTTGCACAGGCAGTGGAAGCAGCCGCAGCGGCAGCAGGGCCTGTCACCTTCGGGACGAACAATGTCTCGCAGATGCGTTCGACTTGGACGGTGCCTGGCGAGATTGACCAAATCAACACGACTGCGGGCCCAGGTGAGATGCCTGTGGTAGATCTGTCGCAAGTCGGGACCGCCTCTGTGCCTGATTCTCTCAATCTGGATTTCAATTTGGATCTGGATTCCGCTGAGGTTGAGGAGCAACCGACCCGCATTGAACCACGGAAGGTTCCGGCTCAACCGGCTGCAGCCGCTCCCGCACCCGAGGTTCCGGTAGCGTCTCCTGCTGCTGAAATACCGCTTGAGTTTGATATCGGTTTTGACGACAGCGCGGATCAAACGGGTGGCGTGGCCGCCTCGTTGCCGGCCGAACACGCTTTTGAACCGCCTTCCGCAAACATCAAGCTGCCGTCACTGGGCGGTGAGCAGGATGATATGGATGTGGGGATCGAAAGTGCCCATCAAAGCAAGTTCGCAGAAGTTGATCTGGAAAAGACCAATTTCGAAGGAAGCTTGCTTGATTTTGATTTCGAGTTGGGTGAAGAAGAGCACAAACCTGCGCTGGATCTATCTGGCGTTGACCTTCGTGCTTCTGGCGCACCGGCTGCTGCTTCTGTAGTGAGCGCACAGACTCCGGCGACCGTTGACCTGCCTGATCTGGGTGATGATCTTGATGTGGGTGACGAAATCGGTACAAAACTGGAACTGGCCCATGCTTACGAGGAAATGGGCGATGTTGAAGGTGCCCGGGAGCTGCTTGAAGAAGTGGTCGCTGACGGTAACGCTACGCAGAAAGATGAAGCGAGAGCAATTTTGCAGCGCTTGGGAGCTTGATCGCGGCTCGATAGTGCTACGGAATTTCTTCTCAAACAGACATCCGGCCGTTTTTGTAATGGCCGGGTTTTTTTTTATATATCTTGTCCAGGTGAGCGAGGCTTGGCCTTTGTTCATCTTCACCCTGGTGCTGTGTCTTGCAGCACTTGCCTGGGCGTATAGACACTGGCTTAAGGTGCTACGGCGTCTGAAGTTTGTGGCCTTGGCCATCTGTACTCTCTTTGCTTGGCAGACGCCGGGCATTCAGGTTATTCCTGCATTGCAGGCATTCAGCCCGACCTACGACGGCCTGATGTTGGCGCTCCCCCCCTTATTGCGCTTGATGAGTGTGGCGGCGGTGGTTGCGCTGCTTAAGGAACAGCTGAATCCAGATGCTTGGGTAGGTAGCCTGTATGCTTTGAGTTGGCCATTCAAATACCTGGGGCTGGCGCGTGAGAAATTGGCGATCCGCTTGCGGTTGGTGCTGGATTATGTGGAAGAGAACGATCTGGATTGGCGAGGGCTTTTGCATTCTGCATCGGGCTCTAGCGAAGAGGCCGTGATCGTGCAGTGTGAGATCTACCCCATGTCGAGTGTTGATCGCATTTGGGTGGCTGGATTTTTGTTGATGATAATTGGGGTAGGGATGTGGTGAGAATCGCCCTGGGTGTCGAATATTGCGGCACGGGTTTTGAAGGGTGGCAGACCCAGCCTCATGGGCGCACGGTGCAAGACGCGTTGCAACATGCGCTGGGTGTGATTGCTGCGGGCCCGATAGAGGTGATCTGTGCAGGGAGGACAGACACAGGGGTACATGCCTCAGCCCAAGTCGCCCACTTTGATGTGGATGTGCCACGCCCCTTGACGGCCTGGGTTCGCGGCGTGAACGCCAACTTGCCTGCGGGGATTTCGGTCAATTGGGCGCAAGAGGTGGATGATTCTTTCCATGCCCGTTTTTCAGCACAAACACGGCGTTATCGTTACCTGCTTTTGAATCGTCCTGTACGGCCTGCCATCTTGCATGGCCGGGTAGGGTGGTTTCATGCGTCCCTGGATGTGGAGGAGATGGCTGCAGCGGCGCAATACCTGCTGGGGGAACATGATTTTTCCAGCTTCCGTGCGGCAGCCTGCCAAGCCAAGTCCCCGATCCGCACAATGTCGGATGCACGCGTTGAAGCCTGTCAGGACTGGGTGATCTTTGATTTTGAGGCGAACGCTTTTTTGCACCACATGATTCGTAATCTGGTTGGCGCCCTTGTCCATATCGGCAAAGGGGAGCAGCATGCGGATTGGATGCCTGAGCTGATGGCGGCAAAGAACCGCAAATACGCCCCCCCCACATTTTCGCCCGATGGCCTCTACCTGTGTGGTGTAAGCTATCCACCTCGGTGGAACTTGCCAGGGGATGGGCGTATCATCGCGCCCCTGTTTCTGCCCTCATCTTTGTGAGCTATGCGCACCCGAGTAAAAATTTGTGGCTTGACGCGAGTGGAAGATGTGCGGGCCGCCGTGCGGGCGGGCGCTGACGCCATCGGATTGGTGTTCTATCCCGCCAGCCCACGTGCGGTTAGCATTGAACAGGCCCAGGCATTGTGTGCGGCTGTGCCACCTTTTGTGACGATTGTTGGCCTGTTTGTCAATGAAACGCCACAAAGAGTGCAAGCTGCGCTTTCTGCTCTGCCGCTGAGTCTGCTGCAATTTCACGGTGGCGAAGATGCAGCTTACTGTGAATCTTTCGGGCGTGCCTATATCAAGGCTGCGCGGGTGAGGGTGGGCTTTGATCTGATAAACTATGCCGCTTCTTACCCAAGCGCGAGTGGCCTGCTGGTCGATGCCTGGGTAGATGGATTTGGTGGGGGCGGAGAGGTCTTTGACTGGTCTTTGCTACCGCCGGAATTTGATCGTCCCTTGGTGCTGGCAGGTGGGCTGACCCCTGCCAATGTTGGCGCAGCCATAGATCTTGTTCACCCTTGGGCTTTGGATGTGAGCAGTGGTGTTGAGGCGGCGAAAGGCATCAAGGACCCGGCGTTGATCAACGCCTTTATTGCTGGAGTTCGTAATGCAGATGGCTGGAAAGAGTGCTGAGCAAACCTACGACATGCCCGATGCCCATGGGCATTTTGGTCAGTTTGGCGGCATATTCGTTGCCGAAACACTGATCCCCGCGCTGGATGAATTGCGGGTCGAGTACGAAAAGGCCATCGCTGACCCCGAATTCATGGCTGAGTTCAATTATGAACTCAAGCACTATGTCGGTCGTCCCAGCCCCCTGTATCACGCCAAGCGCTGGTCAGAAGTGCTGGGTGGTGCGCAGATCTACCTCAAGCGTGAAGACCTCAACCATACCGGCGCGCACAAGGTTAACAACACCATCGGCCAAGTCCTGTTGGCGCGGCGTATGGGCAAGAAACGGGTGATCGCGGAGACTGGCGCGGGTCAGCACGGCGTGGCAACGGCTACCGTGGCTGCCCGTTACGGCCTGGAATGCGTCGTCTATATGGGGGCTGAGGATGTTAAGCGGCAAGCGCCCAACGTTTTCCGTATGAAGCTGCTTGGCGCGAAAGTTGTGGCCGTGGAAAGTGGCTCCAAGACCCTGAAGGACGCAATGAATGAAGCCATGCGCGATTGGGTCACCAATGTAGATTCCACCTATTACATCATCGGCACCTGTGCCGGGCCACATCCTTACCCGATGCTGGTGCGGGATTTTCAGTCCGTGATTGGTGAAGAGTGCAAAGTTCAGTGCGCCGAGCAGGTCGGCCGTCAGCCGGATGCGGTGCTGGCCTGCGTGGGTGGCGGCTCGAACGCCATTGGTATTTTTTACCCCTATATTGATGTGCCCGGTGTTCGTCTGATTGGGGTTGAAGCAGGTGGGTATGGCGTGGAAACGGGCCGCCATGCCGCACCTTTGACAGCAAATGCCAAGCCAGGCGTGTTGCATGGCAACCGCACTGCCTTGATGCAGGACGAAAACGGCCAGATTATCGAGACTCATTCGATTTCCGCCGGTTTGGATTACCCTGGCGTGGGCCCTGAGCACAGCTACCTCAAGGAGATTGGCCGGGCTGAATACGTTGCTGCTAATGATGATGAGGCCATTGCTGCCTTCCACGACCTGTGCCGATATGAAGGCATCATTCCTGCACTGGAATCCAGCCATGCGCTTGCCTATGCCAAGAAGCTTGCGCCTACGCTGAGCAAGGATCAGGTCATTGTGGTGAATCTGTCCGGCCGTGGTGACAAGGATATTCCCACGCTGGCGCGTCTTTCCGGTATCGAGCTCTGAACCGCTAACCTTTACGATTTGGCGTAAAACGACAATGGCTTCACGCATTCAAAATATCTTCGCAAGTCTCAAAGCGGCTGGGCGCAAGGCTTTGATCCCCTATATCACAGCGGGAGACCCGAACCCGGGTGCTACGGTGGGGTTGATGCATGCCTTGGTGCGCGGCGGCGCTGACATCATTGAGTTGGGCGTACCTTTTTCTGATCCCATGGCCGATGGGCCAGTGATTCAGAAGGCTGCCGAGCGCGCACTTGCATTTGGAGTGAGTCTGCGGCAGGTGATCGGCATGGTGGCCGAGTTCCGTAAGACAGATGGCAAAACGCCCGTGGTACTGATGGGCTACGCCAATCCTATCGAAGCCATGGGCTACGAAGTCTTTTCTGCGCTGGCCGCTGAAGCTGGGGTGGATGGCGTGCTGACTGTCGACCTGCCTCTGGAAGAAGCTGTTGAGCGGGTGGCTACGCTCAAGCGCCATGGCCTGGACCCGATTTTCCTGCTGGCGCCCACTACGCCCGCACAACGCGTGGCCATGATCGGCGAGCTGGCCAGCGGCTACATGTACTACGTGTCTTTGAAGGGCGTGACTGGCGCCGCGCATCTGGATATCGACAATGTTGCTGATAAGATGCGCCAATTGCGGCACAATACCGCCCTGCCGATAGGCGTAGGTTTTGGCATCCGTGATGCCGAGTCTGCCGCTGCCGTGGCCAAAGTGGCTGATGCAGTGATTATCGGCTCACGTATCGTGCAGGAATTGGAACAAGGTGAGAGTGGTTTGCAGGATCGTCTTGTGGCTTTTCTGTCCGGAGTGCGCAGCGCTGTTGATGCAGTGCGCGCTTGATGGAACTTAAAAGGAGGTAAGCTCATGAGCTGGTTGACCAAACTGTTGCCACCCAAGATCAAACGCGATCAACCCGCGCGAAAATCGATCCCTGAAGGGCTGTGGATCAAGTGTGAGGCCTGCGAAGCGGTGCTGTATCGCTCCGACCTGGAGTCCAGCCTTCATGTGTGCCCGAAATGCGGGCATCACAAGCGCGTGCGCGCCCGGCAACGCCTGGATATGTTGCTGGACCCTGAAGGCCGTTTTGAGATCGGCGCTGAGGTGCTGCCACTTGATCCGCTCAAGTTCCGCGACAGCAAAAAGTATCCTGACCGTTTGGCCGCAGCCAACGAGGATACAGGTGAGTCTGACGCACTGGTGGTGATGCAGGGCGCCATCTGCAACGTTTCTGTCGTGGTGGCCGTATTTGAGTTCGATTTCATGGGCGGCTCCATGGGGTCTGTGGTGGGTGAGCGCTTTGTGCGCGGCGTCAACGCCGCACTGGAGCAGGGTTTGCCATTTGTGTGCATGACCGCTTCGGGTGGCGCCCGGATGCAGGAAGGCCTGCTGTCCCTGATGCAGATGGCAAAAACCACAGCATCCGTCACCCGGCTTTCAGCCAAAAAATTACCCTTCATCACGATCCTGACCGACCCCACGATGGGTGGTGTTTCGGCCAGCTTTGCCTTTATTGGCGACGTGGTGATTGCCGAGCCAGGCGCCTTGATCGGGTTTGCTGGTCCGCGTGTGATTGAACAGACTGTGCGTGAAAAGCTGCCCGATGGCTTCCAACGCTCTGAATTCCTGTTGGAAAAAGGCGCTATCGACATGGTTGTGGATCGCCGCCAGATGCGCGAGCGCCTCTCCCAACTGTTGTCTCTCTTGACCCGCCAGCCTTCTCCGGTCGCCTGATTCATGCCTGTAGCATTCGCCACGCTGGCCGAGTGGCTGGCGTATATTGAAGGGCAACACACCCGCTCGATTGACCTCTCTCTGGAGCGGGTGTCCAAGGTATATCATGCGCTGGCAGCGCAAACTTCGGCGGTGGTCATCACCGTTGGTGGCACCAATGGCAAGGGGTCTACCTGTGCCATGCTGGAAGCCATCCTGACTGCGGCAGGCTACCGTACAGGTCTGTACACTTCCCCTCATCTACTGCATTACAACGAGCGCGTTCGTCTGAACCGCTCCGATGCCAGCGATGAAGATCTCTGCGCGGGTTTTGCGGCGGTTGAGCGTGCCCGGGGGAATGTGCCGCTGACTTATTTCGAGTACGGTACGCTCGCTGCCTGGTGGCTGTTCTGCCAACACAATCTGGATGCAATTATTCTGGAAGTTGGGCTAGGCGGGCGGCTGGATGCCGTCAATCTCTTCGATTCGGACTGTGCCATCGTCACCGGGGTTGCCATGGATCACATGGATTACCTTGGCGACACGCGGGAAGCCATTGGTTTTGAAAAGGCCGGGATCTATCGCGCAGGCAAGCCAGCGCTATGCGGTGACCCCCATCCGCCTGTGACCTTGCTGGAGCATGCCCAAAAAATTGGTGCCCGCTTGCTGGTGCAGGGGCGGGATTACGGTTTCAAAGGGGACAAGCAGCAGTGGAATTTCATTGGTCAGGCACAAAGGCGTAATAGTCTCGCCTATCCTGCCTTGCGTGGGGCCAACCAGTTGATGAACGCTTCGACTGTCCTGATGGCCTTGGAGACACTGGAAGAGCACTTACCCGTTCCGATGCAGGCTGTGCGCCAAGGGCTGATGGCGGTGGAACTCCCTGGGCGCTTCCAGGTCTTACCCGGGCGTCCCAGTGTGGTGCTGGATGTAGCCCACAATCCCCAGGCGGCTGGCGTGCTGGCTGAAAATCTTGCCAGCATGGGTTTCTACCCAGAGACCTGGGCGGTGTGTGGCATGCTTTCTGATAAGGATATCGCTGGAAGTCTTGCCCACCTGAGCGCTAGGGTGGATCACTGGTTGTTGTGTGACCTTCCGGGGCCTCGTGGTGCAAAGGCTGAATATTTGGCGCAGACTTTGCTGAGTCTGGCAGCCAAGGGGACGGTGGAGTGTTTTTCAAGCCCCGCACAGGCTTTTGGGGAAGCTCGAAAGCGTGCAGGTGAGGGTGATAGAATCGTAACCTTTGGTTCCTTTTTGACCGTGGCTGACGTGATGAACGCGGCCAGTGCGGCACGGTGAGCACAGTGGCGGAAAAAGATCCTCAACAGGAGTTGAAAAAGCGTGCTCGGAGGCGTCTGGTCGGTGCTGCGGCCATGGTGCTTGCAGCCGCGATCGTGTTGCCAATGGTAATGGATCGTGAGCCCAAACCCAGTGGCAACGAGTTGCAGATCCGTATTCCTAGCCAGGAAGGGGGCAACTTTACCTCGCGCACCATTACGCCTCCCAAAGTATCGGTCTCGCAGCCAGCCTCATCTGCGCCGACTTCAAATGCACAGAGCAAGCCTGCCCCGGCTGTCAGCGAACCGGTTGCTACAGCCTCTCCTCCAGTAGTGGAAGCCTCCAGTCCCAGCAAGCCCAAGCCCGCTGTGCAGGAGACCAAGCCTTCAAATACCGTAGGCAATACTGCCCAGCCAAAGAAAGACAAACAGGAAAAGCCTGAGCCCAAGAAAGACAAGGAAAAAGAAAAGGCAGAGGCCAAGGCACGGGAAGATGCACGCGCGCGTGCCATTCTTGAGGATCGGGCCAATGAATCCGCCACGGAGCCCAAAGCGGGCAGTTTCTACGTCCAGGTCGGTGTCTATCACGACGAAGAAAATGCTCGGGAAGCGCAGACCAAAGTGTCTCAGGCCGGTTTGAAGGGGCTCCTTGTCAAAGTAGGTTCCAATACCCGGGTCCGGGTGGGGCCATTCGCTGACCGCACCGCCGCAGAAGCCGCCGTGGCCAAGCTCCGGCAAGTGGGTCTGTCAGGTTTCGTGGCTGCCAAGTGACAGGCTTCGATTACGCTTTCCTGCTGATTGCAGCGCTGAGCTGTCTGCTGGGCGTGTGGCGTGGTCTATTGAGTGAAATCTTCTCCTTGTTTGGTTGGCTGCTCGCCTTGGTGGCCGCATGGTATGGCGCGGCCTTTGTGTCGGGCCTGCTGGTGAGCCACATCGCCAGTGAAAGCATGCGCTGGCTGGCAAGTTTTGCGCTGATTTTTATCCTCACATTGATCCTTCTTGCCGTGATCCGGGTTCTCCTTAAAGGGATGATGACCGCGATTGGCCTGAGTGCAGTGGATCGTCTGTTGGGGGGCTGTTTTGGATTGGTTCGCGCAGTCATTCTGGCTGTGCTGCTGGTGATGGCGGGGGGCTTGACCAGTCTACCCCGCGAAACTTGGTGGCGCGATGCGGTATTTGCGCCTCCCTTGGAAACGGCTGTCATTGCTCTGCGGCCCCGGCTGCCGGTGGCAATCGCCAAACGAATCAAGTATCGATAAACAACAGGTGAGCGTATGTGTGGAATTATCGGCGTCATGGCTACAACGCCCGTCAATCAACTGCTCTACGACGGTTTGCAAGTGCTGCAACACCGTGGGCAGGATGCTGCCGGCATTGCTACGGCAGAAGGGGGGCGTTTTCACATGCACAAAGGCTCGGGCCTGACGAGCGAGGTTTTCCGCACCCGTAACATGCGCAATCTGGAAGGGAACTGGGGTATCGGCCATTGCCGGTATCCCACCGCAGGTTCTGCTTCCAACCCAGCCGAAGCCCAGCCTTTTTACGTCAATTCTCCGTTTGGACTGATGCTTGCCCACAACGGCAACCTCACCAACTCGGACGAACTCAAGCGCGAGATGTATCTGGGCGATCTACGCCACATGAACACCAATTCGGATTCCGAAGTGTTGCTCAATGTGTTGGCGCATGAATTGCAGGTGGCCTCCAACGGCCATTTCCAGTTGGACGAAGAAACCATTTTTACCGCTGTGGCAGGCGTGCACAAGCGTGCCAAGGGTGCTTATGCCGCCGTGGTGATGATTGCGGGCTACGGCATTCTGGCTTTCCGTGACCCCTGTGGGATTCGCCCCTTGGTGCTGGGTGAACATCAGACGCCCCAGGGTACGGAATACATTGTGGCCTCGGAAAGCGTGGCAATCGACGTGCTGGGCTTCAAGCTCATCCGTGATATTGCACCGGGCGAAGCTGTGTTGATCGACAAGCACGGCAACCTGTCTTCACGCGTCTGCGCCGAAGGCAAACCTTATGCTCCTTGCATGTTTGAATACGTCTATCTGGCACGGCCGGACTCGATTATCGACGGTATTTCGGTGTATGAAAGCCGGGTTAAGATGGGGGTCTATCTGGCCGAGAAGATCAAGCGTGAGTTCTCGCATCTGAGAATTGATGTGGTGATTCCGATCCCGGATTCGAGCCGATCCTCTGCCATGGAATTGGCGGCACATCTGGGTGTGTCGTACCGTGAAGGCTTCGTCAAGAACCGCTATATCGGCCGCACCTTTATTATGCCCGGTCAGGCTGTGCGGCGTAAATCGGTGCGCCAGAAGCTCAACGCCATGCACCAGGAATTCGTGGGGAAGAACGTGTTGTTGGTCGATGACTCCATCGTGCGGGGCACCACCAGCCGCGAGATCATTAATATGGCCCGTGAAGCGGGTGCTACAAAGGTGTTTCTGGCTTCTGCCGCACCGCCAGTGCGCTTCCCCAATGTGTATGGCATTGACATGCCAACCCGTGCCGAATTGATTGCCGGTTTCCGCTCAGAGGAAGAGGTTGCAGCGGAAATTGGTGCCGATGCGCTGATCTATCAGGATATCGAAGACCTTAAAAAAGCTGTTGGCGGCCTGAATACGAAGGTTCCCCAGTTCGAATGCTCGTGCTTCGATGGTAACTACGTGACCGGCGATGTGACGCCTGAGTATCTGGATGCAGTGGAAGGTAATCGTGGCGCAGCGCGAAAGCAGAGCGATGAAGACGAACAACTGGATCTGACCCCAATGGGCGGCGAGACGGTTAATTAAGCTAAGCTTGAAACGCCCGCTTGAGACACAAAAATGCCGCTCACTGAGCGGCATTTTTATTGGCAGACGAATACAGAGTCAAGCGTTACAGCGTGCGTGTTTGCAGCCCTTGTTCGCTGGCTTCCAGCCATGTTGCCTTGCCATGCCAGTCGGATAGCACCCAGCGTTCGCAGCTTTGTCCATCAACATTCACTTGATGGGTGGCCGGGCGATGAGTATGGCCGTGGATCATCAGGTTGGTGTTATGCGTTTTGAAGCAAGCTTCTACCGCAGCGGCGTTGACGTCCATGATTTTGCTGGCTTTTTCCTGTTTGCCCATTTCGCTTTTGGCGCGCAACTCTGCCGCGAGCTTATGGCGTACCGCCACGGGCTGCGCCAGGAACTGCGTTTGCCAGGCCGGGTTACGCACCATGGCGCGGAATTGCTGGTAGGCCACATCGTCAGTGCACAGAATGTCACCATGCAGCAACACCGTGCGCTTGCCATACAGATCAATGCAGATCGGCTCGGCCACCAGTTCCGCACCGGCGGCCTTGGCAAAGGCTTGGCCCATCAGGAAGTCCCGATTGCCAACGACCACACGCACCTGGGTGCCCGTAGCGCTCAAAGCGGCAATGGCAGCAACCATTTCGGTATGGAACGGATGGGCAATATCTTCGTCACCTGTCCAGTACTCGAACAGGTCGCCCAAAATCCACAGCGTTTGTGCCTGCTTGGCCGGGCCTTGCAGGTAAGCCACAAACGCCTTGGCCGTTTCCGGCTGGGTTGGGTTTAAATGAAGATCGGAAATAAAATGCTGCATCAGGCGATTTCCGCTTTCTCAATCACAACTGCCTCGGCTGGCACGTCTTGGTGCGGGAAGGCAGACTTGGTCTTGACTGCGCGGATCTGATCGACCACATCCAGGCCTTCAACCACTTTGCCAAACACGCAGTAGCCCCAGCCGCTTGTGGATTCGCTCTTGAAGTCCAGGAAGCTGTTGTCCACGGTGTTGATAAAGAATTGGGCGGTCGCGGAGTGCGGGTCGTTGGTACGGGCCATGGCGATGCTGCCGCGCACATTCTTCAGGCCATTATTGGCTTCGTTCTTGATCTGGGCTTTGGTCGGTTTTTGGTTCATGTCGGCCGTCATGCCACCACCCTGGATCATGAAATCCTTGATCACGCGGTGGAAGATCGTGCCGTTGTAATGGCCTGCTTCGACATAGGCGAGGAAGTTCTTGACAGTTTCGGGTGCCTTGTCGGCGTCCAGTTCAAGGGTGATGACGCCGAAGCGGGTGTGCAGCTTGACCATGCAATTCTCCAGTAAAGCGCGTCGCTCTTGGCGACGCGGAAAAAATGAGTTTTTTGTTTCTTACTTCTTGGCTGCGGCCACTACGTGGACGCTCTTGATGACGACCGCCGTGGCAGGTACGTCCTGATAGGGGCCGATATTACCGGTTTTCACAGCCTTGATGCGATCTACCACATCCATGCCATCCACAACTTTGCCAAATACGCAGTAGCCCCAGGTAGCAGGGTTGGGAGCCTTGTAGTTGAGAAAATCGTTATTGACGACGTTGATGAAAAACTGGGAGGTGGCCGAATGCGGGTCGTTGGTACGGGCCATGGCTACGGTGCCACGGTCGTTCTTCAGGCCGTTGTTGGCTTCATTTTGTACAGGCGCACGCGTGGGCTTTTCTGCCATGTCGGGGGTCATGCCGCCCCCCTGGATCATGAAGCTCTCGATGACACGGTGGAAGATCGTACCGTTGTAGTGCTTGTCTTCCACATATTTGAGGAAGTTTGCCACCGTTTTGGGCGCCTTGTCCGGGTAAAGCTCCAAGGTGAAGTTGCCCATGGAGGTTTCAATCATCACATGTGGGGCAGGGGCCGGTGCGGCGGCAAACGCTTGACCGGCAAACAGGGCGATGGCACAGCCCACGAGCAAAAGACGACGACGGGTGGAATTGATAAAAGACATCTTCAGGCAGCTCCTTCAAAAATGATTTTCCAGTGACCGTCTTCCTTGATCCAGTACTGGAGTTTGCGAGATACATTGCTCAGATTGTTACTGCGGTAATCCTGTTCAAAACTTACCTGGATCAGCTCATCCTTGCCAGGGCTGCGGAAGACGCTGAGTTTGTTGAGGCTGACCTTGACCCACGTTTTTTGCGCATTGACGCTGCGTTTCTGGTTTTCCCAGGCTTGCAGATTCTGGTCTGTGCTGCGGAAGTTTTTCGAGTAGTGACGCATGTAGCGGTTGGTATCCCGGCTTTCCCAGTCCTGCCGCCATTCTTCGATTTCCTTGTCGAGCGTGGCACGCTCATGCTCCCAATCGTTGAGCTTGAGCCATTCCACGCCAGAGCTGATGATGACCGGGGTGACTCCGATCTGCATGTACGGAGAAAGCGCGGTCAGATCCTGGTTGGCCAACACCACGCAACCTTCGGATGTTTTGGGTGGGCGGGCGTAAGTATTGGCGGGTACGCCATGCAGCCAGATGCCATGACCATTGCGCCCCTGGATGCGATCCCATTCATTCGGGTAGTTGAGTGGGAAGGCATGTTTGCCGTACTCGTCACCAATTTGGGATGCGGATAGCTCAGAGGTGACGTGATAGACGCCGACGGGGGTTTTCAAATCGCCTTCACGCTGCTTGAAGTCTCCCGCGCGGCCTTGGCTGGCATAGTAATCCGCAATTAACATGGGGCGGCCCTTGTCATTGCGAAACAGATACAGGCGTGATTGCAGCGTGTCGACCACAATGGCGTAAGCCTGATCTGGCTGTAGCTGCACCAGATTGCGGGGGACGTATTCCCGAGTGGGCTTGTTTTTAAAGCCACGTAGCCGGGCGAGTGCTTCGTCACGCAGGTCTTTCAGGCGATCGGGGGGCGCATTTGGCACATTACCAAAGCCCGTGATGGCCTGACTGCGGGCGAGCAACAGATCGCCCTGGATCAGATTTGCCAAGCGAAAGTTGGGATAGAGCTTGAGCAGATTTTCCGTCCGCGCCAAGGCCACATCCAGTTTGTTTTGCGCAATATCCCGATAGATGAGCATCAGCGTGGCATCTGCCCCAGCATCCGAGACCCCCGCCATGACCCCTAGCGGGGCCCTGGCGTTATAGCTGACAAAGATTCCCAGGCAGATTGCCAGCCGGGAAAAAATGCGAAAAAGTAGCTTGAATGACATCCGTCTTAACGCCCAATCCGCTCCTGCTGGATTTGCCAGCGGCCATTGCGCTGAACCATGATCAAAGTCTTGCCACTCGATGAGGTAAAGGAAGCCGAAGTGTAGTTTTGCTTGAAGCGCACGGTAGCCTGATCGCCCTTGATGCGGATATCAACGTCAGCGAGCGCCACCTTGATTTTGCCGGGTTTGTCGATACGCTCAGTACGTTCCTTCTCCCAGGCGCTGCGCGACTTGCCATCCGGTACACTGAAGTCCTTGGCGTAGACATTCAGATAAGCGCGAACTTCCTTGTTGGACCAGGCAGACGCCCAGGCATTGACCGCCGCATGCACGGCCTTGCTTTCGTCTTTGGCTTCCACAACAGGTTCAGATTTGGCTGGCTTGGCAGGCTCTGCTTTAACCGGTTCCGACTTGGCAGGCGCCTCAAGCTTGGCGGGCTCAGGTTTGGCAGGTTTTTGCGGTGTCGCAGCCACCACCGGTGGTTGAGGTGTTGCGACAGGTTTTGTCACAGCGGGCGGTGGTGCTACAGGGATGACCTGCACGCCCGGCTTGGCGACGGAGGCTGCTGTGTTTTGAGCAAGCACGGTTTTCTCTGGCGTACGGGCTGTGGTCGTGCCTGGGCGGGAACTGACAGAGATAATATCCCGGATCAGGTTGAGCTTGGTCTGGGCCGTGGAATTGCCTGCGTCGATCTGCAAGGCACGGTCATAGGCTTGGCGAGCCATCTTGGCGTAGAGGTCCCCCAGGTTCTCATGCGCCACAGCATAGGAAGGATGGGTGCGGATGGCCATTTCCAAGGCTGCCCGTGCCTTCTCGTATTGCTTCTGCTGTGCGTAGATGACAGCGAGGTTGTTATAAGGCTCTGGGAGTTCCGGTGCTTCTTCACTGAGTTTGATAAAGACGGCGGCGGCATCGTCGAGCTTGTTCATCTCTGCCAGAATCACACCTTTGAGAAAGCGTGCCTGCCGATCTTTGCTGTTGGCAGCCAGAACCTTGTCAACCTGCTCAAGTGCCTGGGCATGCTGCCCTTGTTGAAGATAGGTTTGGGCTTCAGCCATACCAGCCATGGCGGCGTGTGGGAGCAGGGCACAAGAGGTGGCGATAGCGACACCGATGAGCAGGCGAAGACTGGAATAGGGTGGGCGGAGCATTGTGGTAGAGTTTTTGCCAAGTAGTTCGTCGTAGAATCTCAATGATTTTACTTTACAACGGCCCTGAATTCCCAACCCATTGTTAGCATTGGGTGACTGAAGGTGGCTGTGAGACCACGATAGTTTCGAAACATTCAAAAATTTAGAAATGCTCAAAATCTATAATTCGCTGGCGCGTGAAAAGCAAGAGTTTGTACCGATCGAACCCGGCAAGGTGCGCATGTATGTGTGCGGGATGACGGTGTATGACTACTTCCACATCGGTAACGCCCGTACTTTGACCGTATTCGACATGGTCTACCGTTGGCTCAAGGTGGTGGGATATGACGTTAAATTCGTGCGAAACATCACGGATGTGGACGATAAGATCATCGAACGTGCTAATCGCAATGGTGAGACGATTGCCCAGCTGACCGAGCGCATGATTGCCGCTTTGCATGAGGATGGCGAACGCCTGGGGATTTTGCTCCCCACGGTGGAGCCCCGCGCAACCCGCCATATCGACAACATGCTGTCCCTGATCGGGCAGTTGGTTGAGAAGGGCAAGGCGTATCCGGCAGATAACGGTGACGTTTATTACGCTGTTCGTGAGTTTCCTGGTTATGGCAGACTTTCGGGCAAGTCTATTGATGATCTGCGCTCGGGTGAGCGCGTGGCAGTGGATCAGCACAAGCGTGACCCGCTGGACTTTGTACTCTGGAAGGCGGCCAAGCCGAACGAGCCGCACTGGTGCTCCTGCTACGGGGAAGGGCGCCCCGGCTGGCACATCGAATGCTCGGCCATGAGCCGTGCAGAGTTGGGCGACACCATCGACATTCACGGTGGCGGCTGGGATTTGCAGTTCCCGCACCATGAGAACGAAATCGCCCAGAGCGAAGGCGCCTCAGACAAGCCTTTTGTGAACTACTGGATGCATGCGGCTTTCCTGAACATGGATAGTCAGAAGATGTCCAAATCGCTCGGCAATGTGTTCACCACGCGTGAGATTCTGGCCAAGCTTGATCCGGTACAGGGCGGCGAGGTGGTGCGCTACTTCTTGCTGCGTGGCCATTACCGTTCAGAAATCAACTACACCTGGGATACGCTGCAAGACGCGCGCGCCTCTTTGCTGGCGATCTACACTGCCTTGCGTGATGTGCCCCCGGCAGAGGTGGCACTGGATTGGAGCAACCCCTTTGCGGCACGCTTCAAGGCGGCCATGGATGATGACTTCGGCACACCGCAGGCTGTGGCGGTGCTGCATGAATTGCGTGGTGAAGTGCAGCGTACCCGTTCGGCTGAACTGGCCGGGGTGATGAAGGCACTGGGCGGCTGCATCGGGTTACTGCAGGCTGATCCGGCTGCCTTTGTACAAGGCGCTGCGCAAGGTGATGATGCGGTGGAGATTGATGCCATGGTCGTGGCACGCAATGCCGCCAAGAAGGCGCGTAACTTTGCAGAGGCAGACCGCTTGCGTGATGAGCTGAAAGCGCGTGGCATCGTTCTGGAAGATGGTGCGCAGGGGACGACCTGGCGTAGGGCGTAGCACTTTGATCGGGAGGTAGGGTATGGGGGCGAATGTGGTCTTGGTTGCCAATCCGAAGGGTGGGGCAGGCAAGAGTACGCTGGCCACCAACCTTGCCGGGCTTTTGGCTGTACGAGGGCGTGAGTGCGGGACGATTCAGGTCATGCTCGGCGACGTGGATCGCCTGCAATCTTCCCGCCATTGGCTGGAGCGCCGCTCGGCCAGCGCTGCCCCTGTGTCGGGTTGGGACTGGACGCCCGGCAACCCGGCGCGTCCGCCCAAAGGCACCACCCACATCGTGCTGGATACGCCTGCCGCATTGCATGGCGATAAGCTTAAGGAGCTGTTGAAGCTTTCCTCCTGTGTGATGGTGCCGGTGCAACCTTCTGTGTTCGATATGCAGGCGACCGAGGGTTTTTTGGCACAACTGGCTGAGATGAAATCTGCGCGTGGTCTGCCAGTAGGTTTGATCGGAATGCGCGTGGATGCCCGCATACGCTCTGCCGAGCAGCTCCAGCAGTTCGTGGAGCGCCTGGGCCTGAGTTTGCTGACCTGTCTGCGGGATACACAGAACTATGTGCAGCTGGCCAATCAGGGTTTGAGCCTCTTTGATGTGCCTGCTTCCCGAGTCGAAAAAGACTTGGCGCAATGGGAGGCGATTGAGCGCTGGATCTTCCCGTTCTGATCCGGGACGCGACTGAAAGGGCTATTCCGGGCTAAAATGCCAGACTTTCGTACCTTCTGGCATCGTTTAGCATGAGTACCCCTGTCCGCACCCGCTTTGCCCCCAGCCCCACTGGGTATCTTCACATTGGTGGCGCACGTACTGCGCTATTTTCCTGGGCGTTTGCCCGTCGTCATGGCGGCAGTTTCGTGCTGCGCATTGAAGATACCGATGTGGCCCGTTCTACGCCTGAGGCGGTTCAAGCCATTCTGGATGGCATGAAATGGTTGGGTCTGGAGCACGACGAGGGGCCCTTCTACCAGATGCAGCGCATGGACCGGTACAAGGAAGTGCTCACCAAGATGCTGGCAGAGGGCACTGCGTACTATTGCTATACCTCGCCCGAAGAGCTGGAAGAAATCCGCGAAGCCCAGCGCACCCGTGGCGAGAAGCCGCGTTACGATGGCCGCTGGCGACCCGAACCCGGCAAAACCTTGCCGCCGGTGCCTGCTGGCATTGAGCCCGTGGTGCGCTTCAAGAACCCGAAGGATGGCTTGGTGAGCTGGAACGATCTGGTCAAAGGCCATATCGAAATTGCCAATGCCGAGCTGGATGACTTGATCATCGCCCGCCCGGATGGCACCCCGACCTACAACTTCTGCGTGGTGATTGATGACTGGGACATGGGCATCACTCACGTGATTCGGGGGGACGACCACGTCAACAACACCCCCCGCCAGATCAACATCCTGCAAGCGCTGGGCGCCACCGTGCCGGAATACGCGCATCTGTCGATGATTCTGGGTGACGATGGCCTAAAGCTCTCTAAGCGTCGCAACTCTGTGGCAGTGACCGATTTTGATGACAAGGGCTATCTGCCTGAAGCCATCATCAACTATCTGGCCCGCTTGGGCTGGAGCCACGGGGACGACGAAGTTTTCTCGCGCGAGCAGTTTGTCGAGTGGTTCGATCTGGATCACATCACGCCTTCGGCTGCGCAATTCAACACCGAGAAGCTGAACTGGCTGAACGCCCACTACATCAAGCAGGCCGATCTGGCGGTGCTGGCCGCTGATATCAAGCGTCGTTTGGCCGCGCGTGGCGTGAATCTGGAAAACGGCCCTGAACTGGAGCCCTTGATTGCACTGTACCGTGAGCGCGTCTCCACGATGGTGGAACTCGCCGATGCGCTGCAAGCGTTTTACGTGCAACCGGAAGTGAGTGAAGAGCTGGCAAGCAAGCATTTTACCGAGCCCGCCATTGAGGCGCTGGCGGCTTTGGCCACCAAGCTCAAAACGGTGGAATGGGAAAAAACCGCGCTGAACGCAGCGATCAAGGAAATCTGTGCCGAAAAGGGCTTGAAGATGCCCCAGGTGGCGATCCCCTTGCGCGTGCGTTTGCTGGGCGTGCCGCAAACGCCGTCAATTGATGCTGTGCTCGAAGTCATGGGGCGTGACCGGGTGTTGGCGCGTTTGTCTGCATAATATACAGACAGTCAAAAGCCGACCTTCGGGTCGGCTTTTTTATGCTCGCGCTGGCGCGTAAATCAGGGGCACTTCAGGCCATGAGCGCGGAAAATCAGTTTGGCATCCTGCGTTTGCTGTGGTGTGGGCGTGGCAGCGTCTCCCAGCTCGTACTTCATCTCCATCTTCTCCCACTTAAATTTTCCAAGTTGATGGAAGGGGAGTATGTCGACGCGTTCAACATTGCCCAGCGTGGCGACAAATTTGGCGATGCCTTCAATGTTTTCCGGCGCATCCGTGTAACCGGGCAGCAGCACAAAACGAATCCAGGCTGGGCGTTTGCGTTCAGCAATCCGGCGGGCGAAATTCAGAACCGGTTCGACAGGTTTGGCCGTGACCTTCAAATGAGTTTCCGGGTCCCAGCTCTTGATATCCAGCAGGAAGAGGTCAATGTCATCCAGATCGGCGTCTGATAGGCGATCACCCAGGAAGCCATTGGTATCCAGTGCGGTGTGAATCCCCATGGCTTTGGCGCCACGGATCAGATTCATCACAAAAGGTGCCTGCACAAGTGGCTCTCCACCTGAGACGGTAAGGCCACCGCCGGTGAAGCGCAGATAATCCTTGTACTTCTTCAACTCATCCAGCAAATCATCTACGCAGGTGAGCTGGCCGTTCTTCATCTTCCAGGTGTCGGGGTTATGGCAATACAGGCAGCGGAATTCGCAACCCGTTGTCCAAAAGACCACGCGTATGCCTGGGCCATCGACGGCGGAGCCGGTTTCTTCTGAGTGTACAAACCCCCAGCGGCCTTCATGGGTGAGGCGATCTACGTCGGCGTCGTCCATCGAATTGTCGACCTTGCGCAATTCGAAACGGCTGCCGATGAGAGAAGTGTGATGATTGCTGTCGGGTGTTGTCATGAAAGTCGGGCTCTAGTAAACAAAAATCCCGGCACCACAAGCGCAGTGCCGAGATTGGATTGTGGCGGTTTTTTGAATCACCGTCACGAAAAATGGGGTAACGCCTGGTTACCCCATCAGTCTGCCGGCTTACATCAGGCCGTGGAACGTGCGGCTGATTACGTCTTGTTGCTGCACCTTGGTGAGCTTGATGAAGTTCACCGCATAGCCCGAGACGCGAATGGTCAGTTGCGGGTACTTTTCCGGGTGATCCATAGCGTCCATCAGCGTGTCACGGTTGAGCACGTTGATGTTGGCGTGGAAGCCGGTGATACCGAAGAAACCGTCCAGCGAACGAGCCAGGTTGACGATCTGGTCTTCACGGGTGGCACCCAGACCGCTCGGAACAATCGAGGAGGTCATGGAGATACCATCCTGGCACTCACCATACGGCAGCTTGGCAACCGACATGGCCGAAGCAGCGAAGCCCAGCTTGTCACGGCCGTGCATCGGGTTGGCACCCGGTGCGAACGGTTCGCCCTTGCGGCGGCCGTCCGGCGTGTTACCCGTGTTCTTACCGTACACCACGTTGGAGGTGATGGTCAGGATCGACTGGGTATGCATGGCGTTGCGGTAAGTCGGATGCTTACGCAGCTTGTTCATGAAGGTTTCAGCCAGCCAGGTAGCGTATTGGTCGACCTTGTCGTCGTTGTTGCCGAACTTGGGGAAGTCGCCTTCGGCCACGAAGTCGGTAATCAGACCGGTTTCGTCACGCACAACCTTGACCTTGCTGTACTTGATGGCAGATAGGGAGTCAGCCACAACCGACAGACCGGCAATACCGAATGCCATGGTGCGCAGTGGGTTGTAGTCGTGCAGCGCCATTTCGATGCGTTCGTAGGCGTACTTGTCGTGCATGTAGTGGATGCAGTTCATTGCATTCACGTAGGTACGCGCCAGCCATTCCATGGCGATGTCGTACTTCTTCATCACGTCGTCGAAGTCGAGGTAATCACCCTTGACCGGTTCGAACGCAGGCATGATTTGTTCGCCGGTGATTTCGTCGCGGCCGCCGTTGATTGCGTACAGCATGCACTTGGCGAGGTTCACACGAGCGCCAAACAACTGCATTTGTTTGCCCACGCGCATGGCGGACACACAGCAGGCGATGGCGGTATCGTCGCCCCAGGCCGGACGCATCAGTTCGTCAGATTCGTACTGGATCGAGCTGGTGTCGATGGAGACCTTGGCACAGAACTTCTTGAAGCCTTCGGGCAGCTTCGGGGTCCAGAACACGGTCAGGTTGGGTTCCGGAGCCGGGCCAACGTTGTACAGGGTTTGCAGGTAACGGAAGCTGTTCTTGGTCACCATCGAACGGCCGTCTTCAGACACGCCACCGAGAGATTCAGTCACCCAGGTCGGGTCGCCAGAGAACAGATCATCGTATTCCGGCGTGCGCAGGAAACGGACGATACGGAGCTTGATGACGAAGTCATCAATGATTTCTTGGGCTTGCGATTCGTTCAGGGTGCCTTCGGCCAGATCGCGCTCGAAGTACACGTCCAGGAAGGAGGACGTGCGGCCCAGTGACATGGCAGCGCCGTTTTGTTCCTTCACAGCGGCGAGGTAGCCGAAGTACAGCCATTGCACGGCTTCCTTGGCGTTGGCAGCAGGCTTGGAAATGTCAAAGCCATACTTTGCAGCCATCTGCTTGATTTCGTTCAGTGCCTTGAGCTGTTCAGACAGCTCTTCGCGGTCACGAATGATTTCGTCGGTGGAGTGAGCGCCGTCGATGGACTTCTTCTCAGCCTTCTTGGCTTCGATCAGGCGATCAACACCGTACAGCGCGATGCGGCGATAGTCACCGATGATACGGCCACGGCCATAGGCATCAGGCAGACCGGTCACGATGTGGGAGGAACGGGCCTTGCGCACGTCATCCGTGTAGGCATCGAACACGCCATCGTTGTGGGTCTTGCGGTACTTGGTGAAGATTTCCTTGATCTTGGCGTCAACCGGGAAGCTGTAGGCCTTCAAGCTGGTTTCAACCATGCGCCAGCCGCCATTCGGGAAAATGGCGCGCTTGAGCGGAGCATCGGTTTGCAGGCCAACGATCACTTCGTTGTCACGGTCGATGTAACCAGCGTCGTGAGCGGTGATAGAAGACGGAATCTGCGATACGTCGAGCACGCCGCGTTCGCGCTCTTGCGCGAACAGATCGCTCAGCTTGTTCCACAGAGCGGTGGTACGAGCGGTGGGGCCAGCCAGGAAGCTGTCGTCACCTTCATACGGGGTGATGTTCGATTGGATGAAGCTACGCAGATCGATCGCTTGTTGCCATGCGCCCGGCTTGAAGCCGCGCCATGCCTGTGCAACCGCGCTATCGAGGGAGAGATTGTCGCGTTCTGACATTAAAGCCTCCTGTGTATTGTGGTGTTGTGTCTGAACCAGTTTGCCCTGGTAAGGCTATTTTTCCGGCGGCCTGTTGTGCAAACAGCCGAAACGATAATCTGACATTATCATAGGCCTACAACTGCAGTATTTTTGACTCACATCAAGAATACTCGGGCATCGCCTGTCTGTTTGCAAAATTAATGATTTTGTACAATTTTTCCTAATTAAATTGCTCAGGAATTATTGCTCGTAGACCATCATTTTTGTGTTGGCAAGCGGCTTGACCGTAATCGTAGTAGGTGATTGGTCTTATGCCGAATTGAATGTTCGGATACTCTGATAAAGGATTGTGAAGGTGCACTGCACAATTGTTTAGGGCGTATTAAGATCTTTTTATTTCTATGTTTTTTTTATTGCGGTTTGCGGTGCAGCAAAATTTTATACGTCTAAATCATCGGTAGTAAGACTACTTTTAAAGTTGTCTTACTTTTGTTTTTCTAGCAATTTTTTAAAGTTTAAAAGCGCTCGATTTTCAAGTATCGCAACGCCTATTTGTGTGCGCTGAAAGCAAGCCCAAATGGGCAAGGAAAATATATTTGTGATGGTCGTTTTAATTGCGGGTGGCATAAAAAAGTAAAAAAAAACGCCAAGGCCCGCATCCGGTCTTGGCGCTTGGCTGAATTTTGATTGTTGATCAATTAAATCAGCCAGTTACAAATTCCGTAAAGAGTCTTCCTACATGGCGATCAGTGTCTGCCTTCCCCACCAAATCCCGCCTGCTGCAAGCTCGATGGGCGTTTCAATTGCGGCGGCTTCCACGCAGAGCATGCGGCGAAAATCCTTGGGTGGCATGTCGGTAAAATTCTTGACGCTATGTTCCCAAGGGTTCCAGACCACGATATCAGGCATGTTTTCCGCATTGATGCCGACAGATTGACGGGATTCCCGTAGTAGCAGAGGGCGCTCTACCTGATGGTAGATACGGTCTGTTTCGGCTTCAACGGCCAGGAAAACACCGGTATCGGTACGCTGTGGGCGCGCTGTATCGGTGCAGTCGGTATACCGGTGACCATTTAATCCTTCCAGGTGCGCCTCTTCCACCTCTTTGACGCGCAGGTAGGTGTGAAGCGCACAGGTGAAGGTGAAGGCGTCCTCCCCCTCGTTCTGCACTTCGAGTTCTATATCAAAACGATTACCTGTAACGGAAATAGAGAGTTCCAATGCAAAAGCATGGGGCCAGATGGCTCGGGTGCTTTCATTGGCGGCAAGACGCAGGGTGAGCATCGCATAGTCGGCCTCTGCGCGAAGGGATTGCCTTTCCCATGCCTGGGTACGGGCAAAACCATGCCGGGGGAGGGGGCCAAGGGTGGAGAACTGTGGGAAAATCACCGGGATCCCGCCGCGCACGGCTTTGCCGGGGGCGATCTGCGCCAGTTCCGACATGTAGAGCCGTTCCTGGCCCCCAGCCGGAATCCAGGAGACAACCTGTGCGCCATGCAGCAGGATGATGGCACTGGCACCATCCGGGGATTGCAGACGTAGGGCTGGGGCATCGTGATAGAGAATGTCTTCAACAGTGGCTTGAGGCATGATGGGTCAGGTGTACTCAAATGGAGTCAAGGGTGTGGGGGCTGGCTCAAGGCCAGGATTTCATCGTGACGATAGCAGTCCGTGGTGTGGTCATTGACCATGCCGACGGCCTGCATGAAGGCGTAACAGATGGTTGTACCCACAAAGCGGAAGCCGTGCTTTTTCAATTCTTTTGAGAGCGCATCAGAGACCGCCGTGGAGGCGGGAACTTCTGCCATGCTCTGCCAGGCGTTCTGAATGGGGGTGTGGTCGACACACTGCCAAAGCCACGCGGCTACATCGCCATGTGTGGTGCGTAGCGCGAGCCATGCGCGGGCATTGCCAATGGCTGCGTTGATCTTGGCACGATTGCGAACGATACCGGGATTGGCAAGCAGGCGCTCAACATCCTGTTCGCCAAAGGCAGCAATGACTTCGGGATCAAAGTTGCAGAAAGCCTCACGATAGGCTTCGCGTTTTTTCAGGATGGTGATCCAGGACAGCCCAGCTTGCGCACCTTCCAGCAGCAGCATCTCAAAGAGATGATGTTCGTTGTGGCTGGGCACACCCCATTCTTGATCATGGTAATGGCGATACAGCGGATCTGCTGCGCCTGCCCAGCTACCCAGCCAGGCGCATCGATGATGGTAGGGGTCTTTCATCAGGACATTTCACTCAGTGGCGTGAGTATACGGATGTCTGGCAGGCCTTTGACCTTGCCTATCAGCATGAGTACCCCACGCCCCACCAAAGTTGAGTTGAGGTGGCGGGCATGGGCATCAAGGCTGTCCCACACTTCAATGGTGTTGAGCCGACATGGATGGTTGGTGTCACAGTACAGGTCAAAACGCAAACACCCCTCTTCCTGGCGGCAGAGTTCCGCCAGCTCGCACAAAACCGACAGCACCTCTTCCCGGTATTCTGGCAGGGCTTCTGCCACGGTTAAAACGTGTACGGGGGGGAACAAGGGCATGGCAGCAGTTTCAGTGTGTTGAGGGCGAGATTTTCAGGCGTTCTTCTGTACTTTGGCAAGGCTCAATATGCCATGTTTCATAGTGGGGTCCTCTGGATCGCTATGCAAAACAAAGCCCAGACGTTCCACAAAACGTAACATATGGTCGTTATTGGCAAGGAAGATTCCTTTCATGACCCGCAACCCACGTTGTCGAGCGATATCAATCAATGTTCGCATCAGATGTTTGCCCAGCCCAGTACGCTGATGGGCATCGGCCACGACGATTGCAAATTCGCAGCTTGCCCCATCGGGGTTGGTAGCGTAGCGGCATACCCCGATCATGTGCTCTTCTTTCTCACCCGGGCTGAGCGTGGTGGCAATCAGTGCGATTTCCCGGTGATAGTCAATCTGTGTGAGCTTGGCGAGCATGGCGGGCGATAGCTCACGCATGGCACTCATAAAGCGCAGGTATTTGGTCTCTGCCGATAGCCCGCGCACAAAGTTTTGATTCATTTCGGCATCTTCAGGCTTGATTGGCCGGATGGTGACGGGGCTGCCATCACGTAGTTGCCAATGCGAAACCAAGTCCGCAGGGTAGGGGTGGATTGCCATGTGTTCATACCGCCCGTGGTGATGGGCGATCTGCCCCACCTCAATACGTGCGTCGACCACCACGGCATCGCGGTCATCCACATAGAGGGGATCAAGTTCGATGGAGCGCAGCCAGGGTAGCTCGCAGAGTAGCTCCGAGAAGCGCAGCATCAGGTTTTCTACTGCGGTAATGTTGGCTGCGGGCATACCGTTCAGGGAGCCAAGCAGTTTGAATGCGCGGGTGTCATGCATCAGATCGCGGACGAGGAAGGCATTGAGCGGCGGTAGGGCAATGGCGCGATCCGGCCAATAGCTGGGGTCCAGGCTCCGCTCCCCGAAGCCGATGACCGGGCCGAAGACCGGGTCGCGCCAAGCGCGCAGAGAGAGTTCCCGGGTGTAAGCGTTGAAGTGAGTGGACTCAATGCAGACGCCTGCCTCCACCGCGCTGGGCATGCGCAGTTCAAGTTCGGAATGGAGTTTTTCGCAGGCAAGGTGAAGTGCTACGGCACTGGCAAGGTTTTCCCGGCTGCTGCCATATTGCAGGCGCGAGCCGGTAATCGGCGCGTTGGGGCGGATTGACACCGGGAAGCCCAGGCTCATGGCAATTTCAAGCGCTTCCTCACTGCTGTGGGCCACTTTCAATGGGATAGTGGGGATGTGGAAGGCTGCCAGCAATTCCATGGCTTCATGGCGCAGCAGTACCGTACGGCGCATGCTCAGTGCCTGCTCAATGATGGCCTGCGCACCACGGATATCTGGCGGGCGGTCATCACTCAAGGGCGGGGGAAGCTGTGAGAGCAGTTGTTGGTTGCGATAGTAGGAACTGATGTGGGAGAACACGTCTACCGCGCTCTCCGGTGTGCGCAGGGTCGGGATGTTGGCCGAGCCGAAAATCTCGCGTGCCTGTTTGCAGAGGTCGTCCCCCAGCCAGCAGGTGAGGATGGGCTTATCGGTTTGCGTGCGCAAGGCAACAATCCGGTCTGCCACCTCATTGGGATGGCTTTGTGCTAGTGGTGCCAGCAGGCAGACCACGCCATCGACGCCATCGTCGGCCAGCAGAATGCTGAGTGCCTGGGCGTAGCGATCTGGCTCCCATTCCCCAACCAGATCCACCGGGTTTTCTCTCGACCAATGCGGGGGCAGGATTTCACCCAGGCGGTTGATGGATTCCGGCGACAGTTGTGCCAGGGGGATGCCCAGATCTCCGGCCCGGTCGGCAGCCATTACGCCAGGACCGCCGCCATTGGTGATGATGGCCAAGCGATTGCCACGCGGGCGGATGCGCCAGAAAAGCCCCTTAAGGTTGCTATAGAGCTGGGTCAGCGTTTTGAGCCGAACAACTCCTGAGCGGCGTAACGCTGCTTCGAATACAGCATCGTCTCCCGTGATTGCCCCGGTATGTGCCTGCGCCGCCCGTGAGGCCATGGGGTGACGCCCTGCCTTGAGCACCATGACGGGTTTTACCCGGGCGGCGGCACGCAATGCACTGAGAAAGCGCCGGGCATCCCGGATGCCCTCCACATGCACCAGGATTGCGCTGGTGCGATAGTCCGAGACTAGGTAATCAAGTACTTCGCCAAAGTCCAGTTCGGCAGAAACCCCCAGGGATACGATGCAGGAGAACCCCAAACGGTTGGCGCGTGCGTAGTCAAGCACGGCTGCGCATAGGGCGCCAGACTGTGAGACAAAGCCAATTGAACCCGGGAGTGCAGAGCCTTCGGCCAGTGTGGCGTTCAAGCCAAGCCAGGGACGGGCGACCCCAAGGCTGTTGGGTCCAAGAATGCGCATGCCATGCAGCTTGGCTGTGTGGAGCATCTGTTGCTCCAGATACAGACCTTCTGCGCCACTTTCACTGAAACCCGCTGAGAGAACGACCGCGCAGCGCACCCCCGCGTGGGCACATTCTTCTACCAGTGCCGGGACACTGGAGGCAGGAGTAGCGATGACGGCCAGATCAACTTTTTCCGGGACTTCGGAAATATGATGAAAGCACGCAATGCCGCCAATCGTGCTGTATTTCGGGTTGACCGGGTAGAGGTGACCACGATAGCCCGCACCCTGCATGTTGTGCAGCAGCACGGCCCCCAATGCGCCCTCGCGCTCTGTTGCGCCAAGAATGGCGACACTCCGTGGTTCGAACAGAGGCGAAAGATAGTGTTTCTCGTCCATTGCCGAATCCTCGTCTGCAGGGCTGGAAGGGCTGTTTGGGTTGGATCTTGTTTTTGTTCGATCTGATGCTGTCAATTATGCTGGGTTGTGCACTGCACATATAGCCTTGACGGAGGCCATAGCCAATCATTCAATCGCAAATATGACCAAAATCCTTGTTACGGGCTGATCAAGAGAGTTTGCGCTTTTGATAAAAGGCTTGGATCTCTGCCACGATATCCGGCAGCGCGTTGGCAATGTCGTGTTCCCACTGGGCCAGATTCTCACCATCTGCTACGAGGGCTTCACGGGCCTCATCGTCTGAACAATCAAAGATCGGCTCAAGTAGGGCGCCCGAGTCTTCGTCGTCCAGAAGGGCTGTCCAGGCTTCTTCCTGCAGCCAGATGCCTTGGGTGAAACCAAAGCACCAAGGGCGGGCGATATCCAGATGGTCATTTTCATCAACGTACAGGATTGGAACAAAGTCACTGTCGCTCAGCCCCTGCTTGACTTGGATAGACAGACACTCCAGCAGGCTTTCAATCTGGTGCTGTTGTGCTGGCGAGGTAAATTCAGGCTGTCGAAGATCTTCCCCCCACACGGTGGGGAGCCACTCTTCCAGTGGGGCTGGGCTTGGCGACAGGGCCAAGGCAGTCAGAAAACCGTGGAGCATGGAGATGTCCATGGTCTCTTCCGGCACCACGTCAGAGTCCAGAAAATCTGCCAGGTCGTCCAGCTCTTGATCGCTCAGGGGAGCAAGGGCTGGCAAAGAAGATGCTGTCATGACAGGGTCCGTTTCTGGGGTAAATACACGAATGGATCATGATACTCCGGGAAGCATGGTTTTTGCGTAGTCCACATCGGGCCACAACCAGAAAACCATGCGCCGCCACCCGGTTGGCGCGGGACATGCTTGCAGGGTGGGATGTTCAATACTTTTGGGGCTGTGGATGAAACCCGTCGCTATCTTTCGTCATTCGCCCCTGGTTGGGCCGGGATATTTTCTGGAGTTTCTTAATGCGCAGGCAATTCCCTGGTGTCTGATCCCGGTTGATGAGGGGGCTTCGATTCCAAGGTCGCCCGCAGAATTTAGTGGCTTGTGCTTGATGGGTGGGCCGATGAGCGTTAATGATCCACTTCCCTGGATCGCCGAAGAGTTGCGTCTGATCCAGGATGCGGTTGTGCTCAACGTTCCGGTGATCGGCCATTGTCTGGGCGGGCAGTTGCTGTCCAGGGCTTTGGGTGGGCGGGTTACGCTCAACCCGGTCAAAGAGTTTGGCTGGTCTGCACTCCAGGTTGAGCCCCCAGGCTTGGCTCGTGACTGGCTCGGTGTAACCGAGGGGGCTTTCCCCGCTTATCAATGGCATGGCGAAACCTTCAGTTTGCCAGAGGGGGCTGTGCGCATCATGACGAACGAGGTGTGCGCCAATCAGGCCTTTGTTATTGGGCCTCATTTGGGTATGCAATGTCATGTTGAAATGACGAAATCATTGATTGAGGAGTGGATACGCAATTGGGCGAATGCGTTTGGTGATCAGGCGGGTTTGCCCGATTCGGTGCAGATGCCTGAAGAACAACTATTACATTTGCAAACAAATCTGCGCGAGATGCGAACACTGAGCACGCGCCTGTATACCCGGTGGGCGAAGGGGCTTTGTGGCTATTCAGGCTAACCTGCCCCTTGGTGCATATTGCCCCCTGCTGCGCTGGCCCTACACTCAGCAAGCCATGTGGCAGATTAGCCTGGGGGAGCGATAGATGCGTACCTTGTTGATTGCATTGAGCATCATGGTGGTGGCAGGTCCTGTTTATGCTGCAAAAAGCTGCGACGAACTGAAAACCGGGATCGAGGCCAAGATCCAGGGGCACGGAGTCAAGTCCTTTACGCTTGAGATCATTGACGCCAACCAGGTCAAGGATCAGAAGGTGGTAGGCTCCTGCGAGGGGGGGAGTAAAAAGATCGTGTACAAAAAAGGAGCCTGACCGCTTCTTTGGAAACAACCGCAAGCATGGCAAGGAGCGTGCACACTTCAACCGGGGTGCCACGCTCCAAGTGTTGTTGCTTTGTGCATACAAATTGCCTGATGGTCTGGTGTTGTCATGCGGAAGCAACGTAAATTGTGATCAACGGTAGGTCTGTTTGCATGAACGGATGCTTATTTACGTCTTTTAACATCGTTAAATTTGCTTACATATCTTCTCTGGAATCTGTAGGCGTGTGACGCCTAGAATCTGCAATATGCATGCTATGCAGGACATTGACATCCCCTTATGGTCCTGTAAAAAATAATTATGGCGTGCCGAGAGGATTTGTATCATGAAGCATGCCATCGGCAACTCTCATGTGCACTTGATCAATCCACTATGGGATTCCTGTGGTGGCGGTGATCGACGTACTATTGCTACATTTGAGAACATTCGCGGTGTGGTGCCAGCCACGCTGTGGTCTCCTGCACGACCCGCTGAATACTTTACATCCAGTCATCAGATTGAACGCATTCGTCCCTGGCTTGGCAGATGGCCCCGAGGGGGAAGTCTGGTCATTATGGGCGTGTACTTCCGCATTGGGCATTGGATTCGCTGGAGTAATCCAGAGAAGATTGTAGTACTCTACAACACAGACCAGCCTGATCGGCTCGATAAGGTCCTCGCGCGCGCTCAGCTTTCTGGTGCTAAAGACATCTCCATTGTCTTCACTTCTCATGAGTTGAAAGCCCGGACCAAATATACCGGTGAGGTACTGGAGAGTCTGATTGATCTGCGGCCTTTTGTGGATCTGCCGATTGAGCGTTCTGTCGGAAAGCCTTTTACGGTTGGGCGCCTGAGCCGGGATACGCTGAAAAAGCATCATGCTGAAGACATTGCCCTGTATCGCCAGTTGGCGGCGGCAGGCGTGAGGGTGCGGGTGATGGGCGGAACCTGCCTCGCTCCTGAATTGGAAGGGACTCCCAATATCGAACTTTTGCCCGAGGGGGCAGAATCTTCCGCACAGTTCCTCTCCAGCCTGGATTGCTTCTTTTATCGCACCCGGGATGATTGGTTTGAGGCTTTTGGCCGGGTTATTTTCGAGGCCATGGCCGCAGGGCTACCTGTGGTGGCGTCTTCTCGCGGGGGGTATGCCAACTATCTGCACAACGGGGAAGATAGTCTTGTATTTAGTGATACGGCGGAGGCTCTCGCTCATCTCTGCGTACTCAAGGCTGATCCATTGCGGCGACGCACCCTGGCCAACAACGCACGGCATACGGCAGTGGAGTTGATGACCCAGATCGTGCCAGGAAAAACGCGGCGGCTCTTGTTGGGCTGATTGAACCCTGTCATCGTATTCAGATAACAGTCCCTGTGTGCATTGTGCACACAGGGACTGTTTTTTAGCGGTAACCCATGAAACCCTGTAGTAACCAGATGGTGGCTTCGCGCCGCAAGCCCGGCTCCACTTCGACCGCTACCTTGGCAAGCATCTGGTGTTCGGTAAAGCGTTGATTGACTGATATGTCATCAGACTGCGTAATGAGCAGTACCGGGCGCAGGGTATGTTCTTCCGGCAGCGGTATTGTCAATTGGTAATGATCCGCTGCATGTGTGTGAGGCGCCCATGCGGCAAAGTCCCGCTTGAGGCCACGTAACTGATAGAGCATGTGGGCCATTACCGTGCGATCTTCGGCCAGGATTACGGCATCTGGGTAGCGGACTAGAATCGGGCGTATCGCATTGGCCAGTTTGTCCCAACCTTTCGCACGTTTGAGTGGATCAATGTGGGCGGTCATTGGTTTTCCGGCCACGTGCAGAATGTCTTGCTCATGATAAGCAATCAGCATAATAGCAATATTGATGCCCAATGCAATGGCCCACCAGCGCAGGCGCAGACGTGCCAGCCACACACATGCAAGCATCAGGGCGGTAAGCAGCGCAGGCGCAGCCCAGTTGCCGTTGGCCTGCGAACGCAGGGCCTGGATAAATACCAGACCGAGTAGAGGTAGAGAGAAACAAAGCAGGAACTGGTAGCGTGGTTTGTGCCAGCGCTTGAAAGCAAGCACAAGACCACCGACAAAGGCAATGGCAAAGGCAGGCCCAAGCGAGCCGATCTGAGCAAGCAGGAATTCGCCAAAATTCCCACTTTTATCATTCATGCCTTCGACATGAGTGATTTCTGCCGTGTGGCGCAGAGTGGGGAAGTCATGCGACCAGTTCCACAAAATATTGGGCAGCACAAGCAAGGCCGCAAGCGTTACCGCACACCATAGTTTGGGGCGCGTCAGGACGCGACGACGGACAGGGTCCAGCGCGAGGTAGAGTAGTGCCGATGCACCAAAGGCCGCCATCGTGTATTTCGACATGATGCCAAGCCCTACCGCTGCGCCCAGCAGTAGCCAGTCACTCCAGTGGTCACCCTTAATGGCGCGTAGCAGACAAAGCATTGCTGCCGTCCAGAAAAACATCAATGGTGCATCGGTTGAGACGGCAAGCCCAAGCGCGGAGACAATAGGTATCAGGGCAAAGGACAAACCGGTGCGAAATCCGATACGTACATCAAACAGATTTTTGCCGAGTAAAAAGAGTAACCATGCCGTAGCGGGATAAAGCAGCAGGGAGGGCAGCTTGACAGCCAACAGGCCGTCGCCAAACAAAGCCGTACTCAGCGCAATCAGCCATGCTATGACGGGCGGTTTGGAGAAGTATCCCCAGTCCAGATTTTGTGCCCAGGTCCAGTACTGCGCCTCATCAATATACAGCGTGACGCCCAAACGAGGGATGACCCACAAACGATAGAACGTCAGCAAGGCCAGTATGCCAAGCAACAGAATGGGCTGTGGCAAGGCGGTGCTGGGGCGCTTCTTCGGCGGCGGGGGAACCTTGTTCCAGTCCTTGGGGATGATCTGGCTTTGTGGCCACGGCGTGGCTTGATTTTGGCTGGACATCAGGGGAGCCTCACCAGCAAAACTCCGCCTTCGCGGAACAGTATTTCAACAGGCTTATCTGCAGGTAGACGATCCACACGGGTCAGCGCGATCTGACCTGATTGGGCCTGACGCGGCGGAGTGACTTGTTGCCGGTACACGCTGAAGCTGGGCGAATGGAAATTCCACTGTACTCCAGGCTCAGTATAGTTTCGTGCGACCAAGCCTGCGCGTTTGACCGGGCCTTGCAGCAGATCCCCTAACAGGGGGGCGACGGCCAATGCCAAAAGCATGGTTTGCACACAGGCGACAGCCAGAATTCTTATCGAGAGATCCTGCTTCCAGCGTGTGAGCAGCAAGGCGATCACCAAGGCTGCACTGGTCAGAGCAAGGTAGGCTGTGGGGACCGCATCGGGCAGTCTGCTCAGTTGCGCAAGGTAAAAGGGGTTCTTCACCCAGTTCTGTGAGGTGGCTTGCTCAAGCAGAGCAGGCAGGGCAATGAAGGCAATCAGCAAGATCAAGGCGGGCAGGATTGCCAGCCATACATTGCGCACACGATCACGGTGAATGGCCATGAGGATGAACAGCGGTGTACACCCATAGAGTGCATAGTGCGGCAATTTGGTGCCAGACAATGAGAAAAATACGGTGACGAACAGGAACCAGATCCACAAGAAGCGGCGCAATGGATGAGACCAATCTGCGGGAGCCTGACGCACACTGGCCACCAACCAGGGCAACCACGGCAGCAGTAGTGCCGGGATCATCAGCAGGTAATAGAACATGCTGCCGGAATGCCCTTCGAGTGGGCCGGAAAAGCGTTGCAGGTTGTGTTTGAGGATAAAGCCGTCAATAAAGGCCTGCCCATGAATGCTTAACTGTGCCGTATACCAGGGGACGGTGATGACAAGCAAAATGATCCAGCCGACAGGATCGAAGACGCTGCGCAGCCAATCTCGCAGACGCCCAGCCGTCAGGCAATAGAGCAAGGTGCTTGCCCCTGGCACCAACAGGGCAACCGGCCCTTTGGTCAGCACCCCAAGGCCGATCCACAGGTAGCTTCGCAGCAATGGTGCACGGCGTCCACTTTCCAGATGGCGCCAGCTATCCAACAGCGAAAGTGCCAAAAGCATATTGAGCAATGCATCGGCAGTGGCCGCCCGCCCGATGATGTGTACGCCAATGCAGGTTGCGGCGATGCCACAGGCCAACAGACCGGCTTGTCGCCCGAAACGTTGCCAGGCGAAATGCCCCGCCGCAAAACACCAGGTGGATGCCGCCAGCGCAGAGGGCAGGCGGAAGGCCCATTCGTTGGGCCCGAGCAGCCACATGAAGGCGGCCTGACACCAGTAGATCAGAATGGGTTTGTCAAAACGAGGGTCGCCATTGAGCCATGTCGAGAGGAAATCGTGCCGCACGAACATTTCACGCGTGGCTTCCGAAAACGCCCCTTCGTCAACATCAAATAATGGAGCCCCCCCCAGGTTGAGCAGGAAGAGCACAACCGGCAGCAAAAATAGCGGCCATAGTTCGCGCAGGCTGGGAGCGTAGGGGTTTTGGGTGGGAAGATTCATTGTTTGAAGTGATGAATTTCAGTCCGCTTATGAGAGAAGCCAGAGTAGCGAAATGAGGAGAAATGGCAATCCAATGTAGAGTGCGTTATTTAGTTTAATGTCATGCCGTTTGAGGCTGATATTGTGCTCAGGATAAGAGACGTCCCACCTTTTGGCCTGGGCAAAATGATGGAGATGCCCAAGCGTGATTGAAATGCGTTCCACTTGTTGATCTGGGGTAGGGAAGAACCATGCACCCAAATTGCTGCCAAGTGGTTCTTCCTTGCAGTGGAAATACCACAGAAAATGTTCGGTATTGACATCAAACCGGTGCGAAAAATCGTCAACCAGCTCAAAGTAATCATCACCGGTAATGTCCAAATCTTCTTCCAGGCGTAAAGAAGCCGCCAATGGCCGCTTGCGGCCGGTTTGTTCTTGAACGAATTGTTCTATTTCAACAAACTCGACCATGGACTGCTGGTTGCTTCCTTTGCCTGGCCATTGGGCATTCCGTTCTGCGGCAATAGCACACGGTCAGGCGTGCCAGGCTTCATCATTGGTCGGACTGTCCGGATTGCGTACCTGATAGAGCGTAGCGCTGCCGGATTCAAAATAGATGCGGGCCAAGGTTTCGGCCAGCACGCCGGTCAGGATGAACTGAACAGCCATGATGACCGCAAAGAAGCCGACCATCAGCAGGGGGCGGGTGCCGATATCGTGGCCCAGAATCTTGAGTACGGCCATATAGGCCAGAATCAACCCGCCGATGGTGCCCAGCGCCAGACCGGCGCCCCCGAAGAAGTGACCCGGGCGTGCGCGGAAGCGCATGAAGAAGAACACCGAGATCAAATCCAGGATCACGCGGAAGGTGCGGGAGATACCATACTTGCTTTGCCCAAACTGGCGGGCGTGGTGGGTGACGACCTCTTCAGAGATGCGGCGTGGCGTGGTGACAGTTGCCAGCCATGCCGGGATGAAACGGTGCATCTCACCATACAGGCGCACGCTCTTGATGACATTGGCACGGAAAGCCTTGAGGCTGCAGCCATAGTCATTGAGTTTCACGCCGGTGATCTTGGCAATCAGGCGGTTGGCGATGCGAGAAGGGATCTTGCGCAGGAACAGGCCGTCCTGACGGTTCTTGCGCCAGCCGGAGACCAGATCCAGGTCTTCGTTGAGCAGGCGGGCGACCATGCGGGGGATGTCCTTGGGGTCATTTTGCAAGTCGCCATCCATGGTGACGATCACGTCGCCACGGGCGGCGTCGATCCCCGCCTGCATGGCGGCAGTCTGCTTGAAATTGCGCATCAGTTCAACCGTGCGCACATGGGCGCCGAATTTGGCACCTACGCGACGCAGTTCGGCAGGGGTGGCATCGGTACTGCCGTCATCAACCAGGATCAGTTCCCAAGGATGCGGGTAACCAGCAAGACCTTCGTGCACCCGGGCAATCATGGGTTCAACGTTTTCTGCCTCGTTGTACATCGGGATGACGACGGACAGGCGGTGTGCCGGGCAGGAGGGGGTTTGTTGAGCAGGCATGTTCATGTCGAAGGGGTGTTGTTATCTGCGGTCGAAGGGGTACCCGGCAGCAAGGCTGCGGCCAAGCCGCCTGCAATCAGCGAGCAGGCGATGACGAAAAGGTGCAGGGCCAGTGCTGCATTGAGCCCTTGCTGGAAAGTGATTCCGTGGGTGCGAAGCAACGCCGCGCCCCCAGCTTCATAGGTGCCAAATCCGGCGACACCCTGAATCGGGAGGATCGAAGCCAATTCGACTCCAAGCGCCCCGGCGAGCCCGGATGAAAGCGAAATAGAGAGTAGCGCCGCCAGCAGCCAAGCTTCAGCGAGCAGTTTGAGACTCCAGTTGGCCAATGTCCAGAGCCAGCCTCGGCCATTGTTTTGCGTGGACTCTGCCAGTGCTTCACGAATCTTATGGACACTGGCGGCAAAGCGCCCTGATTGGGTTTCAATTTCCGGGTGTCGTGCTGCCCAGGCGGGAATCAGCCAAGCGGCAACCACCACGCCGCCAATCCATAGCACGCGCAGCGCCGGGTGTAGTCCAGGCCAAACGAAGGCTGCCAGTGCAAGCACAACAAAAGCGTCCTGAATGCGCAACCAGAGCAGGGCAACGACCGCCCGGGTGCTGGGTACATTGAACCAGCGGGCGAGTAGAACGGGGAAGGCGGCCTCGCCACTGCGGAAAGGCAGAATGTTGATCATGGCGTTGTGCACCAGGGTCAGGCGCAGGATGGAAGCGAAGCGTACCCCTGGTGTGGCGCGGAATTCGTCGTATACCCGTCCGGCACGTAGCAGGTAGGTACTGGCAAAGGCCAGTATGGCCAGCGCCAGGGCAAGCGGATTTAGGCCAAGCAGGCTGGTTAGCGAGTCGTGCCAGCGTACACCGCTGCTCAGTATCCAGGCCAGAAAGCCCAGCGTGATCAGCAGGCCCAGGCCGCGTTTGAGCAGATTTTTCAAAGGATAGGCCCCACGTTGCCATGGACAGCAGACGTAGTTGCGCTAAAACAACAGTGTAAGAGCATCAGAATTTGTGTGGACTAGAGATTGCTTAATCTATCAAGTGTACCATTTGCCAAACCCATAGTCTTTGGGGGCATCGCAAGGTTTTAGTATTTCTTAAGCCTTGGCTGAGGTGTGCAAGGTTTGGTGGGCTTGTTTGGGCACGTTGTGGCAACCGTTCTTTACCGTCTTCCATCATGAGTGATCAGAATAGAACTCCCATCACCCCGGAACCCGGCAAACTCAATGTCGAATCCGATGAGTTGCGTTTCATCCAGCGTGCCGCCCGGCTGCTGTTGCACTACAACATGCGCACCGAATCATTGCGCAAACGCTTGCAGGAGATTGGCGAGGCGCTATGGGTGCCTGTACAGATCCATGTCGGCTACAGAACTGTGACTGTTTATACCCCTGATGGCTTGCACGTACATGCGCAGGCACCGGAATTCCGGATCAACATTGCAGTGAGCGCCGAGGTTAATCGCACCATCGACAAGGTGTGTGCGGGGAAGCTGCCCTTGCCCGAGGCGATTGAGATTCTCGATAAGGTGGAGGTCAGCGCCGGACGCCACAGTCGCTGGACCTTGTCACTGATGTTTGGTTTGGCGGCAGGGGCTCTGGCCTGGCTGCAATCTGCGGATTGGGGAGGCATGGCTGTGATATCGCTTGCCTCTGCACTGGGCATGCTGGCGCGGCAAGAGATGCATCGTTTCCATCCCGTGCTGTTCGCCTTGCCTTTCGTGGCGGCGTTGATTGGCTCCTTGATGGGGGGGCTGGTCATCCAACAGGGTTGGACACATACGCCGGGCATATGCCTGATCGTGCCTGCATTGATGCTGGTGCCGGGGCCTCATCTGATCAATGGCCTGTACGACATGATTGAAAACAATATGCAAACAGGTATCCCCCGGTTGGGTTTGGCAGCGGGCATCCTTGTAGCGGCCGCCTTGGGGATTTTTCTGGGCGGCTGGCTCACCTTGGGGATGACGACCGTGCCGCCCTGGAAGGGTTCTGCGGTGCCAATCCCGCTCTGGCTTGATGTGTTTTTGGCGGGCGTGGCTTCCTGTGGCTTCGGTGCGTTCTACAATGCGCCCTGGCGGGTATTGTGGACATCTATTCTGTGCGGCATGGTGGGGCATGGTATCCGTTACCTGTGTCTGGCCAGGGGGATGGATCTGGAGATGTCTACTCTATGGGCCTGTGTGGCGATAGGGTTCATGGCTATCCGCTGGGTGGGCAGCATGCGTATTCCATTTGCTGCGGTGGCGTTTGCCGGGGCTGTGCCGATGATGCCTGGGGTCTTGATGTTCCGGGGCATTGGCGGCGCGATGGAAATTGCCTTCGCAGGGGCGAATTCCTCTCTGCCTTTGGTGGCAGGAACACTGGCCAGCATCTTCAAATCTGCATTTGTAGTGGGCAGTATGGGGATGGGGTTGTTGGCAGGTGCATGGTTGGGCGAGATATTTTTCCGCCACGTTTTCAAGGTACATAGATGAAGCAGAAGATTGCATTGATTGGCGCACCGTGTGACGTAGGCGCCGGGACGCGTGGGGCTTCGATGGGGCCGGAAGCCCTTCGGGTGGCATTGCTCAAATCCACCCTGGAAAGCCACGGGCTGGACGTGCAGGACACGGGCAACCTCAGTGGCCCAGGCAATCCCTGGCAGGCGCCTGTGAACGGATATCGCCACCTTGAAGAAGTGGTCGCCTGGAATCGTCTGGTGTTTGATGCCATGAGCAACGCCTTGGGGCAGGGGCGCCTACCTATCCTGCTGGGGGGCGACCACTCTCTGGGGATTGGTTCCATCAGTGCGGTAGCCAAGTATTGCAGGCAGACACGCAAGAAGCTGCGCGTGCTGTGGCTGGATGCGCATGCTGACTTCAATACGTCTGAGATCACTCCGAGTGGCAACATTCATGGTATGCCTGTTGCATGTCTGTGTGGTTACGGTCCGCTTGCGCTGACCGTCCTGTCAGGCGAGACCCCGGCGCTACCTGTGTCGGCATTTCGCCAGATCGGGGTGCGCTCGGTGGATGAAGGGGAGCGTCAGTTCGTACATCAGGCTGATCTGGAAGTGTTCGACATGCGCTACATTGATGAAAATGGCATGCGCTACACCATGGAACAGGCTTTGGCGGGGATGGATGACAACACCCATCTGCATGTGAGCTTTGATGTCGACTTTCTTGAACCCGAGATTGCCCCAGGTGTTGGAACGCCCATCCCAGGGGGGCCGACGTATCGAGAAGCGCAGTTGTGCATGGAGATGATCGCAGACACCGGGCGGATGGCTTCGCTGGATGTGATGGAGCTGAACCCTGCGCTGGATGTGCGCAATCAGACTGCAGACTTGGTTGTGGATCTGCTCGAAAGCCTGTTTGGCAAAAGCACCTTGATGCGCAAGCCGCGCGCGTAGAATCCGTCCGCGCTCTTGTTATTCTTTGGTTTGCGCTGCTTTTTGCTTGGGGCGGAAGGCGCAGAATCCTGGGCGCGGCCCTTTCATGGGATGGTTGCGGCAGGTGTGCGGGCGACGTTCATAAATCGTACACAAGCGTGTGTCTGCATCAAGAAAGATGCAGTCTCCATTGGCGCGGCGTGCCAGGGTAAATATGCCATGAGCGTGATTGAACTGCGCAACCACGCGCGCCTGCTGTAGACGTTTGGCGATTTGTTTGAGCGGCTCACCCGCTTCAAATTCGTCGATGAGCTGCATGGTGAGCAGGTCTTTCAGCCACACCTCGACAGGCATGGTGCAACAGCTGGCATGGCAGACTTCGCACAGACCCTTCTTGTATTTGAGCCAAGTGTCTGTGTCGTCCAGAATCGAGATGTGACTGAGAGAGAATTTCATTGCGATACCCAATACCAAGGGGCGCAGCATATAACGTTTGAGCGGCAAAGGCGAACGCCTTCATTTGAATGAAAAAGGGCAGACGCCCGGTAGGTCGTCTGCCCTTTGTGTGGAACCCTGCCTTGGAGAAAGCAGGGTGCAAGCTTGTTATTGACCGCTGGCCAGTTGTTGGCTCAAGCGCTTGGCGCGTTCGCCTGAGGCGGGGTGGGAAGATAGTGCACTTGAATTGTCACCCAGCTTGGCGATTTTCTCGAGTGCAGACACTGAAGCAGCGGGCTTGAAGTGGTATTTCTTTGTAAAGGCCAGACCAAAATCGTCGGCTTCTTTTTCTGCCCCTTGGGAATATTGGGCATTGATCAGCGCTTCGGTAAAGCCGCCGAGTTCCGAGGCAGCCAGATCGCCTGCTACGCCGCTGGTGGCGGCAACGCCCTTGCGTGCGGCGGAGGTGAGCAGCGCGGTCTTCATCTTGGCAGCGGTGTGACCAAGCTTGACGTGGCCGATTTCGTGGCCGAGTACAAAGCGCAGTTCATCGTCGGTCAACATGTCCATCAGCGCGGTCGTGACACGGATAGAGCCATCTGCGAACGCGTAGGCGTTCGGTGTGCTGGTCGGGATCACCTTGAAGTTGAGCTTGAGGCCTTCCACGGTGGTCATCTTGGAGGTCAGCTTGACCAAACGTCTGCCGTACTTGCCCGTGGTGGTGGCGTTGTTCTTCTTGTCATCGTACTTGGCAGCCTTTGCCGAAGCGGTCTGTACATCCTTGTCAGAGATGTTGGCAGCATTGATCGCATCGCCTGCTGTCATAGCCGCCAAGCCAACATCGTTACCCTTTGCGGTAACCCCGGCCTTGTTGGCGGCAGTACCCGCCGCACCCAGCACACTGGCGGTGTTGCTGGCAGAGGAGGAAGAAGTCGATTGGCCACCGTTGGAGGCGCAGGCTGTAATCAACAAAACGCAAAGAATGGGAGACAGATATTTGAATTTCAAGATGTAGCTCCGGGGAGTGTTTGGCTGGAGGCCAAGATTGGTAGCACCCATTTGGTGCTATCGCGATAGGCCGCTAGTTTAACAACTAGACACATAAAACTCTTGAGCTATGGCATTGGATCTACTGCCGTTCGTCTGGAAAAGTGGTAAATCTGTTAAATTCGGCTCTTTGGAGTAAGGGTGAAAGAGGCGAGATGTACAAGTTTTCTTTCACATCATGTCAACTTGTAATGTTTGCCATGCGTTATTGGGCTCATGGTGCACAAGACACCGTGATTCAGATGGAGATTGAGATGGGCAGACGTTGCGATGAAACAATTGGCCAGTTCCTTGAGTCCCTTAAAAAGGCTGGCGTAGAGATCAGTAATGAAAATGCGTTGCGTGAGCGCCTCGAGGAAGTTCAGCGCTGGCATTATGCGTTCATTACGTTGGCCTCAAATGGACGCTTGATCGGTATTTCGTTCTCTGAACGTCGGCACGGTGTTAATGAAGGCAAGTTGCGCGAAACCTTTGAGCGTTACAACTTCCCTGACCATACCGAATCAGTGTTTGCGGCCGCGCTCAAGGCAACCCACTGATATTGCGTCGGCCCTTGTTGGTGTGCCAAAGCCCGCCCTAAATGCGGGCTTTCTTGATCTGATCAGCCAGACCTAGAATCTATTCAATCGCCCCGCGTTGTGCCAAACACCGGTTTAGGTGCTGGACAGGGCGCTGCTGAGTAAACGTGCAGTCACATCAACAATTGGAATAACCCGTTCGTAGGCCATGCGGGTGGGGCCGATGACGGCGATGGTACCCAACACTTGACCATCTGCCTCATAAGGGGCGGAAACCACCGAGCACTCATCCAGAGGGGTGATCCCCGATTCCCCGCCGATAAAGAGCTGCACCCCTTCAGCGCGGCTGGACATATCCAGCAACTGAACGAGGCCTGACTTCTGTTCGAATAATCGGAACAGATCGCGCAAACGTCCCATATTGGACGATAGATCGTCGACTTCCAGCAAATTACGTTCGCCAGAAAGCAGATATGGAGTGCTGTTGTCTGCCATGGCTTCCTGGCCTATGTTGATGGCGGCACTCATCAGGTCCGTCATGTCTTGACGCAATTGCACCAGATCGGCGCGCAGGCAATCGACCATCTCTCCGAAAGCCAGCCCCACGCAATGGTGGTTCAGGTAGTTGGAGGCAGTGACCAACTCATCCCCGGTGTAGGCGCGTTGGGTAAACAGGATACGGTTCTGGACGTCGCCATTGTCGGTCACGATAATGAGCAGCACGCGCATCTCTGATAGCGATACGAATTCAATCTGCCGAATCTTGACGCCTTCCCGGCGCGGAGCAATCACAATGCCCGCAAAGTGAGTCAATTCCGAGAGCAGTTGTGAAGCCGTGGAAAGTACACGCCGTGGCTCGTCGGGCTGGATATGATGTTCCAGTTCCAACACCTCGGTTTGGGCCAGGGGCTTGACGGTGAGTAGGGTGTCTACAAACAGGCGATAACCCAGTGCTGTCGGCACGCGCCCCGCAGAAGTATGGGGGCTGGTGATGAGCCCCAACTCTTCCAGATCGGCCATGACATTGCGAATGGTGGCTGGAGACAAGTCCAGCCCGGACTGACGCGACAAGACCCGCGAACCGACGGGTTGGCCATCTGCAATGTAGCGTTCAACCAAGGTCTTGAGTAATACCTTGGCGCGTTGATCGAGCTGCTGGGTCATGATTGGATTCTATTTTAGTGGGACTCTCCTGCCTAGGGCCAGTTTGCCATTCCAGGCATGAAGCTACGAACGATCACACATGAGGCAAGTTGGCGGAGGCTGCCTGCTATCGAAAAATCCCGGTCGGCGGCTATATGGGTAGCGCCTGGCTGTGGTTAAATGCAAAGTTATGGACAAAGAATTTGGCATTGTCGCCCTTGTTGGGAAATACCAGAGCACGGAGGTCGCCGAGGCATTGGCGCAGACGGCTGCTTTCTTGCTCCAACGCGGGCAGGATGTCTGGCTGGAACATGACACGGCACGGGCCGTTGGGCACGATGGATCTGTACGTGTTGCCACGATCGAAGAGATCGGGGAGCAGGCCGACTTGGTCGTAGTGCTGGGGGGCGATGGCACCATGCTGGCTACTGCGCGCCGATTGGCAGGGCATAGTTTGCCCTTGGTCGGGGTCAATCAGGGGCGCTTGGGCTTTTTGACGGATGTGCCGCGTGAGCGCATGTTTGCCTGCCTGGGTGATATTCTGGATGGTCGCTATCTGCGTGAGCGCCGTGTGCTGCTACAGGCCGATGTCTGGCGTAGTGGTGAGGCGATTTTTTCCACCATGGCGTTGAACGATGTCGTGCTGTCACGCGGCGAATTTGGACGAATGATCGAGTTCGAGTTGCATGTGGATGGTGAATACATCTACACCCAACGCTCCGACGGCATGATCGTCTCGACGCCGACGGGGTCTACCGCGTATGCGCTATCCGCCAATGGGCCGATTTTGCATCCGCGTCTGGCTGGTTTTGTGGTTGTGCCGCTGTGCCCACATGCGCTGACGTATCGTCCCCTGGCCCTGGCTCACGAAAGCACGGTGGAACTGGTGGTGTTGCCGCGCTTTGATGCCCGCCTGTTCTGCGATGGGCAGACCTTGTTTGAAATACAGGGTGGGGATCGCGTCTATATCAAACGCGCACCCTTGGGCGTGACTTTGCTTCACCCCCAGGATTACAGCTATTTTGCCGTGCTGCGTGAAAAGCTCCACTGGAGCGCTGCGCCGCGCTCATGATGATTGAACTGTCTCTAATCTAGTTTCTGTGGGAATCCCTGACCATGTTGCGTCGTTTGCTGATCCAGGATTTCGTACTGGTTGATCGCCTTGAACTCGATTTTCATTCCGGCTTTGGTGCGCTGACGGGCGAGACGGGCGCGGGCAAGTCTATTCTGCTGGATGCACTGTCCTTGTTGTTGGGCGAGCGTGCGGAGGGAGGCGTCGTGCGCACCGGGCGGGATAAGGCAGATCTGATGGCTGAGTTCGACCTGGTTGCTGATTCTGAGGCCGCGAAGTGGTTGGCTGAACAGGATCTTGGCTCAGACGAACCTTTTGTTCTGGTGCGCCGGGTGGTGGACAACAACGGGCGTTCCCGTTCCTACATCAATGGCATGCCTGCCACGGCGGCGCAATTGCGGGAGTTGAGTGAATTCTTTGCTGATATTCACGGTCAGCATGCCCACCATGCTCTGCTCAAGCCCGAGGCGCAAAGGCAGATGCTGGATACCCTGGCCGGGCAGTTGGGCGTAGCACGTGAAGTCTCGGCGCATTATCGGGAATGGCAGACGGCACGGCAAGCACGGCAGGATGCGGAAAAGGGCGTGGAAGCACTGGTACATGAGCGCGAGTTGCTGAACTTCCAGATCAAGGAGCTTGCCGCCTTGGAATTCAGTGCGCCTGATTGGGAAAATCTGAACCAGGAGCATGCCCGTCTGGCTAATGCAGCAGCACTACTGGAAGGTGCAGGCACAGCCCTTGATGCGGTGAGTGAGGGCGAGATGCCCCTGGCAGGAGAAACCAGCCGGATTGCGGCGCGCCTTGAAGAGCTATCCGGCTTTGACCCGGCGATGGCGGAAATTGCGGAACTGCTCTCTGATGCGGCCATCCGCCTGGAAGAAGCCGCGCATGCACTCCGCCGTTATCGGGATCGCGTGGAGTTGGACCCCGCAAGGCTGACAGAGGTGGAGCAGCGCATAGAAGCTATTGTTGGCGCTTCCCGCAAGTATCGGGTTCAACCAGAAGGTTTGCCTGAGTTGCTGGCTAAATGCGAGGCTAGATTGGCAGAAATTACAGAGTTGGCTGATCCAGAAGCCTTGCGTGTGCGTGAGGACGCCGCGCATCGCGTGTATGAGGCAAGAGCCAAACAGCTTTCTGAAGCGCGTCTTGCCAAGGCCATATCGTTGAGCGAATCGGTTTCTGAAGCCATGCAGGAACTTGCCATGGCAGGGGGGCGCTTTGAAGTGGCCTTGCTGCCAGAAGCAGAGGGGACCGCGAACGGCTTTGAGCGCGTGGAGTTCCAGGTGGCGGCTAACCCGCATCAACCCGTGCGCCCACTTGCTAAGGTGGCCTCTGGTGGGGAATTGTCTCGTATTGGTCTGGCGATCCAGGTGATTGCTTCAGAGGCGCAATCCGTACCCACGCTGATTTTTGATGAGGTCGATGTCGGGATCGGGGGTAGCGTGGCGGAAATTGTAGGGCGGCGCCTGCGGGAGTTGGGGTGTAATCGTCAGGTGCTCTGCGTGACCCACCTGCCACAAGTGGCGGCACAAGCCGATTGGCAGTGGAAGGTACTCAAGGAAACCCACAACGGCGTCACTTTGTCGCGCCTGCAAGTGTTGGACGAGCAAGGACGTGTTGAAGAAATCGCACGTATGCTGGGTGGGGTCAATATTACCGAAACGACTCGAAGCCACGCCGCAGAGCTATTGGGGAACCGGGTGTGAGCTATCTGCCTGAACGCATACGGTTGTGGCCCGCCGATGCACCGGGCAGCGAAGGGCTTGAACTCTTTGAATGCATTGAAGAGCGCAGCCCAGACCCTGATAATTATGGTGATCGGGCGATCAGTTCGGTACAGATACCGGAGCTGAGTGTGTGGCGTGCTAAACGCCCCAATGGCGTGAGCATTATCCTGGCGCCGGGTGGCGGGTATCGCCGCATTGTCGTAGATAAGGAAGGCAGTGACATCGCCCGTTGGTTGAATGACCTGGGCATTACCGTCTTTGTACTCAAATATCGTTTGCCCGGTGAAGGGCATGCGCAAAAAAGCGATGTGCCGCTTCAGGATGTGCAGCGCGCCTTGCGTTTGGTGCGTAGCCACGCGGCTACCTGGGGGCTTGATCCCGCCCGGATGGGTGTGATGGGCTGTTCGGCAGGCGGGCATGTGATGGCAAGCCTCGCCACTCGCCATGCTGCGCAGGTTTATGCTGCTGTGGATCATGTCGATCAGCAATCGGCCCGACCAGATTTTGTTATTTTGCTTTACCCGGTGATAACCATGCGCCTGCCGTTTGCGCATCAAGGGTCTCGCTTGGCATTGTTGGGGGACGATCCAGACGAAGGCGCTTTGGCGCTTTACTCTTGTGAGGCGCAGGTCAGTGCAGGCATGCCACCGCACTTTATTAGTCTGGCAAATGACGACGCATCCGTTCCCGCTGAAAACAGCATCAGCTATTACCACGCACTGCGCCGCCATAAGCTAAGTGTTCAGCTTCATGTTTTCGAGCAAGGCGGGCATGGGCATGCTATCCGCCATGCGACGGGGCCGGTCACCGCCTGGACTGCCTTGCTTGAAGCTTGGTTGACGACGCGAGTCTTCGAGCCGTCTTGACGAGTTTCAGGGCTTTCTTGCGCAGAGCAGATAATTGACATCGCAGTTCTTGCCTAGCTTGTAGACCTGGGTAAGCGGGTTGTAGGTCATGCCCAGCAATTCTTCTATCCCTAAATCAGCTTGGCGGGCCATGCCGCTCAGTTCAGAAGGCTTCAGAAACTTGCGATAGTCATGAGTGCCGCGAGGCAGCATGTTGAGTACATATTCAGCGCCGATCACTGCCAGCGTATAGGCTTTCAAGTTGCGGTTGATTGTCGAGAAGAAAACGTAACCGCCAGGTTTCACCAATTGCGCACAGGCTTTGACGATACTGGCCGGGTCGGGCACGTGCTCAAGCATCTCCATGCAGGTGACCACGTCAAAAGCTTGTGGCCGTTCTGCAGCCAGGGCTTCGGCGGAAATCATCTGATAGCCCAGGTTTTGTTGTCCGCTTTCCAGCATATGCAGTTTGGCGACGGAGAGCGCTTTCTCCGAAAGGTCGATCCCTGTTACCTGTGCACTGCGTGCGGCCATGCTCTCCGACAGGATGCCGCCCCCACACCCGATATCCAGCACCTCTTTCCCTGCCAAATGCGCGTGTGAGTCGATCCAACTCAGACGAAGCGGATTGATTTCATGCAAGGGGCGAAACTCGGACTCAGGGTCCCACCAACGATGGGCAAGATCGCTGAATTTGGCAACTTCGCGTGCGTCAGAATTGGTGTGATTCATGGCAATAGGTTTTGTTGGGGTAGGTAGTAGTGTGACACAAGAAAAAAGCCCAGCCGAGGCCGGGCTTTTCTTAATGCAACAAAGCGGGATTACTTGCTGCCGACCGCTTCCAGTTCCACGCGGCGATCCGGAGCGAAGAAGTCGACCATCTTCTTGTTCTTGCCGTTCAGAGCGCCCAGCTTCTTATAGTCGTCGCCAGTCTTCGGCTGGGACTTGCCCTTGCCTTCGGTGTAGACCTTGTTGGCGGGCAGACCTTGGGAGATCAGGAAATCCTTGACGGTTGCTGCACGCTTTTCCGAGAGCTTTTGGTTGTAAGCGTCAGAACCGATACGGTCAGCGTGACCGACGGCGATCACCACTTCCAGTTGCTTCAGGTTCTTGGCTGTGTCGGCGAAGGCTGCCAGCGCTTCCTTGCCTTGTTCCATCAGTTCAGCCTTGTCGAAGGCGAACAGGGCGTCAGCCGGAATGGTGACCTTTTCAGCAGACGGCAGGGCTGTCGGGGCTGCAACGGGTTCGGGCGCCTTGACCGGGGCTTGAACGGGTTCGGGCGCCTTCACAGGTTCCGGTGTCTTCACAGGTTCCGGAGCAGCCTGGCAGGCTTCCTTGGGCAGTTGGTCTGCATCGCAATAGCAGCCTACCGGCAGCTTGTCGCCATCGAGCGTCTTGACGGACAGGGCCAGTTCTTTGCTCCAAATGCTGGCAGCACGCCAGCACAGACCACTGGATGAGCGCTCAACGATGCCGTTGCCATCAATGGCGTAGGGGATTACGCCATTTTTGTCGATACGGATCTGGCTGGATTGAGCCTGAGCGCCAGCAGAGAAAAGGGAAGCCGCAATAACGGCCAGAACGAACGAATAGGATTTTTTCATATGCTCCTCGTTGCAAGGCTGGTTGTGTTGGTAACAGCTTAGGACGGATCGGGGGAGATCGCTAATGTCCACAAGCATGGGATTCTGATGAGCGTCTGGATGTGGGATTTGACAACTGAACAAGCCTGAAGAACGTGTTTTTCCAAAAAAATACCATTGCATCAAGCCTGATGCCAAACCAATCCAAGTCCATATCATACCACTTTAGGGCCGGACAGCATTTTGCCACATGCGACTTATTCTCTGTAGCTCTTTGTTGTGCATGTGCAACAATCTGCCCTCATGTACTTTTTTTTCACCTCCCACCCATACGTGACTGACGGCGTTTCTGCCCAGCACATAGACCAGATGTGACACCGGGTCGTAACAGGGGCCGACAATCGGATCGGCGAGCGAGGCCGCGCAAAGATCGGCTGCCTTGCCTGGGGTGATCGAGCCTATTTTTTGCTCCAGCCCCAAGGCGCGTGCGCCTCCCAGGGTTGCCATGTGGAGCGCTTCGTGGGCGGATAGGGCAGAGGCGTCCGATTCGCGTAGTTTTGCCAGCAGGGCGGCGTGGCGCATTTCCTGGAAGATGTCCAGGCGGTTATTGCTTGCTGCCCCATCCGTGCCCAATCCGACATTCACGCCGCGTTTAAGCATGCCCGTGATGGGGGCTGCGCCACTGGCCAATTTCATGTTGGAGGTGGGGTTGTGGATGACATGGGCGCCGTAGTGCGCAAGGGTATCCAACTCGTGTTCGGTGAAATGCACACCGTGGGCGATGCAAAGATTGGGGCCGAGGAGCCCCAGCTTTTCAAGCCGGGCGAGCGGGCGAACGCCAAAGCGCTTCAGGCTGTCTTCAATTTCCGTTTGGGTTTCATGCAGGTGGATGTGGACGGGGCAGTCCAACTCCACAGCCAGTGTGGCAATCTGCTCAAAACTGGAGTCGCTGACGGTGTAAGGCGCATGAGGGGCGAGTGCAAACTGGATCAGCGGATCTCCCTTCCACTCGTCCCGTACCCGCAGCCCTTTGCGCAGATAGTCTTCTGCATCGGTGGCAAAGGCGCTTGGGAACTCGATCATGATCATCCCGACTGTTGCGCGAATGCCTGCCTCGGCGAATGCTTGGGCGGATGAGTGAGGGAAAAAATACATATCGTTGACGCAGGTAATGCCGCCAAGCAGCATTTCCGCCGCAGCCAGCAGTGTGCCGTCGCGCACGAAATTCGGGCTGACGTGTTTGCCTTCTGTCGGCCAGATGGCTTCCTGCAGCCAGCGCATCAGCGGGAGATCATCTGCCAAGCCTCGCATCAGGCTCATGGCCGCGTGAGTGTGCGTATTGACGAACCCTGGAAACAGGATGTGTTCATCCAGGGTGAGGGTTTCTTTGGCGCTCAAGCCCAAATCACGAGCATGCTGTGTGGGGAGTACCTGCTGGATGACCCCCTGGCTGATGACTACGCAGTGGTGCTCCAGCACGGTGTTGTCCGGCTCCACGGGCACCAGCCAGCGGGCTTCGATGATCAGGTCTGCTTGGGTTTGTGTGTGCATGGATCGGTCCAGGTTCCTGTGTGCCGGTTCGGGTGAGGGTGGGCATGGTACAATCCCATCCTTTCGTGCAGTGCTTCCGCACTGCACCATAACGCCCGAGCGCCAGCCATGAATTCGTTTGCCAAAGAAACGCTGCCGATCAGTTTAGAGGAAGAAATGCGTCACTCCTACCTCGATTACGCAATGAGCGTGATCGTGGGGCGTGCGCTACCGGATGTGCGAGACGGCTTGAAGCCGGTGCACCGCCGTGTCCTCTACGCGATGCACGAAGCCAATACTGTTTGGAATCGCCCCTATGTGAAGTGTGCACGGGTGGTTGGTGAGGTGATGGGGAAATTCCACCCACACGGTGACTCCGCCATCTACGACACCTTGGTGCGCATGGCGCAGGAATTTTCCTTGCGCTACACCCTGGTCGACGGTCAGGGTAACTTTGGTTCCATCGACGGCGATGCCGCCGCCGCAATGCGTTACACGGAATGTCGCCTGGAGCGCTTGTCCAACGATCTGCTTGCAGATATCGACAAGGAAACCGTTGACTTTCAGCCCAACTACGACGGCAAGGAACTGGAACCTACAGTACTGCCTACCCGCTTGCCGAACCTGTTGATCAATGGTTCTGCCGGTATCGCGGTGGGGATGGCGACCAACATTCCGCCGCACAACCTCTCCGAAGTCATTGAGGCTTGTCTGAGCCTGTTGGCCAATCCAGACATGGATATCGAGGAGCTGATCAAGATTGTCCCCGCACCGGATTTCCCGACTGCAGGGCTGATCTACGGTCTGCATGGGGTGCATGAGGGCTACCGTACCGGTCGTGGTCGGGTGGTGATGCGCGCGCGCACCCATATCGAGGATATGGAAAAGGGCAATCGTCAGGCGATCATCGTCGATGAAATCCCTTACCAAGTGAACAAGAAGACCTTGATCGAGAAAATTGCTGAGTTGGTTGGCGATAAGAAGATCGAGGGGATCTCTGATCTGCGCGACGAGTCGGACAAGTCCGGCATGCGCATGGTCATTGAACTCAAGCGTGGCGAAGTGGCTGAGGTGGTGCTGAACAACCTGTTCAAGCAGACCCAGTTGCAAGACACCTTCGGCATGAACATGGTGGCGCTGGTAGATGGCAAGCCGCGTCTCCTGAACCTCAAACAGATGCTGGAATGCTTCCTGGCCCACCGCCGGGAGGTGGTGACCCGCCGCACGATCTTTGAATTGCGCAAGGCGCGTGAGCGTGGCCACATTCTGGAAGGGCTGGCGGTTGCACTCTCGAACGTTGATGAGATCATTGCGCTCATCAAGGCTGCGCCGACGCCGGCAGATGCCAAGGTCGAGTTGATGGGGCGCCTCTGGCACTCTCCCTTGGTGGAAGAGATGCTGGCGCGGGCCATGTCCGACAGTTACCGCCCAGAAGGCCTGGCACCCGAATTTGGTTTGTCCAAACAGGGTTATCGCCTCTCCGACGTTCAGGCTCAACGCATTCTGGAAATGCAGTTGCAACGCCTGACCAATATGGAGCAGGACAAGATTGTCGGCGAATACCGCGATGTGATGGCCGAGATTGCCGATCTGCTCGACATTCTGGCCAAGCCCGCACGGATCACTGCCATCATCGACCAGGAGCTGCGTGCCATCCGCGAGCAGTTTGGCGATCCGCGCAAGTCCGAGATCGTGCTGAACACGGCGGACATCAATATTGAGGATCTGATCACCCCGGAAGACATGGTGGTGACCCTTTCGCACACAGGCTACTTCAAACGCCAGCCGCTTGCCGACTACCGTTCGCAAAAGCGTGGCGGGCGGGGCAAGCAGGCTGCATCGATGAAGGAAGACGATTTCCTCGACCAGCTTTTCGTGGCCAACACCCACGACACCATCCTGTGCTTCTCCAACCGTGGGCGCTTGTATTGGCTCAAGGTCTATGAGGTGCCAGAAGGCAACCGTACCTCGCGCGGCAAGCCCATCGTCAATCTCTTCCCGCTGGTAGAGAACGAAAAGATCACTGCCGTGTTGCCGGTCAAGGAATTTGACGAAGGCCACTTCATCTTCATGGCTACCTCACAAGGGACTGTGAAGAAGACGCCGCTGACCGATTTCTCCAACCCGCGCAAGGCTGGGATCATCGCTGTGGGGCTGGATGAAGGAGACTTCCTGATTGGTGTGGCGATCACCGACGGCGATTGCAACGTGATGCTGTTCTCTGACGCAGGCAAGGCCGTGCGTTTTGCCGAAAGTGATGTGCGTCCGATGGGCCGTACCGCCCGTGGCGTGCGTGGCATGATGCTAGAGGATGGGCAATGTGTGCTGTCGATGCTGGTGGCGCAAGGTGAAACTCAGTCTGTGCTGACTGCCACAGAGAACGGTTTCGGCAAGCGTACCGCAATTGGCGAATACACCCTGCATGGCCGTGGAACCAAGGGCATGATTGCCATCCAGGCTTCTGAGCGTAACGGCAAGTTGGTGGGGGCCGTGCTGGTCGACCCGACTGATCAGGTGATGCTGATCTCCGACAATGGCGTGCTGATCCGCACCCCAGTGGCGGATATCCGTGAGCTGGGCCGCTCGACGCAAGGGGTGACGCTCATCAATCTGGATGCAGGCTCCAAGCTGTCTTCCATCGTCAAAATCATCGATAGCGAAGACGAAAATGGTGAAGGTGAAACGGATGTAGTTTCCGAAAGCGGGGATACCGAGTAATGAGTGATGAGCTGCTGAAACTTCGTGCTGAGATCGATCGTCTGGATGGTGAGATCCTGGAACGCCTTGCTGCGCGCGCCCGTTGCGCCAAGCGGGTGGGCGAGGTTAAACGTGGCCCCCTGTATCGCCCGGAACGCGAGGCACAGGTGTTGCGCAGCATTGCAGAGCGCAATCCTGGGCCTTTGCCCGATGAGGCCGTACAGCGCATCTTCCGTGAAATTATGTCCTGGTGCTTGGGTCTGGAGCAGCCGCTCAAGGTGGCACACCTGGGGCCAGAAGGCACCTTCTCGGAAGCCGCCGCATTCAAGCACTTCGGCGGTTCCCCCGCGCTGATGCCGCAGCAGACCATTGATGAGGTGTTCCATGCTGTAGAGGCTGGCGCCAGCGCATATGGTGTGGTGCCGGTCGAGAATTCGACCGAGGGTGCTGTCAGCCGCTCGCTTGATCTCTTGCTCTCAGGCAATGTCTCTGTGTGTGGTGAAGTCAGCTTGCGCATCCGCCAGAATCTGATGAGCCGTGCCAGTGGGATTGACGCCATCAAGCGGATCTACTCGCATTCCCAATCTTTGGGGCAATGCCATGACTGGCTCGAACATCATGCGCATGGCATCGAGTGCCACCCGGTTTCCAGCAACGCAGAAGCGGCCCGCATGGCTTCAGAAGATCCTGAGTCTGCGGCTATTGCCGGAGACATGGCTGCGCAGCGCTATGGTTTGAACATCCTATTCGCCAATATCGAAGACGACCCCAGCAATACCACGCGCTTCCTGGTGATCGGGAAGCATGATGCAGGGCCTTCGGGGCATGACAAGACTTCCTTGATCTGCTCTGCGCCCAACCGCCCCGGTGCGGTCTACACCTTGCTGCAGCCTTTTGCGGATCAAGGCGTGAGCATGACCAAGCTGGAGTCCCGCCCCTCACGCACGGGGTTGTGGGAGTATGTCTTCTATGTGGATGTAGAAGGGCACCGCGAAGATCCCGATGTGGCGACAGCCTTGAAGGCGTTGCAGGATCGCGCCGCCTTCGTCAAGGTATTGGGCTCATATCCCGTCGCCGCCATTTGAACCGGGCTCTTGTGCCTTGTTTGTTGTAACCCCGGAGTTGGGTCATGAGCATCGAGCAGATAGCCCCGGAATACATTCGCAGCATCAGCCCCTATGTGCCCGGCAAACCGATTGCCGAGTTGGCGCGTGAAATGGGGCTGGATGAAGCGCAGATCATCAAGCTGGCTTCCAACGAAAACCCCTTGGGTATGAGCCCCAAAGCACGGCATGCCATGCACGCCGTGCTAGATGATCTGGCACGTTACCCGGATGGCAATGGCTTTGCCCTCAAGGAGACGCTTTCCCGCAAGCATGGCCTAGGTGTTGGGCATTTCGTGCTGGGCAATGGCTCAAATGACGTACTGGAACTTGCCGTGCGAGCTTTTCTTCCCGCTGGCAGCAGTGCAGTCTATTCGCAATATTCCTTTGCTGTGTATCCATTGGCAACACAAAGCGTAGGCGGACGTGGCATCGAGGTTCCCGCGCGGGCCTATGCACATGATCTGGCCGCGATGGCGGATGCCGTTGCTGAAGATACCCACATCGTGTTTCTGGCCAACCCGAATAATCCGACGGGCAGTTTTATCCCGGCATGGTTGCTCGAATCTTTTCTGGAACAGATTCGACGCGATGTAATTGTCATTCTGGATGAAGCGTATAGCGAATACCTGCCGCCAGAACTGCGTTACGACAGCATGGCCTGGGTCAAGCGCTTCCCGAATCTCATTGTGACCCGCACCTTCTCCAAGATCTATGGTCTGGCGGGTTTGCGGATTGGTTACGCGGTGGCTGATGCCAAGGTTGCGGAGTTGATCAATCGTGTGCGTTCTCCATTCAATGCCAACAGCGTGGCATTGGCAGCGGCTGAAGCTGCACTGGGGGATGAAGCGTTCATCCAGAAAAGTTATGAGACCAACCGGGCAGGCCTGGCGCAGATTACGCGTGGATTGGGTGAATTGAATCTGGTGCATCTGCCCTCTGCAGGTAATTTCGTCACTTTCCGGGTGGGAGATGGGGCCGGCGTCAATCGTCGCCTATTGAAACAAGGCGTGATCGTGCGCCCCATTGCCAGCTACGGCATGCCTGAGTGGTTGCGGGTGACGATTGGACAAACAGAAGAAAACGCGCGCTTCCTTGAAGCGCTGGCCATTGCGCTGAAAGGATAGGGATGTGTTGAAACGCGTTGTGGTATGCGGAGTGGGGTTGATTGGTGGCTCATTTGCGCTGGCGCTCAAGCGTGCTGGCAAGGTGGAAACGGTGGTTGGCGTCGGGCGGCGTCCGGAAACGTTGGAAGAAGCCAGGCAACTGGGCATCATCGACGAGATTGCTACAGACTGGGCTGTGGCTCTGAAGGGTGCCGATCTCCTGTTGCTGGCGATGCCTGTGGGGCAGATGGGGGCGGTAATGGCCGCCGCCGCGCCGTATCTGGAGCCACAAACCCTGGTAACCGATGCGGGCAGCACCAAGGCGGATGTGTTCGAGGCCTTGTATTCGCATCTGGGGCATCGCCTGGATGTGGTCGTGCCTGCGCATCCGATTGCGGGAGCAGAAAAGAGTGGTCCCTCGGCTGCAACGGCAGACCTGTTCCAAGGCAAGCGCGTGGTGCTGACCCCAATGCCGGAAAACAAACCTGAGGCCATTGATCGGGTGCGTGAAATCTGGCAGGCCTGCGGTGCGCAAGTCACCCAGATGAGCCCGCTGGATCACGACCGCGTATTTGCGGCAGTGAGTCACCTGCCGCATCTGCTGTCCTTTGGGCTGGTGCATGAATTGCAGGGGCGCGGCAATGCCGAACAGTTATTCAGCTTTGCCGCCTCGGGTTTTCGGGACTTCACTCGGATTGCTGGTAGCCACCCCGAGATGTGGCGTGACATCTGCATTGCCAACCGCCATGCCTTGCTGGCTGAACTTGACGCCTACCTCACCGAACTGGCTTATCTGCGCGCTTTGCTGATGCAAGGTGAAGCCAAGGGGCTGGAGCGTTTGTTTACCGAAGCCAGCTGTGCACGTAATGAATGGGCTGAAAAATATCTCAAGTGATGATTATGGAATATATCGATCTCTCCCCTTTGAGTCATGCACAAGGCACTGTGCGCCTGCCCGGCTCCAAGAGCATTTCCAACCGTACCTTGCTGCTAGCGGCGCTGTCTGAAGGTACGACGGACATTCGTGATCTGCTCGCCTCCGATGATACGGATCGGATGCTGGATGCCTTGAAGTGCTTGGGCGTGAGCGTCGAAAAAACAGGCGAACGTGATTACCGCGTGATGGGGGCGCCGCAAGGTTTTGCCAACAAGAATGCCGATCTGTTCCTGGGGAATGCAGGCACTGCTTTCCGCCCCCTGACGGCAGCACTGGCGCTGGCGGGTGGTGCTTACAAGCTGCACGGCGTGCCGCGTATGCACGAGCGCCCGATTGGCGATCTGGTGGATGGTCTGCGCCAGATTGGTGCCGAGATCGAATATCTGGGCAACGACGGTTTCCCGCCCTTGCAGATTCGCCCGGCCACGATTCAACCCGGCGGTGTGGTACGTATAAAGGGGAATGTTTCCAGCCAGTTCCTGACGGCCTTGCTGATGGCATTGCCCACCACGGGCGTGGAAACCACGATTGAAGTGATCGGCGAGCTGATTTCTAAGCCTTACATCGAAATCACCCTGCGCCTGATGGCGCAATTCGGGGTGGAGGTGCGGCGTGAAGGTTGGCAACGCTTCATCGTCCCCGGTGGCAAGCGCTATGTGTCGCCGGGCACGGTATTTGTAGAAGGCGACGCGTCTTCCGCATCCTACTTCCTCGCTGCGGGTGCCATTGGTGGCGGGCCTGTGCGTGTTGAAGGGGTGGGGCGCAACAGTATTCAAGGCGATGTGGCGTTTGCACAGGCACTTGAAGCAATTGGCGCACAGATTGAAATGGGCGAAAACTGGATCGAAGCCAAGGCGCCTGCGCAAGGCAAACTGCGTGCATTCGATATGGATTTCAATCATATTCCAGACGCTGCCATGACGCTGGCCGTGGCGGCATTGTTCTGCGACGGCCCCTGCAAGCTGCGCAATATTGCCAGCTGGCGCGTCAAGGAAACCGACCGCATTTCTGCGATGGCAACTGAATTGCGTAAATTGGGCGCCACGGTGGAAGAGGGCGAGGACTGGCTCAGCGTGAAGGCTCCCGACCAGTTGTTGGCAAATGCCGCAATCGATACCTATGATGACCATCGCATGGCGATGTGTTTCTCGCTGGCTGCGTTGGGGGGCGTGCCAGTGCGGATCAATGATCCGAAGTGTACGGCCAAGACTTTTCCTGAATATTTTGACGTGTTTGCTGCCGTGACACGCTAATTCATAAATGGAAATCGAGCGGCTTAAGCGTCAGCGTCGTAAGAATGTTCAGGAGCAAAATGCTCTAGTAGAAGATCGTGTGCGGCAAACTGCAATGCACTGGAGGAGTAATCCTCTTCCTGGCGCATTGAAAAGGCTTGGGTTGGAGCGGGGTATTGATTGGGATCGTGCGGTGATTCTCCAGCTAGGGCTGGATCACCCTGGAGAACCCAGTATTTTTGGTGTTCTGCTTGATCGGAGTGGAACGTTTATATCGTTCGAGATGGATACTGATGTCGATCATGTGACCCTCATTGAGCTATATGAGTGGAAAGACATCAGTCTTGAGCAAAATATATCTTTGCGTAACAAAGGGTTCGGGGTTGGATTTGGCGCTTTAGCCCTCAAAGTCTTACATGAATTGAATGGTTAGTTATTTATGAAACAGACCCTGATTGAATTGCTGGATGAACGTGTGCGGGCTGCGTTGGATGCCGCTGGTTGTGAAGGCGCGCCTGCCGTGGTGCAGGTGTCTGGCCGCCCCGAGTTTGGGGACTACCAGGCCAATGGCGTGATGGGTGCCGCCAAGGCCCGCAAGATGAATCCACGTCAATTGGCCACCCAGGTTGTCGAAAAACTCGATCTGGTTGGGATTGCGGGCAAGGTGGAGATTGCCGGGCCGGGCTTCATCAACATCACCCTGGATGATGTCTTTCTTGCGCAGCAGATGGATGCCGCCCTGAATGACGAGCGTCTGGGGGTGCCTGCCGTGGAAGCCAAGCGGGTGGTGGTGGATTACTCTTCACCTAACCTCGCCAAGGAAATGCACGTGGGGCATTTGCGCTCCACCATCATAGGTGACGCGCTGGCGCGTGTGCTGCGCTTCCTGGGACATACGGTGATTGCGCAGAACCATGTGGGGGACTGGGGCACCCAGTTCGGCATGCTGACAGCCTACCTGATCGAAGCCGAGCAGGGGGGCGACGCCACGGTGGCGCTTACTGATCTGGAAGATTTTTATCGTCGTGCCAAGCAGCGTTTTGATGAGGATGAAGCGTTTGCAACCCGTGCCCGTGAGTACGTGGTGAAGCTGCAAGGGGGCGACCCGGAGGTCAATGCCCTGTGGCGCAAGTTCCTGGATGTCTCACTTCATCACTGCGAAGCCGTGTATGAGAAGCTGGGCGTGGGCCTCACGCGTGAAGACGTGATGGGCGAGAGTGCCTATAACGATGATCTGGCGCCCGTGGTGGAGGATTTGCGTGCCAAGGGGCTGGCGGTGGAAAGCGATGACGCCATCGTCGTGTATGTGGATGGCTTTGTGAACCGGGAAGGTGACCCCCTGGGCTATATCGTCCAGAAAAAGGATGGTGGCTTCCTGTATTCCACCACCGACTTGGCAGCCGTGCGTTACCGCGTTTCCAAGTTGCATATCGACCGCTCCCTGTACGTGGTCGATGCCCGCCAAGGCCAGCACTTCCAGCAGATGTTTGCGGTGAGTCGCAAGGCGGGTTATGCGCCTGACTCGGTGCAACTTGAGCACGTTGGCTTCGGGGTGATGCTGGGTGAGGACAACAAGCCCTTCAAGACGCGTAGTGGTGGCACCGTCAAGCTGGCAGATTTGCTGGCCGAGGCTGAAGAACGTGCATATGCCCTGGTGAGCGAAAAGAATCCCGATCTGCCTGAGGCAGAGCGTCGGGCAATTGCCCAGGCGGTGGGCATTGGCGCGGTGAAGTATGCCGATTTGTCCAAGAACCGTAACAGTGATTACGTGTTTAGCTGGGACACGATGCTGGCATTCGAAGGGAATACCGCCCCCTATATGCTGTATGCCTATACGCGTGCAGCAGGGGTGCGCCGCAAGGCAGAGGATTGGAACCCCAAGGCCGCCATCAGCCTGACCGAGCCTGCCGAGCATCAACTGGCGCTGGCATTGAGCCGGTTTGCCGATGCGCTGCAAGCTGTGTCGCGGGAGACCATGCCGCACTTCCTGTGTGGCTATCTGTATGAACTGGCAACTCAATTCATGCGCTTCTACGAAGCCTGCCCGGTTCTCAAGAGCGAAGGGGACGTTCGCGCCAGCCGTCTGCGTCTGTGCGAATTGACGGCTCGTACCCTGAAAACGGGTCTGGGGCTGTTGGGCATTCAAACTTTGGAGCAGATGTGATGGCGGCCTCGACTCCCGTGATTGCCATTGATGGCCCCACTGCATCGGGCAAGGGCACTGTCGCTGGTCTGGTGGCTGAAAAGCTCGGCTGGCACTATCTGGATTCCGGCGCGATTTACCGTGTGCTGGCCTTGTCGGCCATGAAGCGCGGTGTTGATCTCGCCAATGAGGCGGGCGTGGCCGAATTGGGGCGCAATCTGAATGTCGAATTTTCCGCTGGCAAGGTCTGGTTGGATGGGGACGATGTTTCCCTTGACCTGCGCCGCGAAGAAACCGGCAATGCCGCCTCCAAAATTGCAGCGTTGCCTGCGGTGCGGGAGGCCTTGCTGGCCCGTCAACGCGCTTTTTGTGCCGCCCCCGGCCTTGTGTCGGACGGGCGTGACATGGGCTCGGTGGTGTTTCCACAGTCCTTTTTGAAGATTTTTTTGACTGCCAGCGCCGAGGCGCGTGCAGAAAGACGCTATAAGCAGTTGATCGCAAAGGGATTGCCTGCTAACATCGAAGATCTCTTGCGTGATCTGATGGAACGTGACGCCCGCGATGCCTCGCGGGCTGTGGCGCCCCTCAGGCCATGTGAGGATGCCGTCTTGCTTGATACCACCGCAATGTCTATCGACCAGGCAGTGCTGTTTGTGCTGGATCTGGTTGCCAAACGGGGCAGCGGGAGTAGCGGGCAAGTTGTGTAAGGGGTTGTCAGCCACTTGGGGCAAGTGCTTCAAGTGTTTTGCTTTGGCAACGGTGTTTGAAAACTTAACCTTTATCGCCGTGCTTGCACGGTACCGAGTCCTTTAACCTATGTCCACCTCTGTAACTGAAAGCATGGAAGGCTTTGAAAGCTTTGCCGCGCTGTTTGAAGAAAGCCTTAATCGTCAGGAAATGCGTGCTGGCGAAGTCATCACGGCTGAAGTCATGCGTATCGACCAGAACTTCGTGGTCGTCAACGCTGGCCTGAAGTCTGAGAGCTACATTCCGCTGGAAGAGTTCCGTAATGACCGTGGTGAGCTGGAAGCCAATCCTGGTGACTACGTTCAAGTTGCTATCGAATCCCTGGAAGACGGCTACGGCGAAACCCGCCTGTCGCGCGACAAGGCCAAGCGTATCGCTGCCTGGAACTTCCTGGACAAGGCACTGAACGAAGGCTCGCTGGTCAAGGGCGTTGTGACCGGCAAGGTCAAGGGTGGTCTGACCGTCATGACCAACGGCATCCGCGCATTCCTGCCGGGTTCCCTGGTTGACATGCGTCCTGTTAAGGACACCACGCCGTTCGAAGGCAAAGAATTTGAATTCAAGGTTATCAAGCTCGACCGCAAGCGCAACAACGTTGTTGTGTCGCGCCGTGCAGTGCTTGAAGTGACCATGGGCGAAGAGCGTCAAAAGCTGCTCGAAACCCTGCAGGAAGGCACCGTCGTCAAGGGCGTGGTCAAGAACATCACCGACTACGGTGCGTTCGTTGACCTGGGCGGCATCGATGGCCTGCTGCACATCACCGATCTGGCCTGGCGCCGTGTTCGTCACCCGTCCGAAGTGCTGGCCGTGGGCGACGAAGTCACCGCCAAGGTGCTCAAGTTCGACCAAGAGAAGAACCGCGTCTCCCTGGGTATGAAGCAACTGGGCGAAGATCCGTGGGTCGGCATCTCCCGTCGTTACCCGCAAAGCACCCGCCTGTTCGGCAAGGTGACCAACATCACCGACTACGGTGCATTTGTTGAAGTTGAACAAGGTATCGAAGGCTTGGTGCACGTCTCCGAAATGGACTGGACCAACAAGAACATCCACCCGACCAAGGTTGTCCAGCTGGGCGACGAAGTCGAAGTGATGATTCTGGAAATCGACGAAGAACGTCGCCGTATCTCCCTGGGCATGAAGCAATGCATGGCCAATCCTTGGGATGAATTCGGTCAGAACCACAAGAAGGGCGACCGTGTGAAGGGTGCGATCAAGTCGATCACCGACTTCGGCGTGTTCATCGGCCTGCCTGGTGGGATCGACGGTCTGGTTCACCTGTCCGACCTGTCCTGGAGCCTGCCTGGCGAAGAAGCCATCCGCAACTTCAAGAAGGGCGACGAGCTGGAAGCCGTGGTGCTGGCGATCGACATCGAGAAGGAACGTATCTCCCTGGGCGTCAAGCAGCTGGATGGGGACCCGTTCACCTCCTTCGTGGCCACCCATGACAAGAACAGTCTGGTCAAGGGTTCTGTGAAGAGTGTTGACGCCAAGGGCGCTGTGTTTGATCTGGGCGGCGATGTGGAAGGTTACCTGCGTGTTTCCGAGTTCTCTCGTGACCGCGTGGAAGACCTCTCGCAGGTGCTGAAGGTTGGCGAAGAGATGGACGCTATGATCATCAACGTGGATCGCAAGTCCCGCACGATCAATCTGTCCATCAAGGCCAAGGATCAAGCCGAGCAGAACGAAGCAATGCAAAAGCTGGCTTCGGACAGCTCCGCTGCAAGTGGTACCACCAATCTGGGGGCGCTGCTCAAGGCTAAGCTCAACAACGCTCAACAGCAGTAAGCATCTTGTCCGACATGACTAAATCCGAGCTGATTGAGCAGTTGTCTGCGCGTTTCCCGCAGCTTGGTGTCAAGGACGCGGATCTTGCTGTAAAGATGATCCTCGATGAGATGTCCGCGTGCTTGGCACGCGGGCAGCGAATTGAGATTCGTGGATTTGGCAGTTTTGGCTTGAATTACCGGCCGCCACGGGTTGGGCGTAATCCCAAGTCTGGCGATAAGGTGATGGTGCCCGAGAAATACGTGCCCCATTTCAAAGCCGGCAAGGAACTGCGTGAGCGCGTGGATTGCCCCGGCAGCTAGTCTGCTGTAGCAATTCTGAAGAAATACTGAAAGGCGGCCGATGGTCGCCTTTCTTTTTTTGTCGTGACTAGCGGATAATTGCCAACCATGCGAATACTACTCTGGATACTTCGTGTCACCCTGTTCTTGCTCTTGTTGGCGTTTGCCATCAAGAACGATCAACTGGTGCGCCTGCAAATGTTTTTCGATTCGGCCTGGGATGTGCCTCTCGTGGTGGTGATCTTCGTCTCCTTTGTGCTGGGAGTGTTGATCGGTGCCGGGGCATTGTTGAACACCATTATCGGTTTGCGTCGGGAGTTGGCTGCGGCCAAAGAACAGCAACCCGCCCCCTTGTCTGCTGTAACGCCAACACGCCTGCGCGGGCAGTTCAGCGATCTTCCCGATTCTTTCTAAAGGGCCTGTATGGATTTTGAATTCTGGTGGCTGCTGAGCTGGCCACTGTTTTTTGTCATGGGTTGGTTGGCTGCACGTATCGACATCAAGCATGTGATCGCTGAAGCCCGTAGCCTGCCTCGCTCTTATCTGACCGGCTTGAACAATCTGCTGGCGGAAAAGCCGGACAAAGCCATTGATGCCTTTCTGGAAGCTGTGCAGGTTGACCCTCAGACGGTTGAACTGCATTTCGTGCTTGGGCATCTATTCCGCCGCCGGGGGGAGGTGGATCGCGCCATCCGCATTCACCAGAGCCTGATTGATCGTGATGACATTGAAGCCGGGCAGCGTCTGCAGGCACTCAATGAGTTGGGCGAAGACTATCGGAAGGCAGGTCTGCTGGATCGTGCCGAGGCGGTGTATCTCCAGCTTCGTGACACAGACCGGGATGAGGTTGCCAAGGAAGCGCTGCTACAGATTTATCAGCAGGAAAAGAACTGGCTCAAGGCAATCGAGATTGCACGGGCCATGCCTGCGGACAACAGCCACCGCTGGGATAGTGTGATTGCCAATTTCTATTGCGAGATCGCTGCGGCAGCGTTGGCTTTGTCGCGGTTTGATGAAGTCCGCGAGCAAATTGGGTTGGCCCTGGCCTGTAACCGCAAGTGTGTGCGGGCGAATATTCTGCTGGGGGATAGTTATGCAGCCCAATCCCAGGATGACAAAGCCATTGAGGCTTGGCAACAGGTGGGCCTGCAGGATGCTGGCTATATGGCCTTGGTGGCAGAGCGCCTGATTCTGGCCTATCGTCGCCTCAATAGCGAAGAGAAGGGCATCCAGTTGTTGCGTTCTTACCTGGAGCAGACCCCGTCATTGGATCTGATGGACGTGGTGTTCAACTGGGAAATGAAGAAGAACGGGGCGGATGCTGCGTATGCGCTGGTGCGTGACCAACTCAAGCGCAATCCCACCTTGTTGGGGCTGGAAAAATTGTTGGAGGCCGCCATACATACCGCGCCGGTGGAAAAATCGATGGATATCGAGTTGATTCGCGGCATGATCCATGGGCATACCCGCAAGGTAGCCCGTTACTGCTGCAATGAATGCGGCTTCAAGGCGCGCCAGTTCTACTGGCACTGCCCCGCCTGCGGTGGATGGGAAACCTACCCGCCACGGCGTACCGAAGAGTTTGATCTTACTCTCTGAATAAACAGGAATTGAACCGAGTATGAAAATCACCGTGGTTGGAACCGGCTATGTAGGCTTGGTCTCTGGTGCTTGTCTGGCTGAAGTTGGTAATGACGTGCTGTGCCTGGATGTGAATCCGGAAAAAATCCGTATTCTGAAAGAGGGCGGCATTCCCATCCATGAGCCCACCCTGGATCAGGTCGTGAGCCGCAATGTGGCTGCCGGTCGCCTGCATTTCACGACAGATATTGAAGAAGCCGTGCGTCATGGCACCATCCAGTTCATCGCTGTAGGAACCCCGCCTGACGAAGATGGCTCCGCCGACCTGCAATATGTGTTGGGCGCTGCACGCAACATTGGTCGGCATATGACGGACTACAAGGTGGTGGTCGACAAGAGCACTGTACCGGTAGGCACCGCAGATCGTGTGCGTGCTGCCGTGGCTGAAGAGCTGGCTGCGCGTGGCGTGGAGATCCCCTTCGGCGTGGTCTCGAACCCCGAGTTCCTCAAGGAAGGTGCGGCGGTTGAAGATTTCATGCGCCCAGATCGGATTGTGGTGGGGGCGGAAGACGAGCAGGCCATTCATCTGATGCGGGCTTTGTATGCGCCTTTCCAGCGCAATCACGAGCGCCTGATGGTGATGGATGTGCGCAGCGCCGAGCTGACCAAGTATGCCGCCAATGCAATGCTGGCCACCCGGATCAGCTTCATGAATGAGCTGGCCTTGTTGGCTGAGCGCCTGGGTGCAGACATCGAACATGTCCGTCAGGGTATTGGTTCCGACCCCCGTATCGGTTGGAATTTCCTCTATGCCGGTTGCGGTTATGGCGGATCGTGTTTCCCCAAGGATGTGAAGGCCTTGATCAAGACCGCTGCGGACGCAGGGCAGGGCTTGAAGGTGCTACAAGCCGTGGAAGATGCGAATGACGCGCAGAAGCAGGTGTTGGTCGAGAAAATCGTCAAGCGCTTTGGTGCAGACCTGAACGGCAAGCGTTTTGCAATATGGGGTTTGGCTTTCAAGCCGAATACCGATGACATGCGCGAAGCAGCCAGCCGTGTGATTATTTCCGAATTGTTTGCGCGGGGTGCTACGGTGACGGTGTATGACCCGGTTGCCATGGATGAATCCAAGCGCATTTTTGGCGATGAACCGCGCATGCGCTATGCAGACCGGCCCATGCAGGCACTGGAAGAAGCCGATGCATTGGTTATCGTGACTGAATGGAAGGAATTCCGCAGCCCTGATTTCGAAGTGATCAAGAGCAAGCTCAAGAGCCCGGTGATTGTGGATGGGCGCAATATGTTCGCACCGGAATTGCCGCGTTCGTTCGGGCTTGAGTATTACGGGATTGGACGTCGATGAGTGTCAAAAGCCATTCTCTGAATATCCCGGACACGCGATCTGCTCGCGTGCTGGTCGTGGGCGATGTGATGCTGGATCGCTACTGGTTTGGGGAAGTCAGCCGTATTTCTCCAGAGGCGCCTGTTCCTGTTGTCCATGTCCAGCGCACTGAAGAGCGCCCCGGTGGCGCTGCCAACGTGGCCCGAAATGCGGTGGCGCTGGGCGCCTCATGCACATTGCTGGCCGTAGTGGGTAAGGACGAACCTGCAGACGCCCTGGAGCGCTTGTTGCTGGGGGAAGGTGTTCATGCCCGCCTACATCGTGATGAGAGCCTGTCCACCACGATCAAGCTACGCGTGATCGGGCGTCAGCAGCAACTACTGCGGATCGATTTTGAAAACACCCCGGCTTATGAGGTGCTACAGGGCAAGCTGAGTGAATTCAAAGCCTTGTTGGCTGATTATGACGTGGTGGTGCTGTCTGATTATGGTAAAGGCGGACTCGCGCATGTGGCCGATATGATCAAGGCTGCGCGGGAAGCGGGCAAGCCGGTGCTGGTGGACCCCAAGGGGGAAGACTACGCCCGATACCGGGGGGCCAGCCTGCTGACGCCGAATCGCTCGGAACTGCGTCAGGTTGTGGGCAAGTGGCGTAACGAGGAGGATCTTGTTGCGCGTGCCCAGGGGCTGCGCGCTGAATTGGATCTGGATGCCTTGCTGGTGACCCGCTCTGAGGAGGGGATGACGCTCTTCCGTGCCGAAGGCTCCGTGCATGAAGGTACGCGTGCCCAGGAGGTTTTCGATGTGTCTGGTGCAGGCGATACTGTGATTGCCACCTTGGCTGTCATGCTGGCCAGCGGGGCTGACATGGTTGAGGCAATGCGTATTTCCAATCATGCTGCTGGAATTGTGGTTGGCAAGCTGGGTACTGCAAAGGTTACCCTTGAAGAAATGCTTACGGAGAATTGAGAACAATGTCCCGTTACTATGTAGTGACCGGCGCCGCCGGCTTCATCGGCTCCAACATCATCGCCGGGTTGAATGCTCGTGGCATCAGTAATATTGTTGCAGTTGATAACCTGAAAAAAGGTGACAAGTTCCGCAATCTGGTCGACTGTGAAATTGCGGACTATATGGATAAGCACGACTTCATCGACGCCCTGCGTGGCGGGATGTTCGATGGCAATGTCGAAGCAGTGATCCATCAGGGCGCATGTTCCAACACGATGGAGCACGATGGCCTGTACATGATGGAAAACAACTTCCGTTATACGGTCAGCATCCTGGATTTCTGTATCGAAGAAGCCATTCCGATGCTCTACGCATCGTCAGCCGCCACTTACGGTGCCAGCACAACCTTCGTGGAAGATCCGCGTTATGAGAGCCCCCTGAATGTCTATGGCTACTCCAAGGTTCTGTTTGATCGCGTGCTGCGCCGCCGCTGGCAGGAACTGACGGCTCCGGTGGTTGGTTTTCGCTACTTCAATGTGTATGGCCCACGTGAGGAGCATAAGGCCGGGGCGGGGTCTTCAGTGGCCTTCAACTGCTTCCATCAGTATCGCAAGGAAGGCAAGGTCAAGCTCTTTGAAGGCTGTGATGGCTACGCCAACGGTGGCCAGCTACGGGACTTCATCTTTGTGGAAGACGTGGTGCGTGCCAACCTGCATTTCCTGGAGCATGCCAAAACATCGGGCATCTACAATCTGGGCACGGGCAAGGCACAGAGCTTCAACGATGTGGCTGCTGCGGTGATCAACACCTGTCTGGTGGCGGAGGGCAAGCAGGCTTTGTCGTTGGAAGCATTACAGGCACAGGGTTTGATTGAGTATGTTCCGTTCCCGGATGTCCTAAAGGGCAAGTACCAGAGTTTTACCCAGGCTGATATCAGTGCCTTGCGTGCAGCCGGGTATGATGCACCGTTTCATGACGTGTCAACCGGAGTGGGTAAGTACTGCGTTAAGCTCTTGGAATCCACCCGCTAGGGTTGATTCATCCCACTACTTATATAGAAGGAGTCTGGAATGCTGAAGAAATTGCTGCTTGTGCTGGTTACTCTTGTTGCATCCATTGGTATGGCCTTTGCGGCGGTGAATATCAACACCGCAACAGAGCAGGAATTGCAGACCCTTCCAGGCGTTGGCCCAGCCAAGGCCAAGGCGATCATTGACTATCGCACGACCAAGGGTAATTTCAAGACAGTTGATGACCTCAAGAACGTCAAGGGGATTGGCGACAAGACCTTTGATAAGTTCAAGGGGCAACTGACTGTTTCCGAACCTACCCAGCTTGATCCGAAAGCCCAGAAAGCCGCGCCTGCAGACAAGGCTGGCAAGAAGGATGCTGCTGCTCCTGCTGCCACAGCCAAGGACGCTCCCAAGGCGACCCAATCCCCGGCTGCTACAAGCAAGAAAAAGTAATTCTTGTTCTACTGACATCTTGACGCCCTGCCAAGAAGCGCAGGGCGTTTTGCATTGCGTGGCCCACGGCCCTTGCTTGGGTTATGCAGGTATTACCCGGCAGGCGGGTACGCAAGCGCTACAATCAGCTATATTCAAGTGCTGTTGCCCCATTTGACTAAAGAGAGATGAACTCATGGCCTACGTCGTTACCGAAAACTGCATCAAATGCAAGTTCACTGATTGCGTGGATGTCTGCCCGGTCGATTGCTTCCGTGAAGGCCCCAATTTCCTGGTGATTGATCCGGACGAGTGCATTGATTGCACGCTGTGCGTGGCCGAGTGCCCCGCAGAGGCTATCTTTTCGGAAGATGATCTGCCTGCCGAGCAAGCCCACTTCATCACCCTGAATGCCGAGTTGGCTAAGTCCTGGCCCGCGATTGTCGAGCGCAAGGACCCGCTGCCGGATGCCAACGAGTGGGTGGGCGTCAAAGACAAGTTGGATCAGCTCGTCCGCTGATCATGCGCTAGAATGGGGCATTGCCCCAGACCGCTTTGCTTCATTGGCTCAGCCTTGTGTTGTACAAGGTTGGGCCTTTGTGTTTGGAACCTGTCCATGTACCAAAATGATGGTGCGGGCCGGTTTATCAGGGGCTTTCTGCGATCTTCAATATGAGTCTGCTCATCAAACGCCTCGCCCCGGATGCCAAATTTCTGTCGCATGCCGCCGCCTTGCTCCTTGATTTTGCGCATCAAGCCGGGAATCCCTCCGATCTCTCTGCAGCTACGCTGATTCTACCGAACCTCAAGCTTGCCCAGCCGCTTTCCCAGCACATGGTTGAGCAGGCGGGTAGCGCCTTGTTGCTGCCCCGCATGCAGACGTTCTCCAGCTTCGTCGAGCCCTGGGTGGCAGGCTTGAACGCCTTGCCGGATTCCCGCCGCCAGCTTGTTCTGCATGCCCTGCTGCGTGGTAAAGGCTGGTTTGATGAGGCTTTGCTGTGGGATGTGGTGGCTGAACTCATCCAACTCTTTGATGCACTGACCGAGGCCAGTGTCAGCCTACCGATTGACGAAGGCGAATTGCTGGCGAAGTTGGAAGCCGCCTTCGAACTGCATGATTCGGCTTCACTGGCATTTGAGGCCAAGCTCGTCAATACGCTGTGGCTGGCAGAAGCACAGGGACGCCCCTCCCGGATCATGGCGCGTCTGCTCGCTTCCCGCATGGCGGTGGCTTCGCTGCAAGGTCCATTGGTTGTCATGGCGGAGCATCGTGATTACGCTTTGATCGAGCCGATGCTGAATCTGGCTGCGGAGCGTGTGCCAGTGCTGTTGATGGTGCCGGATCGCACTGAAGCACGTGATCTTCTGGCGCATACACTTGCTGCGGTTTGGCCTCAAACAGACAGTGTGTGTCTGCACGAGCGCATGGCTGATGTTGCAACGCAAGAGGCGGAACAGTTTCTTGAGCGAGTCAAATTCATTGCCTGCGAAAACCTGGAATCCTTGGGGCAGGCGGTAGCTGACCAAGTCCTGGCGTGGTTGCACGCAGGCAAGCGTGACATTGCGCTGGTCGCTGCCGACCGCTTGGCCGCACGCCGTGCCCGAGCTTTGCTGGAGCGCAAAGGCGTGCTTGTGCTGGACGAAACCGGCTGGAAGATGGCGACGACCCGGGCCGCCGCCGTGGTGGATGCATGGCTGGAGGTGCTGGCTTCTGATGCCTACCATCGGGCCGTGGTCGATTTGTTACGTGCCCCGCTGGTGTTTGCCGATGTCCCTGCATTGCAGCGTGGAGCGGCTAGCCATCAACTGGAGGCCTTGATTCGGGAACGCAGTCTTGCTAGCGGGCTGGATCGCTTGTTGGCTGAAGCCGGGCCCGAGCACGCCGATGCGGCCGTATTGCTCTTGCGGCTGCGTGAGGCGCGGGAAGTCATGGCGCCGCATCATACCTGTGGGATGGCTGAGTGGTTGCGACGCCTGGAAAAAAGCCTGCAGATTCTGGGGGCAGGTGAAAGTCTGGCGGCAGACATGGCCGGGCGCCAATGGCTCGAATGGTTGCAGGTGCGGATGGGGGAATTGGCTGGGGATGACGAAGGTTTCAGCTTCAATAGCTGGCGAACCTGGTTTAACCGGCAGATGGATGCAGTGTTGTTCCGTGATGAGAGCATCACCAGCCCCCTCATCATGACCCACTTAGCGGCTACACGCCTGCGCCCTTTTGAGGCGGCGATCGTGATCGGCGCCGATTCCGAGCACATGGCGCCCCCAAGCGCTCCGGCTTGGCTGAGCCATGCCGGGGTCCGTCGTCAGCTTGGCTTGCCTGGATTAGAGCTGCAACGCCAACAGTTGCGGGAAGACCTCGCTGGGATGCTGTTGGCAGCAGGGGAAAGTGTGATCGCATGGCAACGCATGCGTCGGGATGAAGAACTGATGCCTGCTGTTGATGTTGCCGTTTTGACTGCAGCGATGCAACTGGCGGCAGGCAGGGAAGTTGTTAAAACGCCCACCACGCATGTGGTGGAAGCCAGTACAGAGATTGCGCCGCCTCTTCCTGCGTGCCCCGCGGTGCCCGAAGAGCGTGTGCCTGAGCGCCTCTCAGCCAGTGCCATGCAGACCCTGCTTGCCTGCCCTTATCGCTACTTTGCCCGTTACGTGCTGCGTCTGGCCGAAATGGATGAGTTGAGCGAGGCGATGGAGAAAAGCGATTTTGGTGAGCAGTTGCATGCCATTTTGAATATTTTTCACCGTCGCTTCCCCTGTCTGGCAGGGCAGGACGATGACCAGTTGTTGTCCGCACTTGAAACGATTACCGAAGAGGCTTTTGCTGAGGTGGTCGCACGTAATTTTCAGGATCATGCTTGGCGGTTGCGTTGGCGGCAGCATCTGGCCAGCTATATCCATTGGCAACGCGAGCGCGAAGCCCAAGGCTGGCGTTGGGTGGAAGGTGAGGTGGACATCCAGCGTGAACATGAATTGGGGCAGCAGCGGCACCTGCGTCTGCAAGGGCGCATTGACCGTAGTGATCGGCGGACGGGTACGGATGGTGAGGAGACCGCTGTGCTGGATTACAAGTCCCGTAGCCAGAGCGCCTTGAAGCGTCAGGTGGCAGACCCGGATGATACGCAATTGGCCTTTTACGCCTTGCTCAAAGGTACGCGCATTGGCGAGGCGGCTTATGTTGCACTCGATGACGAGACTGTGGCAGCTGTGAGCCTGGATGAGCCGGAATCCCGTGCCGAGGCTTTGCAGGACTGCATCACCATGAGTTTTGTTGCCATGTATGAAGGCCAGGGGATGCCTGCCCACGGTGCCGAGAGTGCCTGCGTCTGGTGTGAAATGCGTGGTATCTGCCGCAAGGAGTGGCTGGCATGAGTGCCTTGCAACGCCAACAACAGCGTTTCCATGCCCTGGTCCCCGCTCACAGTGTTGCCGTGGAAGCCTGCGCCGGGAGTGGTAAAACCTGGTTGTTGACTTCGCGCCTGCTGTGTCTTCTGCTTGATGGTGCGCGCCCTGGGCAAATCTTGGCGATTACCTATACCCGTAAGGCCGCACGCGAAATCGAAGCCCGCTTGCGTGGTCTCCTGGCAATGTTGGCGACCGCCGAGGATGGGCGCATCGTCAAAGAACTCTGTGAGCGTGGGCTGTCGCAAGATGAGGCGCAGAGCAAGATCGTAAGCTGCCGCAGCCTGTTTGAAAGTGTCTTGCACGCAGACCCCCCTATTACCATCACCACCTTCCATGGCTGGTTTGCCCGTTTGCTGGGCGGGGCGCCGCTCGATAGTGGGCTGGCTGGTAGAAGCCTGGATGAAGGTGGCGCCAGCCTGCTCGATGAAGCCTGGGTGGTGTTGGCGGCAGAATGCAGCCGCGCACCCGAAAAACCCATGGCCCAATCTCTGCTCTGGCTCTATGCCGAGTTAGGTGCCTGGAATACCCGCAAACTGTTGCGCCGTTTTGTTGACCGCCGTGCAGAGTGGCATGTCTGGCAGAACAAACAGGGTGACACCGAAGGAGCCCTGGCTTGGAGTGACGCTGTATTTGGCGTCGGCTTCGATGTGTTGGCGAGGTTTTTCAATCCTAACCGCCTGCAGGATTTTGCAGACTTTGCCACGGCTTTGACAGGAACCGGTGCGGCAGGCGCCAAAATGGCGACGGCTATCCAGGAGGCATTGGCCTGTGCTGAATGGCCCGAAGCTTTTGCAATACTGGCGTCGGGTCTATTGACGGGTAAAGGTGAGCCGCGTGCGCTCAAGCCTGTCAAGGCCTATCAGGCTTTGCATGGTGAAGCCGGGGTGGAACAACTGCTGCGCCGGTTTGCCGAATTATGCGAAGCCTTGACCGAGGCTCAGGGAGCTTTGCGCGATCAGGATACCGGGGAGTTGAACCGCCACGCCTTGATGGTCGGAGACGCCTTGTTGGCCAAACTCGCGCATATCAAGCAGAGTCGCCGGATCATGGATTTCTCCGATCTGGAAGCGGAAATTGATGGGCTGCTCGCACGCGAGGGGTCCGCCGCGTACCTGCAAGCTCGCCTGGACGCACGCTACAAACATATTCTGCTGGATGAGTTCCAGGATACCAACCCGCTGCAATGGCGCATTCTGCGTGGTTGGCTGGATGCCTATGCCAGTGCGGGCGTGACGCCGCCCAGCGTGTTTCTGGTCGGAGACCCCAAGCAATCCATCTACCGCTTTCGCCGTGCCGAACCCAAGTTGTTTACTGCGGCCGCAAGGTATTTTGAAAAGGAATTCGGAGCCAGCCACCAGAGCAATGCGCACACTTTCCGTAATGCACCGGTGATTGTCGATCTGGTCAATGAACTGTTTGCCGCCGAGCCTTTGTTTGAAGGCTTTACCCCACAAACGACGGAATGGGAAGCGTTACCGGGCAAGGTGGAAGTATTGCCATTGATTCCGGTCAATGCGGCAGACGCTTCCGCTGGCGGAGCTGAAGATACCGGTTTCCGTTTGCCACTCGAAAGCCCCAGGCTTGATGTGGAAGACCAGCGCCGCGCTGCCGAAGCCGCCATCCTGGTGGAGCGGGTTCAGGCTATGGTTGGGGAAGCCGGGCCTGCGATGGCTGTGCGCGGTAAGGACAGGCAGGAACGGCCTGCACGCTATAGTGACATCCTGATCCTGACCCGTCGTACCACTCAACTGGCCGTGTATGAGGCCGCACTGCGCCACGCCGGGATTCCCTTTGTCAGCCCAGGGCGTGGTGGCCTGCTCAATACGCTTGAGGCGCAAGACCTGCTCGCTACGCTGCGTTTCCTGGCCGACCCCGGAGACAATCTGGCCTTGGCGCAGGTATTGCGCATGCCTGCATTTGGCTTGGGAGACGATGTTTTGCTTGCCTTGTCTGCACAGCCTGGGCAGGCTTGGTGGCACTGCTTGCAGAAGCGAGCCAAGCAGGAGGATGTAGGGGAGGAAGTAGGGGATATGGCAGCGCAGGAAGGCGCTGAACGTCGAGCTGTCCGCCTGCTGAGGCGTTGGCTGGATGCCTCACAGTACCTGCCTGCACACGATTTGATCGACCGCATGTTTCATGAGGCACAGTGGCTGGAGCGTTGTCGGGCAGTGTTGCCACCCGCCTTGTGGCCCGGTGTGCATGCCAACCTGGAAGCGCTGCTGGAACTCTCGTTGAATGTGGATGCAGGGCGTTACCCAAGCCTGACCCGCTTTGTCGATGAGCTGCGACGCCTATCGAGCACGGATGAGGAGGCGCCGGACGAAGGCTTGATCGCCAGTGTTTCCGAAGGGCTTGGGCGGGTTCGCATCATGACGATCCACGGCGCCAAAGGTTTGGAAGCGCCGATTGTCTGGCTGATTGATGCAAACAGCAATGCGCGGCCACCGGAAGGCTTTGATGTGGCGCAAGACTGGCCTGCGGATGAACTCTCGCCAGAACATTTTTCGCTGATAGGTAGTCTGGGAGCGGTCGGGCAGGTGCATGTGCCGATCTTGACGAGAGAGCGTGAGGCGGCTCTGCGTGAGGAGTTGAATCTGCTATACGTGGCGATCACCCGTGCCGAGCAGGTTCTGTTTGTGAGTGGTGTGGAATCCGCCCGCAATACAACTGCCGCAACAGCATACAGTCGTGTGGCAGCCGCAGTTGAGCGCTTGGGAAGTGAAACGGGGGTTTGGGGTGACATGCCGGAGCAAGCATTGGCATCTCCGGCAGAACCGCAAACGGCAGGGGATGGCAGCGGGTACGTACCGATCCGCATTGGGGAGCAGCGGCCCGCTCAAGTGCAGATCGACCATGTTGGCATGGCTTTTGGTACGGCACTGCATGCTTGGCTGGAAGCCTATACGCGGGGTGTGCCGACGCCGGAAAGTGTTCCTGAGGTTGTGGCGGCTGCCCGTGGTATCCTCCGCCGCCCACATTTGGCGAAGTTTTTTGATCCGGCAGGGGCATACAAATCGGGCAGTGAGGTAAGTTTCGTGGCCGAAGATGGTTCCATCGGGCGGATTGACCGCTGGGTGGATGATGGTGAGATGATCTGGATTCTGGATTACAAGAGCGGCGGGCGTCCTGAACAGGCGTTGTTGGACAGTTACCGCAGCCAGCTTGCCACCTATTGTAGAGTCATGCGGCAGATTTTCAGCGGCCGGATCGTCAAGGCCCTGTTGATCTTTACTGACGCAGGCGAGCTAGAGGTATAGAGGAGAGCGGATGGAGAAGGCTTGGTTGGCAAGCTACCCCCCAGGGGTGCCTGCCGAGGTGGATGTTGCGCGTTTTTCATCGATTGGCGCGTTGTTTGAGTATGGTGTGGAGCGTTGGGGTGACCGTACCGCCTACTACTGCATGGGCGGGCAACTGAGCTTCCGCCAGGTAGGGGTATTGGCGCGACAGTTTGCCAGCTACCTGCAAAATGAACTCAAGTTGCCCAAGGGCACGCGCATTGCATTGATGATGCCCAACGTGTTGCAGTACCCCGTCAGCCTGTTTGGTGCGATGCTGGGGGGCTACACGGTTGTCAATTGCAACCCGCTCTATACTCCGCGCGAACTGGAACACCAGTTGAAGGATTCGGGTGCCCAGGTGATCGTCATCATCGAGAACTTCGCACATACCTTGCAGAAGGTGATCGACCATACGGTGGTCAAACATGTGGTGGTGGCAAGCCTGGGGGATATGCTGGGGACGGTGCGGGGCGGGCTGATCAACTTTGTGGTACGGCACGTCAAGAAGATGGTGCCGAAGTGGTCTTTACCCAATGCCGTGCGGTTTAACAAGACCCTGAGTCAAGGCGCACGCCAAGCGTTCAAACCCGTGGATGTGAGTTTGCAGGATTTGGCGTTTCTGCAATACACGGGGGGGACGACCGGGGTGGCCAAAGGCGCGATGCTGCGGCACGGCAACCCGCTTGCCAACGTGCTGCAGGCCCATGCCTGGGTGCAAGGTAACTTGTGCGAGGGGCAGGAAGTGGTGGTCACGGCTTTGCCGCTGTATCACATCTTTTCGCTGACCGCGAACTGCATCTTCTTTTTCATGATCGGTGCCAGCAACGTCCTGATTCCCAATCCGCGTGACATTCCCGGCTTTATCAAGGAACTGGCGAAATATCCCTTTACGGTGATTACGGGCGTCAACACACTTTTCAACGCGCTACTCAATCACCCTGACTTTGCCAAGCTGGATTTCTCGCGCCTGCATCTGTCATTGGGCGGCGGCATGGCCACGCAGAAAGCCGTGGCGGACCGCTGGCAACAAGTGACGGGTGGTATGCTGCTGGAAGCCTATGGGCTGACTGAAGCTTCGCCCGCGTTGTGCATCAACCCGGTCAACCTGAAGGCATTTAATGGCGCAATTGGCTTGCCCCTGCCTTCTACCGAACTTTCTTTGCGCGATGAGGATGGCAAGGAAGTCCCTCCTGGCAGCCCCGGCGAATTGTGTGGCCGTGGCCCCCAGGTGATGCTTGGCTATTGGAATGCCCCGGATGAAACCGCCAAGGTGATGACCGAAGATGGTTTCCTGCGCACCGGGGACGTGGCAGTGATGGATGAAGGTGGTTTCTTCCGAGTAGTGGATCGCAAGAAAGATATCATTGTGGTGTCGGGGTTCAACGTCTATCCAAATGAAATCGAGGATGTAGTTGCGACCCACCCTGGTGTGGCAGAGGCGGCTGTGATTGGCGTACCGGATGCTCATTCGGGTGAGGCGGTCAAATTGTTTGTAGTGCGTAAAGACCCCAAGCTGACCGTGGATGACATCATTCGCCATTGCAAGAAGGATCTGACTCGCTACAAGGTTCCACATTTTGTGGAATTTCGTGACAGTTTGCCTAAAACCAATGTAGGAAAAATTCTACGTCGGGCGCTGCGAAACGAGGTCGAAAAGGGCTGAAAGCCTTTCTGGCTGTATGTTATGACGGATGCAGATGGGAGCCGAAAGCTTGATGGGCTCCAAGCGGTACATGCCTTGGGGCACTTGAGGTCGCCGTTTATCTGTGCTTCAATGGAATTGCGTTTCTCACTTCGGTTTAATTTTTCTCCGTGAACTCTGTTTATTGCTCCGCTCCGATCACTGCTGCTGCCCCCGTGGTAGCAGACGTAGTCGTACGCGTAGTAGTAAGCGTAGTCGGCAACGCGCCGTAACGGGGACCAGTTAGACTTAAGGATTTCAACCCCCGCCGGCGCTAGCCGACGGGGGTTTTTCTTGCCCCCTCCGGCTGTCGGCCTAGACAGATTCAGGAGCATTGCGATGCAGATTTCAGGGGCGCAGTTGATTGTTCGCCTGCTTGAGCAGCAGGGCATCACTACCGTGGCAGGCATTCCCGGTGGCGCGGCTTTACCGCTGTACGACGCTTTGGCGGGCAGCACCAAGATTCACCATGTCTTGGCACGCCACGAGCAGGGTGCCGGTTTTATCGCCCAAGGGATGGCACGAGTCAGTGGCCGGGCAGGGGTGTGTATCTCATCCAGCGGGCCAGGGGCGACCAATCTGGTCACGCCGATTGCAGACGCCAAGCTCGATTCCATTCCGCTGGTGTGTATCACCGGGCAAGTGCCTTCATCCATGATCGGTACCGATGCCTTTCAGGAAGTGGATACCTACGGCATTTCCATCCCGGTCACCAAACACAATTGGCTGGTTCACAGCGTTGAAGAGCTGCTGCATGTGATTCCCGAGGCATTCCGCATTGCCGAATCGGGCCGCCCCGGCCCGGTGTGGGTAGATATCCCGAAGGATGTGCAGACGGCCATGATCGAAATTGATGAGCTGCCTGCACCAGGCAAGCGGGATGAGCCTTCCGCAGTCAACATGACGCAGATCCAGCAGGCCGCAGCAATGATCAACGCGGCTGAACGCCCTGTGCTCTATATCGGTGGCGGGGTGATTGCTGCCGAAGCGGCTGCCCAGACCATGATGTTGGCCGAGCAAGGAGGTTTGCCTACGACCATGACGCTGATGGCGCTGGGGGCCATGCCGGTCGATCACCCCTTGTCGGTGGGCATGCTGGGCATGCATGCAGCACGCTATACCAACTATGTGCTGGAAGAGGCAGATCTGTTGATCGTGGTGGGCGCCCGCTTTGATGACCGGGCTATTGGCAAGGCCGAGAAATTCTGCCCGAATGCCTCTGTGATCCACATCGACGTGGATGCTGCCGAACTGGGTAAAATCCGCCGCCCCCATATTGGTATCCAGGCTGATGTGGCGACTGCGTTGGCTGCTTTGCTGCCGCACATCCAGGTCAAATTGCGTGAAAACTGGCTCGAACGGGTTCGTTTGTTGAAGGCTCAGTTCCCGATGCAAATGCTGGACTCGGAAGACCCACGTAGCCATTATGGCTTGGTGCTTGCGGTGGCGGAGGCTTTGGACGATGAAGCTGTCATTGCGACCGATGTGGGGCAGCACCAGATGTGGGTGGCCCAAGCCTACCCCTTGCGACGCGCGCGCCAGTGGCTGACTTCGGGTGGCCTGGGGACCATGGGTTTCGGCATGCCTGCCGCGATTGGGGCCGCCCTGGCTGAACCAGAACGCACCGTGGTCTGTTTCTCGGGCGATGGTAGTCTGAAGATGAACATCCAGGAAATGGCCACCGCCGTGGAAGAAGACGTCAACATCAAGGTGGTGCTGATGAACAACCAGTCGCTAGGCTTGGTGCATCAACAGCAGAACATGTTTTATGGGGAACGTTATTACGCCTCGGATTATCGCAAGAGAACCGATTTTGTGAAGATCGCCGAAGGTTTCGGCATGCACACTTTCGATCTGGACAAGGCGGCCGATCCACGTGCCATGCTTGCCCAGGCGCTGGCAACCAAGGGGCCATGCCTGATCCATTGTTCCATTGACGTCAACCAGAAAGTGTTGCCCATGGTGCCACCGGGGGCAGCCAATACAGAAATGATTGGAGACTGACAGAATGAATGCTGCAATGAAACTGGAGCCTGCGGATAAGGTGATTCTGGAACTGAATGTGCGCAACCATCCGGGTGTAATGACGCATGTATGCGGCCTGTTTGCCCGGCGCGCCTTCAACGTGGAGGGGATTTTGTGCATGCCGGTGGGCGATGGTACAGAGAGCCGCATCTGGCTGCTGGTGCGCGAGGATGAGCGTCTCTCACAAATGATTGCACAGGTGGAGAAGCTGGAGGATGTGATCTCAGTCATCAGGCATGGCGCCAGCCATCTTGTGTTCGACCGTTTAGAAGAATTCTTTGCGTGATCAATGGGGCTGCGGCCCCATTTAATGGGTTAGCCGGGATTCGTGCAAAAACGGGCAGAACCCATTTGAGTATATGATTTGCATACTAAATCCTAGCGCGTGATCTGGCTCAGATCAATGCCCACGAAATACCAGAGCACTGAACCATCGGGCAGCGCATCCTCACGCGCGCATCGGCCAGATTGAACCAGTGTTGCACGAAGTGCTGGTTGGCCGACGATATTTTTCAGTGCCCTCGTGTTGATCTACAACCATAGAAAGTTTCAGTCTTGCCCCCCGGCTGCCTGCTCATATCGGCACGCAAATTACGCGTCTGATCGGAACTCATTCAGCGTTGCCTTGATGCAAAAATAGAAGTCGGATCATTTTTGCTGGCTAGCGAAACGCCAAGCGCTTAACTCAGGTTGGCCGGTAATCGCATGTCAAGACATATTTGTGTCATAGATGTACATGTTATTTCATGCGATATATATGGATATTTCAATTAAAATAGTCGAAATATGGAGTGTTTGTTAGAATGCCGTTCGTCGAATAAATATTATGATTTGTTATTTTTGAATGCTATTGTTGTATGCATATTCAAAGTTTAACGCCAATCAGGTGTTTTCCTTTAAATAAATTCATTGGTGCATTCAAGAGGAGTTGTCGTGATAAACATTGGGCAATGGCGTGTCCGCGAGCTTATACTTCCATCTCTGCTTGGCTTGTTCTGTTTGTATACAGTGCAAACGGAAGCGCAGGTTGTGAGTATCAATCCTGCGACTGAATATCAAACAATCCGAGGTTTCGGAGGCATGAATGGCGCTGGATGGATTAGCGACCTTACGACAGCTCAAGTCGATACTGCCTTTGGTAGTAACCAAGGCCAGCTTGGCCTGTCGATCATGCGGATGCGAATTGACCCCTCGTCCGCCAACTGGGGCACTCAGACCCCCTCCGCAGCACGTGCCCACTCGCTAGGGGCAATTTTACTTGCCACGCCCTGGTCTGCACCTGCCAGCATGAAGTCCAACAAGAGTCTGGTCAACGGCGGCAAGCTATTGCCTGAATATTACAGTGCATATGCTACACACCTGCTAAATTTCACGAACTTCATGGCCCGTAACAATGCGCCGATCTATGCCTTGTCTTTGCAGAATGAACCGGACTGGCATCCGAATTATGAATCAGGAGATTGGGCGGCGAGCGACTTTGTTAATTTTCTTGGTAGTCAGGGCTCACGCCTGAGTTTGCTGAAAGTACTGGCGGCAGAATCTTTGAACTTCAACCAAGCGCTGACCGATCCAATCCTCAAGAGCCCAACGGCCAGCCCTTACGTAAGCATCATAGGCGGACATCTCTACGGTAAAGCGCCACAGGATTACGCGCTTGCGCGCAGCAAGGGTAAAGAATTGTGGATGACCGAACACTACACAGACAATAGTGACGGGAATGCATGGCCCTCCGCCGTTGATGTTGGCACCGAATTGCACAAGTGCATGGCTGCGAACTTCAATGCCTACATCTGGTGGTATATCAGGCGCAGCTATGGCCTGCTGAGCGAAGACGGCAAGGTGAGCAAACGCGGCTATATCATGTCTCAATATGCTCGCTTCGTGCGCCCGGGCTACAAGCGGATCGGTGCTACCGAGAACCCATATCCAGATGTATTTGTCACTGCCTACAAGAGCCCGGACGACAAGATTGTGATGGTCGTTGTAAATAATGGCACGTCTCAACGCACTCTGAATGTAACGCTGCAAGGCAGCAAAGTGAGTTCATTTACCAAATACAGTACCACGCAGGTGCTCAACGTAGGGTACGGTGGTACCTACAAGCTTGTCAGCGGTACAAGCAGCTTTGCAGTTGACCCCAAAAGTGTGACAACTTTTGTGGGGGAGGCCGCCGCAACCACGCCTTCGTTGAGTGCGTCGTCCAGCAGCAGTTCTTCGTCCTCTGGCGGCAGTTCGGTCAGCCAACCACTGACCAAGTCGGCGGCAAGTGTTAGCGCATCCAGCACAACGGCAGCTTCGGTCGAGGCGAGTAATCCCCTGGTCTGGGCAGACGTTCCCGACCCTGATGTGATTAGGGTCGGAAATGTCTACTATATGACCAGCACGACGATGCATATGAGCCCCGGTGTGCCAATCATGAAGTCGACTGACCTAGTAAATTGGAGTGTAGTCAATTATGCCTACGACACACAGGCTGGTGTTAATTTGGAAAATGGCAAGAACGCCTACGGTAAGGGCTCTTGGGCAAGTAGTATCCGCTATGTAAATGGCACCTACTACGTCAGCACTTTTTCATACACTAGCAACAAGACCTACATTTTCAAGACCAAGGATATTGAGAATGGGCCCTGGACTACGTCCACACTCAACGGTGTTTACCACGACAGTTCCTTGTTTTTTGATAACGGCCGAGTGTTTCTTGCTTACGGGAGTGATGACATCAAGCTCATCGAACTCACCGCCGACGCTTCAGCCATCAAACAAGGTGGCTTGAATCAAACGATCATTGCGAAGGCATCTTCCGTTGCAGGCTCTAGCTTCATCGTTGCAGCCGAAGGTACCCATCTTCAAAAGATCAATGGCCGATATTATATTTCGCTCATCAGTTGGCCCTCGGGTAAGGGGCGCTCGCAAATCATCTATCGTGCCAGCAATCTAACCGGTCCGTATGAAGGGCGGGTTGCATTGCAAGATCAAGGCGTCGCACAAGGTGGCCTAATCGATACCCCGTCAGGCACATGGTATGCATTTCTGTTCCGCGATAGTGGTGCAGTGGGGCGTATCCCCTACCTCGTCCCAGTCTCATGGCAGGATGGGTGGCCGGTAATGGGAGTCGCGGGCAAGGTACCACAAAAGCTCGGTTTCTACGTTGCAGGCCAAGGAGTGAATGGTATTGTCAGCTCCGACGAGTTCAACGAGGGGCAGCAGAGCATTTACAAGCTTCCTTTGGTTTGGCAATGGAACCACAACCCGGATAACAACGGCTGGTCACTTGCCAAAAAGCCTGGCTATCTGCGCCTGACTACGACGCGGGTGGATGCTGATTTCCTCAGTGCCCGCAACTCCCTGACACAACGCGCCTACGGCCCACAAAGCTCTGCAGTCGTTGCGTTGGAAACTTCAGGCATGAAGGATGGTGACTATGCGGGCCTCGGCGCTTTGCAGACCCAATATGGACTGATTGGGGTCAAGAAATCGGGCAATGCCACCGCCGTGGTCATGACAGACGCAAGCACCGGCACTCCAAAAGAAGCGGCTACAATTGGTTTGACCCAAAACCGGATTTATCTGCGCATTGATATGGACTTCCGCAACCAAACCGATCAAGCGAAGTTTTACTACAGCCTTGATGGAACAAGCTGGAAGGTGATTGGCAATACGCTCCATATGACATATGACCTCAAGCAATTCATAGGCTATCGGTTTGCCTTATTCAACTTTGGGACAAAATCCGCTGGGGGATCGGCTGACTTCGACTATTTCCGACTGCAGTAAAATTCCCCGATCACAGGGAAAAATCAGCCGTATCTGCTTCAATCTGGACGGGAAGAAGCTCTACGCAGCCAGTTGGAGCGGCAGGGGGTACGGGAGTCTTTGTTTGAGGCGCGGCAGTCATTTTGTGACGACGTCATCAAGCACTTACACACGGGAGACCATTCAGCAGTCTCCCGTGTGGTAGGTGTTTGCTGCGTTAGCGATTACTGCTTGAGGCTGTTTTCATCCAGCAAACTCGTTACCCAAACCAGGGGGGCGTTCCAGTTGACGGCGACTTCATTCATCGTCCAGGCGCCAATATCGTCAGTCCAGCAGGTCTGTTGTACACATTTTCCCTTGAGGCGGATGGCAACAGGGTCAGTGAAGTTGATCGAGTTGGGCCCACCAGCAATGACTCCAGGTGGCACCAGTGGCGAGGACGCGTCGTTCTGGTGAGACCAGAAGCGATGGTGCGGATTCCGCAGCGGGCGATAGCCGTAGCCGGAGATATAGGATTGATCCAACGGATTGCGGCCCAGGAGGTAATCCATTGAGTCGGCCAGAAGTTGCAGGTACTTGCGCTCACCCGTAAAGTCATAAGCCTGCGCCAACACCAGACCACGATTCAGAATCGCAGAGTTGGACCCCCAGGAGTACTCCTTCGCCTTGAAGGGAATGACGTAACCCTCCTGCTCAGCCTGTTTGGCATAGCCCTGTGCAGTCGCAACCAGGTTTGCACGTGCCCGGCTCACATCAGCAGGTGCCAGCTTGTTGGGGATTGATGCCAGCGTAATGGTCCCTGCCAGATGCATGTCAGCCCAGAACAGGTCGCCAGCGCCACTGATGTCGCCACTGGCGGCGGCCAGATAATACGGCGAGGCCTTCATTGCCTTCTCGTATTCGGCTGCGCCCGTGGTGGTGAAGAGTTCTGCTGCGGCCCAGTAGAATTCATCCTTCAGATCGTAGTCTTCATAGGGACCGGAGCCTGTGAAGTTGTCATAGGCATACACTTCTGGGTTCTTCGTGGCAGCCTTCCAGGCGCGTTCGGCGGCGGTGAGGCAACGCTTGGCATATTCCGGGTCCTGGGTCTTCCAGACACGGGCGCACTGTGCAGCAGTACCAGCGAGGTTCAAGGTGGCTGCCGTCGTCGGATAGCTCAGGTAGCGCGCTTGCGGATCCTTGTGCGGCGGGGTCGGGAGCCCGGTCCACTTCTCGTCAGCAACCTTGTGAAAGACCATGCCGGAGGCATCAATCTTGCTCAGTTCGAGCTTGTTGATTCTGTTGAGCTGGTTGCCCACAGGCACCGCAACTTGCTTGCCTTCTGGCACCTGCATGGCGAGCATGAAGTCCATCTGCCAGCGTGCTTCGTCAAGCAGATCATTCTTCCCATTGGCATTTTCGGGGATTTTTGCCTTGCCATCGGAGAAAGCGTCCTTGTCGCTGGTTTTCACCAGCTGGCTACGCTCATAGAGGTTCATCAGGGTCCAGGTGGCAAGCCCGCCATTGACCACATACTTGCCCTGATCACCCGCGTCGTACCAGCCACCGGTTACATCCAGCGAGAAATCGCAGCCTGGCCACTTATTGCCTTTGTCATCAAGCTTGTCAAAGCATGTGACCTTTTCCGGTTTGTGGCCTGCCGGGCGCGCCAGATCAGGGCGCTGCACGTATTGGGCTGCGATATCGATACCACTGCGCTGTTGGTAGAAAAACGACAGGGCGTCGAATTTCAGCTTGTGATAGACATCATTTCCGATTGCAAATGGATGGCTCTTTTTGCCTGCAACGTCCAGCACCAGACCATTTGCTTGGGTGGTGACACTGCTGAAATCCGCGATATGGAGGAACTCGCCAGAAGCTTCATTCTGGCCAAACACTGTTGTTTGCCCTTGTGTCACCACTTTGCCGTTGCTATCGAAAAGAGACCATGGTTGCGGTGCCTTTTCGTTACTGGCGATCGTTGCACGCTTGAGTGCATGGGTGAGATAGCCGACCTGATTGACGCGTACCGTTGGCAGCTTGGCGGCACTGTCATCCGCCTTGGCCGTGATGTGCGGCCCAATAATGGAGACATCACCTACGCATATGGTATTGGGCTTTTGCGCGCCCATCTGGAACTGGAAGACACCTTTTTCGTCGTTGACGGGCTGGGTGAAGTCAAATTCGTAACTGTTATCATCCTTGCTAACTGCAATGTCTCGCACGATGTAACTGGTGTAAGGAGCTGTTTCGTGTTGCACCAGCATCTTCATTGAAGTACCCAGTTGCGCCCGGGTCTTGAACCGCACAACATAATGAGCGCCCTTGTGCAGGTTCAGGCCGGACTGCCCCAGGATCACATCCCAAGGGGTGCTACCAGCTTGCCCGAATGAGGCACAACCCATTTTGTCCTGAGCCTTGAGGGTCGCGCCTGCAGTCCACCACGGATCAGTGCCTTGACTGAAATTTCCATTCAGCAAGAGTTCTTCGCTTGCCCCCTGAGTTGCCATGTTTGTACCCGCGCAGCCTTGCAGGCCCGCCATACAAGACAGAGCCAGCGTCAGGCTCGTCAATTTCAGAGAATTCACTCTCAAGTCATCCACGATTTGTCTCCAGTACTATTATTGATAGGGTAAACGCGGGGAATAGCGGCGCAATGATGGCGCTTGAGGGATTATCCTTCCCCCGAAGTACCACGGCCGCACACTCCACGACAACACGCCTGGGCGCTGTTCGACGCATACTAAGACGGGCAAACGGACTTGCCCATGCGCGGATCAATGCTCGGTTTACCCTTTTCGCGGATCGCAAAAAGTGTGTTGTAATGAGTAGGGGAAAAAACGGAGTACCACGTTCATGCAAATATTGCCTTTGGGTACGGAAGGTGCGTTGGAGAATATTTTCCAGCAAAACCTCTCTACCACCTTTGAACTACGTGCTGCACATTTCCGTCGCGTGAGCGCGGGCTGGGCTTATCCGCGCCATAGCCATACCGATTTTGAGTTGATCTACGTTGTTGAGGGTGAGCAGGAGGTCTTGCTTTCGAACAGCCGTATTCTGCAAAAACAGGGGGATCTTCTGCTCTATACCCCTGGGGAGTCCCATGTGAATCGTAACGCAGGCGCTGAAACACTCAGCTTTTACTGCCTGCATTTTGATATTGACGATCCGATGATGCGGCAGATCCTGTGCCTTTCCGGAACATGCCATTACCGCGCAGGCGAACCGGTGACACAGGCTCTGTCCGCCAAAATACAGCGGTTGATTGAACTGGTGCGGCAGCCTTCCACGTTCCTGCTGGCCGACAGGTTGGAATCAGTCTCTGCGCTGTGCGAATTCCTTGCTGAACTGGCCCGCACCCTTGCGGCGCAGCTCGATAATGCCCAACCCTTGCAGTTGCAGGTTCTCCAGATGACCAGGCAACTGGCCGACTGGATTACCATGCAGGTCGAGTTGCCTGAGACCGAGCAAAGCATTGAAGCGCTGATTACGAAATTGGGGTATAGCACGGCGCATGGCTGTGCCTTATTCAGTAAGGTATACGGCATGTCGCCCCGGCGTTACCGTTCACAGATGAAACTCAAACGTGCGCGCATGCTGCTCTTCGACAACAATTTGTCGATACAGCAGGTTGGCGAGAAACTCGGTTATGCCGATGTGGCGCATTTTTCACGCCAGTTCAAGCGATGGACTTCTATTTCGCCGCAGGCATATCGTCAGCAGATGAGTTCAGCGAACTCCATCTCCAGCTAAGGCACAAACTGCTTTTTTCAGCTCTTTCCGTGTGTTGGGTGTCGCTTCCAAGGGGATTGCGTTTTCCTGAATTGTGAAATGCACATAGTTTAGAAAGCGCAGAAAGACAATCCCCACTATTTTCTACTACACATTTTTACGATCCGGGAAAAGGGTAAACCGAGCATTGATCCGAACATGGGCAACACTCTGCAGCAGTCTTACCATGCAGCGGGCAGTGTTGTGAAGTGTGATCATTATGCCGTATGGGAAACATAGATTTCCCGGTGCCAATGCTGCATGCTGCACTGCACGCTTACCCAATCGATAACAATTCTGGAGACAAATCGTGGATGCCTTGAGAGTGAACTCCCTGAAGTTGACGAACGTAGCATTGGCTGTGCTGGCCTGTAATACCTTGGTGGCATGTGGTGGTAGCAGTAGTGATTCTGCACCCGCAACTTCTTCTTCAACGCCTTCCGGTTCATCCGGAGGAAGCGGAACTTGCACGGGGTGCGTTGCGTTCGCTACTCCGTCGTCAGCCTCTACAACGGCTGAAGGAGGATTTATTGACACCTATGGCTATGCAGATACTGCAGCCACAAAGCAGGTTATTACACCTGTGGCATTTTCATCCGGAATTGTGACGTACAGTGAAGTTCTGTCGGGCGACCCGACGTATGCGGGTATTGCGCTGCGGTTTTCCGCACCTGGCAATGCAACAGCGGCAGGTTCTACTACCTACAATGCAGCCAGTTACGGCAATCTGAAAATCAAACTGACCACGACCAATACCGGGGATTCTGTAATCAAGGTCATGTTGCAGCCCCATCCTGTCGATACAAGTGGCTGCGCATACACGGGGTCAATCAACGTAACGCCTGGTGCTACCTTGCAGGAATATACGCTGCCTCTTACAACGGCTTCTTTCACTTTCCCGAATACCGGCGCCTGCACCAGCGTAACCCCGCCAACCCTGGCTTCGATCAAGGCTGCTCTGTATGCCATTGATGTTCGCAATGAAGCAAACAGCAATGGCTCACATGATGTAAAGGTTGAGTATGTGAAGCTGTCTAACTAAATGTAGTCGCTACATACACTTATAAAATACAGGAGACAAAAATGCATAAAAACGTGATTACTGCTGCGTTCGTGGTAGCTGCTGCGGTTTCTGCTATGCCTGTACACGCCACTAATTTCTTTGAAGGCTTTGATGGAACGGGTGGGGCAGGTTCTGCATGGGAAACCGCCAACTGGGCCAATGGTGACATTTTCGGTTGCACCTTTGCTTACAGCGAGGTCTGGCGCACCGGCCAAGGGACGCTTCAGCTCAATGTAAATTCGAGCAACTCCAGTAATATGCGTTGTGCAGAGATTCGTACCTGGCAGTCGTTTACATACGGTAAGTTCGTCACGCGTATGCAACCAGGCACTATTCAAGGGGGAGATAGCTCATTTTTTCTGTATACAGGAAACGCTGGCACATCCAATCACTTTGAAATCGATATTGAGTTCATCAATGCTGGCCGTACCTTGCACACCAATGTCTGGACGGCAGGCAAGCAGAACTATCAGCAATTTGCAGTGGCCACAGGCTGGCGTACCATCGGTTTTGAATGGCGCCCTACCTTTGTGCGTTGGTTCAATGTGGATGACGCTGGCGTGGAGCATGAATTTCGTCGTGTAAACACCAGTATAACGGCCCCCATGCGTTTGATGCTGAACCATTGGGTCGGCAACAATTCTGCTGGCGCCAAGAACTTTGTAGGCACCTACACAGGTGGCGGTGGTGGCGCTCTGTATGATTGGGTGAAGGTTAGCGATTAATCAGGCGTTGCGTCGTTCAAGAACGCGTCAACGCAATGAAGAAAGCCTATCCGAATGTGGGGCTTGGCATTGCGTTGAACATCAGCGCCAAAGTTAACAAAGGAAATGCATGAGCCTAGCCTGAATAGAGCTTCATGGCCGGTCTGAAAGCTAGATCGGCCATTTTTCCGTATGCAGGTCAATGGCTGATAAAGACGAATTTCAGCCCAACCATCTCCCTATAAAGTACTACTGACATCTTGCCTCTAACTTTTAGCCGAAGTTATTAAGCGTATTTTACATATTCATCAACATCTCACCCAGTCATTGATTGAGTGGGATGTTTGTCATTTTGCGGTTTCTTCATCTCATTTTTTATTCAGAAGTTCTTGTCATGAAACTTGGCCATGCCATCCGACTTGTCCCTACATGGGGATGAGCGGTTGTGCGTCTGTCGTTGCGGGACTGGTGCGTCGGAGTCTGCCGGATTGAACACCTTGTTTGTCGAACTGATCGGTTTTCGGCGCCAGCGCGAGCATCTGGAGTTTCTGGAAGAAATCAACCAGCGCCTAAAATTGTGCTCGCAGGTGTCAACCTAGTTCAGGACGGGTCAGGTTTATCCCTCTATTTCAACCATCAGTCAGAGTTGCAAACAAGTGTAAATGATGCTCGGATATAGTCGTATGCTAGGAGGGTTGCTATGGCCATGAGTTTATTCAAAAGTTCCCGTGCCTTGACAGTCAAGAGCGCCGCGATCCCCGAAGTGATGGGCCAAGCGGCCCTGGTGCCGCTGAAGCTCGAAGGTCACGAAGGCATCAATAGCCTCTTCGAATACACCCTCACGCTGCAGACCCCGGATGCACTCAACTTCAAAGCCGGACTGGGCAGCAACTACGCGCTGGAGACCTTCATTGGTCAAGAGATCAGCTGCCAGATCGAACTCGAAGGCTATGGGCACTTCATGGAAGGGCTCTCGGGTGCGGCGGGTGCTGTTAATCAAGGTGCAGGCGTGCGGGAGATCAACGCACTCATCACCGATGCCCGTTTCCTGGGCGAAGACAGCCGTCATGCCCTCTATGAACTCACGCTCCGTCCCTGGCTGCATCTGGCTACACTGACCACCGACTGCAAAGTCTTTCAGGACCAAACCCCTGTCCAGGTCATTGACGCCGTCCTCGCCGACTATCCCTTCCCCGTTGAAAAACGCCTGATCGAAACCTATCCCGTCCGCGACTACTGCGTCCAATACAACGAAACCGACTACGACTTCCTCACCCGGCTCCTGCAAGAGTGGGGCATCAACTACCACTTCGAACACCAAGACAGCCACCACCGCCTCATCCTCGCCGACCATAACGGCGCCTACCGCCCCAACCAACCCGATGAGGCCACCAGCGCCTACCACCGCATCCCCT
>NZ_KB892837.1 GCF_000373965.1 Uliginosibacterium gangwonense DSM 18521 | reverse complement strand
AAAGCCCACATCACCGATCTGACTGAGACCGCCCAACGCCTCAACCAAGGCCAAGACCTGCACGACACCCTGGGGAGTCTCGCCAAAGACCATCAGGCCCAGGAAGACACTGACCAGGCGGAAGTCGTCAAAAGCCTCAAAGACCAACACCAAGCCATCCAGGGCAGCGGCAGCGCCAGCGACGGCAATTTCCCTGAGCTGACCGCCCCGCACCTGGTCATGGCAAGTCCGGCCGGGATTGAAAGCACCACGCCCAAGAGCACGCACCAGCACAGTGGCGAGCACCATGCGATCTCCGCGAGTGGGCATGCCAGCGTGGTGGCGGGGAAAAGTTGGCTCGTCAGTGCGATGGATTCGGTACGAATGTTTGCCTACAAGACTGGCATCAAATTGGTTGCCGCTGGGGCCAATATCGAGGTTTCTGCCCTAGAGAAGAATATCCAGTTGCTCGCCAAGCTGGAGATTACCCAAACTGCCAACAAGATCACCATCTCGGCCAAGGAAGAGATCGTCATCAACGGTGGCGGGAGCAATACCAAGTGGAGCGCGGGCAACATCGAGTATGCAACAAGCGGCACCTGGGTTACGCATGCCGCGAGTCACAGTATGCCAGGACCTGCGAACGTACCTGTACCAGAGCTACCTGCCGTCACGCCTAGCAATGAGCGTCTGGTATTTAACCTGATGACACAGCCAGCCAGTGCTGCAGGACGGCTTCAAGTGGGTGAGCCTTATGAACTCTACAAAAACGGTGCCTTGATCGCCAAAGACGTCACGAATGAACGAGGACAAGTCATCGTAAAAAACCATCAAGCCAACACAAACGCATACCAAGTAAAACTGAGCAACGGTTCTACCTTTGAGTTGAAAGTCAGCGACGCTCTATCAGATGAACAAGAGCACCAACTGAGCAATCAAGGTTACCGTGCCAACGCCCACATCAAAAATCGCGCAGATGGACATGGTTTGAGCTGATCAAAAATTACAAGGAATAAGTACATGAGTGACGTTGATACACTTAAAACACAACGATCAGAAACGGTTCATCTTGGTTTGAACACTGGTATTGCCTATGGCAGTTCCCAGTGGCTGCTTGAAAATAGCCTCACGCACCCGGTTCGGACGGGGAATACACTGGAAATATTCATTTGCGGACAAGAGGGCTTTAACCACATTGCTACTGACATTGAGAACGCTAAGGGCAGTATTGATCTGGTGTGCTGGGGATTTGATCCAGCGATGGCAATCAAACGTGAGATAAATGACCCTAAGTATCTCTGGGCACGAGGAGAACCCTATGGAGAACTCCTGAAACGTAAGGCTCAGTCAGGTGTAAAGGTACGTCTTTTGGTTTGGTATGCCGATAGAGGCTCGGCTACGCAAAATTCCCTGGTGGGTTACGTAGAACCTGGGGCTTCTTTGACTGGGGCTGTCATTCATGAAACCTGGGATGAACAACAACATAGCCGGATAGAGTCGGATGTGAGGTTTCAAAATGCCGATTCGATAATGACTTCGAATGATATGGCCGCTGAAACTGAACAGCGTTACAAACATGCCCATGACGCCAAACCCCTGACCGCACAACGTCAGGATTACTGTACTTACTGGTGGCGTGAAGCTACTAGTGGACAGATTCCAAATCTAGAAGTGCGTTGCCGAAGTGGCAACTCCCAAAAAGTGAAGGCCAGTGTCGCAGATGAGGCTGACAAGCCCCAAAGCGTGAGTGGCACGCACCTGGGCATCGTCAACGAAAAAATGTTGATCGAAGGACAAGCCACACACCACCAAAAACCTGTGTTGATTGACTATGATCATGACAACGGCGTGCATGCCGTAGGCTATATCATGGGCCTGAATTCGGTCAGTGGATATTGGGACACAGATCAGCACGCTTGGGATGAGCCTCTACGCGAGTCGGATTTGGATGGCAGTAGTGACGCTATTGCTGGCGAGGCCCTGAAAAAGGGCATTTCGATCAGTCTCAGACCACTTCAAGATTACGCTTCACGCATTCAAGGTGCGGCATTGCAGGATGTGTACACAAACTTTGCGACAGCCTGGAATCGTGCGCAACTCCTACCCAAGCTAAAAGGTCCAAACAACGCCAAAAGCAACGCCGTGCGCGGCGATAATTTGGATGAGGCGCTCTGTCCGCCTGCCTTAGCCAAAACCGAGGCAGAGGCTCGGTCACTCCGAATCCAGGTATTGCGTACGCAACCTGAAGAAGCCTATAAAGACGCCAAACAATCCTGGCCTTTTGACAAAAGCATCAAGCACGCTTATTTTCAGGCAAGTAGTTTTGCACGCAGCTATCTCTATCTGGAAAACCAGTATTTTTTCTACGAGGAATGGGCGCGCCACCTGAAGGCCAATCGAGGTGCGTTTATGAACTGGATCGAAGACGCAGGCAAACAAAGTCAGGATGCTCGGTTACTGCACCTGCTCGTGGTCATTCCTGCACCAGAGAACGATGGCATGCTCCCCCGCACCTATGATACGTTGAAAAGTCTGGGGCAAGCTGATTCATTGCCTAACCAAAACAAGCGGGTCACGGATGAAAACGCTAGCCGTTGGACAAGAAATTCAGCCATCACCAACACGGCAATAAAGGTGACAGAACCCTCACTGAATCGGGAAGGGGTACTGTTGCAAGATGGCAAGAGCCTGGGGTTAAAAGTTCTGATCATGAAGATGGTGACGCAAAACAAAGGCGGCACTAACGATCTGGAGCGTTTCCGGGACATTTATATTCATAGCAAAATGATGATGACAGATGACTGTTTTGTCACCTTGGGTAGTGCCAACCTGAACCTGCGCAGCATGTCCGCTGACAGCGAGATTAATATGGCGACTGACAGCACTTCACATTGCCAGAAGTTTCGGGAACGGGTGTGGAAACAAATGACAGGAGAAAAGTATGGTGGGAAAGATGGTACTCCCGAAGAGATTGCAGATACTTTTTTAAAGTGGGAAAAACTATCGAAGAAAAACAAAGATGCAATGACAGATGATAGCAATTTTCATGGTTTTATCGTGAAATTCGAAGACAAACGAACTTCCACCTACCGCTACGGATAAGAAAGACAAGCATGAGTTCATCAATCCGTTGGCTGCGTTGTCTCATTGCAACGCTCCTGATCTGTGCACTAACCTATCCTTTGATGGCATGTTCCCGTATGAAAGCCTACTCTGAACCTTTTACCGTGCAGTCTGACCTGACCCTACTGAGTGAAAAAGGGGTCTTGCCACGGAATATCAACCTTAAAGCTTTCGATCCACACCGAGCGGAGTTTGTCTGTGTTCAGGCTGATACACGACTCCCCGCGCCAAATGCGGAAGCCCAGGCGCTCTTTGAGCAAGGATTGGCTTTGACCAGTTCCGCCTTGTGGCCAAAGGAACGCAATTGGCCCGAAGCGATGAAACTCTGGGATCGAGCTGCTGCAATGGGGTACTGGAAAGCCGCATTGATGTGGCTGCAAACCGCCCGCACAGGCGCAGGCGAGAACAGCCCCAAAGGACAGTTCATCGTTCCGGCCAGTGATCCCGAAACAGTGGTTGCACGTACCGAAGTACTGATGCGACAAGGCATACCCGATGCTTTCTTTATGATGGGCGACTACCATGACCGGGGTTATGGTGTGAAGCAAAATACCAGTCGTGCCTGGGCGTTTTGGGAATTGGCGGCTGACATGGGAAGCGCACGGGCGCAGACACATATTGGTAAAGTTTTGGGCGTAAACGATAGATTAAGGGAATCTAAATTCCCAGGAGAATGGGCAAACCAACCTATTCAATTCAAGATGTTGGAGTGTGCCTATACTCAGGGGAGTGGGGAGGCTGCTTTTGAACTGGGGAGCATTCTTGATACAAGAGCTGAAAGTCAGCACATTTTGCCTGGATTCACACAAAAAACTCAATTCTATCCCTTATTTAGTTTTAGTGCGCGCGCAATGGGTCGAGCAGACCGCGCAGGTTGTTGTGATCCAGCTCGTACATCAGGGCAAGCAGTTGCCCGAGTTTGCCCTTGGGGAAGCCTTCGCGGGCGAACCAACCGAGGTAATGCCCCGGCAGGTCGGCCAGAAGGCGTCCTTTGTATTTGCCGTAGGGCATGGTTTGTGTCAGCAGGGCTTCCAGCAATTCCGGGTTCATGCCTGGAGCGCCTTGGTGATGAAATGACGTGATACGCGCGGTTTGGGAACATGCTGGGCAAACCAGCTGCGTACATCTTCTTCCAAACCGATGCCATGCATGAAATTGTAGAGTGCCTTGTTGAGGGCGCGCCCCAGCTCGTCGTGATCGACGCCCGTGGGGTCGATAAACCCGACGTCATTTTTGGCGAAATTGCCTGGGGGCAAAGGGATGAGTTCCACTCCGTAGGCTTGTGGGTCTTTGCCGACAGGTGAATGCACTGTGCATACGAAACGGTGAAAGAATCCGGACTGGATGCAGCCAGCTTCAAATAGCTGACGCACGTATTCCAGTGCATCCACCGTATCTTGCACGGTTTGGGTAGGGAAGCCATACATCAGATAGGCGTGGACCAGGATACCTGCCTCGCTGAAGGCGTGGGTGACGCGTGCAACCTGATCCACTGAAACGCCCTTGTTCATCAGCTTGAGCAAGCGATCCGAGGCGACCTCCAGGCCGCCGGAAATGGCGATACAGCCACTCTCAGCCAGGAGCTGGCACAGTTCAGGGGTGAAGGACTTCTCGAAACGGATATTGCCCCACCATGAAATGGCCCGGTTGCGTGCCAACAATTCATTGGCCATGGCTCGTAGTGCTTTTGGGGGCGCGGCTTCGTCTACAAAATGGAAGCCGGTCTGGCCGGTTTCGGCGATGATAGTTTCCATGCGGTCAACCAAGGTGCTGGCGGCGACACCGTCATAACGCGAAATGTAGTCCAGACTGGTATCGCAGAAACTGCATTTTTTCCAATAGCAGCCATGGGCTACGGTCAGCTTGTTCCAGCGGCCATCGGACCAGAGCCTGTGCATCGGGTTGAGCATGTCGAGAATCGACAGGTATTTGTCGATTGGCAGACCATCCCAGGTGGGAGTGCCGACTTCGGCAAAAGCAATATCAGGTTCGGGATGGTGGATGTAGTGTACCTTGCCATGCTCACGCAGATAGGTGCGTATCAAGTGTTCTGCTGAGCGCTCTCCGCGCAAGTGTTCCAGCAGCGCTAGGGTGGGGCGTTCGCCATCGTCCAGTGTGATGTAATCAAAGAAATCAAAGACTCGTGCTTCGCCAAGCTCACGTAGTTCTGTATTGACGAAACCACCGCCCAGCACCGTGATAATCGCCGGGTTGTGGGTCTTGATGGTTTGGGCCATGCGAAACGCTGCATACACATTGCCGGGGAAGGGGGCCGAGATGAGTACGACCTGTGGTTCATGCTTGGCTAGTGCGGCCAGGGTAAGTGCGTGCAGCGTTTCATCCACCAATGTGCATGGGGCTGCCAGCGCCTGAGCCAGTGGATCAAAACTCGGTTGGCTTTGAGCCAGTGATTCGGCGTAGCGCACAAACTCGAAACGTGGATCGGCCACTTCGCGTAGTACATCGGCTAGGTCGTTCAGATATAGCGTGGCCAGGTGTCGCGCACGGTCCTGCAGACCCAAGGCGCCAAATGCCCAGGCCAGGGGATCGCCTCCGTCGGGATCAATGTAGACATCCAGCGAATCAAAACGCGGGCCTTCAGGCAGAAAGTTGCCGCCACAGATGCGATGAGCCAGGGTGGAATCCTTGCCTTGTAGAAAGGCAATGACCGCAGTGATGGTGGCCGTATAACGCGGGTACTGTTCAAGAAACACCCGCGTGGAGGGGGAACGTTTGTTGGGGGCTAGTGCGTCAGCCAAAGTACGGAGCGCCTCTAGACCTGAGACTGAAAAGAGTTTCAGCACAAGCGCCAGTGCCAGATCTTCCTGCACGGCATCAATGCCACGCGAGCGCAGGAAGCCGGTAAGGTAGGCCGTGGAGGGGTAGGGCGTGTTCAACTGCGTCATCGGGGGGATGACGGACAATACTCGCTGCTTGAGATGTGCCATGTATGGGTATGGAGCTAGTGTACCAACCCGATTTTAGGGCAGCTTGTCAGGATTTTTGCTGTTCGGCCAGAAATTGATGGGATTGCAGCCAGTTGGCGCACAGCGTTGGCCATGCAGCAATGCACTGTGGCGCTGCGCGACGCAATGCAAATCCGTGGCCTCCATCGTGAAAGATGTGCAACTCTGCACTCACGCCTGCGCGCCTCAACGCTAAATAGAACGCGGTTGAGTTCTCTGGTGAGACTTGGGTGTCGTCTTCACTCGCGACGAGGAAGCTTGTTGGCGTATCTGCGCTCACCTGCTCATGCGTGGGGAACTCGGCGTATAGGCGGGTTTTTTCAGGTTCAGGGAAGAACAACTGTTCCTGGCTGGCATGGGTGAAGAAACGGTTGCCAGTATAGGCGCCGTAGAGCGCGATCAGAAAGTCAGGGCGGGTGCTGAGCGCATCATGGGCATCCACAGGGGCGTATGTGCTGCGCGCAAAGTTGGTGGCAAGGCTGGCAGCAAGGTGTCCGCCTGATGATGCGCCGAGTACGCCGATCCGTGATGGGTTCAGCCCTAGTTCATTTGCCCGGCTGCGCAGGATGCGCAGCGCTCGTTGAGCGTCTTGCATGGGGACGAGGTGTCCATCAATGTGCCCCTCACAGGGCAGGCGGTATTTGAGCACAAAGGCGGTAATCCCCATGCCGTTGAGCCACTGTGCAAACTCGACACCCTCCTTGTCATAAACCAGCTTGGTGTAGGCTCCGCCTGCCAGGATCAGGATACCCGTGCCATTGGGCTTGGCGGGGCGGTACATCTCCATGGAAGGGGTGTGGATTGAACTGATCAGACGACCATCTGGGCTATGCACAAGCTTGGGTTCGGTGTCGTCTGACAAACTACCCGGTGCCTTGGCAGGCCAGAGGCGTATTTCTTGGGTACTTGGTGTGGCTGCAATAGTCATTGTGAAGCCCGAATGGGTGAGGGTATGGCTATTGTAATGAAGGGTGCAAAGAGTTGTCAGACAAATAATCAAGCCGACACATGGTCGGCTTGATCAAGAGACTTACTACGTGTTGGTTTGTTACTGTATTTGTGCGGCGGTTTCTGTGCTATCAGCCTTCAGGACTTCGATCCGCATGCCATAGAAGCTGCGATACACGAAGATTAGGTTCAGCGCCAGGAATACGGCAGACAGCACATATTGAATCGTGGTGTTGCCACGTTCATGCAGGCCAACGGCCATTTCCACTGCGAGCAGACCAAACAGGGTGGTGAACTTGATGATCGGGTTCATGGCCACGGAAGACGTGTCCTTGAACGGGTCGCCCACCGTATCGCCAATCACAGCGGCCGCATGAAGATCCGTCCCCTTGGAGCGCAACTCGGTCTCCACAATCTTCTTTGCGTTGTCCCATGCGCCACCAGCATTGGCCATGAAGACAGCTTGATACAGGCCGATGATCGCCAGCGAGAATAGGTAGCCGATGAAGAAGAACGGCTCAATGAATGCACAGGCCAGGGTGCCGAAGAACACCGCCAGGAAGATGTTGAACATGCCTTTCTGCGCATACTGCGTGCAGATTTCAACCACCTTCTTACTGTCTTCCACCGAAGCTTTGGCAGCACCATCCAGCTTCATGTTGCGCTTGATGAACTCTACCGCACGATAAGCACCGGTCGACACAGCTTGAGTCGATGCGCCGGAGAACCAGAAGATCGTAGCGCCACCGGAGATGAGGCCCAACAGGAACGGCGGGTGCAGAACCGAGAGGTTTTGCAGACCAGTCGAGAGACCATCGGTGAGCAGCATGATGATGGAGAACACCATCGTGGCGGCCCCAACCACTGCAGTACCAATCAACACCGGCTTGGCTGTTGCCTTGAAAGTGTTGCCGGCGCCATCGTTTTCTTCAAGCAGATCCTTGGCTTTGTCGAAATTGACGGTGATGCCAAAATCTTTCTTCACCTCGGCTTCGATACCAGAGATTTGCTCAATGGTTGAAAGCTCATACACGGATTGTGCGTTGTCGGTGACGGGGCCGTAGCTATCCACGGCAATGGTCACCGGCCCCATGCCCAGGAAGCCAAAGGCAACCAAGCCAAACGAGAACACAGCAGCCATGACTGTGGCCTTGGCCGGATCGGGGTTGATCACCAAAGAGAGATCGCCTTGCGAGACAAGGTATGCGCCAGTCATCAAAGCGACGATCACCACGCCCATCCAGAATGCAGAGAAGTTACCTGCAGTCAGCCCTGCCAGGATGTTCAGGCTCGCACCGCCTTCACGAGAGGCTGTGACAACTTCCCGAACGTGCCCGGAACTCGTGGAGGTAAAGACCTTGACGACTTCAGGGATGATGGCGCCAGCCAGCGTACCAAAGGTGATGATGATGGATAGTTGCCACCACAGGTTGGAATACATGTGACCACCGATGGTGATGTTGCCAATCAAAACCTTGGAAACGATAAATGTCAGGATCAAGGAGACAACGGAAGTCACCCAGACAAGGGATGTCAGCGGGGCTTCGAAGTTGAATTTTTCCACCTTGCTGTATTTGGCCTTCATGACCACTTCATTACCAAGGTAGGAGATGCCGGAAGCGATGATCATCATCACACGCATCACGAAGATCCATACCAGCAATTGCACTTGCACAGAAGCGTCTGGCACTGCCAGCATGATGAAGCTGATGAGGGCCACGCCTGTTACGCCGTAGGTTTCAAAGCCGTCAGCGGTGGGGCCGACCGAGTCGCCCGCGTTGTCGCCCGTACAGTCAGCGATCACGCCAGGGTTGCGCGCATCGTCTTCCTTTACCTTGAAGACGATCTTCATCAGGTCAGAGCCGATGTCGGCAATCTTGGTGAAGATGCCCCCTGCAATACGCAGCGCAGCAGCACCCAGCGACTCCCCAATGGCAAAACCGATGAAGCACTTGCCTGCCAGTGCCGGGGAGACAAAGAGCAGGATGCACAACATGATGAACAACTCAGTGGAAATCAGCAGCATACCGATGGAAATGCCGGATTTCATTGGAATGGCATATACCGGATAAGCCTTGCCTTCAAGCGAGGCAAATGCGGTACGGCTGTTGGCCAGCGTGTTGATGCGGATGCCGAACCAGGCTACGCCAAAGGAACCGGCGATCCCCACTAGGGAGAAAGCCAGGATCAAGATGACCTCGCCGGCTGCCATTTCCTGCACCCAGCCAAAATAGGCCACGATGATGACTGCGATGAAGGCTTCCAGGATGAGGAGGAATTTGCCCTGCGTGAGCATGTAGGTCTTGCAGGTTTCGTAGATCAATTCGCTGACTTCGGCCATCGAGCGATGAACCGGGAGCTTTTTGATCTGGCTATACACGATTGCGCCAAATATCAGCCCAGCCAGACAGATCAGCAAACCGAACATGAGTAGATGGGAGCCACTGATGCCCCCCAGGAACGAGGCCAAATTCGTGTCACCCAGATCAGGCAACTTCAAATTGGCCTCACCAACTGAAGCGTGAACGGATACTGATCCAATGCCCAGTGCCATGCCCACCAAGCACTGGAGCAGACGTGATTGAGCCACGCCGGCTCTACTTGCTAACGACATACCTGCCTCCTTTTTTTGTTGCAATGATAGCCACCTCTAGCGGGGGATTCAGTGCTGCATGTCCTACGTCTTTTTTTAACAAAACGTTCGGGACAGTCACATTGTTTGCACGAATCTGCCTAGACGGGTTGACGGTGCTCAAAGAAATGCTTCGATAGTCGAACAAATTTGTGTAAGCGCAAGAATACTCTTTTTGCCATATTTGCAAGGCATTTTTTGTGGTGAAGATCGGCACTGTTTTTGCTTTTAGAGCTTTGGAATGCTGCGGATGTTATCCAGGATTCGGGCTGAAATTTCCTCGATCGACAGTGAGGTTGATTCGACGAAAGGTATATGTTCCCGACGCATCAGCCGCATGGCTGCCTCGACTTCATATTCGCAATTCTCAAGGGCGGCGTAACGGCTGTTGGGGCGGCGCTCCTGGCGGATTTCGGCCAATCTGGCCGGGGTGATTGTCAGACCATAAAGCTTGTTGCGATACACGGTCAGGCGGCCCGGAAGGGCATCACGTTCAAAGTCTTCTGGAATAAGCGGATAGTTGGCTGCCTTTACGCCAAACTGCATGGCCAGATAAAGGCTGGTAGGCGTCTTGCCCGAACGGGAAACCCCCACCAGGATGACTTCGGCTTCGGCCAGTTTGACGTCCGTTTGCCCATCATCGTGTGCCAGAGAGTAATTGATGGCTTCTATGCGTGCCATGTAGGCCTGGCTTTCGGCTGTGCCGTGGAAACGTCCGATCACCCGGCTTGAAGGGGTGCCCAGTTCATCTTCAAGTAGGCCGAGAAAGGCTTCGAATAGATCAATGCAGAGTGCTTCATGGACCCGGATAGTGGCGGAGATATCCTTGTCTACCAAGGTGCTGAAGACGATTGGGCGCAAGTTGGTGCGCGCGGCTTCCAGGCGGATTTCTTCGGCACAAGCGCGCGCCTTTTCAATACTGTCTATAAATGGATGGCGGATCTGCCTGAAGGAAAACTCGGGAAAGCGTGCCAAGAAGCTATGCCCCAGCGTTTCGGTGGTGATGCCAGTGCCATCCGAGATGAAAAATACTGACCGACGAGAATTATTGTTCATTAAATCAACTATCTCTTCTAAGGGAAAACATGAGTTTAAAGGCGTATCCAAAGATTTATACAATCTTGTTGCTGTGCAGCAGACCCTAAATTAAAAAGCTTACCAACAAGGAGAGGTGCCCATGAGTGCATATGTGATCCCGTTTGAGTCCCTGCGGATGACGGACGTGGATAAAGTCGGCGGAAAGAATGCGTCTTTGGGCGAATTGATCAGTCAGCTCTCTGCTGCCGGAGTTCGTGTGCCTGGTGGCTTTGCAACAACTGCGGAAGCCTTCCGCTTGTTTTTGGCACACCAGGGGCTGGCAGCGCGCATTGAAGCAGAACTCGCACGTCTGGATACTCAGGATGTTCGTGCATTGGTCAAGACCGGCGCTATCATCCGACAATGGATTGTAGACACGCCTCTGCCACCCGCGTTGGAAGATGAGATTCGCAGCCACTACGCGCGCCTGAGTGCCTCTGGCGCTGATTCGGTGGCTGTGCGTTCTTCGGCCACGGCGGAAGATCTGCCTGATGCGTCCTTTGCGGGGCAGCAGGAGACGATGCTGAATATCTCTGGGATCGACAATGTGCTGCATGCCGTACGCGAAGTGTTTGCGTCCTTGTATAACGATCGCGCGATTTCCTATCGCTGCCACCAGGGGTTCGCTCATGCAGAGGTCGCACTTTCCGTTGGCATCCAGCGGATGGTGCGTTCTGATCTGGGAGCGTCCGGGGTCATGTTTACCTTGGATACCGAGTCAGGCTTTCAGGATGTGGTCTTCATTACTTCAGCCTATGGTTTGGGTGAATCGGTGGTGCAGGGGGCCGTGAATCCGGATGAATTCTATGTGCATAAGCCCATGCTGGAAGCCGGGAAAGATGCCATTGTTCGGCGCAGCCTGGGTTCCAAACTGGAAAAGATGATCTACGGCAGTGGAGTAAGCAGCAAGGATGCTACCCGCGTGGTCGCGGTGGATGAGCAGGAACGCCATCAGTTCTCCCTTACGGATGACGAAGTATTAGGCCTTGCAAAATATGCTTTGATCATCGAGAGGCATTATGGCCGCCAGATGGATATCGAATGGGGAAAAGATGGAAAGGATGGATTGCTCTACATCCTCCAGGCGCGTCCAGAAACGGTCAAGTCACGTGAAAAACATGGACAAAAGACCGAAAAGTACCGCATCAAACAACACAGCAAAGTGTTGGTATCGGGGCGGGCGATTGGTCAGAAGATTGCTGCGGGCCCGGTACGTATTGTGGCGGATGCCAGTGAGATGTGGCGTGTTCAGGATGGCGAGGTGCTTGTCACCGACATGACGGACCCGAATTGGGAACCGGTGATGAAGCGTGCCGCCGCGATCGTGACCAATCGTGGCGGGCGCACCTGTCATGCCGCCATCATTGCACGTGAATTGGGGATTCCTGCCGTGGTGGGGTGTGGAGATGCCACAGACGTACTTTTGGATGGCGATTCAGTCACTGTATCCTGCGCCGAAGGGGATACCGGGATGGTCTATCGTGGGCGCCTGGAGTACGAGGTCGTCACGAGCGAAGTGGGTGAGTTGCCGGCTATCCCTGTCAAATTGATGATGAACGTTGGGAATCCGGAACTGGCCTTTGAGTTCTCCCAGATTCCCAGTGGCGGAGTGGGTTTGGCACGCCTGGAATTCGTGATCAACAATATGATCGGCATTCACCCCAAGGCCATTTTGCAGCCAGAGTTGGTGCCCGCCAGTGTGCAAGAGGAAATCGTCCGCCGTTCTCGCGGTTACGCTAACGCCCGCAGCTTTTTTGTCGAGCGTCTGGCTGAAGGCGTGGCAACCATTGCAGCCGCTTTCTGGCCCAAGCCGGTGATCGTCCGCTTGTCTGACTTCAAGTCCAACGAATACCGCAAGCTGATTGGGGGCATGATCTTTGAGCCTGAAGAAGAAAACCCCATGATCGGTTTTCGTGGTGCGTCACGCTACATTGCGGGGAGCTTCAGAGATTGCTTCGAGTTGGAATGCGAGGCAATGAAGATTGTCCGCAATCGCAAGGGCCTGAGTAATGTGCAACTCATGGTGCCGTTTGTGCGTACTTTGGATGAAGCACGGGAAGTGGTTGAATTGTTGGCCTCTCACGGGTTGAAGCGGGGCGTGGATGACTTACGGGTGATCATGATGTGCGAAATCCCCTCCAACGCGTTGCTGGCCGATGAGTTCTTGAACTATTTTGATGGTTTCTCGATTGGCTCAAACGATCTGACCCAGCTTACGCTGGGCCTGGACCGTGATTCGGGCTTGGTGGCGCATTCGTTTGATGAACGCAACCCCGCTGTCTTGAAACTGCTTTCCTTGGCGATCCAGAGCTGCAATCGTCTGGGTAAATATGTCGGGATTTGTGGGCAGGGGCCGTCAGATCACCCGGATTTTGCGGCATGGTTGATGGCACAAGGCATTCAAAGCATTTCCCTGAATCCTGACACGGTGGTGGAAACGTGGTGGCAATTGGCATCTGAAGCAAAACAAAGTTAAGATAAACCTGCAACTCTGCCTTTGGGCGGCTGCCCCTGATTTTGGCTTGCTGAAATCGGGGGTAGAGGTGTTACCATTCTGCTTCAATGCAGCCTATGGGCGCTGCGCGTTCGTAAAAACCGCAATTATGCGGTGACTTTGCATCATATCCAGCCCATTTTCGACCATTTTGGTCATGCCGTAGGGGTTCGGCCTTTTTCGTGTGCCAATAAAAGGGACAGAATGGCTCTGTTACTGCTTTCTACCAAATCGATGACACGCTCCGGAATCCGGGCCGTGACCATGCGCCAGGTGGCTGTCGGTGGGCTTGTCTGCGGTGTGTGCACACTTGTGCTTGGCTTTGGGGTTGGCGTGGTGGTTGGACAGCGTTTTGGTGCCGCTACGCCAGTCGCAGTAAGTCAGGCCGCCAATCCTGCTGATCGGGCGGAAGAAAAATTCACGTTTGACAAGCTGGGCGACATGGCTGGTCGCTTGGTCAAGCTGGAGTCTGATGCCCGAACCTTGGTGAAAAAACTCACCGCGCTTGAATCCTTGGAAAAGAATTTGGATGCCATCCGGGCTTCCAAGGGCGTAACGCCTGCCAAGTCCTTGCCAAATGGGGCCAATGCTGGCGGGCAAGCGTATCCGCCGCAGACGTGCGCGAATGTTCCCGCTCAGGCGCTAGGAACCGGGGAGAAGCTGGTTGCCACCGAGAAGAAAATTGAGTGTCTGCAACAGTTGATCGGGCATATGGAGTCGGTTACCACAGATCGCAGCGTGGCCCTGATGTCCTTGCCCACACGCCAGCCTGTGGCAACCTACCGTCTGGGCTCGACCTTTGGAAATCGAAGTGATCCGTTTACCGGGCGTTTGGCTTTCCACTCCGGGATCGATTTCTCTACTGCAACAGGGACACCGATTCACGCCGCAGGCGGGGGAAAAGTTGCTTTTGCGGGTTTTGTGTCGGAATTGGGGAATGTGTTGGAAATTGACCACGGTAATGGTCTGCTTTCCCGTTACGCGCACACTTCCAGAATCTTGGTTACGCAGGGCGATGTGGTCATACCTGGGCAATTGATTGCCGAAGTGGGGTCGACTGGCCGCTCGACCGGGCCTCACTTGCATTTCGAAATTCTCAAGGATGGCATGTTTGTTGACCCGATGCAGTACCTCAACCTTGATACGCAAGTTGCGGGTGCATCATGATTGATACCCACAAACTGTCAGAGGTTTCGTATACATTGGCCGCTCCCAGGCGCCGGTATTTCCGGGGGCTATTGGTGGCCATCTGTTCTCTGTTGCTGGGGGCCGGCTTGTGCTATGGCTGGATACTGAACCAGGGGGGCAACAATAATAGTCAGGCGCGTGAAGTGGCGTTGTTGCAAGAGAATCAACGTCTGACGCAAGCTTTGGAGCAAGCGCAATTGCAGACCAAGCATGAAGTCTCCACACGCGAGTCGTTGGAGCGGCAGTTGGCGGAGCAGTCTGAAGAGATCAAGCGGCTGACCGGCCAGCTGGCTTTCTTCCAAAAGAATCGGAAAGTTCCTGTGGGAGTGAAATGATGTTTGCAAAGAAAAAGGATTCGACCATTGAACTGACCAAGCTTTCCAGCTTGATCGCCAACAACATGGATATCACAGGCGATATCCAGTATGTGGAAGGTTTGCGTGTTGATGGCCGCATCAAAGGCAATGTGAAGGCCAAAGATGGCGAGAAAAGCCTGATCGTGTTAAGCGATCAAGGCTGTGTCACGGGTAACGTGAGTGCCTATGATGCTGTGATCAACGGCACGATCCGGGGGGATGTGGAAGTGACGCATTTCCTTGAGTTGCAGTCGAATGCCCACGTTGTGGGCAACATCAGCTATCGGCAACTCAAAATGGATTGTGGCGCATCGGTCGAGGGCAAACTGACCAAGCTGTCTGAATCTGGTACAGGCTCGAATGTGGTGGAAATTGCCTCTACCGGTACTGATAAGTAAAAAATCAGTGAAAAGGCCTGTCTGGGTTGCCCAGACAGGCCTTTTGCTTGGCGTTGCCAAACTCAAGTTAAGACGTGTGTTTGGCTTGAACGATCAGTGATGTGGGCAGTTGCGCCCGTACACATAGCCCCCCTTGCATGCGGTTGCTCGCCTCCAGGGTGCCGCCATGTGCCTGAATCACACTCCGTGCAATGGCAAGTCCCAAGCCGTAACCGGTGATGGTGTGGCTTGTGCGGCCGCGTACAAACGGCTCGAATACCGATTCCAGGTCTTCTGGCGGGATGCCGGGGCCTTCATCTTCAATACGCAAGGCAAAGTGGCCGGATTCCGGTTGTTCTACCACGAGCCGCACCAGGCTGTGGGCAGGGGAGAATTTGATCGCATTCCTGACCAGATTTTCCACTGCACGGTGTAGCAAGGCGGGTTGGCAGCGGAGTTGGGGCGCAAAATTTCCTTCAAGCTTGATGCTCAGCTCTGCTTTGGTCGTCTCAAAGCGGGCGTCTTCTACAATGCCCTCCAACAATTCCCCGAAGTTGATTTCTTCGAACTGGGCCACTTGCTGTGCGTCGACTCCCAGCCGGGATAAGGTCAGGAGTTCATCGATCAAGCGGTCCATCCGCTGTGCTTCACGCTCTATGCGTGACATGCTGACTTCAAGATTTTCCGGCTGCTGCCTTGCCAGCCCGGTTGCTGCTTGTAATCGTGCCAAAGGGGAGCGCAACTCGTGAGACACATCGTGTAATAAGCGCTTTTGCGCCGCCATCAAGCCTCCCAGCTTGCTGGCCATGCCATCAAAAGCTCTTCCCAGATCGCCAAACTCATCATTTCGCTTGCCCAGGACATGTCCCATGCGAGTATCCAACTTACCCTCTGCCAAGGTGGCAAAACCTTCTAGCAAGCTACGGATGGGCCTGGAGAAAAGCCAAGCCAGGGTTGCTGCAAAAATGAAACTGACGATCAATCCTGCAACCAAGGGCTCCCAGGGAATAAAAAAGAAACGGTGTGGCGGGGCAAAAGCCTGCGGTCGTGGGGGGAGTTGGGTATTCGCTAGCCGTGACTCGCCAGGGGGAGGAGGAGGTATGGCACCATCACGTTTATCCTCAGGGTGTGGAGGCGGCATGTTTTCCCGTGGTGGATGTTCCGCATAGTGCTCCAGCCGGGTATTGCCGTCTGCACGATGTTTGAGGTCGACGGCAATGCCGATCCCAATCATGGTGACCAGTTGTGACAGCCAGAAGGCCAGGAAAAATTTCCAGAACAAGCGCCCCATTCGTATCACTCGCGCAGGTACTGATAGCCGATGCGGATCACCGTCTGGATGCGGGAACGTCCATCGGCCAGCGTGCCGATTTTTTTGCGGATACTGCTCATGTGTACATCAATGCTGCGATCAAAGCGGGCCAGTGAGCGGCCCAGGGCGTGCTCAGACAATTCATCCTTGCTGACCGGCCGTCCTGCATTGCGAACCAGCAGTTCTAGGAGACTGAATTCCGTACTGGTCAATTCGAGCCCAACACCCGCGAGTTCTGCACGGCGTTGCTGGGGCCACAGGCTCAAGTCCCCCACCTGGAGGACTTCGGGCATGGTGTCGGAAAGTGGAGCGCTGCGCCGAAGGATGGCACGAATACGGGCCGCAAGTTCTCTGGGTGTGCAAGGCTTGGGGACGTAATCATCGGCACCCAACTCCAGGCCCAGTATACGATCCAGGTCATCCCCTTTGGCGGTGAGCATGATGATGGGGACACGGCTGCTGGCACGGATGATCTTGAGCGCGTCAATTCCACCCAGCTTGGGCATCATGACGTCCATGACCACCAAGGCCGGATTGCTGCGTAGTGCTTCAGCCGCGCCCACTGCGCCGTCGTGGGCGGTAGAAACAGCATAGCCTTCATTGGTGAGATACTCTTCAAGCATCTCGACCAAGTCCTTGTCGTCGTCAACCAGCAAAATTCCAGGTTTATCCATTTTTATCGAGTACGTTGCGTCAAGTCTTGTTGCGAGAGGTGGATCGGTGCAGTGTGAAAGACGATCCCCGATTGTCTTTCCACTGCTGTGAGTTTGATTGCAGGATCAAGATCAGCGTTACAGCAAGGGGCGTATTACATAATGCCCGGCTTGAATCCGTCGTGCGCCAATTTACAGTGTGCCGAATGCGGAGCCCTCCGCCAAAACAGTGCAGTGCCATCCTCTGTGCAATCCTGACTACATGCCGTCATTAGGCGCCAGATAAGAGTATAGGAATCAGACTCTTTGGGCCAGAGCATCTCGTCGCTTCTTTATTTAGCCATGAACAAAGTCTGCCTTGTCGCCATGTAAAGCAGGGCTTGCGCGGTGTTAAAAAACGTAAGGATTTGATAATGGTGGCGTATTTGTTGTCTGGCTTGTGGCGAGGGCTTTGTGATGGCATGGATTCATCAAGGATAGGCACTCCTGATGTACTTTATGCCATTGGAGCAGCGGTGGAGCGTTTTCCTCGCTTTACAAGCTATTGACCACATTTCACAGTCATAGCGCATACCATTCCCTTCATCACGATTGCTACAGGAGGTTTTGCATGAACTCAAAGATGATTCTAAGAACGGTGGCGGGTGTTGCTCTTTGTGCAATGATGGGGGTTCCGACGTTTGCTCTAGCCAATCCGCCTATGGAGGCGAGAGAGGCGCACGACAATCTGCCACCCATGATGCATGAGATGGATGGGCGCCCACCGATGCCAATGATGGGAAGATTTCCCCATATGTCAGAAGATCAGTTTGAAAAGTCTTTTGTCATCAATCATCAGTTTGAATTACCCATCCATGAGAAGCAACGTCTGGTGCACAAGCTGTCGATTGCCCTACATGATTTAAGCCGGGCAGAAAAATATGATGAAGCCAAGGCCAAGGAAGTTTCGACGAATCTTGCCAATGCCATGGCTGATCTGCAATTGCTCCTGTCAAAGAAGGATGCCCAACTTTATGCGTTACTGACAACTGAACAAAAGGCCGAAATGGCAAAGGAAGAGAATCACCGCGAGTTGCCGCCTACTCCAGACTGTGATATGGGTGCACACAAGAAATGAGCAAAGGATTGCACTCATGACGATTATGTCATGTGGAAACGGTTTATGATATTGCGTTGATTTTTGATGTTCCCCGTTTGGCCGTCATCACTGTAAGGTGAGACGGCTTTTTTTTGATCAAAATCATCCGTACAGACCTTCGGGAAGGCTTTTGGAGGGGTTTTACTGTCATTTACGGGTATTTACGCGTATGGCGTTGAATTTCCATGCTTTTTGGTCGAAAACTCAAGTGGGGAAGGTGATCCCGTGTTTCTTTAAAGCTGTTGTTTCTTGGGTTTTAGATCGCGGCAGCTGATAGCTTGTCGGTAGGCAACCAATAGGTAAAAGCCGACCGGATACGTTCAATGTCATTGTACCGGTAGGGTAAGGAGCTGAGCATGAGCACTCTCAGTAGTTTGCAAAGCACATCAAGCTTGTTGTTGATCTTGCAGGAGAGCAAGAAAAAAACGAATGTGTCGGATTTGGCGGAACAGTTGTTTTCCAGTCTGGATACAACGGGGCAGGGCTATATCAGCGAATCGGATTTGACTTCAGCGTTGAGTTCGATCTCTGACTCTGGCAGCAGCAGTTCCCCAAGTGACGCCAAAGCGTTGTTTTCTGCCATGGATTCAAACAACGATGGAAAGGTTACAGAGCGCGAGTTGAAGACCACGCTGCAAACGGTTGCAGATCAGATTGATAGCCAGTTCAATGCCTTGCGTATGCAGGTGGGAATGTCCAGTGCTCCGCCTGCGGATGACACGGGATTTACAAAGGATGAACTGAGCAGCCAATTGAATGAAATTGGAGGTTCTGATAGCAAGCGCTCAACATTTATCAGCAACGTCATCAATAATTTTGACAAGGCTGACACGAATGGCGATGGCAAAGTAAGCTTCCAGGAGTCGATGGCGTACAACAAGTCTTTGGAGACCCATTCGACCAGCAATTCGGATTCCACGTCCAGCAACAGCCTCAATGCCAGCCTGGTACAGCAGGTGATGGATCTGGTGCGTACCTACGCGACCAATGAAGACGCTATCACGAGTTCCAGCTTATCAATCAGCGCGTAGATGTTTGCAGAGTCGTGATGCGAAATGGAGGTGTGTGATTCATAGACATCATTTCAATTAAAATGGCGTCATGAATGACGAGATCCGAAAGCGGCTACGATGGCACGAACAGCTGATTGCGGATCTATGCAAGCGTAAATTGGGGCATCGACGGATCTATAAAGTCCTGGAGCGCATTGGCAAGCCAATACTGAATCACAAACGCGCTTACAGGAAACAGGTCATCAGATACAGCCTACCCACACCTGGCGACCGTGTACAGATGGACGTTTGCAAGATCGCGCCTGGATTTACCAGTACACGGCCATTGATGACTGCACACGCTACAATGTGCTACACCTCTACCACCATAGAACGGCATGGCGTTCAGGTTTGCCAATACTCTGTGCCACGGTCGGTCAGCATATGGATTATGCCCATGCCGTGCTCCTTACGTGCCCCTCAAAGAATGGCAAGACGCGGTCATTGAGTAAATCGGCCGCAGTGATCGGCGTCTTGGTCATATAGAGCTTGGCTATGGCGACCTTGCTGTAGAGGTATAGACGAAGGTCTGCTGATAGATCCGGCCAACGCCTTTGAGGGTGTCGTCATAAAAGGTGTCCTGTGACTCGAGATCGCCTGGATGGACGGTTTCGATCTCACCATGAGCCACGTCATCGTTCTGCTTGCGCTCCAGCGCTGCCACCTGAGCATCGGTCAGCAGGATGGCTTGCTCAGCCACCTGCTTTTCTAAAGCAGCCGGGCGCTGCTTGTGAAGGAGGCCAGATCATTGCGTAGCCAGATGGAGCGAACACCAGATGGCGAAACGAGAATGCCCCGCTGACGCGGTTCATTGCTGGTGCGCACTTGCCCGTGAGCGGGTTGCTTGATGGCGTAGGCGAGAACCGCCGTTTCTGTGGCTTCCTCCACCCGATTCTTTGGGTTCGGCTTACGCCGGTTGCTATCGAACAGAGCCTCGACGCTGCCTTCGGCAACTGAATTCTGGTAGCGAGAGAAGGTGTCCAGGGACAAGCCCATCAAATTGCACGCCTTTGATACGTTGCTACGCGCAAAGCGGGTTCCCAGAAGGCGCATAGCATGCGATAATAATCGACTATGCGCCCATGGTGAAATAGGTAGACACAAGGGACTTAAAACAATTTGAGCACCAGGAGGCGAAAGTGCCTGTGTGAATGGCGTCAAATTCAGCGAACCCCCTGCCGTTAGGCGAGGCAACGCTGAGCGAAGCCCAGCAATGGGAACGTGCAGAGACTTGACGGCGCCGGCCTGTAGCCCCCTTGGGGCCATGGCCAAGACAAAGTCCAGACCACGAACATGCCTTGGCATGGCGGCAAAAGCCGAAGTGGTAAGAAAATCCCTCGACCTTTGGTCATGCCGGTTCGATTCCGGCTGGGCGCATTAAGAACACTTCCAAAGCAGTCCAGAGAAGGCCGTAACACCTATATAAATCAAGGGTTGCGGCTTTTTTACGCCCAGAGTGTTCCGAGTAAAACCGTTGCAATCCGACAGTAAGTCGTCCACTGTCACAGGAGTTACTGTCATGGCACTTACTGACACGGCTATTCGTAACGCAAAGCCTACCGATAAGCCGCAAAGGCTGTTGGATGAGAAAGGGCTTTATCTCTTGTTGAACCCCAATGGGTCGAAATGGTGGTGGCTAGATTATCGGTTTACGGTACGTGCAAAACGCTCTCCCTTGGAGTTTATCCAGAGGTGGGGCTGAAAAATGCCCGAGAGCGGCGCGATCAGGCCCGCAAGTTAATTGCACAAGGGGGGTGATCCGGGCGAGCAACGCAAAGCCCAAAAGCGGGCCATAGAAGGGCGTGCAGCCAATTCTTTTGAAGTCATCTGCCTGGAGTGGCTGGAGCACAAAGGAAGTACCGTAGTGGAAGGCCAATACCTCAAGGCTTTTGCCCGGATGAATAAGGACGCGATCCCTTGGTAGAGACCTCGCCCGATGACTGAAATCACGGCGCCAGAGATTTTTGAGGTTTTGCGGCGTGTTGATGGGCGAGGGGCGCGATATACAGCCCATATCTTGCGTAGCGAAATCAGCCAGTGCCCCCGATACGCAATTGCCACGGGCCGCGTTGAGCGCGATCTTTGCCCTGATCAATGCCAGACGCCTGAGTTGCCTCATCCCATTCGTTCCGGCCGCATCCAGACATCGAACTGTTCCGCACTGACTAGGGCCTGTTCACAGTTGCTAATTTGTGTTTTCATCCTGGAATTTGGATGTTGCGCATGGACAGACGATTGTTGAGTGATGAACAGGGGAGACTGTATGTCGCATGTTCTGCAAAGCCAATTTTCCGGCATCTAGTCGCCTTGCCCAGGTACAGGCTCAATGCTTCTGGGCATTCCGGATGCACGGGATAGGCGGTATTCTTCGTCTTTTACATCCCGTACAGTTGGTATGTCCCTCGAATCTGGTGAGCAGCAGGTCCCTTTGGGCGCGGTACTCCTGCCTGCGCAACGGCGGCAGCGCATTGTCGAGCTGCTGCATCGTTATGGCGCCGTGACTCTGCAACAACTCGAACAGGTCTTGCAGGTCTCAATCTCCACGCTGCGTCGTGACCTAGATGGTTTGGCCGATGAAGGCATGATTGACCGTACCCATGGCGGTGCCCTGTTGCGCCAGCAGCAGTACTCCACATTCGAGCCGGATATTGTGGCGGCTTCTGAACTCTCCCACGCAGAAAAACGGCTGGTTGGCACGTGTGCAGCTGAGGCGTTGCAAGCGGGGCAAAGTGTGATTTTTGATAGCGGCAGTACCGTGATGGAAGCTGCCAAGGTTGTTGCGGCCCGAAACATTGAGCTGTTTGCGGTGACGAACGATCTGGCGATTGCCCAGATATTGGGGACGAGCAAACAGATCCAGATTTATGTGCTGGGCGGTCATTTGCGTCCAGGGAGCAACACTTTGCTTGGCCCCAGCGTGTTGAGCGCCTTGCAAAGCATCAAGGCTGATGTGTTGCTGCTGGGCGCCCATGCCGTCACCGCCGGGGTGATCTCGGAAACCTCGCCAGAGGTGGCAGCCGTCAAACGTGCTTTGCTCAATGCTGCCAGTTCCCGGCGCCTGCTGGTGGATTCCTCGAAATTCCGGCCTCGTGTCTTCATGTCCGTCTGTGAGGCAGCGGATGTAGATGAGCTGATCACCGATCAGGCTGCGCCTGAAGACGAGCTGGCGTGGTTCAACCGAGCGGGCAAGACGGTATGCATCGCACCGGGCAACGGTTTTTGAGCTTCGCCTACAAGTAAAAAACAGGCCCGTTAAGGGCCTGTGGAGTCATGCAAACGCATGGAGGGAGGTATTCGGATCGTCTTTATGCGGCAGGGGCGTTCTGTTTCTGCTCAGCTTTCCCCAGGCCCAGTACATTGCGCACCAGCGTTTCCACCACCATCACCACCATGGGTACGGCCAGCGCAACGTACATGTTGTCGATGCCGTACGGGTCACCCCAGTAGTACCACAGGCTGGTCAGCACGGTGGATCCCAGCAGGCTGATGATGGCGCCCGCATTGCTGCGGAAGAAGGGCAGGTAGAAGCCGATCAGGGCAACAATGGAGATCGATAGGCGGATTGCACGGGTAAAGAACGAGAGCTTCAAGATTTCCGGTAGGAACAGGCAGAACACCAGCGGAGACAAGCCAATGACGACCGACAGGATGTGGGTCATGCGCATTTGGCGTTCCGGCGTCGGCTTGGCGTAAGGCACGTAGAAGTCCTTGATCAGCAAGGAGGCCATGGCCAGCGCAACCGTAGCAACCGAAACGAACACGGACGCGACCAGCGAGGTGGCCACCAGTGAGGCCCAGCCCACGTTCATGTATTGCAGGAAGACCGGCAGCGCGTAGATGCTCTTCATATCCGGGAAGAGGAACTTGGCACACACGCCGATGATGCCCAGACCCAGACCGACAGGAATGCACAGGCCAGCGGCGAACAGGCAGGACTTGCGCGCATCATCGGCCGACTTGTTGGAGGAGATGGCTTGAATCACGAACTGGGTGGAGAAAATTGCACCCACTGTACCGATGATCCATGCGATGACGGTAGATGCGCTCACTTTACCGGTGGCGGTAAAGTATTCTGCTGGCATTTTCTCGATCATCGGGGCGAAACCGCCCGTCATATTCAGCGCAACCCATGCCAAGACGCCAATCCCGACCAGCTTGATGGCACTGTGCAGCAAGGTAACGTAGGCAACCCCTTTCAAGCCACCCAGCGTGAAGTAAAAGGTGCTGATCACCCCGATGATGATCATGGCCACGGGGATATTGATTTTCAGGATGGTCGATAGTGCGGCGGCCCCGGAAATGTAGTTCCCCACATTGACGAGAAATAGCGCATAAACCATGACCAGCGAAACAACTGTCATAGTGGCGCGGCCATATTTCTGCGCCATCACCCCTGAAATGGTGAATTCACCCGAGCCATAAATTTTGCGCACGAAGAACAGGCCGAAGAGCAAATAACCAATCCCGGCCGCCAGTACCGACCAGGAGGCGGCGATCCCTTGCCCGAAGGCGGCTTGGGCCGTACCCACCGTGGATTTGGCGCCAATGAACTCCGACATCAGCAAGACACCGACCACTGCAACCGGCATGGCGCGGGAAGCCACCATGAACTGATCATTGGTTTTGGAACGTAGCTTCAGGGTGAGCCATCCTGTACCCAGGATATAAGCAATGATGACACCGATGATGATCAAGGTGTCCGCCGAACTGAACTCTTTCATGTGTGTCTCCTCCGCATACGGGTCTTGGTGCAAGACCTGTGATTGCCTGGTATTGGTTTGTTGGGACTCGCCCAGTCATACCGGTATCGATTGAATCTGTTTATTTCAAAATCGATCACGCTAATTCATATTGAACAATGATTCACAAAACGTCAATACCAATCAAACAGCGTCACAAAAAATGGAAGGTTAAGAAAGTATAAATGGCCGTAAATCGCTTGAGGCTGCTAGATTTCGCGCTTTTATAGTGGTTTACGCCTAGCTGTTTGCGGTGTGGAAAAGTTTGCAATCCCTCAATCTGCGTGCCAGAATCTTTCATAACAAATCAAATTCTTTCAAATGTACAAAGGTCGTTTGTAATGGGAACCCCCGCTGAAGCCCTTGTCGATCATCCTGCGGTCATCGTTCCACCTGCGCAGGCATTGCTGCCCGTACAGCGGCGTCAGCATATTCTGGAGTTCCTGCAGCGGCACGGTGCGGCAACCTTGCAACAACTGGCGTATGCATTAGGTGTATCCGTGTCGACCTTGCGTCGTGATCTGGATGCCTTGGCAGAAGAACGGGTACTGGATCGCACCCACGGTGGCGCCATTCTGCGTCACCCCCAATACAGCACGTTTGAGCCTGATGCCCATGCGGCAGCGGAATTATCGATGCGTGAGAAACGAGCCATTGCCCATGCCGCAGCGGCCATGATCAAGCCCAATCAAAGTGTGATCTTTGATAGTGGCAGCACCACGCTTGAAGCCGCACGTGCCGTGCTTGCCCGCAACATACCGCTGGTGTGCGTGACCAATGATGTTGAGATTGCCAAAGTGCTGGGCAGCAGCTCGCTTATGCAAGTGCATGTGTTGGGTGGACGCATGCGCTGCAATACCAATACCCTGTTGGGCGACGCCGTGATTCAGGCCTCGCGCGCCCTGCGTGCCGATGTGCTGCTGATGGGGGTGCATGCGGTGACTGAAGATGTTTTGTCCGAAACCTCCCCTGAATTGGCCAGCGTGAAACAAGCGTTGATTCAGGCCGCCAACCGCCGTTGCCTGCTGGTGGATTCCTCCAAATTCCGCCCGCGTGCATTTGCCAGTGTGTGCACCTTGGCAGATATTGACGAAGTTTTTACTGATGATGGAATTTCCCACGAGGATCTGGAGCGTTTGCGTGCAGCCTCACCCAGACTCACCCTGGCGGAGCATCTGGCATGAAACCCATTCACCTTCTGGCCGATGATTTGACTGGCGCACTGGATAGCGCAGCTGCTTTTGGTAGGGGCGTCTCCGTATGGATGGAGCGCCCAGATCAGACCGCCCCTCGGGCACCGGTGGAATGCGTGGCGACCGAGAGCCGTGATATTCCCGCCTCGTGCCTGCTGGATGTATTGCAGCCCAGTATCGACTGGTTCAAGCAGAACTGTCTGGCCTTCAAGAAGGTCGATAGCCTGCTGCGTGGCAATACCTTTGCAGAAGTCGCGTTGCTGGCACGCGAAGGCGGATTTCCTGGCGTGGTCTTTGCGCCAGCTTTCCCGGCGCAGGGGCGTGTGAGCTATGGCAACCGGCATTGGCGCCAGACGGCAGCGGATCAGTTTGAACAGATCGGCACCCAGACTTTGAGCGAAGCCTTTGCCGCACACGGGCTGTACAACGTCGGTACATCGGATGAAACTGCAATGGCGGGGCAGGGGTCACGTGTATGGATTCCGGAAATCCGTACCGAAGCTGATCTGCTCGCGCTTGCCGCACAGGTAGATAAGCTCTCCTCATGGATGTGGTGCGGCAGTGCTGGTTTGGCGTTTGCCTTGGCGCAAAAGTATTCACTGCAGCAGACCGCCGTAGCACAAAACCTGGCTGATCATGCGCCGGGCATTCTGATCAGCGCCAGTTTTCAGCCCAGTTTCAAACGCCAATGGCAAATCCTCAAAGCGGCGCTAACTGCTCCTGTGTTTGCAGAAGCCGGACAGTACGAAGCTGTGGCAGCAGCGATGAAGAAGTTTCAGGCTCAGCCCGGCTTTGCAATGTTTGATCTCTCGGCCACGGAATGGCTCGCGCCTGCCGAGGCTGCCCAGCGCTTGCAGCAGCAAGTTGAACAACTTGTCAGTGGCTTGCCACGCCCGGGTACGCTGGTCGCCATTGGTGGCGATACCCTCCTGGCATTGTGCAAAGCCACCGGTGCCAAAGGTTTTCTGGCAGATACCCCACTGCGTAGCGGCTGGGGCTGCTCATGGCTCAATGGCGGGACCTGGGATGGCGTGCGTTGCCACTCCCGGTCTGGCGCATTTGGCAAGGACGATGACTTATTAACCATGGTGCAGATGATCAAAGTCGGCGCCCTATTTCACAAGGACTCATAAGCGATGAGCAAAGCTATTCGTTTGGCAATCACGATGGGAGATCCGGCAGGAATCGGCCCGGAAATCATCGTCAAGGCAGCGCAATTGATGCGCGAAGAGACAAGCACAAAGCGCATGGAACTGCTGGTACTGGGGAGTGCCGCTGCACTGGACCGCGCCGGCAGCCTGTTGGGTGTAAGCGTCAAGGATTTGCCTTTGCGCATGATTGACGTGGGCCCGGTGGCAGGGGATATCAAGGTAGGCGAGATCAGCGCCGTGGGCGGCGAGTGGGCTTATCAGGCCGTCAAGCGTGCTACGGAAATGGTACAGGCCGGAGAGGCTGATGCCATCGTGACCGCGCCTCTGTCCAAAGAAGCCCTGCATATGGCAGGCCACCACTTTGAAGGGCATACCGAGTTGCTCGCCCACCTGACCGGGCAACGGGATGCCGTGATGATGCTTGCCCACGGGCCGATGCGCGTCAGCCACGTCACCACCCACTGCGCGATTGCAGATGTGCCCGCACGCCTCACCCCGACTCGCCTGCGCCGGGTGATCGACGTGACCCTGAATGCACTGGAATGTCTGGGGATTGAAAAGCCCCGGCTGGCGATTGCAGGCCTTAACCCGCATGCGGGCGAGGGCGGTATTCTGGGCAAGGAAGAAAATGAAATCATCACCCCGGTGATCAATGAATATGTGGCCCAAGGGCATCAGGTCATCGGCCCGGTTCCGGGGGACACCGTGTTCATCAAGCTGCGTGCCGAGCAATTTGATGCCGTGGTCGCCATGTTCCATGACCAAGGCCATATCCCGGTGAAGCTGCTGGGCTTCAATGTGGACCCGGTCACTGGCAAATGGCAGGCCATCAGTGGAGTGAATATTACCTTGGGATTGCCGATCCTGCGTACCTCGGTGGATCACGGCACGGCGTTTGATATTGCCGGCAAGGGGATTGCCAATGCCGACAGTCTGGTGGATGCCGCCCTGTACGCAATGAAACTTCTGGCCGGGCAAAAGCGTCAGGCCGAACAAAAAGCGCTGGCCTGATTCCGGCGGATTTTAAACACGATTTCGGGTGGAGACCAAGGTGGAAAAAGCGCTTGCAGGAAAACTCATAACGGTCCCTGATGATGCGCAGCGCATCGATGCCAACATTCCTTCGGCATGTATACAGAATCACGCGGCCAATGTGATGCCCTTGCCCAATGGCGATCTGGGCTGCGTCTGGTTCGGTGGCACGCAGGAAGGGATTGCCGATATCTCGATTTATTTCTCGCGCCTGCCTGCTGGGCAGGATTGCTGGACCGAGGCGGTCAAGCTTTCGGAAGACCCGACCCGCTCGGAACAGAACCCGATTCTGTTCCCCACGCCGGACGGGCAACTGTGGCTGATCTACACCGCGCAGAAATTCGGCAATCAGGATACCGCCATTGTGCGTTACCGTGTCTCGCCCGATAATGGCCAGACTTGGGGGCCGATTGGGGTATTGTTCAATCAGGAAGGCACCTTCGTGCGCCAGCCGGTGGTCGTCCTCGACAATGGCGAATGGCTGATTCCGGTGTTCCATTGCCATACCTGCGAAGGCGAAAAATGGGTTGGCAATTACGACACCAGTGCGGTGATGATCAGTGCAGACCATGGCAAGAACTGGCAAGAGTTCGCAGTACCGGCCAGTTTGGGCTGTGTGCACATGAATGTGGAAAAAATGCCGGATGGGTCTTTGCTGGCGCTGTTCCGCAGCCGCTGGGCCGACTTCATCTACACGAGCCATTCCACCGATAATGGCCGCCATTGGACCAAGCCGGTGCCGACCGAGTTGCCCAACAACAACTCCTCCATTCAGTTTGTGCGTCTGCGCAATAACCATCTGGCCATTGTGTTCAACAACATCAGCTCCAAGCAGGCCACCGAACGCCGCGCATCGCTGTATGACGAAATTGAAGACGATACCCCTGAAGGCGCCGCCAAGGTCGAGGCCAAGCCCGTCGAAGGTACACGTACGGCATTCTGGGGCACGCCGCGTGCGCCCATGACGGTCGCCATTTCGGAAGACGGTGGCAAAACCTGGCCCTACAAGCGCAATCTGGAGGTGGGCGACGGGTACTGCATGAGCAATAACTCGGAAAAACAGCTGAACCGCGAGTTTTCCTACCCCTCTATCAAGCAGGGTGAAGACGGCGCGATTCATATTGCCTACACCTATTACCGGCAGTACATCAAGTACGTACGCATTGAAGAAGACTGGATCAAGGCGAACTGAGCCCGCCACCTTCTGGAGAAAAGAAAGATGAATACTTATTCCCTGTTGAACGTAGGTCGCGTGGTGGCCGGGCCGGGCAGTGTCGAAAGCCTGAAGGAACTGGTGGCCGATTTTGGCGCCACTCAGGTGCTGATCATCAGCGACAAAGGGGTGGCTGGTGCAGGTTTGCTGCAGCAGCCCAAAGCGGTACTGGAAGCCGCAGGCGTCAAAGTGCAGGTGCTCGACGACACCCCGCCGGAACCTACCGTGGAGCAGGTCGAAACCATTCTCGCCGCTGCCCGCCAATATGCTACCGACCTGATCGTCGGGATCGGCGGTGGCAGCGCCATGGATGTGGCCAAGATTGTTGCTGTGCTGCTGAGCAACCCTGACTTGTCTTTGCGTGCCCTGCTGGCCAAGGCGCCGATTCCCAAGCGTGGTGTGCCGACCCTGATGGTGCCCACCACCGCTGGGACAGGCTCTGAAGCGACGCCAAACAGCATCGTACTGGTGCCTGAGGATGAGCTGAAAGTCGGGATCGTCAGCGCCCGCCTGATGCCGGACTGTGTGATTCTTGACCCCAAGATGACCATCAGCTTGCCCCCGGCCATTACGGCTTCCACGGGTATGGATGCACTGTGCCACGCCATTGAATGCTTCACCTCGAAAAAAGCCAATCCTTTCAGCGAGTTGTTCTCACTCAAAGCCATCGCGCTGATTGCAGGCAGCATCCGCCGTGCGTGGAGCAATGGGCAGGATCTGGAGGCTCGGCACGACATGCTGCTGGGGGCCATGTATGGCGGCATCTGTATTGCCACCTCCAGCACGACTGCCGTGCATGCGCTAGCCTATCCCTTGGGTGGCAAGTACCGCATGCCCCACGGCATCTCTAATGCCATTTTGCTGCCCTATGTGATGCGTTTCAACGCTGTGGGTAATGAAGCGCAGTTTTGCCAGATCGCCCAAGCGATGGGGTTGGAGATTGCCGGACTGAGCCCGCAGCAGGCGGCCGAAGCCGTGGTGGAAGCCTTGTTTGCGCTCAACCGTGATTTGCAGATTCCCGCTGACCTGAAGCGCTGGAACATTACTGAAGCGGATCTGGAAGGGCTGGTTGAGGGCGCAGCAAAAGTCACCCGCCTGCTGGATAACAATCCCCGCTGCATGAACAAAGATGATATTCGCACAATCTACAAGCACTTAATCTAAGTAGAGACTGCGACAGGAGACAGACTACATGAGCAAGAAAGTCCAGGGCGTGCTGACCGCTATCGTCACCCCTTTCAATCCGCAAGGCGAAGTCTGTGAGCAACGCTTGCGCAAACAGATCCAGCGCCAGCTGGCCCACGACAATGGCATTTTCTGCAATGGCACGAATGGTGAATTCTTCGTGCTGGATATGGCCGAAAAGATTCGCGTTACGGGCATTTGTGTGGACGAAGTCGCTGGCCGCGTGCCGGTGGTGGCACATATCGGTGAAATCTCAACGGCCGCGACCATCCGCCTGGGCAAGGAAGCGGCACGCCTGGGGGTGGATGCGGTGTCAGCCATTACCCCTTATTTTGTGCCGCTCAAGCAAAGCGAAGTGATTGCACATTACACCGCTGTAGCGGATGCCGTGCCGGTTCCCGTTTATCTGTATAACATACCGGGCCGCACCGGCAACACGATTGAACCGGAGACGGCCCGCAAGCTGGCCGAGCACCCGAACATCATCGGGATTAAGGACAGCGCAGGCAGCTACGAAAGCCTGCAAGGCTTCCTTGCTGCCGTCAAAGGGATTGAAGGCTTTGATGTGCTGAGCGGCCCGGATCATCTGGCCTACCGTGGTTTTGTGGAAGGCTGCTGCGCCTGCATCTCCGGTCTGGCGAACGTCCAGCCCGAAGGCGTCAGCCGCATCTGGAAGAACTTCCATGCGGGTGATCTGGCCAAGGCCGAAGCCGCACAGGAATTCATTGCCGGGCTGCGCAAGGAGCTCTACGCCGTGGCCTTTTCGCCCGCAGCGGTGAAAAAGGCTGTCGTGCTGCTGGGGGATGATGTGGGTGAGAGCCGTTACCCGATTCATTTTTCGGCGCAGGATCTGGCCACCATTCAGGCCATTGCCGAGAAATACCGCCACTGCCCGGTACCGTAAACGCGCATCGCTTAGGGATCGTCACAAGCCTGTGGCGATCCTCCTTCCTGTCAGGAGCTTTCCATGATTCTCGGCCACCTGCGCGATCTGGCGCAACACCCCCCGTTCTGCCTGCTGCCGTATTCAAGGCACTGCAAGCCGCAGGTGTCGTTATGAGATCGACGGGGCACAACTGTTTTAGATTCTGAATGCCGCAGTATCGGCCATTCCAGTTGTTCGCGTACGGGCCCTCCTAGGTTAGCAATGCCCAAGGAGTTGCCGCTCACTGCACAACCACCGGTGTTCCTCTCTCGGCCTATCTGCACTGCTACGCGAGGCAAGCATCACTAGCGCAACAGTACGCCCCCCAACAAGGCTCCGACACCAACAGGAATCAGCATCCCAAGCACATACCAAAATGCGATGAAGGGAGCTTCGATCTCTGGGCAGTGCAAGCAATAAACTAGAGCCGCAGTTGCCCCCGCGAGCAAGCCTGCGACGGCACCTGCGATCCGCGGGCGGGTCGGTGCAAGCCCCTTCATTGCCCACATTACCCCCGCGAAAATAGGCGTCGACAGCATTGCGATCAGGAAGGGGCACACTTTCTACGTATCACCCAGAAACATACGCATCCGCTGCTCAGGATCTGCGGCGATCAACATCCAGGCCGCTACAGCCCACATCAACAGCACTGCAACACCAATGCCTATGGTCAGCGCTGTGGTGTAGCGATTGCTCAAGGGGCGGACTTTCGTAGTCTCCAGACCGGTCGCCAGCACTTGGTCTATGTTGGTTCTAAGAGGCTGTTCACGATCTTTTTAACAGTAAGTTCAGAAATGCCAAGTGTATGAACTGCAGGTTGGTATTGATTTGACGTTCTGTGTTCTTCAAAAGTCGCCGAGACTGTTCAATCTGACAAAGACGAAAAATCTATTATCTAATTCGCAGAAAGACAGATGAGATCAAAATATTTTTCTTGCCTCGGTCATGCAAATAGAATTTTTGCTGATTGCATGGCGATAATGTCGAACAGGATAGTATTGTGAGCGTGGTGGTCTGAAATAATTCAATCCAACGTTGTCAAAGTGAGGGGCGTTGTTTTCCTCCCATCCATCTGTGTGATTGCAGAACTCTGGGACAAACAGCCAGTAACGGCACTGCGTATAGATGCGTGGATTCACACATCACGCTGTTTGTCACAATCGTCTGCATGGTGTCGTAGATACCCCCTGCGAGCTACACCACTGCTTCGAGTGGTGAGACCCGTGCATCTTTAACTGTGAATTCGGTCGACTAGTTTTATCTCTTCCCGCCCGCCCACTCTGATGCATTCAGGGTCAAGTTCCTATCAGAATGAATATCAATATTTAGATTCATTTGTTGTGTCTGGACAGAAATACTTCAGAATCTGATCAATCCATACAGTGTTTCCCTAATTGAGAAACGCCTTATTTGGGCTAATCACTATGCCAAGCATAAAATTTTACATGACAAATAGACTACTGAATTTATTCCTTCACGTTCTTTTGGCTTGCTCGGTTACCCCTTGTTTTGCAAGCACCTATTACATTGCACCCAATGGTGACGATAGTTCGGCTGGAACCTTGGCTGCTCCATGGAAAACCATCACGCGCGCCCAATCGTCTCTTCAAGAAGGAGATCTGCTGCTGATTCGTGGTGGCACGTACACCATAACCTCTGGCCTGAACACATGTGCAAGCAAGACGGACATCGTCAACGCGATCACTCTATACAAGAGTGGCTCGCCTTCTAACCCCATAAAATATTGGGCTTATGATGGTGAAACTCCCGTATTTGATTTCAGCAAGATGACGGATAATTGTCGAGTAAAGGGCTTCAACGTAGTAGCCGACTGGATCTACTTGAAAGGCATTGAAGTCACGGGGGTACCGCAGCAACCCGGCAACACGCTTAATCACGAATCGTGGGGAATTTGGGTAAAAGGCAGCTATAACGTGTTCGAACGGTTGAACCTGCACCACAACATGGGCCCAGGCTTTTACCTGAACAACGGCGGTTACAACCTGGTTCTCAATTCGGACTCTCACCACAATTATGACCCATACACGTCAAACGGTGCGGGGCAAAGTGGCGATGGTTTCGGGGCACACGTCGGGTCCAATCACCCAGGTAACGTGTTTCGTGGTTGCCGTGCGTGGTCGAACTCAGACGACGGATTTGATTTAATTAACGCAAACTCGTCTGTAACCATCGAGAACTCTTGGGCATGGCTGTCAGGCTACTTGCCGGGCACCACTACAGCGCTGCCTTATGGCAATGGGAATGGGTTCAAAGCGGGCGGTTATAGTGGCGTCTATGTGGCGGATGGTGCCAAGCATACCATACGATTTTCCGTTGCCTTCTTGAATAAGGCATCAGGTTTCTATGCCAATCATCACACGATTGCAAACGATTACTTCAATAACATCGGTTTTCAGAATCACCCTAACTTTAATATGCTGGGAATTAATTCAGCAGGCCAAGCTGTCAACCTGGGTGTTCTGCGTAACAACGTTTCTTATGGTGGCGTATTGCTTTCGAACATAACTGGTACAGACGCAGCCTACAACTCATGGAATCTGAATCTGACCGTCACCAATGCAGATTTTGAGGGTGTCTCCACCACGGGTTGGGATGCACCGCGTCAGGCTGATGGTAGTCTGCCTGTAATCGCCAGCCTGCATCTAGCTGCGGGTAGCCAACTCATTAACAAAGGCATCAATGTTGGCCTGAGCTACCTGGGATCAGCGCCTGACCTGGGAGCCTTTGAACGTCAATAAGCATCTGTATTGAATAAGACAAGAAAAATGGTCTACTGGCGTTATGCTGTTACCTTAGCAGGCTTTACAGTTGGATTGCTATCGCCTCTGCAAAGTGAGGCCACGGATATTGCCAGCGACGACTTCCGTCACGGTCTTGATCAGTGGAAAGTCGAGCAACAAGATGTTTCTGGCTCCGTTATTGCCAAAGATGGCGTACTCGACATCATCTCTCCTGCGGGCGTCACAATATGGTTTCGCCAGAAATTGCAGGGCGACTACGAGATTCACTTTACCGCAACGCCAGTCCCCGTATCTTTCCCAAATCTCCCAGAGCGTATTTCTGATCTCAACCTGTTTTGGAACGCGACAACGGCAGAGGGTTCGGACCCTACTACTTTGAACTTAGATGGGGCTTTGAATTCGTATAACCCGCTCCACCTGTACTACGTTGGTTTTGGAGCTAATGGAAATAAAACCACTCGTTTGCGCCGCTACGACGGCAGCTCGGCCCGCCCTCAGATTCAGGGCTACGCAGATAAAGGTGAGGCTACTCCTGCTGACGCGCTGGGGGCGCCACCCCCCTTTGCGCGTCTCACGGCAAATGCCCCAGTCGAAATCAAGGTTATCTCGCGCACGGCGACCCCGGAAGACGAATCTACGCTAAAGTTCTATGCAAATAAAATACTAGTATTTTCAGGCTGTGATCCGGCTGCGTATCTGGAGGGGTGGTTTGCACTACGCACCACGACCAGCCATTTCAAAATTTCAGATTTTAGGGTTATTCCATATTCTGCATCTGAGTTGCTTTTAAATAATTGAAATTAACAAATTTGTTTCAGGGAGTCCAGAAATTGAAGCACGATGTTTTCAGAAAGAAGCTCCGAGCACTACCTCAATTGCTTTTTGCAACGAGCCTGCTGGTTACTACCACATTTGCACTCGCGAGCGCTAATGAGAAGATTGCCTATCAGTTACCCAAGGGACCACTTGATGCAACGCTACAATTAATCAGCAAACAGGCGGGCGTCACTGTCGATTATGATGTAACCGTAGTCTCCAAGCTGACTGCGCCAGAGATCAATGGCATATTGACCGCTAATGAAGCTTTAAAACAAGCATTGGCGGGAAGCGGTCTAGAGGCTGTTGTTGGCGAGGGTGCCATTACAATCTTTCATGCCGCGCCCAAAGTTGCATCTGCCGAAGCGACGAGCTTGGATTCTGTAACTGTTACTGGCGAACGCAAGACCAAGGGCAACCCGCAGCAACCACCCACGGCTGTCTTACGTCGTGGTGGAAAAGAACTTGAAGCCCTACACATAGAAGATATTCAGGATCTGCAATACGTAGTGCCGGGCCTATTTGTCCAGAGTACGGAATCGAATGATACGCAAATCTCGATACGCGGCATTGGAGACGGAGGAGGACAAACCAGTGGCGATCAGAACATTGGCATGCCAAGCAGTGTCTCAGTCTTCGTCGACAACGTCTATTATCCCCGCCCCGGCATTATTCGGGCATTGACCGATATTGACTACGTTGACGTTTTCAAGGGGGCCTCCGGCACTACCTTTGGGCTTAATACCACTGGTGGCGCAATCGACATCCATACCCGGGCACCGTCCTCTACACCTGAAGCTGCAGTTGGTCTTTCCGCTGCGCAGCGCGATACCTTCAAAACCACAGCGATGTTGTCGGCCCCTGTTAATGATGTCGTTTCCTATCGTCTCAACGTGCTACGCGCCGAGAGCCATGGTAATGTGAAAAACCTCACCGACAACAACTGGGTCAATGGCTATCAGCGTAACGGCGCTCGTGCCCAAATCCAGGTTAAACCGGACGAAAAGTTCCAGCTCAATCTAAGTGTTGATTACGCGAATGAATACGCTACGCCAACCAGCATCTTGAACTCTGTGGACAGCACATCATCCTTCGCAACGATATCCAAGAGTATCGGCAACCAGTATGTTACTGGCAAGCGTCAGGTGATACTGGATGACGTCACCAAGACGCACACAGAACAAGGTGGGGCCTCCGCAGTGGCGCTATGGACGTTTGATAATGGCAATACGATCCGCTCGATCAGCTCGTATCGCCAGTATCGCTACTCGCCCAGTCTAGACGATAACTTGAGTGTGCGTATTTACACCAACAGCGGGACTAGGGTAACTGACAAGGATCTGTCACAGGACGTGCGTTTAGAGTCTGCTCGCGGCAAGTGGTTCGACTACGTTGCGGGTATAGGCTACTTCCACCAAAAACAGAATACTGAAGCCCATACCCGATATGCGAAGGGATCAATCGTCAATACATATGCGGGAAGCGGGTCAAGCGGCCTGGATATCATCCGCTTTGGCAGTCTCAATGACGAAATGTATTCTACATACTTTAACAGTACCTTCCATGTTACTGATCGGCTGGACTTTCTAGCTGGTTTTCGCGAAACCTACGAAGAAAAGCAAGGGCGTTTCATCCGCTACAATAAGGCAAATTTCGACTCTGGCAATCTGCGAGAATACCATCTGTTGCCATCCTTCAGCGCCAGCCTCAAATATCGGTTGACCGAGAATTGGAAGCCCTATGTCGCCTACGGTAATGGTCGTAAATCCGGTGGCATTAACACATCGGCTGGGGCAGCTAAGAAAGCGGGCTACGACTCGTTGATGCTCCGACCGGAAAGTACCACCGGCATTGAAGCGGGCGTGCAAGGGATTCTGATTCCAAATCTTGTAACACTGACCGCCGATGTGTTTCGTTCAAAGGTCAAGAATTTTCAGACCCAGGGCTATGACGAAGCCAATCAACAAACCTATCTCATGAATGCGGGTAGCTTCCGCTCACAAGGCATCGAAGCAGGGCTGGGGTTCACCCCGCTTAAAGATTTGAAGATAAATTTGTCTATGGTCATCAACGATGCGCGCTATGTGAATTACAAAAGTGCTATTTGTCCACCTGAAGTCACCGGGCAAACGTCATGCGACCTGACTGGTTATCGGGTTTTCAATGCCCCCAAACGGATATTTGTGTTCGATGGCAGTTATGATTGGAACATATTCAATGACTACAAGGAGTACGTTAGCGCACGTTACTCCTATCGTAGCTGGACTTTTGGCACAGTGGACGACTCTGTCAGTGACCGTATCCCCGGTTACGGCATTGCCTCCTTTTCCACGGGTATCAGCAGGCAGAGTTTTAGCGGCACTTGGGATGTTTCGCTTTGGGTCAACAACGCCTTCAACAAGCTCTACTATACGCGTCTCGTGGGTAGCGGTGCCGTTGTCGGCTATGTAGGTGATCCGCGCACGGTAGGTGCAACGTTCAAATATACCTACTAAATAGATGATGGATAGACGTAATTTTCTGAAGGCTTCGTTTCTTGCATCGCCTGCATCGGCGATCTTTGCAAGGCAAGCTCTCGCAATGATTACCCCGTCGGCAGCACCCCTCACTACACCCTTACTGTGGTTGGGGGGTGTGGTGCCGAGGAGCTTCCAGGGTACGACCTGGGGGATTCCCTGGCCCCAGGGTGCATTACGGGCTGGAGCAGATCAAACCTTTGCAATCGACACAGATCACCCCCTGCAATCCTGGCCCCTAGCTTTTTGGCCAGATGGCTCTATTAAATGGTCGGCGCACGCACTAGCGCCTATCGATGATAAAAGCATAGGTGCAGTATTTGAACTTAAGTCCATAGGCGCCCCCAAAAAAACTCCCACTTTCGTCGTAGAATCGCATGATGAAATCCGCGTCGACACGGGAAAATTGTGTTGCACACTTAAACGTCGTGGCAAGCATTTGTTTGAATCTCTTCAGAGGCCGGGGTCCTCGCAAGCCACTAATGCCACACTGATCGCCTTGGTTGATGAAGGCAAGGAAAATGAGCAAGGCGAGGGCGACACCCCGGTACGCTGTCGCTACACATCTGAATTCGAAAGCGTGGTGATCGAAAACGCGGGTCCTGCCCGGGTACTCATCAAAGCCTGCGGCACCCACCAGCATCCTGATGGCCGCGCTATTCTGCCCTTCACAATTCGCATCTATTTTTACCGAAATTCTGACTCGGTACGCATTATCCATAATTTTATCTACGACCTGGATGAGCAGCGCGAATGTGTGCGTGGCATTGGATTGCGATTTGATGTGCCGCTCGAAGGGCCGCTACACGAACGGTATGTGCGCTTTGTGGGGGACAACGGTGGCGTCTTCGCAGAAGCCGTGCGGGGGCTCTCCGGTCTGCGACGCGACTCTGGCAAGGTCGTTATGGAAGCACAATTGCGCGGCGAACACCTGACTGCCATCAAGCATCAGATAGAGAAAAACCTCGGCTACGTCCCTTCGTTTGGCGATTATTCACTATTGCAACCCCATCCGGACGGCTTTTCCATCAGCAAACGTACGGGTACCAACGCAGGCTGGATTCATGCCGCCACCGGCAGCCGTTCGGCTGGTACTGGTTACCTAGGCACTGCCAAGGGTGGGGTATTCTTCGGCGTGCGCAATTTCTGGCAAAGCTATCCTGGCCAACTCGATATTCAAGGTGCTGCAACTGAGTTGGGAAGGGTTACGCTATGGTTATGGGCGCCAAATGCTCCGGGCATGGATTTGCGTTTTTACCACGATGGAATGGGCGAAACGGACTATGCCAAGCAACTCGAAGGCCTGGACATTACCTATGAGGACTACGAACCAGGTTTTGGCCGCCCCTACGGTATTGCCCGAACCAGCGAGCTTGAGCTACAGCTTACGGCACAAACACCGTCGGCAGAACAACTGGTCATCCTGAGCCAGCGCGTCCAGAATCCGCCGCAACTCATCACCTCGTCCAAACGGCTTTTCCAAGGCCAAGCCTTTAGTGAGATGTGGTCGCCAGCCACTGCCACCCCGACAAACAGCGAGCTAGAACGCCAACTGGCATGGAGCTTTGATTATTACCGCGAACAGGTCGAGCAGCGCAAATGGTATGGCTTCTGGGATTACGGCGATGTCATGCACACTTACGACACCACGCGGCACGTCTGGCGCTACGATGTGGGCGGTTTCGCTTGGGACAATTCCGAGTTGAGCACTGAAATCTGGCTCTGGCACTACTTTCTGCACTCTGGACGTGCCGATGTGTTCCGCTTGGCCGAGGCTATGACGCGACATGTTGGCGAAGTCGATGTCCACCACATTGGCCCATTCAGTCCCTTGGGCTCGCGTCACAACGTGCAGCACTGGGGTGACAGTGCCAAACAACTCCGCATCTCTACAGCAATCAATCGACGCTTCCTCTACTATCTGAGTGCGGATGAACGGGTTGGCGACCTACTGCATGAGCAGGCCGATGCAGTTAATCGCCTGGTACAGATCGTGCCCGGCCGCAAGCTCGGGCCAAAAATAACCGAGGAGCATAGCGCTGAAGTGGGCTTTGGTACCGACTGGGGCGCCACTGCCGCAGCCTGGTTGACCGAATGGGAACGCACCGGCAACACCGCGTACCGTGACAAGCTCATCACCAGCATGGCGACGATTGCTGCCCAGCCTCATGGTTTTTTCACCGGTGCTGGTTATATGGATTTGCGTAACGGTGCTTTCATTATCAACGAAGATGGCCGTATTGCCGTATCGCATTTAAGTGCCGCTTTTGGCCTTCCGGAAATATGCAGCGAATTGATCCGAGCCATTCCAGACCAAGCTTTTCGTAAAGTTTGGCTTGACTACTGCGTACTCTACAATGCTGATGCAGACACTCAAATAGAAGCCCTTGGCAAGGCGCTGGGGTCACTTAATCTCGGGCAGGGGCACTCAAAGCTACTGGGTTATGCGGGCAAATTGCTAGAGGATGAAACAATGAAACAGCAGGCATGGCGGCTATTTTTTCAAGGGAATGCGGGCTTGGTGGGATCGGATTTTGTGCATACCCGCATCGATGTACCACAAGTTCTGAGCCCTGTGGATGAAGCGCCTGCGATTTCAACAAACGCTGTAGCACAGTGGGGGCTGGCGGCTATTAGCTTACTGGCTCATGCTCCAGAGATACAATCAGCTGTCGGTGCCAAGTGATATTTGGTTTTAGTATTTATAGTGTTGCCATAGCACTCCGCCTAGATTGCTGTAGATTATGGTCAGATCTATAGAAACGACGGAACCTTGCAGCTGTCGCTGATCGGGGGCGTGTCCAACCTTCATGTTCAGTCGCGTGGCTAACATCCACAAGCCTTAGAACCCGCTTTCGGATCTCGTCATTCATGACGCCATTTTAATTGAAATGATGTCTATGAATCACACAATTTAGGATGATGGTCTATTGACCGTCTGTACTGCCGTCGGGTAAGTGGATGGTGCCGGTATGATAGTTGTATTCAAAGGCTTCGCCGTAGCGTCCCCATTCAATGGCGACATTCAGCACCCGTTCAGCCTCTTCGGTGTTCATGCTCTCGCGCAGCAGTTTGAGGAAAGCCTCTTCAGGCAACTCCCCTGATTCCTCCTGTTCCAGACTGTGTCGGATGTGGGCAGCCAGTGGAACGTGCGTCAAGAGCTGCTGACCAAACAGCTCGTGGCGTAGCGCGTTGTTGCCGTCAACATAGTGCTGCCCCAGCGAGGAGAGTTGAATATCCCCGTGGGCAACAATGGCGAATTCCAGCATGTGTAGTGCATTGACGATGGGAAGCAGTTCTTCGTCGGTCAGCTCTGATTCTTCCACCAGTTGTGGCAAGTCGGCACGGCCTGAGAATGGATGGGCGGCAAGGAGTTCCAATACCCCTTCCATGCTGCTGACACCGGCTTCGGGCAGGCGGGCTGCGTAAGGACTGTAAGCCGGTTCTTCGGTAGGAAGCCCGGCACGGCTTGCGGTCATCAATGCATAGACTTCGTCGATTAGGCTACGAATGGCCGGGCTGTTCGGGTCACGTGGGCGTGGCAGATTGATGGCCAGTTCGGAGCGCACTCGCCCAGGGTCACTGGCAAATACCAGTACCCGGTCTGCCATTACCACGGCTTCTTCAATGTTATGGGAGACGACCAGGATAGCCTTGGTCGGCATCTGTCCACCTTGCCACAGTTCAAGGATGTCTTCCCGCAGTCGTTCGCCAGTGAGTACATCAAGAGCGGAAAAAGCTTCATCCATCAGTAGGACTTCGGGCTCGACAACCAGTGCACGCGCAATCCCGACCCGCTGGCGCATCCCGCCGGAAAGCTCACGGGGCAGGGCGCCCTCGAAGCCTGATAGTCCAATCAGTTCGATGGCTTTTTCTGCACGCACTGCGCGCTCTTCAGGAGAAATGCCACGGGCTTCGAGCCCTAACTCCACATTTTGTTGTACCGTCAGCCAAGGGAAGAGCGCAAAGGATTGGAATACCATGGCGATACCGCGGGCAGGCCCATACAAGGGTTGGTTGCGGTAGCGAACGTCGCCATCATCGGCAGGAATCAGCCCGGCCATGATCCGTAGCAGCGTAGATTTGCCTGAGCCAGACTGCCCGAGCAGCGCCACAATTTCACCTTCGCGCAAGGTGAAGTCAACATCTTCCAGCACGGAGCGTGCGGTGCCATCGGCGGAGCGGAAGGACTTGCCTACGCGCTTGAGTTCCACGATTGGTGAAGTCACATCAACCTCTCAAAAATGCATCCGGTTTTCGGCAAGTTCATAGAGCTTGCGCCAAACGAAGTTATTCAATCCCATCACAAAAATGCACATCACGCCAATGCCTAGAGCGATGCGTGGGAAATCACCTTGTGCCGTCATTTGTGCGATATAGCTGCCGATCCCATGAGCCTGCAAGGTCGTGTCACCCCAAGTGACATATTCAGCCACGATGCTGGCGTTCCAGGAGCCGCCACTTGCTGTAATGGCGCCTGTGACAAAGCTTGGAAATACCGCTGGCAGCAGATAGCGACGCCATTTGAGCCAGCCCGACAGCCCCAGGTTTTGCGCGGCGTATCGCAGTTCAGTGGGAATGCTGGAAGCCCCGGCAATGACATTGAACAGGATGTACCACTGGGTGCCAAGAACCATCAGGGGAGAGAGCCAGATCTCGGTGTTCAGATGCCAGTGATGGATCAGAATCACGGCTATCGGGAACATCAGGTTGGCAGGGAAGGCCGCCATGAATTGGGCAATGGCCTGCAAACGGCCTGCCCAGCGAGGATTCATGCCCACCCACACGCCAATAGGAACCCAGAGCAAGGCTGATAACGCGATCAGGACCATGACCCGGATCAGGGTGTAGCTGCCGAGAAGCAGCACGTTACCTACTTCGTGCCAGCCCACTTCACCATGGATGAATGTTAGCAGGCGCCATGCGGCAAACAGAACCAGTGCGGCAATGACGGCATCCCAGATGCGCATGGCGTTGGCCGAAGGCGGGCTGGGGCGGGCGCGAATCGATGTGCCATCATATTCGCGCCGGAAAACGGTAAACGACCGCTCCAGCAAGGCGATTGCTTTAAGGCCAACTGCCTGGATGCGATCTGTGCGGCGCAACCACGTCAGCAGCCAGGAGGGTTGCGCAGTATCGCCGCCCGAGGTTTCGAAACGGAATTTGTCAGCCCACGCCAGCAGGGGGCGGAAAAACAGTTGATCGTAAAGCAGGATACCGACAAGCATGCCGCCAATGGCCCAGGCAATGGCACCGAGGTTGCGTGCCTCAATCGCCATGGCGATGTAGGAGCCCATGCCGGGGAGCTTGATGTTCTGGTTGGAAACCGAAATTGCTTCAGAGGCCACCACAAAGAACCAGCCCCCGGACATTGACATCATCATGTTCCACAACAGACCTGGCATGGCGTAGGGTAGCTCCAGCCGCCAGAACCGTTGCCAGCTGGAAAGCTGAAAAACGTGTGCTGCCTCAACGAGTTCTCCGGGAACCGTTTTGATCGACTGGTACAGGCTGAATGCCATGTTCCAGGCTTGGGAAGTGAAAATCGCAAAGATCGCGGCACATTCCACGCCAAGTAGATTGCCTGGAAACAAGGCGATGAAGCCTGTTACGGTAATTGAGAGGAATCCCAGGATCGGGATGGATTGAAGAATATCCAGCAGAGGCAGCATGATTTTTTCTGCTGCCTTGTTCTTGGCTGCTAGCGCTGCAAAGGCGCAGCTGAAAAGCAAAGAGGCGCCCAGCGCAATGAACATCCGCAGGGTGGTGCGCAAGAGGTAATAGGGCAGCATCCATGCGTCAAGCGACAGTGGAATGGTCTCACCAACATGGTAAGGGCGCGCCATCTGCTTAGCACCGAAAGCCAGCAGGATGATCACTGCCAGTACCAGGGGCAGGAGCAGCAGGTCCCAGCGGTTACCCCCCGAATCTACAATTTGGCGGGGAAGATATTGTTTGAAGTTGGCCATCAACAGGGTCGCAAAGGCGTGTTGCAGGCAGCACAGGCTGTTACCGCAGCACAAGGTCCAAAAGGTAGATCCGTCAGAATCCGCCTGCGGAGTCTAAACAACAAAGCTGACAAGCAGTTTGCAATACTCGGGATTTGTGCAAACCGCGTGTGCTTGTGGGACCAAATCAAGCAAGACGACTACCATGGGGCTTCCCAGGTGGTCATCTTGCTATACAGGCGTGCGTCAGTGGCGCCTGGTTTTGGCAAGTTTGTACTCGATGGCGTCGACCAGGGCGCGCCATGAGGCGTCGATGATGTCGGAAGACACCCCGATGGTGGTCCAGGAATTTTCTGCGTCCGACGTTTCAATCAGAACTCTGACCTTGGCGGCAGAAGCCAGGTTGGAATCCAGCACGCGCACCTTGTAGTCGGTAAGGCGGATTTCACGCAGCTCCGGGTAGAAGCGGTCCAATGCACGGCGCAAGGCTCGGTCCAGCGCGTTGACGGGCCCATCCCCTTCTGCCGCGGTGATTTCGTCTTCGCCATCTACATGAATCTTGACCATGGCCGAAGAGTTGCTGCCGCCAGGGGCAGGCTCATTGACGATGACTTTGAAGTCCTTGAGTATGAACGAGGGCGAGAACTTGCCCAGCATCTTGCGCACGAGTAGCTCAAAGCTGCTCTCCGCGCTTTCAAACTGGTAGCCATCATGCTCCAGGGCCTTGAGGCGGTCGATGATGGCGTGGGTCTGGGGCGAATCCTTGTCCAGACTGGCGTCGACTTCCTTGATCTTGCCCAGAATGGTGGAGCGTCCGGCGACCTCACTCATCAGCACCTTGCGGGCGTTACCGACAGATTCCGGTGTAACGTGTTCGTAGGAAACGGGGTTTTTGTTGACTGCGTCGATGTGCATGCCACCTTTGTGGGTGAAGGCGTCTGCCCCAACATAGGCAGCCTTATCGTTATGCACGACATTGGCCGTTTCCGATACAAAGCGGGCAATGGGGGTGAGTTGCTGCATCGCCTGGGTGGGGATGAGCTTGTAGCCCAGCTTGAATTGCAGGTTGGGGATGATGGCGCATAGATTGGCGTTGCCACAGCGCTCGCCAATGCCGTTGATGGTCCCTTGTACCTGGGTTGCCCCCGCCTGCACGGCACGAACCGAATTGGCCACGGCGAGTTCGCAGTCGTTATGGCAGTGGATGCCAACCGCCGTGCCGGGGAAGCTTTCAACCACCTTGTGGGTGATTTCGAAGATTTCGTCCGGGAAGCGCCCCCCGTTTGTGTCGCACAATACCAAGCTGTCTGCACCGCCTTCCACCGCAGCGGAGAGTGCCAGCATGGCGTAGTCTGGATTGGCTTTGAATCCATCGAAGAAGTGTTCGGCATCGAACACCACCTCTTTGCCTTGGCCCTTCAGGAAAGCCAGGGTATCCCGGATCATGCGCAGGTTCTCATCCAGGGTTGTGCGCAGGATGTCGGTAACGTGGTAATCCCAGGTTTTGCCAAAAATCGCCACGGCAGAGGTCTCGGCCGAAAGCAAGGATGCCAGTTGATGGTCTTCCTCTGGTTTGGCGCCGACCTTGCATGTGCTGCCAAAAGCAATGATTTTGGCGTGCTTCAGGCGCAATTCACTCAGACGGTGGAAGAACTCAAGGTCTTTCGGGTTGGAACCTGGGTTTCCCGCTTCAATATAAGCAATGCCCAGCTCATCGAGCTTACGCACGATCTTGAGCTTGTCTTCCACTGAGAATGAGATTCCCTGAGCCTGCGCGCCGTCGCGCAGGGTCGTGTCGTAGGCAAATACCTTTTTCATGGCTGGGCAAATAATAAAGTGGCAAAAAATCCGCCACTTGCGTGCGCATGAGGCGGGATCTAGAAAGTTACCACAATTAAAGCTCGTTCAGGCGGTTGGCAATGCTCAGAATGCGGGCCAGGGTTTTTGCGCTGGCCGGCACGAAGGGCAGGCGCAACTCGTTGTCCAGCATTCCAACGTTGGCGAGCCAGGCCTTGATGGGGGCCGGGTTGGGTTCCGCGAATAAGGCGCGGATCATCGATTGCAGGGGTACGGCCAGCTCGCGTGCTGCCTTCAGCTCTTCGTGCTGGATCAGTTCGTGGATGCGTACCCAGAGTTCCGGGCGGTAATGAGCCGATGCGGCAATGGCCCCATGTGCGCCAATGGCAAGTGCTGCAAAGAACTGGGTGTCTTCACCAATGAGCACACGCAGCGGGGTTTCGTGAACCAGGCGCATCAAGCGGTCAACGGTGGCGCCACAGCTCTTGATGCCGACGATACGCGGATCGGCCGCTAACTCTTGCAGGGTTTCGATGGCAATATCGACCCCCGTGCGATAGGGGATATCGTAGATGATCAGTGGAAGGTCGGCGGCTTCAACAATCGCCTCAAAGTGGCGCTTCAAGCCATCCTGGGCCGGGCGTACATAGGGTGGGGCGGTGATCAGCAAGCCTGCCGGATTGACTGCCTTCAGGGTCTTGGCCTGGGCTGCCGTGCTTGCGGTATCCATGCCATTGAGGCCGATGACCAGAGGGACGCCTTTCGGGAGCGCGCTGCGTAGGCTCTCTGTCATCTGCAGGCGTTCATCAAGCGACAGAAAGGCGCCTTCTCCCGTGGTGGCTGCAAGGATCAGGCCACGAACGCCCTTGCTGACAAGGTGCTGGGCCAGCTTGCCCAACGCTTCGTGATTGATCTTCCCCTGGCTGAACGGGGTGACGATGGGAACCCAGATACCTTCGAATTGTTGATCCATAGTGTGTCTCGCTGAAACGTGGAAAGGAACGATTCCGTCGGCAAACAGGCCAGCGAGTCACAGGAAGATAGATCAAGCATTTGGCATTTCCTCCCGTCTGGCTGACAAGCCCGACGGGATGCGACATGCCCGTCAGGTGAGCAGTCGTTTTTTGGCTTTATTGCTGGTAACCGGCGTATTCGGCATGGCCGGACGCATCCCTTCCACCACAGTTTGGGCTGGGTGGATATTAAGCGAAATGGATGCGGTTGGTAACATGACGAAGAAGGTCCCCACTTCTAGAAGCCCAGCTATTGTCCTGCCAGAAGGTAGTCATCGTCAATGCCTCAGGCGACGTACAATGACGAATGGGCGCGAATCATCTTGGGCCCTAATGTATAGATGACACGCGCAGACCACTTACCATACGACAATCAAGCCAGCATGGCAGATCGCTACAACGCCCGAGATGCCCTCGGGCACGCGTTGTGGCCTTGTTTGATGGCATCAATAATGTGTCATGTCTTTATTGTTGCGATCACCAGTGACTATGGTGATCGGCTGCGTGGAAAGGGCCTTGCCACCGAGCGCGTGAATGCCCGCCTGGAAGCGCCTGTAGAACACCCCAAGGAGGCGCCTGCCCACATCCTCTTGCCCCGGGCGCCGGAGCCAGCCAAGTCCGCAAAGCCCGCTGATAGATCGATGTCTGCTGACTATCCAAAAGTTGCACACGGGATGCTTTCCTCCCCGGCTCAAAGTCGTGCTACGGCGGATACCGAGGCAGTCTCCGCCTATGTTCCTGCGGAGCTTTTGAGTGTGAAGCCGCGAATCCTGGACGAGCCAGAGACCATTCTCCCTGCTGACCTGGCAACGGACGAGCATGGCAGCGTAATCGTGCAGTTGCTGGTGAATACAGAGGGTGGGGTGGATAGCGTACTCGTGCAGAGCAGCGAATTGAGTACAGTAGGCACACGTCAATTCATTCAGCGCCTGAGCAGCTTACACCTGGAACCGGGCCAACTGAACGGTGTTGCAAGCAAAGCGCTGTACCGTTTGGAATTTACCGTGCAGGCCGCAGTCCCTGAGCGACGCACCATGCCGCGCTAATCACTCTGGGCTGGCAAGGCTTCAATGCTGATCAGGTTGAAGGGGACTTGGCTGTCTTTTTCCAGTGGCAATGTGGCCGGACGCCTGTTCTCTGGCAAGGCAAGGCGAAAGCGTTCTGCCCACTCCTGAGTTTCAGGCGCATCCGGGATCGCCGTTTTAAGCGCAATGATCTGCCCGCAATGGGTCATTTCCAGGTGTTGGGCGATCAGGCGTGGATCGTATTTGAGCGCCACCACCAGACAGCTTTGTGCCACTCCCCCATTGTCGTGCAAAGAAGTGAGTGCCTTGCTTCGTTTGGCTTTGTTGACCGCGCCAGCCAGATCAGCTTTTTCTGGAGCAGGCGCCACTGCGAGGGCTGCAGGAGGTGTTACCTTGCTGCCCCCTTCGGCAGCGTTGTCTGCTGCGCGGGGCGGAGGAGCCATCGCCAGGCTGGGTTTGACTGCAACGGGCGGAGGGGAAGCGGGGGCTTCCGCTTCAGCGATTTGAACAGCACGGCGGTTCTCTACTTGTGGAGCCGGGGCGGGGCTTGCAAGTGGGAGGGGGGCGGTATCCTGTTGTGCAGGTTGGGCGTTTATGGCGCTGTGTCCGTTTAAGGCGGATGCCTTACCGTGTTTTTTTTCATCTGTTGCCGACGCTACGGGAGCGGCTTCTCTGGACAGGTTTTTTTCGGCAAAAGTAGCAGTGGCCAAGTCATTTGGCGGTGTATCGCTTGCAACAGGCTGAGGTTCAGTTGCTGGCGCCGGTGCTAGGGCCACCTGGGTCGTAACAGTAGGCTTGCCTAGGTGAAGATAAAGGCTGGTTGCAATGGTGGCGACCAACGCGGTGGCCGCCACCAGCCCAAAATCGTGCCAAAACGTTTTTTGCTTTTTGGCCGGTTTGTGGGCAGGCGTGGGCTCATCCTTGGTGGTGAGTTGTGTCTTCAGCCACGCCTCCGACGCATCGGAAAGTGGGCTGCCCAGTACATCCTGGCTGCGTTGTCCGTCTGCCAGCGCAGCCAGTACCGCATTACGGCGTACCTCCTGGGCTGCATCAATCTTGCTGGCTTCCTGCAGGAATGAACTCTCCAGGCTTGCCGGAGGCTCAAAACTTGGCAGGTCGGTATTGCGTTGTGCGCGGATTGCCTCAAATACGGCGTGTTCAAACCCCGCCGGTGCTTCATGCACAGGTAGCTTGTTCAGCAAGGCCGACAAACGATCCTTGCCGGTCAGGAAATGTTCGAAGGCTGCGCTCATCCAAGCGCCTCCAGCTCACGCCGCAGGCGTGTAAAGGCATAGCGCAGGCGGCTTTTGACGGTTTCAAAGCCTTCTCCAACCGTATGGGCGATTTCCTCCAGAGACATCTCGCTGAAAAAACGTAGTACCACCACCTCACGCTGGGCTTGCGGCAAACTTAGCAAGGCTTGCCGAACCAAGTTGAGATTTTGCCGCAGGCGTAGTTCCTGTTCGGGCGACATGTCCTCGGCGGGAATTTCCAGGTGGCTTTCATCCAGATCTTCCCTGCGCTGCTCGGCAGCACTTTTTCTTTGGTCGATGAGCGTGTTGCGCGCAATTTGGAACAAATAGGTACGGAAGGCCGCCTCAGGGCGATAGTCCGCGCACCGGGTCATGAGTTTGACCCAGGTTTTCTGGGTGATGTCTTCCGCCTCATGAGTATTGCCCTGGCACTGCCAGGCAATGAAGTTGAACAGTGCACGGTTGTGACGACGGAACAATTCCGTGGCAGGTTGTTCGACGATGCCGTTGGCGACAAGCACCATCAAGTCTTCGTCAGGCAGTTCAGTCAATGTTCTGGTGGCGGGTGTCATGAGGCATCAGTATAGACTGCCAGGGGCGTGATCGTGGCGTCAGAAGGATCAGGGAAAACGACGACATCTGCACTTGTATTCAATCGTTTACGTGGGGCTTATCGTTTGAACGAGCGTCTCGTAGCAATTGGGTCAGGGTCTTCCCTTGTTTGGGAATTCGCGGTGGGTTTTCTGGATAGCAGGGCAAATCCAGATCGGCTCAGGGCATGGAGCGCTAACATTGAGCGGATGAAAATGTGACGCTGGTGCATCTTGTGCCTACAACAAAACCAACGAAGGAGACTTTTACCGTGTTGATCTGCAAACAGTTGGCAAGCTGCCTGGGGTTTGCCTTGCTATGTGTTGGCCCTTGGGCGCATGCAGAGGCGCCTAAGAGTGTAAATTTTCAGGTCGACACCCTCCATCCTGGGGTAGAGGTGAATCGGCAGGTGACTGCGGGATTCAACTTCGGCAACTGGATGAACATGGCGGAGTTTGGGCAGGTAATGAGTGCGAATGTGCCGCCTGCCACCTTGCGCTTCCCCGGCGGAAACGTGGGTGATGACCAGGACATGAATGAACCTGTGCTGGATCTTTTTGCCACCAATCTTAAACTGCTTCATGCCGAGAACATTCCTGTCATTATCCAGACAAGAACTTTCCCCGGACGGGGGAGTTCGGTGCCCAAGAATCGTCCCGAAGACGCCGCTACGGCAGCCCGCTTGGCGGCAGAGCGCAAGATCAACGTTGCATATTGGCAGGTTGGCAATGAGCCGGACCTGTATCCGGTGACCCGGGGCGACCCAAGCTGGACGGCAGAGCATTACTGTGAGGTATTTCGTGCCCAAGCAATGGCGATCAAGGCAGTTGATCCGAGCGCGAAATTCGCCGGGCCTGGAGTTTCAGGGGCCGTGCCAGCAGCCTCCGATTACCTGAAGACATTTGTCAAGCACTGCGGAGATGTGGTGGATATGCTGACTTGGCATATCTACCCAACGGACGGTACGGGGGCAGAAGAATCGGCTTTGGCAAAAATTTCAGAACCTGAGTACTGGTTGGCAGAGTACCGGAAAAACTGGGAGGACCCAGCTAAAAACCCCCTGGGTTATCAGCGCAAGATCGAATTCGGAATGACCGAATATGGTCTGTCGTGGAGCACGAACAAGTCCAATTTACTGGCTGATATGCCAGCAGCCATGTTCGCTGTTGAAACCGCCTTGCGCATGGCTCGCGCGGGAATGCATGCAGCTTACTATTTTGCCTATCAAGGCGTGGGCTTTCATGGCCTGCTGGATCAAGACGGGTTCCCTCGACCCAGTTATTACGGTTTTCGTATGATTCATGATTTGAAGGGGCATTTTGTTGAGCTTGCTTGCAATGACAAAGAAGTTTGGGCAAATGCTGTGCAGGATGGAAATAAGCTTAACCTTATTGTCATGAATACCAGCAAGGAGGAGCGTAGTTTGTCTTTGATGATGCCGGGATGGATATTTGTGAAGGGACAGTGGTTTGACGTCGGGGTGGTGGAAAATGAATCGCCTGTTGTTGCGCTTGAATCCGCCACAAGTGCCCGTATTCCAGGCCGCTCAATGGCACGGCTGGAGTTTGTTGCCACCCCGTAGATGAATTCCATGGTTCAAGTTCGCAAACTCGGGTAAAGGCTGGCAAAATAACTTGGAAGAGGGGCTCTGCCCAAGGCAGGATTGGCCTATCACACTTGGATAGATTAGGAGTTGTGTATGACAAGATTGCATTGGATGCTTGTGTCAGCCTTTTGTGTGGCAAGCACATTGGCTGGCGCGGAAAATGGCCCTCCGCCGGCCAATGGTGCCAATCCCCCAGGCCCGCCCGCCGAGGCATTTACGGCTTGCAATGGCAAGAAGGCGGGGGACAAGGTGACAGTCAAGATGGGAGATCACAGCATGCAGGCCACTTGCGAGGTCTTTCCTGGTAATGGCAAGCTTGCTGCACGGCCCGACGGGCCACCTCCCGGGGCTTCAAACAGCGCTCCGCCCCCCAAGCCAAAATGAGGTGCTGACATCTCCAATGGCCTGCTGTCTATGCGCGGAGCAGGCCACCGTGGTAGTGCAGTTCATACACACGCTGTCCGCTGCACACAATCCATTCGATACCGGCAAAACCGCAGAAGTCCCCGCTGCTGGTATCGACGTATTGCATTCCCTGCGTTTGATGCCTGAAACCGCCCAAAAAGCGGTTTTCCGCATACATGGCAGCAAGGCTTTCCTTGATGATCGAACCTGCCTGAGCAGAACTGATCAGTTCTGGCTTGAGAATGCATCCGTAGTAATTCATGCCCCAGACGGGTTTGCTGTCCGCATAGACAATCTCCTGCCCGATAAAATCTCTTTCGGCCAAGTAGCTGTCGTGATAGACCCAGGGGCCTTCCGCATACTGTAGGTCATGTGAGGCCAGCCGGTATGGCAACAACTTATGGCCATCGCCCACGTAACAGGCCCGTTTGGCCTGGACAATAAAGACATGCAGCGCTGTGAGATGTTGTTCGGTCATGATGTCGGTGTTTGGGGAACGCGCAGGAGACATCATGCCTAGAGGCTGCTGACAGCGTCATGTCAGTAGCCTTGCACATGTTGGTGGGCTATTTCTTTAGAAAGGGTTTGATACCCGGCCAGATCGTATCCAGGATGATGGGCTGCGCCTGCGCAATCGGGTGAATGGTGTCAGCCTGGAACATCTCAGGTTGGGCTGCGATTTTTTCCAGAAAAAAGGGCACAAGCCCAGTTTTGTACTCGCTTGCCAACTCGCTGTAAGTGGATTGGAACTTTTGCGTATAGACAGGGCCGAAGTTGGGCGGCAGACGCATACCCAGTAGCAGCACCTTGGCATGGTTTGTCTGGGCACTGGTGATCATCTTGGCGAGGTTTTCCTTCATTTGGGTCAGCGCCTGGCCTCTGAGGCCATCATTGGCACCAAGCTCAATGATGATGACAGCAGGCTTGTGGCGGCCCAACGCTTCTGGCAACCTTGCCAACCCACCAGCGGTGGTTTCGCCGCTGATGCTGGCATTGACCATCTGATAGCGGTAGCCTTCGCGCTGCAAGCGCTGCTCCAGCAGGGTCGGCCATGCTGTACCCTGGGGAAGACCGTAACCGGCGGACAAGCTGTCACCCCACACCAGGATGGTGGCCGCAAAACTTAAGCCAGGCAGCATCAAAAGCAGAAGAAAGGTCAGGAAACGTTTCATGGTAAATGGCATGGATGCAGTGATAAAAGTTGAGCGTTTGGAGAAGACGGTCAATCTTGCAGATGGCGGCAGGCTCACCATTTTGCAAGATATCTCCTTTTCTGTGGCGCCTGCAGAAACAGTTGCGATTGTAGGGGCTTCGGGGTCGGGAAAGTCGACGCTCCTGGGACTGCTGGCCGGGCTGGATGTTCCCACCTCGGGTCAGGTTTCTGTACAGGGGAAGGACTTGTCTATCCTGAGCGAAGACGCACGTGCCCAGGTGCGGGGGGCCTATATTGGCTTTGTCTTCCAGTCTTTCCAGCTTCTGCCTGCGCTGACCGCGCTTGAGAACGTGATGATGCCCTTGGAACTGGCAGGGCGTGAGCAGGCACGCGATATTGCCCGGCAATGCCTCGTGCGGGTGGGGTTGGAGCAACGCCTTTCGCACTACCCCAAGCATCTGTCTGGTGGGGAACAGCAACGCGTAGCCCTGGCCCGGGCATTTGCGACCAGCCCCTCGTTGCTCCTGGCGGATGAGCCAACGGGAAACCTGGATAGCGATACTGGGCATCAGATCATCGAGTTGATGTTTGAACTCAACCGGGAAACCCGTACTACCATGATTTTGGTAACACATGATGAATCCTTGGCTGCGCGTTGCGGGCGGAGTATCCGGCTGCGTGCTGGCCATTTGGATACTTAGGGTGGTGTGCCACGCGGAAAGGGGTGCTAGGATTCTCTCAAGGGTCAGCTTTTTCCGGCATTGCGGTAATGCCTTGCTATTGCTTGGCGCGTTTGCAAATTATGGATAGGTGTTTGCCTTGATCAAGACTGTGTTTCGGCTCCCTTTGGCAGCACATCCCCGGCTGAGGAAATGGGGTGTGGGCCTGCTCGCGGCAAGCATTGTCTGCGTCTTGGCAATGTGGTTGGGTGTGCCCATGCTGGTGCGTTGGGCGTTGGAGAGCAAGGCCAGCGAGGCATTGGGGCGCACTGTCAGGGTTGAGCAGGTACGCTTTAATCCCTTCACGCTCAATACCCGCATCAATGGGTTGCGGGTGGCGACTGCCGATGGCAAGGGCGCCTTGCTGTTGGTCGATGAGCTTGGCTTGAATCTGTCTTTGCAATCAATCTGGTATCGCAGCCCCGTGCTGGATGGCTTGCTGATTAGGCATCCACAAGTGAATTTTGCGCGGACTGGCAAGGACCAATACAATTTTACCGACATCATTGAGCGCCTGAACGCGCAGCCCAAATCGACATCAGACGGCAAACCGTTTCTGTTTTCGGTCAACAACATCCAGATCAGTGAAGGCAGTGTCAGCTTCGACGATCAGCCGGTTTCCAAGCAACACCATATAGAGCATATCAAGCTGGGCATTCCCTTTGTTTCCAACCTGCCCGCCAAGCTTGATCTGGCGGTTGCCCCTTATCTTGAGGCTTGGGTCAATGGTAGCAAGCTGCAATTGGCAGGGCAGGTGAAGCCGTTTGGTTCTCATCATGAGGCCATGCTGGATATCAATCTTGCTCCTTTTGATGTGACCCAGTACCTGGGGTACGCGCCGACCAAGTTGCCCGTTGTATTCAAACAGGGTCTGTTCGGCTGCGATCTCAAACTGGTATGGAACCAAGGCGGGCCAGGGGGGCAGAGGCTCTTTCTGGCGGGGCAGCTCGGGGTACAAAAACTTGCCGTACAGGATTCCAATGGGGCACACCTCATCAGCATCCAGGATCTTAGCGTTGGATTGGACTCTCTTGAGCCTTTGGCTAGCCCAATCAAGGCCCAAATAGGGCTGCTGAAGATTGATGCACCCGATGTGGATGTGGTTCGCAATGCTGATGGCAAGATCAATTTCGCTTTGGCAGAGGATGCGCATCCGTCAGGCGCCGCTGCGGAACAGACCGCCTTGCCTGCTATTTCGGTTCGACGCCTGGAGGTGAATCGCGGCGTGGTTCATTGGCAGGACCGAGCTGTGCCAGGGACATATGCCTTGGTGCTGGACCCCGTCAATATTGCTGTTCAAGACTTCAATCTGCTCGCGGACAAGCCTGCCAAAGTAAATCTGAATGCACAGGGAAAGGGAGGAGAAAACTTCAGCTTTGAGGGGGATTTGAATCTTAAACGTGGAGTCCATCAAGGCTTGTTGGCGTTAAAGGACATCAAACTCGAAGATTTGCGCCCGTACTACCAGACAGCCATGGGTTCCGGCTTGCTCAGTGGTCGCCTTGAGACAGAAGCCAAGCTTAGGATCGAGACTTCTCCGTCTGTGCAGATGAGCCTTTCTGACGCGAAACTGGGATTGTCACAACTGGCGCTGGCCGACCCCAAGACGCATAAGACGCTGGTGGAAGTGTCTGATGTTCAGTTGGAAGGTATCGATGTAGACATCGCCAAGCGAGAGGCCCGTTTGGCAAAACTTGCACTAGGTAGCGCCCATTGGAACATTGCTAAAGACAAACAAGGGCAGTTGGATTTGCTGGACTTGCTCAAACCCGCTCCTGCAAAGACATCGCATGTACAGCAGAGTACGCCAGCCTCTGAGGAAGCCTGGAAGCTGAGTCTTGCCCAAGCACAACTGACCGGCTGGAATGTGAAATTTGAAGACCGTTCCGGTGCGAATCCTGTGAGCGTCGAACTGCGGGATCTTGGCATCCATGTCGTGGATTGGAGCAACCAAGACGCCCATTCGGCCAGCTTTGAGATCACGTCCAAGGCCAACCGGGCCGGTAAAATCGATTTGGCAGGTAAAATCGTCACCATGCCGTTGCAGGGTAATGTGAAGCTGGATATCCGCGATGTGGATATGCTGGCGATCCAGCCCTATGTCGACCAATACTTCAGGATTCTGGTTACGCGCGGGCGCTTAAGTACCAAAGGAACGCTGGATTTCAGCTTTGCCAAGCCTGACCGGCCTGTAATGAATTTTGCAGGCAACGTGGCTGTAGATGAGTTTAGCTCACTGGATCAGCTCAACGATGCGGATTTCCTGCAGTGGAGACACTTTGGGATTGAAGGCTTCAACTTTCAGCTCGCGCCGTTGGCCTTGAATGCCAGAGAAGTGCGACTGGACAATTTCTACTCCCGCCTCATTTTGGATGCGGAAGGGCGCTTCAATTTGCGCGAATTGACTGCTGGGGAAAGTTCCTCGGTTAGCAGTGCGGCATCTATTCCAAGCGCTTCGCCCTCTGGCAGCACACTACCCAAGATCCGTATCGACAAGGTCCTGTTTAGTGGCGGCAGCATCAATTACAGTGATCGCTTCGTCAAGCCCAATTACGATGCCAAGATTGCTGCACTGACAGGTAGTCTGACAGGCTTGTCTTCGGAGCAGAACTCTGTTGCCCAGCTTGATTTGAAAGGCGCTGTTGATGGTACTGCGCCCCTGCAGATCACTGGGCAGCTCAATCCACTGCGACAGGATAAGTTCCTGGATATCCAGGCACAGGTCAAAGGCGTGGATCTGACAGGTGTGTCCTCATACTCAGGCAAATATGTTGGCTACGGCATTGACAAGGGCAAGTTGTCGATGAACCTGAAATACCAGATTCGGGATCGTAAGCTCACCGCAGAGAATCAGATATTTCTTGATCAACTCACTTTTGGCAAACGTGTCGACAGCCCGGATGCCACCAAGCTTCCTGTTCTGTTCGCCGTTGCCTTGCTTAAGAACAGCCAAGGGGAGATCAACGTCAATCTGCCCGTCAGTGGTTCGTTGGACGATCCGCAATTCAGCGTAGGTGGCATTGTGGTGAGGCTGCTGGTCAACATGGTCACCAAAGCGATTTCAGCGCCGTTTACATTGATCGGCTCAATGTTTGGGCACAGCAGTGGGGAGGAACTCTCCTACCTGGATTTTGCACCAGGCAAGGCAGAGCTGACGCCAGCGGCAGTCGAGAAGCTCAAAACCCTGGCAAAAGCGCTGACCGAGAGACCCGCACTGCGGCTTGAAATCCGAGGTCAGGCTGATCCTGTTGCCGATCTGGATGGTGTGAATCGCGCTCGACTGGCTGAGCGGATGCGCGCCGTTAAAGCGGAGCGTATGGTTAAAGCAGGGGAGTCCGTGGCTGATGTTGACGCAGTGAGTATTGATGCAGCCGAATACCCTAAGCTCTTGGCGGAAGTCTATGCGAGCGAGAAGGTTGCCGACAAGCCGCGCAATGCATTGGGGCTTGCGAAATCGCTGCCAACGGAGGAAATGGAAAAGTTGTTGCTGCACCACTTTGCCAAGCAGGCGCCAGATTTGCAGTCGCTTGCTGCTCAGCGCGCCAGGGCTGCGAGCGACTGGTTGGTGACCGAAGGTCAGATCGGGGCCGAACGGCTTTTCCTGCTGGGTGACGACGAAGCCCTCGAGAAGGGAGAGACGCATCAGGCGCCAGCGCCTCGCGCTTTGTTTTCCTTAAGGTAGTGATCTGGAGTGGCCGACCGTTCGTCGGCCATTGATTTGTTGGTTCAAGCTTTGAACCGGCGCTGCCGATAAGCGAAGAGATCAGGTTGATCGTCTCGGCTTGGCCCATTTCGCTTATTTGGAATGGTAAGAATATCTGTATTGAACAGCCCCGTTATGACTCTTGCCGCAAAAGCAGAGCATGGATGATGAGAGACCGGAACAGATCACCAAACGGTTTGCGATGATTTTGTAGTCGAAGACAACTGCATCTGGCGGAGGGCGCGTTGTGGTGACAGACACCATCGATCCTGATAACACCTTGGTATCAGATCGTAATGACGAGATTTTGTCATTTATAGATGAGCAGCCACGGATTGATGAGATATCCTCTGACAAAAAGGCTTGGTATGTTCTGATCGCAGACGACGATGAAGAAGTTCACCACGCGACTGCCTTTGCGCTTCGCGGCGTCATGATTGATACACGGCCCATACGTTTGCTGCGTGCGTATAGTGCGACAGAGGCCGAATCTATGCTTAAAGCCCATCCCAACGTTGCCGTTGCAATGCTGGATGTGGTGATGGAAACCCCGGATGCAGGGCTCAAGCTGGTGGATGTGATCCGCACCAAACTGGGGCTGCGGAATTTGCGGATCGTTTTGCGAACCGGGCAACCCGGCTATGCGCCTGAACTTGATGTCATCAAGGCGTATGACATCAACGATTACCGGACCAAGTCCGAACTCACCCAGACCCGCATGGTGACTACGCTGACCTCAGCGGTGCGTGCCTATCAGCAATTGGAGGAGATCCAGGCCGTCAACCGGGGGATGGACTCTATTTCCAGAGCCGCCAACAAGCTCTTCCGGCTGCATCGGATGCAGGACTTTGCCCAAGGTTTGTTTGCCCATATGGCAGAAATCCTGGGTACATCGGTTTCTGGCTTGTTGTGCATCGAGCGCCCAGATTTCAATGGTGATGACGATGACTCCGGGCTCAAAATACATTACGGTACAGGTCAGTATGCGCCCTTGATGGGATGCACCGTTACCCAGAGGCTGAATGCAGATATGCTGCGCTCCATTCGGCGGTGTATCGCAGCGCGTACCCACATTTTTGAGGCTGATCGCTTTCTACTGTGGCTTGGCGCATCCAAAACAGATGCAATCGCTGTCTTTAACCCGGGGGAGGCTTTATCCCCGACCGTGCGCAAGCTGGTTGAGATGTTTGCCGCCAACTTGACGGTGGGTTTTGAGAACGTTGATCTGATTGAGCGCTTGAATTTCTTCGCCCATTACGATCCTCTTACGCGCTTGCCAAACCGTGGCCGTTTTCTGGATCAGGTCAATGAAGATCTGTTGGCGCATCGAGAAAACCCCAGGGTGCTGGCTGTGGCCGATTTGGTGCGTTTTTCCGAAGTCAATGATGCACTTGGATACCGATGCGGTGATTCGCTCTTGGTGCTGGTTGCCAAGCGCCTGCGCACGGCGCTTGGGCCAGGAACGCTTCTGGCGCGCTTGTCTGGAGATTCCTTCGGTATCTTTGGCCAAGAAGCGTGGATTGATTTCAATGTTCTGCGCCATGCGTTTGAGGCCCCATTTTTTGTCCATGGGCATTCTCTGCAGATGCAGATTCGCCTGGGCATGGCCAGTGTTGACGATGGCAAGGGCAACGCTCTGGAATTGCTCCGTAACGCCAATATGGCATTGGGGGAGGCCCATCTTTCGATTGGAAGCGCGTGTGCCCACTACACCACTGAGTTGTCTGAAGATGCGCAGCTGCGGATTGGCATTTTGCATAGCCTGCGTGCCGCAATCGATTTTCAGCGTGGTTTGTCGCTACAGTTCCAACCCTTGGTTGAGATCCCTGGCAACACAATACGGGGGGTAGAGGCCCTGCTGCGCTGGCGGAATGAGAGTGGGCAGATGGTCGTGCCTGCACGCTTCATCCCCCTGGCAGAGCGAACCGGCATGATCTGCGAACTGGGGCGCTGGGTGCTGGAATCTGCCCTATCGCGGCTGGCTTTGTGGCAGAGCCTGGGGCACAAGGGGTTCTATATTTCTGTGAACGTCTCATCAGTACAGTTTCGTGAAGATGACTTGGTCGACAAAGTCAGGCATGCCCTTGAGGATAACGATGTGGCGCCCAGTTCTTTGGTACTGGAAGTCAATGGATCGATCTACGTGGAGGATCGCCCCAAGGTGCTTAAACACCTGCAGCGCTTGAGGCATATCGGAGTGAAAATTGCCCTGGATGACTTCGGTACAGGGGGCGTTTCGCTTGATCAGTTGATGGAGTTGCCGCTGGATATCATCAAAATTGATCAATCTTTTGTGCAGAGAATCGGAGCCTCCCGAATGAATCTGGCCATTGTTCGTTCGATGGTTGAACTTGCATGCGAGAGTGGTATTGAGGTCGTAGCCGAAGGGGTTGAAACTGCCGAGCAGATGCAAGCCCTGATTGGTATTGAATGTCATACCATGCAGGGCTTCCACCTATGCCGCCCCTTGAGTGCAGAGCAGCTCGATAGTTGGCTACAGCCGAGAATCTGACTATAGGCTGGTGGGAATGCCGGCGTTTTGCTTGATCTGGGTGATTGTTATGCGGACCTGGTGCAAAAGCTCGTTAAGTTCCTGCACTTGGCAATAGTCATCTCCATGGGTTTCGTAGGCCAGGCGATGACCCATTTCCTGAACCACGACGATAAGGTCGGCTAGTTCCTCAATGGTTTCAGTCCGCTCTTCCATTTCCAATGTATTCATGCTGCTCATGGCTACTCTCCTTCGACTTGGGGGGTTAGTCGTTACTGCACAAACAGGCGGCGATAGATGTCCAGCCAAACCTTGGGCTGCCGCTCTTTTTTCTATCCGGGCTCTGGTATGGATACAAGGTTTCACAAGCCCACAACGGATAACTTTATCTAAGTGTATGTGCTGTAGCCAGATTTTTTTAGCCAAACTCCCTTTTGTCCCAGTACGCGTTTCTGTTTGTGGTTTCCGTCAATCGGGGAGCCCCCCCATGCGATAGTTGGTATTGATGCTGATGCCATAATCATGTAATGTGGCTGGTGGTCAGGCCAAATTGCGCGGGCTTGACTTGCATATGTTCTAGAGCATGTCAGTTTGAAAAGCCGATAAACGGCATTGCATTGAGTTGGAAAACCGCAACATCATTAAATGCCCACACAGGGAGACAGGGTTTTGATTCAGGCTGGCCCTGTTCATGTCTCATACAAAGATAAGGGACAAGAATAACAAGAAAGTTTAAGAGAAATGCGTAACTCTGGAGGAGGTCGTGATGATAAAGAAAACAATCCTGGCGTTGGCTGTATGTTCCGTGGGCGCTGTGCATGCGCAGGAACCCACTATTCGGATCGGGGTAATTGGCCCTTTTACCGGTCAATCTTCCGCCGACATGGGCGAGAGTATCCGGGGCGGGGCACGCGTTTTTCTTGAAGAAGTCAACCGTTTGGGGGGCGTTTTAGGCCACAAAATCGAATTGGTGGAAAAAGACGACCAGGCCAAGGCTGATGTGGGTGTGCAGCAGGCTACGGATTTGATCAGCAAAGATAAGGTGGTTGCTGCCGTTGGGTTTGCCAACATTGGCGTGGCAAGCAAGGCGGCGCCTCTGTTCCAACAGGCAAAAATTCCACTGGTGGTATCCGCAGCCGCAGGCGGAGAGATTACCAAACAGCCCAATCTGCCACTAGGCAAGGAAAATTATATCTTCCGGGTGGCGGGGCGTGATTGGCTGCAAACGCAGGCGATGTTCAAGGATTTGGTAGATCGACGCAAGATCACAGAAATTGCAGTCTTGCACGACGAAACCTTGTATGGAACATCTGGTCGGGATAATGCGCTGACTGAAATGAAGTCACGCAATCTGAAGCCTCTCGTGGTTGAGAGTTTCAAGATCGGCGATCAGGACATGACTGCCCAGTTGGGCCGTGCCCGGGCTGCAGGCGCCAAAGCAATTGCCCTATACGGGTTGGCGGCAGAGGACGCCATGGTAGCCAAGAGCCTTGCCAAAATGGGTTGGAAAGTTCCTCTCGTGGGGACATGGACGATGTCCCAGGCCTCCTTTGCGGATCTGGCTGGCCCTGCGGGTGACGGCGCACGAACTGCTGTTACTTTTATTGAAGATGACTGGCGCGGGGCGCGACACGATTTTGCTGTTGCTTATCGCCGTGTGAACAAAGTGGATCGCATTCCATCGGGGGTTGCTGCAGCGCAAACCTATGATGCGCTACGTCTGGTGTATCTGGCAATGTACCAGTGCAACTGTACGGATGGCGACCGTATCCGTTCTGCATTGGAAAATCTGCAGTATTCGGTGCGGTCTACCGTGGTGACGCGTTACGACCAGCCTTTTTCTGCAGCAGATCACGAGGCGATCAGTGGAAACATGGTTGTAATGGGGGAAATTCGCGGTCACAAATTGACATATGCATACAAGGAAGATGAGAATTCCTCCCTGATTATGCGGAACAAACAATAGTTATCTCTATATAAAGGGATGTGAAATACGGCTAGATTCAGTGTGAATTCCATTTACCGCCAAAATATGCTTTTAGCATATTTTGGCGGCGTTTTGGTCATAGGATTTTCTTAGAAGCTCAGAATAAATGCTTGGTAGGGCCTTGTGTGCTCATCGGTTAGAGTGGGTGCCAGACGCTGATTGATGATTGGGCAAAACGGAGCTACGAAAAACTGCTGAGGTGTCGGAAGGGGTGATGCCTCTGATCTCCTCACAAATAGAGCCTAGCGTGGATAGGGGGCGCAGCGTAGAGGCGAAAGCCAAGCGGCCTTTGAGGCAGCGTGGTCAATAGGTCTGATTTCATCTTCAAGGCCAAGAACGTTGACAAGCTTTGCCAGTGGCTGGCAACATCGGTAGACGTCCACTTTGCGCAGTAACCTGACTCCGTATGGCTGACCTTGCTTGGTGGTCATGCGCCAGTGCTGTCGGGCATGCTGTAACCCATGTTGTTGATGTTGAGTTTGTCACCCTGATTTGGTCGCTGGCTGTGAGCCGTTTTTTGGGCTTTAGGCTGGCGCACGTCCAGCGCAAGCGGAACATAGATGAATCTTGCAAGTTCACCCGTGTGCAAATCTCGCTCCACCACAATTTTTGAACAGGCACTCTGTGGCAAAGCGGACGCTTTGGTATGAGGGAGCAGAAGGCTCCGTCTTGTCTGTAACAAGTATTCGGTACATGAATTCGAAATGATTCGCCTGGAGCATGTTTATAAAACGTACCACATTGCAGATCGTCAGGTAGCCGCTGTGCGCGATGTGAGCTTGCATATCAAGGCAGGCGAGGTGTTTGGGGTGGTGGGGCATTCGGGCGCGGGGAAGTCGACCCTGGTTCGGCTCATCAATCGGCTGGAGTCAGCTGAATCCGGTAACGTAGTGGTAGATGGCGAGCAGGTGGGCTCGCTTGATGCTGAGGGCTTGCGCGCCCTACGCATGCGGGTCGGCATGATCTTCCAGCACTTCAATCTGTTGGGCTCACGTACCGTTGCGCAGAATGTGGCGATCCCGCTGCGGGTGGCAGGCTGGAAGGATGCCGCCAAGATCAATGCACGGATCGATGAACTGCTGGAGCTTGTGGGTTTGGCTGACCAGCGTAACAAATATCCGGGGCAACTCTCCGGTGGGCAAAAGCAGCGGGTAGGGATTGCCAGAGCGCTCGCCAACAGCCCCAAGGTTCTGCTGTGCGATGAGGCAACCAGTGCATTGGACCCGCAGACCACGCGGTCGGTGCTGGAACTGCTTTTGCAGATCAATCAGAAGCTGGGGCTGACGATTGTTCTGATTACCCACGAAATGGATGTGGTACGCACGATCTGTGACCGGGTTGCGGTGATGGACAGTGGCGAGGTGGTGGAGTCTGGTGAGGTGGCGCAAGTATTCCTGCATCCCAAGCATCCGACAACGCGTATGTTTGTGCAGGAAGCCGAGCACTTTGAAGGCTTGGATGAGGTGCTTGCGACGGCGCGTACTTCAGGGCGTATCGTGCGGCTGACCTTTGTGGGTAACGACGCCTATGCCCCTCATTTGGCGCGCGCTGTGCGTGATCATGGGCTGGATTTCACCATCCTGGCTGGCCGTATTGAGCGCATCAAGAACACGCCCTGTGGGCAGCTGACGCTTGCCGTGCAGGGAGATGAAGCCACGCAACAACAGGCGCTGGCGCATCTGGAGAAAAATGGCGTGACTGTGGAGTGGCTGCAATGAACGATTTTTTCAGCAACCTAGATTGGAATGATATCGGCATGGCTGGGCTGGATACTCTATCCATGCTCGGAGCATCCTTGCTGTTTACCGTATTGCTGGGCTTGCCGCTGGGCGTGCTTTTGTTCCTGACCAGCAAGCGTCAGTTGCTGGAGCACTCGGTTTTCTATGGGGTGCTGTCGGTTGTCGTCAATGTGCTGCGCTCTTTGCCCTTTATCATTTTGCTGATCGTGATGATTCCGCTGACGGTCCGCCTGATCGGCACTTCGCTTGGTGTGGCAGGGGCGATTCCGCCCTTGGTGGTTGCCGCAACTCCGTTCTTCGCCCGATTGGTGGAAACGGCCTTGCGCGAGGTGGACCGGGGCGTGGTGGAAGCCATGCAGGCCAGTGGTGCAACGATTCGCCAGATTGTGATGTGGGCGCTGTTGCCAGAAGCCCTGCCGGGCATCATTGCGGCGGTGACGGTAACGGCGATCACGCTGGTTTCCTGTACGGCCATGTCCGGCGTGGTTGGTGGGGGTGGGCTGGGTGATCTGGCAGTGAGGTTCGGGTATCAGCGTTTCCGCACCGATGTGATGATCGTCACTGTCACACTCCTGCTGATCCTTGTTCAGCTTTTGCAGATGGTTGGAGATAAATTGGTCCACCGTTTCAGTCGGGCCTGATTTAAGTGATCTTCACAACCCTTGCAGGCTATTCCAAATAATTGAAAGGTTATGAGATATGAAAAAAATTATTGCGTTTGTTGCTGCCGCCTTTGCGTTCTCAGCCCAGGCTGCCACCACGCTGAATGTGGGTGCTACCCCAGTGCCGCATGCTGAAATCCTGGAGTTCGTTAAACCCGAGTTGGCCAAGCAAGGGATTAACCTGAACATCAAGGTGTTCACCGATTACGTGCAACCCAATACGCAATTGGAAGAAAAGGGTTTGGATGCCAACTTTTTCCAGCACAAACCGTATCTGGATAGTTTCAACAAGGAAAAGGGCACCCACCTTGTGCCCGTGGCTGGCGTGCACGTTGAGCCTTTTGGTGTCTATAGCCAGAAGATCAAGTCGTTGAAGGAACTTAAGTTTGGTGCGGTCGTAGCGATTCCTAACGATCCTACCAACGGCGGGCGGGCACTGCTGTTGTTGGACAAGGCGGGCATCATCAAGCTTAAAGACAACACCAATATCCAGGCGACAGTGAAGGACATCACCAGCAACCCCAAGAAGCTGGATTTCAAGGAACTGGAAGCCGCCACGCTGCCGCGCGTGCTCAACCAAGTGGATCTGGCTGCCATCAATTCCAACTATGCACTGGAAGCCAAACTGGTTCCGACCAAGGATGCTTTGGCTATCGAGGGGGCAAAGTCTCCGTATGTCAATGTGCTGGTGACGCGTGCTGACAACAAGGATTCCGCAGCCATCAAGAAATTGGCCGCTGCGTTGAATTCCCCGGCAGTAAAGAAATTCATTGAGGAAAAGTACAAAGGCGCGGTTGTACCGGCGTTCTAATCGCAAGCTCGCTTTTGTGTGTTGGCCAGATTGAATTACAACTCTTCTGGCTGATGTAGCTATAGCGCATATATTGATCCCCTTGCCGCCCGTGGTGGGCGGCAAGGGGATTTTATTTTGCGCGTAGGTTCTTGCAAAGCAATATCAACCTGCGGTTTCTATGAAACCTTGCGATTTTCATGCATAAGTAATTCAGGAATGCGTATTTCCCTTCTCAAAACGAAGCGGGTAATCTGGTTTCATTGATCTTCCTGTAGATCACTTTCATTACATACACCGCGAAGAATACATCATGAAATTACGCTCACTTGCATTGTTGGGATTGCTTTTGGTATCGGGGCTTGCTCACGCAGATCGCTTGGACGACATCAAGAAAGCTGGGGTATTGCGTGTGGCTGCCTTTGATGGCAACCCACCGTTTGGCTATATCGACGAACAAAGCAAGAAGATTGTCGGCCTGGATGTCGATTATGCCGAAGCCTTTGCCAAGAAACTCGGCGTTAAATTGGAGTTAGTGCCGACCAACCCCGCCAACCGGATTCCGTTGCTGACCTCCAACAAGGTTGATCTGGTGTTTGCCAATTTCACGATTACCGAAGAACGTGCCAAGGTCGTCGATTTTTCGATTCCCTATATCGCATCCGGCCAGCAATTCCTGGCTCGCAAGGGTTTCCTCAAAAGCCCGGACCAGATTGGTGGCCTGAAAGTGGGGGCCGACAAGGGTACGACCATGGAAAGCACACTGCGCGAGAAGTATCCTAGCGCCAAAGTGATTTCCTATGATGATACGCCGTTTGCATTGGCCGCCCTGCGTAATGGCAACGTACAGGCGATCACCCAAGACGGCACCAAGCTGGTGGCCCTGCTGGCCAATCTGCCGGACAAGAGCAAGTATGAGGTGTCGCCATTTGCCATTTCTGAAGAACTTGAAGGGGTGGGGATTCCGAAGGGTGAAACCCGTCTGGTGAGCTACATCAATGATTGGCTGCGAGAGGCGGAGAAAGATGGCACTGCGCAAAAAATCTACGATAAATATTTTGGCCCGAAGAGTAAATCACCGCTGCCTCGCCTGTTCAAGATAGGTGAATCGCATATTCGTGAGAAGTAAATCGTCCCTGCATCGTTGATTCTCCTCCTACTTATGCTGGCACCGCATTGCGGTTGCCAGCTTTTTCCTATTCTGGCAAGGCATGAATCCTCAATCTATTTTTGGTGATCTGTTGCAGACGCAATATCAGATCTGGTTGCTCAAGGGGTTTTTGGTAACCTTGGAAGTGACTGTACTGGTGATCCCCGCAGCAAGCTTTTTAGGGTTTCTCACCGCTATTGCCCGTAACAGCCGCTGGCGAGCGTTGGCCTGGGGCACTGCGAGTCTGGTATCCCTGCTTCGTAATTCCCCACTGTTGGTGCAGTTGTTCTTTTGGTACTTTGGTGCCTCAGCCGTATTGCCCGATGGCGTGCGCGATTGGTTGAATGACACACATGTAGCTGTTTTGTTTGGGGTGCCGATCGAATGGCCCTCTTACGAATTCGTATGCGGCGTTTTTGGCCTTGTGCTGTATTCCGCTGCTTATGTGTCTGAGGAAATCCGTGCGGGGATGCGAGGGGTGCCGAAGTCTCAGCGCTACGCAGCGCAAGCGCTGGGATTGCGGCCTGTGCAGGTATTTCGCTATGTCATTTTGCCCCAGGCATTCCGGATTTCTTTGCCAACGCTGATGGGGCAGTACATGAACATCGTCAAGAACTCCTCACTGACCATGGCAATAGGCGTGATGGAGATATCTTATGCATCACGACAAGTTGAGAGCGTGACGTTCAAGACGTTTCAGGCGTTTGGTATGGCGACACTGTTTTATATCATGATTATTGCGGTGATAGAGGTGTTGGCGCAATTTCTCCAGCGTCATTTCCCGGTGGCAGGAGCAAGGCGCTGACATGGACTTTACAATTATCCGTAGCAATCTGGCCTACCTGTTGTGGGGCACCTGGCCGGATGGCCCGATTGGCGGTGCCGCACTCACGCTGATATTAAGCGTCGGTTCCGCCTTGGTTTCTGGCGTGTTGGGCTTGGGGTTGGGCGTGGCTTTGGCGATGAGCAGTCAGCGCTTGCGTATTGTACTGACCGCCGTGCTCGGTTTTTTTCGGGCAATCCCTGTGTTGATGCTGATTTTCTGGACCTACTTTTTGTTGCCGCTGGCGTTTGGGATTGATGTGCCGGGTGTGCTATCGGTGATGTTCTCGTTATCGCTTATTGGTGGTGCGTATCTATCCCATTCGGTCTATGCGGGGATTCGCGGCATTGCCAAAGGGCAGTGGGAGGCTGGGTTGTCTGTCGGGCTCACGAGGGGTGCTGTGCTGCGACATGTAGTGTTGCCGCAGGCGTTGCGAATGATGTTGCCTTCCTTCATTAATCAATGGGTATCTTTGATCAAGGATACATCTTTGGCATATATCGTTGGGGTGGGGGAGTTGTCTTTTCTGGCTGCACAGGTCAATAGTCGGACAATGGTCTATCCGGCTGAGGTTTTCCTGTTTGTTGGTATGATCTACTTTACCATTTGTTGTGGGCTGGATCTTCTGGCGAGACAGACCTTGCGTCGTCATGAAGGCCGCGCACGCTGATCAAAAATAGAGCGGATAATTGTTCCATTTTCAGCGCGGCAAGCCCAGACTTCCTGCCAGATGGCGGTGTTTTGGCAGGCGTGGCGTGATATCCATTAAGGTAGGGGAGACATAATGAAGAATGAGCCCATGATGATTCTGGTTGCCGGGCCTTACCGCAGTGGTACGGATGGTGATCCGGTGCGTATCGCCGCCAATGTACAGGCCATGACCGATGCAGCATTGGCTGTCTACCGCCTGGGACACGTCCCTATGTTGGGCGAATGGCTGGCGCTGCCTTTGATTGAAGCTGCGGGTTCAGAGGTGGTAGGGGATGCTGTATTCGAGGAAATCTTCCATCCAAGCGCTGAGCGCCTGCTGGCCATGTGTGATGCGTGTTTGCGTATCGGTGGGCCATCCGCAGGTGCGGATCGCATGGTGTCCACCGCCCGACAATTAGGCAAGCAGGTGTTCCATTCACTGGAGAAAATAGCCGGCATGTCGTGAACGGCATAAAAGCACAACCCGCCCTGGGCGGGCGGGTGCAGTAAAGTGTGCTTCTCAAGTGTTTGTTCAGTGCCCTCGTTTGCCAGTCTTGGCAGGCTTGCTTCCAGCGAAGCGAGATGGGCCGGTAGAGGCAGGGCGGGGTGGGGCTTTGCGATCGGCAAAGCCGCGTTTCAGCGGGGCGTCACCGTGGCGTGGGGTGTCCCGTTCGGTGCGGGTTTCATCCTTGTGCCAACTGGGCCGGTCCTGGGTGCTGCGTTCACGCTCACTTGAATAAGGTGGTTTGGTGCTGGCGCGTGGGGGTGTTGGCGCATCCTCCCTACGGTTACGCGATTCATACGGCTTCTTGTAGGGGCGATCAGAGAAGCCGTTACCTGTAGAGCGTTCACGTTCGTGTCTGTCATTGCGGTCTGCATGTGCAGGTTTGGCAAAACGTCCGTCACGATCACCGCCACGCCCGCGTGCTTCATCGCCTTCCCCTGTAAGGGCCAGGCGGATATTGATAGGGATTTGCCGTACCCGGGTGGATTTGAGGAAGTTGAGCAATTCAGCAGGTAGCTCCGGCAATTCCACCGTACTATACGTATCAAAGAGGTTGATCTGCCCGATGTTGCGACCTTCTATGCCGCCTTCATTAGCAATGGCGCCTACGATTTCCTTTGGTGTGGCGCCATGCTCACGGCCTACTTCAATGCGATAGCGTTGCATGCCGCTGTTGACGAAGTCTCGCCGCTTGGTGAGGATCTCATCGCGGTTTTCACGGCGGGGGCGTTCGTGGGCGGGTGGAGAAACGGGGGCGGTTGCCAGATCCCAACCCTTGCCACCTTCCTCCAGTTGGAGCGGGCGTTCGCGTTGTAACAGGTAAGCCAGCGCTGCGGCAATCTCTGCGGTATCCAAGCTCTTTTCGGTGGCCAGTTGATCAACGACTTCGGCAAAAAAGTCGAGTTGGTTGTCTTCCAGTGCTTCGATGGCTTCTGCAACTTGCTGCTTGAATTGGGTGATGCGCCGGTCGGCTACGGCTTCCTTGCTGGGCAGTGAAATCTGTTCAATGGGTTGGCGTGTGGCACGCTCAATGGCTCTGAGCATGCCTGTTTCGCGGGGAGCTACGAACAGGATGGCCGTGCCCTGGCGACCTGCGCGACCGGTGCGGCCGATACGGTGCACATAGGCCTCGGTGTCATACGGAATGTCATAGTTGATGACGTGACTGACGCGGGCAACGTCGATACCACGGGCGGCAACATCGGTGGCGACCACAATGTCGAGGGAGCCTGTTTTGAGTTGCTCAATTACCCGTTCGCGCAATGCCTGGTTCATATCTCCGTTCAGTGCAGCAACTGCATAGCCACGGGCTTCCAGTTTGTCTGCCAACTCGGTGGTGGCAGTCTTGGTGCGCACGAAGATGAGGGCGGCATCAAAGTCTTCTTCTACTTCCAGGATACGGGTGAGCGCATCCAGTTTATGGACGCCTCGCACGGCCCAGTAACGCTGGCGGATGGTGGCGACCGTAGTGGTGGCGGCTTTGATCTTGATTTCCTGCGGTTCGCGCATGTGTTGCCGCGCAACGCGACGGATGGGCTCTGGCATGGTTGCCGAGAAGAGCGCGGTCTGGCGTTCGGCCGGGATGTGCTCAAGAATCCAGTCCACATCATCGATAAAGCCCATGCGCAGCATTTCGTCGGCTTCATCCAGTACCAGGGCCTGGAGCCCGTCAAGTTGCAGGCTTTCGCGCTCAATGTGATCCATCACGCGGCCCGGTGTGCCGACAATGACCTGTGCGCCACGGTTGAGCTGGCGCAACTGCACGACCATGCTTTGCCCACCGTACAGGGGCAGCACATGGAAATCGCGCAGGTATTTGGCATAGCGCTGGAAGGCTTCTGCAACCTGGATGGCCAGCTCACGCGTGGGGGTCAGCACCAATACCTGCGGTTTGCGCAAGTTGGGATTCAGGCGTTCGAGCAAAGGCAGCGCGAAGGCGGCCGTTTTGCCGGTCCCCGTTTGTGCTTCGCCCAGAAGATCGTGCCCGGCAAGCAAAAGCGGAATACAAGCGGCCTGGATGGGGGAGGGGGTTTCGTAGCCTACATCTGCCAGTGCGGTCAGCAGCGGGGCAGAGAGGTTAAGAGATGCGAAATTGTCGACTGTGTCGGTCATGGTATAGGGGGCTAAAGAATAGCGTTATGGGATGAGCTTGTCAGGCTCAGTCCTGGTGTTTTGGGGTTGCTTCCCGAGCGAAGGCAGAAGCGAGTTCGGCCAGCTCTGGCAAGAGTTGTTCGATGACACGGAGTTGGCGCATCAAACGTCTTTCTACGGGGTTTGCAGATGCTTGCGCGGACCTCGCTTCGGGTATCGGCTCGAAGTCGGTGATCTGCGTGCAGGCATGGGAATCCAGTGCGTTGGCAATCCCTTGGAGACTAGCACGAATATGGCGCTCGGTCGCAGTGATTTGTGCATCCTGTTGCCAATTCTCAATGCGTTCTCTGTGTGCGCCCAGCGCAGAGATGTAGCCAAGCAGAGAGTGGCCGGCGTGGAGGAAGCGTAGCGTGGCCTCCGGGGCCATGCGGTATCGCCCAGGCTCTGCAAGCATGGTGGAGAGTGTGGTGGAAAGTTCTGCATCGGCATTGTGTGCATCCCGTCGCGCTACGCGGTAAGGAAGATCATCACGCTTGCCTTCGCGGTATTGGCAGAGAACTTCGCCAAGGTAGATGTCTGCCAGCTTGATGGAGCGCGCCATGGCATGATGGATGTGCTTGCCTTGCCAGTCGGGCAGAATGAACGCAGCCGCTGCGGCCGCCAGTGCGCTACCAATCAGCGTATCGACGAGTCGCGGCAGGATGAGCGCATAGCTGCTGCCAAACTGGTTGAAGCAGATCATTACCAACACAGTGATGCAGGCCGTGGCAAGCATGTAGCGATTGGCCCGGAAGACAAAGAACGCCACACCGCTGACCAACAGTAGCGCAAGCTGGGCAAGGTGGTGAGGGAAAGCCGATATGAAAAGACTGGCGGCACAGAGCCCCAATAGTGTTCCGCCGATGCGCTGCCCCAGGCGTTGCCAGGTGGTGCTGAAGTTGGGCTGGCAGACAAACACGGTGGTCAGGATCACCCAGTAGCCTTGTGGCAGTGAGAAGGCATGCAAAAGTCCATAACCGGCTGCCAGGGCAACTGCCAAGCGTACACCGTGGCGGAAACGTTTGGACGGTGGAGAAACCTGTTCGCGCAGTCGTTGCCAGATTTCCGCCAGTGTTTTCGGGTTGTAGTCACGCAGCGTATTGTCCTGCACGATATCTATGTTGCTTGACATAGCGGCTTTGGCAAGCAGGGTGCCAATCGTGCTGATGTTCCGGCACAAATCCGCCAGGGAGTCGAGCAGGCCAGTATCGCAGGGGGCGTTTTGGGTTTGGAGATAGGTGAGTGCCAGTCCCAACTCCTGGCGTGCTGCGTTTTCATACTGGCTGCCTGCATAGGGGCTGCTGCTCAGGATTGCTTCTGCAAGGCGCTTGCAGCATTCCGCCTGGGCGCGCATCAAATGCTGGCAGCGAAACAGGATGTCACTGCGGGCAAAGGCTTTGGCCAAGGCATCATACGGATAGTGAGCGGAACTCGTTCGCTCATGAATTTCTTGTGCCAGAAAATACCAATGCAGCAGTGATTGGCTGCCACGCGCGGGATGCTTTCCTTGCGCCCAGAGCAAGAGGATTTCGCGCGCACGATTCATTAGCCCTACCAGGCGCCCATTTTGTGCGGCCAAAGCCAGCCGCTGGGTGTTGATGTCTCGCCCCGCGATAGGTTCCAGCAGATCGGCCTTCAGTTCTAGATAGATGGCAAGCGAATCAAACACTTGGGCGATGACCTGGCGTGCAGGACGCAAACCAAATATCGCAGAAGCCAGCAGGGAGATGCAGCCATACCAACTGGCTCCAGCCAACAGTACGAGAGGATCTTGCCAGAATTGCGTTGGGAACGACCCATGTTGGCTTAGGCCAAGCATGGTGTAGACAGCCAGGATGATCGCCGCGACGGAAATCGTTGCATAGCGTTCCCCCAGCGCACCAAGCATCACAAACCCCAGCGTAGAGATGCCCAGGCCCAGTACGAATAACCAGGGATGGGGAAAGAGCAGGCGTACAGAAAAGGCGGCAATGGCAAAACATGCCAGTGTGACCAGCAGCGCCTGCAAGCGTCCAACAAAGCGATCAGGGGTTTCTGCTAATGCGCAGGCGATGACCCCCAGCAAGAGACCCACCAACCACTGCTCCAAATCAGTGACGAAGTAAAAGACAAGAACCCCTGCGAAAGCCAATGCGACTTTCAGGCTGTCGAGCGCTTTATCGTGCAACCAGGCACGGCGGAGAAACCCAGGTTCTGTATTCATGGCTTGGGGCACTGGGCAATTACCGGGGAGAAATCAGGCGGGAAAGCTGGGTAGATCGGGAACATTGTCCAATTATAGGGGCTTTGTGATGATTTACCCGATCCATAGGTCGATTTCCACGATTTTCAAGCCATAGGAGGTGGTTATTCCCTTTGGTCAGCTTGTTTTTACCTGCCGCAGGGCTATGACATATTGATAGACGCTATTTTTTGTTGATGGCGATGCGGGCTGAAACCCGGGTCCGCAAATGAAGAGTTGGCAATTTTGAGGAAGACCACGATTCGTTCCTGACTGAGCCCCTATGCCCATTACCGTTGATGCGCGTACTATTTTGCTGGTTCACGGGCTTTTGCTGATGTCAGCCTGCCCCGCATTCATTATTGCCTCACGAATGATGCGTCAATTTGGCGCTTTGTCGCTGTGGGCCATTTCATGTGCAATCCAGGGGTTGGGGCTGTTGCTGATTGCAATGCGGGGGCATTGGGACCCTTTGTTGAGCGTTGTATTGGCAAACATATTGTTGCTGGCGGGTTCTGCCATGCTGCCTCATGCCATTGCACTGGATTTGGGGGTGAGGCTGCGGCGGGGCGTGCTTGCCGGGGTGGTTTGTCTTGGCATGGCGCTGTTTGTGTTTGCATATTACTGGCACGATACGTCGTTACGCATTTTCATCAGCTCCGGTGTGATTGCGTTCATGTTGTTGTGGGGCGGGCACATCGTCTGGTTGTATCTTCAGCGTTCAGACGCGTTGCCCATGGTGTGGGGCATTCTCCTGCCGTTTGTTTTGCTCGGCACAGCGTTGGCAGTCGCTGCGCTGCGGAGCTTGTTTCAATGGGTCTTCATGCCGCCAGTGATTGAATCGTATCTGGGCGCCTCGTTCTTGCAGGACTTTTCGCCCCATAGTGTGGTGCACCTGCTATGCATGCTCTCCACTACCTGCATCTATTTCAGTGTGATCATTACGATTGCGATGCGTCTGCATCGTGACCTTGAACATTTGGCGCACCATGATCCGCTCACGGGCCTGCTCAACCGCTACATGTTTTTTGATGTAGCCTCCCAAATGGTGGCCTTGCAGGCGCGTTCCCAGCAAAGTTCGGTTCTGCTGTTCCTGGATCTGGACTATTTCAAGCAGGTCAATGATGTGCATGGACATGCGGCCGGGGATGCGGTACTGCGGAATTTCTCAGATGTCTTGCGTGATCAGTTGAGGCTATCGGATGTGGTGGGACGGTATGGTGGTGAGGAGTTTTGCGTGTTGTTGCCCAACTCGTCTTTGTCACACGGTATCCAGACCGCAGACCGCCTGGGGGCGATGACGCGTGCCATCAACATGGCTTGGCAAGATACAACGATTGCGGTGACCGTCAGTATTGGTGTCGCGTTCAGTGAGCATTCAGAAGAAGGCCTGGAATCGATGATCATGCGGGCGGATGCGGCCTTGTATCAGGCCAAGCGCAGCGGACGCAACAAGGTCATTGTTGCACCAGCAGAAATTGCGATGCCTGCGCCGGAGTCAGCACAAGCGCCTGTGGAAAAACCGATGCGCTTGATGCCGGAAGGCGCTTTTAAAGTGGGGCGTCACTTTTCATCAAGCTGAACGCCACAGGTTTCGAAAATGGCCCGAATACCTTTGCCAGGGTATTTCTCGCAATGCATACCGATTTGTAATTCCCTGGGCATGGACATGCCCCTGACCTGGATCGGTGCGAGTTCGCCGCGATGAAAGGATTCCTCCAACTCCAATTCCGATAGGCATCCAATGCCCAGGCCCGCACGCACACATTGGCGGATGGCTTCGGGCTGCTCTAGTTCCAGGCTGATGTTCGGATGCACGCCATGTTGAAGGCAGGCCCATTCTAGGACTTCACGCGTACCGGAACCATGTTCGCGCACAATCCAGGGAACAGTTTCCAGCTCACAGGGCGAAATCTCACCTTGGGTGAGGGGATGCCCTGGGGGGGCGAACAGCAGGAGATGGTCTTGCCGCCAGGTAAAGCGCTGGATTGTTTTGCTGTGAACCGGGCCCTCTATAAAACCCAGGTCGATACGAAACGCCAGAAGCTGCTCAATCACCTGCTCTGTATTGAATCGGGAGACGCGAATCCTGCTCTCTGGATAGTCTTGCTTGATCTTTGCAATGACGGCAGGCAGTAAATGATTGCCAATGGTAACGCTGGCGCCAAGGTGTAGATCGAACCCTGAGTTTTGTGCAATCGTCTCAATCTCGTGTGCCCGGTCCAGCACGTCTTGAGCACGCGCCAGAATCAGGCGCCCCATGTCGTTGAGGATAAGTTGGCGGCCAATCCGGTCAAACAATGTGGTGTTGAGTTGTCGTTCCAGATCCGCAAGTGCCATGCTGGCGGCGGCCTGCGTCATGGCAATGTGTTCGGCTGCGCGCGTCACGCCGCCGTGGTTGGCAATGGCCGTGAAAACCTCAAGTTGCCGCAGGCTTATTTTCATCAGTAGAAGTGATTTAATGTATATGAAATATATGTTTTACTGATTATAGCTCGGCATTTACGCTCGTCCCTATTGTTTTTGTGGGAATTTGATCATGCGTATGTGGCGAGAGACTTATCCGGGGCTGGTTTGGGTTGCTGCGTTTGGCATCTTGGCGACTGTTTTGGCCCAAGCTGGTTTGGCGAAGCACGGTTTGAGTGCGCTGACCTTGGCGATCATCCTGGGGGTTGTATTCGGCAACTGTTTTCCGATGTTTTTTGCGCAGACCAAGTATGAGGTAGGCGTGCAACTGGCGCAAAAACGCTTTTTGCGTATTGGCGTGGCGCTCTACGGCTTTAATCTCAGCGCCCAGCAGATCGTTCAGTTGGGGGTTTCTGGCTTGGGAGTCGACGTATTGATGGTGTGCTCAACGCTAGGATTGGGTTGGGTGGTCGGGCGCTATGTGCTTGGGATGGATCGTGAAACAACACTGCTGACTGCGGCGGGGAGTGCAATCTGTGGTGCAGCGGCGGTGGTTGCCACGGTTCCCGTGCTGGATGACAAAGATAAGCCGGTGGCCGGTAAAGCCGCAGCAGCAGTTGCAACAGTGGTGTTGTTTGGAACGCTTGCCATGTTGGTCTACCCCTTGCTCTATGCATGGTTAGGAGGAAACCGGGTGGATTTCGGGATCTATGTGGGCTCAACCGTGCATGAGGTCGCCCAGGTTGTTGCCATTGGCAGCATCATCGGTGACGATACCGCGCATGCCGCTGTAATTGCCAAGATGATCCGGGTCATGCTGCTGGTGCCTTTTCTGTTGGCAAGCAGTGCGCTTTTCCGTTCTCGGGAGGCCAAGGGGCGGGCGATCAGCATACCTTGGTTTGCGGTGATGTTCGTTGTTTTTGCCGGAATGAATTCGACCTCGTTGATTCCGATGCCTGTTGTGGCCGGGCTGCGGCAATTGGGGACTTGGCTGCTGACCGGGGCAATGGCCGCACTGGGGCTGAAAACCACCCTGGCCCAGATACGCTCAGGCGGCCTGCGGCCATTTCTTCTCGGTTTTTTTCTCTTCTGCCATCTGGTTATCGTTGGGCGTTTGATCAATAACTGGTTGGTCTGATCGCATGGAAACATAACCGCCACACACAAAAAATCCTGCCCGCAGGCAGGATTTTGTGATGTCAGCACCCGCTTACGCGTATGGCCTATTTTCCCCAGCTATCCTTGAGGGTGGTGGTACGGTTGAAGATGATCTTGCCATCCTTGCCGTGATCCTTGCGATCCGCCACGAAGTAGCCATGTCGCTCGAACTGGAAGCTGGTCCCTGGGGCAGCGCTGCCCAGGCTTGGTTCAACCCAGGTCTGGATGACGCGCTTGGAATTGGGGTTCAAGGCATCCAGGAAATTGCGCCCGCCTGCATCGGGGTGTGCTTCGGTAAACAGCCGATCGTACAAGCGGATTTCAGCGGCCACCCCTTCGCTGGCGGAAACCCAGGTGATTACCCCCTTGACCTTGACGCTATCGGCCCCTGGCGTGCCACTCTTGGTGTCTGGCACGATCTCGGCAAGCACGGTTTCGATTTTGCCGGAAGCATCTTTCTCACAGCCCGTACACTTGATGACGTAGCCGTATTTCAGGCGTGACATGTTGCCGGGGTAGAGGCGGTGGTAGCCCTTGGGCGGCACTTCCATGAAATCTTCGCGCTCAATCCAGAGTTCGGGAGTGAGGTTGAACTGACGGCGGCCCATTTCTTCGTGATGCGGATGGACGGGGGCCGAACAGGGTTCAATGTGGCCTGCGCCAAAGAGCGCATCCCAGTTCGTGAGTTTGAGTTTGAGCGGATCAAGCACCGCCATGGCGCGTGCAGCCTTGTTGTCCAGATCGTCGCGCAGCGCACCTTCGAGAACCGAGTAATCGATCCAGGTATCGCCCTTGGAAACTCCAATGCGTTCACAGAACAGTTGGATGGCTTCCGGGGTATAACCACGGCGGCGCATCCCGACAATGGTCGGCATGCGCGGATCATCCCAGCCATCTACATGCTTTTCGGTTACCAATTGCATCAGCTTGCGCTTGCTGGTGATCACATAGGTGAGGTTCAGGCGTGCAAATTCAATCTGGCGGGGCAGCGGGTCGGCAAACATGCCTGCGTCACGCAGTTGCGCCAACAACCAATCGTAGAACGGACGTTGATCTTCAAATTCCAGCGTGCAGATGGAGTGAGTGATGCGCTCCAGCGCGTCTTCAATCGGGTGGGCGAAGGTGTACATCGGGTAGATGCACCACTTGTTGCCCGTATTGTGATGCTCATCGAATTTGATGCGATAGATGGCCGGGTCGCGCAGGTTGATGTTGGGGGAGGCCATGTCGACCTTGGCGCGCAACACCATGCTGCCTTCGGTATGCTTGCCATCGCGCATCTCGCGGAACAGGCGCAGGTTTTCTTCGGCGGAGCGATCACGCCAGGGGGAGTTTTTGCCTGCTTCTGTCAGGGTGCCGCGATTGGCACGCATCTCATCAGCCGTTTGCTGATCCACATAGGCCAGATTGCGCTCAATCAGCAACTCTGCCGCGTGGTACATGAAGTCGAAATAGTTGCTGGCGTGGAACAGGTGCGATGTGCCGTTTGCGTCCCAGGAGAAACCCAGCCACTGGATGGCATCAAGAATGGAGTCGACGTACTCCTGATCCTCTTTCTCCGGGTTGGTGTCGTCAAAGCGCATGTGGCAGACACCACCGAAATCACGCGCCAAGCCAAAATTCAGGCAGATGCTCTTGGCGTGGCCAACGTGCAGGTAGCCGTTCGGTTCCGGTGGAAAACGGGTACGGATCTTTGCCGGGTCTGGCTGGCTAGCCGCATGGAGACTGGCTTCCCCGGCAATCCCAGCCCAACCGCGCCCCACAAATTTGTCGGCAGCCAGGTCGGCTTCAATAATATTCTTAAGAAAATTGGTGGTTTGCGCTGCTCCGGCAGCAGTCTTTTCGTTGTTTGCGCTCACAGGCCACTCGATGAAGGATTCAGAAGATCATCGCATTTTAGCCTTCATGAGCGCTTTTCGGTGAGATCCTTGTACAGATGGTCTTTCTTTATTACACCAAGGGGGCCAAAAATGGCGCCAACAAGACCATCAGCACCCCGGCAATGATCATCGTCAGGCTGGAAATCACCCCCTCTTCGGGGTCGCGCTGGTGCGCTGTTGCAGTGCCTACCGCGTGAGCACCGGCGCCGAAGAGTGCACCTCGCGCCAATACTTCGCTACGCAGGGGAAGCCAGCCAAGAATCCACTCGCCCAGAATCATGCCAACAATGCCCGTGATCACCACGCAGATGGCCGCGATGTCCGCTTGTCCCCCCAGTTGCGGGGCGGCGATGATGGCAAATGGCGTGCTGATTGAGCGCACGGTGAGGCTGCGCTCGATTGCGTCTGGCAAACCAATCATGCGGCAAAGCAGCACCGTGCTGACTACCGCGATAGTCATACCAACCACAACGCCTACACATATCGGCAGCCAATGGCGACGCATGATCTGCCGGTAGTCAAAAATAGGGATGGCAAACGCCACCGTCGCCGGGCCAAGCATGGCAGATAGCCAATGGCTCTGTGAAGCGTAGCTGGCGTAAGGCACACGGGCGACCAGTAGGGTGATGATCAACACGATGGGGACGACAATCATCGGGGAGAGCAGGATATGCGGGCGCTGACCATGTACATGGCGCATGGCTGCATAGAGCAGAACTGTCAGGGCAAGCCAGAAAAGGCCGACGAGAAGCGTGACAGGCGTGTTCATACGTTTTCTCCTTCCTGCGTGTTCGATTTGCGCAAACGCCGCTCCAGGCGCCATGCCATATCCACGGCAATTGCCGTGCCCACCATCACGCAGGCGGTACTGGCGACGATCACAAACAAGATGCCCAGTCCATGCTGCTTCATCAAATCGGGGTATTGGATGATGGCAACAAAAACGGGGACGAAGAACAGCAGCATCTCGCGCAATAACCAAGTGGCACCACTTGCCACCCATTCCCGGCGCAGAAGTCCCAAGCCTAGCAAGACCAGGGCAATGATGATGCCAAGGATGCCTGCTGGCACGCTATGCAACCAGCGACTACTGAGCCAGGTGGCAAGAAACCAGATGGCTGTGATTAAACCAATCTGCCAAAGAGTTTGGAGAAAGCGATGTATTGCGGGAGGGAGAGACATGGGCGCAGCGGGAGGGAGAAACTAAGGCGTGATTTTACTACCTCTTTGGGCTGAAGCCATGAAAAGTAAACGTTTGAAACACAATAAGCGGATTTTCTTTGCTTTTCTGATGAAAGAATCGTTTGCGCCTGGATTTTGCAAAGTTGTTTATGTCAGCTTGCTGAAGACGATAAAATCGGGTTTTTGATCACTTCTCGCCACGGTGTGAACGGTGGGTGAAGCATGGCGTAACTGGAGGATGGATGACCGAGCGGGACGAGTATTTCATGCGTGAGGCGCTGCAATTGGCGCGCGAAGCAGCGAGCATTGGAGAAGTTCCGGTTGGTGCGCTGGTGGTGTTTGAGGAGCAGATCGTGGGGCGCGGCTTCAATCATCCGATCGGGCTGCATGATCCCACTTCACACGCCGAAATCATGGCATTGCGCGACGCAGCCTGCACCCTGGGCAACTACCGTTTGCCCGGTTGTACCTTATATGTGACCCTGGAACCCTGTGTGATGTGTTCTGGCGCCATCTTTCACGCGCGGATTGCCCGCGTGGTGTTTGGCGCACGCGATCCGAAGACCGGAGCAGCAGGCAGTGCGATTGATTTATATGCCGAGAGTCACCTCAATCACCATGCGGTGATTGAGGGGGGCGTTTTGGCGGATGAATGCGCGCAGTTGCTATCCAGCTTCTTTTCTGCGCGACGTAGCCGTACTTTGCTGGCTTGATCGCTTCAATCAATCGAGTAGGGCAGGGCACCGAGCGTCAGGCGTAAGCCAGCAGCGCTTCCGAGGTGGATTTCACCGGCCTCCTGAGCGCTCATCTGCACTACGATTAGCAAATCTGATCCGCCCTGAGGCGCTGGGCAGACTGTCACAACCTTGCCACAGGATTGTTCACCAAACACGGGCGCATAGAGATCCTGCCCAGGTGTGGGTGCCGCCGCGTCATCCAGATGCGCTAGGTACATGCGTTTTTTGAGTTTGCCCAGGTATTGGGTGCGGGCCACGATTTCCTGACCGGGGTAGCAGCCTTTCTGGAAGTTCACGCCTCCCAGCAACTCATAATTGAGCATCTGGGCAATGAACTCCTCCTGAATCGCCTTGGTGACCCAAGGAATGCCTGCCAGGACATCTTCACGAATCCATGCCGCGGTACCAACAGCATGAGTGGCTGGGGTGTTGAGCAGTTTTTGCCAGAGCCCAGAGACCTGCTCTGTAGCGTTCACCAGCAGGTAGCGGTTTGTGGCGCCAGCTTGCGGGATGCTGATGACGCCCATCCCATCACTTGTGGCGTTCCCTGTGCCATTGGCCGGGGCAATCAGGCCTGCTTGGCTCAGCACTTCAGAGGCTTGCGCTCCAAACAGACCGCTAAGTAGCACGGTGCTGGAGGCATCGCTGACCTTGACCTTGGCCCGCAGCACGTACATCGATAGCTTCTTGGCTATTTCTGCCACCAATTCTGCCGCCAGTATCAGCGTAAAACCGTTGTCTTTCCGCCAGACCAGAAAGTTGGCCAGCATCCGCCCTTTGGCGCTGTTTAGGCTGCTCCAGTGGATGCCACCACCCGGCATTTTCTTGACATCATTGGAGGTGAGATTGTGTAAAAACGCTGCGGCCTCCTCGCCTTCAACATGCAGAGCGCCCAAGTGTGGCAGAGGGCACAGCACTGCTGCCTGCAGGCGGGTTGTTGCCTCCTCTATACTGGAGAAGCCTGGCAGGGTGGGATCGGCAAGAGATGGGGCAAGGTTCTGCGAGGCAAGCAAGTGAGACCAGGCGGAGTGCATGTGCAAAGATCCTTTCATTGGGGTTCTGCCCGACGGTTGTCCAATAATGGTCTGGGCCTATTCATGTTTCCGTTATTATAAGGCGCCTGAACGGCCAGGGTTGGCTGTTCACCTATCCATTTTCCAGGCTTTTGGTGGTTTGACCGGCTACATGATTCGAACGATTTCACGTTTTATCAAATTGCTGATACTGCTGGGCTTCGTGCTGGCAGGCACATTTGTCTATTATGCGACCCAGCCTTTGGGCCTCAGGCACTCTCCCATTGATTTTGATATCGCACCGGGGGATAGCATGCGCGTTGTCTCGCAGCGTGTGGCCGAGGCTGGCGTGAAGGTGTGGCCCCCTTTGCTGACCTGGACTGCGCGGTTCAGTGGGCATTCGGTCAGGGTCAAAGCCGGAAGCTACCGCATTGAGCAAGACCTGAGTCTGTGGGAACTGGTGGAGTTGCTCTCCACCGGGTCAAATTCCTACACAGACATCACCATTGTAGAGGGGTGGAACTTTGCCCATTTGCGCGCGGCGATGGATGCCAACCCGGATTTGCGCCACGACACTCTTGGCCTCAGCGATAATGAGTTGATGAACCGCTTGGGGCTGGCGCCCCAGCGGCCCGAGGGACTGTTCTTCCCGGATACCTATAGCTTTGCACGTGGCGGCAGCGATACCGAGCTGCTCAAGCGTGCCTACCAACGCATGGCGGCGATTCTGGATCGGGAGTGGCAGGCGCGCAACAGCAATCTGCCCGTGAAGTCGCCCTATGAAGCGCTCACCCTGGCTTCGGTGGTTGAAAAGGAGACGGGCAAGGCGGAAGATCGCCCCCTGATTGCTTCGGTTTTCGTCAATCGTCTCAAGATCAAGATGCCTTTGCAGAGCGACCCCACCGTCATCTATGGCATGGGCCCGAATTTTGATGGCAACCTGCATAAGCGGGATCTGCAGGCCGACACGCCATTCAATACCTATACGCGTCCAGGGCTGCCTCCCACCCCGATTTCTTTGCCTGGGGTGGCTGCATTAAGGGCAAGTCTGCAACCACGGGAATCGAACTATCTGTATTTTGTGGCCAGGGGAGATGGTTCAAGCAAATTTTCCCGCACATTGGAAGAACATAACAGTGCAGTAATGCAGTATCAGAAAGCCGGCAAGAAATGAGTCAACACCTAAGCAATAGATCAGGACGTTTCATCACCTTCGAAGGCATTGATGGCGCAGGCAAAAGTTCGCAGATTGAAGCGGCTGCTGATTGGGCCAAGAGTGCCGGATGGGAGGTCGTGCGCACCCGTGAGCCGGGGGGCACGCCCTTGGGCGAAAAGCTACGCGAATTGTTGCTGCATGAGCCCATGCACCTTGAGACCGAAGCCCTGCTGATGTTTGCTGCCCGCCGGGAGCATCTGGCGGAAGTGATTGAGCCTGCGCTGGCGCGTGGAGCCTTTGTGCTGTGCGACAGGTTCAGTGACGCGACTTATGCCTACCAGCACGGCGGCAGAGGTTTGAGTGAGGCCAAGTTCAAAGCCTTGGAGCATTGGGTGCATCCAGTGTTGCAACCGGATCTGACGTTTCTTTTTGATGTTGCGCCAGAAGTCGCAGCAGCGCGCCTTGCCGCAGGACGTGACAAGGCAGACAAATTCGAGCGCGAGCAGGCCGATTTCTTCAAGAAAGTGCGCGGTGCCTACCTGATGCGGGCCGCTGCTTCGCATGGCCGGATTGTGGTGGTTGATGCGGGCTCGCCGATTGAGAGTGTCTGTGAGGCTGTATTGAATTGTCTGCGGGAACGCTTCGCATGAGTCAGCACGCTTTGCCCGAGTGGTTGATCTCTTTGTGGCAGGACATAACGGCCCGTCGGGATCGCCTGCCGCACGCCTTGTTGCTCACAGGTGCCCCTGGTAGTGGCAAGCGTCTGTTTGCCGAACAGCTATGCGCTGCATTGCTCTGCCAGCACCCCGATTCAGACGGATTTGCCTGCGGTCAGTGCAATGCCTGTCATTGGTTGGCATCAGGCAACCACCCTGATGTACTCCGGGTGGTGCCCGCTGCGGATCAGGAAGAAGCGGGTGAAGAAGGCGAGGGGGCTGAGACGCCCACCAAGAAAGAGAAAAGCCGCTCCAGCCAGATTGTGATTGATCAGGTGCGTGCCATTCAGAGCGTGCTGGAAGTGGGGGCAGGCGGGCGACGGGTGGTGATTGTTGAGCCTGCCGAAGCCATGAATGTTGCGGCCGCCAATGCGATGCTGAAAATGCTGGAAGAGCCTGGGCAGGGCACGGTATTCCTGTTGGTCTGTCACGCTCCGAGGCGCCTGTTGCCCACAATTCTCAGTCGTTGCCAGAGAATTGACTTTGGGCGTCCAAGTGCTGCACAGGTCAAAAACTGGGTGGCGGGGTGTGGAATCAAGGATGCCGAAGCTTTGCTAGGTTTTTGTAGTGGGCTGCCCTTGTTGGTTGAACGCATGCATCAGCAAGGTCTGGATGAGGCGCGCCGCCAGTTCGCTACGGAGTTGGTGCGTTTGCCGAATTCAGACCCGCTGAAACTGGCCGCACAGTGGGAAACACGCCTTAAAGCCAAAGATGCCGACGAACGGGGGTTGAGCCTCGCGCTGCTGATTTCTTGGATACAGCGTTGGCTGGCGGATGGTGCCCGGGTGGCCAATGGCATTGCGCCACGTTTCTATTTGGACTACCAAACAGAATTGGCTGCACTGAGTAATGGGCGTAGCGAGGCATGGACAGCGTGTTTCCGCGAATTTCATACTTATCGTGGCGTAGCACAGCATCCGCTCAACCTGCGTCTTTTTCTTGAAGAAATGCTCTTGGTTTTGCATCGCCGCACTACTGTGGTGCGGCGATGATGGTCAACAAGGGCATAGACAGCCATATTTCTGATGACCACTTGTGAGAAGCGGCTTGACCAAGCGTAAGGGGCTTGTTATAAAACTTCCCGCAGCCAAGCACACGTGCAGTACGCGTCCGGGCGGCGCCAGCTTTGATGCATGGCAATCCGTCCATTCGAGAACAGTCACTTTGAGGGGGTTGTTGTGAATAAGTCTGAACTTATTGAAGTCATTGCGAAACAAGCCGAAGTTTCCAAGGCGGCAGCAGGCCGCGCGCTGGATGCAACCATTGCTGCCATCACTCAGTCCCTGAAGAAGAATCAGGACGTGACGCTGGTTGGTTTTGGTACCTTTACTGTGGGTAAACGTGCCGCTCGTACAGGGCGCAATCCGCGTACAGGGGACGCAATCAAGATCAAGGCCGCAAAAGTTCCTAAATTTCGCCCTGGTAAAGCTTTAAAAGATGCGGTAAACTAACCGTCTTTGCTGAACGCAGTAAGTGTTCTGGTGAGTGGGTGCTTAGCTCAGTTGGTAGAGCGTCGCCCTTACAAGGCGAATGTCGGCGGTTCGAGCCCGTCAGCACCCACCAAGACTTTATTGCGTTACTTCAGAAAGCGCGGAGTGGTAGTTCAGTCGGTTAGAATACCGGCCTGTCACGCCGGGGGTCGCGGGTTCGAGTCCCGTCCACTCCGCCAGTAATTCGACAAGGCGAACGTAAGTTCGCCTTTTGTTTTTTTCGGATCTCTATTCTTGGACCATTATGTTTGACGTCGTTCGAAACAATCCCAAGATCGCACAGCTTATTCTGGCTGTGATCACGGTTCCTTTTGCGTTTGTCGGCATTGAGGCCTATATCCGTAACGGCAGCGGTGGTGCCGATACGGTTGCCAAGGTTGGCAAGCAGGAAATCACCCAGGCTGAATTCACCAACGCCTTGCGGCAGCAAATTGATCGCATGCGCGAGCAGCAAGGTGCGGCGTTTGACAGTGCCACGGCGGATTCCCCTGTATTTCGTTCCAGTGTGTTGGAAAGCCTGATCAATCAGCGCTTGCTGGATATAGCCATCAAAGATGGGCAACTGGCCATTTCTGATGCTTACCTCCAGGATATGATCAAGTCCAGTCCGGAGTTCCAGGAAAACGGCCAATTTTCCATGCGGATGTATCAATTGGCGGTCGAGCAGAAGGGCATGACGCCCCAGATGTTTGAAGCCCAGCAACGTGGTGAAATTCAGAAAGCCGCGTTGAGCTTTTCTCTGACCGAGTCGACCAAGATGCCTGCGGTGCTCGCCTCCCATTGGCTGGCGCTGATGCAAGAGGAGCGCACGGTGTCTGCCTGGCGCCTTGATGCCAAGAGCAAGGCGGCGGATGTCAAGCTTGCTGCAGATGCGGCTAAGAAGTATTACGACGCCAATCTGAAGCGTTTTGAACAGCCCGAGCAGGTCAAGCTGGAGTATGTTGTACTTAGCGCGGATGACTTGAGCGCCCAGGCCCAGGTGACGGAAGAAGACGCGCGTAAGTGGTATGAAGAGTACAAGAAGACGGGCGACTTCGCGAAGGACAAGCGTTTTTCCGTGCCGGAAAAACGCCATGCCAGCCAAATCCTGGTGCAGATACCTGAAGGTGCCAAGGATGATGTAAAGGCTGCAGCCAAGAAGAAGGCGGAGGATCTGCTGGCCAAGATCAAAGCAGCTCCGGGTAAGTTTGCTGTGATCGCCAAGGAATCCTCTGACGACAAGCCCACCGCCGAAAAGGGCGGTGATATGGGCTTTGTGGGCCGTGACGAAACCGTCAAGCCCTTTGAGGATGCGCTGTTCAAACTCAAACCCAAGGAAATTTCGGGGCTGGTGGAAAGCCAATATGGCTATCACATCATCATGCTCAATGAGGTTCAGGGTGGGAGCGTGAAGTCGTTTGACGAAGCCAAGAGCGATGCTTTGGCTGAGGTTCGCCATCAGGCGGCTGTCAAGCGCTATGCAGAGCTGGGGAGCGACTTTGGCAGCATGGTGTACGAACAACCGGATGGCCTCAAGCCCATTGCAGACAAACTCGGTTTGAAGCTGCAAACGACCGATTGGCTGACAGCTGCAAGCTTGCCGCAAGGCGTGCTGTCGACACCCAAGGTTCGTGCGATGATCTTCTCCGCTGAGGCGATCAAGGAAAAGCGCAATTCCGAGGCCATCGACCTGGGGCATGATTCTGTGCTCTCCTTCCGTGTGGTGGATAGCAAGCCAGCACGTACCAAGACCTTTGACGAAGTGAAGGCTGAAGCCGAAGCCTCTGCCAAGCTTGCAGAAGCCGCCAAACAAACCAAAGTGGATGGTGAGGCAACTGTAGCCAAATTGAAGGCAGGTACTGCGGTGGATGCCAAGTGGTCGCCATCGCAAGCTGTTCAGCGTATGGGTGAAATGTCCAAGGATGTGCGCAAGGCCATCTTTGGTGTTCCAGCCAAACAGCTTCCTGCGTATGTTGGTGTTGCAGATGAAGATGGCTACACCGTCTTCCGGGTCGAAAAAGTTACGGAAGCCAAAGCAGAAGCTAATGATCCGCGCCTGAAGCAGATATCCAGCGGCTATGCCACGGCTTTGGGGCGTGAAGATTTGCGAGCCTACCTACAGGCCCTGCGTAATAAAGTCGGCGTCAAGATCAACGAAGACAAGCTCAACGCAAAGTCTGGGCAATAATTCTTCGTCAGTGTCTGCGTGATATGAAGGAGGCTCAAATCGAGCCTCCTTTTCTTTTGCGCACGCGGCTCTAGCCTAAAAATAACAGATTCGTAAACGAAGTTCCGGCCCCAAAGCCGTGCTTTGGGGCCGGAAAAGTTTGTTTTCAGCTTGCTGTTTGGTGTTTAGAACGCAAAGTAGCGTTCTGCATTGCCATAACAGATGCCTTCCACAATCTTCTTGAGTTGTGCCCAGTCTTGCGGATACTCGCCATTTTCCACCCAGCAACCAATCAGGTTGCAGAGGATGCGGCGGAAGTATTCGTGACGCGTGTAGGACAAAAAGCTACGTGAATCAGTTAGCATGCCGATGAAGGCGCCCAGGTTGCCCAGTTGAGACAGCGCGGTGAGTTGGCGCGTCATGCCATCCTTCTGATCCAGGAACCACCAGCCCGAGCCGAATTGCATCTTGCCCATGACCTTGCCGTCCTGATAGTTGCCGATCATGGTGGCCAGCACTTCATTGTGGATCGGGTTCAGGTTGTACATGATGGTCTTGGGCAGCAGATCGTCGCCATCCAGGGTATCCAGGAAGCGGGCGATCTTGGCCGAAATCAGATCATCCGCAATGGAATCCCAGCCAGTATCCGGGCCCATTTTGTTGAACATGCGGGTGTTGTTGTTACGCTGTGCGCCGATGTGCAACTGCATGGCCCAACCGCGCTTGGCGTATTCGCGGCCCAGATGCAGCATTACGCCCGTCTTGAACTTCTCGACATCTTCCTTGGCGATGACTTCATTGCTCATTGCACGCGCAAGAATTGAAGACAGCTCGGTTTCGGAAGCCGAGGCGAAGAAGGCCAGATCGATAGCGTGGTCGGAAACCTTACAGCCGTGGGCCGCAAAATAGTCCAGACGTGCGGAGAGTGCCTTGGTCAGGTCGGCAAAACCGTTGATGGCGATGCCAGACACAGTGGCGAGCTTGCGGATGTAATCCTGGAAGCCCGCGCGGTCGATGTTGAAAGCCTTGTCCGGGCGGAACGTCGGCAGTACCTTGACAGCAAAGCCATCAGCGGCGATAGCCTTGTGCTGGGCCAGATCATCCACGGGATCATCCGTGGTACAGACCACTTTCACGTTCGAGCGCACCATCAGCCCGCGTGCGGAGAGTTCCGGCTTGCCGATCTGGGCGTTACAGGTTTCCCAGAGTTCATCCGCAGTCGCTGCGCTGACCAGGGTCTTGGTGCCAAAATAACGTTGCAGTTCCAGGTGGCTCCAGTGGTAGAGGGGATTGCCTACGCCCAAGGGAAGCACTTGGCAGAATTTGCGGAATTTTTCCTGATCGGGTTGGTTCCCGGTCATGAAATCTTCGGTCACGCCCGAAGAACGCATGAAGCGCCACTTGTAGTGGTCGCCACCCAGCCAGATTTCGGTGATGTTGCGGAATTGCTTGTTCTGCGCGATCTGTTCGGGTGGCAGATGGCAGTGGTAATCAATGATGGGTTGCCCGGCGGCGTATTCGTGATACAGCTTTTGTGCGGTGGCGGATTCGAGTAGAAAGTTCTCATCCATGAAAGTCTTGGCCATGCATGTCTCCTATGTATCGGCCACCGCGCCACGGCAGGGCCTTAGAGCAAAATAGAAATGGGCCACCTCAGGGAGAATGGCCGCTGACAGGTTTTGTCAGACGAATTGTAGTTCCGAACCCAAAAGTTCGGCAATGTGTCTGACAACTTTGTTTGCTCAAACACCCGAATAGGCGGAAAAACCTCCATCGACGGCAATGATGGAGCCGGTCACAAATCCAGATGCCTTGGATTCAACCAGCCAGAGCAAGGCGCCAATCAATTCGTCTGCTTCGCCAAAGCGGCGCATGGGGGTCTGGGCAATTACCTTCTGCGCACGAGGTGTGAAGCTGCCATCGTCTTGCAACATCAACTTCTGGTTTTGCTCAGTGATGAAAAATCCGGGCGCAATGGCATTCACACGAATGCCTGATTGCCCCAGGTGCACAGCCAACCATTGCGTGAAATTGCTGACCGCAGCCTTGGCACCACTGTAGGCCGCAACCTTGGTGAGCGGACGGAAGGCACTCATCGAGGAAATGTTGATGATGGTGCAACCTTTGCGGCCCAGCATCTGGCGCGCAAACACCTGACTGGGGAGTAGGGTGCCCATCAGGTTGAGGTCGAATACGAATTTGAACCCTTCCGAATCCAGATCAAAAAAGCTTGTCTGTGACGGTTCTTTGCCCGCCGTTTCTGCATCAAAGTATTCCTGGCCGGTAATCCCCTTAGGGTGATTGCCGCCAGCTCCATTGATGAGGATGTCACAGGGGCCGAAGGTTTCCTCGATCAGTTTGGCGCTATTTTCCAATGCCGCACGATCAAGCACGTTGCAGGAAATCCCCTTGGCGACTCCCCCGCTTGCCTGGATTTGTGTGGCGAGTGCTTCTGCCTTGGCGAGATCCCGCCCAATGATAACTACCTTCGCCCCGCAGGCGGCAAGGGACTTGCACATGGCAGAGCCCAGCACACCAGCGCCGCCGGTGACAACAGCTACCTTGCCTGTGAGATCGATCTGAAAGGGGAGGGAATACGGTTGGCTCATACGGATGCTTTCTGGTCAAGATTCGAAGGCGCGAACTTTGTGATGGCTTCCCAAAGTCCGTTCAAATACACCGCGCCCAAGGCACGGTCATAGAGGCCATAACCGGGTTTGCCGGTTTCACCCCAGATCATGCGGCCATGGTCAGGCCGAACATAACCTTCAAATCCTACATCATGATAAGCCCGGAGAATTTCAGCCATGTCTAATGAACCTGTACAAGACAGGTGGGCCGATTCATGGAAGGAGCCATCTTCTTTGACGGCTACGTTGCGCAGATGCGCAAACGGGATACGGCCCATGCCACCGAATTCCCGTACCAGGGAGACAATGTTGTTGCACAGGTCTGCACCGAGCGAACCTGAGCACAGAGTGATTCCGTTTGCAGGCAGGTCGACGATTTTCACCAGTCGGGCCAGATCGTCCCGATTCTTGATGATACGGGGCAGGCCAAAGATGGGGCGTGGGGGATCATCAGGGTGCATCCCCATGCGCACACCGGCTTCCTGTGCAACCGGAATGACGGCCTTAAGGAAGTATTCCAGATTATTCCAAAGGGTTTCTTCATCAACATTCTTGTAGTCGTCCAGTATCTTGCGCAATTCTTCTGGCTTGTAGCTGGCATCCCAACCTGGAAGGGAAATCCCCTTGTCTGGGTCGATGTGCGAGACAGCTTCTGCATCGAAAGCCAGGGTGAAGGAGCCATCCGGTAGTTGTTTGGCCAATTCGGTGCGCGTCCAGTCAAACACCGGCATGAAGTTGTAGCAAATCACCTTGATGCCAATTGCGGCACAGTTACGGATGCTTTGCTGGTAATTGGCAATCAGGCGATCCCGACTGGGTTTACCGAGCTTGATATCCTCGTGCACCGGGATGCTTTCCACCACCTCGAACTTCAGCCCGGTTTTTTCAATTCTGGCTTTGAGCGCTTGGAGCTTGTCCACTGGCCAGATTTCGCCAACGGGAACATCGTAGATGGCCGAGACGATGCCATCTACCCCAGGAATTTGGCGAATGTATTCAAGGCTGACTGGATCATTTTCGCCGTACCACCGGAAAGTCATTTTCATGCTACAAACTCCTCCATGGGGAAATATTGCTTGTATGCTAGTATACAAGAAGCCAAAACACAATCGCTTTGGTTTTATCCAGGGGGCTCTGCATGACAACACCACTGCCAATTATTGCTGGGACGCGTATGGCCTTACAGATCGCCGAGCGACTGCGTGAAGAAATCGTTTCTGCTGCGATTCTCCCAGGGCAGGCTCTGTCCGAAACAGACTACGCCACCCTCTATGGGGTGAGCCGACAACCTGTACGCGAAGCCTTCATACGCCTTGCCGCAGACGGTTTGCTTGAAGTGTTGCCACAGCGTGGAACCTTCGTCAAAAAAGTGTCCATCAAGACAGTGGCGGATGCCCGTTTTGTGCGGGAGGCGGTTGAAGCAGCGATTGTGGTAGAAGCCTGCCAGCGTGCTACACCCGCTGATATTGCTATGTTGAAGCAGATCATTGATTCGCAAACCGAGTTGCTGGAGCTTGAAAGTTCAAAGAGCGCATCGGCTGATGAGGTGATGAATCGTGCGATGGCAACCGGGTTCCTCGCGCTGGATGAGGCCTTTCACCGTGCGTTGGCCAAGGTTGCCAAACGCGAAACGGCCTGGGCGTTTGTCGATCGGCTCAAAGTGCAGATGGACCGTGTGCGCTACCTGAGCTATCAAGAGGCAACACCTGCCGAGCGCTTGGTTGCGCAGCATGCGACCATCGTTGAGGCTATCGCCCAGCGGGATGTGGCTTTGGCGAGCGCGGATATGCATATCCACTTGGCAGAAGTGGTGGGGGCCTTGCCTAAATTGCGCGAGCGCATGCCAGATATGTTTGAAGACTGAACGGCGGATTCTGATCCCAGCATAGAAAAGAGCGGCCCAAGGGCCGCTCTTTTGCTACCAAGGACCTTTAAAACCGTTCAATTTTCGGTTTTTGGGTCACGGCCCATCAGTAGTTCCACCGCATCACGGGGCGAGAGCTTCCCGGTGAGTACTTCGTGTACTGTGCAAGTGATCGGCATATCGACGCCCAATTCACCTGCACGGCGAACGATGACCTGGGTTGTCAACACCCCTTCTGCTACATGGCCCAAAGACTGGAGAATTTCGCCCAGTTGCTGGCCTTCTGCCAACTCAAGACCGACGCGACGATTGCGCGATAAATCTCCCGTAGCGGTCAGGATGAGATCCCCCATGCCGGCCAAACCCATCAGGGTATCGCGCCGTCCGCCCATGGCTTCGCTCAGACGAGCCATTTCCGCCAGCCCACGGGTGATGAGTGCTGCACGGGCGTTGAGGCCAAAGCCAAGCCCATCGGAAATCCCGGCGGCAATGGCGAGGACGTTTTTGACCGCACCACCAATTTCTGCACCAATGATGTCATCGTTGGCGTACAGGCGCAGCCGTGGCAGATTCAGTTCTGCAACCCAGGCTTTGGCAAATTGCATGTTTGTTGAGGCAAGGGTGATGGCGCAGGGCAATCCTTGCGCAACTTCCACTGCAAAGCTTGGACCTGTCAGCGCGCCAAAGCCTACGCCCGGTGCCAGATATTCTTCTGCTACTTCATGAGGAAGCTTGCCAGTTTCTGCTTCAAACCCTTTACAAACCCAGAGCACGGGAAGCTTGTTCCACTGCCCGGCCAGGCGCTGGATGGTCGGGCGCAAACCCGCCACGGGGGTGGCGATGATCGCGATGTTCGCACCGCTGCAGGCATGGGTAAAGTCAGGGGTGACTTCCAGCGCCTCATCAAACGGGATGCCGGAAAGGAATTGCTGATTGGTGCGTTCCTGGATCATGGTTTGCGCATGCGCGCTATCAATGGTCCACAAACGTACATTGTGATGATGGGAACTGAAGGCGTTCGCCAGCGCGGTGCCCCATGCACCGGCGCCCAAAACTGCAATACGTGCCACGCTCAAATTCCCCAGATAGCCTTGATCGAAATATAACCGCTTTGTCCGTCGCGATGCTTGACTTTGACCCAAGCCTTGTTGGGCTTTTCCTGGATCTCAAGCAACACGTCTTTTGCTACGGAAAATGCCTGAGGGGCCGCATCCTCAGGCTGTTGCCGCACAACCGCAGTGGATTGTGTGACGATGACTTGTTTAGCGTCTGTGACTTGGTTTTTTTCAACCCAACCCAGGCCGCCGCCCGCCTCACGGATTTTGACCCATTTATCAACGGCTACCACCACTTCAACCGGAGTGCCACGCAACAGGATGAACTGTGGCGTGGCTTGACGTGAAGCTCCGTCGTACACGATGACGTTTTCGCCAATGTTGCGGTAGTCGATTGCACTTGCTGCGGTAGAGGCAAATAGCCCAACAACAGCACAAAGCGTTGTGCATGCTAAACGCAGGTGGTGGTAGCTCATACTTGCTCCCTGTTATTGCACAGGTACGTCGGCGCCGCCTTGTTGCTGGGCCAGCTCTTGTTGGCGTGCAGCGTAGAGGCCTTCGAAATTGACCGGGGCCAGCGGGGCCATATGCATGCCGCCGCGAGCCACTGCGTCGGAGATGGTTTCGCGTGCATAGGGGAACAGGATGTTGGCACAGCCGATCATCAACACCGGTTCAATGTCGCCTTCCGGAATGTTGCGGATCTGGAAGATGCCGGCTTGTACGGCTTCAACCAGGAAAGCGACCTTGTCTTCACCAATCTTGGCGTTGACAGTCACCGTCAGGGCAACCTCATAGAAACCATCGCCGACCTGGGTGGCTGTCGTCCCCAGCTCAATGCCAACTGTGGGGGCTTCTTGCTCCAGGAAAATAGCAGGGGCGTTCGGAACTTCCAGGGAAAGATCCTTGATGTAGAGTTTTTCAATATTGAAAACGGGTTGCTCGTTTTGTTCCATGTGCAGAAGTCCAATGAACAGGGTGTAAAAGTTGATGAGGTTATCCGACCTGCGTGGGCATGTTGGTGCCGTGCGTCGTCAGGCTTTGTTGGCAATGCCCAGAAGCGAGTCGAGCTTGCCGTCTTTATCCATTGCATAAAGATCGTCACAGCCGCCCACGTAGGTTTCACCGATAAAAATTTGGGGAACAGTGCGTCGGCCTGTGCGGCTGATCATCTCGTCCCGTTTTTCCGGCTCAAGATCAACGCGGATTTTTTCGATGTTGGTCACACCTTTGCGCTGCAAGAGCTGCTCGGCCCGCACGCAATAGGGGCAGACCCCGGTGGAGTACATGAGTACGTTTGGCATTATGCAGGCTTCTTTGTGTTGATCGGCTGGCCCGCATCACGCCAGCCAGCAATCCCCCCAGCCAAGCTGAAGGTCTGCTCAAACCCGGCTTTACGAAGGATGCCAATGGCACGCATGGAGCGATTGCCGGAGGCACAGACGACCACAACAGGCTTGGCACGATACTTTGCGAGTTCGTCTACCCGTTTTTCCAACTCATCAAGGGGAATGTTGCGTGCGCCATTGATGTAACCCGCTTGGTATTCATCGCTGTTGCGAACATCCAACAACAGGGCGTTTTGCCGGTTGATCAGCAGCACCGCTTGCGCAGTAGAAACAGAATTTCCAGCCGCACCGGTGAACATAGGGTAGACGAGCATGGCGCCGCTCACGAGGGCCAAGGTGATCCAAACAAGGTTGCTTTGTACAAAATCCATATGATTTCAAAGTGTTGCAGTCAAATCGGGCAGCTATCCGTGATTTGCATCAAGATGCTACAGGAGCTCACACCCACAATGGGTTGATCCGATACAATAACACTTTTGAGCACTCGCGCGCTTGTCCGCGTTTGTTACTGGTTTTTTTGTTCTCTACTTTATAGGTCATAGATATGTACAAGATCGTATTGATGCGCCACGGTGAATCAACGTGGAACCTGGAAAACCGTTTCACCGGTTGGACGGACGTGGATCTGACCCCGCAAGGCGTGCAGGAAGCGATTGCCGCAGGCCGTCTGCTCAAGGAAAAGGGCTTTGCATTCGACATCGCCTTTACCTCGGTGCTCAAGCGTGCCAACAAGACCCTGAACGTTGTGCTCGAAGAACTTGAGCAACTGTGGATTCCCGTTGAGCACAGCTGGCGTTTGAACGAACGCCACTATGGCGCCCTGCAAGGCTTGAACAAGGCCGAAACAGCCGCCAAGTTTGGTGATGATCAAGTGTTGGTGTGGCGTCGTTCCTACGACGTGCCGCCGCCTGCGCTGGAACTGGACGACCCCCGCATGGGCGACAAGGAAGCCCGCTACGCTGATATGAAGCCGGGTGAATTCCCCCGCACCGAATGCCTGAAGGACACCGTGGCCCGCTTCGTGCCGTACTGGTTGGAAACCATTGCGCCGGTGGTCAAGAGTGGCAAGCAAGTGCTGATCGCCGCCCACGGCAACAGCCTGCGCGCCCTGATCAAGTACCTGGACAATGTGTCCGATGACGAAATCGTCGGCCTGAACCTGCCGACCGCCCAGCCGCTGGTGTATGAGCTGGACGCTGACCTCAAGCCCATCAAGCACTACTATCTGGCTGATCCAGAAGCTATTGCAGCCGCTGTGGCTGCTGTGGCCAACCAAGGCAAGGCCAAGGCCTGATGAAGCGCTTCGCTGGATTGCTGTTGGGGGTTCTGTTGGGCATTGGGATGCTATCAGCAGCCTTGGCCGCACCCAGTGAAGAGCGAAAGCAGGAACTATCCGTCCTGAAGGAAAAGATCCGCAGCCTTCAGGACGAGATAGCCAAAGGGGAAGAGACGCATGATGAGGCTGCCGACGGCTTGGCCGTGGCAGACAAGGCAATCTCTGCTGCGCAACGCCGCTTGCGTGAAGTGTCTTCGCAGCGCAGTCAGGCAGAAGAAAATCTGGCCAATCTCGGGGTGCAGCGTGAAGAGCTGGAAAGAACCCTGGCAGAAGCACGAAAATCGCTGGGAGATGCGATCTTCCGAATTTATGTTGAGGGTGGGCAGGCAGGGGTGCGTCGCTTTTTGAGCGGCGATGAACCCAATCAGCTGGCCCGTGATGCCTATTATCTTGAACTGATCGCACGCCAACGAATGGTGAGCATTGAGAACTCCCGCAAGGCATTGCAGGATCTCAGCGGCATCATTGCCCAAGTGGAGGCCCGCAAAGCGGAATTGGCGCTGCTTGAAAAGGAACATCGTAACGGGCAAGAGACCCTGCTGTCTGAACGCAAGAAGCAAAGCGAGGCGCTTGCCCAGATTTCCGTACAGTTACGCACGCAGCGCAAGCAGATGCAGACGCTGCAACAGAATGAATCCCGCATAGAGAAGCTCCTTAAAGGCTTGGAGCGCATTTCGCGCGAACCTTCTACGCCCAAGAAACCACCGCTTGCAGCCAATTCGCCCCCCGGTGTTACCAAACCAAGCAAGCATGTGACACCACCCGTCACAAGCTCTTCGGTGACTCACGTTGAAGCCGATACGGCCGTTGTTGAGGCGCCAGCCACAGGTAATTTCGCTACCTTGAAGGGTAAGTTGCACTGGCCTGTGCGGGGAGAACTAAATGGACGTTTTGGGGCTCAAAGGGCAGAAGGTGGAGCACAGTGGCATGGTGTCTTCATCCGGGCAGGAGCTGGGCAGGATGTCAGAGCTGTGGCTGCAGGCAAGGTGGCGTTTGCCGATTGGTTGCGCGGTTTTGGTAACTTGATTATTGTGGATCATGGGGACGGTTATATGACCGTCTATGGTAATAACGAATCATTGTTCAAAAGCCCAGGTGAGGCTGTGACAGCAGGCGAACCCATTGCGAGTGTCGGCGCAAGTGGGGGGCAGGATGAATCCGGTTTATACTTTGAAATACGATACCGTGGTCAGGCACAAGACCCAGCCAAGTGGGCTGCAGGTAGGTAAGGCGCAAAATCTCTAACGGAGAAGTGATGAGCAGCAAATTGAAGCAGTTCGGTTTGGTTCTGTCAGGCGTATGCCTGGGGGTTTTGATCAGCCTGAATTATTCGGCCAATGCCACACGGGAAACGCCAGTGGCCTTGCCCGTGGAAGAAGCAAGGAATCTTGCTGACGTGTTCAATGCCATCAAGCAGTATTACGTTGAACCCGTTGAAGACAAGAAACTGATCAGTGATGCCATCAGCGGTATGGTCTCCGGGCTGGACCCACATTCAGTCTATCTGGATGCTGATGCGTTGAAGGATCTTGAGGTCAGCACCAAAGGTGAATTTGGTGGTTTGGGGATCGAAGTCAGCATGGAAGATGGCTTTGTGAAGGTCGTCTCGCCCATTGAAGATACCCCGGCTTTCCGCGCAGGGGTGAAGGCAGGCGACCTGATCGTCAAGCTTGATGATCAGGCCGTCAAGGGCATGTCCTTGAATGAAGCTGTCAAGCACATGCGCGGCAAACCCAAGACGCAGATCGTGCTAACGATCGCCCGCAAAGGGGAGAATAAACCCATCATCCTGACGCTGACCCGCGAGATCATTAAGGTACAAAGCGTGAAATCCAAGCTCATTGAGCCGGGTTATGGTTACTTGCGGGTAACCCAATTCCAGGAGCAGACCACGGCTGATGTGGCACGGCACATGGAACGCATGTATAAGCAGGGACAGTTGAAGGGGCTTGTGCTGGATCTGCGCAATGACCCGGGCGGCCTGCTTAACAGCGCGATCGGTGTTTCCGCTGCCTTCCTGCCTGCCAAGTCTTTGGTGGTGTATACCGATGGCCGCACCGATGACGCGAAGCGCAAGTTCCATGCTGTGCCAGATGATTATATGCGTGGCTCTCGTGAGGACGTCCTCAAGGGGCTGCCTGAAGCATTGAAGAATGTGCCGATGGTGGTGATCGTCAATGGTGGCTCTGCCTCCGCGTCTGAAATCGTGGCGGGGGCCCTGCAGGACTATAAGCGTGCCAAGGTGCTGGGTATCCAGACCTTTGGCAAAGGCTCTGTCCAGACGATTCTACCTATCTCCAGCACGACCGGGATCAAGATCACCACGGCCAAATACTTCACGCCCACCGGTCGTTCGATTCAGGCGAAGGGGATTGTGCCTGACTATATTGTGGATGAGTCGCCCAATGGCAGCGGGGCTGATGTGTACCTTCGTGAGGCTGACCTGAGCCACCACTTGGCCAACCCGAATGATCCAAGTAGTTCGGCGCCTGCGGCAACCCCCAGCCAGTCCAAGCCCTCAAGCAAGGAGAAGGACAAGGAAAAGGGTGAAACCGAAAGCGTTCGTTACGAATTCGGTGGCAAAGGTGATTATCAGTTGGAACAGGCCATGAATCTGCTCAAGGGGTTGCCGGTTGCTGTGGTGCCAGTTGCAGCCAGCCAAAGTACTCCTGCTGGAGATAAGCCATAATGTAGATAACGGCCCCTGGCTCGGGGTGGTGGTGCGCTCTATCTGGATGGAGGTGTGAGCATGATGCGTCGTGAAACAGCTTATCGCATGGCTGGCCGCAATCATCACCATGAGGACATTCTTGACGACGCTTTGCGTCGTCAAGAAATCCGCTTCTCGGTGTTGCCGCCAGGGCAGGCAGAACGAGCCGTGGAACTGCTGTCCAGAATCCCCGGCTTGGGCGTAGCCCAGACACATACCGGGTGCGGTGTACGGATCAGTTATGATCTAGCCCATCACACGCTGCGCGGGGTCGAGGCGTATCTGGAAGGGCAGGGTTTCCATCTGGATGCATCCCTGTTCTCCAAGCTTAAACGGGCTTTGGTGTATTACTGCGAAGATACACAGTGCAGAAATGCCAAAGCGCCCCAGCGTCTGATCAAGCAGTCAGACCAGGTGTACATCAAGGCATATGAGCATCACCCTCACGGGGACCATGATGACACGCCTTTGGAGCTACGGGAAATCAAGTAATCCAGGTCAGTTTACGAAAAAGAGGGAGGCATGCAGCCTCCCTCTTTTGCATGGTTTTTAGCTTAATGCAGCGTTGGTTTGTCTTGGAAGAGGGCTCGTGCTTCTTCCTCTGAGAACCGGTAACTGTGGTTGGATATGTCATCATGGACCAGCACTTCGCCATGTTCTGCCAAGATGGCAAGCACCTCGGTTTCGCCTACGCTGCGAAGCATGTCACGGATCTTCTCCCAATCCGGCGGAAAGTTGTGCTGAAGTGCCTTGGGTTCAAATACCCGGACGCGTTCTTCCGCAAATACTCGGCGGAGCAATTCAATGGCATCCAGGCTTTGCAATTCTTCTAGCTTGATGGTTTGCGCCAACAGTGCGACGCGGTTCCAACCATCCTCATCCTTAAGGTCTGCCCCGGGGAGTTTCTGCAGGAACACGCCACTGGCGCGCTTGCTATCTGCGGCTAAAATCAGGATGGCAGGCTGCTGCTCCGATTGCACAAGGTAATGTTGGAAGATTTCACCAATGCTGTGGCCTTCCATCGGCACATAGCTCTGATAGGGTTGGCGCGCATCAGCATGATCCAGCGTCATCAGAAGCTGCCCGTCGCCCAGCAATGCCCCGGCGTTGGCTGCGCCATCCGGCAGATCACCATGTTTGGCATAGCCGCGCAGGTTCAGTGTCTCAGAGCAATCAATGACCAGTATCGAGATGTCGCCATGCCCCCTCAACTGAAAGGTCAGTCGCCCAGGTTGTTTGAGGTTTCCCGCGATCAAGGCAGAAACCGCGCACATTTGGCCGAGCAACTCGCTGACCACTGGCGGATAATGTCGCTGAGCCTGGATGTTTTGCCACACTGTGTCGATCTGGACAATCGCACCGCGAATATCCAGGTCTTCCAACAGGAAACGATGGATGGCGTCGTTCATTGTGCCTCCTTGTGCAAACGGGCAAGTTGTGCCTCGTCGTAGCCTACCCAAAGCTTCCCTCCTGCTTCAATGACAGGGCGCTTGATCAGACTGGGTTGTTCTTGCATCAGTTGCAGGGCGGTCTCCTCGGAAATGCCGTCCCGAACGGCTTCTGGGAGCTTGCGCCAAGTCGTACCTTTGGTATTGAGCAGCACTTTCCAGCCGAGCTGCTTGGCCCAAAGCTTGATCTGCTCATGGGAAATGCCGAACTTTTTATAGTCGTGAAACTCATAGGGGAGATTGTTGGCAGCCAGCCAATCAAAGGCTTTTTTCATGGTGCTGCATTGTTTGATGCCGTAGACCTTGATCATTGGTACATTTCAGTCTTTGTTCCAAAGGTGTGATTTTCGCATTGCTTTCAAAATCGCGCATGAAATTCACACGTTTATGAAGGAAGGGGCATTCAATGAGACAATACCCCCAACAGAGCCAGGACTGAGTTCAGGATAGGAACAGGATGAAACGATTCAAGTATTTGCTGTTGGCTGTTATCGCTTCCGGGCTGTGTGCCCAGCCACTGGTTGTGGTGGCCAAGACCCATCATGCAGCATCCCATGCCCAGGCAAGTAAGCAGAAGACTGCCTCCAAAACTGCCAGGAAAGAGAAGACGGGCACCAAATCCCGTGCAGAATCAAGAAAATCTAGTGGCAAATCCGTTACGGAAGCCAAGGGTAATACATCAAGCTGTCGGTCTGCCCGTACTCGGCGTGGTCGTCACCACAAGGCTTCCAGGGCATGTGCGGCTGAAGAGCCCGCGTTGAAGAGTCCGATTCAGGATACCGACCTGAACAAGCCTGCGCTCCAAAGAGGAGATGGCGAGAAGACTTCCGAGATCAAGGCGCGCACGGTGCCAGAGCGTGCTTATGCAGTTGATGGTGAGACATTTTTCTTCCAGGGACGGAAATTCCGCGTTTCTGGCCTATCTGGCGTTGATAGTAGTGAAATGGCCAAGCAACGCTTGCAAAAGGTGTTGGATGCCGGCGCAGTGGCCGTGGAGCCCGTCGGGTCGGAAGACGGGGGCGTATCCACTGCGGTGGTGCGAGTCGGGGGACGCAATGTTGTGGATTTGATCCCCAAGCCTTGAATCAGAGGAGATGGGGGAGGGCTGTGCACAGTGCGTAGCCATCTTCTCCCCTATGCCAAATCAGGTTTCCGCCAGCTCGTTGAGTGACAGCCAGTACTGCCCAAGCTGCCCGACTGTTGCCAGAAAGCGCTCGAAGTCTACCGGCTTGCGGATATAGCTGTTGGCCCCCATGTGGTAGGCCTCTTGGATATCCTGAATTTCTCGTGAGGTGGTCAAGACTACAACTGGCAGCAGGGCTGTTCGCTCATCAGCACGGATGCGGCGCAGCACTTCCAGACCGTCCAGACGCGGTAGCTTGAGGTCGAGGAATACAACGGCGGGCAATTGAGTGGTATCTCGATCCAGATGCTTGCCGGTGCCGAACAGGTAGTCCAGGGCGTCGATACCGTCTCGGGCAATCACTACTTCATTGGAAATCCGGTTTTTGCTGAGCGCTCGTAACGTAAGCGCCTCGTCGTCAGGATTGTCCTCTACCAACAGTATTGGTCGTTCTGTAGCCATGCTTGAAAACCTGTAATAACCGGTACAAGGGGTTATATCGACAGAAAGAGGTGAGGATTGAGCACAATTTCCCTTGACCATGCCGAAAGATTACGACAAAAGAACTAGGTTTGGATACAAAGGGAGATAAATGTCTTACCAACGGTAGTCAGGCGGCCTATGCAAAGCATCCTTCATATTTCGAAATAAAAAAGGGGCGCCATCCGGCACCCCTTGTATCAGGCGTGGGGCGTTCAGGCTGCAGGAAGCTGGTCTGCACGTAGCAGGAATACCTTTTCCTCTTCGCTGGCGTTGGTGAGCCAGACAAAATCCAGATCGGGGAAAGCGGCCTCTACAAGATCGCGGTTATGGCCTACTTCCACAACCAGAATGCCAGATTCGGTCAAATGCTGCCGTGCTTGGGCGATGATTTCTCTGACCACGCTCAGACCATCCACTCCACCAGCCAGGGCCAGCCGTGGCTCACGTAGGTATTCTTCTGGCAGATTTGCCATTGAATCATCGGTCACATAGGGCGGATTGCTGAGAATCAGGTCGTATTGCTCATCTCCAAGTGCTTGGAATACATCGGATTGAATTAGGCGGATCTGATCCTGCAGGCCATATTCATCCACGTTGATCCGTGCAACTTCCAGGGCATCTGGAGAAACATCAATCGCATCAACTTTGGCTTCGGGGAAATAGTGCGCCAGCAAGATTGCCAGACACCCGCTGCCCGTGCATAGATCCAACGCCGAGCGCACATCCTGCGGGTCTTGAATCCATGGCGAGAAGCCATCTTCCAAAAGCTCTGCACAGAAAGAACGCGGGATGATTACGCGTTCATCCACGTAGAAACGGAAGCTGCCAAGCCAGGCTTCATTGGTGAGGTAGGCGGCAGGCAGGCGGGTTTCAACGCGTTTGTGGATCACATCCAACACCTCTGCGCGCTCGTCCCCCGGTATGCAGGCATCCATAAAGGGCTCCAGGGTATCCAGCGGTAGATGCAGTGTGTGCAGGATGAGGTACACCGCCTCATCGAAGGCGTTGCTGTTGCCATGTCCAAAGTACAGATCGGCACGGTTGAAACAGCTCACTGCATAGCGAACGAGATCCCTGATCGTCACCAGTTCATCCAGTGGAGAATGGCTGTGTTCGTCTTCGTAGTGTTCATGGGAGGGCATGCTGACTCCAATTTTGGATGAAAATGGCTGGGGTAAATAATAAAGGCGGCTCAGTGGGCCGCCTGTGAATTCAAGTTGATGGCAACTCAAGCGTTCTGGGCTTCATCTTCATCCATATTGAAGCTGAAAGAACTGAACGATGCACCATCAGGTTCGGCAGGTTCGAAATCAACCATGGTTTGCTGCTCCGGTGTGCCTTTTGGCGCTTCTTCACCTTCGGGAGGCGCATTGTTGACCAACCAGGAGAAGTTGGTGGGCGAATCCGAGTTGGCCAACGCTTCTTCAAGGGTAACAATTTTCGCGCGATACAGGCGGAACAGATCCTGTTCAAAAGTCTGTGAGCCAGGCGCTAGTGATTTTTCCATGGCTTCACGCACCTCGTTAAAGGCGCCTTTTTCGATCAGTTCGGCTATCAGACGGGTGTTCATCATGATCTCGGCCGCTGGAATCCGGGTGCCATCGGGTTTCTTTACCAAGCGTTGCGAGATGATACTGCGCAAGGATACAGACAAGTCCAAGTGCAGCAATGGCCGGTTTTCCAGCGGGAAGAAGCTGCTGATCCGGTTCAACGCGTGGTGGGCGTTGTTGGCATGCAGGGTGGCAAGCACCAAGTGCCCCGATTGGGCATAGGAGATTGCCGCCTTCATGGTTTCCAGATCGCGGATTTCACCGATCAGGATGCAGTCTGGCGCCTGACGCATGGCGTTTTTCAGTGCTTCGGACCAACCGTGGGTGTCAAATCCGACTTCACGCTGGTTGACCAATGAGCGCTTGTGCTGGAACAGGTACTCGATTGGGTCTTCCACGGTCAGGATGTGACCAGGGACGAGCTGATTGCGGTAATCCAGCATTGATGCAATGGTGGTGGATTTCCCTGAACCTGTCGCCCCTACCACCAGCACCAGCCCACGCTTTTCCATGATGATCTCGGAAAGGACCGAGGGCAGGTTGAGTTTCGCCAGTTCAGGGATTTCCCCCTGAATATACCGCACCACAATGGCAATGCTGCTACGCTGCCAGAAGAAATTGATCCGGAAGTTGCCCAGCTCACGGCGGCCAAAAGAAATATTCAGTTCCCGATCTTTTTCAAATCGGGCAGCCTGTTCGGGCGAGAGCAATTCATCCGCCATGCGCTTGATGAGCGCGGGTTCCATGATCTGTTGGTTGATGGGAAGGATGACGCCGTTGATCTTGATATGAATAGGCGTTCCGGCCGAGACGAAAATGTCTGAGGCCTTCCGGTCTGCCATGAGCTGAAACAGCTTGTCAAAAATCATTCCCATTTCTCCAGCATGAGGGGGTTTTTTGTGCCCCCTCTGATTTTGATTTTAGTCGCGCAGCAGTTCGTTGATAGAAGTCTTGGAACGCGTTTGCGCATCCACCTTCTTGACGATCACTGCACAGTACAACGAATATTTCCCGTCAGCCGAAGGCAGGTTGCCGGATACCACCACAGAGCCCGCAGGAACACGGCCATAGTGGATCTGCCCTGTTTCACGGTCATAGATCTTAGTACTCTTGCCGATGAACACACCCATCGAGATCACCACGTTGTCTTCCACGATCACGCCTTCCACCACTTCGGAGCGCGCACCGATGAAGCAGTTGTCACCGATGATGGTGGGATTGGCCTGCAGTGGCTCCAGCACGCCGCCGATCCCAACGCCACCAGACAGGTGTACGTTTTTGCCGATCTGAGCGCAAGAACCCACAGTGGCCCAGGTGTCGACCATCGTGCCTTCATCCACGTAAGCACCGATATTTACATAGGATGGCATCAACACGACATTCTTGCCGATGAACGAGCCCTTACGCGCAACGGCATTGGGGACCACACGGAAGCCGCCATCACGGAAGGCTTGCTCGGAATAATCGGCAAATTTGGTCGGAACCTTGTCGAAGAAACGGGCGTCCCCGCCTTGCATGACCTCATTGTCGTGCGAACGGAAGTACAACAGAACGGCTTTTTTCAGCCACTGATGCGTGACCCAGTCGCCATTGATTTTTTCGGCGACGCGGAGTGTGCCATTGTCCAGTTCGTGAAGAACTTGGTCGATGGCCAGGCGCAGATCGCTGTCAACCGACGTGGGCGTAATGTCGGCGCGGCGTTCAAAAGCGGCTTCGATAATGGGCTGCAAAGCGTGCTGATGCATGATTGTTCCTGTTGTTTACAAGCAGTAGTGTGAAAACAAGACTAACTTTCGTGCGGTTGCAAGTTAGTCCAGATAGCGGGCCATGCGTTGTGCCGCTTCCACGCATTCGGCCACTGGGGCCACCAGCGCGATGCGCACAAATCCCTGACCAGGGTTGACGCCACGGGCTTCCCGAGCCAGGAACTGGCCCGGTAGAACCGTAATGTTGGCGTGTTCCAAAAGACGGCAGGCAAAGTCCGCATCATCGCCCCCTGGTACGCGTACCCACAGGTAAAAGCCCGCATCAGGCATCGTGGTGCCGAGCGCAGGTTGCAGGATGGGGACAACGGCTTCGAATTTTGCACGATACAGTGCGCGGTTTTCGCGTACGTGCACTTCATCTGACCACGCAGCAACGGAGGCAGCCTGGATCGGCCCACCCATGGCGCACCCATGGTAGGTACGGTAGCGCAGAAAACCCGCCAGCACTTTTGCATCCCCGGCCACAAAGCCAGAGCGCATGCCCGGCACATTGGAGCGTTTGGATAGGCTGGAGAATACGACCAAGCGGGGATAGCCATCCCGCCCCAAGGCCTGTGCGGCTTCCAGCGCACCGAGAGGAGGGTGCGACTCGTCGAAATAAATCTCGGAATAGCATTCGTCCGCAGCGATCACAAAGCCATATTTGTCGGAAAGTGCAAATAACGCCTTCCATTCATCCAGGCTCATCACCCTTCCAGTCGGATTGCCGGGGGAGCAGATGTATAGAAGTTGTACCCTGGCCCAATAGGCGTCACCGAGCGAATCCCAGTCAAAGCCAAAACCGTTTTCCGGCGTCTGGTTGAGAAATACCGGACGTGCGCCTGCCAGCAGTGCTGCGCCTTCGTAGATCTGGTAGAAGGGGTTGGGGCAAACCACAAGCGCGTCCTGTTTGGAACCATCAATCACCGCTTGGGCAAAGGAGAACAAGGCCTCACGCGAACCATTGACCGGCAAGACCTCGGTGGCAAAATCCAGGGACTTCAGGGCATAGCGCTTTTTCAGCCATTCGGCGATGACTTGCCTTAGCGCGTCATTACCTGTGGTGCTTGGATAGGCTGAGAGCGAAGCGAACGAATCGCTGATAGCCTGGGTGATCAAGGCAGGTGTGGCATGCTGCGGCTCCCCGATCGACAGGCGGATAGGGCGCTGCTCGGCAGGCGTGACACCAGCGAACAACTTGCGCAGCTTCTCAAAGGGGTAGGGGTGAAGTAGATCGAGGCGGGGATTCACGATGATGGTATGAGTATCAGTTCCAGCAGGTATTATGCCTGCCCGGCAGTCAGTGAAGGGGAAGCCTGTGGCAATGGGATGGTATTATAGCCCGCCTGTCGGGACTCTCCGACCCGCTAATCCGGCGGTTTTTTCAATTTCTTGATTCACCCTGTAGCTGACGTGCGACTCTCAAAACTCAAACTCGCCGGCTTCAAGTCCTTCGTAGATCCGACGGTAGTCATGACCCCGGGCCAACTCGTAGGCATCGTCGGCCCAAATGGCTGTGGCAAATCCAACCTGATCGACGCTGTGCGATGGGTGTTGGGGGAATCCCGCGCCTCGGCGCTGCGTGGCGAATCCATGCAGGATGTGATTTTCTCAGGTTCCAACACGCGCAAACCGGTTTCGCGTGCCAGCGTGGAACTGGTGTTCGACAATGCTGATGGTCGCGCCGCAGGGCAGTGGTCAACCTATGCTGAGATTTCGGTCAAGCGGGTGGTCGACCGCAATGGGGACTCCGAGTACTACATCAACAATGTACGGGTGCGCCGCAAGGATGTGATTGATCTGTTCCTGGGGACTGGCCTGGGGCCGCGTGCTTACGCGATCATTGAGCAGGGCATGATCTCCCGGGTGATCGAGGCTCGGCCAGAGGATGTACGGGCCTTTCTGGAAGAAGCTGCAGGTGTCACCAAATACAAGGAACGTCGCCGCGAGACAGAGGGGCGGCTTTCTGATGCACGCGACAACCTTGCCCGTGTAGAGGACATCCGGGCTGAGTTGGGGCTACAGATTGATCGTCTCTTTGGTCAGGCTGAATTGGCTAGGCGTTACAAAGACCTATCTTCAAGCCTGGGGCAGCGCCAGGTATTGCTCTGGCGTTTCAAGCACACCCAGGCCGAACAGGAACTGGAAAAGCTTCATGATGTTGTGATCAATCTGGCTGCCTCCATTGAGGCATCCAGTGCCAGCCTGCATGAAACGGATCATCAACTCATCGTGGCGCGTGAGCATCAGCAGGTACTCAGTGAGGCGCTTAACGCCGCGCAACGGGATTTTTACGCCATTTCCGCTGAAGTTTCCCGTGTTGAGAGCGAAATCAAGACCTTGCGCGATACCCATGCCCGGTTAAGCCAACGTGGCACACAGTTGCTGGCCGAAGAGGCGCAGTGGCGGGATCGTGAAGCCCGGTTGCATGAGGAACAGGCTGTTTGGGAAGAACGCCGCGCTGTTGCGCTGGGGCGCCTAGAGGTGGTTCAAGACTCTGTGGGTGAGAGCGAATTCCGCGTACCTGAGGCTGAGGCACTTTGGCAACAAGCGCGTGAAGAGTTGGAAATCCGCCGCCGTAGTCACGCCCAGGCAGAGCAGCAAGTTCGGGTGGCTGAGGCCAAACGTACTGCCAGCGCTCGTGCGCTGGAGAGTCTGGCTCAGCGACGGGAGCGCCTGGAGGGTGAGCGGCAGGGCTTGAATCCTGCGGACGAGGAAGCCCTGGCAACACTGGAAGGTGAAGTGGCCGGGCTCAGCGCCCATCAGCACGAAGAAGAAGCCCGTTGCGAGGCTTTGCAGGAACAGAGCGAACAGGCTTTGGACCACTTGCGGCAGGTTCGCCAGCAGACTGAGCAATTAGGCAAGGATCTGACCCAGCGCCATGCCCGCTTGGATGCGCTCCGTGGTTTGCAGGCACGCCTGCAAGGGCAAGGGGACCTGGGGGACTGGCTGAAGTCGCAGGACTTGGACGGCGCATCGCCTCTGTGGCAGAGCCTGCATGTGGAGGCCGGATGGGAGTTGGCGGTTGAATCCATTCTGCGGGAACGGGTAGCCGCGTTGGGGCCACTGGATGATGCGCATATTGCTGCGAGTCTGGCACAGGCCAGCCCCGCCAATATAGTGCTCTTGCGTCCGTTGGAAGATGTGCCCCCGCCTTCCGCCCCCCATTTCACCGCACGCAGTCTGTTTAGTCTGGTTCGTTGTGAGCGTGAAGATATTGCGATGCACCTGCGTTACTGGCTCAACGGATTCTACGCGGTGGATGATCTGGACTCCTGGCTGCAAAGCGGGCAGAACCTTCCTCCTGGCGTAACTCTGGTGAGCCGGAGCGGGCAGGCTTTGTCAGTGGGTGCCTTGACGCTGTTTGCGCCGGATGCGCGAACACATGGCGCGCTTGAACGACAACGGGAGATCGATGCACTGGAAGCTGAACTGGTGCCAGCCGAAGAGGCGCTGGCACTGGCGCAAGAGGCACTTGCCGAGGCTGACAGACGCTTCAGAGCGTTGCAGGATGAGCAGGCTGAATCCCGCCAGCGTGTCAAACAGGCGCAAGCCCGTCTACATGAGCGCACGCTTGATTTCGTCAAAGCCCAACAGGAACAGGCCCGACATGAGGAGCGCCTGTCTCAATTGGCGCGTGAGGTGGCAGAACTGGCCACGCAAGAAACCCTGGAGCAAGCTCATCAGGCTGAGGCGGAACTGGCCGGGGCGGAAGCCGAAGCACAGATGGAACTGTTCTTCGAGCAGGTTCAGGATGCACAGCGGCAAGTCGATGAAAGTGAACAGGCCTTGCGCGCCGTGCGGGAAGCCCATGCGGGCATTCAGCGGCAACGCCAGGAGGCCGAGTTTGCGGTGCGCGAAAGCGAAGTCAAGCTTGGGGATATAGAGCGCAGCCTTGCCTTGATGGTGGGTGAGCGTGAAAAGAATGCAGTTGAGCAGGCACGTTTGAGTCAGGAACAAGGCTCCTTGGATGAAGGCTCGGTTCAAACCGCTTTGCAGACAGCGCTGGATTTGCGTCATCAACGTGAAGAGGCTCTGAACGCCCGTCGTGAAGAGTTGGAAGAAGCACAACAGCGTTTGCGCGTACTCGAAGAAAATCGGGTGCGATTTGACCAGGCGCTTGGGCCCATGCGGGATAAAATCAACGAGATGCGCCTGCAAAGCCAGGCTGCGGAGCTTGCCCGTGATCAGGCACGGGAGCGCCTGGGTGAGCTGGGAGCGGACGTTATTGCGCTGGAACCCGCAGTGATGGCGGATGTGAAGGAAACCAGCCTGAGCCGGGAAGTTTCACGCCTGACACGCGAGATTGCCGAGATGGGGCCAGTTAATCTTGCTGCACTGGTCGAACTGGAGGCCGCCCGGGAACGCAGGCGCTTCCTAGATGCGCAGTACGAAGATTTGATGGGGGCCATTGATACCCTTGAGAGCGCAATCCGCAAGATCGACAAGGACACCCGCGAGCAGCTCAAAACCACGTATGAGACGGTCAATCGCCACTTCGGTGAACTGTTCCCTCGTCTGTTTGGCGGTGGCGAAGCCCAATTGGTGTTGGCTGGCGAAGAAATTCTGGACTCTGGGGTTAATATCGTTGCCCGCCCACCAGGGAAGAAAAACTCTTCCATCCACCTGTTGTCTGGCGGTGAGAAGGCATTGACGGCCATCGCGCTGGTGTTTGCAATGTTCCAGCTCAATCCTGCGCCCTTCTGTATGCTGGACGAAGTTGATGCGCCGTTGGATGATGCGAACACCGAGCGCTATTGCGACATGGTCAAACACATGTCTGCAGTCACCCAGTTTGTGTTCATCAGCCACAGCAAGATTACGATGGAGATGGCGCAACAGTTGGTTGGTGTGACCATGCAGGAGCAAGGCGTTTCACGCGTGGTTGAGGTAGATATGGAAGAAGCGCTTAAGCTTGCCCAACCAGTGGCCGCATAATGCGATAATCAGCGAAATGTTTCATGCGTATAAATTACAGCAAAGCAACCACCCATGATGTCTGGAAATGAATTGCAGTTTGGATTGATTTGCCTTGGTGTGCTGGCAATTGTTGGCGTGCTGATTTTCAATTTTTATCAGGATCGTCGTTCGCGCAAGCACGCAGAACAGGCTTTCCGCTCCACGCACCACGACGTGCTGCTTGATGATAACGGCGAGCCCAGCATTCCCCCTGCTCCCGGTGGGCGCATGGAGCCTGGTTTGCCACGGAGCCCTGCGGCCGCAGGAATGGCAAGTGCGGGCACGGCGAACACGCCACGCCCGGTGCTTGCTCGTGCTACACAGCCGGAGCTGCCCGGCGACGAGCATATGATCGACTGTGTTGTGGCAATCGATGCGCCAGCAGGGGTGTCATGCTCTGCGCTGTTTGCTGCTCAGCTTGAAGTCATGTCCGGCTTTGCCCGGTCCTTGCACTGGTATGGTTGGGATGATGCCGAGAACCAGTGGATCGAGATTGATGCCCATACTCCTGGAAGCCTGAACCGTGCCCAGGTTACGCTGCAATTGGCAGACCGCCAGGGCTGCATCGCCAACAATGAACTGGAGCGGTTCTATACGCAGTTGCAGCGTGTCTGCGACCAGTTCCTGGCTGTTCCCCGATTGCCGCAGCGTGCCGAGGTGCTGCAACGCGCAGGGGACCTGGATAAATTCTGCTCAGACGTGGACATCCAGATCGCCATCAATCTGGTGGCAAGCTCAGTCCCCTTTGTAGGGACCAAATTGCGCGGTTTGGCCGAAGCGGCTGGTTTGGTATTGGGTTCGGATGGTGCCTATCATCAACGCGATGAAGTGGGGAATGTGCAATTCACGCTTACCAATCTGGAGCCATTGCCATTTACACCAGAACAGTTGCGGCATCTTCAGTCAAAAGGCGTGGTATTGAGTCTGGATATTCCGCGCACGCTCAACCCCGCACATACCTTTGACCGGATGATCGCATTTGCCCAGCATCTGGCGGATGCGCTGGATGGCGTGCTGGTGGACGACAACAATGTCCCCTTGTCTGAACGCTCGATCAGCCTGATCCGTAGCCAGATATATCAATTCGAATTGCAGATGGAGCGTCAGGCAATTCCTGCCGGTAGCCCGATGGCGCTGCGCTTGTTTGCCTAGCTATTCTTCTCGGTTATCATCGGCGGATGGATAATTCATCTCCCCGTCAAGATCAGGAGCGTGCCGAGTTTTTGCGTGCCACGCTCAACCGCTACGCGCATGCATATTACGTACTCGACAACCCTTCGGTGCCGGATGCGGAATATGACCGCCTGTTTCGTGAGCTGCAAGCCATTGAGTTGGCGCACCCGGAATTGATCCGGCCAGATTCCCCTACGCAACGCGTAGGGGGGGCGCCGCTACCAGAGTTTTCAGAAGTCACGCATGCGGTGCCCATGCTTTCGCTCAACAACGCCTTCAGTGAAGAAGACCTGATTGCGTTTGATAGGCGTTGTCGTGAAGGCTTGGAGCAAGAGAACCTTACTTACGCCACTGAACCCAAATTCGATGGCCTGGCCATCACCCTGATCTATCAGGATGGTTTGTTTGTTCAAGGGGCAACCCGTGGCGATGGGATGAGTGGTGAGGATGTTACCCAGAATCTGCGCACCATTGGCGGCATCCCTTTGCGCCTGCAAGGGGACGATTTACCCAGCGTGCTTGAGGTGCGTGGTGAAGTCTTGATGTTCCGGAAGGACTTTGCTGATCTCAATACTCGCCAAGCCGCCCGTGGGGAAAAGACTTTTGCCAATCCGCGCAATGCTGCCGCAGGCAGCCTGCGTCAGCTTGATTCCCGCATTACAGCACAACGCCCCCTGAGTTTCTTCGCCTATTCGGTGGTTCGCCTGGAAGGCGCGGCGGCGCTCCAATCTCATAGCGAGACCATGGCAGCCTTGAGCAAGTGGGGTTTTCCGGTTTGCTCACTGAGGGCTACCGTGCAAGGCGCTGACGGCTTACTTGGTTATTACCGCAGCATTGAGGCGCAGCGTGATGGGCTCCCGTTTGATATTGATGGGGTGGTCTACAAAGTCGACAGCTTTGCGTTGCAGGAAACATTGGGTTTTGTGTCGCGTGCGCCACGCTGGGCGATTGCTCACAAATACCCTGCACAGGAAGAACTGACGGAACTGCTTGATATCGAAGTTCAGGTTGGCCGCACAGGGGCGATCACCCCAGTGGCTCGCCTCAAGCCGGTATTCGTGGGGGGGGTGACTGTTACCAATGCAACTTTGCATAACGAAGATGAAATCCGGCGCAAAGACCTGAAGATTGGAGATACGGTGATTGTCCGCCGTGCAGGGGATGTGATCCCTGAAGTGGTTGCCTCTGTGCCCGAAAAGCGTACCGGCAGTGAGCGTGAGTTTATTATGCCAACAGCGTGTCCGATTTGCGATTCGCATATTGCCAAGAGCGAAGACGAGGCGGTGGCGCGCTGCACGGGTGGATTGTATTGTCAGGCACAACGCAAACAGGCGCTGCTGCACTTTGCTCATCGCCGTGCCATGGATATCGAAGGCTTGGGTGACAAGATAGTGGATCAGCTGGTGGATGCCGATCTGGTCAAAACGCCTGCGGATATTTATGCGCTGACCGTCGAGAAACTCAGCCAGCTTGAACGCATGGGTGAGCGTTCGGCGCAGAATCTTTGCGAGGCCATCGAAAAGAGTAAGCAAACTACGCTGGCGCGATTCATTTTTGGCCTGGGGATTCGCAACGTGGGGGAGACGACGGCCAAGGATCTGGCTCGGCACTTCGGTAAACTCGAAACCCTGCTGGTCGCCGATGAGGCCGTCTTGCTCCAGGTTTCAGATGTTGGCCCTGTGGTGGCCCAAAGCATCGTGCAGTTTTTTTCTGAAACGCACAATCAGGATGTCATACAGGCTTTGCGCAGCACCGGAGTGACTTGGCCTGAGAGCGAACCTGCTGCGGCAAGCTCTACCGAGGGGATTTTGGCCGGAAAAACGCTGGTGCTGACGGGTACGCTGCCAACGATGAGTCGTGATGAAGCCAGTGCGCTTATTGAGCAACACGGCGGCAAGGTTAGCGGTTCGGTTTCCAAGAAAACCCATTATGTGGTTGCTGGTGCAGACGCAGGCTCCAAACTGGTCAAGGCGGAATCACTCGGTGTCCCGGTACTGGATGAAGCCGGTTTTCTTGCATTGATAGGCCAGTCATAAAGCTGCCCCATAAAACGCCTGCTCAATGCAGGCGTTTTTGCAACAAGACCAGCGGAATTCCGATTAGGCAGAGTATTGCCACGTCCATCAGGAGCGTATTCCCCACGAGCACAGTGACCTGTTGGTCGATCTGGGTGGAGAGTAGTTGCAAGGTGGAACTATCCTGCGCATAGGGGCTATGTGTGAAGATAGGGTTGAATATGTCGATGCGTTGCACCAGTACATTGCGGTATTCGGCGCTCAGCCTCTGCCAGTGCTGGCTGACCAAGCCTGCGGCAAACACGTTTGAGAGTTGCCGCACAATATTCTTGAGCGCATAGGCGTGGGCGAAGTCTTCATGCGGAACTTCTTTATAAGTCAGCCCCGCAATCTGAATGACTCCCAGAATAGGAAAAATGCCTTTGAGCGCCATGGGTAACAGCAGGGCTTGGTAGGCGGTTGTACTACTGGCTCGGGTGCCCATCCAGATCAAGGCAATCGCGGCAATGGCGAAACCTGCTGCAATCACACGACGCCGGTCCCCTAGTTTTGGAGCCAGTGCGAAATAGAGTGGCAGCAATACAACTGTGGCGCAGGAGGCAAACGAGAGCAGGCCCCCTGTGGTGGTGAGCGGCAAGCCTAAGCCACCCGCAAAAAACAAGGGGTAAATATAGGAAGTTGCGCCATTGATCAGGTAGTACAGGCAATAGAACCCCAGCCCAGCGATATAACGCCGCCCATTGATGACTCTGGCATCAAGCAGGGGGTCATGATGCTGATGTATGCGCCATATAGCAAAGCCCAGCATGCTTAACGCAACGATGAACATCAGAATCTGATGGGCATCCAGGCGCAATAGCTCCATGTCTTCGAGGCCGTGGAGCAGCAAGAGCATTCCAAGGGAAAAGCTCAAGGCCATGGGCCAGTCCAGATCGCCCAATGAACGTGGGGTATGACGTTCTGCTTTCAAATACAACAACACCAGCAGCAGAACCAACAAGGCGAAAACGGCTTGCAGTACGAAGACTGCCTGCCAACCATAATCTTGTACCAATTCTGTGGTGAGCCAGGACATGGGCGCCGTGGAGCCCAAGATTCCCAGCATATAGCCTTTAAGTTGAGCAGGGCGTTCCTTTGCCGGGACTGCAAGCTGCAAATACACCCGCGACATGGTGAAGAGCCCGCCGCCGCCAACCCCTTGCACAATTCGCGCAAAAATCATCTGTCCAAGGCTGTCGCACATTGCAGCCCAGATGGCACCGCCAATGAAAAGCGCGATGCCAGCCGCCATCAGGCTACGATAGTGCCAACGTCTTGCCGCCCTTTCGATCAAGGGGATGATGCTCATCCCCGCCGCCGCGTACACGGTAAGAATCCACAAGAACTCGCTGGGGGAGGCGAATATTCCGCCGCGTATCTCGCTGCTGGCCAACAATACGCTCAGGCTTGAGAGAAAGTCGACCGCTGTGACCAATCCCATCACATGGCCAAGCCAGCGAGGCACCTCATGAGCGGGCAGGGGATGATGAGACATGGCGACAGGCATTCAAAATAGCAATCAGATAGACCTATCTTACGTAGATTTTTTGCCTACAATAACGGGGTCTGGATGAACACTTTGTTGCATGAGAGAAACAATCAAACTTGATGATCTGGCGCTTTTTCTTGAAGTAGCCGAGGCGGGCAACATGACCCGTGTGGCCCAGCGCCTGGATCTACCCAAATCAACGGTCAGCCGTACCATTCGGCGCCTTGAGTCGCAGATGGGTGTGCGCCTGCTCGAGCGCAGTACGCGGCATTTGCGACTGAGTGCGGAGGGTGTGCATTTGCTTGAACAGACGCGCCCCTTGGTGGAACGACTGCACGAGACTTTGCAACAATCGATCAATCAGGACGATACGCCGCAGGGCATCCTGCGCATCAGCGCGCCTTACGAGTTTGGCTTGCTGCGCCTGGGGGATGTGATCAACCGCATGCTTGCCCGCTACCCAAGTCTGGAAATAGACTGCGATCTGTCGTCTCGCCAGCCTGATCCGAGGGTAGAAAACTACGATATTGTTTTCTGCTTGCAGGTGGGTGCTTTGCCCGACTCTGAACAGGTCGCCCGCCGGGTTTATACCGTGGGAAGGGGGCTATTTGCTGCGCCTGGCTTGCTTGAGGAAACGGGCGACCCCAAAAATCTGGCCGATCTGGCGGCCATGCCCTGTTTGACCAGCCCCGGTGAGGCATTTTGGCGTCTACGGGATACAGAAGGGCACGTTCATGAATTCCAGCCTGTGTCCCGCTTGCGTTCTCCCAATGTCGGCATGCGGCTGCAAGGCGTGATCGCTGGTGTGGGTGTCGGACTGCTTGCGCGCAACTACTGCCGTGAAGATATTGCGGCAGGCAGGATTATCCCCTTGTTGCCGCATTTGCATCCCGAACCAACGCTGATCTACGCGCTACTGGCTACCCGCCGACTGATGCCCCCCAAGGTGCGTGTATTTCTGGAACTGCTTGAAGAGCGCATGGCAGAGCCCATTGCGTCTGTACCTGCCCTACACAGAAGAATGCGAGGGGGGAAATAATTAATTTTCTGGAGCGCAATTTGCCCCTAACAGATGCGTGGCAACTGGTCGCCAGACATCCAGTCAACGATGCGTGAGCCCCCCATGCCTGTACGCATCTGCACAAAATGATGCGGATCGGCGCAAACCTTGCCGATCATGCATGCTTCCCTGCCCAGAGGGTGGTTTTGCAAGCACGCCAACACCCGCTCTGCATCCTCTTGCGGACAGATGATGAGGATCTTTCCTTCGTTGGCAACAAAAAGTGGGTCCAGCCCAAGCAGTTCGCATGCGGCTTCCACCGTAGGGGATACCGGAATCCGGCTCTCTTCAAGCATCATGCCAACGCCAGATTGATGACAAATTTCATTCAGCGTAGCGGCCAATCCGCCACGTGTGGCGTCCCTCAAAGTATGCAGATTGGGCACTTCATCAAGCAACTCACCAATCATGCCATGCAGTGCTGCAGTGTCAGAAACAATGGGCGCATCAAAAGCCAGACCTTCTCGTACCGACATGATGGCCATGCCGTGATCGCCTATCCGGCCAGAGACCAAAATCGCGTCGCCGACTTGGGCGTTGGCACCGGAAAGAGAGACCCCTTCGCGCAAGACGCCTAAACCCGTGGTGCTGATGAATACACCATCCGCCTTGCCGCGCTCAACAACCTTGGTGTCACCGGTGACGACAGGCACCCCGGCATCCCGTGAAGCCTTTGCCATGGAAGCGACGATGCGATCCAGGTCGGCCAGAGGGAAGCCTTCCTCCAATATGAAACTGGCGGTCAGGTAAAGCGGAGTTGCCCCCATGACGGCTACATCATTCAGGGTACCATGTACCGACAGGCAGCCAATATCTCCTCCCGGGAAAAATAGTGGCGAGACGACATGGGCATCCGTTGCCAGCACCAACCGACCTGCCGCAGCAGGCAAAGCTGCACCGTCGTCGCCCTGAGCGAGATAGGGGTTGTGGAGATGGCGGGCAAAAAGTTCACTGATGAGCTGTGCCATAGCACGGCCACCGGCCCCATGAGACAGGTCCACCCGGCCATTGCGCAAATCGATAGGGCGCACGTAGTTTGCTTTGACTGTATTCATAGGGCATTTATCCGGCTACAACGCGGAACCGGCCATAAGTGTAGTGTGCCGCACAGGCGCCTTCAGAGGAGACCATGCAGGAGCCCACGGGGTTATCTGGGGTGCAGGCGGTGCCAAAAATCTTGCAATCACGTGGGTGTTTTTCGCCACGCAATATCGTGCCGCACTCGCAAGCTTTGTTGTCCGCTACTGCATGGTAGGGCTGATTGAACTTTGTTTCTGCATCAAACTGCTGGTAGGCGGGGCGCAGGCGCAATGCGCTAAGTGGCACACTGCCAAGCCCACGCCAATCAAACGCGTCACGGAGTTCAAAGATATCATTGACCAAGGCTTGCGCTTTGGTGTTGCCTTCGCGCGTTACGGCACGGGTAAATTCGTTCTCAACCTCGGCACGCCCCTCATTGATCTGCAAAACCAGCATATGGATGGCCTGCATGACATCCAGTGGTTCAAAGCCAGCAATGACGACGGGTTTCTTGTATTGCGCAGGGAAAGGCTCATAGGGAGCTGAGCCGATGACGGTGGAGACATGCGCAGGGCCGACAAAACCATCCAGCGCGACGCCGTTGGGTGCTGCCAGAATCGCATGCATGGCCGCTGGAGTGAGCACGTGGTTGCAAAGGATGCTGAAATTATTCAACCCTTGTGCTTGGGCCGTTTTGATGGCGACTGCTGTAGGCGGAGTCGTAGTTTCAAAACCAATGGCAAGAAATACGACTTCCCGCGTGGGATTGTCACGTGCAACCTGCAGGGCATCCAGGGTGGAATAAACCATACGGATATCTGCACCACGCGATTTTGCCTTGAGCAGTGAGAGTGCGTTGGATGCTGGAACCCGCAAGGTGTCGCCATAGCTACACAGGATGACGCCCTTTTCCAAGGCAAGCGATATAGCTTGGTCAATACGCCCAATCGGTAGCACGCAGACCGGACATCCCGGCCCGTGAATCATGCGGACGTTTGTGGGGAGCAGGTCTGTCAGCCCATAGCGCGAGATGGCGTGTGTATGGCCCCCGCAAAACTCCATCAAACGGTATTCTTTGCCCGAATCCACATCGCTGGCAATGGCCGAAGCCAAACCGCGTGCTAATTCACCATCACGGAATTCATCAACAAACTTCACAGCACTTTCTCCAGATCGTCCCCTTGTTGCCTGGCGATTTCGCGGAAGAGTTCCAACGTAATCTCTGCTTCTTTGGCATCAAGCTTTTGCAGCGCATAGCCTACGTGCAGTATGACATAGTCACCAACAGAAACGCCATCGACCAAAGCCAGGGACGCATCCTTGCGAACGCCACCCAGTTCGACGATAGCGTGGTCGCCTTCACGTATTTCGACCACGCGGGCCGGAATTGCTAAACACATTGTTGCTACCTCCGCTTTAAATGCTTCTGTCCATTCGGTGATCAATTACTAGTTCCTGGCGTGCAGAGCGCGCAGGGCGATCCAAGCTTGGCCAAGGCTCAAGCCCCCATCATTTGGGGGAATTGCTTGGGCTGAAAGTACCTTCAAACCCGTAGCGCTGAGTTCGGTGGTCAGGTCTCGGCTCAAAATTGCATTGAGAAAGCACCCGCCTCCCAGTGCAATGGTATTTTCTTGCCTCTGATATGTTGCATGCAAAACCCATGCTTTGATGCCTGCAACAAGCGTAGCATGGAAACGTGCAGCAGCCTCTGCTGTATCGCCCCGCCAATCGGCAAGTTGCTCCAGCATACGAGAGAAATCCAACACCTCATTATTGATTGTCCAACCCGGCCAAGCTTCGCACATGTCATGGCGGGCAGCCAGTGTTTCCAACTCCATTGCTGCTTGCCCTTCATAGGCGGCGATTGTCCGTATGCCGAGAAGCCCCGCCGCAGCGTCAAACAAGCGGCCAAGGCTGGTGGTGGGAGGGCAGTTGAGGCCACGCTTTAGCATTTCGCCCAAGTGTGTGGAAGCGGGGAGGGCTGCAAATCGTTTGGCAATTTCATCCCCTCGTCCGATTTGCCATAACGCTGCTGCTGCCATGCGCCAAGGCTCGCGGGCTGCGCGATCTCCACCTGGCAGAGGGCTAGAGGCCAAGTGCCCCAGGCGTTGAAATGTGTGGCCTTGCAGTGCCAGGAGTTCGCCACCCCAGGCATTGCCATCGTCACCCAGGCCGACTCCATCCAACGCCAATCCTAACAGTGGCCCTGTGTGCCCATGCTCTGCAGCAATGGCCGCAATGTGGGCATGATGATGTTGTATGCCAAAACAAGGGATTTCGAATTGCCTGGCAAGTTGCTGAGCCAAACGCGTGGAGTAAAAATCGGGGTGCAGATCGTGTGCAATTGCCTGCGGTTCTACATCCAGCAGATTTTGCAGATGCACAACGGTTTCTTCTAGAAAGCTGCAACTGGCTGCGTTATCCAGATCACCAATATGCTGCGACACCCACGCCTGATTGTCTCTGGTGATGCAAATTGTATTCTTGAGCCAGCCGCCCAAGGCTAGTACGGAAGGCCCGTTTTCAGGCAACTGGATCGGGCTCGGCGTGTAGCCCCGGGCGCGCCGGACAAATTGCGGTGTGCTGCCAATAGGGCGGACGACGCTGTCGTCACAGCGGATCAGGATGTCCCGGTCATGTACGAGAAATGCATCTGCAATGGCGCCCAAGCGTTCAAAAGCTTCATCATTGGCAATGGTGAGCGGCTCTCCGCCAGGGTTGGCACTGGTCATGACCAGTAGCAGATGTTGCCACGCCTCAGTCCATGCCAAACCACTCGGGCGTCCCGCTGCTTCATGAAAGAGCAGCCATTGCACTGGCGTATAAGGTAGCATGATACCTAGGGAATCCAGCCCTGGGGCGATGCCGGCAAGTGCAGTTGCATGCCCCGCCTTGGCGGGCAGAAGCACAATCGGGCGTTCCCGCGCATTCAGCACCGCAAGACTTGCAGGGGCGGTGTGAACGAAATCTTCGACCGAGGAGGCGTTCACTGCCATCAAGGCAAAAGGCTTTTCATCACGCGCCTTGCGCTGGCGTAATGTGGCTACAGCTTGAGCGTTACGCGCATCGCAGGTCAGATGAAAGCCTCCCAGGCCCTTGATGGCAACGATTCCGCCAGTCTGGATCAAACCCAGTGCTGCTGCGATGGGATCCTCCTGAATCAAGTCGCCTTGTGCATTTCTGAGTTGCAACTGGGGGCCACAAACCGGGCAGCAGTTGGTTTCCGAGTGAAAACGACGGTGAGCCGGGTTCGTGTATTCATTCAGACAAGTTGGGCATTGCGGAAAGCTCGCCATGCTGGTCTGAGCACGGTCGTAGGGCAGGTGACGCGTCAGCGTATAGCGTGGGCCACAATGCGTGCAGGTGATGAACGCATGCCGCCACCGTCGGTCGGTTGGGTCGCACATCTCCGCCAGGCAAGCCGGGCAGATGGCGGTATCTGCTCCGATCATGGTGTGGACTTCGCCTTGGCAACTACTGTCAATAATGAAGTCGGTACATCCTGTGACCGCCGTGGAGGCGATGTGCAAATCATCAATGCGGGCCAACGGGGGCGTCTGGCTGAGCAGTGCGTGCCGGAAATGCTCAAGCCCACCCTGTATTCCTTCTAGATGGATCTCCACCCCCAAGGCGTCGTTACGTACCCAGCCGGAGAGCGCATTCTCATTCGCCACACGCCATACAAATGGTCTAAAACCTACGCCTTGTACCAAGCCGGTGACGCGAATGCGTTGCGCTGCAAGGTGTGGCTGAGTCATGTAGGCCTGCTTTTAGCGATGAAAGCGTGCGCTGGTGCCTGAAACGCGGACGTAGCCAGAGGCAGGGCGTGTAGCTTGAGCGGACACCACCCCCTTCTCAATCCAGTCAAGCCATTCCTGCATGCCATCACCACTACGTGCCGAGAGTTGGATTACCTGAAGCCCAGGATTGATACGCCGGGCAAAGGCAATTGCTGCCTCCACATCGAAATCCAGGTAGGGCAGGAGGTCGCATTTGTTGAGGATCATCAACGAAGCCGCTGCAAACATATCAGGATATTTGATGGGTTTGTCTTCGCCTTCGGTGACCGACAGCACCACAACCTTGCAGGCTTCACCCAGATCAAAAGCTGCCGGACACACGAGGTTGCCGACGTTTTCGATCATCAGTACGCCGCCTTCCGGCACGGGGATTCTTTCCATGGCATGCGCAACCATGTGCGCATCCAGGTGGCAACCTTTGCCCGTGTTGATTTGTAGCGCCGGAGCCCCCGTTGCCCGAATACGTTCGGCATCCTGGCTGGTCTGCTGATCGCCTTCAATCACGGAAACAGCCAGACGACCTTGCAAGCGTTTGATGGTTTCCACCAGAAGCGTCGTTTTGCCAGAGCCAGGGCTGGAAACAAGATTAAGCGCAAAACATCCCCGGGCAGCCAACCTTTGCCGATTGTTTTCTGCAAAGGCATTGTTTTTGCTTAGCAAATCTTGCTCGATCTCCACAATGCGGCTCGCCGATACACCGGGAGCATGGCTGTGATGATCGTGACTGTGGTCATGACTACCTGCATCAAAGGTGGCTCCATCGCCCCCGCAGCCGCATGTTATGCACATAAGAATCCTCTATTACATTGCTCTAATCTTCGACCACAATGGCCTTGACCCGCATATCGGTCCCGCCTGTCACCTGCAACGCGTAACCGCCGCAGAGTGGGCAATGCATGTCTCTGCTGGCAATCTCAACGCTGTTGTGGCAGGTTGTGCACCAAGCCAAGCCTGGGCTGGGGAACATTTCCAACTGCGCGCCTTCAGCAAGGCTGCCACGCGTGACAACGTCAAAACAGAAAACCATGGCCTCAGGCTCTACATTGGCCAATTGCCCGATTTCCAGCACCACCTTCTTGACCTTGCTGAACCCTTCGCGCCGTGCGCTGTCCTCAATCAGGTCCAGCACGCTCTCCACAAGCGACACTTCGTGCACTGCAGCATACTCCTACAGGTTGGTTGCAAATAGTAGACATGATACATCTGCATAGGAGGCGAAAGACTCTATATAGATTGTACGCGATCAAGAACCTGCGTTTCTTTGTGCCGATGAAAGGATCTTGCATACGCGGTGGCAAGTTTGAGCACAGGCGGGGTCGGAGGCCGGAGATGCCCAAGCTCGCCCAGCGGTATCACTTTACTTTCTGCCGACAGCCAGCCAACTCTTGTGGCAGAAAAAGAGAGCAATCTCCACTTTGAACTGCTCGCGTAGCAAAGCCTCTTTTGCGCGTATATTTATACTGTTATGAAGAAAATTTCCAAACAATTGCTGATCGGCTTGGCCGCAATATGCGCCGCATCCGCTACATGGGCTGACAAGGGCGATGTCATCTTATCGGTTTCGGGTATGGCGGTAAAACTTGACAATGGGCTGGCTCACTTTGATTTTGCCGCCGATGCCAGCGCCAAGGTTGTGGGGACAGATGAAGTCAACCTGGTTGATCGACTATCAGGCGCAGGACGCGACCCCAGCCGCTTACGGAGCTTCCATCTGGATTACAACTCCAGAGGGGTAACCCGCTTTCAGCCTGAAAGTTTGAAAGTAATAGAGCAGCAGCCCGAACGCGCTCATGTTGCCTGGATAGAGCGCCAAGGGAAGCTTGATCTTGAGTACCACCTGATCATGGAAAAGGGTGAACCAGGGCTGTATTCCTATGTTCTGGCCAAAAATTCGCACAGTGAACCACTACTGGTGAGCGAGCTGCGCACGATTTATCGTTTCAACCCAGCAATACTCGATCACTTGTATACGCTTCAAGGCAGCAGCAAGCCCCCACTATATGGGGAGCTGGAAAAAATGCCTTTTATCCAGGATGAGACTTGGCGGTTGGCCGATGGCTATGCCTATTCAAAATACAATCTGGTTGATTATCAACGTAAAAATGAATTCTGGGGGGCATATGGCAATGGTTATGGCGCGTGGTTCATCCCGGTCAATCACGACTACTATTCGGGTGGCCCGCTCAAACAGGACCTGATGGTGCACCAGGACGCCATTGTTCTCAATTATATGACTGGCGCGCATATGGGTACCCCGGACATGATGGCCCCACCGGGATGGCAGAAACTCTACGGCCCGTGGCTGGTCTATTTGAACAAGGGGGCGCCAAACAGCGTGATTTCGGACGCCAGAAAACATGCTGAATACATCAAAAAACGTTGGCCTTTTACCTGGGTTCAAGATGCCAATTACCCGCTACAGCGATTTACTGTTGATGGCAAACTTGGCAACCGTCAAGGCGAAGCATTCAATGTCGTGCTCTCCCCCCAGGCAGGGGACCCCGAGATGCAAACCTTGGGATTCCTCTATGCAACAGTCAGTGATACCAATGGCGCGTTTAAGCTCAGTGCAGTGCGTCCGGGGAGCTACTGGCTGACCGTGTATTCCGCAACAGGTTACGACCAGGGAATTCTTCTGCAAAACGAGGTCAAGATAGACCAGAATGGATTTCATTTAGGGGAATTTGATCTTCCTGCCGCCAAAAAGTATGTATGGCACATTGGAGTTGCGGACAAAACTGCAGCCGGGTTCAAATTTGCAGAGAAGCCACGGAATGTTGACTGGGCCGACCAAGTGCCTGCGGACTTGGTGTTCAACGTTGGGCAACAAACAGATGGCGATTGGTATTATGCGCAAACCCAACCAGGAGATTGGAAAATATTTTATACAGAAGAGCAGATTGTGGGCACACGAATTCTCAATCTGGCGTTTGCTTCGACGAGCAGTTCCGGTACACAGAAGCCGGCATCACCCAAACTGGCGGTAATGGTCAATGGCCAAAAGATTGCCGATATCGCGTATTCAAATGATAAAAGCATTTACAGGGGGAGTGTGCTGAATGGACAATATCATAACGAGTCCATCACAATTCCCGAGGGGGTGTTGCACAAAGGCAAGAATGAGATAGTCTTGAGGGTTTTGGGTGGTGCATTCATGTACGACGCTATCAATCTGGAACAGAAATAGCGTAAATGCCAGTAAAGGAGTGAATTTAAAAGAGGGGAGAATCTGGGGGAATATAGCTGACCGAGTGGATGACGACGGAGAGTAGCCAGTCTGTGGCTACTCTCTTGATCCGCTTGACAATCAGGTTACCGGAGCAGGATTGAAAAGTGCCAAGGCATTATGCAACTTCCAATGTTCAGCCCAGGTTTTACGGCCACTGGCCACCTCCAGCATGAGGCGGAAGAGTTCCCAGCCGAGTTCCTCAATGGTGGACTCCCCGTCGGCAATGCGTCCGGCATTAACGTCCATCAGGTCGTGCCAGCGGCGGGCGAGATCCGAGCGCGTTGCAACCTTGATAACGGGACATGCGGCCAATCCGTATGGGGTGCCGCGCCCGGTGGTGAATACATGCAGGTTCATGCCGGCTGCAAGTTGCAGGGTTCCGCAGATGAAATCGCTGGCTGGCGTGGCCGCATAGACCAATCCTTTGTGGATGCCTTTTTGACGCAAATTTTCGCCTGGGGATATGACGCCAGTAATAGGTGAGCTACCGGACTTGATAATGGAGCCCATTGCTTTTTCGACAATATTGGAAAGCCCCCCCTTTTTGTTGCCCGGTGTGGTGTTGGCGCTACGGTCAACCTCACCTTGAGCAAGGTAAGCGTCATACCAAGCCATTTCGCGGATCATGGCTTCAGCAACTTCCGGCGTAGAAGCGCGTGCAGTCAGTTGGTCGATCCCATCACGTACTTCGGTCACTTCAGAGAACATGACCGTGGCACCCGCCCGCACCAACAAATCTGTGGCATAGCCCACAACCGGATTGGCGGTAACACCAGAGAATGCATCGCTACCGCCGCATTGCACACCAACGATCAGTTCGGATGCCGAGCAGGTTTCGCGCTTTCGTGCGTTGAGTCGTTCCAGGTGGGTGCGGGCACTGTCCATGATCGATTCAATCATGCTCATGAAACCCACATGCTTTTCATCCTGTAGCTGGATTGTATCCAGGCGTTCGGGCGTTATAGGAATGGAACCCGGTGGCAGGAGGCGTTCTGGTTGCAATTTCTCGCATCCCAGGGAGACGATCATTACCTCACCACCAAAATTGGGGTTGAGGGTGATATTGCGGAGTGTGCGGATCGGAAAAATCGCATCAGGCGCGTCAATCGCTACGCCACACCCGTAGGTATGCTCAATGCCGATTACATCATCAACATTCGGGTATTGCGGTAAGAGTTCATTCTTGATGCGCTGTACGGCATAGTCGACAACACCAGAAACACACTGAACCGTAGTGGAGATAGCCAGTATATTGCGTGTGCCGACTGAACCATCTGGATTACGATAGCCATCAAACGTGAAATCTTTGAGTGGGGCTTGCGGTGCTGGTTTGATGGTTGCAATCGGTAAATCGTTGAGTGTGCGAGCTTCAGGCATCCGCAAACGCTGTTCATTGACCCAACTGCCTGCAGGCAGCGCTTGTAAGGCGTAGCCAATGGTAACCCCATAACGCAAAACGGGGCCTTCTGCGGGCAAATCGACCAAGGCGACTTTATGTCCTTGAGGTATAGCTTCCAGAGTGCGTAGGCCGTTGCTGAACACCGTGCCTGCGGGAAGGCCCCCATCATTGACGACGATGGCTACGTTGTCGCGTTCATTGAGCTTGATGAAAAGTGGTGGTGATGAAGGCATAACAGCTTCCTTATCAATACAGAAAATATCGCGGCATGCCATCAAGACATGCCGCAACATGTGGGCTTACTTCAATTCTACACGCTTGATTTCGCCGACTACGAAAAGGTAACAGGCCATGGCGATGAAGGCATGTACGCCAACATAGACCAAGGCTCCGTTAAACGAGCCTGTGGATTCGATGATATACCCGATGGCAATCGGGGTGGTGATACTTGAAATATTGCCGCAAACATTCAGCAAACCACCGGAAAGACCAGCAATCTGCTTCGGTGCCGTATCCGAGTTCACGGCCCAGCCCAGGGCGCCAATACCTTTGCCGAAGAACGCCAACGCCATGAAGAAGATGACTGCAGACTCAAGTTCAACATAGTTGCAGAACACCATTGTCATAGACAGCAGCATGCCCAATACAATGGGAGTTTTACGTGCTACGGTCAGAGAGTAACCGCGCCGAAGCATCGCATCCGAAAGAACCCCACCGAGTACGCCACCGATGAAACCGCATACGGCAGGAATTGCTGCAACAAACCCAGCCTTCAGGATGGTCATGTGCTTTTCTTTGACCAGATAAACCGGGAACCATGTAATGAAGAAGTAGGTCAGTGCATTGATACAGTATTGGGCGAGATAGATGCCTACCATCATTCTGTTCTTGAGCAGCTGGCCGACATATTGAAGTTTGGGGCCTTCTGTGGGGGCCCCGGACTTCATGTGCATATCCATGCTGACCAAGCCGCCGCCTTCCTCAATGTAGGCCACTTCTTCATCATTGGCCATCGGATGATCTTTCGGATCGTAGATCATCTTGTTCCAGACGAATACAAACAGAATGCCAAGTACACCCATGACGGTGAATACATAATGCCATGAGAATGTATGGATCAGCCATCCCATCAGCGGCGCAAAAATTACCGTGGCTGCGTATTGTGCAGAGTTGAAGATGGCGGAGGCGGTTCCTCTTTCATCTTTAGGGAACCAAGCCGCTACAATACGGCTATTAGCCGGAAAGGAGGGGGCTTCAGAAGCACCGACAAAAAAACGCAGCGCAAATAACAGCACCACGGCAGACAAGCCACTGAGGAAGCCGACCGTGCCAGTCAGCAGTGTGAAAAGTGACCAGAAGAAAATACTAAAAGAATAAATTATTTTTGACCCGAACTTGTCGAGCAGCCAGCCCCCCGGTAATTGTGCAATCACATACGACCAACCGAATGCGGAAAATATGTACCCCATCGTTACCGAGTTGAACTTCAATTCCTTTGCCATTTCTGGTCCTGCCAGAGATATGGTTGCCCGGTCTGCATAGTTGATGGCGGTGATCATGAATAGAACGGCTACGATCATCCACCTTACGTTGGTTTTCTTTTGCGCCAACATCGCAGTGCTTGTTTCCATCTTTGTCTCCTCAAGATTTGCTGACAGCCCCATAATCAGATGACCTGACTATCGGGTGTCGGAACGTCGTCAATGTATTTGGTATTGACTACGCAACAGATACTCTTGTGTGGCAAACACCTTGTTTTTTTGGTGTCTTTTTTATGTATTGCTCAGTACGAGAGGGCAGGGGCATCAAGTACCAGTACCGCCCTGAAATCATTGACATTGGTGAGCGTTGGCCCCGTGATGACAGAGTCACCCAATGCGCTGAAAAAACTATGCCCGTCATTATTGTCAAGGCTGTCACGCGGGTTCATCCCGTGTGCCCAGGCACGCTCAAGGGAGTCTGGAGTCAGATAGGCCCCGGCAATTTCTTCCATGCCATCCACCCCATCGGTATCACCTGCCAGCCCATAAACACCGGGCAATCCGTTGAGTGATACACCCAGTGAGAGCAGGAATTCCACATTGCGCCCACCACGCCCCTGGCCCCGTACTGTTACGGTTGTTTCACCGCCGGAGAGCAGTACGCATGGGGTGGTAAAGGGTTGCTTGCGCAAAGCAATTTGGCGAGCCAGGCCCGCCATGACTTTGCCGACATCCTTGGCTTCCCCCTCGATGGAGTCGCCCAGTATATGCGTAGTGATGCCAGCCTGCTGGGCCACAACTGCAGCAGCTTCCAGTGCCGCTTGAGGTGTGGCGATGAGATGCACCTCGTTATGCTGAAAACATGGGTCGTTGGGTTTGATTGATTCTCCCTGTCCTGACATCAGTATCGAACGGACATGCTCAGGTACGTCTATCTCGTACCGCTTGAGGATTGCCAAGGCGTCTTCGCAGGTCGTGATGTCGGCCACAGTGGGGCCAGAGGCGATATCGCTTGGCACATCACCAGGGACGTCTGAGATCAGCAGGGTGATCACTTTGGCTGGATGACAGGCGCGTGCGAGGCGCCCACCCTTGACGGCGGAGAGATGGCGGCGCACGCAATTCATTTCACCAATGTTTGCCCCAGATACAAGCAGCGCCTTGTTGATAGCTTGTTTATCCGCCAGCGTGATACCCGGCAGTGGAGCAGCCAGGAGGGCTGAACCACCGCCCGAAATCAGACACAACACGGTGTCTTCTGCTTGTAGCTGGCTGACGAGGGCAAGAATGCGTTCGGCGGCATGAATACCCGCCTCGTCGGGCACAGGGTGGGCCGCCTCAATGATCTCGATCCGCGAGCAGGGAACGGCGTATCCATAACGGGTAACAACCAAGCCTTCCAGCGGCCCTTTCCAGTTCGCTTCCACAGCCTGAGCCATCGCTGCTGAAGCCTTGCCTGCACCGATTACAATCAAGCGTCCTTTGCCTGGTTTTGGCAGATAACGCGGAATGCAGTGTGCAGGTTGCGCTGATTCGATGGCTGCATCGAACATTGCCCGCAGCACGGATTTCGGATCAATATGCATGAGGAAACCTTCCCTGGCTGTAGATCAGGATTTTTGGCCGATTTCGAAATTAGCCATCAATTCCAGGGCCTTGACCATGCCAGAGTGATCCCAAGCACTGCCGCCGTGGGCCGCACATGTATTGAATAGCTCTTGGCAAGTTGCCGTATTGGGCAGGGCGACACCGAGCTTACGGGCGGAACTTAATGCGAGGTTCAGGTCCTTCTGGTGCAATTCAATGCGGAAGCCCGGATCAAAAGTACGCTTGACCATGCGTTCGCCATGTACTTCCAGAATACGGGATGAAGCAAAACCACCCATCAATGCTTGGCGCACCTTTGCCGGATCCGCACCTGCCTTGGAGGCAAACAGCAGTGCCTCACCTACGGCTTCAATGGTCAATGCCACAATCATCTGGTTGGCTACCTTGGCGGTCTGCCCGTCACCATAACCGCCCACCAAGGTAATGTTTTTGCCCATGAGTTGGAATAGTGGCAGAACCTTGTTGAAGATCTCTTCCTTGCCACCCACCATGATCGAGAGGCTTCCCGCAACCGCTCCAACTTGGCCGCCGGACACTGGTGCGTCCAGATATTCGCAATCCAGTGCACAGATTTTCTTGGCAAATTCTTTGGTTTCGATTGGCGAAATCGAACTCATATCCACGACGATCTTGCCTTTGCTCAGGCCCGCGGCAATGCCGTTTTCGCCGAACAGTGCATCAGCAACGTGGGGAGTGTCTGGCACCATGATGAAGATGATTTCTGCATTTTGTGCGACTTCCGTGCCCGATTTGCAAGCTTTGCCGCCTTCGGCAATCAGTGATTCGGGAATCTTTGGAATGCTGTAAAGATGGACTTCATGGCCCGCTTTGATCAGGTGCCCTGCCATCGGCGTACCCATGATGCCCAGCCCAACAAAACCGATCTTGCTCATTTACGACTCTCCTAGTATTTTCAATGCAGCCTGTTTCAGGCTGCTAGAGGGAAGTTGATATATCTTATCGTGTTACAGATACTTGTCTCGCAATGCCTGCGTAGCACTGCGGAATACCCCTAAGTCGCTGCCGACGGCCACAAAACTGGCGCCCATTTCCAAGTAACTGCGGGCTTCTGCCTCCACTGGAGCCAGTATGCCGCTGGGCTTGCCTGCGGCTTTGGCACGGGCAAATACATGGGCAATCGCCTGTTGCACTTCAGGGTGCTGGGCATTACCCAAATGCCCCAAGCCTGCGGCCAGATCAGAGGGGCCGACGAAGAGACAGTCAACGCCGTCCACCGCTGCGATTGCGTCGATATTGGCGACCGCTGTACGATTTTCGATCTGCACCATTACCGCAATGTTTTCGTTGATGATCTGTTGGTAATTTTTCACGGTGCCATATCGGTTGCTGCGGTGTGCTACCGATACGCCTCGCACGCCTCCGCCAGGGTAGCGCGTAGCGGCTACGGCACGTAGTGCGTCTTCAGCCGACTCCACAAAGGGCACCAGGAAATTGTAGAAACCGATATCCAGCAAACGCTTGATCAGTACCGTGTCATTCCATGCCGGGCGTACAACGGGGGCGCTTGGACTATCCTTGAGCGCCATCAGTTGGGGGATGAAAGACAGTACATCGTTCGGCGCGTGCTCTCCGTCAAGCAAAATCCAGTCGAAGCCCGCTAGACCGAGAATCTCTGTGGTGATCGGGCTTCCCAGAGCGCTCCAGCAGCCGATCAGCTGTTTGCCCGCAAGCAGATCACGTTTGAACTGGTTTGGGAATGCCGTGTATGGCACTGGGTTTTGAGTATCATTCATAATGTATATCCTTAAGGCATGGCGCTCAGCGCACCAGACACGGACGTTTGTTGTTGAAGGTCCAGCCGGGGATCAGGAACTGCATGGCTGCTGCATCATCCCGGGCACCGAGCCCCATGTTTTTGTAAGCCTGATGTGCTTTTTCCAATTCGGCCATATCGATTTCCAAGCCCAGGCCGGGTTTGTTGGGTACACGGATCAGGCCGTCTTTGATCACATAAGGGTCTTTGGTCAGGCGTTGACCATCCTGCCAGATCCAATGTGTGTCGATAGCGGTGACTTTGCCCGGCGCTGCAGCACCCACGTGGGTGAACATTGCCAGCGATATGTCAAAGTGGTTGTTCGAGTGCGAACCCCAGGTCAAGCCGAACATCTGGCAAAGCTGAGCCACACGTACCGACCCTTGCATGGTCCAGAAATGCGGGTCGGCCAAGGGGATATCCACGGATTGCAGTTGTACCGAGTGGGCCATTTGGCGCCAGTCAGTGGCAATCATGTTGGTAGCGGTTGGCAGACCCGTGGCACGGCGGAACTCTGCCATGACTTCGCGGCCGGAGTAACCATTTTCAGCACCGGTAGGGTCTTCAGCATAGGCGAGTATGCCGTGCTTGTCGCGGCACAGTTCGATGGCTTCAGCAAGCGACCAGGCTCCGTTGGGGTCGAGGGTGATACGGGCCTGGGGGAAGCGTTCATGCAGTGCGATGATGGCTTCCATTTCCTCTGCGCCAGCCAGCACGCCACCCTTGAGCTTGAAATCATTGAAACCGTAGCGTTGGCGAGAGGCCTCAGCCAGACGTACTATTTTTTCTGGCGTCAGGGCTTCTTCGTTGCGCAGTTGGAACCATGCGTTATCAGCATTCGGTTCACTGCGGTAGTTCAGGGTGGTTTTGTTACGGTCGCCAACGTAAAAGAGGTAGCCGAGTATCTCCACCGCTTCACGTTGCATGCCTTCGCCTAATAGTGAGGCAACGGGCACGTTCATGAACTGACCAAGCAAGTCGAGCAGGGCGGATTCTACGGCGGTAACGGCATGGATCGTTGTGCGCAGATCGAAGGTTTGTAGACCGCGCCCGCCGGTATCACGATCGGCAAATGCCTTGCGCATGGCATTGAGAATATTGTTGTACTCGCCAAGCGTTTTGCCCACAATCAGGGGACGTGCATCTTCAATGGTCTGACGAATCTTTTCGCCGCCCGGCACTTCTCCCAAACCGGTATTACCAGCACTGTCGCGCAGAATAACAATATTGCGCGTGAAGTAAGGGCCGTGTGCGCCGGAGAGGTTGAGCAACATGCTGTCTTGTCCGGCAACCGGAACGACTTGCAACTCGGTGATGCGCGGTGCGCCGCTGACGCGGGTTTGTGTGGAATTCACTGTGTCCTCCTAGGCAATTATGTTGACGCCATACCAGCGTCATTTCCAGTTGCTTACTTGCGTCCGATGCTGGGTTGCTTGGGATCGTACTTCCAGCCTGGGGTCAGGTATTGCATCGCAATGGCATCGTCGCGTGCGTTGCTGCCCACCTTCTTGTACAGTTCATTGGCTGCCAGGATGCGATCCATGTCGGGTTCAACCCCCAAGCCAGGTTTCTCTGGCACCTGCACCAATCCGTTGATGATGCGCAACGGCTCACGGGTGAGGCGCTCCTGGCCTTCCTGCCAGATCCAATGTGTGTCAATGGCGGTAATCTCGCCTGGGGCTGCTGCCGCTGCGTGGGTGAACATGGCAAGCGAGACATCGAAATGGTTGTTCGAGTGAGATCCCCAGGTCAGTCCGAATTCGTCACACATCTGCGCCACACGTACAGAACCTTGCATGGTCCAGAAGTGTGGATCGGCCAGGGGAATGTCGACTGAATCCAGCTTGAGAGAGTGATTCAATTGGCGCCAGTCAGTGGCAACCATGTTGGTGGCAGTAGGAATGCCGGTGGCACGTTTGAATTCGGCCATGATTTCACGGCCGGAATAACCGGCTTCTGGCCCGCAAGGGTCTTCCGCATAGCTCAATACATGGTTCTGACCCTTGCACGCTGCAATTGCTTCTGCCAGCGACCATGCTGCATTGGGGTCCAATGTCACACGGGCATGGGGAAAGCAATTCTTGATGGCGGCCACAGCCTCAATTTCTTCTTCAGGCCGCATGACGCCGCCCTTGAGTTTGTAGTCGGTAAAACCGTAGTAGTCGGCGGAGGCTTCCGCCAGTCGTATGATGCCTTCTACGCTGGTTGCCTCTTCATGACGCAGGCGATACCACTCGTGACTGGCATTGCGATTTGCCAGATAGGGCAGGTCTGTCTTGGTGCGATCACCAATATAGAACAGATAGCTTAGCATGCGGACGGCATTGCGTTGCTTGCCCGTGCCAAGCAGCTCGCATACCGGTACGCCAAGGTGTTGGCCGAGCAAATCAAGCAGCGCTGCTTCAACGGCGGTGATCACGTTGTCCATGCGCAGGTTGATTTCATGCGGTTGCTTGAGTACGCGCGCTTCGGACTCGGAAGTCACCTTGTGCACGGTGGCCTGATTGGCTGCCCGGCCACTCACAAAAGTGCTGCGGATGCTGTTCAATATGCTGTTATAGCTGCCAATGGTCTTGCCAATCACCAGCTCGCGGGAGCGCTCCAGCGCCTGCCGAATACCTTCTCCGCCCGGCACTTCACCGATGCCAGTGTTGCCTGCGCTATCCTTCAACAATACGAGGTTGCGGGTAAAGTATGGGGCGTGCGCACCACAAAGGTTGAACAACATGCTGTCATGCCCGGCGACGGGAATAACTTGCATCTCTAGCACTGCCGGAGTATTAGCCCGGTTGGCGATGGTAGAATTGGCCTGCATTCGTGTCTCCTGCGCTGATGCGGAAGTTTTGTTCGTGAATGAAAGAACTTCTTCAGCGCAATGGTTATCGTTTTTTGCGACATGTTTGCCAGCGATTGATTGTTCTGACTCATATGTCGTCGTATGTCTTGGTATCCACTATAATCAGAGCGTCACTATTTGAAACTAAGCGTTTACCCTTATTTATCATTATGAATGACTCTCCAATTGTCACAGCGCGACGCAAGCCTGGGCGTAGTCTTGCCCAGGATCTTATGGACACACTGGCCGAGCAGATCCGCAATGGTGGCTATGAACCAGGGCAACGTTTGCCTACTGAGCCTGAGGTGATGGCCCAGCATGGTGTCAGCCGCACCGTGGTACGCGAAGCCATTTCCCGATTGCAGGCGGCAGGCTTGGTTGAAACACGACACGGTATCGGCTCCTTTGTATTGGCTCCTGTGCCTTCTGCGGGTGAGCTTTTGGCCGTGGTGACCTTGCGTGACGTATTGGATATGCTGGAATTGCGCATCAGTCTGGAGACCGAGGCGGCAGGGCTGGCAGCCTTGCGCCGCAAGGACGAGCACCTTGTGCAGATGCGCAATGCGGTCAATGAATTTGAGCAGGAGCTGATGCAAGGGGGAAAATCAGTTGAAGCTGATTTCCAGTTTCATTTACAGATTGCTTTGGCCACCCACAACAAGTACTTTGAGGATTTCTATCGCCACCTTGGCACAACTACAATTCCTCGCACCCGCCTGGATACGTCACAACTTTCCGAAGAACCCAGCAGCGATTACCTGACCCGTACCAACCGGGAGCATGCAGATATTCTGGATGCTATCGCTCGTCGGGAACCAGAGGCGGCTCGGGCGGCCATGCGCATGCATTTGACGAATAGCCGGGAACGGCTGCGTCGGGTCTATGAGCGAAACCAGAACGCAGCCCCCGCTACAGCAAATTCATAGGTCGTCGTACTTCTGGAACTAAAGGTGCTCGTTAAGTGCTCTGGAACTCAAGGAATGGCGCAGGCGGCGAACGCCAATCCAGGTAGCGATGGCAACGATCGGTATTGAAGCCGCGCTGACCAGTTCTGGATTGACCCCCAGGCCGAGGATTTTGAACCCTTTGGCAAGATAACCGATCAGCCCCATCAGGTAATAGGTGATGGCCACAGTTGAGAAGCCCTCAACTGCCTGTTGAAGCCTGAGCTGAGCGCTGGCGCGGCGGTTCAAAGATGCAAGAATGGCCGAGTTTTGCCGTTCCTGGCTGATGCTGACACGCGTTCGTAGTAGATCACTGGCGTGGGCGATACGATCGGCTAAGTGATTCTGGCGGATATCGACTGCGTGACAAAATTCAATTGCCGGGGCCAGACGGCGATCCATGAATTCGGCGATGGTAGGGTAGCCCTCAATACGTTGTTCCCGGATATCTGCAATGCGTGCCTGTACGATGTGCCAATAGGCCTGCACCGCAGCAAAACGATTTCCGCTGGCTTGGCTCATCGTTTCCACCCGTGCTGCCAGGGCGATGAGGTTCTGCATAAGCAGATGTTCTTCATCCGGGGTGGCGACTGATTCCATTTGCTGTGTCAGGCTACTGAGCGCAGCCTCGATCTCACGAATTTTGGGTTGATGAACTTGTGCGGTGGGAAAACCCAGCAGGGCGATCGTATGGTAGGTCTCAATTTCTACCAGACGCTGTGCCAAGCGCCCTGTTTGCATGTGCAACAGGTTCTTGTCCCGAACAAGAAAGCGCGAAAAACCATCCGCCTGGATGCGGAAGTCCGACCAAACTTCGGCTCTGGCCCCAACCGAAAGACTGCCGGAGATGACTTGTCCTGTGAAAAACTGGCGCAGCATCTCTTGATCGGTGGTTTGCCCATCATGTTTTTCAACATGCAGATGAGTCGCCACCATCAGTAGTCCGGCTAGCTGTTGTAGCCAGGATTGCGGAAGGTATCGGTGGGGAGGGTCAGAAAACGGCCCCTTGGGATTACTGGATCGGGCAAGGGTATAGCTGGAAAACTCGGTATGGTTTTCCCACTTGAGCTGGAAGTCACCAAAATCGTGGCTGAAATTCTGGTGTCCTTTTTCTGGCGGCGCCACACCAAAGTGCTGACAGAGCGAAGCCAACAGCGTGTGGTGACGCTCGATATCTGCGTCACAGAGGATCGCCAGATGAGAAACTTCAACTGGTGCCGCGATATCCATGAATGGGCGGGAGTGGATTTCGCTTGAAAGGCTGACGCGCCAGGGGTGGTTGAGGTCAAGCGTTGGGGCAGCTAGTGCATTGGCCTGGAGGACAGGGCGATTGACATCTGTAGGAGCTTGCACGATGAGTTCCCCCGTGATGGGTCGTGCACCGAGTCTAGCAAGACTTGTGCTTGCTGCTGAATCAGGATGTTTATGCCTCCATCAAATTGCCAGAAGCTATTCCTGATTCAGGCGGTTGATGACCTCGTTGCAGGCGTGGATGAGGTGGAAGTCGGTTTTCAGCGCCGACAGGCTACTGGCTGTGTAGTGCTTGTTGTCACGTGACAAGACACGATGCCAGGTCCCTTGCTGAGCGTTGAGGAAGTATTGCTGGCAGTATTTCCAGATGCGCTCATACCAGATCCAGTATTCCTCCTTGCCCTTGCGCATGGCAATCAGTGCTGCGGAAGCGATGGCTTCAGCCTGCACCCAGTAATACTTGTCCTGGTCGCAAATGGTTTTGTCCGGTGCAAAGGCAGCCTGAAGCCCGCCGAATTCTTCATCCCAGGCATTGTTGACGGCTTCGTCAAACAGCGCCTCGGCACGCAGAGCCAACCAAGGCAGATTGCGGTGGCGCTCCAGGATCAGGAGCAGGCGTGCCCATTGAACGTGATGCCCTGGTTGATAGCCCCAGGGGCGCTGCGCCAAGCCTTGGCGGTCCCGGTTATAGTTCCAGTCCGGCGTCCAATCAGCGTGGTAGTGCTCCCAGATCAGGCCGTTGGCGAGGGAGGCCCGCCCAACGGTGATGTTGTAGGCCAGTTCCTGGGCGCGTTCCAGATATGCATAGTCTGAGGTTGCCTCGTAGGCGGCCAAGAGTGCTTCGCAGGCATGCAGATTGGCATTCTGCCCACGATACGGGGAAACCTTCCAGTTGGCATCCGCATCGTCGGCATAGAGTCCAGCTGCAGCATCCCAGAAATGTTCATTCATCAGCTTGAACACATCTCGCAGAGGTTTGGCTGCTTCCTTGATACCCGCCTGGAGTGCTTGGGCGTAGGCTTGCAGCGTTAGCGCAAGGCCGTAGCAGTAAGTGGTGGCGTTGACGACTTCACGCGAACCATCCTGCCAGTTGATTTCCCAGGCATAGGTGCTGTTGCGTGGATCGCGGTGTGCCTGTTCAATGAAACGCAAACCATGCTCGGCGGCTTCTCGGTAGTGTACATCCTTGAACCAGCGCGCCGCTACCGCGTAGTTACAGACGAAACGGGCACTACTGGCAAGGTGACGGGCACGGGGATCAGCGATGGAGCCATCCTCGTTGAAGTGCTGGAAGAAACCGCCGCTGCGGTCGAGAGCCCGCGGATGGTAAAAACCCAGAGCATAACGAATCTGCTCCAGCAGGAACTCTCGACTACGAACGGCAGAAAGGATCATTAGGGCTTGGCGTTGCGCACGTAACGGATCAGGGCTTCGGTCGAGGCATCGTAGGCGGGCTCTGTAGCATTGCCACCCAGACGCTGCTCAATGCCGGTGGCCAATTGCTTGCCCAGCTCAACACCCCACTGGTCAAAGGAGTTTACCCCCCACACGGAACCTTGGACAAATACCTTGTGTTCGTACAGCGCAATCAAGGCGCCCAGCGAGCGTGGCGACAACTCATCAAGCAGCATGGTGCTACTGGGGCGGTTACCCTTGAAGACGCGGTGCGGCAAAAGTTCAGCGATCTGAGCTTCTGAGCTACCCTTGGCGCGCATTTCTGCTTGAACCTCAGCTTCCGTTTTGCCGTTCATGAGCGCTGAAGCTTGGGCCAGGCAACTGGCGATGAGCGTCTTGCGGTGCGGATCAACTTGGCCGGGTTGTGCCAGTGCCAGGATGAAGTCGACTGGGATCAGGTGGGTGCCTTGGTGCAGGAGCTGGAAATAGGCATGTTGGCCGTTGATGCCGGGCTCACCCCAGATGACCGGGCCGGTGGCGTACTCTACGCTGCTGCCATCTGCGCGTACCCCTTTGCCGTTGGATTCCATATCCAATTGTTGCAGGAAGGCCGGCAGGCGGTGCAGGGTTTGATTGTACGGAGCAATGACGTGGGAGCTGGAGCCCAGGAAGTCCACATACCAGACGCCCAACAGCCCCAGCAGCACTGGCAGATTTTGCGTCAGCGGGGCGGTTTGGAAGTGTTGGTCCATCTCGTAGGCGCCAGCCAGCAATTCATCAAAGCGATCCGGGCCGAAAGCTACAATGATGGGTAGGCCGATGGCGGACCACAGGGAGTAGCGACCGCCTACCCAATCCCAGAAGCCGAACATGTTGTCCAGATCGATACCGAACTCGGACACTTTCTCCTTGTTCGTCGATACAGCGACGAAATGACGGGCGATTGCAGACTTGTCACCCTTGGCGGCTTCCAGCAGCCATTCACGTGCAGAGCGGGCGTTGGTCAGGGTTTCAATCGTGGTGAAGGTCTTGGACGCAACGATGAACAGTGTGCGTTCCGGATCAAGTGACTTGAGCGTTTGCTTAAGATGCAGGCTGTCGACGTTGGAAACGAAGTGCAGACGGGGGCCATCGGCCAGGGGCTTGAGTGCTTCCACGACCATTAGCGGCCCAAGGTCTGAGCCACCGATACCGATGTTGACCACATCGGTAATCGTCTTGCCTGTGAAACCCAGCCATTCGCCGCTACGCACGCGCTTGGCGAATGCGTAGGTGCGGGCGCGGACTTCACGCACAGCGGGAATCACATCCTGACCATCCACCTTGACCGGGGTTTCGCCCAGATTACGCAATGCGGTGTGCAACACAGCACGCTTTTCGGTGTTGTTGATCTTCTCGCCCGCAAACATTGCCTTGATGTGATCCTGAACCTTGCAGTCTTCAGCCAGCTTGAAGAGTTGGGCCAGTACCTCGTCGGTGACGCGGTTCTTGGAGTAATCCAGATAGATGCCACAGGCCTTGGCCGTCAGGCGTTGGGCGCGGGTGGGGTCTTTCTGGAAGATGTCACGCAGATGGGTGGTCTTTAGCGCTTGGGCTTGGGTGCTCAAGGCGCTCCAGGCTGCAGAGGTGGTCGGGTTCATACTGGCTCCCAAAAGTGAATGGATAGAAAATGGATAAATATCTGAGTGGGCGTAATTATGTACTGGCTTTTGTGAAAGCGGCGACCTATTGGGTCGCCGTTTGCGTTAAGCACGGGAAATCTCCATGCTTCAATCAATTAGACCAGTCATGGCAGCGGCTGCACCCGTAAGGGCAGGGTAGGCGGCGGTAATGACATAGGTCGGGATTTTTTCCAGGTAACTGGAAAAACGTCCCTTGGCTTCAAAGCGTCTGCGGAAAGGGGAGGCTTCAAAAAAGTCACCAAAGCGTGGCACGATGCCCCCGCCGATGAAAATCCCACCCAGTGCGCCGAGCGTCAAAGCAAGATTGCCTGCCTCAGAGCCCAGCAGGGCACAAAACATGTTCAGGGTATCGGTACACAGCGCATCCTGCTTGCTGACGCCCAAAGAGGAAATCTCAGGGCTATCAATATTGCGCGCCTGAATCCCTCTGACTTCTGCCAAGGCCCGATACAGGGTTTTAAGTCCTGGGCCAGATAGAACCCGTTCGGCAGAACAGTGTGAGTGCGTTTTCAAAATCGCCGCAATCACGGCAAATTCTTCTTCCGTCTGGGCGGACAAGGTGACGTGGCCACCTTCCCCTTCCAGCGCAGAGTAGCGCCCCTTTTGCGGGATCAGGCCCGATACGCCCAAACCCGTGCCTGGGCCGATCACGCCGATAGCCGCCCCTTCTACGGCAGCACCTCGGCCAACCTGACGTTTTTCGGTGGAGGATAGATAGGGTAAAGAGAGCGCCAGTGCGGTGAAGTCGTTAACGAACGTCAGCCGTTCCAGGCCCAAGCGTTGGCGTACTGCTTCTGTAGAGAAGGCCCAATCGTTATTGGTGAGGCTGATGGCATCTCCAGTCACCGGATTGGCAATACCCATTGCCGCATTTTTCGGGGCGGGTACGGCTTCCAGTTTCAGATAAGCTTCCATCGCCTCTGCGATGCCTGGGTAATCAGCACAGGGCAGGGTTCGGATATGGGTGATGGCTGCCCCAGGTGTCAGCACCATGGCAAAACGGGCGTTGGTGCCCCCAATGTCGCCAACCAGGCGGGGGTAAGTATCAGCGTGTCCAGAAGACATGTTTGGATTCACAAGGAGTATTTAACATCAGGCCAATGGGCAACTCATGGGAAGGTTGGGCAACCGCCTGCCCGAGCACGCCCCATTTGGATTCACCTGTAATATGTAGCAGCATGCTCCGGCAGGCAGCCAAGCGAGGTGCCGTCAGGGTAATGCGTTCAATTACCGGCGCTTTGCCTTCTACCGCAATGCAGGCCCGATTTGTTGCGTCACCAAGCGCTGCTTGTAGTTGCGGACTATCCGGGAAGAAAGAGGCGGTGTGCCCATCCTCCCCCATGCCCAGCACGACAACATCAAGTGTTTGAGGTAATTCCGCCAGATCTTGGGCAACAAGCAAAGCGGTTTCTGCACAGGAAGAGGCTGGTTTGAACAGGGGAATGAAGCGGGCCTTGGCGGCTTCCCCCTGAAGCAGATTTGCCCTCACGGTGCGAGCATTGCTATACGGGCTGTCTTCATCCACCCAACGCTCGTCCACCAACGTAACCAGCACGTTCGACCAGTCCAGCTTCTCTGCGGCCAGACGACGGAAAAAACCAGCGGGAGTTTTACCGCCTGACAGAGCCAGAGAGGCAGAACCCCTAGCCTGGAGGGCTTCCCTCAGACGACTGGCGACGAAGCAGGCAAGCGCTTGATCAAGTTGCGGCGCATCCCAAAATGTGTGTAAGGTCAGATCCATTCAAGACATATCTGCAAAGACTGCATTCAGTGTTGCCACCTATGCGGGTTTAAGTATGTATTTCGAACTAATTGAGTGGAGTATAAGTAAGAAAACTACACTAATGCAAGTAACCCGGCATCCAGACAGACCCTGATAGCGTTGCCACAGAAAGCAGAACGCGATCTTTCCAGATAGAATGTAATCCAACCCCCTTTAAAAAATGAGGTAGAAAATGGCTTTGAATCCAGTTGTTGCCGAAGTAACCCAGCGCATTATCGAACGTAGCAAAGCAAGCCGCTCACGCTATCTCGCACGCCTGGATGCAGCAGTGCCCGGCTCCCCCTATCGTGGGCAGCTCTCCTGTACCAATCTGGCACACGGTTTTGCGGCCAGTGAGCCAGAAGACAAGCTGCGTATCAAGTCTGTCAAGGCTCCCAACATCGGGATTGTGACGGCCTATAACGACATGCTGTCGGCGCATCAGCCCTATGGCGCCTACCCGGAAATCATCAAGGCTGCAGCTCGTGAACAAGGTGCTACGGCGCAGGTGGCTGCCGGCGTGCCTGCCATGTGTGATGGCATCACCCAGGGGCAGAGTGGGATGGAACTGTCCTTGTTCTCCCGCGATGTGATTGCCATGGCAACTGCCGTTGGCCTCTCGCACAACATGTTTGATGCAGGGCTGTGTCTGGGGATCTGCGACAAGATCGTTCCCGGGCTCCTGATGGGCGCTTTGCGCTTTGGGCATCTTCCCTTTGTGTTTGTGCCTGCCGGGCCGATGCCAAGCGGGATCTCCAACGACCAGAAAGCCAAGGTTCGCCAGAAATATGCGGCAGGTGAGGTGGGTAAGGATGCTTTGCTGGAAAGTGAAGCCCAGTCCTACCACGCGGCAGGCACCTGTACCTTCTATGGCACGGCGAACAGCAACCAGATGCTGATGGAGATGATGGGCCTGCATCTGCCGGGCGCCGCCTTCGTGCCCCCAGGGGCGGATCTGCGCAAGGAACTGACCCGTGCAGCCGTGCAACGTGTGTTGAAGCTGGTTGCAGGCGGGGCTGAATTCTCGCCGGTCGGCCGCGTGGTGGATGAACGCGCCGTGGTCAACGGCATCGTCGGCCTGCTGGCAACCGGCGGCTCGACCAACCATACGATGCACTTGGTGGCGATTGCCCGCATGGCAGGGATCATGATTGACTGGAGCGATTTCGAGGCGCTCTCAAAAGTTGTTCCCCTCCTGACGCGTGTGTACCCGAATGGGCCTGCCGATGTGAATGAATTCCACGCCGCTGGTGGCATGGGTTTCCTGATTCGTGAGTTGCTCTCGGTCGGCCTGGTGCATGACGATGTGCTGACGGTGGCTGGCCGTGGTTTGGCTACTTACGCAACGCAACCGGTGCTTGCCGAGTCGGGCACGGTAAGCTGGGTTCCTGCCCGCGCAGAAAGTGGTAATCCCGCCGTGGTGGGCACAGCACAGAAGCCATTCAGCCCGGATGGTGGGCTGCGCCTGCTCACAGGCAATATCGGGCGTGCCGTGATCAAGATCTCTGCCGTCAAACTGGATCACCATATTGTGCGTGCCCCTGCCGTGGTTTTCGATAGCCAGAACGCCTTGATCGCTGCTGAGCGTGCAGGCGAGTTGAACAAGGATTTCGTGGCGGTGGTGCGCTTCCAGGGTCCTCGTGCGATCGGTATGCCGGAACTCCACAAACTCACACCGACGCTGGCAAACCTGCAGGACAAAGGCTTCAAGGTGGCCCTGCTGACCGATGGGCGCATGTCTGGCGCATCTGGCAAGGTGCCTGCCGCTATCCATGTGAGCCCTGAAGCTGTGTCAGGTGGCGTGATCGCCAAGATCCGCACGGGTGACATGATTGAACTGAATGCGGACACAGGTAGCTTGCGTGTTGAGCTGACCGACGCTGAGCTTGCCGCCCGCGAGGTGACTCCATTCAACAATCAGGCGCAGTTTGGTATGGGCCGTGAGTTGTTTGGCGTCTTCCGCAACGCGGTGTGCGACGCAGAGCAGGGGGCAATGGTGTTCGGGTTTGAAGACTGATTGATGCAGCACAGGCTTACAGATTTGTGAGCCGGTTTGCATGAAAAGAGGGCGATGCGCACATACTGCACATCGCCCTTATAGTTTGAACTATCAGCGGGCCGAAGCAGGCACGCCGTCTACAGTACGATCACTCAACTCTGCAAAGTAGAACCACTCATTGCCGGGCAGTGAGTTCGGGTTGGGGAACAGGATGAAGCCGTCTCTGGGGGCGGTAACTGTACTTCCATCATGGCGGGTGCCGATCACATCACCTGACTTCAAGCGATCAAAACTTGCCCACGGATGGGTAAAGGCGTCGTCCGGGTGATTGCGGTCGATGACTTCGCAGATGCGCAATACTTCAAGATCAGTACGGCCTGCGGGCGCAGGCAAGGGGGCGAGCCCCAGGTGCGCGAGGGTATTGCGAATCGCTTGGTATGCCACTTCAGGTGCTTCAGGTGCTTCATGCTGACCACATTCCAGGGTGATGGCATAGCCACCGCGTGAGCGCATGTATTCGGTAGTGCCTACACCATATGCGGGGTCGGTGCTGAGCATGTTGGCGCGTTCCGAGGCGGAAGCGTTGGCAGTACGTTTTTTGACGCCACGTGCATAGGTGTCCAGCCAGCCTTCAACAATGCGCCGTGGCCCGAGGCGTGTGGCCAGCGCTTCTTCTTCTGTGGCTCGGGAGAAAGGCTCCAGATCACCTTGGTTGTTATTCGGCCCCAGCATGGCAAAAGCCTCTCCTCCTGTGTGGAAGGAGTGTAGATCAAGCAGAACGTCATGTCGTTCCAGCAAGGGGCACAGTGCGTTGCCGAGCTTGTCCTCAAAATCCTGCGGAACCCCGGTGGTGCGCAGATTGCGGTTGAGGTTGCGGTCGCCTGCGCGTTGTTGGCGGATGTAGGCCAGGGGGTTGGTGATGGGCACAAAGGTCACCGTACCACGTTCTAAGCGCAGCGCGCCGCTGTCGATTTCTGCGCAAATCCGTTCGATGGCCCGACTGCCGCAGATTTCGTTGCCGTGAACTGCGCCCAATACCAACAGGCGCGGGCCATGGGTAAAACCGTGGTAGGTGATGGTCTTGATGCTGGAAGGTGTGCTCATGAAATCCAAACCTGCTGATTGACTGGCGAAAGCCCGAGTCTACACAACAATTGCTACTTCGTGCCGCTGATGCCCTGGAGAGCTGCTTCCTACTCTGGCAAAATGAACGCGTTATGTATGCAGGAGACTCAAAATGAGCGCCTGGAGTTGTCCCCATGATCTGAATGGCGTCTGCCAGAAGGTGCTGGGCGCCGTGTGCGACCCTGGCATGCGCGGCTGCGAGTTGGAAGGGCGCTTTCGTTTTGCGAATGCCGATAAAAATGAGCCCCGCAAGCCGGTGCGGGCTGAGGTGACAAAAGAAGCGCCTACTCAGCCAAAGACCAACACAGCACCCACACCCAAGCGCCGTTTACCGTTTTGAAGGCTTGCCTGCCAAGCCTTTGTGGGACTTGGCCTGATTTGCCCTGTTGTGCTGTGGGCGGACGCTTGGGGTATGTGTTGCCGTACTCCCCCAGGGAACAAGATGCTTGGGGCCATTGCCGATCAGGTCTCTGCGCCCTATCTGGGTGAGGAACTCCCGGATCAACTCAAAATTCTCCGGGTCGTGGTAACGCAGCAGGGCTTTGTGTAGACGCCGTTGTTTGGCCTGACGTGGTGTGTCGACATCTTCAGAATCCTTGGCAACTCGGCGCAAGGGGTTTTTGCGCGAGTAATACATGGTTGTTGCCATGGCCATCGGGGTTGGCGTGAAGGTCTGAACCTGATCAGGGCGGAAGTTGTTGGCCTTCAGCCAGAGTGCCAGATTGAGCATGTCTTCATCTGCAGTCCCAGGGTGGGCCGCAATGAAGTAGGGTACAAGGTGCTGGACCTTGCCTGCTTCGTTTGAATATTTTTCAAACATCTTGCGGAAACGCTCAAAGCTACTGATCCCCGGCTTCATCATCTTGGACAGCGGGCCTTCCTCCGTATGTTCAGGCGCTATCTTGAGCAGGCCACTCACATGATGGGTGACCAGTTCCTTCACATATTCCGGGGAACGCACTGCCAAGTCATAGCGCAAGCCCGAGCCAATGGTGATCTTCTTGACGCCGGGAATGGCGCGGGCCTTGCGATACAGCGAAATCAACGAACTGTGATCGGTGTTGAGGTTCTCGCAGATATCCGGGTAGACGCATGAGAGTTTGCGACAGGAAGTCTCGATTGCCTTGCTCTTGCACGCCATGCGGTACATGTTGGCCGTGGGGCCGCCCAGGTCCGAGATATGCCCCTTGAAGTCCGGTATCTTGTCGCGGATCTCTTCAATCTCTTTGAGAATGGATGCGTGCGATCTGCTCTGGATGATGCGGCCCTCATGCTCGGTAATGGAGCAGAAGGTGCAGCCGCCGAAGCAGCCGCGCATGATGTTGATCGAGAAACGAATCATCTCCCACGCCGGGATACGCGCCTGCCCATAAGATGGATGCGGCGCACGGGCAAATGGACAGGCGTAGACATAGTCCATCTCCTCCGTGCTCAGTGGAATCGGCGGTGGGTTGAGCCACACATCCCGCTCGCCATGCGCCTGCCGCAAGGCTCGGGCGTTGCCAGGATTAGATTCCAGGTGAAATACCCGCGAATTGTGGGCATAAAGTACCTTGTCCTCAGACACGGCCTCGTAGGCTTGTAGACGTACCACTGTTTTCGCACGTTGTGCCTTGCGGGCAGCAACACGTGCGGCGGCGGGAATGATCTGGACAGGGGTATCCCCTGGCTTATCCCCCTTTTCCGGGGTCATGGCATAGGGATCGGGATGAGGCTCGACTGCGCCCGGGCGATCCAGGCTGAGGGAGTCAACTTCATGCCAATCTTCGGCAGGCAGCCAGTCCCGCTTGACCATGAAAGCCGTGCCGCGCAGGTCACGAATCTGGCTGATGGATTCCCCGGCTGCCATCCGGTGGGAGAGTGCCAGCAAAGCGCGTTCGGCATTGCCAAAGATCAGCATGTCTGCTTTGGAGTCCGGGAGTACCGAACGACGAACCTTGTCACTCCAGTAATCGTACTGGGCGATTCTACGCAGGGAAGCTTCAATGCTGCCAAGGATGACCGGAGTACCCGGAAAAGCCTCGCGGGCGCGTTGCGCGTAGACGGTCACAGCCCGGTCCGGGCGCTTACCGGCCAAGCCGCCTGCGGTATAGGCATCGTCTGAGCGTGGCTTACGATCCGCTGTGTAGTGGTTGATCAGCGAATCCATGTTTCCTGCGGTAACGCCAAAATACAGATTGGGCCGCCCCAGCGCACGGAAAGCTTCGGCGCTGTGCCAATCCGGCTGGCTGATAATGCCTACGCGGAAGCCTTGTGCCTCCAACAAACGTCCGACCAAGGCCATCCCAAAGCTGGGGTGGTCTATGTAGGCGTCCCCAGTGACCAGAATGATGTCGCATGAATCCCACCCCAGTTTGTCCATTTCCTTGCGGGACATGGGGAGGAAGGGGGCAGACGAGAGATCGGCGCGAAAGCGCGGCCAATCCATGATGGGGCGGGGATCTGTTTGCATGACGGCGCGAATTCTACAGGTAGCGCCCCTGGTTTGCTGAAATCCTTACAACGAATCTACAGATTGATTCAGATGTGTCCCCAGTTTGAATCCTTCCACATTACAGAGAAGATCATCTGCCAAGGCGCGGACTCTGTTGCGGTACTGGCCGCTTGACTGACTTCAGCGAAGACACGCTCAGACATCTGGGCGATTTGCTCAACGCTTTGTGCCACGCTGGTATTGGCCTTGGATTGCTCCCTCAATGCGGCCGTGATGTCATTGATAGATTCCAGAACCATCGTCGAACTGGATACCACTTGCCCTTATGGGAGTGAGGAGGATTGCGGGGAATTCCGGTTGGAAAAGTTGAAATCCCTGTCTTGCAGCCAGTGGGCGTGTTTTTTCAACACTGCATCATTAATACCTAATTTTGGCACATGCCATATGTCAAGCACGGCATGTTGGGCGGCATCAAGAAGCACCGACAGGAATTGCTCCCGCTCATGGGGAACATGCGTGGAGAAAGACATTTCCGTCACAATGGCGGTGTCTTTGATGCATTCCATCTCAACGACCCGGATGCGCTGCATGAATAATGCAGCAAGCGCCCAGCCTTGGTGGTATTGAGGCCGGAGCGGGAGCGCCAGTACAACCAGAATGTCATCCCGGCCACCCAAGCCATGTTTGCCTGCCAGACTGGTGGCCTGCGCAAGCTGCCATGTTGTTTTCGCCAGACCGGTGCGGAAGGGGCATGTGCCTCGGTTGTGCCATTGCTCATATTCAAGCTTGAGCAAGGGTTCTGGAGGTAATTGCACATGTGGGCGGGTGCCGCAGCGCAATTGCGTCGTCTGGCGCGCCCATCCGCCTGGGTATTCTGCCCAATCCCGATCATCCTCTGCCACGGCAAATTTTCTCCACCAACAAGTAAGCGGGCTTTTCGCCAGAGATGTGCAGTGCGGGTGAAACCTTGCAGTCCCTTGCGAACCGAGTTTCAAAACTGTTGGGCCATAAGAGGAAATCAAACTTCACCATGTTCGGCCCAATGATCATGGGACTCTGATCTCTAATGCTAAGTCAGTGATCAATTTATGCCTTTCGGCGTATTTTGCTACAGTGCCCATTTTTTTGTATCAGAATTTATCAACAACCGCCGAACGGCACTTTCTTGAGAATGCTATCAAACGATTGGCGTAGTACTTTAATCGCAGTAGATTGCCGTTTGATAACGGAAAAGGGATTGATGCACTGCCGCATCTATGCCATATTCTTCCTTATGAAACTTTTCTCCATTTTTGCATTGCGACGCCGCCCTTGTCTGAAGCCACAAGGGCGTTCGTGCATGTCTGGAGAATGGCGCTAAAGATCAATTGATTAGGCGCCACGCCAAAAGGCCACGAGTAGCTCTCGTGGCCTTTTTTCTTTTGTGTGTCCAGGAAAGGGTCAGCATGAAATTCAATTTGAAGGAAACCCACGCACTGATGGAAATTACGGCGCGTCCGGATCTGGTTTTTGTGGCAGGGCATGGAAGCTGGTTACAGGATGGGGACGGCAAGTCCTATCTGGATTTTGTGCAAGGTTGGGCGGTGAACTGCCTGGGGCATTCGCCTCAGGTGGTGCAAAAGGCACTGGCGGAACAGGCCCAGCAATTGGTGAATCCCAGCCCCGCTTTCTTCAACCTACCTTCGATGAAACTTGCGCAAATGCTGGTGGAACATTCGGTCTTTGACCGCGTGTTTTTCTGCAATACGGGGGCAGAAGCCAACGAGGGGGCGATCAAGCTGGCACGTAAGTGGGGGCGCAAAAACCGCTCAGGTGCGCACGAGATCATCACTTTCGTCAATGGATTCCATGGCCGAACGCTGGCGACCATGGCAGCCTCCGGCAAAGCAGGTTGGGACCAACTCTTTTCGCCAAAGGTGCCGGGGTTTCCCAAGGCAATTTATAACGACTTGGAGTCTGTGGAAGCCTTGATCGGCCCACAAACTGTTGCCGTGATGCTGGAACCCATTCAAGGCGAAGCGGGGGTGATTCCCGCCACGCCAGCGTTTCTGCAAGGCCTACGTCGCCTGACACAAGAGCATGGCATCCTTTTGATTATGGATGAGGTACAAACCGGCATGGGGCGTTGCGGTACGCTCTTCTACCATGAACAGGCTGGCATTGAGCCAGACATCATGAGTCTGGCCAAGGGGATTGGTGCAGGCGTTCCACTGGCCGCTTTGTTGGCCAAGAAAGAGGTCTGCTGCTTTGAACACGGCGACCAAGGGGGAACCTACAACGGTAATCCTTTAATGACGGCTGTCGGAGTGGCAGTGTTGGAGCAATTGCTTACACCGGGATTTCTTGAGTGTGTGCGTGAGCGCGCAATCCAGCTCTCCAATGGCCTTCAGGTGTTGGCTCAACACCATGGCTTGCCCGGGGAGCGCGGGGTAGGGTTGTTGCGTGCGTTGATGCTATCCGATGCTTCAGGCGGCAGCATCGTCAAGAAAGCGCGAGAATTGCACCCGGAGGGGCTGCTATTGAATTCTCCTCGGGAAAATCTGCTGCGGTTTATGCCCGCATTGAATGTGAGCGCAGCGGAAATCGATAAAATGCTGGAGATGTTGGATGGGCTATTGAGCCACCGCTAATATGTGTGTTGGTGCTGTTTCGTAGGGGCGCCGATTTTTTTGCTTTGTACGCGCGCCCCTCAAGTCAGTCAATCATCGGTAGATGGAGAAAGGGAACAGAAGAGCCATGTCGATTCAAAGCGATCTTGAAATGCTTGCCAAGCAGGAGGCCTTGCTCCAGTTTGACAAATTCGATGCATCAACAGCCTGGGATCTGGGGTGTGCCCTCAGAGCCGTAGCGGAGGCCAAGAGTGCAGTGGTTGCAGTTCATATCCAGCTCGGAGAGGTCTCGGTGTTCTCGTTCTCCATGGTGGGGACTACACCGGACAATAATGAATGGCTACGCCGTAAGCGCAATGTGGTGCAACGGTTCTACCGTAGTTCATACGCGGTAGGTCTGGGGTTGCAGCAACGGGAAACGTCCTTGCTGGAGCGCTATGGCCTGAGCGTGACTGATTACGCAGCGCATGGCGGCTGTTTCCCCATCCGGGTAAAAGGGGTAGGGGTGGTGGGTAGCATTGGCCTGTCTGGCTTGGCTCAACGGGATGACCATGAAATGCTGGTTGAGGCGATTGCCCGTTATCTCAAACTGCCTTATGAGGACGTTCGCCTGCCTGCCGAATAAATCCCGGCAACTAAATGGACGCTGCGTGGAAACCACGCCCAGCTTTATTTTGTAGGGCGTGGTTGCTTTGGGTTGTTGGCAGAGATGCTCAGCGCAAACCGGCAACGTAATCCGCTACAGCCTGGATTTCCGTGTCCGTCAGGTGAGAGGCAACTGCGCGCATCATTCCATTCGGGTCATTGGCCCGTTCGCCAAGGCGGAAACTCTTCAGTTGGGTTTCCACATAGCCTGACAGTTGCCCTTGCAGGCGGGGATACTGACCAGGGATGCCCAAGCCACTGGGGCCGTGGCAGCCACCACATGCGGGCAATCCTCTACTGGCATCGCCTGCACGCCACAGCTTTTGGCCCACCGTCACGGTTTTCATGTTCTTGGCCGTGTCGGGTTTGAGCTTTTGCTGTGAGAAGTAAGCAGCAAGTCCTTTGATGTCTTCTTCCGTCAAAGGTGTGGCCATGCCCAGCATGATCGGATTGTTACGCTCGGCTGGCTTGCCATTGGCAGCCTTGAAGTTATGTAACTGCTTGGTGATGTATTCCTGGTGCTGCCCCGCCAGCTTGGGATACATTGGGTTGACGCTGTTGCCGTCAGCCGTGTGGCAGGCTGCGCAGACTTGTTCAGCAGTCTGTTTGGCTTTGGCTGGGTCGATTTTTGCGACCTCAGCGTGAGCAGCGGTGATTGTCAGGGTAAGTAGTGCAAAAGTGCGCGCAATCATTGTCACCTCTATTTGGGGTGTGGCGTTCTCGAATCCTGATATTCTATACCACCCTATCAATTGGCGGGCAGTCGTCGCCACATTCTAATTACATCCATGCCACTGTTTCGTAACGCCCAATTTGAAATCTCGATTGCCAAACCTCAAGATCTGCCTCCACCCAGAGGGGCTGAGATCGCTTTTGCTGGCCGCTCCAATGCGGGAAAGTCGAGTGCGATCAATACGCTTGTGGGGCATACCCGGCTGGCTTTTGTCAGTAAAACCCCAGGGCGCACCCAGCTGATCAATATTTTCCGCATGACCAATGGAGCCGCCCTGGTCGATTTGCCTGGCTATGGTTACGCCCAGGTGCCCGAGGCTATCCGCAAGCAATGGGTTCGTTTGCTGGAGCAATACCTGACGCAACGTAAAAACCTGATTGGTCTGGTGCTGATCATGGATTCGCGTCGGCCGCTGACAAAACTGGATTGCCAGATGCTCGACTGGTTTGCACCTTCGGGTAGGCCCATCCATGTATTGCTGACCAAAAGCGACAAGCTGACCCGTAGTGAAGGCGCCCAAACCCTTGCCCAGACCAAGAAGGCTTTGCCCGCCTGGGGCGATAACATCACCGTGCAGCTGTTCTCTAGCCTGAAAAAGATCGGCGCAGACGAGGCCGAGCAGGTGGTGGGGAGCTGGCTGGATGACGAGAACCGGGTTATTTTCCCGGACTGAAAAAAATAAAACCCCGGCGTGAGGGGGCACGCCGGGGCGAAATAACCTGAATGACCCGGGGGAGTTCAATCAGGTGCCCGCTCAGGGAGGTGAAGCGGGCGGTAACTTGCGTTACCTGTACCTATGATCGTCAACGATCCAAAAAGTTTCACCCTAATCTTGTAAACAAATGTAACCAGATGTTTTGAGGAAAAATATCATGAGTACCGATGAGCGCTTTCCAGCCTCTCGCCCCCGCAGGATGCGTCGTGACGAGTTTTCCCGCCGTTTGATGCGTGAATCCAGCTTGAGCGTGGATGATTTGATCTACCCCGTGTTTGTGCAGGAGGGGCAGGGGCGCACGGACCCTATTCCTTCAATGCCTGGCGTGGCGCGCATGTCGCTTGACTGCTTGTTGGCCTGCGCAGAAGACGCAGTCAGCCTGGGAATCCCCGCCCTCGCATTGTTCCCTGTAATCGAGCCACGGCTCAAAAACCTGCAGGCGGAAGAAGCCTGGAATCCAGATGGATTGATCCCACGTGTAGTCAAGGCACTTAAGCAGGAATTCCCACAACTGGGAGTGATTACCGACGTGGCGCTTGATCCTTACACAAGCCACGGGCAGGACGGCCTGATCGACGAGACTGGCTATGTGCTCAACGAAGAGACGGTTGCTGTGTTGGTCAAGCAGGCTCTTTGCCATGCGCAGGCAGGGGCAGACATGGTGGCTCCCTCAGACATGATGGATGGGCGGATCGGCGCGGTACGCAAAACCCTGGAGACGGCTGGTTTGATCCATACCCGCATCCTGGCTTATTCCGCCAAGTATGCCTCCAGCTTCTATGGGCCTTTCCGCGATGCGGTAGGTTCGGCCGCCAATCTGGGCAAAGGCAACAAGTACACCTACCAGATGGACCCCGGCAATAGCGACGAAGCAATCCGTGAAGTGGCACAGGACCTTGCCGAAGGGGCAGACATGGTAATGGTTAAACCCGGTATGCCGTATCTGGATATTGTACGCAGGGTCAAGCATGAGCTGGCAGTGCCGACCTTCGTGTATCAGGTCAGCGGTGAGTACGCCATGCTCAAGGCTGCCGCAGCCAATGGCTGGCTCAACGAAGAGGCCGTCTTCATGGAGTCGCTCCTGGCCTTCAAGCGGGCAGGAGCAGATGCCATCCTGACCTATTACGCCTTGGACGCAGCGCGCTTGCTCAAGGCAAGCGCCTGAGTTTGCTATGAGCCTGAATCTGCGTGCCATGCGGCACACTGATCTGGCAGGTGTGTGGGCTGTGCAGTGCGCAGCCTACCCTCCAAAGTACCACGAGCCAAAAGAGGCACTGGCAAGCCACTTGGCCCTGGGGCCGCAACATTGCTTTGTAGTGGAGTGCGCCAGCCAGATCGCTGGGTATGTATTCTCCCACCCCTGGCAAGGCACTCCACCAGAGTTGCATATACCGCTAGGCACGCCAGGGCAAGTCGATCATTTGTTCATTCATGATCTTGCTGTTGCGCCGAGCCAGCGTGGCAAGGGCATTGCAGGCTTATTGCTGCAGGCAGTACAGCAATCATCGCAACGGCTACAGTTACCAGAGGTCCGTTTGGTGGCCGTGGGAGAAGCCAAGCACTTCTGGGCAGGGCATGGTTTCGAGCTGGAAAGCCAAGCGGTGCCCCCGGAATGCTATGGCAGCGCTGTACTCATGAGAAAAGCCGATCCTCCGACGCCTGGCAGCACCACTTCATCGCTTGCGTAGTGCTTTATACCGTGATCTCAATCCGATTGCCTTCTGGATCTTGCACCACGCTTTCGTAATATCCATCACCTGTTTCGCGTGGCCCATCCAGCCGGGTGTAGCCATCTGCGATCAATTTCTGGGTCAGCATATCGACCTTGTCTTCTGAGCCCACCGAAATAGCCATGTGGGCATAACCGAAATACTGGGTGTCTTGCCCGCGCGCGGGGTGTTCAGCAATATCGGGTCGCTGCATCAACTCCAGCCGGGCACCATCGCCAAAACACAGGAAGTAGGATCGATACTGTTTTTTTTCGTTGACATAACGGTCGTTGGCTATCGCACCAAAATATTGAACATAAAAGTCTTTTAGCCGTTCAATGTCACGCGCCCAGATGGCAAAGTGCTCAATCTTCATCTCATACGTCCTGTGCTTTAGTGATACGCATTGTGCAAGTATCCGTCCGGTAAAACGATGCCAGCAGGTGCAGGGAATTTGCCTTGAGCCTAGATTGACGAGCATTGGTTGATTAATCCATGTGCAGGTCTTCTATAAAACGCGCACTGGGAATGACTTCCGCCAATTCCACATCGAGTTGTTCAGCGATGATTCGGCGCACCATTTGCAGAACTTCATCTGTGCGCCAGGCCTGTTTCCCCTTGAGTTGAGCTTCATGCTGCGACTTGATTCGGCCAAAATTCATACTCAGCACACCTTCTACAAGGCCTCTGACAGTCAGGCTTGGGCTAGGTTGTTTGGTTACCAATGGTGCTGTTCTACGATACGCCAAGGCAAGGAGAGGGATCGCCATCAGGCCGAAAAATACGCATAACTCAACGACAAGCTTCCCAGGAATATGCAAACCGAGTGCCGCGAAGACAATGCTAACAAACAGGGTGGTAAAGCTGTAATTCAACCACGCAGGGTGTTCCAGAGCAGGCAGTTTCCAGTCTAATTCTTGCCCTAGCCGTAACCATAAAGCCTGTCTATTGTCCGAAGGCAGGACATCTTCCAGGTGGGTTGTCGGGGTTATGCTTCGTCGAGGGATTCCTGCGTGCTTCTGTAATGCGGCCCGGAACCGATAAAAGCTGAAACTACTCAGGCAGTACGGCCTTGTATGCTTGCTTGCGTCTTGTACATGCAACTTGGCGAGAACAAGATCTTCCAGTTGCCCGACTGTCCTGATCTCCCATGCCTCTTCATCTGCGATGCTGATATCAAAGGCCTCTTCTGTTGCCATGACAAGTTCTACGCCATCCAGTCCCATAGTATGTGCAAGTCGATAGATTGAAGGGCAATAAGCTATAACCATGAGTCATGGTCTGTAAAGCGCCATGTTGTTACGATACCTCTTTGTCCTTTGGGAGCATGCGCATGAGCCATCTCTTTTCACCTTACACCTTGCGGGGGATCACCTTCCCCAACCGCATTGCCGTGCCGCCTATGTGCACCTATTCGGCAGAAGACGGCATGGCCAACGATTGGCACCTGGCGCATCTGGGTTCCCGCGCCTCGGGTGGGGCAGGGCTGATCATCACCGAAGCCACTGCAGTGACGCCTATTGGCCGCATCAGCCCTAATGACCTGGGATTATGGTCAGATGAACAGATTACGCCGATTGCGCGAGTGGTGCGCTTCATTCACCAGCAAGGCTCGGTCGCTGGAGTTCAGCTTGCCCATGCTGGACGTAAAGGAGCCACCTGGGTGCCCGGAAACGGGAGCGGCAGTATCCCCATAGATCAAGGGGGCTGGCCGGTGGTAGGGCCGTCTGCCTTGTCATTCGGCCCCGGTTACGATACGCCGAGCGCATTGGACGAAACAGGAATCCAGCAAGTGATTGCGGATTTTTCTGCCTCTGCACAGCGAGCGTTGACAGCGGGCTACCGCTTGATGGAAGTTCATGCCGCTCATGGTTACTTGCTGCACCAATTCCTATCGCCCCTGAGTAATCAACGTACTGATGCCTATGGCGGAAGTTTTGAAAACCGCACCCGCCTCACACGTGAAGTGGTTGCCGCAGTACGCCAGGTCTGGCCACAGGATTTGCCGCTGTTTGTGCGCTTGTCTGCCACAGATTGGGTGGAAGGCGGCTGGAGTCTGGAGGAAACCATTGCCTTGGCAAAAATTCTGCGCGGCGAGGGCGTTGATCTCATCGACACATCATCCGGTGGTTTGCTGCCAAACGCCAACATGGTGTTAGGCCCGGGGTATCAAACAGGCTTTGCCAACCGGGTGCGTAATGAGGCCGGAATAGCGACAGGAGCGGTTGGCCTGATCACCGCAGCGGCCCAAGCCGACCACATCATTCGTACCCAACAGGCAGATCTGGTTCTGGTAGGGCGAGAGATTTTGCGTGATCCCTACTGGCCCCTGCATGCTGCACAAGCACTAGGGCAGGCTGCGGCATGGCCATCTCCCTACCTGCGGGCAGCCCCTAGTGGTTCGGTGCCACGTAATCGATGCGGCCAATGAGCACATCAAAGTCAAAGGGCGCGGAGAGAAGCGCCGCTGGACCCTGGTCTACCCGACAGCAGAAGAGCCGGTCACCCCCCCTTTCTACAGTCGGTTGCCGGGCATCAACATTGCGGATCTGTTGCGTTTTGTTGGTGGCCGGACAAGTTTCCTTGATACATTTACGCATGTACTCGAACGACATGTGAAAACGGAGCCAGACCCACGCGAGTTGCTGGCATGTGTGGTCGCCTTTGGCACAAATATGGGGCTGTGGAAGATGGCCGAGGTGTCCGGCATGAGCTATACGGCACTGTCGCTGACCGCACGGAACTATTTGCGGCCGGAAACCCTGCGCGCGGCCAACGACGCAATTACCAACGCCATTGCTGCACTATCGGCCTTTCACTTATACGACATCCACGACGAGATCCACCCCAGCAGCGATGGTCAGCGATTCGAAACCCAGATTGACACATTTAACGCACGACATTCGCCAAAGTACTTCGGGTTAGAGAAAGGCGTCAGCGCGTGTACCCTGGTCGCCAATAATGTGCCGATCAACGCCAAGATTATTGGTACCCACGAGCACGAGAGCTATTTCGTGTTCGACCTGCTGTACAACAACACGTCGGACATCAAACCCAATCGCCACTCAACGGATATGCATGGTACGAACCAAGTAAACTTCTGGATTCTCCACACGTTCGGCTACGGATTCGCGCCACGCTACAAGGATCTTCACAAGAAGACAGAGAAGCTGATTGGCTTCGAGCACCCAAACCATTACTCGAACGATTTTCTGATCAAGCCTGCACGCAAGGTCAATGAGGAGATCATCGCCATCGAGTGGCCGAACATTCAACGCGTCATGGCATCCTTGGCGCAGAAGGACACGTCACAGGCAACGATTGTTCGCAAGTTGAGCAGCTACCTCCGGCAGAACCAGACGAAAAAGGCGTTGCGGGAACTCGACAATATATGTCGTTCGATCTTCTAATTAACGGCAACCAAATAGCACTATTCTTGGGCTCCAGTAAAGTCTCGCACCTAAGCTTCATGGAATTTAATGTCTTAGGCATAGATCTGCGTCCGCTCCTAAGGCAGATCGGATCTCACAGGGAATCGATGAAATGCTTAACGCGTAACCAAATGATATTAACTCATCTATTTGGGTTGCGGCCTTGTCTCCGATTTCTTTTCAGTCGTAGAGTAAATAGGGTGCTCGGCGTGTGACGAATGCGTCTATGGAGCGATGCCAGTCGTCCACAATTTCACGAACCGATACGTTAGCACGCATGGCATCTAGAGTGGCACGATTGCCAATACTCCCGAGGGTATTTGCAAGCAAGAAATGTTGGGGGTACAAGTGGTGCAAGGTTGTTGCCAGGGCTAGGCTCAGCGCCGGAGTATCCAGTGTATCGCGGTCGCTCACTTGGAGTTGTACGCCATAGCAGCGTTTCCCAGCATAGGGGCTGACGACGGGCTCAAACTCGACAACCGCAAAGCGTACCCCTGGAAGTGCGAGCCGTTCCAGTTCGGCGGCGAATTGAGGGCCATTAATCCAGGGGGCGCCGACAAGTTCAAAGGGGTGATCTGTGCCGCGCCCTACCGAAATTTCGCCGCCCTCAATCATGCCTACCCCCGGATACAAGATGGTAGCAGTCAAACTCGTCAAGTTGGGTGAAGGTGGCAACCAAGGCAGACCCGTTTCGTCGTACCACATGTCGCGTCGATATTTCTGCATGGGGACTACGGTCAAATCGAGCGCCAAGCTGGCCTCGCCTTGAAACAAGCGTGCGAACTCACCTAAAGTGAGGCCATGGCGTACCGGTAGTGGCCAGTATCCAGTGAAAGAACGTAGCTCTAGGTCTAGGAGCGGTCCTTGTACTGTGGTGCCATTCAAGGGGTTGGGCCGATCAAGTACAACAACCTTCAGGCTGTGTTTTGAAGCAGCTTCCATGACAAGGGCAAGCGTGCTGGCATAGGTGTAAAAACGTGCCCCAACATCCTGGAGATCGACAACCACGGCATCAAGGCCCGCCAGCATTTCCTCGGTAGGCTGGCGAGTTTTGCTATAAAGGCTATATACCGGTAGGCCAGTTAAAGCGTCTGTGTCATTGGCTATCCGCCCTTCGTGGTTCGCACCCAAGCCGTGTTCAGGACTCCAGATAGCCTTGAGTTGCAGATTTTGTGCGTGAAACAGAACATCAATGCTGCGCCGACCGGCTGCATCTACGCCACTCCGATTTGTCAATAATGCGATCCGCATGCCATCGAGTGATGCGAAGGTTTGTGCCTCTAGCACATCGATCCCTGCCCAAACAGGTTGTGCTACGGTTTTCGGGATGTATGGCGTAAGGCGGGCGGAAAGTTCCGGTCGGCGTTCGACAATTTGTTCGGGCGCTAGCCGCCCGATTGCCTCGGCCACGGCATCAATGATCTTGGCGCGCAAGGGCGCGGCATCCCCATGATCAAAATGTACGCGGTTGGTCAGGATGACGACATAGGTGCCCGTAACGGGATCTATCCATAACCCTGTTCCTGTGTAACCCAAATGGCTAGCGGCACCATACGGTGGCAACGCAGCCCGGTTGCTCGCAAGGGGGGCATTGATGCGCCAACCCAAGCCGAGCGGGGATGCAGCCAGATGCGTTTGCGGAGAGAACATAGCCATAACCGTAGTGGGTTGCAATATGCCTTCTCCGCCCGCGAGCAGCGCCTGCGCAAATCGTGATAAATCCGTCGCAGTCGCAAACAGCCCCGCATTGCCAGACACCCCACCAAGGCTTGAAGCCAGCGGATCGTGCACTTTGCCACGCCGCCATTCACTGCCGTCGGGGTTGGTTGGCGCAATGCGCATGTGTTTTGCTTCGTTTGGCAAGAAACCTGTATCGGCCATCCCCAGAGGCTCAAAGATGTAACGCGCGGCGAATGTGTTGAGGGGCTGGTTTGAAACACGGTGCACAAGTTCCCCTAAGACGGCAAAGTTCACATCGCTGTAGAGCGGATCGCCGCCGGCCCGGACCACAGGTTTGACCGCAGCAAGCCTGTTTAACACGTCCTGATGCTTACGGATCTGGCCAACGTCAATACCCGCCGGTAAACCCGAGGTATGGGAAAGCAGCTGGCGTACAGTGATCGCGCCCTTGCCGTGCTGCGCGAACTTCGGCCAGTAGTGGGCAACCGGTGTATCGAGCGAAAGAGTTCCACGTTCTACGAGGCGCAAGATAGAGGGCGTGGTGGCTACAACCTTGGTGAGCGAGGCGAGGTCAAACACGGTATCCGTTGTCATGGCATCCTCTATCGGATGCACAGCACGGTAACCGAAGGCTCGCAGATAGATCACTTGCGTGCCTTGGCCTACAAGTACGACAGCACCTGGTACATGACCAGAGGCAATCTCTGTTTCGGCGATGCGCTCAAGTGGCGCAAGTGCCTGCGCATCGAGCTGTGTCTGCGCAAGCCCAGGTAAGGGCAGTACCAAGACAAGTAACGGCAGAATCAGGCGTAGTGACAAAAATGCGTTCATTTCTTTTTCAATCCGTCACTGGTGTAAGTGTTGTGTGGATTCCAGAACATCCACCCGTCAGTCCCAACTTTTTCAGCGCCATCGATCTGTAAGCGTATTTCGGGGCCACCAAAGTTTCGCCTGTCAAACGCATAATCACGAAACGACTGCAGCCAAGGGCGAAAGCGCAGAGGCGACAGGTGTGTGCGGTGAATAGCATGTTCCAGCGTCAGTTGCACGATTTCGCGTGGATGAGCGACTGGATCAACGTAGCCGGGAATGCCCAGATGAAAACCCGTTGGATAGAGCATGGGCGATATATAGTCGAGAGAGGTTTCCAGCGCTTCGAGTTTTTGGCCGATATATGTGTCATTCTCATTCCAGAGCACATACCCGAAGATGTCGCCAGCAATAAAGACGTTGTAAGGTGCCAAACGTTTCCTTGCTGCAGCAAGAAACCCGGAGATGGCGGCGACCCGTTTTTCCTCGGTATTCGGCTCAGCGAAAGTGAGGCCGACTGCATCGGGAAAGCGTAAGTAGTCGAACTGGATCTCGTCGAAGCCGAGTTGTGCGGCTTCTTCGGCAATGTCCAGATTGTAGGCCCAGACTTCTGGCCGCCCGGCGTCAGTCCACCCCAGGCCCTCTCGGTCGCGATAAGGTGTGCCGTGTGCGGTTTTCACCGCCCATTCCGGATGCGCGCTGGCGAGTGGATCATCCTTGAAGACGACAACACGCGCAATCAAATATAGGCCAAGTGCTTTGAGCTGTGCTATCAGTGCGGGCATATCCTTTACAGTTGTAGTTCCGCGTGCGCCAATGGTTTCAGCGAGCTTCACATGGCTTGGATAGGGAATCCACCCACGGTCTCCTTTAACGTCGATGACGAGTGCATTAATTTCCGTACTGCGAGCGATATCCAGAGCCGCACCGCGGATATGACGGTCGCCGATGCCCCAAAACGTCAAATAGAGTGCCTTTGGACGAAAAGCCATCAAACGTAGCGGCGGTGCCTCAGTTGCACTATTTGCAAGCGTCAGCATAGCGCGGCGATAACCAATGGCGCGTGCCGCAATCGTACCGCCATTGCCAACAAAGTTATAAGCCCCCTCTTGATTGGTTGTCACCACTTCCGTACCACGTACCACCACAGCGCCTGCCAGCGGGCGACCATTTGCATCATCGACAACCTGACCACGCAATGCATGAGCTAACGGGGATGTCAATGCTATAAGCATAAAAAACACAAGTAGTGTGCTTTTCATGGCTGTATCACCTTTGCACGATGCTGGTCGTCATGCAGCAGGCGCGTCAGGCCAGCGACACCGTAAGAATCAACGATCAAGTAACGTGGAAGCGCCAACAAGGAATCGGCACTTGTCGCTTCGCGTTCGCCAAGCATAAATGCTGCACGATACCCGGCGGCTGCGGCAGCCGCTTCCAGCTCTGTGTCGTGAATACCGAAGGGCCAAGCTAGAAATGGTGCATCCACACCCAATTTGGCCTTTAAAACACGGCGCGGTTTTTCCATCTGGTCGCGCACAAACTCGCGGTAGCGATCCGGTGCCAAGCGCCGCTTTTCGTCCCGGAAGTTCGGATGCCAGTAAGTGTGGGAATGCACCTCAACCAACCCAGTACCAACGATCTCGGCTAACTGTTGCCATGTCATGGCGTAACTGGCGTTGGAGATCGCAGAAGGGTAGATGAACAGTGCCACCGGTAGATGCTCGCGGCGGATGATGGGAAGAAGATCTGTGTAGACGCTACGGTGACCATCATCAACCGTAATCGCCACTGTTTTTGGTGCAAGCTCAAGTTTGCCATCAAGTCCGGCGACCGCATGGGTAAGTGACACCATGGTGTAACCATCCTGACGAAGGCGCGCTATCTGCGCTTCGAAGACTGTGTTGCGCGTAGTCATGCTATCTGCAACGCTAGCGCCAAAACGATGATAGACCAAGATGGCCGCTGCGCGCTCCGCCGCGAAGGTTGATGTGGCCGTCAAGATAGCCATCCACGCCAGAACAAACAACCGGAATGGGCATATATGAATCTTGCGTTGGTAATAATGGCTGCCCATGGCGTTTCCTGGCGCGATGCATCTCCTTTCTTGGTAGCACATTTGCGTAGATGCTGAAAGGGATATCCACGCAATCTGTCGTTCTATTTCTTGAGCTGATCAATGCTAACGATCACACTGCCGACAATGCAGACGCTCGGCTGGTCTGATTCGATGAAGAGGTGCAAACCGACGCTTTCGAGGTAATAGCGGACACGTCATGAGGGGCAGATGGGCAACGTGACCGAGGCTACTCCACCACGCGGGTAGTAGGCTTGCAGAGCCAGTTTCAGGCTGTAGACTTTGCCAATTTGACGGGCATTCTGAGCCCGACTGTTCGCACATCAACAGATAAGGGGATTTGGGGTACAGTATTGCATACAACCCCAACGGCATAGAGCCCGCACACGTACTTGGGTTGGGGGCGCAACTTGCCGTGCTTGCCCAAGCTGGCTGGTCGCCTCGTCTTCGCAGACCAACGGGGGCTTATCGGGTTGCACTCAAGGCCTTGTACATTCAGCAAACGAGGTCAATGAAGGCAGATAATGGTACAGGCGGGCTGAATAGGAATCCCTGATAAACGGGGCAGCCGTTAGCCTCGAGAAATTGTCGCTGCGCTTCGGTCTCAACACCTTCAGCAATAACAGCAAGACCGAGGCTTCGAGCAAGATTAATGATTGCTTGTACAACGACGGCGCCACTCAGGTTGTCAGGCAGGCCGCAAACGAAGGACTGGTCGATCTTAAGCTGATCAAGTGGTAGGTGTGTCAAGTAGGATAGCGATGAATATCCCGTGCCGAAATCGTCCATTGAAAAACCGACACCGAGCTCCTTGAGCGTTTGCATCTTCGTAATGGTGTCATTGACATTGTCGAGCACGAGGCTTTCAGTCAATTCAAGCTTGAGCTGTGTCGCCGGGGCGCCGCTCCGTTGGAGCGATTCGCGTACTGTATCAATGAAATCCGCTTGCCGAAACTGGCGTGCGCTGACGTTGATCGCCAGCTGCAAGGACGCAAATCGGGGTTCCCGTGACCAAGCGGCGAGTTGTTGACAGGCTTCGTCAATCACCCATTGACCGATGGGTAGGATCAATCGAGTGTCTTCCGCCAGTGCGATAAATCGGCCAGGTGGGATCATGCCCTTATTGGGGTGTTGCCAACGCAGGAGTGCCTCAGCGCCAATCACACGGTTGCAGCTATCAACTTGAGGCTGGTAGTGCAAAACAAATTGGCCTTTTGCTATCGCCTGCCGTAGGTCAAATTCCATCGTGGCACGTACAGCGATGAACACTTGCATTTCCGGGTCAAAGAAGCGCAAGGAATTACGACCTGCTGACTTGGCTTGGTACATCGCGATATCGGCCTGCTTCAATAGTTCGTCAGCGGCTATATGGTGGCCGACGAATAGTGTGGCACCAATACTTGGCGTACAGTGATGTGTGCGATCCGCGATGATGTACGGTAGGTTCAACGCATCGATGATCTTGGTCGCGACAAGCTTTGCATCTGCGGCAGCTTCTGGAAGGCTTTCACTGAGCGCCTCTAGCATGACTACAAACTCATCGCCGCCCAATCGTGCAATGGTATCGTATTCACGCATGCAGCTCTTGAGACGGGAGGATGTCTCTATCAACAATTGGTCACCAATGTCGTGGCCGCAGGTATCGTTGATAATCTTGAAGTTGTCGAGATCAATAAACAGCACTGCCCCAGCATGTTGGCTGCGAGCGCTTCCTGACATCGCCTTTTGAAGGCGATCAATGAGCAGTCGGCGGTTGGGGAGTCCGGTCAGCGCATCGTAAAAGGCCAGTTGCTCAATCTTTTTCTCCGCCTCCTTGCGTTCAGTAATGTCGATCAGGGTTCCGACATAATGGGTGACGCACCCTTCTGCATTTTTTACAGCAGAGATATTTAACCATTCCGGGTAAATGGCACCATTTTTACGACGGTTCAAAATCTCGCCCTGCCAAGAGCCTTCAATGTTGATCTGGTTCCACATAGCGTTGTAAAAGGCCATATCGTGATAACCAGAACGCAGCATATAGGGCCTTTTGCCAACGACATCCTTGCTGGCGTAGCCGGTGATCGTCGAGAAAGCACGGTTGACGCGCAAGATGATTTGATTTGCGTCGGTGATGATAATGCCTTCCTGCGCTTCAAATGCAGTGGCAGCAATTTGTATCTGTTCCTCGGCTCTCCTATGCTCCTCGCGAGCCCGAAGAGTAACGATGCCAAAGGCGAGATTGCCAGCCAATTCACCAAGCAGGCGTTGTTCGTCGGCAGTAAAGGCCTCTGTTTTTTCTGCATAGATGTTTAGCACACCAAAAACACGGCCACCCGCATCGAAAAGGGGGAGCGAGATAGAGGAACGATAGCCGCAACGTTGTGCGACTTTGCGCCACGGTTTTGCGACAATATCGCAGTCAAAATCTGGGACTCCGGCAGCACTACCCGTTACAACAGCATCATACGGCGACCAGCCGCAGCTTTCTTCGCGAAGCCATATGCTAAATGCTTCTTCTAGGTAGCCCAGTTCGCTTCCCGCATGCGTCACCGAATGCAGAGTCCGCACATCACCGTCTTCAACGTATCCCACCCAGGCCATGCGGTAGCCCGCATCGTTACAGATAATGCGACAGATATCGTCAAGCAGAGCATGTTCGTCGCGGGCGCGTACCAACATGTGATTGCAGTCGCTGATGACACGTAGTTCACGGTTCAGGCGTTGTAGAGCCAACTCAGCCTGCTTGCGTTCGGTGATGTCAAGCATGATGCCGACCAGTCCTGACAGGCTGTTGTCTGCCTTATGAACAGTGGCCTTGTAGAAAATGACATCATGGCGTGTGCCATCTGCATATTTAACTGCCGCTTCATAGACCTGTGTACCTGGAGAATCAAGTAGTGCACGGTCGGCTGCATAGTATTTGTCGGCAAGATCTTTCGGGGAGATATCATAGACGCTACGCCCAATCAAATCCGCACGCGATAAGCCGATATATCGTTCGAATGCCGAGTTGCACCCCAGATAGAGGCCGCTTTCGTCCTTGTAGAACACCGGATTGGGGATATTGTCGATAAGCTGTGAGACAAAGAGCAGTTGTTCCGAAAGTTTGCGTTTTGCCGCCACTTTGTCCGTCACATCAAGTAGCAACCCCATCGTTGCGGGTTGTCCACCGAAATGGATAGCGGTTCCATACACTTCGACATCAATTTGGCCACCGTTCTGAAGGAGGCCCCGAAACTCGTAGGACTCAACCTTTCTCTCGCCGCGCATCCGGCGGCGGATGGAGTCTAGTACTCTGAGCCGATCTTCCGGTGCCACCAGATCGATAGGCCCAAGGATCCCGCATATATCTGCTTGCACGTAGCCGAATATCTCTGCCATTCGTGGGTTGACCCAGACGAAACGCTCGTCCTGGATGAGATACAAACCAATGAGCGTGTTGTTGAACAGTTCAACAAGCAAAGATTGGGCATCTTCAAGCAAGTGGCCGATAATCATGTTTAGACGACTTTCATGGTGTTTCTGTCGCGACGATCCATGTGCCCCTTCTGCAAATCAGCGCCGTCGTGCCAGACTGGGAAGCCCCCCGCCAACCTTAGGAAAAAAAGAACCTATGATGAAGGTTAGCTGAATGGGAATTGATCTGGCAAAAAATATCTGGCAGCTTCCAATGCCTTGATCCAGTCTGATCGTCGGCCAGAGAATCAATTGTGTCTAGCGGTTGAGACTTATGGATGGCTTTTCGCACAAATGGGGAAAACTCCGTACTTTTCCTGGGGCGATCTGCTAAGGCTAGATGCGTCAGCATCTAGATAAGTGGGCGTACCATGTATTGAACCTGCTGAAAACTCACTCAAGTGAGCAAGAAAACCTCTTGCCCGCACGATCTTGTCTCAAGCATCACACTATGCAGAACAGCGTTGATTTTGACCAAAGGCTCAATGATCCGTACGCCGGGCCTCTTTCGAATGGGATGGTTCCACGCCTACGGCGCACATAGAAAAGCGGTGTCCTATGCCCATTCGGACGGGATGTAGTTGATTGGCGGATAGAGGACAGCGAAACTTGCCATCCTGTAACATAGATGAATCCGGCCATAGCTTCGTACCATGGCAGAGCCAGGAACTCGGAATGCTACTCGGACAAAGGTCGGCTGGCCTGAGTGGCCTAAATAAACGGCCGCAGCAACCTCGTTACCCCCTCAACGGATCAGTGGCACTGCATAGCCCAGTAATTCCTGCGGACGGACATCTTCTTGCAGAAATAGATATTTGCCCCCTATAGTTTGCACAGAAGTGAACGCCTCTGTCTGATCTACCCTACTTACGGGGACGCTGATGGCTTCAAAAAAAGTCTGCTTGCCATGCATGTTCGTCGTTATGCTATGGAGCTCTTTTCTGCCATCGTTACACGCAGAGGAATTGCGCCTTTGCTCCAGCGACTACGAGCCATATTACGGCTCACAAATGGCGGACTACGGCCCCATTATCAAACTGGCAGTCCTTGCATTCCGGGAAGAGGGGTATGACGTTAAAGTTGAATTTCTCCCATGGAACCGTGTACTGCGGTATGGAATGAGTGGCAGGTGTGACGCCATTGCAGCGGTATGGTTCAGCAAGGAGCGGGAGAGCTGGCTGGCGCTCACCGACCCGATCGCCGACAATCAAATCGGGCTTTACAAGCGAAAAACCGACCCCCTCGTTTTCAAGGATCTCCTCGACCTGAAAGAACAGGGAATCATGGTCGGTACTGTACGTGGCTACGCCAACCCCGAGAGCTTTACCAAAGCGGGGATACTCACCGAAGAGGTTTCGCAAGATAGCCTGAATATCAAAAAATTGCTTTCGGGCCATCTCCAACTCGTGCTGATCGACAAAAATCTTGGGCGACATTTGGCCGCTCAGGATGGTAAGGAAAACGACATTGAGTGGCTGACGCTCGTCGAAACAACTCCCATGTACATTGGCATCACGATAAATGCCAATCCGAACTGGGAAAAGAGGCGAGATGACTTCAATGCTGGATTGGCCACACTCAAAAAGAAGGGTATCTTCAGGCGACTGCTAAAGGAATATGGCGTGCAATAACCAAACGAAACTAGTGTTCTGTCCCATTGTTTTTTAGCATAATTATTGCTCTGGAATAAGGTATCGTTGTGATAGGAGACACCTGATGAGCAAAGGGCGGCCGAAAGCGGAGTTGGTGGTGAGTGAGGCAGATCGTGTTCTGATGCCCGCATAAGAATTTGATGTCCGTGCGTAATGTCCCGAACGCGCAGATTGACCAGATCGCAACCCTTGCTATCAATAGCCAAGTTGAACATGGCTAGGTCGCGTACATGACCCTCCCTCTGCAGATGGAACCGAATCGCCCAAATACGGCTGGACCTTTCAGTGCCACCAGCACTCTACTCAAACATTCCCACGTAAGACTTGTTTGCCAGGGTGTATGCGTGCGGGACCAATCTCCTGGTGTGCATCTGTGTGAGGCAGCGTTCGAAGATCTCTTCCGCGCTCAAGTCCCCAAGTTGTTCTTCAGCCCGAGCGGGATCCACATCAAAGCGCAGATTCGCCCGGTTGTTCTTTGGGTCGTGACACATGGCGATTACCACGGGCAGGTCTGTTTCAACAAAACCACCAATCAACATGAAGATTTTGTAGGGCACCTGGTCGATCTCAAGCGTGGTGCTGTGACGGGGAGTTTTAGGGGTCGGCATGGCAGAGTCCTTGATGTGGCTAGATTGCTGTATATAATCACAGCAATCTAGCCACAAGTTCAACTATGACCTACCAAACCATCCGCTCGGTTCGCAAAATTTTGACTCATGAAATTAAGTAGAGCAGTTGGCCCGCCATCACAATGACCCGTTTGACCGTCTTCTTGTCGCCCAGTACTTGGTCGAGCCGATGCGCCTATTGACCCATGACGCCAATGTGGGGCGTTATAGCGATACGATCATTCTGGTGTGAGACACTATGAAGCTATTGGCGTTTCCGCTGACATAGAACCATAAGAAGGGCGAAGATGAACAATCGAACGGAGCGCAGGGCTCCGTTTTTGTAGTCTGGCATGGGGTGTTGAGAGCCCCAGGCTTATGGAACGCATTTATAAACAACTAGCCGTCAGTCCCAGCTCAACCCTCCCCCTGACTGATATTCCGTGACCCGCGTTTCAAAGAAGTTCTTTTCCTTACGCATATTGGCTTGCTCATCCAGCCAAGGCAACAGATTTTCGGCGCCGGGAAAGGGTTCTGCGAGGCCAAGCTGACGTGCGCGGCGATTGGCAATAAAGCGAAATTGGGCCGAGTGCAAGTTGGCGTTGTAGCCCAGGATTGGTTCGCGCAGAATGTATTGGGCATAGGCCGACTCGGCTGCCTCGGCTTCTTCCCATAGTTGCTTGACCTGCACCGGATCGAGCGTGAGGTTTTCTTCCTTGAGCAACTCGCGCACCACACGAATGCCGAAGGCGCAGTGCAACACTTCGTCGCGCATGATGTATTGCAGCTGCTCAGCTGTACCTTTCATCAGGCCACGGCGTTGCAGGGCGAAAATCGGCGTGAAGCCATTGTAGAACCAGCAGCCTTCAAAGATACCCGCAAAGAAAAGATAAGACAGCGCAAATTCATGCAGGTTGTCGCGGTCGCGCAGGTCAAAGTCAGAACGCATGACGCGTTCCAGTCGGCGATTTGCCAGTGCGATCTTGCCGTGGAGGGCGGGTATAACGCGATAGCGATTGTAGATTTCCTGCTGGTCGATTCCGAGGGTTTCGATGCAGTGCTGATAGGTCCAGGTGTGCAGTGCTTCTTCGTACACCTGCCGGGCCTGGTAGATTTGTAGTTCGGGGGCGCTCATCTTCTCCATCACCGCCAAGCCGATGTTGCGCATGGCGAGGATGTCGGAGGTTGTCAGATAGGCCAGCACGTTTTCGAACACATGGCGCTCGGCGCTGGTGAGCTTGTGCTGATAGTCATGCACGTCCTGCGCCATGGAGACTTCCAGTGGGGTCCAATGGTTCTTGTTGGCATTGAGGAAAAACTCCCAGGCCCAGGGGTACTTGAAGGGGGCAAGCTGGTTGATGTCAGCCTGACCATTCACAATGCGTTTGTCCTGGGCGTTGATCGGTGCCAGTGAAGTGCCAATATTCGCTACGCTCTGAGTGGGGGAGTGGGTAGTGGCCGAAGCAGCGGGTTGTGAGATCGAGCTGTCCCAGTCGTCGAAATTGAGTTTGGTGTTCATGGGTACTCTCACTGGCAGGATTCGCAATCGGGGTTGTCAATGGAGCAGAACGTGGATGCGGACTCGACGGGCACACTGGTCTTTTCCATGGCGGTTGCACCAAGGGTGCGCAGGTAGTAGGTGGTCTTCAGGCCACGCATCCAGGCAAGCTTGTAAAGCTCATCGAGTTTTTTGCCCGAGGGGGCTGCTAGGAAAAGGTTCAGCGATTGCGCTTGATCGATCCATTTCTGGCGCCTCGAAGCAGCTTCGATCAGCCATGCCGGATCAATTTCAAACGATGTGGCATAGCGCGCCTTGATCTCGCTGGGGATGCGGTCGATCTGTGCGAGCGAACCGTCGAAATATTTTAGGTCAGCGATCATCACTTCATCCCACAGACCCAACGCCTTTAGGTCGCGGACCAGATCGGCATTCACAATGGTGAACTCACCCGAGAGATTGGATTTGACATAAAGGTTCTGATAATCAGGTTCGATACAGGCGGATACCCCGATAATGTTGGAGATGGTGGCGGTAGGAGCGATGGCCACACAGTTGGAATTGCGCATGCCATACTTTTGGATGCGGTCCCGCAGGGCATCCCAGTCCAGAGAACTGCTGCGATCCACTTCCAGATAACCGCCTCGTGCCTCCTCAAGTCGGCGCAGTGAGTCCAGTGGCAGAATGCCCTGATCCCACAGGCTGCCACGATAGCTGGAATACACGCCGCGTTCTTCGGCCAATGCGCTGGAAGCGGAGTAGGCCAGGTAGCAGACGGTCTCTGTTGAACGGTCCGCAAACTCGACTGCTTCGGGCGACGCAAAAGCCAAGCCTATGCGGTGCAGGCAATCGGCATAACCCATGATGCCCAGGCCGACCGGACGGTGACGCAGATTGGAAGTGCGCGCCTTGGGGGTGGCGTAGAAGTTAATGTCAATGACATTGTCCAGCATGCGCATGGCGGTGCGCACGGTGCGGCTAAGCTTGCTCTGATCCAGAACCCATTGATCGTTTTGCAGTACAAGGTGTGCCAGCAGGTTGACCGAACCGAGATTGCATACAGCGGTCTCACGCTCAGAGGTGTTCAGGGTGATCTCAGTACACAGGTTGGAACTATGTACGACGCCGACATGTTGCTGAGGTGAGCGCAGATTGCAGGCATCCTTGAAGGTGATCCAGGGGTGGCCGGTTTCAAATAACATGGTCAGCATCTTGCGCCAGAGCTGGACGGCAGAGACACGTTTGAAGAGCTTCAGTTCGCCGCGATCAGCCTTGGCCTCGTAAGCAACATAGGCAGTCTCGAACGCGAGGCCGAATTTGTCGTGCAGATCAGGCGTATCGTTTGGCGAGAACAGTGTCCAATCGCCACCTTCCATCACCCGACGCATGAACAGGTCGGGAATCCAGTTGGCAGTGTTCATGTCGTGGGTGCGGCGGCGCTCATCCCCCGTGTTCTTGCGCAGTTCCAGGAACTCCTCAATGTCGAGATGCCAGGTTTCCAGATAGACGCACACCGCGCCTTTGCGCTTGCCGCCCTGATTGACGGCCAAGGCAGTGTCATTCACCACCTTCAGGAAGGGAATGACCCCCTGGCTTTTACCATTTGTGCCCTTGATACGTGCGCCAAGCGAGCGCACAGGAGTCCAGTCATTACCCAGGCCGCCTGCATATTTTTGCAGCAGGGCATTTTCCTTAACGGCCTGATAGATGCCTTCCAGATCGTCTTGCACCGTGGTGAGGTAGCAGGAGGAGAGCTGTGAGTGACGCGTGCCGCTGTTGAACAGGGTTGGCGTGCTGCTCATAAAATCAAAGCTGGAGAGCAGGTGATAGAACTCGATGGCGCGTTCCTCTCGGTCGATCTCGTTCAGGGCAAGTCCCATCGCTACACGCATGAAGAAAGTCTGCGGCAATTCGATACGCGTCTCGTCAATATGCAGGAAGTAGCGGTCGTACAGCGTTTGCAGGCCAAGATAATCGAATTGCAGATCACGCTCGGCAGTGAGTGCACGCGCCAGTTTGTCGAGGTCGTATTCCTGCATGCGCACGTCGAGCAACTCTGCCCCTACACCGCGCTTGATCAGCTTCGGAAAGGCTTCGGTGTAACGGGTGGGCATGTCAGCTTGGTCCAACTCTTCGCCCAGCACTTCCAAGCGCAGGCTGCGCAGCAACAGGCGCGCGGCGACCTTGCTGTAATCTGGCTCACGTTCGATCAGGGTGCGTGCGGAGAGCACCAGCGATTGGCGCACGGCGGCCATCGGTACGCCGTCATAAAGGTTTTGCAGGGCGTGTTCCAGCACGGCCTCAGGAGACACCCCCGTGAGGTTGATGCAGGCCTCGCTGCACTGGGCCAGCAGTGTTGCGCGATCCAGTTGCAGGCGACGATCGCCATCGGTCACATGCAGCACAGGTGCATCGATTTCTGCCTGCTGGGCTTCAGCGGCGGCACGTTCTGCAGCGCGGCGTTCGCGGTACAGCACGTAGGCACGGGCCACATCGTGTTCGCCAGAGCGCATCAAGGCCAACTCGACCTGGTCCTGAATATCCTCGATATGAAGCGTGCCGCCACTCGGAAGGCGCCGTGTGAAAGCCTGCACGACCGATTCGGTCAAGCGGGCGATCAGATCGCGCTGGCGGGCGTATACAGCCCCTTGGCTGCCTTCTACTGCGAGGAAGGCTTTGCCGAGCGCGGTGGCGATTTTGTCCGCATCGAAGCGCATGACACTGCCGTTGCGGCGAATCACCTCAAAGGACTGCGTCCGATCGGTTGTTTGCGTAAAAGCGGCAGGCAGTACAGATGCAGTAAGGTTATCAACTGGCATGATGGTTCTCTCTCGTTGGTTTTTGTGTAGAGGAGAGACACACCGGCAGGCTGACGGAAGCCTGCTTTCGCACGAAAGACCAGCCCACCGCAATCCGCTGGAGGCACCCCGCCTCTGGCTGGAACATGTTCTTGCGACGGCAGGTCTCCTGGCTGGCGGATCGTCATCGGAACTCCGCCTTCCCAGGGCATTGGCCCAGTGGCTTAATTGAGTCCGACTCATCGCCTTCAGTTGCGGGGGCAGCTTCGGATCGGGCGTTTTTGTGCCTTACCGAATTCCCTTTTAATTCCCTTGATGGGTAAACCGTCGATGCAGACATGATAGGTATAAAAACCTATCAGGGCAACCCCCGTGTGACTATATGTAGTATTGCATTGCTTACGAGTAACTAAATACAGTACAAGCAATCCAACAAGTCTGATCGTACTGCTGACACGGAAGCAGCCTCTTGAGTTGAACAGTATCGAGCGTAGTCAGGAAGCTGTACTGGAGACTCTTGGGGGCTGACCGGGATGAAGCCGCATCCCAGTCATACCCCGTCTAGGCCGACATCCTCTGGTCCGGCCAGAAGCCAGGGCAAGAACAGTCTGTACCTGCTCCGGGGGGTTCTGTTATGGAACGTGGTTTGATGGAGCAGGGCGCCAAACAACGTTCTGACGCTCAACCTGCTCTTACACCTGCCGAATACGTCGCACAGTACAAACCGCGAGTTGAAAACCTTCAATACTCTGCACCTGCATACGATCAGGTCACCAAGCCTGTTACGGCGTCGTATCCTGCGGCCTGCGTGGCCTCAAGTAGTCGTTGCACCTGCTACACACAGCAAGGCACACGTTTGGAGACGTCTGACGCGTTTTGTAGGGCTGTGGTCAAGAATGGCTATTTCGTGGATTGGCAGACCAAGCCGCCCGGCGAACAGGCGACACAACAGCCACCACAACAGCAGGCTCAGCAGGTCGTCAGCGCTGATACACAGACTTTGCCGCCTGTGGGCTGGATCAGCATGGATGGATCAGTAGAGACCAAGGGGAATTTTAAGAGCAAGCCTAAGTCTTGATGGGGGTTTTATGGAAACGGATTACGAGCGTTCTTGTACTTTGCTTTTGCGGATTCGTGGTTTTTTCTCTGTGCAAACAGGTACGCGAGGCGGTGGAATTCTTCGGAGTTCTGCCGCTTTTGCTTTGGGGCGGTGATGGAGACAACAGTTGAGGCTTGTTGAGACGGGGATAGACCCTGAAAAAATTAGGCTGATCAGCCTTGTGCTGTGTCAGCCTAACAATCAAAAAAGTGGGATCGGTACTTCGCTTATGCGGCGACAGTTGATCCGCAGTTAGCCTTCGATTTTTGACGGGTTTTTGCCTCTTTTGCGAGGCCTGCCGCGATAACCAGGGCAATGAGAAAGTTGACATAATAAACAAATGGCCGAGCGAATCGGTCAAGTTCATAACCTAATCAACAAGTAGCGCATTCGCCGTTTGCGTAAACCATTACGCAAAAGGACGAGCAATGCGACCAATCACATCGCGCTGCGTCTCTGCAAAGAGACCCGGCCACTCTCGTAGTACCCAGCCCGAAGTCTATCTGTCCTCAGTTGAAGCAGGGGGACAGGCATGACCATCATCGGCACCGCACTGTCCACCAAGGGTGGAGTAGGCAAGACCACCACACTGGCCAACATCGCCGGCCTCCTATGTGACCTCGGAATTCGCGTCCTGCTGATTGACGCAGACGTACAGCCCTCGCTGACACGTTACTACAAGTTAGCGTCGCGGGCACCTCATGGTCTTACCGACCTGATTCAAAGTGGGATGGTGACAGAGGATCACATCTCGCGGATTGATCTGCTGCACCCTGATTCCACGATTGCGCCCAGCGAAGGGTGCCTCGACATTGTTTGCTCTGACGTTCCAGACGCATCTCTTGAAGTTTGGTTATCAGACCGCGTGGATCGTAGCTTCCGACTCAAGAATGCGCTTAAGTCTCCTGTGATTGACGAACGCTACGATGTGGTGTTGATCGATACGCAAGGAGCTGTCGGAGCACTGCAACAAACCGCAGTCTTTGCTTCCTCGTTTGCCTTTTCACCGGTATCCCCTGACATCATCAGTGCGCGTGAGTTTGCCAGTGGCACATTGCGGCTACTGGCGGAACTTGCACCAGGTGAGCGGATCGGCTTGCCGGTGCCGCAGTTGCATGTCCTCATATGCAAGCTCTCGCGCACCCGGAACGCCAAACAGGTGGCTCAGCACTTGCGCGAGGAATATCGCAATCAGGATGGTAGAAAGATCCCCAACATAAACATGTTGGAGGCCTATATTCCTGATGCCGTTGCCTATTGTGATGCGGCCACCGCACGGCTTCCAGTGCACTGGATTGATCCAGCCAAGGCTGGGCTGAAGATGCACCAACTTGTGTGGGAGCTTTTCCCGAGTCTTCAAGGCTTTGTCGCAAATGCTTGTGAAGGAGCATTTGCTGTTGAGCTGGACGAAGGGGATGCGCCATGAGTGATACCGTTTATGTGCCAAAGTCCAAGTCACTGCCTGAGGTTGCAAAAAACCTCGAACAGAAAGGAAAACTCCCGCGTCCGGGACTTCGGGTGAAGGGTCAGATCGACATCGGCGCGAGCCTGCATGTCTCGGCGGGTGGCACAGAGCACGGCGGCATTCGAAAGGGCGACGATCTGGATGGTGCGACGATGGAACTTGACATCTTCGACCAGATGCAGCCCTACGATCACAATCCTAGGAAAGCAATTAACTCCAAATACCAGGAGATCAAGGCAGCGATCAGCAGTGGACGAGGAATCGACGGAACGCTGACTGTCACACGGCGTCCGGGAGAAACACTTTACATTCCATTTCGAGGACAAAACACGCGTTACGCAATCTTGCGTGAGCTTTGGGAGGAAACGAAGGATCCTTGCTTTAGAAAGGTGAAAGTCGTCTTCAAACAATGGAAAAGCGAATCAAGTACATTGTTCAGTCATATTGCTGAGAACGCGTTGCGTGACGACGTATCTTGGTTTGACAAAGCAACTTCGATCATAAATTTCCGTTCCATGCGTGAGAAAGAACTTGGCCGTTCTCTCAGTGCTGCAGATATGGAAAAAGAAACGAAGTCCGAAGGCATGGCTGTAGTCAGGAGGACAATCGCACTATACGACTATGGGGTGACGCATCTGTCAGAACTAGGTCCATGGCTGACTAAAGAAAATGTTACCACGCTACGAAATCATCAAACCACCCTTGAAAATCTAGCCAGCATTGCCGCTAAACGGGCCGAATTTACCGATATCTATCTTCCAAAAGCTGCAGAGAAATACGCGGAACTCTCTTTCGAGTTACGTGAAGCCTCCCAGAATGATGAAGATGAAACAAAGAAGGCATCGGTCTTGCGGGGTGCGCTACTTGACAAGTTAATACAGCAACTGACCACTGCCTTTGCTGAAGCGCTGAGTCTTGCTCCAAACGTTGTTGAGCAGCTTCTTGCTGCTGGAGCTTCAGCCAGTGCCGCCGAGTTACAAAACATCATGTCGGGCGTTCAAGAAGCGCCAAGGGTTCTTGAGACGCGTAAGGAGGAGTCTAGCCTGGCTTCTGTGAGCGGAAAAGAAGAGAACCCTGTAGTAACAGAACCGCCTCAACCACAAAATGCCGGAACAAATCAGGGCAATGCCACGAAAGCAGAAAACCGTGGTCAGCCACAAAAGCGTGCGCCTGTTCAGCAGTCACAAGAACCGATTGCCCCTGTCACGGATCTCGATAGCGCTGCAGCACGCTTTGAAGCAGTCATCAATCGCTTTTGCGATTTGACCTTTACACGTAGATGGTTGTGCACTGATCCATATCTTGGCTTGCCGTACGTGTTCTGGTTGGATCTCCCGGTTGAACTTCTCAACGGTGAATGTTCATCCATGCTGGATCTGGGGGATGAAGAAGGTAATCCACTTAGTACCGAAGCCACGCAACTTCGAGCTTCCGCTTTTAGGATGCTGGCCTATTTCTCCGGGCAACTCGGTGGGGTGGTGGGTGACACGGAAAGAGATTTCGCTGAGCTGCTGCCTGAAGACTCTCTCTGGCGCAAAGCAGTTCTGGTCGACTCGATGTCTCCTGAATCATTCATCGTCCGCTGGCAAAACCAGTTTCTGGGGAGTGTTGACAGTCATGAGGCTGTTTGCCTACGTCCGAACCGTGACGATTTCCGAGACCTGTTGATCAACCCCGTTACGGGGCAGGCCTGGGCAGACTTCATCGACGCATTCCGGGTGTGGGACAAGCACACCTGGTCAGCCAATCAGAAGTGACATGTATTCGCGGAAGGTTCCAGCCTGGAGCCTTCTGCATTTGACTTTGAGCATCGGGGGACGAGACATGGTGGTTAAGGACGAATTTTTACAGCGGATTTTTCTATCGCACGTGTTTAGGCTGTTGGAGGAAGGTCGCCTTCCTGAGCTGCTGGAAGCAGGGTTTTCGATGGAAACCCTGGAAGCACTCCGGGGCCTCTCAGCACAAAACCTGGAATTGCTTTCCACAATGAACTTGCGTTGTTCCATTAAGGTGGAAGATGCAACGTTCATGTTGTCCATCCAAACAGTTGGCGAGCTGCAGAAAGACAAAGAGCGCCTGGAGTATTACGTCACGCACCAAGCACCGGCCTGCTTGCTGATGACGCTGTTTCACGTTTCCGGCTCAGAACTTCAGAAGCTGAAGGATTCCTTGTGCCCGCCGAATAAGGGTGGCCGTTACGCCATGCCTGGTGAAAAGCAGCGCGAAGCCATCCATGCAGCCTGGGCTGCAATTGGTGCTGATACCGCTGTCAATCCTAAGGATCAGTGGATCGTCTTGCACCAGAAATACGAACGCGAGTTTTCGATTGGCACATTGTGGAATGTGGTCAACGAGTTCGCGTCTCCCAGCGCGTCGGCAGACAACCGGCGATAGACCCCAATTCTATTTCCCCAGGGACGAGACATGGGAAATCAAAACAAGATTGATGCAGTTCATCATGCAGATGAATCAGGGGACGACGCACCTGCGATTGACCCCAGTCTTCTGCTTGCACTCTTTGGGCAGAAGCCCATCGTATTTCACCGACTCTATATTGATATTACTGGTAGTTGCAGTGCTGCGCTGTGGCTTGCCTATGCATTGAACTTCATCGAAGAAGAGGGCACGCCTCCATCTGAATGGTGGAGCAAGAGTCAGCAGGCCTGGACGGATGAAACAGGATTGAGTCGACGTGAGCAGGAAGGTGCTCGCAAACGCTTGCGCCTGCTCGGAATTCTTGAGGAGCGGCCGCAACGCAATGCCCCCTTGCTCTATCGGATTGATGCGCAGCGGCTGCATGCATTGATGCAGCATTACGCAACTGAATTGGCCAGCTCCAGCGGTAAGCGAAAGCAGGGTAGCGAATGAGGCCAATTTCAAAGCTGGCTCCACCGCCAAGCCCTCCCTCTATCGAGTCGAAGCCTGAAGCCTTACCCGTGGCCGCGCAGCTAGAGCAGTTGCTGCGTCTCCTCGGGCAACGCTACGTGCTGTTTTACCCCGTGTTGCGTCATGTCACGGGCTCAGCCAATGCCGCCCTGATGTTGGGCCATTTGCTCTACTGGACGCGTACCTACATGGCAACGCGACCCGAGCGCCAGGGCTGGTTCTGGCAAACGAGTGAGGACTGGAAAGCCGCCACAGGCTTGTCGCGCCACGAGCAAGATACTGCTCGGGAAGCGTTGCGCCAGTCTGGTTGCGTTGAAGAGCGTCTGATCGGGGTGCCTGCGCGGATGCACTACCGACTAAACCTCGACGTATTGGGCCAGAAAATATCAGAACACCTGCACCAGCAGTTCAAAGGATCATGGACCTGGGACGACAAGATCGTTCGAGGTCTGCTTGGCACGCCTATCGCATTTCTGCGCGTGTTCGCAGATATCACAGGCAGCACAGCTGCCGCGCTTTACCTGTCTGATCTGTTACAGCAAAGAAAGCTGGCAGATCGGATTCAGTCACGAATCGACGTCGGGGACGGCTGGTTGGATTTGCCGCTGCGGTTGGCTGCAGAACGTGTGGGCCGTTCTACCAAGAGTTTGCGTACCGCACGCAAAATGCTTTTGGCACAACGCTTGATCGAAGAGCGTTCCAGCAAAGGTGTTCAACCACGCCTCTATACCAAGCTGAATCTCAGGCAAATCGTTCGGATCTTGGGTTCCAGAGTCCAAAACCGAACGCAAGTCATTGATAACGCAGGAATGGCGGAAACGTACATTCCAGATGTGCCAAAAGCGGCAAACTGGAATGGCGGAAGTGCACATTCCAGATGTGCCGAAACCGGCAAACTGGATGTGCCAAAACCGGCAAACAAGATTGCTGCTTTGGGCACTTCTATAAGAGGGTTTACTACAACAAGGGGGTTAACCCCTTCAAAACAACCACTACAAAGGGAATTGGCACCTGTAGGTGTTCAGCGGTCGAGTAGTGGTAGTGGTGTGAAAGGGATTCAAGACGAAACCCCGCAACACCCATCTCAGTTCGGGCAGCCGACCACCGAGGAACCATTGGCATCAGAAACGCAAAGGGCAGAACTGATGATGGAACTGATCCTCCCACCAACCATACCGAACGAAATAGCTCAGGCTGCACAGTTAATGGTTTGTGATCTACACCCTAAAAAGCGACAAGAAGTGCTGGATGAATGGGTTGGACAACTCGCTCGCGGTGGCAAGGTCAGCAATCAGTTGGGCTATCTTGGGGGCATCGTTCGCAATGCGCTGGCAGGAACTTTCGTGCCGACGCTGGCTGTTCAGGTTAGAACTGCCCGCGAGCGTGCTGCTCACAATGCGGCTGAGCTTGAACGTAGGCGCCAGCAAACTCCGATCAAGCCGGTATCAAGTCTTGCTAATTCCGGCCCAAGAGCAAATGCCGAATCTGAGACTAAGCGTGGGAACGCGTTGTTCAAAGAATCAATGAGGAATATGAGTTGGAGAGCACCCAATGACCGCAGTTAATCGACAACCGTACCGTTTTGACACACTCGGACCACCGGTCCGAGTGTGTCAATCCGATACAGTGGAGAAGCAATATTCCTCTTTGCTTCTTTCATTTCGTAATGATTCCACGATTGCCAACGTGATTTGGGCTCTTTTACACGACCAGGCAGATGTCGTGTGGACTAAGACCAGTTCTAGACGAATTGCAGGCAACCTAGGTATTGATGCCAGAACCACCGCCCGGGTGCTCACAAAGCTGCTCGACAGCGGGTTATTAAAATCAAGTGGGCGCTCATACTTCGACATTCGATACCGTCTCGAAACAGAAGCTCTACTCAAGCAGTGGATTCGAAATGATGCATTGCCTGATTGTTTTGTGAACACGGAACAATTGGCGGTACTTTGCGAACGCTGGGCCTTTGACTTCAAGAATAGCAGCCCCAGCATTATCCTCTTGTGTCAGCTCGGTTATGACTACCCGCGATTTGCTGTGCTGTCTGCACTAGTCCGTTCCATGCTGGATGATGATGGAATTGTCAGTGCCAGTTGTCGTTCATTGGCTGAGTCTGCATTGTTACCCAGCATGACTGTGCATCGCTCTCTTCACACCCTGGAAGAGCAAGGCTTGATTGAAAGGCTTGATTCCAGCAGCCGGACAGCATGCTTCCGAGTTTGTCTTGACGTGCTTCGTGCTTTACTTTCAGCACCATTACCCGAGGTCGATGTACTGCCTGGCATTACACCACTGCCTGCACTGCAACGGCTCTTTCCTGTTACACCCACCACCGGAGGTTCACAATGAATACCAGAGACCGTGGCATTCCCGCCCCCAAAGGCACTGGCGATAGAGCAGGTGCTTCGACCAAGGCAATTCCACCAGCACCCACAGGGCGGTTCTTCGTGGAGAAGAATTCCCCTTTTCCTGATGGGTATTCCATCGCGTTGGAAGAAGAACAAGTGGGTCACCTGGATCTGCTCACCGATGCAGAATTGAATAAGCACCCAGATTTGCTGCGCTGGGAAGAACTTCAGGATCGCAAGCAACGTCTTCAAAAGATGCTGGATGATTCAAAGGGGCATCACGGTGCAGATACAAGGGTGCCGTACCGGGACACACAGATGCTCAACCGCATGGGGCGTCTTGTAACACGCATGGATGGCGACGATGGCGAGAGCGACACCATGGTGTTGCACACTCGGCATGCGTTTCGAGTGTTCGTGGGTCGTCGTCGTGATCCAGCGAAGGGCACACGGCCCATTCCCAGCGCCAAGCGCATCGGCACCGTCCTCAAGATGCTGCATGACTTGTCCCGCTTTGATAACCCGTACGCGGATTGGGCACTATTGCGAGCGGATGAATTCATTACCAAGATCAGGGGTGCGATTGCAACGTCCACGGAAGAATTCAAGAAGCAATTGAGTGATCTGCAAGAGCAGGGGCTCACCTATAAGGTGCTACGCAGTTCCGCCCCGCAGACCTTCAATCTGGAGTTTCGCTCCTCCTACGGCTACATGCTCTCTGAGATGATCGTTCAATACGACTACTTCGTACGCCTCGTGATGACCATGGTGAACAAGGGACAAATGCCCGACAGTGAATTGCGCACCACACTGCGCCCCATCATCGGGAGCATGCGAAGCTTCTTCGAAGAAATGATCCGCTACGAAAAGGTGTTGTGTGGGCCAGAGCTGCGTGCGCTCAGCCGTAGTGACTACCTGCCGAATGCGAATGCTGACGCCAAGAAGCGTGTTGAAGCCGTGTCCCAAATCTTTGGCATGGTGCCGTCCCAGATATTCAAAGGGGAAGTGCTGCCGCAACACACGAAGCGTAGGCTTGACGCAACAGCCCAGGAACTCGACATGCTGGCCAAGATTTACGAGGATCACGCGCTTGCTGCAGCCGAGGAAGACGAAGGTGAGACAAAGGGGGAAGGGCACAACGGTGAGCAGATTGCGTCAGAGGGGGGGCTGCTATGAACCAACTTTCACTAGACCTGGGACAAAATGCAGTCATGCAAAGGGGATATGTGAATAACGGGCTTGCTGCTATGATGGGGGTGGGCGCTTGTCAACGTAGCGCTGACACAAAGGCCTTTACGGGTAGGGGGAGACCGGGAATGCAACTGCGTCGTGAGCGCACTGCGCTGGAGCAGATCCACGCCGAGATGGAAAGCCTGTCGCGGCTCACGCGTGATGTTGCAGGCCGGGTTTTCTATCTCCAGGTCCATCACCGAGCTAAATATGGGCAGATGACCCTGCGCTGGCGCACCATGGGTGTGAAGGGCGTCCATATCCCCTGGGCCAAGGTGAATCAGTATTTCGAGCGGGAGTTGCCTCAAATGAAGGCGTGGTACGAGGAAGTCCACATACGCGTGCTCGAACTCAATGCACTCGAAAAATCCCTGCGCCAACAGATCAAAACGAAAGAACACATCGCCAAGTTTCAATGAAGGCAAGGTGGCCTTGCCACACAGATCGCATCCCGGGCTGTACCAATCACATTTCACACATAACCGGGAGTGAATCATGCCGCAACACAATGCATTTCAAGGTGAAGGTGCATCACCTGACCCCTTGAACACAAGCTACCTCTGGCAGGTCAATGCACAGACCCTTTTGGTGAGTGCAGCAACAGCCAGAGAAAAATACCTGGAATTACATCCAGACGATCCTCAGACCATCAGTCAGTTACAGCAACACACCAACCACATTCAGGAATTGCTGGAGCGGTTTTGTAACCCTGACCCCCACGCCGCTAAAGACCCCGCTCAGATTTGCAGCCTGTCTCTTGCCCTGCAGCATCTACGTGATCTGATCCAGGCCATGACCTCGCGCTCGCGTGGGGCAGCGATAATCTACGCCGGCCGCGCATAAGCCTGATCGGTTCTCTATGGGTTTCACTCCAACGCCCGTGGCACTCGCCAGGCGTCAGCCGATCCTGCGTGCGATCAGTGACGGGCGACGCCTGGGCGTTTCAACGGCCAACATTGACCGCGCCAACGAAGTATTCCGGGCAGTCGGTGCCACATGGTTCCCACCGCGCCGGATGTGGGTGATGCGCCAACCCGTGACGGTGCCGCACTTGATGCAAACCTTCGAGCGCATGGTGCCTCAATCCTTTGTGAGTTTTGAGAATCTGCCTGAGCTGGTGGACGCTGCCCAGGAAAGTCCCCAGGCGGATTATTTTGCGGAAGTCCTGGATCTGCAGATCATTCCGCTTGCCGAAGGCGGTTATGCAGTCAGCGGTGCTTATGATGCATGTTTTGTGGAATCCATGCGCTTGCTGCGCGGCAAATTTCATAAGTTTGCAGCCGCATGGCAGGTGCAGGCGCCGGTAGATCGCATCCTGGAGGTTTTGCAGTCCGTTGCTGGGGTCGATCCCGTCTACGTGTTCGTGCACGAGCGGGCGATGAAACTGGAGGAACTGACATCAAAGCCCAAAGCGGAAATCCCAATTTCCGTGGCGGGCGCTGCGCCCGAGTTTGGGCCGGGGGCTGGAGGGGACGAAGAAGAGCAGGGCACTGGTTTCTTGTCACTCATGGGTGGCGCCCTCCAAAAGCTGCCCGTGGATGAATTGGTGCTGGCACAAGCAGCAGCCGACAGTTCATTGCTGGATCACCAGATCCACGGCGTACGTCATTTGCTCTCCTACAGCTCATCGCTGCTCGCGGATGATATGGGTTTGGGCAAGACGCGCCAGGCCGTGGTGGCGTCCCGACTGGCAGCAGGCGAAGGACGCATCCTGATCACGTGCCCTGCGTCCTTGCGGATCAATTGGGAGCGTGAGATCCACATGGTGTATCCAGGCGACTTTGTCGGGATGCTCGGTGAAGATCGATTGGAGACGCTACGGGCCTGCAAGTGGGTGATTGCCAACTACGAACGGCTCGGAGGCTTGGTACGCGAGCTGGATTTGAGCTTTGAGGTTTTCACGGTCGATGAGGCCCACTATCTCAAAGAGCACAAGGCAGGGCGCACGCGTAATGCCTTCATCATGTCTCAACGCATCCCGCGTCGATTCCTCCTGACCGGCACCCCGATTCTCAACAGCGAAATTGAGCTGCACACGCTGCTACGCATCTCCGGCCATCCCCTGGGTCAGATGGAGCTCTCTGCGTTCCGCAAGAAATACGCGGGTGGCCAGGAGCAACGCGCTGCACTCGCTGATGCCATTTCCGGCTGGATGCTGCGACGGTCCAAGAAGGTCTTGAAGGGTTTGGGGCTCAAGACGCACCAGGTGCGCTACGTCACCCCGGACGGGATTGAAGCCTACGAACGAATACTCGGTGACATGACGCTGCAGGTCATGCCCAAGATCGTCAAGCTTCGCCAGACGCTGGAAGCGCTCAAAGCAGATTTTCTGATTGAGACCGTTCAGAGTTTGCAACATGAGGACAAGGTGATCGTTTTCTGCGAATACACGGAAAGCATATCCTTCCTCAAGGCTGCGTTTGAAGCCTCAGGCATCGGTTGTGTCACGCTGGATGGCTCCATGTCAGATCGGGCACGCCAGCACAGTGTTGATCAGTTCCAGAATAACCCCAACACGCGGGTGTTCATTGGCACCACCATGGCGGCGGGCGTGGGGATTACATTGACAGCGGCAAACTATGTGATCTTTGCTTCACTACCGTGGACACCAGCTATGAAACGTCAGGCTGAAGATCGGGCGTATCGTCTGGGGCAACGCCGTGATGTGTTTGTGCTGATTCCGATTATCCCCGGCACCATTGATGAGCAGATCCTCGCACTGCTTCAGAACAAGACCGAGATCGAAGAGGATGTGGTCGAAAAACAGGTCTCGCTGGGATTGGCCCGAGCCAGCAAACCGAAATTTTCACCGGCAATGGTGATGTGAAGCGCAATAAATGATCAGTCTAGCGAATGCCGCAAGGGGAGCGAGATTCACGGGATTGTCACACGACTTATTCACATAAATTGGGGACAACTCGACTTCAAGGGGGCTTGCGTTTCCGATGATCCCAAGGCAAAATCCCTCCCGTAATTCAGTGTATTTCAATGGATGGTACTTCACCGCCATCGCCTGGCACGCTCCCCCGCAGTTGCTTCAGCACTCCACTTCCCTGACTATTTCTTCCTGAGCGTTGCTGTTACTCGTTGCTTCCCTTTCGCCCTCTGAAGAAGGATTGGATCATGTTGATCGCACTCTCTGAATACCCCAGACGCCAAACGAAACCCGTCCACCGATTGCTGGCGCAGCACGAGGTGATTGCCCTGGGCGCACACCCGGACGTATTTCCACCTGGTGCTGATGCAATTCATACTCAGCATGGCTGGGTGTTCATCCAGGCTGCACGAGGAAATCGCCGCCAGGTGATCTGGTATGTGGATGTCGTGGATGAATCCAGTGGCGAAGACATGCTCCAGGCCCAAGTAGAGTGGGTGTGGTTGGCCGAGCTCCATTCGGTGGCACAGATTCAGATGCCTACACATTGGGTGCATTTTCATAGACGGGGCATATTGAAGGTCGCTGACCGGGATCGCTTTGCGTTCTCGGTGTTACCTGATCGGCATGCTGATAAATTTGGTATTCGATGCTTGACACCCGATTGAATTGGGATTACAAATACAGTGTATCTTGTAGTTCAGTAGTCATGAACCAGTCAGCCCTTTGAACTGGAAGCTTCAAAAGAAGCCAGGGCACCGTCAAGCTGTACCTCTGTTTTACTCACCCACGCGGGAAGATCACACTTCCCGCCAGGGCATGTGGTCTCCCGCTTTTTTATTTTTAGGAGATCGTCATGTCTAACTCTTCCAATCAATCCAAAAATTTCATTGATCTGAACGCTACCGTTGTGGGCACCCTGCGCCGAGTGCGTGAAGTGAAGGTTGCTGGTAAAGGTGGTCGCAAAGCTCAAAGTTACTGGGCATGCTCAATCAAGGCCTTGCACGGTGACGCGAGAAACCCCGACTTCACTTACCTGGACCTGACGATCCCCGCTGCCGATGCACTGGCGTTCGTCAAATCCAAGGCGAGTGATTGCGAGAATAACCGTGAGGTGTTTGTGCGGGCATTTGTTGGGGATCTGCGCGCTGAAACCTACGAACGCACCAATTCCAGGAACAACGAACTTGAAAATGCATCAATCATCAAAGGCCGTCTGCTGAAGATTGAAGCAACTTCTCGTTCTGAGGCCAGTGTGAATGGGCGTTACGAAGCCACCGCACGTGGGATGGCGTACCTGAACATGGTGCTCTCTCCCAAGTCTGAAAAGCCTGATTGGGTCACCAACCTTGCAGCGATGCACGGTGAGTTGTCCGCCATGGACTACACGCCGTTCCGGCTGACGATGCGGGATGGAAACGAGGCCTCCGATATTCTGGCGGCTTTGCAACCTACCATGGCCATCAAGAGTACCGAACGTCCCAAGGTTATTGTGGCGTTCAAGGCCTGCAACATTATCTCGGGCTTTTTCTTCCGCAAGTCCAAAGTGGAAGGGCAAGAAGGTGTTCAAGAAATTGTTGGTCAAATCAATGGCGAGTTGAGTGACATTACATACGTCAAGATTGGCGAGGAAGTGGCATACAAGCTCATCAAAGAAGGTGAAAACTACACGGTCGAAACGACCCTGGAGTTGAGAAGCGGCACACACGACTAAGTGTGTTCCGAACTGACAATAAGTTTGATCCTGACTCGGACACTTCCCGCAAGGGGGTGTCCGAAGTTTTATTCGTCATATATCATTGATTCTTTCAAACGCTCATATGATGATGGAGCAGAGCGTATGATGCGTGCGGGTCTTCGATTTGCTTAAACAATTGCAAATCCGCGTTCATCGACCGACGAAAGGGCAGGTATAACGAAAAAATGGATCGTTTTTAAGATAGTCTCTTGTCCCAAGGAATGGCCTGGTTTCCAGGTGTTTGGGAGAACAGATTTTTTGTGGTTTTGCAGTTCCCTCAAAACTGCTGGAGCGCGTGAGTCTATTAAACGCGCACACCGAATGGGCCCCCATTTGGTCTAGGCACTGTCAATTACGCAGCACTCCCTATTGCGTCCGTCGCTCGTCCCGTCTGGCCGCTATATAGTGTTCGCACGCAATCTACCCATGATTGCCACCGTCTGACCCTAACCATCAGCCCTCACAGGGCTGATGGTCCCACCTCAGCTCGACTTCACCCACCGGGGGATGCCCCCGACCGGGATCCTCCGTATTTTGTATCATTTCTGGAGGAACTCCCATGCCAATTTCAATTCGCGGCACACTTCGTGTGAAATCCGTCACAGGTCGCAACGGTCGTTTTAGTGTTGGTGATCTTGAAACCGAGATTGGAACCTTTCGCATCAAAGACGCAGTGCTGGATCAATACCGTGACGGCATATACACGGGCACGTTCTGGTTGTCCGAAGTGTTCAATAGTTCGTATAGCGCGAACGGGCGATTGGTGATTGAACTGCGTGCTCGCACGGCGGGCATGCAAATTGATGACGAGAAGCCAGAAGCCCAAGCTCCAAAAGAGCCTGCAGAGCGTGATCCGATTGATGATGAAGCGGCCGCTCCTGCTGCCAGCGCTGCACCCACACCCCCAACCCAATCCAAACCCAAAACAGTCCGTCGTTACACGCGTGGCGCTCCGCGACAGGCAGCACAAAATTCAGAAACCCCTGCATCACAAGAGGCCTCGAGCGAAGAAGCCAAACCGGCGACTCCTTCTGTTCAGGAATCCGAAGCCCCAACAAACTCTGCTGCAGACAACAACGCAGATCTGGAGCTGTTTGGCCAGGAACTCTTTGACCTGATCCAAGCGGATTCTCCTGTCAAACTGGATTCCACGGTAGATCGAATGGTGCTTCGTAGCCAGATCGCCAGACTGAATCAACTCAATTACGCTTTCAATTCCAAAGAGCAGACCTGGACGCACAAAGAGTAGTGCATCCTCTGCAGGCCCGCATCGCGGGCTTTCCAATGGCTCAGTCATTGGAAAGCCTTCTATGCAAGGCTCATTTGAACTTGGTGGGCAGCCAACCGATAGGGCTGTGGCCTTTGGTGCGATGCACCAGAAATCAGGTATCCATACCCTCACTTGAGGATGCCGACGCGAAACGCATTTGTCGTGTGCAATGTCACACCGCGTGAGCGTGAGAGGGTCGTACCGAACCCCCAGCGGGTTCATCAAGATGCTTGGTGTGTCGAGTGGCTTGATGAACACGTTGTATAGCAGGACAGCTTTGTGAGCCTCTGAGACAGGGCAGGCCGCGTCAATCATGGCCGAGGCACATTCGTTATTTACTCACCATTCATTCCATCCCAGCGGGGCACTCCCGCAAGGGGGCTTCCTGGGGCAACTCTTTTGAACCAGGAGGTATTCATGGCTTTGGTATTTCCAAGACTGGCCCGCAACTTTATCAAGAACGGATACTTCCCGACTGATGAAGTTACATTGGCCCGCATTTTGGCAGCACTTGATGTGGTTGGCGGTGAAGTGCGCATCCTGGATCCGTGTTGCGGGGAAGGGGTGGCGCTTGCCGAAGTCCGTCATCACCTCACAGAGTGTGGTGCCACCGTCCAGGCGCTTGGTGTTGAACTTGACCAGGAGCGTGCCTGGCACGCCAAGGACATGCTCAATGTCGTCTTGCATAGTGACATCAACGATGTGACTTTTACGCCACGTTCCATGGGGCTGCTATTTCTGAATCCTCCCTATGGGGATGCTGTTTCAGATAAGGCCCAGCTCGGGGAGCGCAACAAGGCAGATCGCCTCGAAAAGCTTTTCTTCCGGCGCATGCTGGGAGCGGTGGCCTGGGGCGGTGTGATGGTCTTGATCGTCCCGCACTATGTGCTCGATGAGGAATTCTCGACCATGATCGCCCGCAACTATGAGCGCGTGAGTTGTTTCATGGCACCCGAAACACGTTTCAAGCAAGCCGTGATCTTCGGTGTCAGGAAGCGCAGTGATCGGCCTGACCCGGGTGTGATGGGCATGTTGCAAGCCTTTGGACGTGGAGAGCGCGCTGATGTGTTGCCCGAGTTTTGGGCAGGCGATCTCTACCAGGTTCCCGAGGTGCGCGCCGACAAGTTCCATTTCCATGCTGTGCGGATTGATGCGCAGCAGTTGGCAGATGATCTGGGACGTATCGGATTCAAAAGCACACTTTGGCATAGCTTTGGAACGCACTTCAATCAACATGCTCAGCTCACACGCCGCCCTCTGGCCGCGATGCGGCCGTGGCATCTTGCGCTTGCCCTGGCTGCAGGGCAACTGAGTGGGGTTGTGGAAGGCCCACAAGGTGAGCGCTTGTTGATCAAGGGCGACACCTACAAGGGGCGTGCCATGCACGAAGACATCAGTACCCATGAGGATGGTTCGATGACGCGCACTGTGACGGCTATCGACAAGTTCGTCCCGGTGATACGGGCCATCAACTTCACCCCTGGCGATCAGTATGGCGCCATCATCACAATCCAGTAGAAAGGAGCCGGGTATGCCCATTCCAACTATAGCGGCGGCCGATCTGCCGTGGTTTAAAGTGAAATTCTTGCGTTATGGCTACACCACCAAGGGATTATTTCATCCTGCGCGGTGGGTCACATGGAACGTGCAGGCACATAACGAAGACCAGGCGATCAAGACAGCCCGGACGCGATATCGTCGTGCGGAGCAATTCAGTATTGTGAAACCGAAAGTCGATACACTCAAAAATACCTGAAAATCCCTCTGGATTTTTAAGTATGGTGTGTCATAGAATGAAAACAGTTTGTAGCCCCAGTTCATAGAACTGGTTCTGGTTCGGTCAGCTCTTTTAACCGAAACACTTCGCAAGAAGTCAGAGCACTGTCAGTAGTACCTACTACCCACGCGGGAAGATTCACTTCCCGTCACGGGGCGTGCGATCTCCCGCTTTTTCTTTTTGGAGATCGTCACCATGTCAAATTCACCTCGCAGTCAATCTGCACTGTCCAGTGTTGCAACTCTTGATCTGAAGCAGTGGAATCTGATCGTCGGCAAGATTGACGATCCCACCGTTGCGCATGCTGTCCTGGAAGTTTTTGAATCCGAGGATGGTGCTGCGCTGAGAGAACAATACGCTGGCATTTACCTCCGGCTTCGTCTGACGAAGCACCAGGAACGCGTGAGCTACGCTCAGGCACTCCGTCGCGCTGAACACGCACAAATGATCGGTCGGATGATCGGTCGTTATGTACACGCCTTCGTAAGCTGCTTTTCCAGCAAATCACTGCAAGTCAAAGCCTGACCTGTAGCCAGTCTTCCACTTCACTTTTGTATTCATCCTTCGCGGGAACAAGTTCCCGCTTGGGGGCTTGCTCCTAGCAACAGATCATAGGAGCAAGCCAAATGAGTAATTCTATCAACACTATCCGCCGTCAAGCCGTTGAACTGGGTTTCGTCATTGATGAAGAAGGTTCCGCTGCTGAACTGCATGTCATGTCCTGCGAAGAAGGTTTTTATATCGGAACGCAAGATGAAAATGGTCAGCCCAAAACCCGTGAATCTGCTTGCTACTACCGCACTTTCGGTGAAGCAAACGATGCATTGGTAACTGGGACATGGCCCTTGAATCACCACGGAGACCTGATTGATCAGCTCTTCGCCTCTGTGGGACTGGATGTGGAGTCATTCACCGCCGAGTTCCATCACTAATCTGTTTCTCACCCACCAGGGGGACTCGTCCCTCTGGGATGGGTTCCTCTCTATTCGGAGGATCTCATCATGGATATGGAAGTCTTTGCGTCACCCAATACCAAACGTGACATTGCTGCATTCCTGAATTTGAGGGATCTGCGCCATACGTGGGCAGTGCTGCATGTCATGCGAAATGAAGTTGCCTGCCGTCCCATCGAGTTTCTCGCCGATGAGGTCTTCCAGCAGGTAGCCCAACTGGCTCACGACATTGTGCAGGCACGCATTGATGCTCCCTATTGTGGGGCACAACTGCGACCGAATGGCGTCACTGAACGACTCCTGACCACGGGAGAATTCGGAGAGCCTTCTCAGTTTGCAGCGTGGGCCCGGTTTCCAACCATTCTGATGGCCATGAAAGCATCAGAGAACGCAACGAACCGAGAGCCGGGTTGCTCTGTATTCGCTGTCACCGCTCAGTACCTGGAGCAGTTTCAGTAGTTCCAATTTCCTAATCACGCTTTTCAAGGCCTGTCCCTACCGCATGCTGGTAGGCCAGGCCTTTTTCATGGAGCATTTATGACTTCGCAAACTCCTTTTCCTCCCAGGCTGTTTACCGTCGAGCACTTTCCCGATCTCTTTGTCGACGCAGTATTACGCGATGCAGCAGGGGAATTGCTGTTTGCCTCCATCTACGGACGCGACGCAATTGTGCTGCAATTGATGGCGTCCTTCACCTTGCCTACCAGTCAAGGAGGCCACAACAGCTTGACCGTTGTGGATTCACAGTCTCGCCAAAAGCACCTGGTCATGGTCAGCCATGCTGACCGACTGGATAAGCTCTCGGGCAAGATGCAAACACGCAGCTTTGGGGAGTTGATCCACCTCTGGCTCTTCGACCCGATGGCTGTTACCAGTGATCGCGCCAATAAGCGTGCATTGCTGTTGCGCTTTGATGAGACAGAGGAATCGTTCCGTTTTCGCTGTTGGCAAAGCATTCAAACGCTCAGTAGCGTGGCCCTGCTAGATCATTGGCAAGCGCCTCTGATTGAAGCCTTGGGTGACAAGCTGATCCGCCCACTGGCTGGCAGTGACATGCAGCCCATTGGTCTCATTGATGCAGCCCGAATCGAATTGGGTGAGCATTTTGAGATCATGATCTCCATCGCGGTGGCCAACGGCGCTTTGACGTTGGACGTGCAGGATCGTCCTGCTGATTACGTAGCTCGCATCCAGGCCGCGTTTGCACAGGCCGCCGATGTGCCGCTAGACCTTCAATCATCAGGAGCCGAAACCCCTGCAACAGCTAAACCGAAGCTCTTTGCATTAGGTCGAATTGCTGTCACAGCCGGTGTGCATGAACTGGTGATTGGTGGCTACATCATGCCGTCCGAATTGCTTCAACGCCATCAAACGGGCGACTGGGGAGATATCTGTTCTGAGGACGCAAAACAAAACAGTCTGTCGATAGAAGAGGGGATGCGCATCCTGTCGGTCTATCCGATTGATGCTTCCCGCCCCTGTGAAGGTACAAACCGGATCTGGATCATTACTGAAGCAGACAGAAGCATCACAACCGTGTTGTTGCCTTCTGAATATTAACCCTATTTTCACCATCAACCCATGCGGGGATTTTCATCCCTGCCGGGGATGGAGTCCCCGTTGAACTTAAAACAAGGACTCCCGACCCGATGAGCCAATTGATTCAAAACTTCGCGCCTGCGCAGCAGACCATTGCACTCAATGATTTTGTAAGTCAGTACGGCACAGCCCTTCTGGATGCGGTACGCATCCAAAATCCTCCCATCTATGATGGGCAAGCCAGGCCCTCGCGGGATGCAATCATGGATGCGCTCTTGCGCAAACCCTTTGCAGCCCAGCGCAATGTCGTTCATGCCGTCTCCACACTGCTCGTGGATGCCAATGAGCCAGCCGCCATCATCAATGCTGAAATGGGGACGGGCAAGACCATGATGGCTATTGCAGCAGCAGCCATCATGGATGCGGAGGGGTTCCAGCGCACGCTGGTGATTTCTCCCCCGCACCTGGTCTATAAGTGGCGCCGTGAAATCAAGCAGACCGTGCCCAATGCTCGCGTGTGGATTCTCAACGGATCTGACACCCTGCGTAAGCTCATCATGTTGCGGGCCATGCGCGAGCGACCCAACGTGCCCGAGTTTTTTATTCTGGGCCGTGTTCGCATGCGAATGGGCTTTCACTGGAAGGCATCTTTCGCAACGCGTCGCACCATGTACCGGGACGACTTGGGTGCGGTGCATTACACACGCTATGCCGCATGTCCGCAGTGCGGAGAAATGCTCACTCATCGCCTCACGGATGGGACTGACATTCCTCTGTCAGTGGAAGTGGCCAATGTCGAGCTCAACCGTGATCAATCCGCGTGCACGAAGTGTCGCTCACCGCTGTGGACGCTGACTCGCAAGGGAAGGCCTCAAAGAAGCCGTAGAGAGATCGTGCAGGAAGCTCTGCAGCAACTGCCCACCATTGGCGAGAAAACCGCAGAGCGGCTCATTTCAAGCTTTGGTGAGGAGATGTTGAGTGGCATGCTGGCCGATAACATCTACGAGTTCATCAACTTGATGGACGAGCAGGGCAACCTGGTGTTTTCAGATCGGCAAGCGGCACGGATGGAACGTGCGATGGCCACAACCGAATTCTCATTCGGGCAGGGCGATTATCAGGCGACGGAATTCATCAAAAGGTACTTGCCACAAGGCTATTTTGGCTTGTTGGTTATCGATGAAGGTCACGAATATAAGAACGAAGGCTCCGCTCAAGGTCAAGCAATGGGAGTGCTTGCACGTAAGTGCAAGAAAACCCTTCTGCTGACCGGCACCCTGATGGGGGGTTATGCGGACGATCTTTTCTATTTGCTCTGGCGTTTGAATCCGCGCGCCATGATCGATGATGGCTATCGGATCAATGCACGTGGCACCCTGGGTACTGCAAGTATGTCTTTTATGCGCGATCACGGCGTTTTAAAAGATGTGTTCAAGGAAACGCTGGGTGAGTCACATCGCACAGCCAAGGGTCGCAAGGCAGAAGTAGCACGTACGTCCAAGGGAGCCGGTTTTGGCCCCAAGGGCATCATGCGTTACGTCCTGCCCATCACGGTGTTCCTCAAGCTCTCGGATATTGGCGGCAATGTATTGCCGCTGTATCGGGAGATCTTTGAGGAAGTGGAGATGACCGAGGAACATGAGGCGGCATTTAACAGTCTGTCAGGCAAACTGACTGCTGAATTGCGCGCTGCGCTGGCCAAGGGAGATCCAACCTTGTTGGGTGTGGTGCTCCAGGTGCTGCTGGCCTGGCCGGATTGCTGCTTCAGAGATGAACGCGTGTGTCATCCACGAAGCGGTCACATGCTGGCGTTTCAGAAAGCGCTGTTTTCTGACAACGAGCTCATGCCCAAGGAACAAGCGCTGCTTGAGCTTTGCAAGCGTGAGAAAGCTGCAGGGCGTCGAGTGTTGGCGTATTCGGTCTATACCGGCACGCGGGACACGACGGCACGGCTCAAGGTGCAGTTGGAAGCCGCAGGCTTGCGCGTGGCGGTGTTGCGCGCGAGCGTGGAAGCGGTCAAGCGTGAGGACTGGGTGGCAGACCAGGTTGATCGAGGCATTGATGTCCTGATAACAAACCCGGAACTTGTCAAAACAGGCCTTGATTTATTGGAGTTCCCAACAATTGCATTCTTACAATCGGGTTTCAACGTGTACACACTTCAGCAAGCAGCACGCCGCTCCTGGCGGATCGGGCAGACAGAGGAGGTGCGAGTGTACTTCTTCGGGTATGCCAAATCGGCCCAGATGCAGTGCCTGGAATTGATGGCCAAGAAGATCGCGGTCTCACAGTCAACATCCGGCGATATGCCCGATTCTGGCCTTGATGTGCTCAATCAAAACGACGACAGCATTGAAGTGGCCCTGGCCAAGCGTTTGGTTGCGTAGGGCAGGGCAGTCAGTAGTTCGTTTTCACTTCACATTTTCATTCCCACCCTGTGCGGTTCCACTCCAGAGGGAGTGGGGTCGCACAATATTTTGGAGGTCAACCCTATGCCGAAGCCGGAAACTCAAGAGCATCTACGCCGTTATGAAGTCAGTTATGAGGTGCCTTGCACGCACAAGGTAACTGTTGGCGTCTGGGCCTATTCTGCCGAACAGGTGGCAAATATCGCCCAGGAGGAATATGACCGTGGCACAATTGGCGACAACATCGTCTTGCTTCCCTTGCTGGATGATCGGTACATCACTGCACCTGGTTACAATGTGACATTCCGGATTGCGCCCGTGGCGGACTTCATTGTTCAAGATGGGGCAAGATTGATTCAGCAACGAGTGAAGGCATTCAGGGCGTGTGAAGCCTTGGTGATGACCTACCGGATAGCAAGCGCAGGAAAATGCAGCCTCTCTCAGGAAGATCTTGATGAAGCGCATCGTCTTGCCTTGGCTGCTATGCCTGAAGCGTAATGGGTTGTGGCAGAATCGGTATTGATGTTGTGTAGGTCCCCAGCTCGCATTGAGTTGGGTCAGCTGCGAGTCAGCCCTTGAAACTTGCACGCCACCTCGGTGGCCAGGGCTCTGTCAATTTTTCAATCACTCCCACGGGAATCCATTTCCCCTGGGAGGTGCGATTTACCGTCGGGTTTCTGCTACTATTTATCCAAGGAGCGACTGATGGCAATGAGCATTCCGTTTGACACACTCGATTACGCGAAGAAACTTGAGACAGCTGGAGTTCCGGCCTCTCAGGCTGAAGCACAAGCCAAAATTTTGGCTGATGTTTTGGGTCGAGCGGTGGCTTTTCCTCATGATTTGAGTGCCTTGGAGAGAAACTTGAGCACTCAGATCAAAGCCGTTGATCTGCGTGTTGAGAAGGTTGAACAACGCTTGGAATCCAAGATGGATGTGGGGTTTGCTAAGGTGGAAGGGTCAATCAATCTACTCAAGTGGATGATCGGCTTTACAATTACCCTGAACGTGGCCGTTTTTCTCAAACTTTTCATTCACTGATCCGAAGTCACTTACACGCCAAAAGCCCGCGCTCATCAGAGTGTCGGGCTTTTTCATTTGAGAAGATCAACTCGCTTGTGGTTTTACACGGACAAGCATTGTAGTTTTGCATTCATTATCATAAAATGAATGCATTGCAATCAAATCTATGAGGCGAGGAGGTCATATGGGCATGCTGACCGTTCGAAATTTGCCTGAAGAGGTGCATCGCGCACTTCGGGTACAGGCCGCGCTTCACGGGCGAAGTACCGAGGCGGAAGTAAGAGAAATTCTGGCCAATGCAGTCAAACCTGAAAGGCGCGTGCGTATCGGTGACGCGCTCGCTGCTTTGGGGCAGTCCAGTGGGCTGACCAACGAAGACATTGAAGCGTTGGAGCAGGCGAGAGGTCGAATTCCCGCAGAGCCGATGAGGTTTGAATGATTGTCCTGGATACCAATGTAGTCTCTGAGGCGCTCAAGCCCGAACCTAACCCGACTGTCCGGACGTGGCTCAATGAGCAGATGGCGGAAACACTGTACATCACCAGTGTAACGGTGGCGGAATTGTTATTTGGTGTTGCCAGTTTGCCAGCCGGTAAGCGGAAAGATGCCTTGGCGAAAGCGGTTGATGGGCTTTTGGGGATGTTCAGGGACAGGGTGCTGCCATTCGATGTCGATGCTGCCAAACGATATGCAGAACTGGCAGCTCTGGCCCGGACTCGGGGCCGTGGATTTCCAACGCCTGATGGGTATATTGCTGCGATAGCGGTATCCCATGGGTTCCTTGTGGCTTCACGTGATACAGCTCCTTACGAAGCAGCCCAGGTGAAGGGGTTGAATCCCTGGAACACGTCACCCGGCTAAAACTCCTGCTTAGCCATCAGGCAAGTGCGAGCGGGCTGATCAGGGAGTCGTGCCTTGATTCATTTTCAACCGCTGGTCAAAAACACGGATTCTGCAAACAAGTGTGAATGATGTTTGTATATACTTCTCCACTCGGAGGAGTAGAACGAATGTCTATCAATCTGTTTGCCAGTTCGCGTGCCTTGTCTGTCCAAAGCCTCGCCATCCCAGACGTGCTGGGCCAGCCTGCCCTGGTGCCGCTGAAGCTCGAAGGTCACGAAGGCATCAATGCCCTCTTCGAATACACCCTCACCTTACAAACTCCCGATGCGCTCAACTTCAAAGCCGGGCTGGGGAGCAACTACGCGTTAGACAGCTTCATCGGTCAAGAGATCAGCTGCCAGATCGAACTCGAAGGCTATGGGCACTTCATGGAAGGGCTCTCGGGTGCAGCGGGAGCTGTCAATCAAGGTGCAGGCGTGCGGGAGATCAACGCACTCATCACCGATGCCCGCTTCCTAGGCGAAGACAGCCGTCATGCCCTCTATGAACTCACGCTCCGTCCCTGGCTGCATCTAGCCACACTCACCACCGACTGCAAAGTCTTTCAGGACCAAACCCCTGTCCAGATCATTGATGCCGTCCTCGCAGACTATCCCTTCCCCGTTGAAAAACGCCTGATCGAAACCTATCCCGTCCGCGACTACTGCGTCCAATACAACGAAACCGACTACGACTTCCTCACCCGGCTCCTGCAAGAGTGGGGCATCAACTACCACTTCGAACACCAAGACAGCCACCACCGCCTCATCCTCGCCGACCANAACGGCGCCTACCGCCCCAACCANCCCGATGAGGNCACCAGCGCCTACCACCGCATCCCCTACTACCCACCGGGTCACAAGATCGACAGCGAATACCTCCACGCCTTNCGCATCGACGAACAACTCACCAGTGGGCACTANGCCAGNCGNGACTACGACTACACCCGCCCCAAAGCCACACTCGACTCATCCGCCCAAGCCCCCCGCAACACCGCCCACAACGACGCCGAACTCTACCGCTGGCAACAGAACAACTACAGCCANCCNAATGCCGGGGCNGACAAAGCCGCCAACCAGACCGAAGAACAAGGCCAACACCTCGCACGNCTGCGCATCCAGGCCCAACGCCAAAAAGGACACCGTGCCCACGGCGAAGGCCACATCCGAGGTGTAGCCCCCGGCCACAGCTTCACGCTCACCGAACACCCCCAGGAAGGGGCCAACTGNGAATACATCACNCTGGNCACNTACCTCACCATTGAAAACGTNAGTGAGGACACCCAACGNACCGGCGGTGAAACGGGTGGCCTCAGCGGCCTCGGTAGCAGCCTCACCGGAGTGCTCCCCTCNCTGGCCGGCCCCCTCGNAGGCNGTCGGGCAGGCGCCCTGGGGGGCGCCCTCGGCGGGGCGCTTACAGGTGCCCTCACCGGCATCCTCAGTGGAGGCCTGCGCGCCCTCTCCGACCCCCAACGCCTCTCAGGCCAATGGCGCATCGTGACNCGCNTNGACGCCCAGCCCANNACCGAAGCGCTGCGCCCTGANACCCNCCAGNNCAAACCCCACACCCACGGCCCTGAAACAGCCCTGGTGACAGGACCAGAGGGTGACACCGCTGAGAGCAACATCTACACCGACCAATACGGCCGCATCAAAGTCCAATTCCCCTGGGACCGCTACGGCCA
>NZ_KB892836.1 GCF_000373965.1 Uliginosibacterium gangwonense DSM 18521 | reverse complement strand
ATCCTCGAAAACCCGCTGCTGAACAAAAGCACCGCCTTCACACTCGAAGAGCGTGACGCGTTCCACCTGCATGGGCTGCTGCCGGACCACATTGAAAGCCTGGAAGACCAGGTACAGCGCCGTCTGGAATGCGTGCGGGCCCTGCCGAGTGATCTGGACCGCTATGTCTTCCTGCGGGATCTGCAAGACACCTGCGAGACACTCTACTTCGCACTGATCACCGAACATCTGGAAGAGCTGCTGCCAATCATCTACACCCCCACCGTGGGCGCAGGCTGCCAGCAGTTCAGCCACATCTACCGTCGTCCGCGTGGGCTGTTCCTGAGCCTGCCGAACAAGGATCGTCTGGATCAGATTCTGGCCAACCCGCGTTTTGACAACGTCGAGTGTATCGTCGTCACCGATGGTGAACGTATCCTCGGTCTGGGGGACCAAGGGGTGGGCGGTATGGGCATTCCCATCGGCAAGCTTGCGATCTACTCGGGCTGCGGCGGTATTGATCCGTCGACCACGCTGCCGATCACGCTGGATGTGGGCACCAACAACGAAGAACGTCTGGCTGACCCGCGCTACATTGGCTGGCGCCATGAACGCGTGCGTGGTCAGGAATACGATGACTTCATCGAAGCCTTCGTGGCCGCCGTCCACAAACGCTGGCCGAAAGTGCTGCTGCAGTGGGAAGACTTCCACAAGAACAACGCCAACCGTCTGTTGGACCGTTACCGCGACCGCCTGTGCACCTTCAATGACGACATCCAGGGCACCGCTTCGGTTGCGACCGGCACCTTGTTGTCCGCCATCCAGATCACGGGTGTAGCGCTGACCGAACAACGCATCGCCATCCTCGGCGGTGGTTCAGCCGGCATCGGCATTGCTGATCTGATCAAGCACGCCATGGTTGAAGCTGGCCTGAGCGAAGAAGAAGCCCGCAAGCGCTTCTACATCGTTGGCCGTCATGGCCTGGTGACCGAACAGACCCCGAACCTGGAAGCCTTCCAGAAGGCCTACACCCAGGACAGCGCCCTGCTCAAGAGCTGGAAGCTCGACAGCGCCGACAAGGCCATGCTGCTCGACGTGGCCCGTAACGCCAAACCCACCGTACTGGTTGGCGTTTCTGGTCAGGCCGACTCCTTCAGCGAAGAGATCATCCGCGAAATGGCCCGCCATGTCGCCCGCCCGATCGTCTTCCCGCTCTCCAACCCCACCTCCTGCGTCGAAGCCCAACCGGCCAACATCGTGCGTTGGACCGAAGGACGCGCCATCATCGGCACTGGCAGCCCCTTTGCCTCCATCGACTACGAAGGCAAGACCCACCACTTCGCCCAGACCAACAACTCCTACATCTTCCCCGGAGTCGGTCTGGCTGCGCTGGCGGTCAAGGCCCGTCGCGTCACCGACGGCATGTTCCTCGCCGCAGCGCGCGCACTGGCGGCCATGTCACCCGCCAAGGACGACCCGCAAGGCAAGCTGCTGCCGCCCTTGAACGACATGCGCAAGGTCTCGGCCAACATCGCCGTGGCCGTGGCCAAGCAGGCCCGTGCTGAAGGGCTGACCGAGGCTTATACCGATGCACAGATCGATGAGCTGATCCAGGCCAAGGTCTGGGCTCCTACGTATCGGCCTTACATGCGTGGCTAACTAGTTTCCTTGTGCATCAGGTGTTGCTCATGCCGGGCCTCTGAGGCTTGGTCCGGCATGAGCAACGCCTGGCTTGCTTCTCTCAAGGGGGCTTACCCAATCTGCCTGAACATGCTTGCGCACATAGACTGTGCGAGCAGGGGCCTTTACGTCTCAAGAATGAAAAATAGCCTGATCTGTGCGCAATGGCGGTGCGTCAAATTGTGCAGTAAAGGGATGAATTGAATATGACAAAACCATTGTTTGGATTCTGGGATGGCCAGAAGATAGATATGCGCGATTCTGGCGAGCCAGACCGCCAGAATGCAGCCCCCATCCTGACGGGCTTGGAAGAGTTTGATTCTGCCAACCCGATCAAGGCATTCATTGCGGATCGTGGTTTTCTGGTGTTTGATGAGCAGACGGATCTGGCAGCTGCTTTCCACCAATACATGAGTCAGGCCGCCCAGGAATCCTGTGGCAAGTGTACGCCTTGCCGGGTGGGTACGCAGCAAATCAGCGATCTGCTGGCCAAGGTTCATCAGACACAGAATCTGCGCTCAGAACTGGCTGATATTGTAGCCATGGCCGAGCATATGGCAGAAACCTCACTATGTGGGCTGGGGCAGAGCAGTGGGCGTGGTTTGGCGGCGGCTATCCGGCATTTTCCAGATGCATTCAGCATGGATGAGGCTGCAGATGGATTGCAACACAGTTATACGTATGTTACGGCGCCGTGTATTGAGGCTTGCCCTGCCAAACTTGACGTACCGGCCTACATTGATTGCCTCAAGGATGGCAAACCCGATCATGCACTTGGCGTAGTATTGGATAAGTATCCGATGGCGGCTTCTTGTGGCCGTGTTTGCGTGCGTTTCTGTGAGAGTGCCTGCCGTCGGGCAAATGCGGATGGCGCAGTGGGCATCAAGATGCTCAAACGCTTTGTGGCAGATCAGGTCAGTGAGGGCGGACGTGAGATCATCCTCAAAAAGCCGCAGGCACAAGCTGCAGCCGGGAATAAACGGGTTGCCATTGTCGGCGCAGGGCCTGCTGGAGTGACATGTGCATATCATCTGCTGTTGAGCGGATTTAAGGTCGACGTCTTTGAAGCAGGGCAGTCTGCCGGTGGAATGGCACTGGTTGGTATCCCCAGCTATCGCCTGCCCAAAGATGTGCTCAAGGCCGAAACGGAAGATGTCATCCGTAGTCTTGGCGGCATGATTTATTATGGTCAGAAATTGGGTAAGGATTATTCTGTCGAGGCACTGGTCAAACAAGGGTATGACGCGGTATTTCTAGGGTTTGGCGCAAGTCGTGGAACCCTGCTGGGCGTTGATAACGAAGCTCCTGGGCTGTCTGGCTACGCTGCAGGGGTGGATTTCCTGCTTGATGTACACAACCATGTTGAGCATGGCAAAAAGATGGCCTTGCAAGGTGAGGTTGTCGTGGTGGGCGGCGGCAATGTGGCAATGGATTGTGTGCGTTCGGCGTTGCGGATGGGGGCCAGCAAGGTGCACCTGATCTATCGTCGCACGCGTGAAGATATGCCGGCGGATCATGAAGAGATTGATGCGGCAGAGCATGAAGGAGTTGAATTCCACTTTCTGAGCAATCCCTCGCATTTGATTATTGAAAATGACAAAGCGGTAGGCGTGGAATTGTTGCAGATGCGCCAGACCGAGCGTGATGCAAGGGGCCGCGTCGGGGTGGAGGCTGTGCCAGGGTCGGAGCATGTGCTGCGCTGTGATCTAGTGATTGCGGCCATCGGCCAGCAGATGGACCGCGATGTGCTGTGTGCCGAAGATGATATCACTACGGACCGTTGGGGATGCATCCAGGTGGATGCAGATACTTTGCAGACATCACGGGACAAAGTGTTTGCCGGGGGCGACTGTGTATTGGGGCCGTTGACCTTGATCCACGCCATGGATCATGGTGCCAAGGCCGCAACGAGCATCCGTGATTATCTCTTGAAGGGGCGTTCCCAAGTCAGCCCCGAGGCACGTATGCAAAAGCTGCTGGCCAAAAATCGGCTGCTGCGTAGCGACAAACCCACCATCACCCCGATCCGGATTGACCGCGCCCGTGTGCCGGAACTTGATGCGATGGAACGGGTGAAAAATTTTGAGGAAGTCGAGCAGGGGATCTCCAAGAACGCTGCATATCGTGAGGCTGAGCGTTGCCTGCGTTGCTATCGGGTGTACTCGATGGTGACCCGCTATCCCCTTGCCGCTGATACGTCGGCTTCCCCGCAATCTAGTCAACATGCTGTGTGAGTGGAAATGAAAGCAACCATCAATGGCCTTGAAGTCGGATTCGAGGCATCAGACACCATTCTTGACGTAGCCCGTCGCAATGGCATCCATATTCCGACTTTATGTGAATTGCATGATATCAACCATTCTCCCGCAACCTGTCGTGTCTGTCTGGTCGAAGTGCATCAGGTTGAAGGGGCGGAACCCAGCTACCTGACGGCCTGCGATACAGCAATGGGCGAAGGTTGGCGGATTATGACACGTACACCTGTGGTACGTGAAAAACGCCGGGTGCAGATGGAAATGACCCTGGCGGACCATCACCAGGATTGCGCCACCTGTTCGCGTACAGGGGATTGCGAACTGCTGGATGCCGCAGATTCTGTGGGGCTGCAGCGGGTTCGTTTCCAGCGCCGCCCATTGGCGACGACTGCGCTCGATATACCTGAAAATGCCGCAATCATTTATGATCAAACCCGCTGCATCCGTTGCCTGCGTTGCGTAACGGTTTGTCGTGAAATCCAGACTGTGGATGCGTTTGAGGTAGTTGGGCGCGGAGCCAAGGCTGGTGTGCGGATACGTAATGCCGACAGTGCGGGTGAATCTGCCTGCGTGGCCTGTGGCCAATGCGTGATGGTTTGCCCGACCGGGGCATTGACCGAACGCGATCAGACCCAACAGGTAGTCGACTATCTGGCCGACCCAGATATCATCACCGTGTTCCAGATTGCTCCTGCAATCCGGGTCGGTTTTGGTGAGGAATTCGGCCTGCCAGCGGGGACCAATGTGGAAGGCCAAGTGGTGACGGCCTTGCATCGCATTGGCGCCGATATGGTGCTGGATACGAGCTTTGCGGCGGACCTTGTGATCATGGAAGAGGGCAACGAGGTGCTGCAACGCTTGCGCAAGGGGGAAGGGCCGGTGATGACATCGTGCTGCCCCGGCTGGGTGAGTTTTGCGGAAAAGAATTATCCAGAAATCCTGCCGCATCTCTCTACTTCACGTTCTCCGCAGCAATGCCTGGGGTCTTTGGTCAAGAGCTATCTGCCCAAGAAGATGGGTGTGCGTGCCGACAAGATCCGTATGGTTTCCATCATGCCATGTACTGCCAAGAAGGAAGAGGCTGCGCGTGAGGAGTTTTGCCACGATGGGATCAAGGATGTGGACGTGGTGCTCACGATCCGGGAGTTTGCCCGCCTGCTGCGCCATGAAGGGGTTGATCTGAAAGCTCTGCCTGCCACGCCATTCGACAGTCCTCACCTTGCCGAATATACCGGCGCAGGGGTGATTTTTGGTACCTCCGGTGGGGTGATGGAGGCCGCCATACGCACGCTCTACTACGCGGTCAATGGCAAGGAACTGGGCCAGATTGAGGTGGAAGCCGTGCGTGGCAGCGAGCACCTGCGTTCAGCAAGCATTGATGTGGGGGGCGACGTTGGGCAGGTGCGGGTGGCTATTTGCCATAGCCTGAAGGCGGCACGCTCCTTGGTGGAAAGCGTCAAGGCGGGTGAGTCGGAATATGACTTCATCGAAGTGATGGCATGCCCGGGCGGATGCATCCACGGTGGCGGGCATCTGCGTGGCAAGCACCGCTATTTCAAGCAAGTGGAACAGCGCCGCGACGCGCTCTACAGCGCAGATCGCCAAAAGCAGGTGCGCCAGTCTCACCATAACGTGCAGGTACAAAAACTCTACGAAGAGTATTTGGAGCACCCCTTGTCGCATCGTTCGCATGAGTTGCTGCATACGCACTACCGGGATCGCAAACATCCTGCATGTGCCGACATCCAGGCGATCTGGCAGGAACTGGATGCACATCGTACAACGGAAGAAGCATGAGGTTGGCATCATGACTGAAAACACTACAGACTGGTTGGATGCAGCAGCGGTGCAGACCGTTTTGCAGAATGCAACGGAAGATGCCGGGCGCATCCGTGAGCTTCTTGCGAAAGCGCGTGAGCTTAAGGGGCTGAGCCTGGAAGAAGTGGCGGTCCTGAGCCGCGTGGAAAGCCCGGAGCTGGTGCAAGAACTCTTTGATGCAGCCCGATACGTAAAAGAGGAGATCTACGGGCGCCGCATGGTGCTGTTCGCTCCGCTATACATATCGAATATCTGTGCCAATGACTGTGTGTATTGCGCCTTCCGTAGCACAAACAAGAATATTTCGCGCAGTGCATTGGGCATGGAGCAGATCCAGCGCGAGACTTCGGAGCTGGTCGAGCAGGGGCACAAACGCCTGCTGTTGGTCGCGGGGGAAAGTTATCCTGCTTCACGCGGGGGCTTCCAGTATGTGCTTGACGCGATTGCGGCGGTGTATCAGGTAACAGAGAAGCGCGGCAATATCCGGCGTTTGAATGTCAATGTGGCACCGTTGGAAGTAGAGCAATATCGGCAGTTGCTGGAAGCAGGTATTGGCACCTATCAGATTTTCCAGGAGACCTATCACCGCGAGACCTATGCCGCAGTGCATTTGAGTGGTAAGAAACGTGATTTCGACTATCGTGTTTCTGCACTGGATCGTGCGATGCAGGCAGGGATCGAGGACGTGGGCATGGGCGTGCTGTTTGGCCTGCATGACTGGCGCTTCGAATTACTGAGCCTGATGCAGCACATCGGCCATCTTGAACAGACCTTTGGTGTGGGTTGCCATACCATCAGTGTGCCGCGCATGGAGCCTGCTCAGGGGGCGCCGATGTCTGAGCAGCCACCTGCTGCGGTGTCAGACGACGAATTCCGCAAGATTGTGGCGATTCTACGGGTGGCAGTTCCGTATACCGGTATCATCATGTCGACACGCGAATCGGCACAGATGCGCCGCGATACTTATGCCTTGGGCGTATCGCAAGTTTCGGCAGGGAGCCGCACAAATCCAGGAGGCTATACCGAAGGGGAAGCCGCTACGGGGCAGTTCCAATTGGGCGATCATCGCTCATTGGAGGAGGTTGTGCAGGAACTCTCCAACTTGGCATATCTCCCCTCGTTTTGTACCGCCTGTTATCGCCTGGGGCGCACGGGGCAGGATTTCATGGATTTGGCCAAGCCTGGGCTCATCCGTCAAAAATGCGATCCGAATGCCGTGACAACTTTCCAGGAGTATCTGATCGACTTTGCGTCAAGCTCCACGCGTGCGGCGGGAGAACAGGCTATTGCCTGCGAGCTTCAGCGCATGGACCCCAAGGCCTGTCGTGCTTCTGAGAAGATGCTCAACAAGATCTTGGCGGGCAAACGCGACGTGTATTGCTGAGGGTTTTGCGATGGATCGCGTGCGCATCGAGAGTGATTCCCTGGGTGAATATGCTGTGCCTGCACAAGCATGGTATGGTATCCACACAGCTCGTGCCCTGGAGAACTTCCACATTCTTGGTCAGCCGGTTGCGATCGATCTGGTGGCTGCAATGGCTGAAGTCAAGATTGCCTGCGCACGCACTAATACGGAGTTGGGCTACCTTGATGCTGAACGGGCGGGGGCGATTGTGCAAGCCTGTGAAAAAGTCATCGCAGGTGAATTTGAGAATGATATTGTCGTAGATGCGTTGCAGGGTGGGGCCGGAACGTCCTTGAACATGAACCTCAACGAGGTGATTGCCAACCGGGCCGAAGTCTTGCTAGGGGGCGAGCGTGGCCAATACCTGCGCGTGCATCCCCTGGATCACGTCAATCTGCATCAATCCACCAATGATGTATTCCCGACAGCACTACGGATTGCAGCAATACGCGGATTGCATCGTCTTGAGCATGCCTTGGTTGCCTTGCAGACGGCATTGCAAGACAAGGAACAGGCTTTTGCTGCGGTAGTGAAACTTGGGCGAACCCAATTGCAGGACGCCTGCCCGACTACCCTGGGAGCGAGTTTTGCAGCCTGGGCGGAGGCGATTGGGCGGGATCGCTGGCGGGTATTCAAGTGCGAAGAGCGCCTGCGCGTGGTCAATCTGGGCGGCACTGCGATTGGCACGGGTCTGGCCGCTCCGCGCGAGTATATTTTCCGCGTGGTCGAGCGCTTGCGCGAACAAACCCGCCTGGGTTTGGCGCGTGCTGAAAATCTGGTGGAAGCAACACAGAACACCGATGCTTTTGTCGAAGTTTCCGGCATACTCAAAGCGCATTCTGTCAATCTGTTCAAAATTTCATCGGATTTGCGCCTGTTGGCTTCTGGCCCCCGTGGTGGGCTGGGGGAGTTGCGCTTGCCTGCGGTGCAGGTAGGCTCTAGCCTGATGCCGGGCAAAGTTAATCCCGTCATATGTGAGGCTGTGGCGCAGGCGGCGATGTACGCGATGAGCCAGGATATGGCCGTCACGCTCGCTGCGCAGTCTGGTCAATTGGAATTGAATGCCTTCCTGCCCCTGCTGGCACATGGCTTGTTGGGGAGTCTGAATGTACTGACCCAGGCATGCATCAGTCTGCGTGAGAAGTGCGTTCTTGGTATTGAGGCTGATCCAGATCGATGCAAAGAGCATCTTGAAAATTCTTTGGGCACGGCCACTGCGTTGGTACCCGTGCTGGGGTATGAATGTGTAGCCGAGCTGGCGCATGAAGCTCGGCGGACGGGGGAATCCATCCGTGCGCTGGTGCTTCGCCGTGGTTTGCTCTCGGCCGTCCAGGCTGATCAATATTTGTGTGCCGAAGCGATGACTTCGCTAGGCTTCCGGGCGGCCAGAGCTGAACCGGTGCAATGAAGGAGAAATGAAAATGCAGGAGACTCCCAAAGGATTGCGTGTGCATATCGGCATACTGGGGCGGCGCAATGTAGGCAAATCCAGTTTGATGAATGCATTGGTCGGGCAATCTGTGTCGATTGTTTCCGATGCTCCCGGCACGACGACTGATCCGGTCGAAAAGACTTTGGAGTTGGCTCCTTTGGGCCCCGTCGTGTTTGTCGATACAGCTGGGCTGGACGATGAGGGTGCCTTGGGTGAGTTGCGCGTGCAAAAAAGCTGTGAAGTGCTCGAACGAGTTGATCTCGCCGTCGTGGTGGTTGGGCCGGAAGGCATGGGGGTGTTTGAGGAGCGCTTGATTGTTCGGCTTCAGGGGCGCAAAACGCCTTTCGTGGTGGTTTTCAATAAGGCGGACTTGGCCCGTCCTTCAAGCGAAGCCTTGGCGCAACTGACACATGATGGCATCAAATACGTGTGTGTGTCTGCGCTGCATAAAGAGGGCATGGCGGCGCTCAAGGAAGCCTTGTTCCACCTTGCGCCAGAAGGGGCAATTGAAGATCCGCGTCTGGTGGGCGACCTCATCGGAGCGGGCGATCTGGTGATGTTGGTGGTGCCGATAGACCTGGGGGCGCCAAAGGGGCGATTGATTCTGCCGCAGGTTCAGACCATGCGTGATGTGCTGGATGCAGATGCTTCTTGCATGGTGGTGAAAGAGCGTGAGATGGTTGATGCCTTGGCACGCTTGCGCACGCAGCCCAGATTGGTGGTGTGTGATTCGCAGGTTGTGCTCAAGGTGGCAGCAGACACCCCTGCACATATCCCGCTGACTACGTTCTCAATTCTCATGGCGCGGTTCAAGGGCGATATGATCCGGCTTGCCGAAGGAGCTGGCGCAATCTCGCGTTTGCATCCAGGGAGCCGGGTGTTGATTTCCGAATCATGCTCTCATCATTCTCTGGCGGATGATATCGGCCGGGTCAAGATTCCGCGTTGGTTGCGCCAGTTTGCCGGGGGCAATATCGAGGTGGATGTGGTCTCGGGTAAGGACTATCCAGAAGACCTCTCGCCCTATTCGCTGATCGTGCAATGTGGTGGTTGCACCGTCACCCGTAAGCACATGCTGGCTCGCCAATATCGGGCACAGAGCCAGGGGGTTCCCATGACAAATTATGGCATGGCCATATCCGTGGTGCAGGGGGTGCTTGATCGTACTCTTGCCTGTTTCCCCGCCGCGCAGCAGGCATATCGGCAAGCCAGCAGGGTTGCCGATTCGCGTGAGGCGGAAGTGGAGCTGGTTTCGTGAGCGTTGCAGGCACAGCGGTTCGGATCAACTGGCAGCCTCGCCCTGACAAAGCAAAATTGGGCTTGGTGGAGGATGGGTTTGAGTTTTCGGCGTCTGACATACACGCTGGATTCCTCGACAGAGAGACCCTTCACCGGATCTTGGCGGCTCAATCGGCGCAGAATATTGAAACCATTCGCCGGGCTGCTGAAAAAACGCTGCTTGAGCGGTGTGGTGATACTGTACGCCTGCGTGGTCTGGTTGAGTTTTCCAACCGTTGTGTGTGCGATTGCAATTACTGTGGCATACGGCGCAGCAACCGTGCCGTCAAACGCTATACTTTGAGTTTGGCGGAAATCGTTGAATGTGCACAGTGGTGTGCGGCCAAAGGCTATGGCTCGCTTGTGTTACAGGCGGGTGAGCGGCGTGATGAGAAGTTTGCTGCCTTTGTAGCCGAGGCTGTACGCGCAATCAAAGCTGAGACATGTAGTACGGAATTGCCTGAAGGCCTGGGGATTACCCTGTGTGTGGGGGAGCAGAGCGAGGCCACCTATGCGCGGTGGTTTGAAGCGGGCGCCCATCGATACCTGTTACGCATGGAAAGTTTCAAGCCCGCCTTGTTTGCTGCCTTGCACCCCAGGGAGCAGACCTATGCGGCAAGGCGCGAGGCGCTGGCGACGCTCAAGCGTTTGGGTTATCAGGTGGGGACGGGCGTGATGATCGGTTTGCCGGGGCAGAGTCTGGATGATCTGGTCGATGATCTGTTGGCCTTCCGTGACCTGGGGGTGGATATGATCGGGATGGGGCCCTATATTCCACATGTGCAGGCCCCACTTGGTGGTGCTGACCAAATAGGTTCGGCGCAGGCTCGTTTGGGGCTTTCTCTGCGCATGATTGCTGCAGCCCGCCTTCTGTTGAAGAACGTCAATATCGCAGCGACTACTGCCTTGCAGGCATTGTCGGAAACGGGGCGTGAGCAGGGCCTGCGCTTTGGTGCCAATGTCATCATGCCGCAGGTCACCCCGGTGCGGGTGCGCAGCCAATACACCTTGTACGATGGTAAGCCTTGTCTGGACGATAATGCCGAGCAGTGCTGCGAGTGTCTGCGCAAGCGCATTGAATCGGTGGGCCGACGTGTGCTTTATCAGGCTTGGGGGGATTCGGCGCATTTTGCCCAGCGCCGGGCGCTTGCCAAGGCATAGGCGGAAACGCTGCAGCAATTCTGGCGGGGGTATCAAAAGGCTGCGGCGTTAGGTGGGGCGGCACCCTATAATAAGAAGATACTTTTTCGCAATGGGGCGTGCATTGTCGTTTCGTCCAAAGAACATCGCCTTGGCTCTTTGTAAGCGCGGATTGGGGCTGACCCCAAGGCAGCGCATCGTGGCCCTGATTGTTGGTGCGCTTGTGGTGACCTTGCTGTTCGGCCGAGGGGTCTACCTATGGACGTTTGAAGCCGCAATCCAGGAAATGCGCGGCAATGCTCATCATCGCCTGGACCTCTATTCGGCCAGCCTTGAGCGGGAGATTGATAAATACGCCAATTTCCCCTATGTGATGGGGTTTGATGCGGCGGTGATGGAGATGCTCTCCAAGCCCGGCGACATGGCTTTGCGACAACGCGCCAATCTTTACCTGGAACGCCTGAACCAACGCGTCGGCACACTGGCGGTGTTTGTGCTCGACAAGCCAGGGCGGGTAATTGCATCCAGCAACTGGAACAAGCCGGATAGTTTCGTGGGGCGTGATCTTTCCTATCGGCCCTATTACCAGCATGCGGGGATTGATCATGTCGAGCGATTCTATGGCATCGGCACCACCAATAATGAGCCCGGTTATTTTCTGTCGACTTCGCTCCACATAGGGGGGGAGGTCAAGGGCACTGGCGTGGTAAAGGTGAGCCTGGAACAGTTGGAACGTTCCTGGTCGTCTGCCGAGTCACCTGCCATTTTGTCTGATGATCATGGTGTAGTGGTGCTGTCCTCCGTGCCAGCCTGGAAATACAGCACCTTGCAGCCTCTGGACGAGGCAGCAAGGCAGCAGATTGCATTGGCTCAGCAATACAACAACCGCAAGCTGGCACCGGTCGGCATGGCGGTTCGCCGGGTGTTTGACGCGAATAGCCGTATTGTCTACCTCCCGCCGGTTGCGAACAATGATGCCAGTGTCTTTACCACGTCGGGCCTGTTTTTGGCACAAACGCGCATGATGCCGGGTACCCCCTGGCATCTGACTGTATTCTCCGATCTGAAGAAAGCCGATGATTTTGCGCAGATGCGCGCGGCATTGGGCTCGCTTGGGATGGCTTTTTTGTGGGGCTTGTTCCTGACTTTTCTGCAACGCCAGAAGCATGTCCGTGAATTGGTGCTGGCGCGTTCGGCCTTGCAGCGGGCGCATGACGAGTTGGAGCGCAAGGTGATCGAGCGTACCGCCGATCTGTCTGCTGCCAATGAGCGCCTGCAGGAAGAGGTGGAAGAGCGCAGCCGTGCCGAGCGTACCCTGCGGGAAGCGCAAAGTGGGCTGGTGCAGGCGGGCAAACTTGCGGTGTTGGGGCAGTTGTCGGCAGGGATTGCCCATGAGCTGAACCAACCCCTGGCGGCACTGAGCACCTTGTCGGGCAATGCGGTGAAGTACCTGGAGCGGGGCGATGTGCAAACGGCCAGCTCCAACCTGGATCGGATTGGCCCGCTGGTTGAACGTATGGGGCATTTGACGGGACAGCTCAAGACCTTTGCCCGCAAATCGACGGGTGGGCCAAGAGCGGTGCCTTTGCAGAAATCCATCGATAATGCGCTGTATCTGTTGCATCATCGCTTGGTCAAAGGGATGGTCAATGTGGCAATTGATGCACGTGAGGGCGATGCCCAGGTGTGGTGTGACCCGAATCGCCTGGAGCAGGTTTTGCTGAATCTGATTGGCAATGCGCTGGACGCGATGGAGGAGCAGGAAAATCGCAGGCTGGAGATCCGCTCCTATTGTGAAGGTGATTTTGTGTGCCTGCTGATACGTGACAACGGCCCCGGTTTGAGTGTGGATAGCCTGCAACATACATTTGAGCCTTTCTACACCACCAAGGCGCCGGGAGTCGGCCTTGGCCTGGGTTTGGCAATTTCCGCAGGGATCGTGCGGGACTTTGGTGGTGAGCTGAAAGCAACAAATTCACCGGAAGGCGGCGCAGTATTTTCGCTGACCATTCCGGCGTACAAGGAGACGAGACTGTGATGCCAAATGGCTTGAAAGTGCTGATTGTCGAAGACGATCCGGATGTGCTGCTTGGCTGTGAGCAGGCGCTCCAGCTTGAAGGCATGGCCACACAGGGGGCTGATTCGGCAGAAAAGGCGATCAAGCTGGTGCGCAGCGAGCTGCCGGGCCTGATCGTCAGCGACGTGCGCCTGCCCGGTAAGGATGGTCTGGCCTTGATGCGCGAGGTGCTGACGCTTGACCAGGATCTGCCCGTGGTGCTCATCACCGGGCATGGTGATGTGTCGCTCGCCGTGCAGGCGATGAAGTCTGGCGCCTACGATTTCGTCGAGAAACCATTTGCCCCTGATTATCTGGTGGACGTCGTGCGTCGCGGTCTGGAAAAGCGACGCTTGACGATGGAAGTTCGTGAGCTGCGCCACCAGTTGCATGACAAAGATCGGCTTGATGCGCGTATCATCGGAAATTCAGATGGAATAGAACGCATCCGTGTTCTGATCAAGGAACTGGCTGACACCAACGCCCCATTGCTCATCAATGGTGAAACGGGTACAGGCAAGGAACTGGTTGCCCGCTGCCTGCATGAATTCAGCGCAAGGCGTAACGGGCATTTTGTGGCGATCAATTGTGGTGGCCTGCCGGAGAGCCTTGTAGAGAGCGAGATTTTCGGCCACGAGGCCGGTGCATTCACAGGGGCGGCCAAGCGCCGGATCGGCAAGATCGAATATGCCAATGGCGGCACCTTGTTTCTCGATGAAATCGAGAGCATGCCGATGAGTGTGCAGATCAAGCTTTTGCGCGTGTTGCAGGAGCGCACGCTTGAGCGTCTGGGCTCCAACGTGCCAGTCCCCGTGGACTGCCGCATTGTGGCCGCCACCAAGGAAGATCTCGGCGTGATGTCCGAGGCAGGGCGGTTCCGGGCCGATTTGTATTACCGGCTCAATGTGGCTTCGGTGTTATTGCCGTCCTTGCGCGAACGGCGCGAAGACGTGCCTTTGTTGTTTGAGCATTTTGTGCACCAGGCCTGCATCAATCATGGGCGACCCGCTCCAGCCATGGCCCCGGCAAAAATGCAGACCCTGATGGCCTATTCCTGGCCCGGCAATGTGCGGGAGCTGCGTAATGTGGCAGATCGTTGCGTGCTGGGCATAGAGGCTGGCTTTCCGCCATTTGCCGAGCGCAAGGATGTAGAGAATGTGTCACTGCATCAGGCGGTCGAGTCTTTTGAGCGTGCGCTGATTGCCGACGCTTTGCGGCGCCACGGCAACAACCTGAGCCAGACCGCGCAGGTGTTGCAGATCCCCAAAACCACCCTGCACGACAAAATGAAGAAGTTCGGCTTGGGCAATCCCTGAGTGTTGCATTTTCCCTTTTCCTTTAACAGGTCGGGAACCTTGTGCGCTGGCGTTTGTCTGCGTCAACGCAGCGGGCTTGCCGTTTTGGTGTAAGGTCCTGCTTGGTGGCGCATGCTTGTCGGCCTGTGCCGAAGGGTTTAATCAGGGAGTGCTTGAGCTGTGAAACAAATCAGGAAGTGGTGTCTGACAGGGGCGGGGTGCTTCCTGCTGATGTCTTCGGTATGGGCGGAGCCCGTTCAGGTGGCGGAACCAGTTGCTGCGGCAGCGCTTGGCAAGATTGCCAGTGTGGAAGGGATCGACGAGTACGTATTGCCCAACGGTCTGCAGGTGTTGCTTGCGCCAGATGCCTCCAAGCCTACAACCACGGTCAACATTACCTACAAGGTTGGCAGCCGGATGGAGAATTACGGCGAAACCGGTATGGCCCACCTGCTGGAGCACTTGATGTTCAAGGGCACACCGAACTTGCCCGGCAAGACCATCGTGCAGGAGTTTGCCCGCCGTGGCATGCAGTTCAATGGCTCCACTTTTTACGACCGCACCAATTACCACGAAACCTTCAACGCCAACGACGAATCCCTGGAATGGGCCTTACGTATGGAGGCTGACCGCATGGTCAATTCCTTCATCGCCCGCAGCGATCTTGATAGCGAGATGACGGTGGTGCGCAACGAGATGGAATCCGGCGAAAACAATCCCGGTGGCATTCTCTGGCAGAAGATGATGGCCGCAGCATTTCAGTGGCATAGCTATGGAAAAAGCACGATTGGTGCCCGTAGCGATGTGGAAAATGTGCGCATCGAAAATCTCCAGGCCTTCTACCGCTTGTATTACCAACCGGACAATGCCGTGTTGGTGGTGGCAGGGAAATTCGATCCCAAAGCCACGCTGAATGCGATCCAGCGTTATTTTGGTGTCATTGCCCGCCCGAGCAGGGTATTACAGCCATCCTATACGCGAGACCCGGCACAGGATGGCGCACGTGAGGTAACGCTTGCCCGCGTGGGGGATAGCCAACTTGTTGGTGCGCTCTACCACGTTCCAGCCGGTCCCCATCCGGATATGGCCGCTCTGCAAGTGCTGGCCTTCATTCTGGGTGATGAACCCAGTGGCCGGTTGCATAAGGCATTGGTAGAGAAAAAGCTGGCTAGCTCGGTGGATGTCGATGTATTGAGTCTGCATGAGCCGGGTGCCTTGATTGCTTTTGTGGGGCTCAACAAGACGCAATCACGAGAGGCTGCGCGTCGTGTCTTGTTGGCCCAACTCGAAGGTTTGCGCCAGCACCCGATCACGGCTGCCGAGTTGCAGCGCGCCAAGCTTGCCTTGCGCAACAATTACGAACAGGTATTGCGTGACCCCGCCCACTTTGGTGTCGCCCTGTCGGAATCCATCGCTACGGGCGACTGGCGTTTGTTCTTTATTGAGCGTGATCGTGTCGAGGCCCTTACCCTTGCAGATGTGCAGCGCGTGGCCGAGCACTATCTGCTGGAGTCGAATCGCACCCTGGGGCAGTTCATCCCCACCGAAAAGCCACAGCGTGCCGTGATTCCCGATACGCCGGATATTCAGGCGACGGTTTCTGCCTACAAGGGGCAGGCGGCGCTGGCCGAAGGGGAGAACTTTGACCCCAGCCCTGTCAATATTGATGCGCGTACTCTGCGCAGCGAGCTTGCCAATGGCATGAGGATTGCGCTCTTGCCAAAGTCGACGCGCGGCCAGACGGTCAAGGGCAGCATGATTCTGCGCCTGGGCGATGAACACACACTCAAGGGAAAAGCCAATCTGAGCAGTTTTACCGCTGCCATGTTGACGCGTGGAGCAGGCAAGCTTACCCGCCAGCAGATTGCGGACAAGCTTGAGGCACTGCATGCCCAACTGGATATCTCTGGCCAGAATGGGGTGGTGACGGTGGCCTTTGAGACCCGCCGTGAACAGCTCGCCGAGTTGCTTGTACTGATGCGTGATGTGTTGCGTAACCCCAGTTTTCCCGCTGCTGAATTCGAGCAGTTGCGCGACCAGACGCTCACCGCCATCGAAGAACAACGCAAACAGCCTGAAAGCCTCGCAGGGCGGGCGTTGGCTCGTTATGACAATCCCTATCCCAAGGGGGATGTGCGCTACGCCCCGACGGTGGAGGAGGATTTGGCTGCCATCAAGACTTTGCGCGTTACCGAGCTGAAACCTTTTCATGCTGCGTTTTATGGGGCAGACCATGCGCAGCTGGCCTTGGTCGGGGATTTCGATGCCAAAGCAGTTTCCACGCAGATCCAGCAGCTGTTTGGCAACTGGCAGGCACGCCAGCCATTCGCCCGTATTGCCACGCCATTCCGCGAAAACAAGCCGACGGAATTGAAAATCGAGGCGCCTGAGAAAGCCAATGCTTTCTTTACAGGTGGCTTGGCGTTGCCGGTAAAGGATGACGCGGCAGAAGCGCCTGCGCTCATCATTGCCAACCGCATATTGGGAGGCGGCAGCCTCAAGAGTCGACTGGCGGACCGTCTGCGCCAGAAGGAGGGCCTTAGCTATGGCGTGGGTTCATACCTGCGTCTTGACGCGTATGAGCCTTCCAGCACACTGGGGCTGTATGCGATCTATGCTCCTGGCAACCTGGAACGTTTGAAGCTGGCGTTGCAGGAGGAAATCGGACGCTTTGTGCGCGAAGGTGTTACTGAGCAGGAAGTTGCCGAGGCGCGCAGTGGATTGATACAGGCCGCACAGGTTGGGCGCAGCCAGGACGGCAACCTCGCCCGCACACTGGCGGTGCAACTCTTCCAGCAACGCAATATGGCTTTTGTGCAGGCTCAGGAGGAAAAGCTCAAGACTGTCAGCGTGGAAGATGTCAATGCGGTGATCCGCAAGTACATCAAGCCTGAGCAACTGGTGAGCGTGTTTGCCGGGGACTTTGCTGGCGCGGGGAAAACGACAACGCCTGCCAAAGCGGACTAACGTCTATCCGGGCATCCCGGGAGCATGGACCCCCGGGGAACGGGGAGATGTGCATTGTCATGCAAACCTGGGCTCGTCAAATCCAGGCCCGTATTTTCATGCAGACGAATGCGATCAGGATAAACACCCCGATTCAGCGCTTGCGCCAACGACTTTGTGAGGGAAGCTGGTGGGCAAGGAAATCCATTTGATCAGCCAGAATGCTGCGATTGGAGAGGATCAGGTATTCCGCCTTGTTGGGTACATAAGGTGCGTAGAGCAGGAGCATATGGGCCTGCTCTGGCGTTCGCCCACCTTTGCGCTGGTTGCAACTGCGGCATGCGGTGACCACATTCATCCAGGAGTCCGCGCCACCCTGGGATACGGGCATGATGTGGTCCCGGGTCAGGCGGCTAAAGGGCAGGTCGACGCCGCAATAGGCGCAGACTTGGCGATCCCGGTGGAAGAGTTCGCGGTTGGAAAGCGGGGGGGTCTGGATCAGGGCACCGGGAGGAAGGGATTTGCCCCGGATGGCGATAATGCTGTTGGCACGGATTTCGGAGCGCTGACCGGTTTTGCGGCAGACGCCGCCATGCACGGTGAAACTCTCTGAGCCAATGGCCCAAGCCACCATGTCGCGGCTGTAGTAGATCACTGCATGTTGCCAGGAGACCCAGCGATAGGGTTGCCCGTGTGAATCCAGCGTAAGTACAAGAGGGCGCTGGTTTGCCACGGGCAACAGTAAGTCGGATTCGGGCATGATGTAAGACACTGATAAGTAGTCTCGAATATGGCACCCTAACCCCCCTTGCAACGTTTTACAACCCTTTTGGGGGAATGTTGGTGGAGCGGCGATACAAACTAGCGCTGATCGGGGTGGGTGTTTCAGTGCTGGCACATTGGGTGGTGCTGGATTGGATGCGCACGCCGCAGCAAGGCGGATTGCCGCCAGGCTTGCCTTTGCAGGTGGAGTTGCGCCCGAAAGTACAGCCTGGCGCGGGGGATGAAGTGGAGGCCCCATCGCAGCCTGTATTGCAGGGCCGCCCCCATCCTCCAGATGATGAACGGCAGCCGACTCGCCAGCAGGTGTCCGCGCCTACTGCACGCGCCAAAGCATCTGCTGGTTCTCTCTCCGCGTTTGTAAAATCTGCTCAAGCCTTGGATGAAGGGCAGGGGCCTGCACCAGAGGTATCGCGGGATCATGGCTGGCGAGCTTTGACGGATGAGGAGGCGCAGGTCATGGTGCGCCTGCGTCTGGCCAGTATGCTGGCAGATGAACAATTGAGGCTGGATGCGCCAGTCACCTTGCAATTGAGGCGGGGCGCAGGTGGTGTACCTATGGTGGACGCCGTAGGTGGTGCTGCGGATACGGTACAGACGCGGCGCCTTGTGGAAGCGGTTCGCCAGCGGCTTGGGCAGCAAAGCGACTTGTTGCCGCCAGGGCTGCCTTTACCTATTGATATTGAATGTTTGCCAAATTAAGTCCAAACCGGATTACTTTGGAGCCAATGTGGCTTCATGAAAGCCATAGTGGCTACGCTCCCGGTCTTCCAGAAAAAGGCGCAGCGTCAGGCTGACCGAGCGAAAGGCGAGTTCATCCCAAGGGATTTCTTCCAGAGCGAAGAGACGGGTTTCGAGGGTTTCATCGCCGGGGGCAAAGCTGGCGTCATCCATTTCAGCACGGTAGAACAGGTGGACCTGGCTGATGTGCGGAATGTTGACCATGGAAAACAGCCCGACTAGCCGAACGTGGGCGCAGGCCTCTTCACGGGTTTCGCGGCGTGCCGCCTCGGCTGTGCTCTCGGCCATTTCCATGAAGCCAGCAGGCAGGGTCCAGAAACCAAGCTGAGGCTCAATGGCGCGGCGGCATAGCAGGATGCGTTCTTGCCAGACAGGGATTGTGCCCACCACAAGTTTTGGGTTGATGTAGTGGATTTCGCCGCACTGATCGCATACGAAACGCGCCAGCCGGTCTCCTTCAGGAACCCGATGGCTGACTGTGGCGCCGCAGGTGGAGCAATACTTCATATCTCTTGTGTAATCGAGCTGATTTTTGGAAAGGCTGGTGATGATTTTAGCCTCTAGTGTGGAATGAATGCGGGGAGAGACTAAAGAAAAGTGTCTTTCCCGTCGTACACACAAGAGGGTGAGCGTTTTGTGTCTGAGTGTCTGGGGTGGGTTGCTTTTTGCAGGTGCTGGACAAATAAAAGTAAGAGTTCTTGTTTGCTGACATATTGAGAAGATGGCTCCACCGATTGATGTCTCTCGTTTTGAGCAACTGAAAGCCTCTGGTGATCTGCCTTCGCCCAAAGGGGTGGCGCTGGCCGTTATGCGCTTGACGCAGCAGGAAGACGTGTCGATTGCCAACCTGGCTAATGTGATCAAGACTGACCCGGCTTTTGTCGGGCGTCTGATCAAGGCCGCCAATGGTATTGTTGGCTACGGGCGCAGGCCAGTCGCGTCAGTGCAGGACGCACTGACTGTGTTGGGGCTGCCTGCGGTGCGGAACATGGCCTTGGGCTTTTCGCTGCTGACCCATTATCGGAGTGGCGTCTGCGAAGGTTTCGATTATGGGCGGTACTGGGCGGAATCCTTGCTGTCTGCCGTTTCCATGCAGGCCATCACCCTGCGTACCCGTGCCGCCGCAGCCGATGAGATGTATTGCCTGGGCTTGCTGGCCCGCGTGGGTGAAATCGCGCTGGCTACCTTGTATCCGCATGATTACTCCCGCATCGTCAAAGAAGCAGGGGGGCAGGATTTGCATCGTCTGCTGGAGTTGGAATCCCATGCGTTCGCCATGACCAATGCGGAACTGGGTGCGGCTATGCTGGCCGACTGGGGCTTGCCGCGTATTTTTACCGATGCGGCGCATTGCGTGGCCAGTAGTACGGAAAGTACCCAATCGGAAGGCCAGCGTGAATATGTGGTAACGCAATCGTTGGCCCTGTCTCAACAGGTGGCCAAATACTGCCTGGGGGCGGAGCAAGAACGTCCGCAGCATAAGCACCGCCTGTTGATCGCAGCTTCGCGCTTGAATTTTGATGAAGAAACTTTTGGCACCCTGACGGATGGTGTGGCGCGGGAATGGTTGGAGTGGGGCGCACTCCTGAGCATTCACGCGGAGGTACTGCCTCCCTTTGGTTCAGTCAAGGCGCTCGCGCCTGAGCTGGGTGCGGATGGGGCTGAAGAGGAGGTGCCCCGTCAGGATGTCTCCATGCGCGCGCTGATTGTGGATACCGATGTAGCGGCCTGCCAGACGATTGCACAGTTCCTGGGTGAGAACGGCTTCCAGACGAGCTTTACGCATGACGGCTTCAGCGCGGCGGAACTGGCGCTGGACTTTATGCCGGACATGATGCTCATTGGTGAGGGGCTGCCAGACATGAGCGGCGGAGAGCTGGTTCGTGTCATCCGCAAGACCCGTATCGGACGGGCTTTATACATCCTGATCTTGGCTGAAGATGTGCAAGAGGAGGTGGTGGTGCAAGCGCTGGAGGCGGGGGCGGACGATGCCTTGCCTAAGCCGGTCAATCTGCGGGTATTGCTTGCCAAGCTAGGTGCCAGCAGGCGGCTGACTGATCTGAATCGGGAAATCGAGCAGGATCGTGAGGAAATTCGCCACTTTGCGGCAGAATTGGCGGTCAGTAACCGGCGCTTGCAGGACGCCGCTATGACTGATCCTTTGACCGGATTTCCCAACCGTCGGTGCTTTAGTGAACGGTTCGCACAGGAATGGGCCTTTTCCTTGCGCAACAAGCGCCCCCTGTCCTGCATCCTGGTTGATGTCGACCATTTCAAGGGCATCAATGATACCTATGGGCATGATGTTGGCGATGCTGTGCTGGTACAGGTCGCCCAGGCCATCCGTGCCGCAGTGCGTACCCAGGATGTGCTGGCACGGCTGGGGGGAGATGAATTTGTGGTGCTTTGCCCCGGCACGGCCATTGAATCTGCCATGGTGTGCGCGGAAAGAATCCGCAAAGCCATGCACGACTTGATCATGGACACACGGTTGCGGAGTGTAAAAATTTCTATCAGCGCGGGTGTGGCGTGTCGGGATGCCACCATGACCGATGCCGACAGCTTGTTCAAACGCTCGGACGACGGCCTGTATCTAGCCAAGAAAAAAGGGCGGGATCAAGTGGCTACTGCCCAGTTGCCGCAGGGGCGCCCAGGCGGCAGCAGTGCTGCAGGGGCTTGATTATCCAGCATTAACTCTCTCGACTGGTGCTGTGTGGCGTAGCTTTTCAGGCTGCAAAATTTTTTTAAAAAAAGCCTAAAGTTCTTCTCAAGGGGGTCGTTAATGGTCGTAACGGTAGCGAGGAACCTTGTTGTGTAAGATAAATTCTTACATGCTCGCTGCTGTCTCTTACTACAGCAATATCCGACACAGCCTGATTGGTAGAGGAGTCCTTTATCTGGACAATTCATTGCCATAGAGGCCGTGTTCGCCTCTCCCCAAAAGGTGTGGAGGTCAATGATGAAAATGGATATTGCAAACGAGATCCGCGAGCTGAACTTGTCTTATCTCATGCTTGCGCAACAGATTCTCCGTGCAGATCGGGCCTCCGCCATGCTCAAACTGGGGATTGGCGAAGATGTTGCCGAACTGATCGAAAACCTCTCTCCTTCACAAGTGTTGCGTATGGCCTCCAGCGACATGCTGCTGTGCCAGTTCCGCTTTGACGACACGCTGTTGCTCAACCTGATGTCCAATCATGGTCGTGAAAACAGTGCTGCGCGTATCCACGCGACCATCCTGGCGGCGTCCAAGGCTGTTGAACACATTGCTTGAAGCGGGAGAAGAGCTATGCGCATGAAGAGCCTGATTGAAGACACCCGCGAGAATCAACGTGCGATCGACATGATCGAACTAGGTGCGCGGATGCAGATGCTGGAGTCGGAGACCGGCTTGTCGCGGGAGCGCCTGCTCAAGCTCTACAAGGAAATCCGTGGCGAATCGCCGCCCAAGGGCATGCTGCCGTTTTCTACCGATTGGTTCATCCCCTGGCAGCAGAATGTTCACGCTTCACTATTCATGTCCCTGCTGGGCTTTGTCAATCGCAACACGGGCTTGAAGGGGCTGGATGCTACGTTGCAGGCATTTCGCATGTATCGTGAGCAGGTGGCGCTCAATGAGCTTGAAGAAGTATTGAGCCTGACCCGGGCATGGACGCTGGTGCGTTTCTTTGACGCAAAAATGTTGCAATTGAGCACCTGTTGCAAATGTAGCGGCAGTTTTGTTGCCCACGCTTTCGATCCCTCCAAGGGTTATGTTTGTGGGCTGTGTCACGTACCTGCCCGTGCGGGCAAGGGGGGCAAGCGCAGCGTGCGGGATGAATGTGAAATGGCATCGTAATGGACTATTGTTGATTTGCCGCAACCCTCCTCAGAACCTGTGGTGTTGTGAATCATTGAGCCGCCAAGCTTTTGGCGGCTTTTTGTTATTTAAGTGACTTCAAGTTTCCGATTGCGGTGCCGATAGCCAGCATGGATGGTGGATAATCCTGTCCTTGGGTTTCAAACAAAAGGGCGCGGACGCTGAACAAGCGTGTTTATGGCCCTGGCGACACCCGGTTTTCGCATTCTGCGGCACACAAGGGTCTTGAAGATGCTTTTGATTGTTGGCTACATCATCATTCTGGTTGCCTCTATTGGCACCTACTCTGTCCACGGCAGTCTTGCCGCGCTGTGGGTGCCAATGGAGTATCTGGCCATTATCGGGCTGACCCTGGGTGGTTTTCTGGGCGGCAACGGGATGCGTTCGGTCAAGGCCACTTTTGGTGGATTGTCCAAGGTTTTCAAAGGCTCTGGTTACAACAAGGCTGTCTATATAGAAGTTTTGGCCATGTTGTATGAAATCCTTGGCAAAGTCCGCAAAGAGGGGCTGATGTCGATTGAAAACGACATCGAGAACCCGGATAGCAGCCCGATTTTTTCCAAATACCCCAAGTTCCAGCACGACCACCACGCGATGGAGTTCCTGACGGACTATCTGCGCATGATGGTAGGGGGCAATCTCAATGCCTTTGAGCTGGAAAACCTGATGGACATTGAAATTGAAACCCACCATCAGGAAGCCCACGTGCCTGCCCACGTCATGGCCAAGGTGGCAGATGCCACACCGGCTTTCGGTATCGTGGTGGCGGTGATGGGGGTGGTCAACGTGATGGGCTCGGTGGGGGAGCCGCCTGCGGTGTTGGGCAAGATGATCGGTGGCGCCCTGGTCGGCACCTTCCTGGGGATTCTGATTTCCTATGGCTTCCTTGGACCTTTGTCCGGCCAGTTGGAGCAGGTCAGCGAAGAAGAGGGGAAGGTCTATCAGTGCATGAAGGTGGTCTTGTTGGCCAGCATGAGTGGGTACGCCCCCCAGGTGGCCGTTGAATTTGGCCGCAAGGTGCTGTTCTCGGCTGACCGGCCAGGATTTACCGAACTGGAAGAAGAACTCAAGAGCCGCAAGGGCAAGTAAGTGGAGCCTTGTGCATTGCTAACCCCTATCCGGTTCCGAATTTGCCATGAGTAGCAACGACAACCAGCAACCCATCATCGTCAAGCGCATCAAAAAAGGTGGCGCGGGGGCCCACGGTGGGGCGTGGAAACTGGCCTATGCTGACTTTGTGACGGCGATGATGGCCTTCTTCCTGCTGATGTGGTTGCTGGGTTCGACCACCAAAGGGGACTTGAAGGGGATTTCTGATTTCTTCCAAAGCCCCTTGAAGCTCTCTATGGAAGGTGGGCCTGGGTCCGGTTCCTCGAATTCAGTGTTCTCTGGCGGTGGGCAGGATCTAACCAAATCGATTGGTGAAGTGGCCAAGGGTAGCTACAAGGAACCGAAAAAGGCGAATGAAATTAAGGTTGTGCCGGAAGCCTCCAAGCTGGCCCCGGAGACCTCCAAGAGCAAGCCGGAAGGGGAAGAAGCCAAAGCGCAGCGCGAAATGGCTGAGCGGGCCATGTTGCAGGATGTGAAGGCCAAGCTGGAAGCGGTGATTGAGGCGAGCCCCGATCTGCGGCAATTCAAGCGGCAGCTTTTGCTGGATATGACTTCAGAAGGGCTGCGTATCCAGATCGTGGATGACCAGAACCGCCCCATGTTTGATTCGGCCAGTGCCGAGATGAAGCCTTACACCAAGGTGATTGTCCGCGCCATCGGCCAGGTACTCAATCAGGTGGAAAACCGCATCAGCATTTCGGGCCATACCGATGCAGCACAGTATGCAGGGGGGAACAGGGGGTTTTCCAACTGGGAGCTTTCTGCCAACCGTGCCAACGCCTGTCGGCGTGAGTTAGTGATGGGCGGCTTGGAAGAACGCAAAATGATGCGGGTTGTGGGCTTGGCCTCCAGCATTGCCTTGGACAAGAACGACCCTTTCAATGCCATCAACCGGCGCATTACCCTTGTGGTCATGAACAAAAGGACAGAGGAGGCCATCCTTCAGGATGGTAAGGATCTGGACGTAAACGCCAATGTACCCTTGGTGCCAGAGCCGATTGTGGAAGGTGCCAAGCAGGTATTGGGAGGTGGCGGCTCCAAGAAATGACAGGCCCGTCAGCGTGAGGGCGGGGGCTGTAACGGTCATGAAGAGCATGCACGAAAGGCGGGATGCTTGGATGAAGCAGTCTCAAGTCATATTTTTGGCAATCGCTGTGGTGATGACAGCAGGCTTGGCTGTATGGGCCTGGCAAATGCCGACATGGGCTGCAGGCATGGTCTTGTTGTGTGCCGGGGTTTGGGGGAGTGGATGGCTATGGTGTCATAAAGTGGCCCGGTCCTTCCCGTCAGAGTCCGTAGCGTGCCACGTTGGGGCTGATCATGTAGATGAAGCATTGGAACAGGTTGCCGGGCTGATGGCTTCACAATGCCATGCCGTGCATGATGAAGTGACCCGGGTGCAAGAGATTCTGGTGGGCGCGGTGGGGCAACTGACGACCAGTTTCCAGGGGATGCATGCCTTGTCCAGTGCACAGCAGGATTTGATGCTGGTGGCTGCCAGCAAGAATGCAGGGGACGCAGATGTTGGCTTTGATGTGTTTGCCCAAAACACTTCAGAGGCGATGCAGCGGATTATTGACAGTATCGTCGGCTCCAGCCGTGTCGCCATGGAGGTGGTGGGTCTGACCGATGAGATGGTCAAACATACAGACGAGGTGGAGCAATCGGTCAAACAGATCAATGCCATTGCCAAGCAGACCAATTTGTTGGCGCTGAATGCTTCGATTGAATCTGCAAGAGCCGGAGAGTCTGGGCGTGGTTTTGCGGTGGTGGCCGATGAGGTGCGCGGCTTGTCTGAACGCACCGCACGTTTTTCTCAAGAGATCAGCGCGGTGATGCATGGCATGCGGGCCATTGTGGCGCAGACCGAAGAGGCCATCAATCGCATGGCCTCGCAGGATATGGGGTTTGCGTTTCATTCCAAGCTGCAGATTGAATCAATCCTGAACCAGATTGACAGCCTGAACTGCTCTCGTGAGCATGCTGTGGGGAAGCTGGCAGAAACGGCGCAGTCCATGGATACGGAAGTGGGCAAAGCCGTGGTGGCCCTGCAGTTCCAGGACCTGGTCTCCCAGCTCATCGAGCACATGGGGCGTAGAGTTGATCTGTTGAGCACGGCGGCTGAAGAAATGCAGGCACTCTCGGGGCAGCTTAAGGCAGGCGGTGGGCAGCAGAGCATTGAGAGCGGGCTGCAACGCATAGCACAGGTGGTGCGTGATCTACGGGCAGAGGAGTGTCGCCCGCCGGTGACGCAGAAGGCGTTTGAAGAAGGTTCGGTGGATCTGTTTTGAGAGTGGCTGATCGATGTTTTCATCATGCTAGGGTGAATGCCTGCGGGCTGTTTGCGGTAGGTTTGACTGACAAGTCGGAATAGGAAGAGCCAGAATGGTGGAAAAGGACAAGAACAATGCCCCCGGTTTGTCGCGCCCGGTTACCGGGAGCACCCAGGCAACATCGCGCTTGGCTACATCGGCAGGCGGGATTCGGCCTGCCACCGACAAAAGCGCAGCCAGCGCGACAGCCAATCCACGATTGGCTATCATGGATGCCTTGAAGAAGATTGACACCGGTGTGCGTGAGTTTGAGTATTCGAATCACGATTTTGAACGTGTCCGCGCCCTGATCTACAAGCGGGCAGGTATCTCACTGTCTCCGGTCAAGCAGGACATGGTGTATAGCCGTTTGGCCAGGCGATTGCGTGCCAAGGGCTTGAAGCGTTTTGTGGATTATCTGGACCAGCTTGAAAAAGGAAACGATGCAGCCGAGTGGGAAGCCTTTGTTAACGCACTGACGACGAACCTAACTTCTTTTTTCCGCGAGGCGCATCACTTTGATTTGCTTGCCGAGCAGATGCGTAAGAATGCAGACCGTCGTCCGTTCAAAATCTGGTGCTGTGCCGCGTCAACGGGTGAGGAGCCCTATTCATTGGCCATCACGGCATGCGAGGTGTTTGGCAACAACCCGCCCGTGCAGATTCTGGCCTCTGACCTGGATACCAATGTTCTGGCGCATGGACAAAAGGGCGTCTATACCCAGGATCGCGTTGATCGGCTGGATGCCGAACGGGTACAGCGTTTCTTTTTACGCGGAACCGGGGTGCAGGATGGGCACATCAAGGTTCGCCCGGAGCTGCAGAGACTGATTACCTTTAAACAGGTGAATCTGCTGGATGCCACCTGGGCGTTGCGCGAAACCTTTGATGCCATCTTCTGTCGTAACGTGATGATTTATTTTGACAAGCAGACGCAGTATGCAATTCTCGAACGTTTTGTCTCCATGTTGCAGCCCCAGGGGCTGCTCTATGCCGGGCATTCGGAGAATTTCATCCACGCGGCCAATCTTTTCAAATCTTTGGGCAAAACTGTGTATGCACGTGCGGACGCTTACGCTCGCCGCTGAGAAGGCAAGCAGGTTTGCATGAGTGAGATAGCGTGACATTTGGGTGGGGCAATGCGTTGATTTTTGCGGAGCATATGGCATGAAGACCCGGGTGTTGGTGGTGGATGACTCTGCCCTGATGTGTGCAGTATTGTCCGAAGTCATCAATGCTTCGGCGGATTTGCAAGTGGTGGGAACAGCAAAATCTGCACTGGAGGCTGCAGAGGCGATCAAAAAACACAGGCCAGAGGTGATGACGCTTGATGTGGATATGCCCCATATGAACGGGCTGGAGTTTCTTGAGCGCATCATGTGTTCGCAACCTATGCCCATCATCATGGTGTCAAGCTTGACCACGCATGGGTCTGAAACCACCTTGCGGGCGCTGGAGTTGGGGGCGGTGGATTTTGTATCAAAGCCCAAAGTCAATCCCGTGGGGGGGATTCAGGCCTATGCAGAAGAAATCTGTGACAAGATTCGCGCTGCGAAAACCTCCTGGGGACAGGGGCGGCGTCGGCCTGCTGCAAACCTTGTCACCACTGCGCAGGATGGGAATGTACCTTTGGGCGGGCGCATATTGCAGGAAAAATTGGTATTTATTGGGGCATCCACAGGTGGGACGGAGGCGATCAAGGAAGTTCTGACACGGTTTCCTGAAAAAATGCCAGGCATTCTGATCGTGCAGCATATGCCCGAAATGTTTACGGGCTCGTTTGCCAAGCGGCTTGACGGATTGTGTAAGATCACCGTCAAGGAAGCGGAAGATGGCGAGAGGGTAAAATCCGGCATTGCCTATATTGCGCCGGGTCATTCTCACTTGTCAGTCAAACGGGTCGTGGGTGGTTTCCAGTGCGAACTGTCTCGTGCTGAACCGGTGAATCGGCATCGTCCTTCGGTAGATGTTCTGTTTCATTCGGCCGCCAAGCATGTGGGGGTGCAGGCATTGGGAGTGATGCTGACCGGAATGGGTAAGGATGGAGCGCAAGGAATGTTGGCTATGCGCAAGGCGGGTGCGTATAACATCTGCCAAGATCAGGATAGTTCGGTTGTTTGGGGTATGCCGCGTGAGGCAACGATCAACGGTGCTGCCAATGAGGTTGCTTCGCTTGCGGATGTTGCAGCACGGGTATTGGCCCGTTTGCGTACGCCGGAAGGTAATAATTGATGGCAAGGGCTCAACTGCCGTGCCAGTAGTTTTCCAATAGGAGATCCGTGATGGATACGCAGGTAACGATCAAAGATTCGCAAGCAGTATTGCGTTTGTCTGGCCGGTTTGATTTCAAGGCCCATCGCGAATTCCGGGAAGCCGTTGATGGCTTGTTGTCTCAAGCCGGCAACCGTGCTGTTCAGGTTGATCTGGCCGAGGTGACTTATCTTGATAGTTCAGCATTGGGGATGCTGCTGATGCTCAGGGACAAGGCCAAAGCTTCCAGCAAAGAGGTGGCGCTGGTGGGGGTCAAGGGGAGTGTCCGCCAGGTGCTGGATATCGCCAACTTCTCCAAGCTGTTTTCAATCACCTGATTTCGGGATGCTCTTGACGCGTGGGGCACGGCGGTTACCAGAGGGGGCTGGCAAGGTTTGCGTTGCGCCCCGTGGCGGTGGCTGAGCCCTCTCAGTGCGTTGGAGTATTCCAGCGGATTGTCAGTTGTTGTGTCTTGACCTGCAGCCAGGCTCGCGACTGGCTGATGTTGGAACACCGTGAATTTTTGTCGCGCTCCATGTGGGGCCGATTCTGCGCCAATTTCCTCATGCATGGTGCCTTACAGGGCCATTGCACCGACTGTGTTCTGCACGCACTCGCCCCTAAGGGTGGATTTGTTGTTCTTGTGCGCCCTGGATGGATACTTCCTTTGCAGGTTTGCAATATTACGTGGTTTTAGCAGTAATTTACGCTTGCCAGGGTATATTGATGCAAGAATCCTTCTTGGCAGGAAAAAGTGGGGATCGTGGCAAGATATGGCGCAAATGGGGGGAGCCTCACGCGAACGCCACAACTGGCCTCAAGTTCTGAGGACGGGTGTCGTAAACCCTTCAGGTGCTGCGCAGGACGCGCTCAGTCATTGGAGAGACTGGTTCATGGAACGGAGAATGCCATGTCGGAACTGTTGAAAAGTATCGATGCGAGAACGCGGCTTGCAGGAACGAACAAGTTGGAAATCTTGCTCTTCTCGCTCGGGACGGATGAACGGACCGGTCGCAAGGAAAGTTTTGGTATCAACGTATTCAAGGTACGCGAAGTGATGCGAACCCCCCCCATCACCGCCGCGCCTGATATGCAGGACGGGGTGGAAGGGATGGTTTCGCTGCGCGGCCAGTTGGTGCCTGTGGTGGATTTGGCCAAATACGCCGGGATTGACCCGGAGCGCAAGCGCGAAATCATGATCGTGACCGAGTATAATGGTCACACCCAAGGCTTCCTGGTGGAAGCCGTGGATACCATCCTGCGCCTGGATTGGGCGCAGATGAGGATTCCTCCCGAAATGCTGACCTCCAAGCTTGGGGGCTTGGTCACGGCCGTGACAGAGTTGGAGGATGGCCGCCTGATCATGATGCTGGACGTGGAGAAGGTACTCTCCGAAACGACCAAATACGATGACGAGTACCTGTTCAAAGACATCAAGCCGGTCGACCGTGACTTCATGGTGCTGTTCGCCGACGATTCCTCGGTGGCGCGCAAGCAGATCGAAAAGACGCTCAAGGCCATGAACATCCGCTTTGTTTCCACCGTCAATGGCCGTGTCGCCTGGGAAGAGCTTGAGCGCATCGCCAAGCATGCAGATGTGACGGGGCGAAAAGTATGGGAAATCCTCAATCTGGTGCTCACCGATGTGGAAATGCCCGAAATGGATGGTTATATCCTGACCAAAAAAATCAAGTCGGACCCACGCTTTGACGGCGTCCCCGTGTTGATGCACTCATCGCTATCCAGCATGTCGAACCAGACCCTGGGCAAATCTGTGGGGGTGGATGGCTACGTACATAAATTTGAACCGCATCGGCTGGCTGACTCTCTGCGGGCCATGTTGTCGCCGGATCAAGTTGTTGATGTCATCTGAGACAGGGGCGGGGAAAGGGAATGTCAATGGAACGCGCCAATACGAATCTGCTTGAAACGGTGGATGCCCGTACCAAGCTGGCTGGCTCCAACCGTATGGAGATCCTGCTGTTCTCCTTGGGAACCAGTGAAATATTCGGCATCAATGTATTCAAGGTTCGAGAAGTCTGCCGAACCCCCTTCATCACTAAGGCACCCAACATGCCCAGCGGCGTGGAGGGGCTGATCTCCTTGCGTGGCAACGTGATCCCTGTGCTTTCGCTGGCCAAGGTGCTGGGGCTTGCCAAGCCGGGCCAGGGCTTGGGCGGGTCGATGATGGTGACCGAATACAGCAAACGCACCCTGGGCTTCCTGGTCGAGGGGGTTGATCGCATCATCCGCGTTGAATGGGATAAGGTGCGTCAGCCTGAGAACATGGCAGGTTCCACCCAGAACAATATCACCGCCATTACGGAATTGGCCGATGGCAAACTGGTGTCGATCCTCGACGTCGAGACCATTCTGGCGCAAACCTTTGGTGAGGCCCCTGTCGGTCAGATTTCGGCATTGGGCAACAGTATCGAAGCCAACGTCTTCTTTGTTGATGATTCGGCCATTGCCCGCAAGAAGATTGTTGAAGTGCTTGATAAGCTCGGCGCACGTCACAAACATGCCCTGAATGGTTTGGAAGCCTGGACCCGCCTGGATGGCATGGCAGCCCATGCGCAACAGCAGAAGCGGCGTCTGGCTGATGAAATCAGCCTCATCCTGGTCGACGCTGAAATGCCTGAAATGGATGGCTACGTACTCACACGCAATATTAAGAATGATGCCCGTTTCGATGGGATCCCCGTTGTTATGCATTCGTCGTTGTCTTCAGAAGCCAATCGTTCCATGGGCAAAGCCGTCGGGGTGGATGCCTATGTGGCCAAGTTTGATGCTGAGATACTTGCCGACACCTTGCGTCCCTATCTTTTAAAGGTCTTCAAGGACTAACCGGAGAAACACAACTATGTCGGACCCAAAAATGAAATTCCTGGTGGTTGATGACTTTTCGACAATGCGTCGAATTGTTCGGAATCTCCTGAAAGAGTTGGGATACACCAACGTCGATGAAGCTGAAGATGGCGTGGTTGCCATGCAAAAACTCAGTTCCGGTGGCATCGACTTCGTGGTGACAGACTGGAATATGCCGAATATGACAGGCATTGAATTGCTGCGTGCAATTCGCGCGAATGCGCAAATGAGCCATCTGCCCGTGTTGATGATCACGGCAGAGGCCAAGAAAGAAAATATTGTTGAAGCTGCCCAAGCGGGAGCCAGCGGCTATATCGTGAAGCCGTTCACCGCAGCAACTCTGTCGGAAAAACTGGCGAAGATCTTTGAGAAAATGGATAAGAAGTCGGCTTGATGCTGGCATATCCCGTGATCCTGGGCGCATGTAGTGTGGTGCGTTGCCATTCGACAGAAAAGAATTAGGAGTCATCATCATGGCCAAAAGGCTGAAATCGGATGAATCTGGTGATAATGAAGAGTTGCAAGCATTGTTTGATTCAATCGCAGAGTCGGCAAATCAGAACAAGACGGCAGAACCAGAGAATGTTGCAGAAATAGATACTGTCGGTGATTCAGCGGAGTTGCAGGCGCTGTTTGATAGCATGGTTGAAAAGAGCCCGGGGGCAGACGTCCCGGCTGAAGCGGTTGGTGTGAATATCAAGGAAGCCGTGGCGGCTTCTGCCTCCATGTCAACAGAGCAGCGTCAAGAGCAGGCGTTTTTGCAAATTGGGCAGCTGACCCGCTTGTTGCATGACACGATCCGGCAGCTCGGCTATGACAAAATGCTTGAGGAAACTGCGGAGAAACTGCCGGACGCGCGTCAGCGCCTGAGCTACATCTCGCAGATGACCGAGCAGGCGGCGAGCCGCGTTCTCAATGCGACCGACATTGCCAAGCCGATTCAGGATCGTATTGAAGATCGTGCGGCTTCGCTGGGTTCCCGCTGGTCCCAACTGTATGACAAAAAGTTGTCTGTTGAAGAGTTCAAGGCCCTGGCAGGCGAAACGCGTGCCTTTCTGGACCAGACCCAGCAAGACAGCAAGGTGGTCAATGAACAGTTGATGGAAATCATGATGGCGCAGGACTTCCAGGATCTGACTGGTCAGGTGATCAAAAAGATTGTGGAAATGGCTTCCAAAATGGAAGACGGTTTGCTCAAGGTGCTGATCGACATCATGCCAGAGAACAAGCGCACCCAAACCCAGGATGGTTTGCTCAACGGCCCGGTTGTGGATTCGAAGGGTAGGGAAGACGTGGTGACGAGCCAAGAACAGGTGGATGACTTGCTCGAAAGCTTGGGGTTCTGATCAGGATCGGCTATGCCGTGTAAGTGTTCAGAAGTAATTGGCTAGAAACGAACCGGAGTCAGCTATGAGCGATTTCGCGGGAATGGAAGATCTGTTACAGGATTTCCTGATTGAAGCTGGGGATTTGCTCTCGGGCGTCGACAACAAACTTGTCGATCTTGAGCGCACACCTCACGATTTGCCATTATTGAATGAGATCTTCAGAGGCTTCCACACTATCAAGGGTGGCGCTGGATTCCTCAATGCAACCGAGCTGGTCACCTTGTGTCACCTGACCGAGAACCTGTTCGACAAGCTGCGGACCGGTGAATTGCAGGTCACCCCGGAGATGCTTGACTCCATCTTGGGTGCCACTGCAGCTGTGCGCTCGATGTTTGGCGACCTGGAGCGTGGCATGCAACCTGCGTCTGCCGACGCGGCCTTGCTGAACAACATCAAGCAGGCGCTGGCTGGTAAGTTGACGGGGCGGGCCGCACCTGCTGCGGCGCCTGCCGCCGCACCGGCAAAACCTGCAGCGGCTGCAGCCAGTGTGCCTTCAGGCAATGAAGCCAATGGCCCGGACTGGGATGCCTACTATCACGCTGTGACCGGGGTGACGCCAACCGGCAAGGCCGTTGCTACACCTGTGTCCGGTAACGTTCCGGCTCCCCAGGTGCTGGATGTGCCTGAGCAGGAAGAAGAGCAGCATCTGTCAGAGGACTCCGCGCAGAAGATCATTACTGCAGCCGTTGGCCGTCGGGCAACCGACAAGCCCGGCTACCAAGGGCCTCCAGGGGGGCGCCGCGAAGGGGAGCGCCAGCGGGATAATTCCATCCGTGTGGATACCTCGCGTCTGGATCAGGTGCTCAACCTGTCCGGTGAAATCGGGCTCACCAAGAACCGGCTGACTGCCTTGAGGAGTGACATCCTGAATGGCAAGAATGACACGGATACCATGCATGCACTGGATCTGGCCGTTAGCCAGCTGGATCTGCTTGTCTCGGATCTGCAAAACGCAGTCATGAAGACCCGCATGCAGCCGATTGGTCGTCTGTTCCAGAAGTATCCGCGTATTGCCCGAGACCTCGCCCGTTCTTTGGGCAAGGATGTCGAGATGGTGCTTGAAGGGGAAGAGACCGAAATCGACAAGACGATGATCGAAGACCTCTCCGACCCGATCATCCACCTGATCCGCAATGCGGTCGACCACGGCGTTGAGTTGCCCAATGAGCGGATGATGATGGGCAAGCCGGAAAAATCCATCGTCAAGCTTGAAGCGCGGCAAGAGGGGGATCACATTGTGATCGTCGTCTCAGACGACGGCCACGGCATGAACCCTGAACGCCTGCGTGCCAAGGCGCTGGAAAAGGGGCTCATTTCTGATGAAGAAGCCAACACCATGGATGAACGTCAGAGCTTCAATCTGATATTCCTCCCCGGCTTCTCCACTGCCAGCTCCGTGTCGGATGTGTCTGGGCGTGGCGTGGGTATGGATGTGGTGCGTACTAATATCCAGAAGCTGAACGGCTCTATCGATATCCGTTCGGAACAAGGCAAGGGTACAAGCTTCATCATCTCGCTGCCGCTGACCCTGGCGATTTTGCCGGTGTTGCTGGTGTGCCTGGGCGAACAGCCTTTTGCTGTGCCGCTGTCGATGGTGCGCGAAATTCTGCCCATCGAACCCAAGGAAGTTCAGGAACTGGGTGGGCGAGCCACCATGGTGGTGCGCGGCGAAGTGCTGCCGATCGTCACCTTGGCCTCCCTGCTGGGGTGGCCGCAAGAAACGGTGCCCGAATATGGTGTGCTCATGCAGTCGGCCGAGCAAAGCTTTATCCTGGCAATCGATTCCTTCGCAGGCCGCGAAGATGCCGTGATCAAGTCCCTGGATGACTTCCGTCCCAAGGGTGTGGCAGGTGTAACGACTTTGTCGAACGGTCAGATCGTGTTGATTCTCGACATGAAGGAACTTCTTTCTAGTATGGGCGAGCAGCGGGTAGCGACCCGTGCCCAGCTGTTGCTGGAAAACCGCGTCGCCAGCGCAGCCTGATCTGCACTGGGCGTACCAAAACGGGGCACTTTGTAGCCCCGTTTTTATTTGGAGATGTGACAATTTTGGGAATCGAGACCAGACGGTGAATGTCCCAAAGTTTCCGCCTGTCGCCTTCTTCTGGTTTTTCGTGATGCAGGTTTTTTGCCCGTTTGGCCATGTGTCAGCATGGTTTTGCGGCGTTTCTTGCCTGTAAACTCAGTGTCCTAACGCTGCCTTGCACCATGTCGTCAGCTTGTTGATGGTACATTTTCTGCATACCATTTCAGTGTGTCGCGTGAAAGTGTGTAAGGGGAATGAGCGTGTCGGCGGATGATTTTGATTTTGACCAATGGAGAAAACTGGCAGAGCAGGACCCTGCTGCTTTCTTCCTGGCCCGGCAAAAATTGATTGCGGATTTCATTGAAACGGCCCCAGATTACCTGACGGATCGGCTCTGGCAGTTTCAAAACACAATCGATTGTGCCCGTGCTGAGGCCGCCAGCCCCATGAAGGCCGTCAAGGTGATCGTTGGCATGATGGGTGAACATCTGGATGCCCTGCACAGCAACATGATGCGCCTGCGCGAAGAGTCAGTCTCTTTCCACAATAGCCTTGCTCAGCTCAAGGATTAGTCCCCGAGCTTTTTACGTGATGGGCTGTGCCGAGTCCGGTATCATCTAGGGTTCGCAATTGATTTCGACCCTGACTCATGGACTACCCCAGCCTAGAAGATTACGTCGGCCAAACTCCGCTGGTGCGCCTCAAGCGCCTGCCGGGTGAGTTGGCTGCCCAAAATGGAAACGTGGTATTGGCCAAGCTGGAGGGGAATAACCCTGCTGGCTCGGTCAAAGACCGTCCCGCACTCTCCATGATCTGCCGCGCCGAGGCGCGTGGCGACATCAAACCCGGTGATACCCTGATTGAGGCTACCAGTGGCAATACTGGTATTGCACTGGCAATGGCATCGGCCATCAAGGGCTATCGTATGGTGCTCATCATGCCGGAGAATCAAAGCATTGAGCGTCGTCAGACCATGCGCGCTTTTGGCGCCGAGCTGGTTCTGACCCCGCGTGAAGGGGGGATGGAAATGGCCCGCGATGTGGCCACACGTATGCGTGATGAAGGGCAGGGGGTCATCCTCGACCAGTTCGGTAATCCGGACAATCCGATTGCCCATTACGAGGGCACTGGGCCAGAAATCTGGGAACAGACCAAGGGCCGCGTGACCCATTTCGTCAGCAGCATGGGGACGACCGGCACCATTATGGGGGTTGCACGTTTCCTGAAGGAAAAGAACCCCGCCATCCAGATCATTGGCTGCCAACCTGAAGAGGGCTCCCAGATCCCCGGTATTCGTAAGTGGCCTGAAGCCTATCTGCCCACCATTTACAACAAGGCTTTGGTAGATCGGATTGAATACGTTTCACAAGCAGCGGCTGAGCAAGTGACGCGACGTCTTGCCAGCGAAGAGGGCATCTTCGCTGGCATTTCCTCCGGCGGCGCTGCTAGCGTAGCCATCAAACTGGCGAGCGAGCTTAAGGATGCCGTCATCGTTAGCATTGTCTGCGATCGAGGCGATCGGTATCTGTCGACCGGAGTGTTTCCGGCGTGATCAAGATGCGAGCCGATTCCTGTCTGAGCTTTGCGGTCCAGACGCTGCCAGATATTGCGGCGCTGCGCCGCCTGTATGCCCTGCCGCACGATTTGTCTGATTTTGAAGTGGCTGAATACGCGTTTCAACGTCAGCGCGTCAAAACCGGCCATGCCGATCTCCCCGCTCACCTTTGCCAGATCCGCCAGATCGTTTTGCTGGCTTATGCTGCTGAGGGAGGCTTTACGCTTCAGAGCTTTGCCGCGCCAGCGCTGAGCGAGTCCTTGATCCTGCAAAAAGCGTCTCAGGCCCTGGGGTGCTTCAAGGGGCAAGTGTCTTATTGGGATGAAGGGGGATTGCTGCCTTTGTTGCGCTGTCGCGTTCATGCCCAGGTGTTGGGGCCGCAAGCGGGCCAGGAGCCCTTATTGCCGAGGCAGGACTGGCTCGACTTGGCGCAGGCTTGTGGTGTGGCGGGTATCAATTTGAGGGAATTTTCCATTGCCATGCCGGGGCTGCTGCCAGATTCTTTTGTGCTGGCCCCCAATGATGATCCTTGGCGACTATGGCTGGCCAGGAAATATGATACTGACTTGATTTTGGGCGTACAGGTCGCTGTACTCAGTCATTACGCTCTATTGCGCCACCAGCTTGTCATGGGCTGTATTGACACTGAACAGTACCAGACACGTGGCCAGCAATTGGCCCGATTGATCTAGCTTGCCCTATCAAACCGGCCCTGGATAGGGTTGTTTGATGGGCCGTGTTTCACCTGCCAGAACGACAAATCACCCGCATAGAGAAGCGGGCAGGATATCTGCCCGCAAATCTCATTGGCGATAGAGCGCGAATTTTTCTTGCAGACGCCCACGTCCCCGATTGGCTTGCCAGACCAATTGCCAGCCCGGTTCGATGACAGGCAGGTCACGTTTGCCGGCCACGTAGCTCAGCATCAGCTTGCATGAGGAGGTGTTTGCGGTGGCGAGCTTGAAATTGCCGAAGTAATACAGACCGGCGCGTTGGACATCACCTGTATCGCGTCCTATCACGCAGGTTTGGGCTGAATCTGGTTGCGCCTGGATGGCCGAGACGATCTGGGCAGAGATCTGGTTGTAATTTTTATCGTAATCAAACCACGACAGCCATAGCGTGGTAGCAAGCCCCCAGGTGAGGGTGACGCCAAGTGCCCAGTGAACAGCGCCGCGTAGCGGGAAAAAGGGAACTTTGAAGAGAGAGATGATCCAGGCGCCAGAGAGCAGGGAGGCAATAATCAGTTCAAGCATCATCCATGAAGGATGGTAGCCGGGCATGATGCGGGCCACGTTGCGGGATAGTGCCGCAGGCCAACCCAAGTTCAGGCCGGTCCAGGCGAGCCACAGGAACAGCCCAAGGATCGAGAAGGTGAGCACGCCAAACCAATCGAACGCGTTTGAAGCCCCTCTGCGCAGGCGGCACAACTCGGCGGCGGCCATGGGGATCAGGGCGGGCAGCAGTGGCAATACGTTGGCAGGGCGCAGCGGCCCGGTGGTAATGGCAATCCATAGAGCCAGACACAGGGCGGCAATCGGGAAGGCATGCCCAAAGTCGACATATCGGCCACGTCTGAACCATAGCGACCAGGCTGCGACCGGCCACAGCGGCCAGGTGAACCAGCCGAGCAGGTTACTCAAGGTTTTGAATTGCTGGAGGTGGCCGGTATGTGGCTGGATTTGTTCCAGCTGATTAGCCCACCAGGCCCCTAGGTAGGCGGAATCAAAAATTGCCAGTAGAATCGGCCAGATCAGCGTCAGTGCAAGCAAAGGCAACAGCCCCCAGGCTGCGGCACGGAAAAACGCCTTGCCCCTGCATTCAGGAAACACTGCCACTGCCACCGCGAATAAAGGCAGGGTCAGCGCAAGGCCGATCAGGCCGTTGGCAAGGAAGGCCGCTCCACTGGCGGCCCCCAGTATGAGTGCACCGGTTCGGGCGCGGGTACGCAGGCAGGTCAGGCCATACAGATTAAGGGCTGAGCAGGCCAGCACCACGATCTGTGGCTGCATCTCGTGGGCGTGGATCAGCAGACCCAGTGACCCCAGGGTGAGCAGAACCGTAGCCGAGGCCACCTCCCGGCCATAGAACTCCTTGGCGGCTTGCCGCAGGAACCATACAAACACGGCAAGTGCTGCCACCATGCTCAGGCGGATTGCATCGTGCATGGGCAGGAGCCAGGAAAAAAGCTTTCCTGTGATGGCACCAAGCCAGTAAGTCAGCGGTGGCCAATCGGTATAGGGGGTTCCCGCCAGATAAGGGGTGAGCCAGTGGCCTTCACGCAGTAGGCTGGCGGTGGCGGCAATGTGCAGTACATCGTCTCCGCGCCAGGGGGCGTGACCTATTGTTCCAGGCAGAGCGTAAGCGAAGAAGAGCAGGAAAAGCGCCCAGTTGGGAACCTGAATGATGGGCTTGCTGCTTGGGAATTCGCTCAATTGCATGGAGTAAGAAGGTCTTGCGATGAATGTGCGTGATGCCGATTTTAAAGCAATTTCCACTCAGCCAGCTTGGGTGAAGCTTAGCGGTGGCGGGTTCTCAAAACGGCTTGAAGCAGCAGGGCAAAAAACAACTCGGGCAGAGGCAGCCAAGTTGTCTGTGGTGACGCCATTGTCTGCATTTTGGAGGATATGCGAAAAATAAATATGCGAAAAATAAAAAAGGCAGCCGAAGCTGCCTCTTTTGTCAGCAATGGCTGAATTAGCCACGCTTGCCGTACTTTTGGCGGAAGCGTTCGACACGACCTGCAGTGTCGATAATCTTTTGCTTGCCGGTCCAGAACGGGTGGCATTCAGAACACACTTCAACGTGGTACTTTTCTTTGCCCAGAGTGGAACGGGTCTTGAAGGAGTTGCCACAAGAGCAGGTCACAGCCACTTCAACGTAATTCGGATGTCCTTCGGTCTTCATCATCTATTCCTTTGTTCGCGGGCGGTGAATGTGGCCGCCCATTGCGTGAGTCGCGCATTATATCCCAATAATCCCGGGATGGAAACTTCTGCCTGCCTTAGCCTCGGCGCATGGCGTCGAAGAATTCGCTGTTTGCCTTGGTCTGGCGAATCTTGTCGAGTAGGAATTCCATCGCTTCCAGGTCGTCCATGCCGTAGAGCAGCTTGCGCAGCACCCACACCTTTTGCAGGTTGACGGGGTCCATCAGTAACTCTTCCCGACGGGTGCCGGAGCGGTTGACGTTGATCGAGGGGTATACGCGCTTTTCGGACATGCGGCGATCCAGATGGATTTCCATGTTGCCCGTGCCCTTGAATTCTTCGTAGATCACGTCATCCATGCGCGAGCCGGTATCGATCAGCGCGGTGGCGATGATGGTGAGCGAACCGCCTTCTTCCACGTTCCGCGCAGCACCGAAGAAACGCTTGGGTTTTTGCAGTGCGTTGGCATCCACACCACCTGTCAGCACCTTGCCAGAGGCAGGAACCACGGTGTTATAGGCGCGGGCCAGACGTGTCAGCGAATCGAGCAGGATGATGACGTCGCGCTTGTGTTCGACCAGACGCTTGGCCTTCTCGATCACCATTTCAGCTACCTGCACGTGGCGTGTGGCGGGTTCGTCGAAGGTGGAAGCGACCACTTCACCCTTGACCGAACGCTGCATTTCCGTCACTTCTTCAGGACGTTCGTCAATCAGCATGACGATCAGCGTGGCTTCGGGGTGATTGGCAGTAATGGCGTGGGCGATGTGTTGCAGCATCACCGTTTTACCGGACTTGGGCGGGGAGACTATCAGGCCGCGTTGGCCTTTGCCGATCGGGGCAATCATGTCAATGATCCGCCCGGTGGTGTTCTCTTCGCCGCGCATCTCGCGTTCCAGCTTGAGCGGCTGGTTCGGGTGCAGCGGGGTGAGGTTTTCAAACAGGATCTTGTGCTTGGAAGCCTCGGGCGGCTCGCCATTGATCTTGTCGACCTTGACCAGTGCAAAGTAACGTTCGCCATCCTTGGGCGTGCGGATCTCGCCTTCGATCGTGTCACCGGTGTGCAGGTTGAAGCGCCGGATCTGCGAGGGCGATACGTAAATATCGTCAGTACCGGCCAGATACGAGGTGTCTGGCGAGCGCAGGAAGCCGAAACCGTCGGGCAGCACTTCGAGCGCGCCATCGCCGAAGATCGGCTCGCCTTTTTTGGCGCGGTTTTTCAGTAGTGCGAAAACAAGTTCCTGCTTGCGCAGACGATTGGCGCCCTCGATATCATTGGCGAGGGCCATTTCGAGAAGCTGGCTGACGTGATGAGCCTTTAGCTCTGACAGATGCATGGCAAACCTTGAGGATGGACCAGATAGAGTGAGATAGATAGGACTGCGCCATCACAGGCGCAAAGCGAATGCTAGGAGAGTTGAGTATTAAATCAGGAAACTGGCTGTATCCAGGTTGTACTGTGCTTTTGTATGGTTACAGCGGTGTTTATTGCCGAGACTGTAGACTGTCAGCCTCGGCCTGTCAATGCACTTTGCGTAGATTAAATGAAACGTTTGACGAATTCGACCAAATCCCCCTTCGGCTTGGCGCCTACCTGGGTACCTTCCACGTTGCCGCCCTTGAAGAGCATCAGCGTGGGGATGCCGCGCACACCAAACTTGGCGGGGGTGAGGGGGTTCTCGTCAATGTTGAGCTTGGCAATAACCAGCTTGCCAGCGTATTCGCCCGCCAGTTCTTCCAAAATCGGGGCTATGGCCCGGCAGGGGCCACACCACTCAGCCCAGTAGTCCAGCAGAACGGGGAGTTCGGACTTCAATACTTCTTGTTCAAAACTGCTGTCGGAAACATGAATAATCAGATCGCTCATGGGGGGATGCCTCAAAAAAATTGAACTGACCGAAAAGAAGGGATCGTGGTCAGAGAGGGGTATTGTATAAGCGCAAATCGTAACCAAAAACAGGCGACGATGGAAGCTGCACGGGTATGACCAAAAGGGGGCTTCTTGAAGACTGCCGTGGGTGCTATGTGTCAAAGAGTTTCCTGCCATGCAGCTTTTTGGCATCAAAGCGGGAAGAAGAGCGTATTTCAGGCATTTTCTGGCAGGTATCCATCAGGCTTTGATGAGAGAATGATTGATAGAAAATTCTTCACTTGAATGCCCCCTATGAAAGCCCTGGTCATCGACGACGCGCTGACAAGCGCCATGCTCATCTGCCATTTGTTGCGCAAAATGGGGATCGAAGCCTTGTCTGCCAACGAAGGCCCCGCCGGGATTGAGCTTTTCAAGGAGCAGCGCCCCGACTTGGTGTTGCTGGACGTGAATATGCCGGGCATGGATGGCTATGAAACCGCCAAGCGCATGCGCCAGCTGGAACGTGATGGAGAATGGACTCCCATCATCTTTCTGACTTCCCATACCAGTGACGAGGATCTGGAGCACGGGATCGCCGTTGGGGGGGACGACTATCTGGTCAAGCCGGTTTCGGAGATTGTGCTCAGTGCCAAGGTCCGTGCCATGCAGCGGATTGCCCAGATGCGCTATTCGCTGGTGGTGTTGACCCGTCGTCTGGACGAGGCCAACCGCGAACTGGTACGCCTGTCTTCAGTGGATGGACTTACGGGCATCTCCAACCGTCGCCAGTTTGACGAGATCTACACCCGCGAATGGGCACGCGCCACGCGTAGCTGCGCAACCCTCTCGGTTTTGATGTGTGATGTGGATTATTTCAAGCAATACAATGACTTGTATGGGCATCAGGCGGGGGACGAATGCTTGCGCGAGGTTGCCGGCGTTTTGCAATCCTGTGTGCGGCGCCCGGCTGACCTTGTAGCGCGCTACGGTGGCGAGGAATTTTCCGTGGTATTGCCCGATACGGATGTTGACGGTGCGTTCCGGGTTGCCGAAACTATGCGGGAAGGTGTAGCCGGGTTAGATATCCCTCATGGTAGCGGGAAGGATGGAAAAGTCTCCATCAGTATCGGGGTTGCTTGCGTGGTGCCGCAGAAAGGCGCCAACAGCAAGGAGTCTTTGCTTCTTGCGGCCGACACCGCCCTGTATGCAGCCAAACAGAAAGGGCGCAACTGCGTAGAAATTGCGCCTGAAGGGAATGCTTGATGGATGCGTTGAACCGTTTTGCGCATGTGAAGCTGGTGATCATTGACGACAATGACACCACGCGTGCAATGCTGCGCAGCATCTTGCGTAGCGAAGGGATTGAAGTGGTGGCGGAGGCGCGTGACGGCGCGGGTGGCCTGGCGCTGGTAAAAAAGCATCAGCCCAATGTGGTATGCCTGGATGTGATGATGCCAGACATGAGCGGGATTGAAGTGCTCAACCAACTCAAGCAGGAATTCCCCGAGGTTCGCGTCATCATGGTCACCGGTTCTACGGATCGTGACACGGTGCAGGCCGCTATCGAGGGCGGGGCTTCGGGTTATCTGGTCAAACCCTTCAATGCAGGCAAGGTGGTTGGCGCGCTGGACCTTGTGCTGGGACGCAAGCCTTCGTAGGTCTACCGTTTAAAAATGATCTTTCCAGGCTCGGAGCGCCGTAAAGACGGCAAGGTCTGAGTCCAATTCCAGCCTGGTTTGTTTTTGCGCTGCCTGTTTGACGGCAGGGATGTGAGTGCGCAAAAAGGGATTCGTTTCCAATTCTTGCGCCAGTGTGCTGGGAAGCGTAGGCCTGCCCTGTTGGCGACGCACCTCACAAACCTGGATGCGTTCGGTGATGGCACCATTTCCCGGCTCAACCGCCTGAGCGAAGCGCAGATTCGCCAAGGTGTACTCATGCGCACAGTAAATGTGGGTGAGAGGGGGGAGGTGACGGATGCGTTCAAGAGAAGCATGTAGCTGCATGGCTGTACCGCCGAGCAGTCTGCCACAGCCAGCGCCAAAGAGTGTATCGCCGCAAAACAAGGCCGTGTCGCACAGATAGGCCACATGTTCTTCTGTGTGGCCGGGTACGGCCCATACCGTGATGGATGCCTCAATGTCCCTGATCGTCAGGTGCATGCCATCTTTGACTGGATGGGTGACCATGCGCATCTGGGCGCTATCCGGGCCATATACCGCCAATTCGCCACAGGCTGCGATCAAGTCTGTCATGCCCCCTACATGATCAGCATGGCGATGGGTCAACAGGATGCCGACCAGCTTTTGCCCGGTGGTGGTCAGATGGGCCAGGACGGGAGTAGCCTCGCTGGGATCGACAGCCACGCATACTCCGGCGCGGTTCAGCGTCCAGATGTAGTTGTCGCGCAGGGCGGAAAGAGGAACAATCTCCATGTTGCGTATTCTACGGGTAGTCGGGCATGTCTTCCAATGTATTGAGCGAATGGCTTGAAACGCCGCGTGGCCGCTATTTGCTGGCGTGGGAGGCGCGCAAGATCGATCTGCTGGTCGCCAACATCTTTGGCTTTCACGCCGTGCAGTTGGGGATGGGGGGCATTGATCTGCTCCAGGCCAACCGCGTCAGTTGCCGCCTGTATTGTGCGGCAGATCGGGAAGAATCGGGCGCCAGCCTGTATGCCGAAGGCGAAGAGCTGCCGTTTGCCTCTCAGAGTATCGACTTGGTGGTACTGGCGCATACGCTGGAGTTCTCCGACCACCCGCACCAGATTCTGCGAGAGGTTGAACGCGTGTTGGTGCCGGAAGGTCACGTCCTCATCGTCGGCTTCAACCCTTTTAGCCTGTGGGGTGGGCGGCGCGCCTTTTCCGGCAATCTGGGGGAAATGCCTTGGCAGGGGCAATATATTTCAATGCTCCGGCTCAAGGATTGGCTCTCCCTGCTGGGGTTTGAAGTTCGCCACACGGAATTCGGCTGTTTTGCCCCACCGCTTGCCAGCGAGGAGTGGCTCAGGCGCTGGTCCTTCATGGATGCGCTCGGCCAAAGGTTCTGGCCGGTTGCGGGCGGAGCCTATATCCTGCAAGCCGTCAAACGGGTGCCCGGCATGCGCTTGATTACGCCTCGATGGCGTAACGCGAAACGGCGCAAGGCAATGGTCCCCGCAGTTCATCATTCAACGGAAAATCAATGGAACAAGCATCAGTAAGTAAACAAGACGAAGCGATTCAGGTGGTGGATATCTATTCCGACGGAGCATGCTCCGGCAACCCTGGCCCTGGCGGCTGGGGAGCCCTTTTGCGTGCGGGGAAACATGAAAAAGAAGTTTGGGGAGGCGAACCTGCCACCACCAATAACCGCATGGAACTCACTGCAGTAATCCGCGCCCTGGCGCTGCTGAATCGCCCCATGAAAGTACGCGTGCATACTGATTCGCAATACGTGCAAAAGGGTATTTCTGAATGGATTCATGGCTGGAAAAAACGCGGCTGGAAAACGGCTGACAAACAGCCTGTGAAAAATGAAGATCTTTGGCGGGCGTTGGACGAGGAAGCCGCCCGGCACCAGATCGAATGGCTATGGGTCAAGGGCCACGCAGGCCACCCCGAGAACGAGCGCGCCGATGCGCTCGCCCGGCAAGGTGTGGATGCCACGCGCAAGGCCGGACATTCGGTGAGCACCGGAACCTGATTGTTATGTAATTCGTATAAACGGGGATGCAATGCAAGTCTGGAAAAAGTCGCTGATCTGTTTGAGTCTGCTGCTGGGTGTCAGTCTAAGCTATGCGCAAACTACCTCACCGCTGCCTTATGACGAGCAGGCGGATGCCCATGCCGAGATCAAACACGCAATCGAACAGGCCAAATCCCACCACAAAAAAGTGCTTTTGGTCTTTGGCGCCAACTGGTGCCCCGATTGCCGTTCCCTCTCAGCCCAAATGCATGAAGGTGGCTTGGCGAAAAAGCTCAAGCAGCGCTACGTGGTGGTCAAGGTCAATGTCGGCAATTGGGATCGCAACATGGATATTGCCGCCGAATATGGTAATCCACCCAAAAAAGGCATCCCCGCCATTGCGGTACTTAGCACCAATGGTCAATTGCTCAATGCCACGTTGGCAGGGGAGTTGAGCGTAGCGCGTTCCATGAGTACAGAGGATGTGCTGAAGGTCTTTGAAAAAGTCAGCTCTCAATAATATTTTGGTTTACTATTTTTGGGCTGTAGCAAGAATGCTTATATTCTTGTCATGCATTCTTCAACAGTTCTTCAAACTCCATACGCCCGGCTGGCGTGGTCATGGTGACGAGCACTTGGCCGGGGTGCAGTTCGAAGTCGTCTTGCGGGTTGAAGTGCCAGTCTTTACCGATGCGCACGGCGACCAGCACGTATTCCGGGCTGCGTAGTTTCAGGTTGCCCAGAGGGCGTGGGGTGAAACGATGGGGGATGGGGGTTTCCTCCATGCGGACTTTCTGGTCGGAGCGTTGCATTTCTTCAAGCAGGTTTGCCAGATGAGGGCGAACCATCATGGTGACGATGCGTGTGCCGCCGGTGAAATCTGGCAGCACCACCTGATCGGCACCCGCCTTCTTGAGCTTTTCCTCGTTGCGCACCTCGTGGCAGCGTGCTACCACACGTAGCTTGGGATTGAGCTGTTTGGCGGTGAGCGCGATCATCATGTTCTTGGCGTCGTCGTTGGACACGGCAAAGATGCCGATGGCGCGGTCGATTCCTGCGGAGATGAGTTGATCGTCATCGGTGGCATCCCCGTGCTGCCAGATCAGGCGGTCATCGCGGTCCGCCAGTTCCAGCAACAGGGGCAAGTCTTGCTCAATGGCGACGAAGGGTCGCCCGGTGGCGATCAGTTCGCCCCCTACGTTTTGCCCCACCCGGCCATAGCCGCAGACGATGAAATGATTGTTCAGACGGTCGATTTTCTTGTTCATGCGTCGTCTCCGCAAGCTGACATCAAAGTCGCTTTCCAGGAAGAATACAGTCAGGCTGGTGAAGAGAAAGGTGACTGCGCCAAAGCCTGCGAAGGCGATCAGGCCGGCAAAGAGTCTTGCCCAGATTCCATGCAAAGGCACCACCTCACCATAGCCTACCGTGGTGATGGTGATCAGGGTCATGTACAGCGCATCGGAGAACGTGGCGGTGCCACGGCCAATCCACAGAAAACCCAGCGTGCCCAGCAGCGTCATGACGACCATCAGCCCGGCGGCAAAATAGATGCGGAGCAGGATGCGCGGCAGTTGCCCTCGGCTATGTGCCGGTTCAACGCGTTTTTTGCGGTGTTTGCGCTTGAAAAATTTTGGAGGCCAGAAGCGGCGTTTCATTGCAGACAGAATTCCCGAGCCAAAGATGCCAAGCCTGTTGTGTGGATGCGCCAGATAAACCCACCCTGTTATCAGGGTGGGACATATTATCCATGCTTCCTATCTGCTTGGGCCAGCCCGTTGTTGGTGAGTGGTGCGAATCTCACCACACTATCTGGCAAGGAGGGGGTCAAGAACCATCGGCCGCCGGGGTATTGCGCAGGATTTCTTCAGCGGTCGTCAGGCCCGCTGCAACCTTCATGGCGCCTGCGATGCGTAGCGGGCGCATGCCTTCACGGCAGGCGGCTTCGCGCAGAGCGGCCAGATCCACTGTATCGGTGACCAAGGTGCGCAGCGTGGGGGTCAGCGGCATGATTTCGTAGATGCCGGTTCGGCCATGAAAGCCTGTCATCCGGCATTCGAGGCAACCCGTGGGGTTGGCGACGCGGGCAGGCGGGTTGGACTTCCAGGGGCGAACCATGTCATGCCAGAGTTGTTCGTCGGGCTCTGTCATGGTACGGCAGTGCGGGCAGATTGTACGGGCGAGCCGTTGCGCCAGTACCCCCAGCACGGTGGCGCGGATCAGGTAGGCGGGCACGCCCAGGTCCAGCAGACGGGCGACGGCGGAGGGGGCATCGTTGGTGTGCAGGGTAGTGAGCACCAGGTGCCCGGTCAGAGCGGCCTGCACGGCCATTTCGGCGGTTTCCAGATCGCGGATTTCACCAATCATGATGATGTCCGGGTCTTGCCGCATCAGGGTGCGCACACCGCTGGCAAAATCCAGGTCCAGGTTATGCTGTACCTGCATCTGGTTCAGGTTCGGGTAGACCATTTCGATCGGGTCTTCCACCGTACAGACGTTGACTTCGGGTGTAGCCAGCTCGCGCAGCGTGGAATACAGCGTGGTGGTTTTGCCTGAACCGGTCGGGCCCGTGACCAGGATAATGCCATGCGGTTGGTGAATCAGCGATTGCCAGCGTTGTTGCTCCTCGTCCGAGAAGCCAAGTTCCAGATAATTCTTGAGCAGAACGTCGGGGTTGAAGATCCGCAGCACCAGTTTTTCGCCAAATGCTGTTGGCATGGATGAGAGGCGTAGTTCGATTTCTTCGCCTTTTGGCGTTTTTGTTTTGATCCGCCCGTCCTGTGGGCGGCGTTTCTCCACCACATCCATGCGAGCAAGGTGTTTGATGCGGTTGATGATGGCGCCCATTACCTGAACGGGGGCCTGGTAGACCATCTGCATCACCCCGTCGATGCGGAAACGCACCAGGCATACATCGCGCCGAGGCTCGATGTGAATATCGCTGGCGCGCTGCTCAAAGGCATATTGCAACAACCAGTCTACGATATGGACAATGGATTGGTCGTTGGCATCCAGCGAGCTGGAGTTGCCAAGCTGGACGAGCTGCTCAAAATTGGTGATGCTGTTGGGCAGGTTCTGATGCTGGTCAAGTGCATGTCGCACCGAGCGGGCGAGGCTGTAGAACTCGGCCAGGAAGCGCAAGATGTCCGCCGGATTAGCGACCACCCGGGTAATCTTGCGGCGCGTGACCTGTTCGAGCACGCTGATCCATTCGCGCTGGAAGGGTTCCGCAGTGGCTATGACAACTTCATCAGCATTGACGGCTACGGGTAGAATGTGAAAGCGCGTGGCATAAGCGTGAGAAACCACTGTGCATACGGCGGATACATCAATCTTGAGCGGGTCGATGTGGTAGTAGGGCAGGCGGACGGCCCCCGCGAGCCATTCCGTGAGCGTTTCCACGTTCAGGGTTTTGTCTGGCGTGCGGGCATCTGGCAGATTGCGTTCGCCAATGAGGATCAGCGGGTGGGTATCCTGCCACTTGCGTGAGCGTGTGGCGAGCATGTCGGCCACATCCCGGTTGGTCAGCAGGCCATCTGCGGCGAGCATGCGCAGAATCTCGCGGGCATCCAGTTTTTTGTCGCCCTGGGGGTGGCCGCTGGCTTGTGATTTTTCCTTGACGGGGGCGTTCATGCCGAAACCTCCAGCGTTTCACCGGTGACAAAGAAGTTGCCACCTGCAACATAGTGTAGGGTATGCCATTCTTCACTGCTGAAATTCCAGTGCCCATCGGCAAAAGCCCGGCTATCAGCCGCAGCCGCCACAACTTCGGCAAGGAATAGATCGTGCTGGGCGGCTATGTCCGGGTTGGGGATGACACGGCACTCAAGCCAGCCTGCGCAGCCGCCGATACGCGGTGCCTTGACGATTTCCGCAGGCAGGGCTTCTAACCCGTAGTGGGCAAATTTGTCTGTATCCCGCCCCGAGCTTGAGCCGACCTGCAAGGTGGCTTGGGCGAGGCGGCGACAGGGAATGTTGAGCACAAATTCGCCTGAGGCGTCGATCAATTCGCGAGTATAGGTGTTTTTGTCGATGACCACGCTGATCTTGGGCGGGTCGAAATCCAGCGGCATCGACCATGCTGCCGCCATGACGTTGCGCGCCGGGCCATGTGCGCTACTGACCAATACAACAGGGCCGTGGTTGAGAAGACGATAGGCTTTTTTCAATTCAACAGGCAGGATCATGGCTTAACACGCAAATATCAGAATTACCCACATTATTACGCGGCAACCCCGTGTTCGTCTTTGCATTACGCCTTTTTACCAGTAGATATTTTGTGTTAAGACCCCGGCTCAGAAAGGCGTTGCGCTGCGAAATAGCATGTGTCGCCCGTCGGCTGGGTGCGTGATGTCCAATTGTTCAGCATGCAGCATCAGCCGACTGGAGGCATCGCGCACTTCAGGCGGAGCATAGAGGTCGTCCCCCAGGATCGGGTGGCCGAGTTGCTGCATGTGCACACGGAGTTGGTGCGAGCGCCCTGTTACCGGCTCCAGCTCCACACAGCTTGTGTGGGTGTGTGGGTCTCTTGCCAGCACGCGGTAACGGGTCAGCGAGGGTTTGCCCAGTTCAAAATCCACCTTCTGGCGGGGGCGGTTGGGCCAGTCGCAGATCAGGGGGAGGGCGACCTCGCCGGATTCGGCTTCCAAAATACCTGCCACCCGTGCCACATAGCGTTTGTGGACTTTGCGTTGTTCGAATGCCATCGACAGCGCCCGATGCATGACCGCACCCCGGGCCAGGATCAGCAGGCCGGAGGTTGCCATATCCAGCCGGTGCACGATCAAGGCATCGGGGAATTCCGCCTGTACGCGGCTGGCCATGCAATCGGCCTTGTCTTCGCCCCGGCCCGGCACGGAAAGCAGCCCGGCAGGTTTGTCGACCACCACCAGGTAGTCGTCGGCATGGATGGGCTCAAGGGCCTGCCGGGGTGGCGGCGTGTAGGGGCTGGATATCATTGATCTTGCTTCAGGTGTTAAAGGGGAGTTCGGCTTGTACGGCAGCCGTGGCGTCGTCAGTCTGGCTATCGAGTTGCAGGGCAGAGACGCGCACACCCAAGAGGCGCAAGCGTCGCTCCAGCGGAACGCGTTTGAGGCATTCCCCGGCAGCACGGCGGATGATGGCCGCGTCACGGGTGGGAGAGGGCAGACTGAGGTCACGGGTGACGGTGCTGAAATCGTCGTAGCGTAGTTTGATGCCAATCGTTTTGCCTGTGCACGCCTTGCGTGCCAGATCTTCGCTGACCCGCTGGCACAGGTGGGTGAAGATTTCGCTCAGGCGGGCGCGGTCGTGCCGGGGATGGAGGTCATGCTCAAAGGTGGTTTCGCGGCTGATCGATTTGGGGTCGGAGTGCGTGACCACCTCGCGCTCATCTTGTCCGTGTGCGGCCTGATGCAACCAGGTGCCGTAATGCAGACCGAAATGTTCCACCAGCCATTGCGGTGCTGCTGCCGCGAGTTGCCCGATGGTCTCTATCCCCAGTGCCTTGAGCTTGATTTCAGCCTTGGGGCCGATGCCATTGACCTTGCGCACCGCCAGGGGCCAGATGCGGGTGGGCATATCTTCCAGGCCAACGACGGTCAGTCCGTCAGGTTTTTCCAGGTCTGAGCAGATTTTGGCGAGCAGCTTGTTGGGACAGATGCCCATTGAGCAGGAAAGGCCCGTGGTTGCACGAACGGATTGTTTGATGCACTGGGCCAGTTCGCGCGTTTCGCCTGGGATGTCGGTGAGGTCGATATAGATTTCATCAATGCCTCTGTCTTCAATCAGTGGGGCGATTTCGGTGACTGCGGCCTTGAAGAGACGGGACAGGCGCCGGTATTCCTCAAAATCTGCGGGTAGCAGCAGGGCGTCTGGCGCGAGCTGGGCGGACTTCATGATGCCCATGCCAGAGAACACGCCTAGCGCTCGTGCTTCATACGTGGAAGTCGTGACCACGCCGCGCCCCACATAGTCGCGCAGGCAGGCGCATTGCAGGCTGCCGTCGGCCATGAGCGTGGGGGCAGGCACGCTGCGCCCGCCTACCACGACCGGCTGACCGCGTAGCGTCGGGTAACGGAGCAACTCCACGGAGGCGAAGAACGCATCCATGTCGAGGTGGGCGATACGGCGTGGAACGGACATGAGAAGACGGGATCTGATACGTGCCCGGCGCAAGGCAGGGCATAGGGGCTGCAAGGTAAAGGCTTCTACTTTACGGGTATTTCGCCGCTTGTCCAGATGCTGACAAAAGAAGCCTGCCCGATAGGGCGAACAATTTGCATATAAGTGGAGACAATGTGAGAAAGGGAAGTCGCTATGCTGATCGAGTGGTTATTGAGCATAGTGAAGAGGGCTTGATCAATCTCAGATCGATGCGTTTTGACAATGCGACGAGCGCACGTGATTTCTCTACAGTACCGAATGGCAACACACTTGAAGTGCTGCCTCTAACAACATGGAGAAGACAAAAATGGTCCGCTATGTGTATCCGTTTGAAGAAGGTGACGGCAAGAATAAGATGCTGCTTGGCGGCAAGGGTGCCAACCTTGCCGAGATGACGCAAATCGGTCTGAATGTTCCTCCCGGTTTCACGATTACCACCGAGGCCTGCCTAGCCTACCTGGAAAATGATCGCCTCCCGCCTGGCCTGATGGATGAAGTGCTCACCAGCATCCGTGATCTGGAGCAGAAAACCGGCAAAGGTTTTGGCTCCTCCACCAATCCGCTGTTGGTGTCGGTGCGCTCGGGTTCTGCCATGTCGATGCCCGGCATGATGGATACGATTTTGAACCTGGGCCTGAACCCCACCACCTTGAAGGGGCTGATCGAAAACACGCGGAATCCGCGCTTCGGTTTTGACGCATGGCGACGCTTCATCCAGCTCTTTGGCAAGATTGCCCAAGGCATTCCTGATGAAGAATTCGATCACGCCATGGAAAGCATCAAGCGCAAGACCGGTGCCCAGCAGGACGTGGATCTTGGCGCCGAAGATCTGGAAGCGCTGGCCAATGAATTCCTCAAGATCATTGAACACCATACCGGCCAGCCTTTCCCGCTGGACCCGTATGCCCAGTTGGAATATGCCATTTGTGCAGTCTTCAGATCCTGGATGGGCAAGCGCGCCATTGATTATCGCCGCCAGTTCAAGATCACCAAAGATATGGCCAACGGTACGGCCGTCAACGTCTGTACCATGGTATTCGGCAACATGGGTAATGACTCGGGCACTGGCGTAGGCTTTACCCGCAATCCCGGCAATGGTGAAAACGCCATCTATGGCGAATATCTCGTCAATGCACAGGGCGAGGACGTGGTGGCCGGTATCCGCACGCCGAAGCCCTTGGCACTCATGCAGATCGATATGCCGGACATTTACCGGCAATTGATGGAATTGCGCGAACGCCTCGAACGTCACTACAAGGAAGTACAGGATTTTGAATTCACCATTGAGCACGGCAAGCTCTACTGCCTGCAAACCCGCAACGGCAAGATGAATGCCCGTGCCATGGTGGTGACTTCGGTTGAAATGCTCCGCGAAGGGCTGGTTACCAAAGAGCAGGCGCTGTTGCGCGTCAATCCTTCCCTGCTGGAACAATTGATGGTGCCCACACTTGCACCCAACTCCAAGGTTGAAGCGCTGTGTGTCGGCTTGCCAGCCTCTCCAGGGGCGGCTTCCGGCAAGGTGGTGTTCGATGCCGATACCGCTGAATTGCTTGGCAAGGCAGGCGAGAAGGTGATTCTGGTACGTGAAGAAACCAAGCCGGAAGATATTCACGGCTTTTTCATGGCGCAGGGGATTCTGACTTCGCGTGGCGGCAAGACCTCTCACGCTGCTGTGGTGGCGCGTGGTATGGGCAAGCCCTGCGTGTCGGGCTGTGATGCCATCCAGATTGATGTGCATGCCAAACGCGCCAAGGTTGGTGTGATGAGTTTTGGTGAAGGGGATGTAATCACCATTGATGGGACGACCGGCAAGGTGTATGCGGGCCGGATTCCTACCGTGGATGCCGAATTCTTCGACGAACTGGACACGCTGCTCAAGTGGGCTGATGAAGTGGCAACCCTCAAGGTGCATGCTAACGCCGACACCCCGCGGGACGCAGAACGCGCCCGCCGGTTTGGCGCAGTAGGGGTGGGGCTGTGCCGTACCGAACGCATGTTCAATGATACGGATCGCCTGCCCATCGTGCAGGAGATGATTCTGGCTGAAACGCCGGAAGCCCGTCAGGCCGCGCTGGATCGTCTGTTGCCCTTCCAGCGTGGGGATTTCATCGGCATCTACAAGGCCATGGAAGGGCTGCCGGTGACAGTACGCCTGCTTGACCCGCCGATTCACGAATTCCTGCCTACCGCCTCACAACTGGAATTCGAGATCGACCACTTGCGTAACCTCAAGCGGGCCGTGCGCAGCATGGGTGAGTTGCCGGAAACCCTCAAAATGCTTGATCCCGCCTTGCACACCCAATATGTCGACAGTCTTGACCACTTGGGCGCCAATCTGGCGGAATATCAGCAGAACAAGCGTTTCGATCTGTTGATTGAAAAGCGCGAAGTCATGCTCCGCAAAGTGCGCGCACTCTCCGAAGTTAACCCGATGCTGGGTCACCGTGGTGTGCGTCTGGGGCTCACGAATCCGGAAATCTATACCATGCAGTTGAAGGCATTGGTGGAGGCCGGGGCGCAGTGCGTGAAGGAAGGTATCAAGGTCAAGGCCGAAGTGATGGTGCCGCAGGTGTGCACGACCGAGGAACTCAAGCGCGTCAAGGACATTTTGGACAAGGAGCTGGATGCCGCTGAGAAGAAATTCGGTGTGCGCCCGATCATTTCCTTCGGCAGCATGATCGAAGTTGTGCGCGCGGTATTGCGTGCGGCGGACATCGCCAAGATTGCAGAGTTCTTCTCCTTTGGCACGAACGATCTGACACAGGCTGCGTTCTCCTTCTCCCGCGAAGATGCCGAGAACAAGTTTCTGCCCTTCTATCAGGAACAAGGCATCCTCAAAGAAAACCCCTTTGAAGTGCTGGATGTGAAGGGCGTTGGCCGCCTGATGGAGATGGCTGTGAAGTGGGGCCGCGAAACCCGGCCAGACCTCAAGGTCGGTATCTGCGGCGAGCAAGGCGGTCAACCTGATTCGGTGCGTTTCTGTCACCACATCGGGCTGACCTACGTTTCCTGCTCCGCGCCGCGTGTGCCGATTGCCCGCTTGGCGGCCGCACAGGCTAAGCTGCGCGAAAATGAGTACGACCCGCAAGTACTGCTCTAGGTCAGGGGGTTGATACAACAGAAAAGGGGCTTTGCGCCCCTTTTCTTGTTTGCGTGGTAGTCTCCCGTTGGTGATTTTAGATATGTAGCGGCGGCACCTTATGCAAATCCAGATTCTCAGCGACCTGCATCGCGAGTTTTTCGGCCAGGATGTTGAACCCTGCCTTGCGGATGTCGTTGTGCTGGCCGGAGATATCGATATCGGCAATCGTGGCGTGCTCTGGGCGCAGGAGACATTCATCGGCACACCGGTCATCTACGTGTGCGGCAATCATGAGTACTATGGCAAGGCTTATCCCAAGCTTTTGGCAACGCTCAAGGATCTGGCAAAGGGATCGAACGTTTTCGTTCTGGAAAACGATAGCGTTGTGCTCGATGGGGTACGTTTTTTAGGCTGCACGCTCTGGACGGATTTCTCTTTGTTGGGCGATCCACGCATAGCGGGTGCGGAAGCCAACAACAAGATGAGCGATTATATGAAAATCCGCGTCAGCCCGGATTATCGCAGGATGCGCTCAATCGATACCGCGATGATCCACCGGACATCGCGGGAGTGGCTTGAGCAGGAACTCGCTGTGGCAACAGAGAAGACCGTGGTTGTGACCCATCATGCCCCCAGCGCCACATCTTTGTTCGAGGGGTTCCAGAAAGAACTCCTGAGTGCGGCGTATGCCTCGAATCTGGATGGAGTGGTACAGAACAGCCAAGCCCGCCTGTGGGTGCACGGGCATATTCATTCTTCATTTGATTACATGTTGGGTGATACGCGCGTAATATCCAACCCGCGTGGCTACCCCGATGAGCGCAATGAAGATTTTCAGGCCGACTTGGTGGTGGAAATTTAGCTTGTATTACATTGAAGCGGTGCTCTTGGCTTCAAGCTGGCGGGCTTTTTCTTCCAGGAATTGAATGGTCTTCTGCAGAATCCGGGTGCGGGATTGCACGATATCTTCTATTTTTTCCTGCTCCTCTTTCAGCGCATGATTGCGTTGGAGTGCAATATCGCATAGTCGTTGCATGGCCGTGAGGACGACATTGATGCTGCTGGCTTGATTGCCGGGTTCTTCCTGATCGTATGCGTGAGCGGGAGAGCTGCCATTGCGGATGCTGTGGACCTGTTTGACCATGATCTGGTCCGTACCCATGATGTGATGGACAAGCCAGCCGATCAGGAATTGGAGAACGATTTCAACGTCCAGACTCGTTCTAAAATCAGCACGCATGATCGTAAGCTGCCGCACAAATTCCCGATGTGCCTGAGTGTGTGTCGTGACATGGCGAGGGTCACATCCAACGTCAGACATGAAGACTTCCTCGTGCCTGAAGTGATTGCCCGCGTAATCCACCAACGCATCAAAAATCGGTTCCAGCCGCTCCATCGAGGCGTTTTCGTCGCGCATGCGGAACAGCCTGTTGATGAGGTTGACCAAGCCGTGATGTTCTTTGTCGATGACCGCCTCACCCGTGAGATAGCGTTCATCCCATTCAAAGACATCCATGTGTTGGCCTCCCGATGGCGTTTTTCACGGATTCATTGGATCAGAACAAGGGTCATCGGGCAAGCAAGAAACCCTTTAGGCCGTATTTCATGGCCGACATCACGCCCCCTATAGCTTGCAAGCACGTTTCAGAATGCCTGAACCGGGTGTGCACGGATATGCACACCCGTGATGGATCAATCAAACAGTTGCAGCTTCTTTGGCGGCATCGGCCATGAAGTTTGCGTAAGACATGAATGCCCATTGTTGGGCCGGGGAGCCGTTGAAGGTATACAGCCAAACCACCCCACCTGGATTACGGCTTTGGACATCAATTGCCAGTTTCGTCCCCTTGAGCATGATGAAGCCAGGTTTGCTCGCAAAGTCCCACGTGGCGACATTGTCGACCGTCAGAATCAGAGCGTTTCCGCTGCTGGGAGAACCCGCGTAGCCCAGATACAGTTGGCCGCTCGCGTAGTTCAGGCGAATGATGCCGGCGTCCTTGTCGACTTCCCATTTTGCGTAGTCGGAGCTGATCTGTTTAAGATGTACGTTGGAGCCTGAGCACGGGTCGTCCGCAGCAATGCCGAGGGAGTGATTTTCTTGCCAACGGATTACACCAGATTTTTCAGCCATTTTTTCCTCCTGCACGATTTATGCTGATTTTTACTGATTACATAGAAGTTTGGCTTCGGTATTCTTGATTCCCCAAGCCAATACATGCAGTCGCACAGCAATTTGGTAATCACTGGTGTGCTGCCACCTAGTATTAGCATTGGAGAAATAAACTTACCATGGCAATTCGGGCAGGATGTTGTGAGGCTTATGTGGCTGGATTTTTGATGGTGAAAAGCAATGCGCTTTCATAAACAGTATTTTGATTTTTTACGCCAATTTATTGGATAAATAGCTTGGTTTGGCTAATGGTCTATTTCGAATGGTGTATGACTTTATGATTTGCAAATTCTTAAACCATTTTTGAAAAAGTATCTGGAAAGCCATATTTGGCGAAGAAGTGCTTTGGCTGCGCTTTTGGCGGGTGGGGCCTTGTTGTGTCAGGCACGGTTTGTTGTGTGTGCTCGTCTAGCGAATCAAAATGTTTTATGCGTAGTAGAAATAATATTTCAACCCACAAAAAATACGTTGATTCTAATAGGGGTATTCTCTAGCAGGGCATGAATGTGAAGCCTAATCCAGTGTGCGGCGGAAGCGTACCAGCCCGATACACATCACAACCAGCATGAACAGCAGCAGTGGCCAAAGTTCTGACCAGCTTTCCGTGAGACCATTACCCTTGAGCATGACTCCGCGTGAGATGCGCATGAAATGCGTGTTGGGCAGGATTTCTCCTATGTATTGCGCCCAGCGTGGCATGCCCCGGAAGGGAAACATGAAGCCGGAGAGCAGGATGGAAGGTAGGAAGAAGAAAAATGACATTTGCAATGCCTGCATCTGATTGCGCGCTACACTCGATATGGTGATACCCACCACCAGATTAGCGGCAATGAAGATAATGACTACGGCAACTAGCAGCCACAGGCTGCCTATGAAGGGAACGGCGAAGAGCCATCGGGCGGCGGAGAGTACCAATATCATGGAAACCAGCCCCACGATGATGTAAGGCAGAATCTTGCCGATCATCACTTCCAGAGGGCGCACCGGGGTGGCAAGCAGATTTTCCATGGTGCCGCGTTCGACTTCGCGGGTCAGCCCCAGCGCGGTGGACATGATCATGGTCATGGTTAGAATGACTCCGATCAGGCCTGGTACGACATTGTATTGCGAGAGGGCATCCGGGTTGTAGCGTCGATGAATGATGATTTCATAGGGCATGCTGGTGGTGGCTGCATAGGCAAGCGGGCCTTTGAGGTCGTGGCTGAGCAGGCTGGTGGTCATCTGTTGCAGGGCAGAGATGGCATTTCCGGTGGCAGAGGGGTCGGTCGCATCCGCCTCGATCAGCAGCTGTGCCTTCTCGCCACGTAACACATGGCGCGTGAAGTCCGCCGGAATGATAATGGAAAATTGCACCTCGCCACGCGCCAGCATTCCTTCTGCATCACGCTCGCCAATTGAGGTGGATTGAATGTCGAAGTAGCCCGAATGCTGCATGGCCTGCACGATGGAGCGTGAAAAGGTGCTTTGTTCATGCGAAACGACTACGGTAGGCAGGTGCTTGGGGTCGCTGTTGATGGCATAACCAAATAGCGTGAGTTGCAGCAGCGGGATGCCGATCATCATCGCAAAGGTGATACGGTCGCGGCGAATCTGGATGAATTCTTTTTTGACGACGGCGAGCAGGCGAGCGAAGCTGAAGATCGTCATTTTTTTGCCTCCAGCCCATAATTGTCCTGGGCCTTGCCCATCAGGTGGATGAATAAATCTTCCAACTGTGGAGTGCCCAGGGTCCAGTGTTGTTGTGGATTGTCTCGATAGGGGGCTGTGGCTGCGTCCAGCGCGGCAAGGTCTTCACCGCTCACATGCAGGGTGTTGCCAAAGCGCGTCACCATATCAATGCCATGCAGATCGGTGAGGCTGTCGGCCAGATCGGAGATGTCTTCACCAGATATGCTCCAGGTATGAAAACCGCTATTGGCTACAAGCTCCTTTGGCGTACCGCTGGCCATCAGCCGCCCATAGGCGATATAGCCCAGGCGGTGGCAGCGTTCAGCCTCATCCATGTAGTGGGTGGACACCAGTACGGTAATGCCTTCTGCAGCAAGTTTGTGGATCTCTTCCCAGAAATCGCGTCGCGCCTTGGGATCAACGCCCGCCGTGGGTTCGTCCAGCAGGAGGAGCTTTGGCTCATGCAGCATGCATGCAGCCAGTGCCATGCGCTGCTTCCACCCGCCGGAGAGTCCGCCCGCGAGTTGTTTCTGCCGTCCTTGCAGGCCCAGGCGTTCCAGGGCGTGATCGACGCGTTCGCGGCGTCGGTCCATCTCGTATACACTGGCAATGAAGTCCAGATTCTCGCGGATCGAGAGGTCTTCATAGAGGCCGAAACGCTGTGTCATATAGCCCACTTCGCGTTTGATCTTGGCAGCTTCGTGCATGATGTCATAGCCCAGGGTGTGGCCTTCTCCACTATCAGGTGTGAGCAGGCCGCACATCATGCGGATGCTGGTGGTTTTGCCTGAGCCGTTCGGGCCGAGAAAACCGAAGACTTCGCCACGACGTAGCTGCATGCTCAGCCCATCGACTACGGTTTTGTGGCCGTAGCGTTTGGTGATGTGGCGGACGTCAACGGCCAGATCCACCTCATCATTCATGGTGTGGCTCCTGTCAAAATGTCGACAGGCAGGCCGGGGCTGAGTCTGCCAGGATTGTCAGGCAAGGCTTCAACCATGAACACCATGCGGGCGCGGTTTTCCTGGCTGTAAATGACAGGCGGGTTGAATTCCGCGCTTTTGGCAATGTAGCTGATCCGCGCACCAAAGGGCTCGCCACAGCCATCGCAATGAGCACGGATGCGTGTGCCGATTGCATACTTTGGCAGTGCGTCCTGTGGTACGAAGAAGCGGAGCTTCAGCGCCCCTGGCATCAGCATGCTGACTATCGGTGAGCCTGCTGGCACCCATTCCCCTTCGCGATAGAGCGTGTCATCAATGCGGCCGGAGGCGGGCGCAGAAACCGCTTTCTGATCGCGGCGAATTTCGTTTTGCGTGAGCACGGCGCGGGCGGTGGCGATGTCCGCCTCGGCTGCGGTGCGGGTATCCTGGCGGGCGGCCAAGCGTGCGACTTGCAGATTGGCGCGGATCTCTGCAAGCTTGGCCGCATCTGCCCGTTGGCGGGCTTCCAGGCTATCGAGCGATGCGCCGCTGATGAAGCCGCTGGTAGCCAGAGCACGCTGCCGTTTCAAATCGGATTCACTCAGGGCCAGTTGTGCTTCGGCCTGTTTTTCTTGCGCGGCCAGCACGGCAATTTCTTCGCGGCGCTTACCTTTGGCGAGGTCCGCTGCGGTAGCATCCTGATGTTTGAGGCGGGCATTGGCTTCGGCAATGGCGGCATTTTCCTGATCCTGGTCGAGTATGAAAAGTGGCGTGCCTACTGCTACGTCCATGCCTTTGGCAACCTTGAGCGCTACCAGTCGTCCTGCAGTAGGGGAAGCCAGGCGTGTGTATTCTGCCTCCACATAACCGGGCAGGCCGGGTGGGGGGGATTTGCTACAAGCCGTAAGCATTGCGGCTGTGAGTGCTATGAGCAGGATGCGTTCAATCCACATCATCAGCCTCCCATTGTTGACGTAGCGCCTGCAGCCCGCCCCAGGTGAAAGTGGCGATATGTTTGGTGGTGTTGGCGATCATGGCTTCATCCTGAAAAAACTCCGGGGCCACGCGGCTGATCACAGGCCGTCCGGTGGCGTAGATGATGCATTGGCCCATCAGCGAGAACAGTGCCCGGCGTACCACTGTGGCAGGCACCTTTGGCCCCAGTGCATCGGCCAGGAGTACCTGTAGATACTGCACCTGTGGCAAGGTGAAATGCTCGATCATCACCTCCAGGGCATCTGTGGGGTTGCTCAACTCCCGCAGCATGAACTGTGCAATGCGGCTGGGCATGCGTGTATCCAGAAAGCGCCGCAGAATCGCCTCTACTGCAATCTGCAAGCGTACCTGGGGCGAAGCATCGGCGGGCATCGGGTCTAGCGGTGTCTGTGTCAATGCCACTTCGGCGTGGTGGCGCAGCACGGCCAAGTACAAACCTTCTTTGCTGCCGAAATGGTAATTGATGGCCGATAGCCGTTGCTCCGCGCGCCGGGCAATCTCCTGTACGCGGGCAGCCCGGAAGCCGTCTTCCAGAAAAACCTCGGTCGCCGCCTGGATCAGCCGCGCCCGTGTTTCATCACCTGTGGCATGGCGTGGGGGCGTCGAAGATTTGAACATCTATATGGAAAAATGTTTTGGAAAAGTTTTTCTAGTTTAGGTGTGCTTTGAGCCAAATACAAGGAAGATGTTGTCGAGCCGGGTTAGTATTTGCCAGGGCATGCGTACCCTGGCGCCGCCTTGGAACCTGTTCTTACGCGGCGGGCAGGCAGATCGATATTATGTCTTTGAGATGGCTTGCAAGGCTGCAGCGGTGGCATGCAGGCTGGCGGTGTCGAAGAGTGGTACGGTGGCGTCTTCGGCGCTGACAAGCAGCGCAATTTCAGTACAGCCCAGTATCACCGCCTGGGCACCCTGGGCCACCAGATCGGCGATGATGCGTCGGTATGCCAGCCGGGAGTCTTCTCGTAGCTTGCCCAGGCAGAGTTCATCGTAGATTACACGGTGGACGATCTCTCGGTCGGCTTCTTCTGGAATCAAGACCTCTATGCCATGGCGTTCGCTCAGGCGCTGGCGGTAGAACGCCTGCTCCATAGTAAAGCGTGTGCCAAGCAGGCCTACTTTATGCAGCCCCGCTTGTTTAACGGCTTCGGCGGTGGGGTCGGCGATGTGGAGCAGGGGGATGGTGACGGAGGATTCGATTACGCCAGCCACCTTGTGCATGGTGTTGGTACACAGCACGAGGAAGTCCGCACCCGCTGCCTGCAGGGCTCGTGCTGCGTCGGCAAGGCGTTGCCCGGCGCTATCCCAGTCGCCTGCATGTTGCAGGTGTTCGATCTCCTGGAAGTCCACGCTGTAGAGCACAAGCTTGGCCGAATGCAGGCCGCCCAGGTGGTCGCGCACGGTTTCGTTGATCTGCCGGTAATACGGCACAGTGGATTCCCAACTCATGCCGCCAATCAGGCCAATGGTTTTCATGTGTGATGTGCTGCTGTGATGAAGCAAATAGTCTAGCGCGCCTGGAAGCTGAAAGGCACCACTACGCTACTCGCTTGCCCGCTCTGACAATGCCATTGCAGCGCAGCCTTGCGTACGGCATTCTCGAAATAGCCGGGTGGGGTGGCTTCCAGGATGTCTACGCCGGTGACATGTCCCTCCGCATCAAGCAACAGGCGGGCGCGGACTTCACCGCGATTGATGGAATCCTCAAGCGCCAGTTTTGGGAAGGCAGGCTTGATCTGGCTGGGGCAGCGGATGGATAGAGCGTCTTGGCCACTGCGTGGTGGGGCAGACGCACCACCTCCTGCCATTCCTTTATCTGCAGCGCTAGACGGGGGATTGCCGGGTGGGGCTGCGTTGACTGCGCCCGCTGCGGCGATAGGGGAGTGTGGCTCGGTGCTGGCAGCTTGTGGTGCGGCGGGCATTTCCGGGGGCGGTGGAGCGGGGATGAGCCGAGGCGGGATGATCGGCTCGGGGGCTTTTGGCCCGGTGGCTTGGCGCTTGGCTTGTGCGGATTGTGCGGGTTGTGGACGCGCAGAGGGCGCCTCCCGAATCGTAGCGGGTGCAGGTGTCGGGCCCAGTTCGGCGTGAAGCTGGCGGGGTGAGGCGGATGGCAAGGGGCGGTATCCGGTGGCAAGCGCAGCCAGGACCAGCAGGGTTGTGCTGATGCTCAAGCCCCAGGCCAGCGGCCAGCGCAGGGCGTCCCAACGCGTTTGGGCGCTGGTCAGTGGAAAGGTCTGCGAGGAAGGTGGCTGGGTGTAACGGAGCATGGCGGGCGCTAGTGTAGCTGCTTGCCGGGCGGGTGCCAAAACGCCTGGGTCTGCATACCGTGCAGAGCAGGCTTTCACGAAAGGGGATATCATTTCTGGCTTGGCGTTGTTTCAGGTGTCTGTTCTATGAAGCTTGTTCCCGAAATCGTGGCGCGTCAGGCTGAACTTACGCGTATCCGGCATGACATTCATGCCCACCCAGAGCTGGCCTATCAGGAAAAACGTACTTCCGCCCTGGTGGCGGAGCGGCTGAAGGCCTGGGGGATTGAGGTGCATGAGGGGCTGGGCGGCACGGGCTTGGTGGGCGTGATCCGCAACGGCAACTCTCCCCGGATGATCGCGCTACGGGCGGATATGGATGCACTGCCGATTGAGGAAGCCAACAGTTTTGCGCATCGTTCCCAACACGCAGGCTGCATGCACGCCTGCGGGCATGACGGGCATACCACCATGCTGCTGGGGGCGGCAGAATACTTGGCTTCGCATCGTGATTTTGATGGCACTGTGGTGCTGGTCTTCCAACCTGCCGAGGAAGGGCAGGGTGGGGCTGCTGCGATGATTGCAGATGGCTTCTTTGAGCGCTTCCCGGTCCAGTCCATCTACGGCATGCACAACTGGCCGGGTATGCCTGCTGGGCATTTCGGGATTGCACCGGGGGCGGTGATGGCCAGCGCGGATCGTTTCGATATCCAGATCACCGGCAGGGGGGCGCATGCGGCCATGCCGCATCAAGGCACCGACACTGTGCTGGCAGGCTGCCAGCTCGTTTCCTCACTGCAGATGATTGCTGCGCGCACGGTTGACCCCTTGGATGCAGCGGTGGTTTCTGTGACCCAGTTTCATGCCGGGGATGCCTACAATGTGATGCCAGAGCGGGCCGCACTGGCCGGTACGGTGCGGGCTCTTGGCCCGCAGACCCGTGATTTTGTGTTGGCCAGCGTTCAGCGAGTGTGCGATGGCATTGCGGCGGCTTATGGGGTTGGGATCGAATTGTCATGGAAAGGCGGGTATTATCCCGCCACCATCAACACTTTGCCTGAAGCGCAGGTCTGCCGCGAGGTGGCCGAGGCTGTGGCCGGGCAGGGTAAGGTGGAGTGGGCGCCATTGCCTAGCATGGGGGCCGAGGATTTTTCCTTCTTCCTCCAGCATCGCCCAGGTTGTTATGTGTGGCTGGGTAATGGCCCGACCGAGGGCGGGTGTTTATTGCACAACCCGTCTTACGATTTTAATGATGATGCGCTGGTCGTCGGGGCCAGCTATTGGGTTCGGCTTGCCGAGGCCCTATTGAAGAAAGCATAAAAATGTCTATTTACCGTTTCGTCGCTTCGCCTGTTTTGTGGGTGGCGCTGGCCATGGGGATGGCTGGTTGTTCTACGTCTTCAACCAAGCAGGAACAGGCCCAGAATGCCGGCCTGTGTTTCCGGGATTCCTGCTGCAATCAGGCGCCCTCTTTGGCTTTTATGCCCCACCGCCTGCGTTGTGAAGCGCTGGGTGCAGAAAAGATGGCTTTGTGGGCAGAGGCGGATCGCAACCTGACAGAATCGATCCGTCTGGCACGTGCGGCCACGGGTGAGCAGGCGCGTTCAGGCGCACAGGTGCTGTGTCTGTCTCTGACGGATATTGCACGAGTTGGTGATGCACAAGGCAAGCTTGAGCGGGCGGTGAATCAGTATGACGAGGCGGTACATGTTTGTCAGGGCGCCTATGGCGACAAGAGTTCGGAGTTCGCCCGTGCACAAGTGGGCTTGGCCAATGCTCGCATTGATAGTGGCAGGCTGAATGAAGCGGATGTCGGTTTGCAGAACCTGCTGGAAATCGCCCGTCTGCATGAGGACAAGGAATTGCGTAGTGCAGCGCTGGATGCTGCCGGGCGACTGGAAGACAAGCGGGGCGATCACTCCAAGGCTCGTAGTCTGCTCAAGCAGGCATTGGAACTGCGCCAGCAGGTGTTTGGCGAGCGCAGCATAGAAGCTTCACACTCCATGGTGCACCTGGGTGACAATGCCATGCTGCTGCGCGGTTGGAGCGATGCGCGAGGCTGGTATCTGCGTGCCATCGATGTGATCGAGCAAAGTGCGGGCAAGCGTAACCGCTACTATTTCAATGCTAAGAGTGCGCTGGCCGCAGCTTATATGCATGATAAACGCTATGAGTCATTGCCCCCTGTGTATGAAGACCTGCTCAAGCTGAGCCGTGAATTGTTCGGCACCCAGAGTGAGGAATACGCAGGTACCCTGAACGATGCTGCTGCCTTGCAATATATGCAGAAGCAATATGCTCCGGCGTTTGATCGTTTCCGTCAGGTTGTGGATATCCGCCGCACGACCATGCCAGGGAGCCTGCTGCTGGGCTGGACGGATCTGAATGCCGCCAAGGCCAAGCTGGAGATTTCCTCCTGCGGCCCGGCCCGGCCCTATCTGCAAGAGGCTCAGGATATCCTCAAGCGCCAGGTCAACAGCAAGGACCCGGAGCTGGCTGATTACGTGATGGAATACCAGCGCGTTTCACAGTTGTGCCTGGTTCGTCCGGATGCCAATCAGACTGCACCGGGCAAGGGCCGGAAAAAGCGTTGAGAATCTGCCGCAGGGAATTCTCTGATCGTCCGGCGGTCTATGGATGAATATGCCTTTTACCGCTGGGAGCATTGATGAATGATCTGAGGCTGGCGCTGCGCATGCTGCGGCGTGATTTGCGTGCTGGGGAACTGAGCCTGCTGATAGTGGCCTTGCTGCTGGCGGTGGTAGCACTCAGCAGCGTCGGTTTTCTGACTGACCGGGTCGCTCAGGGTCTGCGCCGCGATGCCACGCAGATGCTGGGGGGCGACCTGCTGGTCAGCGCCGACCATCCTGTAGCAGAAGCCCTGGCGCCTAAGGCGCGTGAGCTTGCTTTGCGGGTGACGAACACCGTCACCTTCAACAGCATGGTCACCACTGCTGATGCTGCGCAGCTCGCCGCAGTCAAGGCGGTGGAGGCGGCTTATCCCTTGCGTGGCAGCCTCCAGATTGCCCCCAACCTTACCGATACGCCGCAGGAGGCGGGCCGGATTCCCGCAGTGGGTGAAGCGTGGTTGGACGAGCAATTGATGGCGGCGCTGCAACTCAGGCCAGGGGATAAACTTCAATTGGGTTATCTGAATCTGCGGGTGGGGGCATTCATCCGTTATGAGTCAGACCGTGGGATGGGTTTTGCCAGCTTTGCCCCCCGCATCATGATCAACACGGCAGACCTCGCGGCCAGTGGTTTGATGCAGGAAGGCAGCCGGGCACGCTACCGCATGCAGTTGGCGGGCAGGCCTGAGTCTGTCGCGCGTTTCGAAGCCTGGGTGCGTCCACGCCTGGGGCGGGGCGAGACGCTGGAAAGCCTGGATAACGCCCGGCCTGAAATCCGTAACGGTATGGATCGCGCCGCCCGTTTCCTGCGGCTGACCGCCATGCTGGCCGTGGTGCTTGCGGCCGTGGCTATCGGCCTGTCTTCACGGCGCTACCTGCATCGGCACTTCAATTCCTGTGCGGTGATGCGTTGCTTTGGCGCCCAGCGTGGGCAGCTGCTGCGCTTGTATCTTACTGAATTCTTCGTGCTGGGGTTGGTGGTTGCCCTCGTTGGTTGCACGTTGGGATATGCTATCCAATTTGGCTTGCTGTATCTGGCGCGTGACCTGATCAATATGGAACTGCCCGCTCCCGGTATGCTGCCGGTGGTACACGGCATGATCATCGGTGTGGTGTTGATGCTGGGTTTTGTTGCCCCCCAGTTGCTCAAATTATCTGCTGTACCACCCATCAGCGTGCTGCGCCGTGAGTGGGGCGGTGCACAGGCCATCAGCCTGGGGGCCTGGGGATTTGGGGCCGCCTTGCTGGCGGCGCTGATGTTCTGGCTGGCGGGTGAATGGCTTTTGGGCGCAATGGTGATTGGTGGCTTTGCCGTGGCAATCCTGCTTTTTGCCGGACTGGGCTGGTTGGCTTTGAGTGCGCTGGGGCATATCCGGGGCCTTGGGCAGCAATGGGGCTTACGCTATGGATTGGCCAGCCTGCACCGCCGCCGGGCTGCCAGCGTGGTGCAGGTGGTGGCTTTGGGGCTGGGGCTGACTGCACTGATTTTGCTGGGACTGGTGAGCCGGGATCTGATGGCAAGCTGGCGGGGCAAGATCGGCCCCGAAGCCCCCAATCGATTTGTCATCAACATCCAGCCACCACAAAAGGACGCTGTACTGATGTGGCTGCGCGAGCATCAATTGCCGCAGGCACGGCTGGAGCCGATGATCCGGGGGCGCATGCTGAGTATCAATGGCAGACCGGTTGCGGCCAAGGATTACCCCGATGAGCAGGCCAAGAGTCTGGTGGAACGCGAATTCAGCTTGTCGTGGAGCGACCGGCTGCCTGTTGATAACCGCATTGTGGCAGGTGCTTGGCATGGTGCCAGCCATGAGCCGGTCTTCTCGATGGAGCAGGGGATCGGGCGCACACTTGGAATCAAACAAGGGGATAAGGTGGAATTCCAGGTTGGTGGCCAGCGGGTCAGTGCCCGTGTTGGCAGCATCCGCAAGCTCTCCTGGGATTCCATGCGGGTGAATTTTTTCTTTATTGCGGCTCCTGGCTTGTTGGATGATATGCCATCAAGCTATATCACCAGCTTTTACCTGCCGCCTGCCAAGAGCGGGTACGTGCGTGATCTGGTCACTGCTTTCCCGAATCTGACTATTGTTGACGTCACGACCGTGTTGGCACAGGTACAAAGTGTGAGCGAGCGGCTGACGCTGCTGGTGCAGTTTGTATCTGCATTTGCGTTGATAGCGGGCATCATCGTACTGGTTTCTGCGCAATTGAGCACCCATGATGAACGCGTATATGAAGTCTCTGTATTGCGCGCATTGGGTGCACGCATGGGGCAATTGCGCGCAGCCTTGCTCGCGGAACTCGCTGTGCTGGCTGCAATTGCCATCCTTCTTGCGGCGGCTGCTTCGCAGATCTATGGTTATTGCCTCGCGCGTTTTGTGTTTGAGATGGAGTATCACGCCGATATGGTGAGTCTGGCCCTTGTTGCGGGCTTGGCTTTCCTGGGGATATTGGGCTTTGGTTGGCCCGCGTTGCGCCACGCCATCATGGGGACGGTGGCTGAAGGTTTGCGTGAAAGCGAGAGCGGGGCGCAATGATCAAGGATATCTCTGGCGCATATCTGAAAGCTTTTCGTAGTCTGTTTTCGCGTGATGTATTTGTGCACATGCTCTGGCCCGCAGGGGTTTCCCTTGTGGTGTGGGTGTTGGGTTTGTGCTTTGCATGGGGGCCGGTCAGTGATGGCTTGCAAGGCTGGCTGGCGTCCTGGCCGGTGTTGGGGGTCTGGTTGAACAATGCCTGGGTCAGTGTAGCAACGGGGGTTTTATTGAAGCTCTTGTTGCTGATGCTGTTGATTTATTTTGCATATGTGTTGGCCGTTTTAATTTTTGCTGTATTTGCCATGCCGATGATGGTTGAGTGCGTAGCCAAAACTGATTATTCCGGCCTTGAACGCAGGGCGGGCGGCTCCCTGTGGGGGAGTGCAGCCAATGCGGGGGTGTCGGTCTTTCTGTTCGGTTTTCTCTGTGTGCTTGGGTTGCCGATGTTGTTTGTTCCGGTCGTCAATGTGGTGGTTGTCGTGGTGCTGGCTGCGTGGTTCAATGCCCGCTGCTTTTCATATGATGCGCTCATGAGCCACGCGGATGCGCAGGAATTGCGGCAAATTCCGCTTGCCCGCCGTGGCACTTTGTTTGTGGTGGGGACCGTTGGCGGACTGCTGGGTTTGGTGCCCGTGGTGAATCTGCTCGCACCTGCCTTATCCGGGCTGGCATTTACCCACTATCTGTTGCAGGCTTTGCAACGTGAGCGTCAACAAGGAGCTGGTTGAAATGGTAGATCAGGCGGTGAAGATCGGGTTGGTGATTATCGGTGACGAAATTCTTTCGGGGCGTCGTCAAGACAAACATCTGCCCAAGGCAATCGAATTGCTCTCTGCCAGAGGTTTGCGGTTGAGCTGGGTGCGTATCTGTGCAGACGATGCGCCCAGTCTGGTCGACGTCTTCCGGCAGACTCTTGCAAGTGGGGATATCGTTTTCTCATTTGGCGGTATTGGTGCGACCCCGGACGACCATACGCGTGCTGCCGTTGCAAGCGCCACGGGGCTTGAGTTGGTGCTGCACCCGGATGCCGAGCGTGAAATCCGCGCAAAGTTCGGAGAGGAGACGACGCCTTATCGCCTGGAGATGGGGCATTATCCGGTGGGGAGCAGGATTATTCCGAACCCTTATAACCGCATCCCCGGGTTTTCTTATGCCAGTCACCACTTTTTGCCCGGATTTCCGCAAATGGCTTGGCCGATGATGGAATGGGTACTCGACACCGAATATGCGGATCTGCATGATGTGCGTTCCTGGGCGGAGGATTCGATCGCCGTTTTCAATGCCACCGAAAGCAAACTGGTCGACATCATGCACACGCTTGAGGCGCTTTATGGGGTGACGGTTTTCAGTCTGCCCCACCTGGGGAGTGAGGAGCTGCCTGCGCATATCGAACTGGGTGCCAAGGGCAAGCCGGAGGCTGTGGCGTTGGCCATGGCAGAGATGCGCGCCGAGGTGGCGCGCCGTGCCTACCCGGTCAGCGAGATCAAGGAATTACGTACAGATCACTGAGTAATGATGAAGTCATGAAGGGCGGCCTCTGTGCCGCCCTTTTTGCATGGCTGATTCAGCGTGGATCAGGGGTGAAGCCAGGGAAGGGGTTGGGGGTATACCCCAATTGGGTACGGGATTGGGGGATGACGCCCATGGCGATCAGGCGTGCCCGACTGTCATAGCGTAGGCGGACGATTTCGTTGGGGCGGTTGTCTGCGCGTTCGAATTCGGTATAGCTCGTGGGGTCATATAGGCGTTCTCCGTGGCCAGTTCCCAGGCGTTTGGCCCGGGTTTCTGCACGGGCCAACTCACCTTCCCGCGCTGCGGGTGCCGGGGCATTTGCACGGCCAGCGATTGAGTCTTGTGCACTTGCTGCAGGCGCAAAGCTTTCTTCGATGCGGATCGGCTCCTGTTCCTGGAATACAGCGGCCCCGATAATGCCGACGTTGTCTGGGCGATGGGTGCGTGCCGCATAGCTATCGGCGAGTGAGGTAAAGTAGAAGGCGGCCGTTTCAGTTGTACTCTTGCGCCAGCCGGTGATCTCCGCCGAGGCATGTGGATTGAGTACATAGCCGCTTTGTGATGGATCGGCGCTTGCACCAGTGATGGCGTTGACGCCATCGACCGATAGCACTACCAGAACCCGGGCAGATGTGCAGTTGGTTATTTGTATTGCATATCGTGCGCCCGGTTGTCCGGCCACGAAGTCCTGTCGTTGGTAACGATAAATGTCCAACGGGGATGAGGTATTGCGATCAATGATCTCCATGTTGACGAGCTTGCCCGTCGCGTGGGCGGGCAAGCTAGCAAACAGTCCGATGGCAAGGGCCAGGATAGGGGTGATGAAGCGGCGCATGACAGTCTCCGTAGAAGCAAGGTGTATGCATTGAACGGATGAACTGCCGGGTTGGGGTTAAGAAGCCAGAACTATTGCACTCCATTTTGTTCCGGCTTCTAAGGCATCATTCCTCTGTTTCTTCCCCCAGGAAGCCGCCGCTTTGATGCGCCCAAAGCCGAGCATAGAGGCCGCCTTTGGCAAGCAGGCTCTGGTGATCGCCTTCCTCCACGATGTGCCCCTGATCAATTACAACCAGACGATCCATTGCTGCGATGGTGGAGAGGCGGTGGGCGATGGCCACCACGGTCTTGCCTTCCATCAGGGAGTACAGGCTTTGCTGGATGGCGGCTTCCACTTCGGAATCCAGCGCGCTGGTGGCTTCATCTAGCAACAGGATGGGGGCATCCTTGAGCATGACGCGGGCAATGGCAATGCGTTGGCGTTGCCCGCCAGAGAGTTTGACGCCACGCTCGCCCACGTGGGCGTCATAGCCTATGCGCTCATGCGGATCGGTGAGTGTGGCGATGAACTCGTGAGCCTCGGCACGCTTGGCGGCACGGATCATGTCTTCGTCATTGGCATCCGGGCGCCCATACAGCAGGTTGTCGCGCACGCTGCGGTGGAGGAGCGAGGTGTCTTGCGTCACCATGCCGATCTGGGCACGCAGGCTTTCCTGGGTGACGGCAGCAATATCCTGCCCATCGATCAAGACACGGCCAGATTCCACATCGTAGAAGCGCAGCAAGAGGTTGACCAGGGTCGATTTGCCCGCGCCGGAGCGCCCGACCAGCCCGATCTTCTCGCCGGGGCGGATGCGCAGGGAGAAGTCCTTGATGATCCGGTCTTTGCCGCCGTAGGCGAAACTGACGTTGTCGAACACGATTTCGCCTTGGCTGACCTTGAGGGGCTTGGCTCCCTGCTGGTCAGTGATGGCATATTGCCGGGAAAGGGTGTTCATGCCGTCTTCTACGGTGCCGATGTTCTCGAACAGGCGGGCGGTTTCCCACATCACCCAGTGTGAGATGCCGTTGAGCCGCAGGGCCATTGAGGTGGCCGCTGCGACTGCACCGATTTCGGCTTGCCCGTGTGTCCATAGCCACAGCGAGGTGCCAGCCGTGGCGATCACCAACAGGATGTTGAGGGTGTAATTGACGATCTCAATGCCGGTGACAAGGCGCATCTGTATATGCGCAGTACGCATGAAATCCCGCATGGCCGTGCGTGCGTAGCTGGCCTCGCGGCTGGCGTGGGAGAAGAGCTTGACGGTGGCAATGTTGGTATAGGCGTCCGTGACCCGTCCCGTCATCAGCGAGCGGGCATCGGCCTGTTGTTGCGAGACCTTGCCCAGGCGCGGAACAAAGTAGCGCAGGGCCAAACTATACAACGCCAGCCAGATCAGGAAGGGAGCGAGCAGCCAGATGTTGAAGCTGGCAGCAACCACCACCATGCTGAGGAAATAGATGATGACGTAGACCAGAATGTCAGTGACGATCAGTACGGCGTCCCGCACCGCAAGGGCGGTCTGCATCACCTTGGCGGCCACGCGTCCAGCGAATTCATCCTGGTAAAAGCTCAGGCTCTGGCCGAGCATCAGGCGGTGGTAGTTCCAGCGCAGCAGCATCGGGAAATTGGCGGCCAGTGTCTGTTGCTTGATCAGGGCCTGGATGAAGGCCACCAGGGGGCTGAGCAGAAGGACTACCGTCAGCACAATCAGCGTTCGTCCTTCTTCCTGCCACAGTTTGTCCGGGTGGATGTGCCCAAGCCAGCTCACCACATTGCCCATCGCGCCAAACAGGAAGGCTTCGAATGCGCCAATCAGTGCGGTGAGCACTGCCATGACGAGGATGTAGGGACGCAGCCCATGGGTTCCCGCCCATAGGAAAGCAAGCAGGCGGCGGGGCGGGGTCTGCGGAGTTTCATCGGGGTAGGGGTCAACAAACGACTCAAAGCGCGACAGCACGTACTTCTCCAGGGAGAGAATGATGGGGGAATCGACAGACGGTTGATTGTTGTGTTTCTCTGTCAATGGAGAATTATGCACAGTTTGACTCAGACTGACCACGCCGAAATCCCCGCCAAGCCTGGGGGCCCATACCGATTTTGGGAGGCTGCGATCAAAAAAGTGGGCTTCGGACGATTTTTTTTGCTAAAGATGCCCCTTCAGGCGGCGAATGGCATCGCTTATCGTCTCGACTTCAGCTAATGTTCACGCTCAGGACGCCCTTGTGGCGCCGCGTTTTATCCATTCACAATAAGCGAGATCATCCAGATGAACAAAACAGACCTGATTGCAAACATCGCGGCTGAAACCGAACTGTCCAAGGTTGCCGTGGCCAGCGTGCTCGACAAATTCATCGAAACCGTTCAGGCCACCGTGGGTGGCGGCGAAGAAGTTGTGCTGGTTGGCTTTGGCACCTTCAAGGCTTCTGCCCGTGCAGCCCGCACCGGCAAGAACCCCCGTACTGGCGAAACCCTGAAGATTGAAGCGACGACTGTTCCTTCCTTCAAGCCGGGCGCCAAGTTCAAGGAAATCGTCGCCAAGGCCAAGTAATGCAAGGGTGAGTCCAGCATCTCGTATGCTGGGCAACTGTTGTCGCAAGAAAAAGCCGTTTGGGTTTCAATGGCCCACGCGGTTTTTTTTGCCAGTTTCTTGCACGAAATAGTCAAAGAATAGTCAAAGGCCCATCTGGTTTTACCGGATGGGCCTTTGTTTGCTACGGGTACAGCCTCTCTGTTAGCGCTGGGAGCGCCTTGTAGGAGCCTTTTATACTGCCTCGGCTTTTTCCTTATATTCCTCGATCTGGTCGAAATTCATATAGCGGTACACTTTGCCGGAGTCCGCGTTGATCACACCCATATCGGCGTGGTATTCGGCCACGGTGGGGATGCGCCCAAGCTTGGAGGCAATGGCGGCCAGCTCTGCCGAAGCAAGGTAGACGTTGGTATTGAGCCCCAAACGGTTCGGGAAGTTCCGTGTGGAGGTGGATACCACCGTAGCCCCTTCACGTACCTGGGCCTGGTTGCCCATGCACAGCGAGCAGCCGGGCATTTCGGTACGCGCGCCAGCGGTGCCGAATACGCCATAGTGGCCTTCCTTGGTCAGCTCAGAGGCGTCCATCTTGGTCGGCGGCGCAATCCACAACTTGACCGGGATATCGCGCCTGCCTTCGAGCAGCTTGGAGGCTGCGCGAAAGTGGCCGATGTTGGTCATGCACGAGCCGATGAATACTTCGTCAATCTTGGTGTTCTGCACTTCGGAGAGGAACTTGGCGTCGTCCGGGTCGTTCGGGCAGCACAGGATCGGTTCCTTGATCTCAGCAAGATCGATCTCGATGACAGAGGCGTATTCGGCATCAGCATCGGCTTCCAGCAGTTGCGGGTTCGCCAGCCATTCTTCCATCTTCTGGATGCGGCGCTCCAGCGAGCGCTTATCCTGATAGCCGTCGGCGATCATGTTCTTGAGCAGCACGATGTTGCTGTTCATGTACTCGATGATCGGTTCCTTGTTCAAGCGGATGGAGCAGCCTGCGGCAGAGCGCTCGGCGGAGGCGTCCGAGAGTTCAAAGGCTTGCTCGACCTTCAGGTTGGGCAGCCCTTCGATTTCCAGGATGCGGCCCGAGAACACGTTCTTCTTGCCAGCCTTGGCCACGGTGAGCAGCCCTTGTTTGATGGCGTACAGCGGGATGGCATGCACCAGATCGCGCAGGGTGATGCCCGGTTGCATGCTGCCCTTGAAGCGCACCAGCACCGATTCCGGCATGTCCAGCGGCATCACACCCGTGGCTGCGGCAAAAGCGACCAAGCCGGAGCCAGCGGGGAAGCTGATGCCGATGGGGAAGCGGGTATGGGAGTCGCCGCCCGTGCCCACGGTATCTGGCAACAGCATGCGGTTGAGCCAGCTATGGATCACGCCATCGCCGGGGCGCAGCGAGATGCCGCCGCGATTGGCCATGAACTTGGGCAGATCATGATGCATCTTCACATCCACAGGCTTTGGGTAGGCCGCAGTGTGGCAGAAGGATTGCATGACCAGATCGGCAGAGAAGCCCAGACAGGCCAGATCCTTGAGTTCATCGCGGGTCATCGGGCCCGTGGTGTCTTGCGAGCCGACCGAGGTCATCTTGGGTTCGCAGTAGGTGCCTGGGCGCACACCTTCACCTTCAGGCAGGCCGCAAGCCCGGCCGACCATCTTCTGGGCCAGCGAGAAGCCCTTGCTACTATTGGCGGGCACTTGGGGCAGACGGAACAGGGTGGAGGCAGAGAGCCCCAGGAATTCACGTGCCTTGGCTGTGAGGCTGCGACCAATGATCAGGTTGATACGGCCACCGGCGCGCACTTCATCAAGCAGCACCAGGGTTTTGAGCTGTGATTCGCCAACGGTGGCACCACCCTTGAGGGCTGTGATTTTACCCGTTGCGTGGTCGATGCGTAGCTCGACTTCGTCGCCCATGTCCATCTTGGAAACGTCGATTTCAATCGCCAGTGCGCCAGCATCTTCCTGGGTGTTGAAGAAAATCGGGGCGATCTTGCCACCCAGGCAGATGCCGCCGAACTTCTTGTTCGGCACGTAGGGGATGTCTTCACCAGTCCACCATAAGACCGAGTTGGTGGCGGATTTGCGGGAGGAGCCAGTGCCGACCACGTCCCCCACATAGGCCACCGGCTTGCCCTTGGCGGCTAGATCCTGGATCAACTTGATTGGGCCACGCTTGCCGTTTTCTTCCGGGGTGATGCCGGGGCGGGCGTTCTTGAGCATGGCCAGAGCGTGCAGTGGGATGTCTGGGCGGCTCCAGGCGTCTGGGGCAGGGGAGAGATCGTCAGTGTTGGTTTCACCGGCGACCTTGAAGACGGTCAGCGTCAGGTTCTTGGGCACTTCGGGGCGGGAGGTGAACCACTCTGCATCAGCCCAGCTCTGAATGATTTCCTTGGCGTGGGCATTGCCTGCCTTGGCCTTTTCGGCCACGTCATGGAAATAGTCGAACATCAGCAAGGTCTTCTTGAGACCTGAGGCGGCGGTGGCGGCCAGATCGGGTTTGTCGAGCAGATCAATCAGCGGCTTGACGTTGAAGCCGCCGACCATGGTGCCCAAAAGTTCAGCAGCCTTTTGGGCAGAGATCAACGGGCAGGTTGTGCTACCCAGCGCCAAGGCCGCCAGAAAGGAAGCCTTGACCTGTGCTGCATCATCCACGCCGGGTGGTACACGATGGGTGATCAGGTCAAGCAGGGTCTGTTCCTCACCTGCGGGGGGATTCTTCAGCAGTTCGATGAGTTCCGCTGTCTGCTTGGCGTCGAGTGGCAGAGGGGGAATGCCAAGGGCGGCGCGCTCTGCGACGTGTTTGCGATAGGCTTCAAGCACGGTGATGTCCTCCTGAGGTGTGGCTCGGATTGAGCATGTTTTGGGCGAAGAAGCGCTGCCGCGTGGCTTCGGGCAGCGTTGCTCCGGTGGCCTGTGCACGTTTGAGCACCTGCCAGTAATAGCGGTAAGAGGCGCGATCATGCAGGCGGTTCCCTTGGCGGGTGGGCCCCCAGTTCGCGTCCTGAGCGTGTTCGATGATGCGCGTGGCTTCCTCAATATCCAGGCTGGCCGGTTGCATGGCCCGCAGGATTGGATCGATCTGCGCAGGGTGGATGCTCCACATGCGCAGAAAGCCGTAATCCGTTCTGGCTTGGTGGGCATCGGCTTCCACCTGTTCCAGATTGGCCAGCTCAACGCTTACGTTGTGCGCAGGCACCACTGCATGTGCCAGTGCTGCTGAGGCTGTTTCGGCCTTGGCACGGGTAATGAGCGGGTGGGTGAATTGGCCTGGGCTGGTCATGCAGGAGGAAGGCAGCGCGCCGTGATGGGCACTCACAAAATCCATCAGCCCAAAGTCCAGTGTCTCCACCCCAGGCAGGGCGGCAATCTGCCAGGCCTGATGGACTGCGCCGTGGGTTTCGATGATGACGTGAAGCGGAATTTCCCGCCCCAGGCCACTGCGGACCTCAATGGCGCGCAGATGGGCCATGACCCGTTCCACATCTGATACGCCGCGTGCCTTGGGGAGACTGATGTATGCCAGTCGCCAACCCGCCAGTCCAACGATGAGGTCCAGGTCCTGCTTCCAGGCCGGGTGCGTAATGTCGTGGATGCGGGCGCCAATACGGTTGAAGCGGTTGTCGCTATGCATGAGCAGGGCGGCAACCAGTTCTGCATGGGCTTGCTCATCGCCCGCCTTGGCGCCATCTTCGCAGTCCAAGGTGATGTCAAACACTGGTCCACGCTCGGCCTGGATGGCAATGGCCTTGCGCATGAGTTTTTCGCTGCCAGCGAAATGCTCAATGGCTGGAATGCTCGGCAGCAGCTTCTCTTCGCTGTAGAGCACCAGATCGGGGTGGACGGATGTATTCATCGACTTGGGCGAGATCGCGGGTCAGACCAGAAGATCAGCAACGCCTGCGCGCTCTTCTTCCAGTTCCTTGAGGGTCAGATCCATCCGCTCGCGCGAGAAAGCATCGATTTCCAGGCCTTCAACACGCTTGTATTCGCCGTTGGCAGTAATCACGGGTACGCCGTAGATGATGCCTGCGGGGATGCCGTAGGAACCGTCAGACTCGATACCCATGGTGACCCACTCACCGTTGCTGCCTAGGAACCAGTCGTGCATGTGGTCGATGGCGGCATTGGCGGCCGAGGCTGCGGACGATAGGCCACGTGCTTCGATGATGGCTGCACCACGTTTGCCAACGGTGGGTAGGAATACATCACGGTTCCAGGCGTCGTCATTGATCAGCGCCTTGACCTTGTCGCCGTTGGAAGTCACGAAGCGGTAATCGGCATACATGGTGGGCGAGTGGTTGCCCCAGACGACCAGACTCTTCAGGCTGGAGACCGGGCGGCCGATCTTGCCCGCCAGTTGCGAGAGCGCACGGTTGTGGTCCAGGCGCAGCATGGCGGTGAAATTCTTGCTTGGGACGCGCCCAAACTTCTTGGCGCTTTCCTTGGCGATGTAGGCATTGGTGTTGCAGGGGTTGCCTACGACCAGCACCCGGCAGTCCGGGGCTGCGTATTGGCCGATAGCGGCACCTTGTACGGTGAAAATCTTGGCGTTTTCAGCCAGCAGATCACGCCGTTCCATACCGGGGCCGCGTGGGCGGGCACCGACCAGAAGGGCCGCCTGGGTGTCTTTGAAAGCGACTGCAGGATCATCGGTGGCGATCACCCCTGCCAGCAGTGGGAAGGCACAGTCTTCAAGCTCCATGATCACGCCTGCCAGCGCCTTTTGTGCCTGGGGCAGATCCAGCAGTTGCAGGATGACGGGTTGATCCTTGCCCAGCATTTCGCCACTGGCGATGCGGAACAACAGGCTGTAACCAATTTGCCCGGCTGCGCCGGTAACGGTGACTCGAATGGGTGACTTGGACATCTGAAGGCTCCTTGAACTCTGCTGAGGCAACCTGGGTTGCCGCATTGATGGTTTTTTTTGCCCCTCGTCGGGTGCGGTGGTTCCAGGCGGATATTGCCTAAATCTGCAAGGGAAGTATATGGGAGGGATGGTTAAAATGTCAAAATATATCTTATATCTTATATAAGACACTAAATAAATTATGGACTTGACGTGTTCTTTATGATTGAATTACCAGCATGGCAAAAGACTCCCCTACATTTAGCCCGCTCTACAAGCAAATCAAGCGCCTAACCGTGCAGGCGCTTGAGGCCGGTGAGTGGCAGCCCGGGCAGGTGATCCCCAGTGAGCAGGATCTGGCGTTACGCTTTGGGGTGAGCCAGGGGACCGTGCGCAAGGCTGTTGACGAGCTGGCGTTGGAGAATATTCTTGTCCGCAAGCAGGGCAAAGGAACGTATGTCTCGACTCACCAGGACCCTCGTGCTGCATTTCGCTTCTTGCGCCTGAAGGCTTTGGACGGGCATCTGATCAGCCCCAAGAGTCTGCCGCTGGAATGCATCCGTGCCAAGGCAGGGTGTGAGGCCGCGCGCAATCTCGGGTTGGAACCCGGCGGCCCGATAGTGATGTTGCGCAGATTGCTGCGTTTTGAAGGCAAGCCTATCGTGATCGAAGAAATGTATTTGCCCGGTGAAGTGTTCCCGGGCTTGAACATGGAGGTCATCAAGGATTGGCATGGTTCTCTGTATAGTCTGTTTGAATCGCGTTTTGGTGTGCGCATGATTCGGGCCGAAGAGAAGGTACGCGCTGTGGCGGCAGACAAAACAGTCGCGGAACTATTGAATGTAGCCGAGAGCACCCCGTTGCTCTCGGTTGAGCGTTTGGCTTTTACGTATGGGGATAAACCGGTTGAGTGGCGCCGTGGCTTGTACTCCACGGCGGACTACTATTATGCAAATGAGTTAAGTTAGTGCGTGCGCCGCCCGCCTGGGGCGCCAACAGAGAGGAGGTCTGTAAGAATGGCTGAAGCAGTTATCAAAAAAAATCGGCCCAAGCATCTGAATGTCACTCAGATCAGGCTGCCATTACCAGGGATCGTATCAATCCTGCATCGCGTCAGCGGGGTAGGCTTGTTCCTGTTCCTGCCCATGTTGATCTGGCTTTTTGGTGCCAGTGTAGGGGGGCCTGAACAGCTTGATACCTATCATGCTGCAATGGCCTTTACCCTTGCGGGCATACCCATCATCAAGCTTGTTTTGCTGGGGTTGATGTGGGCGTTTCTTCATCACTTCTGTGCGGGCATCCGTTTCATACTGCTGGATGTGCATGTTGGCGTGGATCTCCCCGCCGCGCGCCTGGGCGCCAAGCTGGTGCTGGCCGTGAGTCTGGCCTTGACGGTGTTGATAGGAGCGCTCGTATGGTAAAGCGTCTGGTGGTCGGAGCCCACTACGGCTTCCGCGATTGGCTGGCGCAGCGCGTGACAGCCACGGTTATGGCCTTATATACGGTCTATCTCCTGGTTCGTGTCGCCTTGATGCCCACGCATGACAATGCGGCATGGCATACCCTGATGGCAGGGGGCTTCACCAAATTCCTCACCTTCCTCTTTGCCCTGTCCCTGTTCTACCACGCCTGGGTTGGCGTGCGCGATATCTGGATGGATTACGTAAAGCCGCTCGGACTGCGTCTGGCTCTGCATGTGCTCACCCTTTTGGCTCTTATCGGCTATTCCGGCTGGATGGCCCAGATTTTGTGGAGGCTGTAATTGAAAGTCGCCAAGCGAACGTTTGATGCAGTGATCGTCGGGGCTGGTGGCGCGGGCATGCGCGCTGCGGTCACATTGGCCGAATCGGGCCTCAAGACAGCGGTGATTTCAAAAGTCTTCCCCACACGCTCCCACACAGTTGCCGCGCAAGGCGGGGTGTCTGCCTCTTTGGGGAATTCCGAGCCGGATCATTGGACCTGGCACATGTATGACACGGTGAAGGGTTCCGACTGGCTCGGCGACCAGGATGCCATCGAGTTCATGTGCAAGCAGGCGCCGCAGGTCGTGGTGGAGCTTGAGCACTATGGCATGCCGTTTGATCGCACCGATGAGGGCAAGATCTATCAACGCCCATTCGGTGGGCATATGTCGAATTTCGGCGAAAAGCCGGTGCGCCGTGCCTGTGCTGCGGCAGACCGCACAGGGCACGCTATGCTCCATGCATTGTATCAGCGCAATGTGCGGGCCAACACCCAGTTCTTTGTCGAATGGCTGGCCCTTGATCTGTTGCGCGGCGTGGATGGCAGTGTGCTGGGCGTGATTGCCATGGAACTGGAAACCGGCGAAGTGACCGTGTTCCAGGCCAAGGCCACCCTGTTTGCCACGGGTGGGGCAGGGCGGATCTATTACTCTTCGACCAACGCGTTCATCAATACTGGTGATGGCGTTGGTATGGCAGCGCGGGCAGGAATTCCGCTCGAAGACATGGAATTCTGGCAATTCCACCCCACTGGCGTGGCCGGTGCCGGGGTGCTGATTACCGAAGGGGTGCGTGGCGAAGGCGGCATTCTGCGCAATGCCAGCGGCGAGCGTTTCATGGAACGCTATGCGCCAAACGCCAAGGATCTCGCCTCGCGGGATGTGGTCTCCCGCGCCATGGTGACGGAAATGAACGAGGGGCGCGGCTGTGGGCCTGCGAAGGATCATGTGATGCTCGACATCACTCACCTTGATCCCAAGACCATCATGACCCGTCTGCCGGGGATTCGTGAAATCGCCATTCAGTTTGCGGGCGTTGATCCCATCAAGGAACCGATTCCTGTTGTACCGACCTGTCATTACCAGATGGGGGGGATTCCCACCAATTACCATGGTCAGGTGATGGCGGAAGATGGTGTGGTGCCCGGCTTCTATGCCGCAGGTGAATGTGCCTGCGCCTCGGTGCACGGTGCCAACCGCCTGGGGACGAATTCCCTGCTAGATCTGCTGGTCTTCGGCAAGAGTTCCGGTGAATCAATGATCGAGCAGATCCGCAAGGAACCTGCTGCCTTGCCGGAAATTCCGCAGGGCGAGATTGATAAAACGCTGGCCCGCCTGAATCGCTTGGATCAGCAGAAGCAGGGCGCCAGTGTGCATGAGACCCGCTTGGCTATGCAGCGCAGTATGCAAAAGCATGCTGGCGTGTTCCGTTTCAAGAATCTCTTGCAGGAAGGCGTCGAACAGATTCTCGCCATCGAGAAGCAGGTTCAGCAAACCGAGATCAAGGATAAATCCCAGGTCTGGAATACCGCGCGCATGGAAGCGCTGGAGCTGGATAACCTGATTGAAGTGGCCAAGGCGACCATTGTCTCCGCGAATGCCCGTACCGAGTCGCGTGGTGCCCACGTGCGCGACGATGCACCGGATACGCCCGAGCATCCAGATGGTCGAGACGACGTGAATTGGCTCAAGCATACACTGTGGTATCGGGATGGTAATCGCCTGTCCTATAAGCCGGTGGTGATGAAACCGCTGACCGTCGAGCCTGTCGCGCTGAAGAAGCGTGCCTACTGATCGCCCCAGGAGCACAGAAGAGATGGCAACCCGAACTCTGAATTTCAAGATTTATCGCTACGATCCTGATAAGGACGCATCACCATACATGCAAGACATCAGCATTGAGATCGACTCCACGGATCGCAAGCTGCTTGATGTCTTGGTCAAACTCAAGGCCAAGGATGATTCGCTGGCATTCCGCCGTTCCTGTCGTGAAGGCGTGTGCGGGTCGGATGCCATGAACATCAACGGCAAGAATGGGCTGGCCTGCCTGACCGAAATCGACAGCCTTGCACAACCGATCGTGCTGCGTCCGTTGCCGGGTTTGCCGGTGATCCGCGACTTGATCGTGGATATGACGCAGTTCTTCAAACAGTACCATTCGATCAAGCCTTACGTGGTCAACAACTCTCCGGCGCCGGAAAAAGAACGCCTGCAAACACCGGAAGAGCGCGAAGAACTCAACGGCTTGTACGAATGCATCTTGTGTGCGTGCTGCTCGACGAGTTGCCCGAGCTTCTGGTGGAACCCCGACAAGTTCGTGGGGCCTGCAGGATTGCTGGCGGCATATCGTTTCATTGCCGATACACGTGACGAGGTGACCAACGAGCGTCTGGATAATCTGGAAGACCCGTATCGCCTGTTCCGCTGCCACACCATTATGAATTGCGTGGATGTGTGCCCGAAGCATCTGAACCCGACCAAGGCGATCGGCAAGATCAAAGAACTCATGCTGTCGCGTGCGGTATGAGCGCGCTGCTCGAAAGCGTCAAGTGGCGCAGCCGCAGAGGCTTGCTGGAACTGGACTTGGTTTTCACCCGGTTTTATGCAGCCCGGCAGGAGAGCTTAAAACAGGCCGATCTGGAAGAATTGCAGGATCTGCTGGTTTGCGACGATCATGAATTGTGGGCCATGCTCAATGGCTCGAAGCAGTGTGATAATCCGCACTGGAAGAGAATGGTGGCGATGATCAGGGAAACGTGTATCAGCCCTGACTCGGCGAATGAATGTCAACAGAAGGGATGAACGGCATGACGACACAGAAGATTGCGACCCTTGGCCTGAATGGCCAAACATACGAGTTTCCCGTCATTACCGGGACGATTGGGCCGGAGGTCATCGACATCCGCTCCTTGTATGGCAAAACCAATGCCTTCACGTTCGACCCCGGATTCATGTCAACGGCATCATGCCGCTCGTCGATCACCTATATAGATGGTGACAAGGGCGAATTGCTCTATCGCGGTTACCCCATCGAACAATTGGCTGTCAATTGCGATTACCTGGAAACCTGTTATCTGCTCAAGAACGGCGAGTTGCCCACCAAGATTGAGTATGAAGAATTCGTAGGCACCGTGCGTCAGCACACGATGGTGCACGAACAGCTTACTCGTCTGTATCAAGGCTTCCGCCGCGACGCCCACCCGATGGCCATTCTGGTCGGCATGGTAGGTTCCTTGTCTGCCTACTATCAGGATTCGCTGGACATCAACAATCCAGAGCACCGTGCCGTTGCGGCCATGCGCCTGATCGCCAAGATGCCGACGATTGCCGCCATGGCCTACAAGTACACGATTGGCGAGCCTTTCATGTACCCGCGCAACGACCTGGATTATGCAGGCAACTTCCTGCATATGATGTTTGCAACGCCGTGCGAGAAGTATGAGCCCAATCCGGTACTTTCGCGTGCGCTGGATCGCATCCTGATCCTGCATGCTGATCACGAGCAGAACGCCTCGACTTCTACCGTGCGCCTGTCCGGTTCTTCCGGTGCCAATCCTTTTGCCTGTATTGCGGCAGGGATTGCCTGCCTGTGGGGACCTGCCCACGGCGGTGCAAACGAAGCCTGCCTGAAGATGCTGGACGATATCCAGAAAAATGGTGGGGTTGCCAAGATCGGTGAGTTTATCGAGAAGGTGAAGGATAAGAATTCCAACGTCAAGCTCATGGGTTTCGGACACCGCGTCTATAAGAATTACGACCCGCGTGCCAAGCTGATGCGTGAAACCTGCCATGAAGTGCTGCACGAACTGGGTCTGCAAAACGATCCGCTCTTCAAGCTGGCCATGGAATTGGAGCGTATCGCGCTGGAAGACGATTACTTTGTCTCCCGCAAGCTCTACCCGAACGTCGATTTTTACTCAGGTATTGTGCAGAAGGCCATGGGTATTCCGGTTTCGTTGTTTACCGGGATCTTTGCGATGGCCCGCACAATCGGCTGGATTGCCCAGTGGAACGAGATGATCGGCGATACCGAGCAGAAGATCGGTCGCCCGCGTCAGCTCTACACGGGTGCTCCGCGCCGTGACGTACGGCCGATGCCTTTGCGTACCTGAGTTTGAACACATACAGCGCCATGTTCCGATGCATGGCGCTGTTGTATGAGATGGTGCAGTAGTCATAATCCGGTACGGCATTCCTGCAATGACCGTACTCCAACAGGTGAACCCATCATGAGACAGTTTCTGACCAACTCCTACCTGTTTGGCAGCAACGCTCCTTTTATCGAGGAGCTTTATGAAGCCTATCTGGAAAACCCCGCTTCTGTTGCCGACCAGTGGCGTAGCTATTTCGATTCGCTACAGAACATGCCCGGTAGTGGGCGTGATGTAGCCCATGCTCCAGTCATTGCTTCGTTTGCCCAGATGGCCAAGCAAGGCAAGCCGCTCGCCTCGGCAATCACCACGCCGGGGATTGCCGACAAGCGCCAGATTGGCGTGTTGCAAATGATCAATGCGTATCGCTTCCAGGGCAACCGCTGGGCGCAGCTTGATCCGCTCCGGCGGCAAGAGCGCCCGCCGATTGCCGAGTTGGAGCCGTCTTATTATGGCTTCACTGAAGCTGATCTGTCGGCGGCCTTCAACGTCGGCTCCTTCCAGTTCCAGGAAAGCAACCAGGCATCGCTGCGCCAGATCATTGAGGCAGTGCGCCAGACGTATTGCGGCACGCTGACCGTTGAATACATGTACATGGCCGACGTGCAGCAAAAGCGTTGGATTCAGAGCAAGCTGGAACCGATCCGCTCCACACCGTCATATGACGCAGCCACCAAGAAGCGCATCCTTGAGCGCCTGACCGCAGCCGAAACCTTGGAAAAATATCTGCACACCAAGTACGTGGGGCAGAAACGTTTCTCGCTCGAAGGGGGGGATTCGTCCATCGTGGCGATGGATACCTTCATCAATACTGCGGGTAGCATGGGGGTGCAGGAAATTGTGATCGGCATGGCCCACCGTGGGCGGCTCAACGTGCTGGTCAATGTGCTGGGCAAAGCGCCGCGCATGCTCTTCGAGGAATTCGAAGGCAAGCACGTTGCTGATCTGGAAGCAGGCGATGTGAAATACCACATGGGCTTCTCCAGCGATGTGAACACCACGGGCGGCCCGGTTCACCTGACTTTGGCTTTCAACCCATCTCACCTTGAAATTGTGAACCCGGTGGTGCAAGGCTCTGTGTATGCACGGCAGAAGCGTCGGGATGACACACGCAAGAATCAGGTCATGGCGGTATTGATTCATGGTGACGCGGCAGTTGCTGGGCAGGGCATCAACCAGGAACTGCTCAACTTCAGCCAGACGCGTGGCTACGGCACAGGGGGTTCCATCCATCTGGTGATCAACAACCAGATTGGTTTCACCACTTCTGATCCGCGTGATTCGCGTTCCTCGCTCTATTGCACTGACATTTTCAAGATGGCCGAAGCGCCCATCTTCCACGTCAATGGGGATGACCCTGAGGCGGTGGCCTTGGCATGCCAGTTTGCTATAGAATTCCGCCAGACCTTCAAGAAGGACGTGGTGGTCGACCTGCTGTGTTACCGCAAATTGGGGCACAACGAGCAGGACGAGCCGATGGTGACCCAACCCCTGATGTACAAGAAGATCGCCCAGCATCCTGGCACGCGCAAGGTATATGCCGACAAGTTGGTGGCCCAGGGTGTATGTGCCAGTAGCGAACCCGAACAGATGATTGCGCAATACCGTGAGCATCTGGATCGTGGTGAATTGCTCTATAACCCGGCACTCTCCGGCCACAACCGCAAATTCATGCAGGATTGGTCGCCCTTCCAGAAGATCGGCTATACGGATGAGGCTGATACCGCTGTGCCGATGGGCGAACTCAAGCGGTTGGCGAAAAAACTGGCCGAGATTCCTGATGGGTTCAGCCTGCATCCGCGCGTAGCGAATATTATTGATGCGCGTCGCGCGATGGGTGAAGGCACCCAGTTGCTGGATTGGGGGATGGCTGAGAACATGGCCTATGCCTCTCTGGTTGCCCAAGGATATGGCGTTCGCATTTCTGGTCAGGATTGCGGTCGTGGTACCTTCTTCCACCGCCATGCGGTATTGCATGACCAGAACCGCGAACGTTGGGATGCGGGCATCCATGTGCCGCTGTCCAACATCCAGCCTGACCAGGCTCCGTTTACGGTGATTGATTCAGTGCTGTCCGAATCGGGTATTCTCGGTTTCGAATACGGTTATGCCACGGCAGAGCCGAATCAACTGGTGGTGTGGGAAGCCCAGTTTGGTGACTTTGGCAACTGCGCCCAAGTGGTGATCGACCAGTTCATCAGCTCTGGCGAAGCCAAGTGGGGGCGCCTGTCGGGCATCACCATGCTGCTGCCGCACGGTTACGAAGGGCAGGGTCCGGAGCACTCATCCGCCCGTCCGGAACGCTATATGCAGTTGTGTGCAGAAAACAACTGGCAGGTATGCATCCCCTCCACGCCCGCGCAGATTTTCCACCTGCTGCGTCGCCAGATGGTGCGTAGCTTGCGCAAACCGCTGGTGGTGATGACCCCCAAATCCTTGCTGCGCCACAAAGATGCGGTCTCTTCGCTGGACGATCTGGCCAACGGGCAGTTCCGTACCGTGATCAGCGAAGTTGATAAGTTTGAGAACAAGAAGGTCAAGCGCATCGTGCTGTGTTCCGGCAAGCTTTACTACGAACTGCTCGCGGAGCGCCGTGCCAAGGATATCAAGGATGCCGTCATCATCCGGATCGAGCAACTCTATCCTTTCCCTAATGATGCGTTTGCGACTGAGTTGGCCAAATACCCGAATGCCAAGGATGTGGTCTGGTGTCAGGAAGAGCCGCGTAACCAGGGGGCATGGTATTGGATCTCTTCCCGCCAGCACCTTGCACGATCTTTGGATAAGCATCATTCCTTGCATTTGGTCAGCCGCCCGGCTTCTGCTTCGCCAGCCGTGGGCTATTACGCCAAGCACAACATACAACAGCGTGAAGTGGTGGAAGGCGCCTTTGGCCCCCTCGGACAAGACCAGGCTCCACGCTTCTGAGCGTGCCTGACGGATAAAACTGGAGAATCAGAAAATGATCATCGAAGTCAAAGTTCCGCAACTTTCGGAGTCCGTCTCCGAGGCAACCCTGGTGAGCTGGCATTTCAAGGAAGGCGAAGCCGTCAAGCGCGATCAGAACCTGATCGATATCGAGACCGACAAGGTCGTGCTGGAAACCCCAGCGCCTGCTGATGGCGTGCTGATCAAGATCATCAAGAGCGATGGTGCAACGGTAGCCAGTGGCGATCTGATCGCCCAGATCGATACCGAAGCAAGCGCGGGTGTCAGCTCTACTCCCGCTGCCGCACTCGCTTCGGCAACGGCAGCCCCGGCCTCTACCACGACGAATGTGCCCGGCATGGGGCCGGCTGCCCGCAAGATTCTGGCCGAGAAGGGGATTGACCCCGCTGCGGCGCAAGGCTCTGGCCCAGGCGGGCGGGTGACGAAGTCGGACGCTTTGGGTCTGGTCAAGCCTGCTGCGGGGAGTTCTGTTGCCGCGCCGCCCGTTGCGGTTGCAGCGGCACCGGCAGCCCCTGCCGCCAGTCTGCCCCAGCCACCTGTGCCCGTGGCGGTGGAAGCCGTATTGGCCGACCGCCCCGAGCAACGTGTGCCGATGAGCCGCCTGCGTGCCCGCGTTGCCGAACGCTTGCTGCAATCCCAGGCCACCAACGCCATCCTGACCACCTTCAACGAGGTGAACATGGCGCCGGTGATGGAGTTGCGTAAGAAGTATCTGGAGAAGTTCGAGAAGGAACATGGTATCCGTCTGGGTTTCATGTCCTTTTTCGTCAAGGCTGCCGTGGCTGCGCTCAAGAAGTACCCGGTACTCAATGCATCCGTGGATGGCAATGACATTGTCTATCACGGCTACTTTGACATTGGTATTGCAGTCGGCTCGCCGCGTGGGCTGGTGGTGCCGATCCTGCGTAATGCAGATCAGATGAGTATTGCTCAGATTGAGAAGAAGATCGCTGAATTTGGCGCCAAAGCCAAGGATGGTAAGCTCTCCATTGAGGAACTGACTGGCGGCACCTTCTCGATCTCCAATGGTGGCGTGTTCGGCTCCATGCTTTCCACCCCCATTATCAATCCGCCGCAATCGGCGATCCTGGGCATTCATGCCACCAAGGACCGCCCGGTGGTTGAGAATGGGCAGATCGTGATCCGCCCGATCAACTATCTGGCCATGTCTTATGATCACCGCATCATCGACGGGCGTGAGGCCGTGCTTGGGCTTGTGGCAATGAAAGAGGCGCTCGAAGACCCAGCCCGCTTGTTGCTTGAGATCTAAGAGTCAAATACAGACGACGAGGCGCATTCCCCTGTGTCCCGTCGTTGAAAACTGCTTATCCCGAGGATAGGAAATGAGCCAAGAATTTGATGTCGTAGTCATCGGCGGTGGCCCAGCCGGATATGTTGCCGCGATTCGTGCTGCGCAACTGGGCCTTAAGACCGCGTGTTGCGAATACAATGCCTATGCCGATCCCAAAGGCGAGCCACGCCTGGGCGGCACCTGCCTGAACGTGGGCTGCATCCCCTCCAAGGCGCTGTTGCATTCGTCCGAGTTGTACCATCAGGCCGAGCATTCCTTCATCATGCACGGCATCAAGATGGAAGGCGTGTCGATTGATGTACCTTCCATGGTGCGGCGCAAGGACAATATCGTCAATCAGCTTACCCAGGGTATCAAGGGCCTGTTCAAGAAATACAAGGTCACCTTCCTGCCCGGTCTGGGCAGCTTTGTCGCGCAGGCGGATGGCAAATGGCAGGTCAAAGTGGGGGAAGAGGTTGTGACCACCACCCATGTGATCATCGCCACCGGTTCCCGGGCACGTCATCTGCCGGGTATCAAGGTTGATCAGAAGCTGATCGTGGACAACGAAGGCGCCTTGTCGACCACCGAAGTACCCAAGCGCCTGGGCGTGATTGGTGCCGGGGTGATCGGCCTGGAAATGAGTTCTGTGTGGAAGCGTCTGGGCTCGCAGGTCACCATTCTTGAAGCTGCACCGGATTTTCTCGCTGCGGCCGACACCGCTGTCACCAAGGAAGCCTGGAAGATCTTCACCAAGAAGCAGGGCCTGGATATCCAGTTGGGCATCCAGATCAAGGATGTGAAGGTTGGTGAAAATACGGTTGTCATCCAGTACGAGAATGACGATGGCGACCAGACCCTGGAAGTCGACAAGCTGATTGTAGCCGTGGGGCGCGTGCCCAATACCGATGGCTTGAATGCTGAAGTCGTAGGGCTGCAGCTTGATGACCGTGGCCGGATCAAGGTGGATGCGCATTGCGCGACCAATCTGCCCAATGTGTGGGCGGTGGGCGATGTCGTGCCCGGCCCGATGCTGGCGCACAAGGGGATGGAAGAAGGGGTGATGGTGGCCGAATGCATCGTAGGGCAGGCAGGCCATGTGAATTATGACGCCATTCCCTGGGTGATCTACACCCAGCCGGAAGTCGCCTGGGTGGGTAAGACCGAGCAGCAACTCAAGGCCGAGAACATTCCGTTCAAGCAGGGGCAGATTCCCTTTCAGGCCAATGGACGCGCCTTGGGCCAAGGGGATACCACTGGGTTTGTGAAGGTGCTCGCACACAGCGAAACCGACCAGATCCTGGGGGTGCATATTATCGGTGCAAGCGCCTCCGAACTGATTGCCGAGGCCGTGGTGGCGATGGAGTTCGGCGGTGCGGCCGAGGATCTGGCCCGCATCGCACATGCTCACCCCACCTTGTCTGAAGTCATGCATGAAGCAGCTTTGGCCGTGGATAAACGCTCCTTGCACTTCTGATTCACGTGCTATGCTGATGTGGTAACAGGAAAGGGGAATGAGTATAGGCTCTTCCCCTTTCTTCACTTGAAGTCCTTGTTGGTTGCATCAAATGTCTGCCCACACGATTCTGAATGTACCTGAACATGGCGTCCGTGATGCCTACGAACGCTTGTTGAGTGAGCGCGGCTATAAGGCCGATACCGCGCAGTTGACGGCGATTGCGCGCTTGCAGCGTCTGTATGATGAATTGATCGATTTCAAGGCCAGACGCCGTACCCGACTGCGCAAACTGTTCATTCATCCTGATTTGCCGCGCAGCGTGTATCTGTGGGGTGGGGTGGGGCGTGGCAAGAGCTTCATCATGGATGCGTTCTTTGAAGCGCTGCCTTATCGACGCAAACGGCGTGTGCACTTCCATGCCTTCATGCAGGATATTCACGCCCAGATGCGTGCCCACAAGAGTGAGCCTGATCCCTTGGCCCGTGTGGCTGATATCCTGGCTGTGCAGGTTCGCTTGCTGTGCTTTGACGAATTCCATGTTTCGGACATCGCGGACGCCATGATCCTTGGGCGTCTGATGGAAGCCTTGTTCCAGCGCGGCGTGGTATTCGTGATGACATCCAATTACCCGCCGGAGGGGCTGTATCCCAACGGCCTGCAGCGGCAGAATTTCCTGCCTACCATTGAACTGATGAAGCGTCAGTTCGATGTGTTGGAGGTGGATGATGGCACGGATTACCGCATGCGTTCGCTCTCACGTATGCAACTGTATATCGTCCCTGGAGGAGAGGCCGCGAACCATGATTTGGCGGCTCACTTTCAGGAGATTGCGGGGGAGGTTGGCACGCCCGGTGAAATCACGGTGCTGGAGCGCCAGATTTCCGCCCGCCGCATCGCGCCTGGGGTGATCTGGTTCGATTTTGCCGAGCTGTGTGAAGGGCCGCGCTCCCAGAACGATTATCTGGAAATTGCCCGCGAGTACCATACCGTAGTGCTTTCGGATGTGCCGCAGATGGCACGTTCGCAAGCGAACGAAGCACGGCGTTTTACCTGGTTGATTGATGTGCTGTATGACTGTCGGGTCAAGCTTATCCTGAGTGCGCAGGTGGGCGCACATATGCTGTACCGGGAAGGCCCGAATGCGCAGGAGTTTCCGCGTACCGTATCGCGTCTGGTCGAGATGCGCACGCGTGAATATCTGGCTGAGCCCCATCGGCCACAATAGTTCGATGCACAGCTTGGCAGAGTCCGATTTTGGGTATCGGGCTTTGCTCATTTCCTGCCATCTGGCGTAGCGCTTTGCCGTTCTGCATCGTTCCGATGTGAACCACGAATACCTTGATGTCTTTGTCGCCTATACCGGTCCACGCTAGGCCGCCAGCAGAAATTTTTCATTGAGATGCTCTTGAACCGTAAAGGCAGGGGCGGGTATGTGAAAAAATGTGTCTTGTGTTGAACAAGTCGCCCAGTGGCATTGCTGATGGCTGCTTTTCCTGCGCGATTGGCAACGCATAAACAACGGGACGAGGAAAATGGCGCTATGCTTCTATCTTGGCCAGTTCAAAGGGGACAGGAATGTTTGAGTCTGCTGAAGTGGGGCATTTCATCGATAAAAAGACCTTTCGCCAGGAAGAGGAAGTCCTGAGAAAAGAATTGCTGACTGCACAGAATGCCTTGCGTGAGTTGGGCAAATTCCCAGTCGTGCTGCTGATCTCCGGCGTGGATGGGGCGGGCAAGGGGGAGACGATTTCCACCCTGTACGAATGGATGGACCCGCGTTATCTATCCACCCTGGCATTTGCCGACCCCAGTGACGAAGAGCGCGAACGGCCCTACATGTGGCGCTATTGGCGCGCCTTGCCACCCAAAGGGCGGATTGGGATATTTTCCGGCTCCTGGTATTCCATTCCCATTACCCAGCGCATAGCGCGTGAGATGACACGTGGGGAACTGGATAATCGCCTCGACCAGATCAATCGGTTCGAGTCGATGCTGGTCAACGAAGGGGCGTTGGTATTGAAGTTCTGGTTCCATCTTTCCAAGGAAGGGCAGAAGGTTCGCCTCAAGAAGCTGGAAAAGGACCCACGTACCGCATGGCGGGTGACTAAGTTATCGTGGGAGCGCACCAAAACCTATGATGACCTTCAGGATGTGGCCGGCCACGTCTTGCGCGTGAGCAATACGGCCTGGGCACCGTGGATCATTGTGGATGGCACGGATGACAATTACCGTAACCTGCGTGTAGGCAAGGCCTTGCTGGATGCCTTGAAGCAACGCCTGGAAAGCCCCATGGGGCAAAGCGTGGCTGTAGCGCCACCGATCACGCCGCGCATTGATGATCGCAACGTCATTACCGCGCTGGATCTGAGCCAATCTTTTACCGCCAAAGAATACGACCGCGAACTTGCCAAGTGGCAGGGACGCCTGTTGAGTTTGTCGCGTGACAAGCGCTTTGCCAAACGCTCACTGGTACTTGCTTTTGAAGGCATGGATGCAGCGGGCAAGGGCGGGGCGATTCGACGCATTACCACGGCACTGGACCCGCGTCAGTATCAGATTGTGCCGATTGCCGCACCAAGCGACGAAGAGCGGGCGCAACCCTATCTATGGCGATTCTGGCGGCATATTCCTCGGCAGGGGCGGGTAACGATTTTTGATCGCTCGTGGTATGGTCGTGTGCTGGTTGAGCGTATTGAGGGCTTCTGCTCAGAAGCTGATTGGTTGCGCGCTTATGCTGAAATCAACGATTTTGAGCATGAACTGGTGGAGGCGGGCGCCGTTGTACTCAAGTTCTGGCTGCAGATTGATCAGGAAGAGCAGTTGCGTCGCTTCAAGGAGCGCGAGGAGATTGAGCACAAGCGCTTCAAGATTACAGAGGAAGACTGGCGCAATCGGGATAAATGGGATGCCTATCAGGCCGCAGCCGTGGATATGATTGACCGCACCAGCACAGGGCAGGCACCATGGGTTGTGGTGGAGGCCAATGACAAGGGTTTTACCAGGGTAAAAATCCTCAAAGCAGTTTGTCAGAGCCTGGAAGCAGCCTTGGAACAGGATTGAAGCAACGGTATTGACCCGGAGGTTATGGATGTCTCGATTTTTGGCGGAGCCGGAATACAAGCACGGCTCCATGCAGCGTGTTGGCATATTATTGGTGAACCTTGGTTCCCCTGAGGCGCCAACGCCCAAGGCTGTACGCAAGTATCTGGCTGAATTCCTGTGGGACCCGCGTGTGGTGGAAGTGCCGCGCCCGCTGTGGTGGCTGATCCTTAACGGCATTATCCTCACGACCCGGCCGGCAAAGTCCGCTGCCAAATATGCCAAGGTGTGGACCAAGTATGGTTCGCCCCTGCGGATACATACGGAAAACCAAGCCAAGATGCTGGCTGGGTACTTTATGCAGGATGGGGCGAAAGATGTGGTGGTGGAATATGCCATGCGTTATGGCGAACCATCGGTTGAAAATGCGCTCCTCAAACTCAAGGCGAAGCAGTGCAACCGTATTTTGGTTGTACCCCTGTATCCGCAGTATGCCGCCAGTACCACCGCAAGCGTGTTCGACGCGGTAGCCCAGGCCATGCTCAAGATTCGCAATCTGCCCGAAATCCGCCTGATGCGTAGCTTCTGCGACCACCCAGCCTATATCGAAGCGCAGGCCTTGCAGTTGATTGATCACTGGAAACGTGAGGGCATCCCGGACAAATTGGTGATGAGTTTTCATGGTGTGCCACGTGCTTCCCTGGATAAAGGGGACCCGTATTTCTGTGAATGCCACAAAACTGCGCGGCTCTTGGCTGAATATCTTTCACTCAAGCCTGAGCAGTATGTGGTGACATTTCAATCCCGCTTTGGGCGTGCTGAATGGTTGCAACCCTATACGGAGCCGACGCTGCGCGAATTGGCCAAGAAAGGCGTGGGGACGGTGGATGTGGTCTGCCCCGGCTTTGTGTCTGATTGCCTTGAAACACTGGAAGAAATCTCTTTGGAGGGCAAGGAGGCTTTCCTGTCTTCAGGCGGGAAGTTTTTCCGCTATGTGCCTTGCCTGAATGAGCGGCATGAGTTCATTGTGGTGTTGCGCACCATTGCCCGGGAGCATATTTCGGACTGGCTATCCAAAACCCCGCCTACGCAGGATGAATGTGTGGCTTCTGCCATGCGGGCGGCTCGTTTGGGCGCGAAACAATGATTGGGATGGATGGCAACAAAAAAGCGACCACTATGGTCGCTTTTTTGTTGGGTGTGGTCTGCTCAGTCCGCATCCGTGCGATTGACACGGCGCTGGCGCACGCCTTCGGCCAGCGTTTCGAGCAGGCCGATTGAATCTTCCCAGCCGATGCAGGCATCGGTGACGCTCAGGCCGTATTCCAACTGCTTGCCCGGCTTCAGGTCTTGGCGACCTTCGACCAGGTTGGATTCGCACATGATGCCGAAAATACGGTCATCGCCTGCTGCAAGTTGCTGCGCCACATCCTTGGCGACATCCATCTGCAACTTGTATTGCTTGCGGCTGTTGGCATGCGAGAAATCGATCATCACCTTGGATGCCACCCCCGAGGCAGCCAAGTCTTTGCAAGCCTTGTCGACGCTGCCTGCGTCATAATTTGGCTCTTTGCCACCGCGCAGGATCACATGGCAATCCTCGTTGCCTGCGGTCGATACGATAGCCGAATGCCCAGCCTTGGTTACAGAGAGGAAGTGGTGCGGAGATTGTGCTGCCTTGATGGCGTCAACAGCAATTTTCACGTTGCCGTCCGTGCCATTCTTGAAGCCGACTGGACAGGAGAGTCCCGAAGCCAGCTCACGGTGCACCTGGCTTTCTGTGGTTCGGGCGCCGATAGCCCCCCAGGAGATCAGATCCGCAATGTATTGTGGAGTGATCATGTCCAGGAATTCCGTGGCAGCGGGCAACCCCAGTTCGTTGATTTCCCACAGCAGCTTGCGGGCCAGACGCAGGCCGTCGTTGATGCGGAAACTCTTGTCCATGTTGGGGTCGTTGATCAAGCCCTTCCAGCCCACCGTGGTGCGTGGTTTCTCAAAGTACACCCGCATGGCGATCAGCAGGTCATCCTTGAAGCGCGCAGCCTGTTCCTTGAGCTTGCGCGCATAGTCGACGGCTGCTGCCGGATCGTGGATGGAGCAGGGGCCGATGATGACCAGCAGACGGTCGTCAGCGCCATACAGAATGCGATGAATGTCCCGCCGGGCATCAAATGCGGTTTGTGCGGCTTGAGCCGTGACCGGAAACTCACGCAGGACGTGGCTGGGGGGCAGAAGCTCCTTGATCTCACGGATACGGACATCGTCGATATGAAGCAAGGTTGAGGCATTCATCTTGTGTACGGATAATGAGGTGCGAAACCTCAGATTCTAGCCCAGCAAGGCGCATTTGCCGCCTATTAAGGCGATATGAAGCCCAAAGCGTTTGCTGGTATTGACGCAGGCGGAAGAAATCCCCATAATGCTGATCTTTACTTATCCAGCGCTGTTCGCTCCTTGAAATGGGAAGTTTCTACTTTGGACTCTTGCTTGTAGTGCACGTGTTGGTCGGCGCAGCCATCATTGGTTTTGTGTTGATGCAGCATGGTAAGGGTGCGGATATGGGGGCGGCGTTTGGTAGTGGCGCTTCGGGGAGTCTTTTTGGCTCATCCGGGTCGGCGAACTTCCTCAGTCGCACGACCGCAGTGCTAGCTACGATATTCTTTATCACGAGCCTGTCTCTGACCTACTTGGCGAGCAACCGTGGTCAGCATGGCCCGAAGAGCTTGATGGAAGGTGTGGCGGCTCAATCTGCTCCGGTGGCTTCCTCGGCTCCGGCAGCAGGCGATAAAGGCCAGAACGTACCTAAGTAATACACAAGGTTTTCCCTTGGCGGCCTAGAGCCTGTCAGGTATAATAAGTATTAAAGATTTACAAGCAGTGCCGACGTGGTGAAATTGGTAGACACGCCATCTTGAGGGGGTGGTGGCGCAAGCCGTATGAGTTCGAGTCTCATCGTCGGCACCAGAGAGATTAAAACGCCCGCTCCAAGCGGGCGTTTTTCGAGAGGCAGGGTGTTCTTATGGAAGCAGTGATGCTAGATAGCTACTTTCCCGTTCTGCTTTTTGTGGTGGTTGGTGTTGCCATTGGCATCGCGCCATTGGTACTCGGCCACTTGCTAGCCCCCAACAGACCAGACCCAGAAAAATTATCTCCCTACGAATGTGGGTTTGACGCCTTTGAAGATGCGCGCATGCGCTTCGACGTGCGTTATTATCTGATCGCAATTCTATTCATCCTGTTCGATCTTGAAGTAGCGTTTCTGCTGCCTTGGGCATCGATTGTGAAAGAATTGGCGGGCGACAGTTCGGTTCGTCTGTTCGGGTTCTTTGAAATGCTTGTGTTTCTCGGAATTCTCGTGGTTGGATATGTGTACGTCTGGAAGAAGGGCGCTCTCGACTGGGAGTAGTTGTACTGCCGCTTCTTTTGGCGCCCACGTCTATGAGGGGTCGCTGTGAGTATCGAAGGAGTGTTTTCCGAAGGGTTTATGACCACGTCGCTGGATGCCGTCATCAACTGGACGCGTACCGGCTCCCTGTGGCCCATGACCTTTGGCTTGGCCTGCTGTGCGGTGGAGATGATCCACGCAGGCTGTTCCCGCTATGACCTTGACCGCTTTGGGGTCGTTTTCCGTCCGAGTCCTCGTCAATCCGATCTGATGATTGTTGCAGGTACGCTTTGCAACAAGATGGCACCTGCCTTGCGCCGGGTGTATGATCAAATGGCAGAGCCCCGTTGGGTGATCTCCATGGGCTCCTGCGCCAATGGCGGCGGTTACTACCATTATTCCTATTCTGTTGTTCGCGGGTGCGACCGTATCGTGCCTGTGGACGTCTATGTGCCCGGATGCCCGCCAACGGCTGAAGCCTTGGTCTATGGGATCATCCAGCTGCAAAACAAGATTCGCAAAACCAATACGATAGCCCGCTGACGGGTGGAGCCAGAATGACAAAGCTGGAGCGTCTCGCGCAAGTGCTCGAAAATGTGTTGGCGGGCAGGCTGTCTGCCGTCACTGTGGACCGTGATGAGATTACGGCCGAGGTGACCGCCTCCGAGTACCTGAATGTTGCGCAGATCTTGCGTGACCACGAAGAACTTGCCTTTGAGCAATTGATTGACCTGTGTGGCGTGGACTACGCGGGTTACGGCGGTTCCCGCAGCCATGCCAAACGGTTTGCGGCTGTATCCCACCTGTTGTCTTTGCGCCATAACTGGCGGTTGCGCTTGCGGGTGTATGCCGATGACGACGAGTTCCCGGTTGTGGCCTCGGTCAATGACATCTGGTCCTCGGCCAATTGGTTCGAGCGTGAAGCTTTTGATTTCTTTGGCATCATGTTTGAGGGGCACCCCGATCTGCGGCGCATCCTCACCGATTATGGCTTTGTGGGCCATCCGTTCCGCAAGGATTTCCCTGTTTCCGGGTTCATGGAAATGCGTTATGACGCAGAACAGGGCCGCGTGATCTACCAGCCGGTAACGATTGAGCCGCGTGAGATTACTCCGCGCATCGTCCGTGAAGAGTCTTATGGGGGCGCCCGTGGCTGAAATTCGTAATTACACAATCAACTTTGGGCCACAGCACCCCGCAGCGCACGGCGTGTTGCGCTTGGTGCTGGAGCTTGATGGCGAAGTGGTTGAACGCGCTGATCCGCATATTGGTCTTTTGCATCGCGGCACGGAAAAACTCGCTGAAACACGCACCTGGATTCAGTCGGTGCCCTACATGGATCGGCTCGACTATGTGTCCATGATGAGCAATGAGCATGCGTATTGCATGGCAATCGAACGTCTGCTGGGTATTGAAGTGCCGCTGCGCGCACAATACATCCGCGTGATGTTCGATGAGATCACCCGTCTGCTCAATCACCTGTTGAACATCGGTACGCATGCCCTGGATATCGGCGCCATGACCATGGTGCTCTACACCTTCCGTGAGCGTGAGGATCTGATGGATGCGTATGAGGCTGTCTCAGGTGCTCGTATGCATGCTGCGTATTATCGCCCGGGTGGTGTGTATCGTGATCTGCCCGATGCCATGCCCAAGTACGCAGTCTCCAAATTCAAAAATGCTGGACGGGTAAAGGAACTGAATGCCGCGCGTGAAGGTTCACTGCTGGATTTCCTGGATGATTTCACGCAGCGCTTCCCGAAGTATTTGGCTGAATACCACACCCTGCTGACGGATAACCGTATCTGGAAGCAGCGTACCGTGGGCATCGGCGTGGTCTCCCCCGAGCGTGCCAAGTCCCTAGGTTTCACGGGGGCGATGTTGCGTGGCTCCGGCATTCTGTGGGATCTGCGCAAAATGCAGCCCTATGAAGTCTATGACAAGCTGGATTTCGATATTCCGGTGGGCGTCAATGGCGATTGCTACGATCGCTATCTGGTGCGCATGGAAGAAATGAGGCAGAGCAACCGTATCATCCGCCAGTGTATCGAGTGGCTGCGTGCCAACCCCGGTCCGGTGATTACGGATAATTACAAGGTCGCCCCGCCCAAGCGCGAGCAGATGAAGAGCAATATGGAGGAGTTGATCCACCACTTCAAGCTCTTCACCGAAGGTATGCATGTGCCTGAAGGCGAGGCTTATGCGGCAGTGGAACATCCGAAGGGTGAGTTTGGTGTGTATGCCATCTCCGACGGAGCCAACAAGCCCTGGCGCCTGAAATTGCGCGCGCCAGGTTTTGCCCACTTGGCAGCGATGGAAGAAATGGCCAAGGGCCACATGATTGCAGACGTGGTGGCAATCATCGGTACCATGGATATTGTGTTTGGCGAGATCGACCGCTGAGAACTGACTGATTATGTTGAGCGCTGAATCCCTGCGGTCCATTGACCGCGAAGTGAGCAAATACCCCACTGACCAGAAGCAGTCGGCGGTGATGGGGGCGCTGCGCATTGCGCAGCAGGAAAAGCGCTGGCTTTCCAGCGAAACGATTGAAGAAGTGGCCAATTACCTTGGCATGCCTCCTATGGCTGTGTATGAGGTGGCAAGCTTCTACAACATGTACGATCTCAAGCCCGTGGCCGAGCACAAGATCACCGTGTGCACCAATCTGCCCTGCGCCCTCTCCGGTGCCGTCGATGCGGCTGAATATCTCAAGGCCAAGCTTGGGATCGGCTTCAACGAAACCACGGCAGACGGCAAATTCACCCTCAAGGAAGGTGAATGCATGGGCGCCTGCGGCGATGCGCCTGTGATGCTGCACAACAACCACAAGATGTGCTGCAAGATGACCACGGTGGAAATCGACAAGCTCATCGAGGAGTTGTCCAAATGAGCGCCACCAAGAATGGAATGCTGATACTGGCCAATCTGGATGGTGATCGCAGTTGGGGCCTGGATGACTACGTCAAGCGCGGTGGTTATGCAGCGCTCAAAAAGATCGTCGCCGACAAGACTGCGCCTGAAGATGTGATCGCCACGCTGAAAGCCTCCAATCTGCGTGGGCGCGGTGGTGCGGGCTTCCCCACCGGCCTGAAGTGGAGCTTCATGCCGAAGGCTTATACCGGGCCGAAGTATGTTGTCTGTAATTCGGATGAAGGCGAGCCGGGCACTTTCAAGGATCGTGACATCCTGCGTTACAACCCGCATGCCGTGATTGAAGGCATGATCATCGCGGGTTATGCGATGGGGTGCGTGGCAGGCTACAACTACATTCACGGCGAAATCTTCGAAATCTACGAGCGTTTCGAGCAAGCGCTGGCCGAAGCACGCGCAGCCGGATTGTTGGGGCAGCGTATCCTCGGTTCCGATTTCAGTTTCGACCTCTTCGCCCATCACGGCTATGGCGCCTATGTGTGCGGTGAAGAAACCGGTCTGCTGGAGTCGCTTGAAGGCAAAAAGGGGCAGCCGCGCTACAAGCCGCCGTTCCCCGCCAGTTTCGGCCTGTATGGCAAGCCGACTACAATCAACAACACCGAAACCTTCGCCTCTGTTCCCTTTATCCTGAACATGGGGCCAGAAGCCTTCCTGGGATTGGGCAAGCCGAACAACGGCGGCACCAAGATTTTCTCGGTGTCCGGCCACGTCAATCGTCCGGGCAACTACGAGGTTTCCCTGGGTACTCCGTTTGCCACACTGCTGGAAATGGCAGGTGGCGTGCGCGGTGGTCGCAAGCTCAAGGCAGTGATCCCCGGCGGCTCTTCCGCCCCGGTGTTGCCTGCGAACATCATCATGGAGACCACCATGGATTACGATGCCATCGCCAAGGCCGGCTCAATGCTGGGTTCCGGCGCGGTGATCGTAATGGATGAATCCACCTGCATGGTCAAGGCACTTGAACGCTTGTCCTACTTCTATTTTGAAGAGTCCTGCGGCCAGTGCACCCCCTGCCGTGAGGGTACGGGCTGGATGTATCGCATGATGCACCGGATCGAGAACGGGCAGGGCAGGCCGGATGATCTCGCCCTCCTGGACAATGTTGCTGAGAACATCATGGGGCGCACCATCTGTGCCCTGGGGGATGCGGCGGCGATGCCGGTGCGTGGCTTCCTCAAGCACTACCGCGACGAGTTCGCGTATCACATTGAAAACAAGCGCTGTCTGGTTCCGGTGGAATTGCAGCGTGAAGGCAGTCGGATTTACGTGGCCCAGGATTGAGCATGCTAGAGATCGAAATCGACGGCCAGAAAGTGGAAGTGGCGCCCGGCAGCACCGTGATGGAAGCTGCGCACAAAATCGGCAAGCACATTCCGCATTTCTGCTACCACAAGAAACTGTCCATCGCCGCCAACTGCCGCATGTGTCTGGTAGAGGTGGAGAAGATGCCCAAGGCCGTGCCTGCCTGTGCTACGCCTGTGGCCGCAGACATGAAGGTCACCACCAATTCGGAAAAGGCGACCAAGGCACAGCGTGCGGTCATGGAGTTCCTGCTCATCAATCACCCGCTGGATTGCCCGATCTGTGACCAGGGTGGTGAATGCCAGTTGCAGGATCTTGCGGTGGGCTACGGAGCCTCTGCTTCGCGCTACCAGGAAGAAAAGCGTGTCGTGTTCAACAAGAACCTCGGCCCGCTGATCAATACCGACATGACGCGTTGCATCCATTGCTCGCGTTGCGTGCGTTTTGGTCAGGAAATCTCCGGCGTGATGGAGCTGGGGATCGCGGGTCGTGGCGAACACTCCGAGGTGATGGCCTTTATCGATCGCTCGGTGGATTCCGAACTCTCCGGTAACGCCATTGATCTATGCCCGGTTGGCGCGCTCACCTCCAAGCCTTTCCGCTTCGGTGCCCGCTCCTGGGAAATGACGCGTTACAAATCTGTGGCTCCGCATGATTCGCTAGGTGCCAACATCGTTGCGCAGGTCAAGCATGGCAAAGTCATGCGTGTGCTGCCGCTGGAAAATGAAGAGATCAACGAATGCTGGATCTCGGACAAGGATCGTTTCTCCTACGAAGGTCTGTATGCCGAAGACCGCCTGACTGCACCGCAGATCAAGCATGATGGGCAATGGCATACCGTGGATTGGCAGACGGCGCTCGAATACGTGGTCCGTACGCTCAAGGATATCAAGGGTGAATTCGGTGCCGAGCAGATCGCAGCGCTGGTTTCCCCACATAGCACGGTTGAGGAACAGTTCCTGGCTCAAAAGCTCTTGCGTGCCTTGGGTTCCGACAACATTGACAGCCGCCTGCGCCAAAGTGACTTTTCGCTAGATGGAAAGCGCAAGGGCGCGCCCTGGCTGGGTCTGCCCGTTGCCGAGTTGAGTACTCTGGATGCCACCCTCGTGATCGGCAGTTTCCTGCGCAAGGATCACCCGCTGATGGCGCAACGCCTGCGCCAATCCGTGCGGCGTGGCGGCAAGCTCGCTCGCGTCAATGCCTATGGCGATGACTGGCTGATCCCGCTGGCTGCGCAAGCCGTAGTGGCTCCCGCCGCTATTGTTGGCAAGCTTGCCGAAGTGTTGGCGGCACTGGTCGCCACGACTGGTACTGCAGCGGCTGAATCTTGCGTCGCCCTGCTTGCCTTGGTGAAGGTGGGGGAAGACGCCCAGGCGATAGCGGATGCCCTGTTGCAAGGACAGAAGCGTGCGGTGTTCCTGGGTAATCTGGCTGTGCAACACCCGAACGCGGCTTCAATCCAGGTGCTAGCTGGTGAGATTGCCCGTCTGGCAGGTGCCACGCTCGGCGTGCTGGGCGAAGCTGCTAATAGCACAGGTGCCTATCTGGCGAAGGCCGTGCCGCAGACTGGCTTGAATGCGAAGGAGATGTTCACTTCGCTGCGTAAGGCTTATGTTCTGCTTGGGGTTGAACCCGTACTCGACTCTGCCGATGGTGCTGCCGCCAGGGCAGCGCTGGCACAGGCTGGCAGCGTGATTCACCTGGGCAGCTTTGTCGGTCAGGCCCGCGAATATGCGGATGTGTTGTTGCCGATTGCTCCGTTTGCCGAGACCTCTGGCACGTTTGTGAGCGCCGAAGGTCGTGTTCAGTCCTTCAACGCCGTAGCAACCCCGGTGGGCGAGACCCGACCGGCCTGGAAGGTACTGCGCGTGCTGGGCAATCTGTTCGGCTTGGAAGGTTTCGACTACGATTCCTCCGAGCAGGTGCGTGCAGAAGCGCTGCCGGAGGATGTGGCAGCGGCCCTGAGCAATGCGTCCGAAAGCGTGCAGCCCAAGCTGGATAAGGTCCCTGCTGGTTTGCAGCGCATTGCTGACGTTCCCCTGTATTTTGCTGACCCCCTGGTACGACGGGCAACTTCCTTGCAGAAGACGCGTGATGCTGCAGCCCCGGCGCTGCGTGCCCATGCCAGCACCTTGCAGGCTCTGGGGCTGACGGACAAGGCTGAAGCCCGGGTGAAATCCGTAGCCGGTGAAGCCGTGCTGCGTGTGCTTGCAGATGCAGCCGTGCCTGCCGGATGTGTGCGGGTCTCGACAGCGCATGCCTCGACTGTGGCTTTGGGTAGCCAATTTGCCGAACTCAGCGTGGAGCAGATCTAATGCTTGAACAGATTCAGACATTTGGCACCCATCTCCTCGGCCCGACCCTGTGGGCCTTGGTGTGGACGCTGGTCAAGATCGTCGTCATCGTCGCCCCCTTGATGGGCTGTGTGGCTTACCTCACGCTGCTTGAGCGCAAGGTGATCGGCTACATCCAGGTGCGGATCGGCCCGAACCGTGTGGGTCCGTTCGGCCTGCTGCAACCAGTGGCGGATGGCATCAAGCTGATGTTCAAGGAAATCATCCTGCCGTCCCGCGCCAGCAAGGGGCTGTTTTTCATCGGCCCGATCATGGCGATTGCTCCAGCAATGGCTGCCTGGGCTGTGGTGCCGTTCTCCAAGAACCTGATTCTGGCGGACATCAATGCGGGCCTGCTGTATGTGATGGCGATCACCTCTTTCGGGGTATATGGCGTGATCATTTCCGGTTGGGCCTCGAACTCCAAGTATGCTTTCCTGGGGGCGATGCGTTCAGCCGCGCAGATGGTGTCCTACGAACTGGCGATGGGCTTCGCGCTGGTGTGCGTGCTGATGATTTCGGGTTCTTTGAACCTCAATGACATTGTAATGGCGCAAAACCAAGGGATCTTTGCCAGCAAAGGGCTTGGCTTCCTGAGCTGGAACTGGCTGCCGCTGCTGCCGATGTTCCTGGTCTACCTGATCTCGGGGGTGGCTGAAACCAACCGCGCACCGTTTGACGTGGTGGAGGGCGAGTCCGAAATCGTTGCCGGACACATGATCGAATACTCCGGGATGGCCTTTGCGCTGTTCTTCCTGGCCGAATATGCCAACATGATCCTGGTGTCGGCCCTGACTGCAACCTTCTTCCTGGGCGGATGGCTCTCTCCAGTGGGCTTCCTGCCGGATGGCCTGTTCTGGCTGGCGGCCAAGATCTTTGTCATCCTGCTGTTGTTTTTGTGGGTGCGGGCGACATTCCCCCGTTTTCGTTATGACCAGATCATGCGTCTGGGTTGGAAGGTGTTCATCCCGCTTGCATTGGCTTGGGTAATCATCACTGGCGCCTGGGTCATGTCGCCGCTGTCGATCTGGAAGTGAGAACATGAGCGTTGTCAGACGATTTTTTGGCTCCGTCCTGTTGACGGAATTGATTCAGGGCCTGGCCCTGACGGGACGGCACTTCTTTGCCCGCAAGATCACCGTTCAGTTTCCGGAAGAAAAAACGCCGCAAAGCCCGCGTTTCCGTGGCCTGCACGCCTTGCGCCGCTACCCCAACGGGGAAGAGCGCTGCATTGCCTGCAAGTTGTGTGAAGCGGTCTGCCCGGCCATGGCAATCACGATCGAGTCTGCCCAGCGTGATGACGGTTCGCGCCGTACTACGCGTTACGATATTGATCTGACCAAGTGCATTTTCTGTGGTTTCTGCGAGGAAGCCTGCCCGGTTGATGCCATTGTTGAAACACGGGTATTCGAGTATCACGGCGAGAAACGCGGCGATCTCTACTACACCAAGCAGATGCTGCTGGCGGTGGGGGATCGTTACGAGGCGCAGATTGCCGAAGATCGCCAGACCGAGGCGAAGTATCGCTGAACGCCGCCTACAGAGGATTACATGGACTTCACCTTTACTTCTGTTTGTTTTTACCTCTTCGCCGCCATCACGGTGTTTGCCGGGTTATGCGTGATCACTACGCGTAACCCAGTGCATGCGGTGCTCTACCTTGTGTTGGCATTCTTTACCACAGGTATGATCTGGATGCTCATGCAGGCGGAGTTTCTCGCCATCGCCATCGTGCTGATCTATATCGGCGCGGTGATGGTCTTGTTCCTGTTCGTGGTGATGATGCTGGATATCAACATCGAGCGGGTACGCGAAGGCTTCTGGCGCTATCTGCCCCTGGGTCTGATCGTGGCCCTGGTAATGGCCGCCGAGATGGCTCTGGTGCTCAACGGCAAGTATTTCCGTGCCGAAAACATGCCCTCGCCAGTGTCGCTGCCTGCGCAGTTCAGCAATACGAAGATGTTGGCGACGCTTATTTTCACCAATTATGCGTATCCGTTTGAATTAGCTTCTCTGCTGCTGTTGGTGGCGATGATTGCAGCTGTGATGCTCACCTTGCGTCATCGTAAGGGCGTGCGCTACATGGAGCCGTCTGAGCAGATTGCCGTCCGCGCCGAAGATCGCATGGTGGTGCATTCGATCCCGGCGCAGACCAAGGATTTCGTGGAGACCCCGGCTGGAGAAACAGACAAATGAATGTGCCTCTCTCTCACGTTTTGATTTTTGCAGCGCTGCTGTTTTCCATTGGTGTCATGGGTCTGTTTCTAAACCGCAAGAACCTGATTGTCTTGCTGATGGCCATTGAACTGATGCTGCTGGCAGTCAATATCAACTTTGTTGCCTTCTCCACCTATCTGGGGGATGCGGCAGGCCAGATCTTTGTGTTCTTCATCCTGACGGTGGCAGCGGCGGAGTCAGCCATCGGCTTGGCGATTCTGGTTGTGCTGTTCCGTAATTTGCGTTCCATTCATGTTGATGATCTCGACAGTCTGAAGGGTTGAGAACAGATGACTTCCATGCAGAACCTCTATCTTCTCGTCCCCTTGGCGCCGCTGGTCGGAGCCATTCTGGCGGGCCTGTTTGGTAAACAGATTGGTCGCTCGGGTGCGCACATTGTTACGATTCTTGGGGTGGCCGCAGCCTTTGTGGCTTCCCTGTTGATCTATTTCGATGTGCAGGCGGGTCATACTTTCAATGGCGCCTTGTACACCTGGGCCACTTCGGGAGACCTCAAGTTTGAGATCGGCTTCCTGATCGACAATCTGACTGTCATGATGATGCTGGTGGTCACCTTCGTGTCGTTGATGGTGCACATCTACACCATCGGCTACATGGCCGAAGACCCTGGTTATCAACGCTTCTTTAGCTACATCTCGCTGTTTACCTTCTCGATGCTGATGCTCGTGATGAGCAACAACTTCCTGCAACTGTTCTTCGGTTGGGAAGCGGTAGGCTTGGTCTCTTACCTGCTGATCGGCTTCTGGTATACACGCCCCACAGCCATTTATGCCAACCTCAAGGCCTTCCTGGTCAACCGGGTGGGGGACTTCGGTTTCCTGTTGGGCATCGGCCTGATCGCGGCTTCTGCCAATACGCTCGATTATGCCCAGGTGTTTGCCAAGGCTCCGCAACTGGTCGAGATGGTGGTGCCCTCCACCGGCTGGCCTTTGCTCACGGCAGCCTGTATCTGCCTGTTCATCGGCGCGATGGGTAAATCCGCACAGGTGCCGTTGCACGTGTGGCTGCCTGATTCGATGGAAGGCCCAACCCCCATCTCCGCATTGATCCACGCTGCCACCATGGTGACGGCCGGGATCTTCATGGTGGCGCGCATGTCGCCGCTGTTTGAATTGTCGGAAACGGCCTTGTCCTTCGTGATGATCATCGGTGCCACCACGGCCTTGTTCATGGGCTTCCTGGGGATCGTGCAGAACGACATCAAGCGTGTGGTGGCTTACTCCACCTTGTCCCAACTGGGTTACATGACAGTGGCCTTAGGCGCTTCCGCTTATTCTGCCGCCGTGTTCCACCTGATGACCCATGCATTCTTCAAGGCTCTGCTCTTCCTGGGCGCGGGTTCGGTGATCATCGGCATGCACCATGATCAGGACATGCGCAACATGGGCGGGCTGTGGAAGTACATGAAGGTGACCTGGATCACATCGTTGATTGGTTCTGTGGCGCTGATTGGTGTGCCCTTCACCTCGGGCTTCTATTCAAAGGATTCGATTATTGAAGCCGTGCAGCTCTCGCATCTGCCCGGTTCTGGCTACGCCTATTTCTGTGTGATTGCCGGGGTGTTCGTCACCGCCTTCTACTCGTTCCGCATGTACTTCATGGTTTTCCATGGCAAGGAACGTTTTGGTCATGCCCATGATCACCATGGTGATCACGCGGACGAAGAGGCGACTACGGACCACCACCATGGTCTGGCTCCCGGCGAGAAGCCGCATGAGTCGCCCTGGGTGGTGACCCTGCCGCTGGTTCTGCTGGCGATTCCTTCGCTCATCATTGGCTTCTTCACAATTGATCCTATGCTCTTTGGTGACTGGTTCAAAGGGGCGATCAAGATTGCTGAGTCCCACAATGTGTTGGGTGAGATCGGAAGCGAGTTTCATGGTCCGTTCAACATGGCTACGCATGGTTTGGCCCAGTTGCCGTTCTGGTTGGCCATGGCAGGAGTCGGGCTGTCGTGGTTCTTCTACCTGAAGCGCCCGGATATTCCGGCAGCGATCCAAAAGCGTTTTTCCTGGATTTATACCTTGCTGGAAAACAAGTACTACTTCGACCGTTTCAACGAAGTGGTGTTTGCTGCGGGTGCCCGGATGTTGGGACGTGGTCTGTGGCGGGCAGGGGATCAGACCTTGATCGATGGTCTGATCGTCAACGGCAGTGCCCGTCTGGTTGCTTCGATTTCGCAACTGAGCCGTGGCCTGCAAAGCGGTCTGGTTTATCAGTATGCATTCTGGATGATTCTCGGCTTGGTGTTGCTGTTGGTGGCATGGTTGCCTTACCTGATGGCCGGGCTGCGTGCGTCCTGATGTATTGATCATTCGAACAAAGACTAATAACGGATTCCCAAGATGAGTGCAGTGCCTTATCTCAGTTTATCGATCTGGATCCCCATCCTGGGGGGTCTGCTCGTCCTTGCGACTGGCTCCGATCGCAATGCCCAGGTGGCACGCTTTATGGGGTTGCTCACGGCCTTGGCCGGTTTTGCGATCACGCTGCCATTGTATGTAGGGTTTGACGCAAGCAGTGCCCAGATGCAGTTCGTTGAGCAGCATGAGTGGATCACCTACTTCAACATCCAGTATGTGCTGGGGGTGGATGGCATCTCGATGCCTTTTGTGCTGCTCAATAGTTTCATCACCATCATCGTGGTGATTGCTGCGTGGGAGGTGGTGCAGACCAAGGTGGCGCAGTATCTGGCGGCCTTCCTCATCATGTCCGGCCTGATGAATGGGATCTTCTGCGCACTCGATGGGATGCTGTTCTATGTGTTCTTCGAGGCATCGCTGATTCCCCTGTACCTGGCAATTGGGATATGGGGCGGTCCGAACCGGGTGTATGCGGCCATCAAGTTCTTCCTCTATACCCTGCTGGGTTCGTTGTTGATGCTTTTAGCATTTATCTACCTGTTCCGCAGCTCTGGTAGTTTTGATATCACCGATTGGCGTGGCGTGGAACTCACGATGCGTGAGCAGACCTGGATATTCTGGGCGCTGTTGGCTTCGTTTGCCGTGAAAGTGCCAATGTGGCCAGTGCATACCTGGTTGCCGGATGCCCACGTGGAAGCGCCTACCGGTGGTTCCGTGGTGCTGGCTGCCATTGCCCTGAAGTTGGGGGCCTACGGGTTCCTGCGCTTCTCCCTGCCCATCGTGCCGGATGCCGCGCAAGAGATGGCGCCGTTCATGATCACCTTGTCGCTGATCGCTGTGGTGTACATCGGTTTTGTTGCGCTGGTGCAGGCCGACATGAAGAAGCTGGTGGCCTATTCCTCAATCTCCCACATGGGGTTCGTAACCCTGGGTTTTTTCATGTTCAACACCATTGGCATGGAAGGCGCCCTGGTGCAGATGATTTCCCACGGTTTTGTTTCGGCGGCCATGTTCCTGTGTATCGGCGTGCTGTATGACCGCATGCATAGCCGTCAGATTGCCGATTACGGTGGTGTGGTGCATTCCATGCCCAAGTTTGCTGTGTTCTTCATGCTCTTTGCCATGGCCAACTGCGGTCTGCCAGCTACCAGTGGTTTTGTGGGTGAATTCTGGGTCATCCTCGGGGCGGTGAAGTTCAATTTCTGGATCGGCTTTATTGCTGCCACCACCTTGATTCTGGGGGCTGCCTATTCGCTCTGGATGTATAAGCGGGTGGTGTTTGGCGAAATTGCCAATGACCACGTGCGTGTGCTTACCGATATCAATCGCCGCGAAGGGCTGTTCCTTGCCATTTTGGCAATCTGCGTGCTCGGCATGGGGGTTTATCCGGCAGTGGTGACTGAATTGATGCACGCTTCCGTGGCTGACTTGCTCCAGCATGTGGCTGCGGGCAAATTGTGATTCAAAGAACAAGGGCTTAACCGCACAGGCGTATGATGGACTTCCAGATCCCAAATTTTCTTCCCGCTTCGGCAGAGCTGTTCCAGGCTGGCGTGATTGTGGCGCTCTTGCTGGTGATTTCATTTTGCCGCCGTGCAACCGGGGCCGCAGTGGCATACTGGGTCTCGCTGGTGACGCTTCTGGCACTGGCTACCTATCACATTGCGACGATTGATGCGGTCGATTTCACCTTCGGCAAGATGTTCTTTGATGATCCAGTGGGCGACGTCATCAAATGCGCCGCTTGCCTGTGTGTCGCGCTGGCATTGATTTATGGTCGTCGCTACTTGCGTGATCGTGATCTGGATTCGCCGGAATATTATCTGATCATCATGTTGGCGACCCTGGGGATCTGTGTGCTGGTCTCCGCTGGTTCGTTGATTACCGTGTATCTGGGCCTGGAATTGTTGTCATTGTCTTCCTATGCCCTGGTTGCGGTGGATCGGGATTCTGTCCGTTCCACAGAAGCTGCAATGAAATACTTTGTCCTTGGGGCCTTGGCTTCTGGTCTGTTGCTCTACGGCATGTCCATGATCTATGGCGCCACGCAGACGCTGGATATTGTGGACATTGCCCGCGCCCTGAGTGCATCCAACCCCGGCCCGGAGATCAATCGCACGGTCCTGCTGTTTGGTTTGGTATTCCTGGTCGCAGGCTTGGCATTCAAGCTTGGCGTGGTGCCTTTCCACATGTGGATTCCAGACGTGTATGAAGGTGCTCCCACCGCAGTGACCCTGTTCATCGCTTCTGCCCCCAAGCTGGCTGCGTTTGCCATGGCCTACCGCCTACTGGTGATTGGGATGTGGGATTTGTCGGAGTATTGGCAGCGCATGCTCCTGATTGTAGGGGTCGCGTCTATCGTATTAGGGAACGTGACGGCCATCGCACAAACCAACCTCAAACGCATGCTGGCCTATTCCGGGATTTCCCATATGGGTTTCATGGTTCTAGGCCTTGTCTGTGGGCGTATGGCTGGGGTGCACAACTGGGGTGGTTACAACTACAACGCCTACAGCAGTTCGCTTTTCTATGCGCTGACTTACGCGGTGACGGCTCTGGCTACTTTTGGGGTGATCTTGCTGCTCTCTCGCCAAGGGTTTGAATCTGAACGAATCGAAGACTTCAAGGGGCTGAACAAGCGCAGCAGCTGGTGGGCCGGGATGATGGCCATCCTGATGTTCTCCATGGCCGGTATCCCGTTCTTTGTGGGTTTCTTTGCCAAGTTCTACATCCTGCATACCCTGATTTCTGCAGGATACCTCTGGGTAGCAGTGGTTGCAGTGTTGGCCTCTTTGGTCGGTGCTTTCTACTACCTGCGTGTGGTCAAGGTCATGTTCTTTGATGAGGCAACTGACTTGAGCCCCATCGGTGGTAGCACCTGTGTGAAGGGAATCCTGTCGTTCAATAGCCTGCTCATTGCGGCATTGGGCCTGTTCCCTGATGTATTGATGCACATTTGTGCCGTGTTGGTGGGGGCGTCTTTGTAGTGGATCTCCCATCGTAATCAATAAAAAAGCCAGCCGTTGCTGGCTTTTTTATTGGGTGCTGCTGTTATCCTCAAGCTTTTGCGGGGAGATTGGCTGTGAAGAAGGATCTGACCGAGACCTGTTTACAAAGCGAGCAAACCCATTCGGGTTATCTGCTCAAGGTCTTTCAAGATGATGTGCGTCTGCCCAATGGGCAGGAGGCCAAGCGCGAATACATTCGCCACGACGGCGCTTGCGTGGTGATTGCTGAGCTGCGCCCCGGGGTATTGGTGTTTGAACGTCAATACCGTTATCCGGTTGGGTGCGAGATGATTGAACTGCCCGCAGGCAAAATTGATCCAGGTGACACGCCGCTTGGCTGTGCCCAGCGGGAACTGCTCGAAGAAACGGGTTACCAGGCTGCGCACTGGGAACATCTGGGCATGATGCTGCCCTGTATCGGCTACTCCAGCGAGAAGATCGATATCTTCCTGGCGCGGAACCTGACCCCCGGTGAGCAAAAGCTGGATGAAGGTGAGTTTCTGGAAGTGTTTGAGATGAGTCTGGACGAGGCCGAACAAGCGGTACTCGATGGCCGGATCACGGATGCAAAAACGATAGTATGCCTGTTTTGGGCAAGGCGGGCACTGGGCTGAGCAAGCCCATTAGGGCGGAGTGGTGAAAATGCCGGCAGGGCAATTGCCCTGCTGTCTTGGTAGGTGTAGTGTCATTCTTAGAACACCACAAGAGGAGACTCCGCTATGCCTGTAGTTGAGAACATCCGTACCTTAGCGTTCTTGGGTCATGCCGGAGCAGGCAAAACGACCCTGGTTGAAAACCTGCTTGCGCTTGCAGGAGCCATCCCACAAGCAGGCAGTGTAGAAAAGGGCAGCACGGTGTGCGATTACGATGCCCTGGAAAAGGAACATCAGCACTCCGCCAAGTTGGCCGTCGCCCAGTTCTTGCAGGGTGAGGTCAAAATTCAGGTACTCGACACCCCAGGTTTTCCAGATTTTGCCGGGCAGGCCATGACTGCGTTGGATGCGGTGGAAACCATTGCCACTGTCATCAATCCTCAGAATGGTATTGAGATCAGTGCGTCGCGCGCCATGCTGTGGGCACAGACACGCAAGTTATGCCGAATGCTTGTAGTCAATCGCATTGATGCCGAGCGAATTGATCTGGCCGCCGTGGTGGAGGAGCTGCAATCAGCCTTTGGCCGGGAATGTCTGCCTATCAATCTACCTGCCGACGGTGCCAGCAGAGTGGTCGATTGCTTCTTTAATTTCGATGGCGGGGCGACGGATTTTTCGAGCATAGAAGAAGCACATCGCGCCATTGTCGAGCAGATTGTCGAGGTGGATGAAGCCTTGATGGATCGCTACCTCAATGGAGAGGAAATCGAACCTGATGCCTTGCATGACGCATTCGAACGCTCGCTGCGTGAAGGCCATCTGGTGCCGATCCTGTTTGTTTCCGCACGTACCGGAGTCGGGTTGCGTGAGCTGACCGACTTCATTACACGTCTTGCACCCAATCCGCTGGAAGGCAACCCCCCGCTGTTTGAAAAGTGGTTTTCCGGCAAGGCCGAAGAAGCCGAAGCATTCAATGCCACCCACAAGCCAGGCGATCATGTGATTGCCCATGTTTTCAAGCTCGAAGTTGACCCGTACATGGGCAAGATTGCTACCGCCCGTGTGCTTCAGGGTACGATCACACCAGATAGCATGCTCTACGTGGGTGAGGGGCGCAAACCCTTTCGGGTTGCGCACCTGTACGCCTTGCAAGGCAAGCAGTTGTTGCCGATCAATAGCGCTGGGCCAGGGGAAATCTGTGCGCTGACCAAGATTGAAGAACTTTGTTTTGACTCCGTTCTGCATGATGCGCCAGAAGACTCTGTCATACACTTCAAACCGCTTTCCTTACCTCATGCCGTGTATGGTTTGGCCGTGCGCGTCAAACGCCGGGGCGAAGAGCAGAAGCTGGTGGAAATCCTCCACCGCATGGCGATTGAAGACCCTGGCCTATTCGTAGAAAGTGATCCAACGACTCATGAAGTTGTCATTAGAGGGCAGGGCGAGCTGCATCTGGGACGCATCATGGAGCGTATGCGTGCGCAATACAAGCTGGAAGTCGACAGCCATCCACCCACCATTCCCTATCGTGAGACGATTTCCTCTGCAGCCGAAGGACACCATCGGCATAAAAAGCAGAGCGGTGGCGCGGGCCAGTTTGGCGAAGTCTTCCTACGTATTGCACCTTTGTCGCGTGGTAGCGGCTTCCGTTTCAAGGATGAGGTGAAGGGCGGTGCCATCCCCGGTGTATTCATTCCTGCTGTCGAGAAAGGCGTGCGTGAGGTGCTCACCGCCGGGGCGATTGCGGGTTTTCCGGTGCAGGACGTGGAAGTCACTGTCTATGATGGCAAGACTCATCCTGTAGATGGCAAGGAAATCGCTTTTGTCACCGCCGGGAAAAAGGCATTTCTCGAAGCCGTGAAAAATGCCCGGCCTATTGTGCTTGAACCGCTGGTCAATTTGGAAATCACCGTACCCGATTACACCATTGGTGACGTGTCTGGCGAGATTTCCTTGCGCCGGGGCCAAGTCACCAATACCGACACAGGCCGAAGCGGCATGGTCTCCATCAACGCCAAGGCGCCTTTGGCTGAATTGGGGGACTTCCAGAACAGGCTGAAATCCATCACTGGCGGGCAGGGGAGTTATACGCTCGAAATGGCTAGTTACGAGGCTGCCCCCCCCAATGTGCAGCAGCAGTTGATGGCTGCATATCGGCCAAAAGAAGAGGAATAATTCGAGCCAAAGCACAAACAGCCCTTGGCGCAAACCAAGGGCTGTTTTTTGTGTGGTGGTGGAGCCTTGCTGGGCACCCTCTATGCGGCTTTGCCAACTGACTGTCAGGTTCCAGAGGAGCCTGACAGTCAAAGCTATGCGCACGATATGATGTAGCTCACATCACTGCAACTCACAATGAACCAGCGGGTATCACCCGCAGGTTCCCACTGCGCCGCAGGCGGTGCAGAAATCGCAGCCATCCTTGCGGATCATGGTGTGGTTGCCGCATTCCGGGCAGGCAGAGCCTTGCATGAGCTTTTGTTCATCCTTTTCGCGCGGGGTTTCCAGGATGCCCATTTCGCGCATCGGGTAGCCTTCCTCGTTCAGTACGCCGAGCATGGCGTAGCGGTGGATGATCAGGCGGGCCATGTAGGCGACCGTGCTGGGCCAGTTTTGCTGGCGACGCGTGCCGGGCACGAAGGCCATGAAATCGCCCAGAGGTTCCGGGTAGTTCAGCAGCTTGCGCAACTTCATGCCGATCCAGGCCGGGTCGACCACGCGCATGTCCAGTGAGAGCAGACGGGAGAGTCCATCCAGTGCACGCGGATAGTTGCCCGAGAGCCACATGGAGTAGGGGCGAGTCATGCCATCCGGCATGGTGATTTCCTTCAGGCCCAGCACGAAGTCTTCGTTGGTGGCCGGGTTCTGGATGTCCACTGTCCAGGACAGGGTGCCATCCGCACCGGTCTTGGGTTCGGCCACACTGAACACGGCGTCCCGAACGGGGGTGTTGCCTTCCTGCTCGAAGGTGCCAAGAGATTCACAACGGTAACGCACGATCTGGGCGAATGCAGCCACAACACCGGGTACGCGCTTGTGTTCGCCATGCGGCGGGAAGGGCAGCTCGAAGGAGGATTCGCCCACGGTGTGGGCCAGCATATCCAGTTTGAGCTTGAGCCAGGCATGGTCGTTGGAACGCATGTCCATCGACAAGGTCTTGGCGACAGCGCCGAGGCCACGCGGCTGGTCTGCGCCGTTGACCCATACTTCAAAGGGCAGGCCGGGGCGGTGATTGGCCTTGTCTTCTTCTGCCTGACCAACAAAGATGGCGAAGCTGCCTTGCGGGCTGTTGAGCATGTAGGTCCAGGACAGATTGCCATTGGGCATGTCCGGGCGGCCCGGCCAACGCAGGCTGGTCAGCACAGGGGCGGGCAGATTGGGAATTGTGAGGCGTCGGTTGGCATCGCTCACCTGTACATCGTGCGGGGTCTTCTTGTCTTCTGGCGCCGGGGTGCTGGGGGTAACCGAGAGTACCGAGCCGAGCACGCTGTTGGGCCGATAGGTGGCCAGCCCCTTCAGGCCTGCTTTCCAGGCCGTCATGTAGAGGTCTTCAAAGTCCTCGTAGGGGTAGTCTTCCGGCACGTTGACGGTCTTGGAGATGGCAGTGTCGATACACGGGGCTACCGCTGCTACCATGTCCTTGTGAGCCTGGGCGGAAAGCTCCAGGGCGGTCACAAAGTAGGCGGGCAGTTTGTTGGTGTCCCCGCCCAGGTGCTTGTAGAGGCGCCATGCGTAGTCTTCGACCGCATATTCCTTGTGGGTACCGTCCACCATGCGCTTCTTGCGGGTGTAGGTCCAGGAGAAGGGCGGCTCAATCCCGTTGGAGGCGTTATCGGCGAAGGCCAGCGAGATGGTGCCGGTGGGCGCGATCGACAACAGGTGGGAGTTACGGATGCCGTGCTTGCGGATCTGCTCCTTGATCTCCAGGGGCAGGCGGGAGGCAAAGTTGCCACCCGACAGGTACAGATCAGCATTGAACAGCGGGAAGGGGCCGCGTTCCTTGGCTAGTTCCACCGATGCCAGATAGGCGGAATCGCGCATCACTTCGCTGATGTGCGTGGCCATGGCGCGGGCTTCCTTGGTGTCGTAGCGCAAACGCAGCATGATCAGTGTGTCACCCAGGCCGGTAAAGCCCAGACCCACGCGACGCTTGTTGGCGGCCTCCTGGGCCTGCTGTTGCAGCGGCCAAGCGGTGGCGTCCAGCACGTTATCCAGCATGCGGGTGGAGGTGGCGACTACTTTGCCGAAGGCCACGTCGTCGAACTTGGCCTTTTTGGTGAAGGGGTGCTTGACGAAGCGGGTCAGGTTGATCGAACCCAGGCAGCAGCAGCCATACGGTGGCAGGGGCTGTTCTGCGCAGGGGTTGGTGGCCTCAATGGTTTCGCAGTAATTGAGGTTGTTGTCCTTATTCATGCGATCCAGGAACAGGATGCCCGGTTCGGCATGATCGTAGGTGGAACGCATGACCTGGTCCCACAGATCACGGGCGCGCACCTTGCGATAGACCCACAGTCCATCCTCGCGCTGATAGGCGCCGCTGGTTTTGAGGTCGGCTGCTGGTTCGGCGCGATGCACCAGTTCGATGTCACTATCGGCTTCCACGGCCTTCATGAACAGGTCGCTCACCCCGACTGAGATGTTGAAGTTGGACAGATCGCCTTCGTCCTTGGCGTGGATGAAGGCTTCGATATCCGGGTGGTCGCAGCGCAGTACACCCATCTGCGCGCCACGGCGGGCACCAGCGGATTCCACGGTCTCGCAGCTGCGGTCGAACACGCGCATGTAGCTCACCGGGCCGGAGGCACGGCTTTGGGTGCCACGGACCTGTGCGCCGGAGGGGCGGATGCTGGAGAAGTCATAACCGACACCCCCGCCACGACGCATGGTTTCGGCAGCGTGGGAGAGTGCGGTGTAGATGCCAGGGCGGTCATCCACTTCTTCGGTAATCGAGTCGCCAACCGGCTGCACGAAGCAGTTGATCAGCGTGGCGGCCAGCGAGGTGCCTGCTGCAGAGTTGATGCGCCCGCCGGGGATGAAGCCAGCCTCCTGGGCTTCGGCAAAGCGAGCCTCCCAGTGTGCGCGGCGTTCTTCGGTTTCCTTGGCGGCCAAGGCGCGTGCCACGCGGCGGCGGACATCCGTTACCGAGGCTTCATTGCCCTTGGCGTATTTCTCCAACAGCACTTCGCCAGAAATTTCTTGGTCTCTCAGGGTCAAAACGGCCTCGTCGCGGATCGTGTCGTCCATTGATCGTACTCCCGTGTGTTACGTTTTTTTGGAAGGCTGCCCCTCGCAGGTCGCGGGGGCGGATATATCTCGAAGTGAAGCGAGGATACTACATCTAGTACCCCGCTTGTCAAACCTGACTACATACAGGCAATTTCCCCGAAAAGGGCTTGACATGGCTGAATCGCTTGCCTGGCAAGATCTGGCACGAAAATTCATCCGACAGACGTCACGATTTTTTGGGTGCGGCCAAAGGGGCATGCCTTAAATACCTGCAATTTTCTTGTGGGATTGCTTGCTTGGTGTGTGCACAAAAACTGCGTTGTGTGCGTAGAAAGTCAAGTCTATAAAACGGGCCGCTCGTCAAAGTGTTTGGACGCAGATAAACGGTTGCGATCTGACAAAAACCTGTAAGGGAATGAGGTTTTTGCACGTATGTGCCATTGCGCTCGCCTGTATGAACGTATCTGGCAAAAGCCCTGCAAAAATGCGCGCCTTGCTGCGGCCAGTTAAAGCATCTTATGGTAGATATATGCTATTGGTCTAAATTTTGAGTGGATCGGAGGCGCCTTACGTTCGTCGCAAATATCTGCGCATTTCTTGACCACTTGCGCATGGGGCGGCTACCTTCATGTGAAATATTTCATATTGCTGTAACGGGGATTCTATGAAAAACATGGCGGCGTCTGTGTTGTCTTTGTGTCTGCTTGTCGCTTGTGGTGGAGGGGGCAGCAGTGGTGCTGCCAGTGCATCCAGCTCAAGTGGCGGCAGTGCTTCATCGGGTGGTGTGGCTTTTACCGACAACTATCCGGCGGCAGGCAATTCTGCCGGGTTTTGCACGGTGCCCGGCGAGGCGGGGGCCGAAGATGTCTCCAGCCCGACCACCATCATTGGTAGCGGCACCCCTGCCAGTTGCACCGGGGATGCGGTGGTGCAGGCTGTTGCCAAAGGGGGCGTGATTACGTTCAACTGTGGTGCTGACCCGGTTACGATCACCCTGAATCAGCCTGCCAAGGTCTATAACAACACAACGGCCAAAGTGGTGATCGATGGGGGCGGCAAGGTTACGCTCAGTGGTGGTGGCAGTACGCGAATCCTGTATATGAACACGTGTGATTCCTCACTGGTGTGGACAACTTCGCACTGCGATAATCAGGACACCCCTCAACTGACGGTGCAAAACCTCACCTTTATGAACGCCAATTCCAAAGGCATGACGCCGGATGGCGGTGGGGCGATCTGGGCGCGTGGCGGGCGACTCAAGGTTGTCAACAGCCGTTTTTTCAACAATCAATGTGATGCAACTGGGCCTGATGTGGGCGGGGCCGCGATCCGGGCTTTTGACCAGTACCAGGGCAAGCCTTTGTACGTTGTGCATTCCACTTTTGGCGGCAGGGCAGATTTAGGGAATTCCTGTTCCAATGGTGGGGCCTTGAGCAGTATCGGCGTGTCATGCTCAGTGTACAACAGCCTGTTTTCCTACAACACCGCCGTGGGCAATGGTGCCAACCCGGCTCGCAATGGCACACCCGGTGGTGGTAGTGGTGGCGCGATCTATAACGATGGCAACACCTTTCAATTGAGCCTGTGCGGCAACCAGATCAACAACAATACGGCCAATGAAGGGGGCGGTGCGATCTTCTTTGTCAGCAATGATCTGAGCGGAACGCTATCGATCAGCAATTCGAAGCTGAACAGCAATCCGAGTAAGAGATTTGAGACTTCGGGTTATCCAGGTATTTTCTACCAAGGGTCAGGTTCCCCACAAATCAGTAATTCGACCTTGCAGTAGAATTATTTGATTGGCATGAGCCAGCCCGTCAGCGCGGCGATGACCAGATAGCGGGTGGTTTTCCCGAGCAGTACCAGGCTCAGGAAAGGCAGAAAACGCACGCGTAGCACACCCGCTACGAGTGTGAGCGGGTCGCCGATAATGGGTAGCCATGCAAGCAGCAGGCACCAGATGCCCCAGCGTTGGAATCTTTGCGTTGCTCGCTCAAGGGCGGCTGCCTTGATGGGAAACCAGCGCTTATGCTGAAAGCGGATCAGCCCCCGGCCCAACAGCCAGTTGACCACCGAGCCCAAGGTGTTGCCCAGGCTTGCCACCAGCAGCAAAAGCCAGACCGGATACTGGGCGCTGGCAAGCAATGCTGCCAGCAAGGCTTCAGAAGACGTGGGCAGCAGTGTTGCCGCAACAAACGCGGCAAAGAATAGGCTCAGACATGCCGAGAGAGTATTCATGAAGGCTCACCGATGGACGAGCCTGGGCATCTGCGCACGTCTCTCACCGCTTATGCTTTAGGTATGGCGCGCGCTTCGCGCATTTCGCGTTTGTTGATTTTGCCTACACTAGTCTTGAGCAGGGCCTTGACGAAATTGACCTGTAGCAACACGCCATGACGCGAAACGCCCGTTGTTTCGATTAGGTGGGCAGCAAAGTTGCGGATGGCATGCTCGGTGATTTTGCCTTCGAGTTCCGGCTTGAGTACGACCAGTGCCAACGGGCGTTCTCCCCATTTTTCATCGGGAATCCCGATTACCGCCACTTCATGCACGGCTTCGTGGCGGCTGACGAGATTTTCGATTTCCAGCGAGGATGTCCATTCTCCGGCGGTCTTGATCACATCCTTGATGCGGTCCGTGATCTTGATGTAGCCACGGGAATCGACATTGCCAATGTCCTGCGTATGCAGGTAGCCCCCGGCCCAAAGTTCTTCAGAGGCTTGTGGCGCACCCAGATAGCCTTGGGTCAGCCAGGGGCTACGCACCACCAATTCACCCGTGGCAAGGCCGTCGCGGGCGACGTTTCGCATCTGGGCGTCGACAATGCGCAGGTCCACCAGTGGCAAGGGCAGGCCGGTCTTGCAACGCAGGGTTGCCTGTTCCTCCAGGCCTGCTTCCAGATCACTGCTATGCAGATGCGCCAGGGTGAGCACCGGGCAGGTTTCAGATAAACCATAGCCAGTAAATACATCCACCCCACGTTTGAGCGCTGCCTGCGCCAATGCTTGTGACATGGCAGAGCCGCCGATCACGATTTTCCAACCTGAAAGATCGGTCTGTGTCGAATGCACATGGGTCAGCAGCATTTGCAGGATGGTGGGAACACAGTGCGAGAATGTGACCTTCTCTTCGCGGATGAGGCGCAGCAATGTTTCAGGCATATATTTACCGGGATAGACCTGTTTGAGGCCCATCATGGTGGCAATATACGGGAAGCCCCAGGCATGCACATGGAACATCGGGGTCACCGGCATATAGACGTCTTCCCTGTGCAAACGCCCATGCACAGGGGAACCCCCCATGGCTGCCGCCACTGAAAGGGTATGCATGACCAATTGCCGGTGGCTGAAGTACACGCCCTTGGGGCTACCCGTGGTACCAGTGGTGTAGAAAGTGGTGGCCTGGGCGTTTTCGTCAAAGTCCGGGAAGTCGTAATCGCTGCCCGCCTGGGCGAGCATGGATTCATATTCGGCAGAAAAACTGACGGGTGTTGCCTCGACGGGGCCATCATCGTTGATCAGCACAAAGGTACGCACGGTTTCCAGGCGCGTGGCAATCGCAGCCAAAATCGGCAGGAATTCGCGGTTGACCAGCAAGACTTCGGCTTGGGCATGGTTGAGCGTGTAGAGAATCTGCTCGCTGGACAGGCGCACATTCACAGTCTGCAGGATCGCGCCCATCATAGGTACGGCGAAGAAGCATTCAAGATAGCGGTGGCTGTCCCAGTCCATCATCGCCACGGTGTGCCCCGCCTCTACGCCCAGATTGCCCAAGGCACTTGCCAGTTGGCCGATACGCCGCCGTAGATCCGCGTAAGTGTAGCGAATCTTGCCTTGGTAGGTGATTTCCTGTTCTGCTGCAAAGGCCAGTGGCGTGTGCAGCAGTTGCTTGATCAGCAAGGGATAGGCATAGGCGGAAGGCGTAGATTGGACGAGCTTGACGGGCATGAAGTTTGTCTCATTGTTTTGGTGTGATGGTTATGCCCGCCATTTTACCCATGAGTAGGGGATTGGCGGTTTTCCTGAGATCAACGGGGTAGAAATGTTACGATCTGCGGTGGGTGAGGTGGTGCTCGCAGAACCATGTGGTGGGCGCAAAGAGTCATCAGCGCATTGTAGGACCCTGGGCCCTTTGTACTTTGCTGCGTGTGTGGCAAGTGCCTTGTTATGACTGGAGCAATGGTTGTCGCAGCAGGTCATGTACCTGCTGCGTCATGACGCCCAGGTAAGCTAGTAGGCCGATATAGAGTGCTGCATATTCGAGGCGCTTGTTCAAGGGGATGTTGTAATACTGTTGATCTTCTTCACGGTTCTTGATCGCCCGCATGACTTGTGGGGCCGCCAGCAGTACGATGAGGATCAGCACGGGGCTTGGCCGCCACAGGAACAACCCGATCATGACAGGCACGCCTACAAACCAGATGCGACGTGAGATGGCGGCTGTGACATAACCCCCATCGAAAGGTGGTGAGGGGATCAGGTTGAACAGATTCAGAAAGAAGCCCGAGTAGGAAATCGCCAGCAGCAATTGGCTCCCCTCGTTGCGAGCCCAGAAATAGCAGAGCACGGTTGCAAGGGTACCTGCCAGCGGTCCCATGATACCGACATAAGCCTCGGTCTCTGCATTGTGGGGGTGGCTGCCTAGTTGTATCCAGGCTCCCACGAACGGGATGAAGGTGGGCAATCCAACCGCCAGCCCGCGTTGACGGGCGGCGATGTAGTGGCCCATTTCATGACAGAACATGAGGAACACAAAACCTGCTGCATAGCGCCAGCCGTAAATCCAGGCATAGGCTACGACGGAGAGCAGCATGGTGCCGCCCGTGGTCAGAAGCTTTCCGAATTTGGCACCACTCAAAAGCAGCAAAAGGAGTTTGATCATGACTGTTTCGTATCGAATTCGTTTGGTTTTTTACGGCTGAAAAGTTTGTGCGCTCCGGCTCCCATGCCAACGAGTGCAACCAGCATCAGCTTACCACCCTTGGCAACAAGTACGCCAAGCATGGCGAACAGGCTGGGTCTCTTGGCGGTGATACTGCCGACAAAAGTCGTTCCGTCGGGAAATTTGACCAGAAATCAGGTGCTTGCCGTATGGTGGCGGGGGCTGAACATCTCCATCGGGGTCATGCCAAAGTTGCGACGGAAGGCCGCAATGAAGGCCGAAGGGGAGGCGTAGCCGGAATCCAGGGCAACGTGGGTGACGCGCTCGCCACGCTCAAGGGCCGCCAGCGCCAGAAGCAGGCGTAGCCGTTGGCGCCAGTCCCCAAAGCTCAGGCCTGTTTGCTGTTTGAACAGCCGCGCCAGGGATCGCTCGCTCAAGCCGGCCTCCTTGCCCCAGGCTACCATGTCCCGGGTGTCGTCTGGCGTGGCCTGTAAGGCGGCGCAGATGCGCGTCAGCCGGGGATCGGTGGGCATTGGCAGGTTGAACGCAACTTCTGGGAGTTGCAGCAGTTGGTCGACCAGTACACCAATCAGGCGCCCCGCCGCAGCTTGTTCATTATAATCAGGCGGGAGTAAGCAGGTTGCCACGATGAGTTCGCGTGCCAGCGGAGTAATACTGACAACCCGGCAGCGTGATGGCGCGGTCTGCATGAGTGTGGAATCGATGTAGAGACTGCGCATTTCTGTGGGGGCGGTATTGGTGGCCTTGTGCTCTGTGCCGGGGGGAATCCAGATGGCCCGTTGAGGTGGGGCCATGAAGCTGCCGGTGGCGGTTTCCAGCTCCAGCACGCCGCTCAGGGCGTAGGTGAGTTGCCACCAATCGTGCCGGTGCCACGGCGTCAGCGTGCCAGGGTGAAGCAATTCTGCGCGGGCTACCACGGGGCGAGGCAGGCTCCGGTATTCTGGTAGGGAACGGATAACGGATGGTTGTCTGTTTTGCTGCATGATCTGGCTTTTTGGCGTTAGACGGTAGTCTGGGTTTGGATATAGCTTAGGTCAAGTGCAATAGAGTGAATGAACCATGCAAGATTTACTGAAACGCTTGGCCAAGGACTGGTTTCTGGGCGGGATGATCCTGTCTGTGATTGCAGCGTCTTTTTTCCCTGATGTGGGGCGCAGCGGTGGGCTGATCCATGCGGATAGCTTGAGTGATGCAGGGATTTTTCTGGTGTTTTTCCTGCATGGGGTGGCGCTGAGTACCGAGAGCCTGCGCGCGGGCTTCTTGAACTGGCGACTGCATTGCGTTGTGCAGGTCTTTACCTTCGGGGTATTCCCCCTGCTGTGGTGGGGCTTGAATCTGCTGGTGGGGCATTGGTTGTCGCCTGATCTGATGGCAGGCTTTTTCTATCTGTGTGCCTTGCCTTCCACCATCTCTTCTTCCGTGGCAATGACGGCTGCTGCCGGAGGGAATGTGCCAGCGGCGGTGTTTAATGCCACCTTGTCATCCCTGTTGGGCATTTTCATCACCCCCATGCTGGTCAGCTTTCAGTTTGGCGCCTCAGGTGGCAGCCTGCCAGTTGGTGAGGCGATGCTCAAGATTGCGATCATGCTCTTGCTCCCCTTTGTGCTGGGGCAGGTGATCCGCCCGGTCTGGGGCAAGTGGTTTGCCACATACAAGCGCTACACCAATGTGTTTGACCGCTGTGTGATCCTGCTGCTGGTGTTTTCCTCGTTCAGCGATTCGGTAGCGGGTGGCCTGTGGGTGAAGCACGGTTTGCTGATGCTGGCCGAAGTGGCGATGGGGGCTGCACTATTCCTGCTCGTGGTGTTGCAGTTGACGCGCTTGACCGCACGGGCATTCGGTTTTTCGCATGAAGATGAAATTACGGCGGTCTTTTGTGGGTCAAAAAAGACCTTGGCCTCTGGTGTGCCCATGGCCAAGTTGCTCTTTGGCGCCAGCCCCACGCTCGGGGTGATCGTGTTGCCGATCATGCTGTATCACCAGATCCAACTCTTTGTCTGCGCCATGTTGGCGCGCCGCTATGTGGCGGCTGCGGCAAAGGTGTGAGCAACGCTGGTGACGCCTGGATTTTTCAGGATTTGGGTTTGCGCAGGTAGGCGTCGTCATCAAAGGATGCGACCCAGCCGGGCAGCCAGATCACCATCAGGGCGATGGCAGCCCCGGTGAGCCAGGCCTCGGAGAACCCCATCAGCAGGTAGTAGGGCAGGTAGTTGTCCAGTAACCAATCCAGGGGTTGTGTGCCGAATCCTGCCAACAATGTGGTAGCAAGCACCCCAACTGCAATTACCCCCAAGGCGGCTGCCAGGCAGGCGTTGATGAATAGATACACGAAGTAGTTGGCGGGCAGATGCCGTCGCGCCAAGCTTTGTACAGCCGTGGTGATCAGGGCGGGCAGCAGGGCGCCCAGCAGAAGATTCAAGGGCAGTGCCGTCCAGGCCATGTGGGGGCCTGTGGCGTAAGCCAGCGTAGCGCCAAGGATGAGACACAGACTGCCGAGCGGGAGGCCATAGGTCAGCGTGACCAGGGTGGCGCCCAGAAGGTGCAGATCCAGCCCTGTTCCCAACTGCCCGTGCAGGCGCCAGAGCAGGCAGACGACCAGTACGCCACCTGCCCAGCGGTGCCAGAGCGGAGTGAGCAGCAATTCTCGCCATGCTATCCGCAACGAGGCCCAGCCCAGCCACAGGATGACAGGCAGGCCAGCGAGCAGTAACAGGTCAGCAGGGAAGGTGGATGCATCGAAATTCATGATGCGCCAATTCTGCCCCTATCCTGCGTTGAAAGGAATGGCTGTTTACGTGGCGAAAACCACTTTAAAAATGATGTTTTAGATTGATTATGACAAAGGAATGTGATTGGTGCAATGGGGCATCATGTTCACGAACCAGCGCTGACCAAGCGCAGACAAGTAATTTCCGATGGGGCTCCCAGGCGTTTGGGTGGTCCCCAGTAACCCGTACCCCGGCTGACATAGACCCATAGGTTCTGCAATCTGTGCAGTCCGGCGATAAAGGGTTGCTGCAGCGGTACGAACAGGTTCCAGGGCAGGAATTGCCCACCGTGGGTGTGGCCAGATAGCTGCAGATCGAAGCCTGCCGCAGCGGCAGCAGTTGCCGAGCGTGGCTGATGCGCCAGCAAAAGCTTGGCGCCAGCATCGGCAGGAGCCCCAGCCATGGCGGCGTGCGGGTCGCTGCGGTGACTGGAGTCGAATTGATGCGCTGTGTAGTCGGTTACCCCCGCCACGACAACTTTTTGGCCATCGTGATCCAGCAGCACGTGTTCATTGATCAGCACACGCAGCCCCAGGCGACGGATTTCCTCGATCCATGCAGGCGCGTTGGCGTAATACTCGTGGTTACCTGTGACAAAGAACGTGCCGTGTCGCGCCCGCAACAGGGCGAGCGGCGCGGTATGTTCGGTCAGTTCTGCCACGCTGCCATCGACCAGATCCCCCGTGATGGCCACCATATCCGCCCCGAGTGTATTGACACGTTCAACAATACGCATGAGGTAATCCCGCTTGATGGTGGGGCCGACATGGATATCACTGATCTGGGCGATCTTGAAACCCTCCAGCGCAGCAGGCAAGCCTTTGAGTGGAACCTCTACGTCTACCACCTGGGCCAAGCGCCGTGCATTGAGCATCCCCAGCAGGGTGGCGAGCACGGCCAGGAGGGGGACGGCGATTGCTGTATCGGTGAGCAAGCCGACCGAGTGGTAATCCAGCCAGTCGGCCACCAGCAAGGCCATGTCCCGTATAAAGGTGAGCACCAGCAAGGATGAAAACAGCCCCATGGTGCTCATGCCCAGCCAGGCCAGCGCGTCTGCAAGCGGGTGATCTTCAAACAGGCGGGTCAGCATCCCTGCAGGAATCAGCAAACAGGACATGATCAGCCCACCCCAGGCCAACATGCTTGCCCCGTGCGGCAAGCCAAGATCCGCCACCACGTGCATACCGATGTAAGCATGCAGGAGTGCCAGTACAGACAGTACGCACAGCAGCAGAATTGTGATGCGGATTGAACGAACCATCGGGCAAGTGCTTGTTGTTAACCTGGTGAGTCCTAGGTGGGTGCAAGCTGAACCGTTTCAAGAGCGCATTTGGAACAACATGGCAGGGATGAAGATGTTTGGCTGTAATTGCCAATCGATCAATCACATAGCGGTTTTTTACGATTCTCAAAATGCCCTGTCGTTTGCGCCGGAATCTATGCCTTTTGTCGGAGAAACTGAGGCCCATACCTACTTAATGCCGAGTCCTTGTCAAATTGTGTTTGGGAATAAAGTTACAAGTCTTTACAATTGTGCCCGGGGAATGGTTGGCTATCTGCATGCATGCAGTGGTTTGACCAGTCATTAATCAAGAACTAAGAAAGTGCTAGAAATGATTCTTCTGAATTCGTTTCAACAGCAGGGTGTATTGCGCCAAATTGTTGTGCGTACAGCCCTGGGGTTGAGTGTATTGGCATTGGTGTCTGCCTGTGGTGGTGGAGGCGGCGGTGGCGGCGGCACATCCAGCTCAAGCGCTGGTACTACCAGTAGTGGTGGGCAGACACAACAGGCACCTTCTGCGCCTGCAATTACCGTCGGGCAAAGCGCTCCGGCGGCGGGGGACTCGGTCGCGTTCTCCGCAACCAGTACCGATCCGGCTGGATTGTCGCTGACCTACAACTGGTCTTTTGGCGACAACACGGCTACGGTGACCGGGCAGAGCGTGAATCACACCTTTACCAATGCTGGTACGTATACCGTTACTGCTACAGCAAGCAATACGGCAAGCCTTTCTGCAAGCAGCACAAAATCTGTGACTGTGGTTGCCAAGGAAGTGCTGAGCACGCCTACGATTTCGGCATCGCTATCTACCGCCAACGTCGGACAGACAGTTACTTTCACTGGTTCGGCAACAGATTCGACAAATGCTGCCTTGACCTATGCCTGGAATTTTGGCGATAACACGACTGGCAGCGGTACAAGTGTGTCGCATAGCTATTCTGCCGTGGGCAACTATACGGTCACACTGACTGTGAACAGCACCACAGGCCTGACCAAGACCAGCACTGCCACAGTCGGTGTCGTGGCCGCTACAGCCAACGCGCTGACCGTTGATTGCACAGGAACAAACTGCGGGGCAACCAGCCCAACGCAGTATAGCGGTAGCGGTACAGGGGTCTGGCGTTACAACAACACTGCGGCTTCCAATGCCAGCGTCAATATTAACATTGCCGGGGTTTCGGCTGGCAAACAGGTGACCTTGCTGTTTTCCAACGGCAACAACGCTGCAACGACTGTGCCTGCCATGGGCACTGCCGCCAATGTTGCGATGACTGCTCAACCGGCTAACGCCAATCTCCTGCGTACTCTGTCTCTTGAACAGAACCGCGAGCAAGGGCATGCACTGGTCATGCAGCGGAACAAGGAAGTTGTTGATCTGCTCAAGAGCAAGTCTATTGCAACAGCCAATGCCAATATGGCAATTCGCAGTCTTCCCAAGGCTGTAATGCCTACTCCGTCTCTGGGCACAAGTCGTTCGTGGATGGATACCATGGACAGTTCGAGTTCTCCGGTGTCTTACGCAACGACGGCTGTGGCTACCTGCAGCTTGCCCTCGGGGCGTAATGTGGTCTTCTGGCGCGATCCGAATGCTGCTTCCATGGTTACGGACGCAAACATCAGCGATATGGTCAGCATGTTCTGTGGTGCCTCAACCAGTGGCCTTGCACGTATGAATGCCTTGGTGGGGGATGTTTGGGGAAGTACTGCCACATCAACTAATTCTGCTGATTTGATTCAGGATGGTGCAAATCTGCAAGACGTTAATGTCGTTCTAATTAACAAGACAGGAACCTTGAATTGGTGCGGGTACTTCTCAAACGCAAACAACGTATTGCAGAGTTCTTGGACGAGATGGGGTTATTCAACCAAGTCCAACGAGGCCCTGGTGTTTTTCATTGATGCCAACTGCTATAGGGTTAGCGGCGCCAAATACACCAAGTCTTCCTTGTTGCATGAAGCCATGCACATGACCAACTTCTATCAGCGTCTGGTTTTACGTGGTACAGACCATGATACCTGGCTGGAAGAAACAACAGCAATGATGGCCGAAGACATCATTACACAGGCGGTGGTGAGTGGGTACAATCCGACTCAAACTGCTCGTGCCCCTAACTACATGCAATCTGGTGGCGGGGTGAGCTATGTGAACTGGGGGACTCTGACCAATAACTCCTATGCGTTGGGTGGGTCTTTTGGTGGCTTCCTCAATCGTCGGTATGGCCTGTCGATCTTCAAGCAATTGGTGACGACCTGCCAGGATGGCGTTACAGGCAAGACCAGTTATGATTGTTTGGATGGGCTGATCAAGTCCAACAATGGTGTAGGTTTTGCCGACGAGTACGCACGTTATGGTGCCACCATCTTCTCTGCGTTGGGTACAAGCGATTTCGTGGGCGGTGGCTATGGTTTCCCTGCCAAGATTGATGGTGGTTACACCTTGGCCGCGGTGGATTTGAGTGGTTATGCATATGTGATTCCGGCGACAGCAACCAGCGTGGGAAGCTCGTTCAGCGCAACGACCCATACCTATCAGAAGGATACGGTGGCGAGCGGCAAGACGACCTATGCCCGTACCGGCGTGGTAGTGCCTGCTAATACTATCCTGACCGTGATCATCAAGTAAGCCGTAGCAAGTCAGCTCCAAAAGGCCATCTTCGCATTTGCGGGATGGCCTTTTTTCGATTGTATGGTTGCGCGTATAGTTGATGTTTTTGTAGCGGAAGGTTTGTGATGGCGCAGGGGCTTGAGTATCTGGCGGGGTATCCGTTGAGTTTGCAAGAACAGGTTCAGGAACTGATCGCCAGCAAGAAACTTGGGCCCATGCTGCACAAGCGTTATCCGCATGCGCATGCAGTGCGTAACGAACGGGCATTGTATGACTATGTGCTAGAGTTCAAAAGCCAGTTCTTGCGCGGTGCGGCCCCCATCTCCAAAGTGTGTTACGACAACACGATCCATATCGTTCGCAACGCTTTGGGTACGCATACTACGATATCGCGGGTGCAGGGCAACCGGCTCAAGGCCAAGCGGGAAATTCGGGTGGCGAGCTTGTTTCGTGATATGCCTGAGGAATTTCTGCGCATGATCGTGGTGCACGAATTGGCGCATCTGAAGGAGCGTGATCATGACAAAGCCTTCTATCAGCTCTGCTGCCATATGGAATCCGATTACCATCAGTTGGAGTTTGATTTACGTGCCTACCTGTGTTGGTTGGATGCCACGGGTCTGGCCTTATGGGCTTAGCGGGTGCGAGAGATCTTTATGATATTGCATGAGGTTCAGAAAGAAGTAGTGAATTCAGCCATGTTCATCTCGCTGATATTGAGCTAATCTGCTTTCTAGAAATCCCGATTGGTGTTCAATTTATGTCGGGTGTTCAGGCAAAAGGCTTCTTTTCGTGTGAGGTTCTTTGTGCCTGAGTGATCACTACGATCAACAGACTCGCGCATGCGGGTGAAAATCACGCCTCAAGGAGAAGGAATGGATAACAAACGTCTTGATGCAGTTGTAGCGCAAGCCCGGCGTGACGCATTGGCGCGGGAAGGGGATTACCGGGCGCGGGCGCTCAAGTTGTATCCGTGGGTGTGTACGCGTTGCGCTCGTGAATTCACCCACGCCAATCTACAGCAGCTTACCGTGCATCACCGGGATCATAACCACGATAACAACCCGCCTGATGGGAGTAATTGGGAATTGTTGTGTATCTATTGCCACGAAAACGAGCATGCCCGTTATCTGGACTCCCAGGCGGGCGGCGGGCAAGAGGCCAGCACAGAGGCAGCCAGCTTCAAGGCGTTTGCCAATCTTAAGGATTTGCTCGGCAAATAAGGGCCGCCCCCATCTGTCACAGGGCTGGCGCTTTGTTAGTGGCAATCCGCCGCGTACTGGTGTTTGGTGTGCGGGGCTCTACCAGGCTGCGTCAGTGGTGCAAATGAAAAAGTCAGCCTTATAGGGCCGATCCTGGAGATTGCAGCCGTAATCGACGATCCAGTCCTGCTCGTGGATTTCGTCCAGGAAGCGTTGTTTGTAGGGGGTTGCGACATCTGCCAGGGCGAATACCTCAACCGCTTTGGTTTCGTTGTCATCCAGCACATAGCTGTACCGCAACATCCCGCCCGGCAATTTGGTGAGTTCTTCGTGCGCCATCACATCCTCCAAGAACAAGTGTTGTCCTAAGTCAAGTGTGCAGCGAAAACCATGCTAAGACAAGAGTTATTTTGATGGATAAATTAGTTTTATTGATGGGCTGGTCGTGTGGCGAATGTGGAGAGGTGTCCGTCAATCAGGGTTGGGGCTAAACGCTTTGAACACATTGCACGCACGCTGGAGGCCCCGCATTGATCTCACACATCAACTTAATATTTGATACAAAGCGCGACGCCCGCTAGCAGGAATAGCGGGTGTCTGTGGGTAGCCCGGACGTCTGCGAGTGTTACAACAAACAGGGTGTTCAGCACACCGGAGAGGCCGCAGTAAAAATTCAACGCTGGCATAAATCACCAAAGGCATGTGTCGACTGCGGTGCAGCCAAGCAGTGCGGCCCCTGGTATCCGCAGCCGTCCTCAAATTTGAGCAATAAAAACGCCGCTTTCAAGCGGCGTTTTTGTGATGATGATACTGATTGGGTGTTACATGACTGCGCCGACTTGCCAGGGCAGAAATTCGTCGTTGCCGTATCCCAGCTCTTCGCTACGCACCTTTTCGCCTGAGGCGTGGCGGAGGATGGCGTCGAAGATGCGTTGGCTGATTTCCGGCATGGGGGTGCCGGTGATCAGATCGCCACAGTTGACGTCCATATCATCGCGCATGCGTTCAAACAAAGCGTTGTTGGTCGCAAGCTTGATGGTGGGCACACCCGCACAGCCAAAGGCTGAACCACGGCCGGTGGTAAAGCAGATCAATTGTGCGCCGCCGGCTGCCTGGCCTGTTGCCGAGACGGGGTCATATCCCGGGGTGTCCATGTAGACAAAGCCTTTGGCATCAATTGATTCGGCATAGAGGTAGACGCCGTTGAGCGTAGTGGTGCCGCCTTTGGCAACTGCGCCAAGCGATTTTTCCAGGATGGTCGTCAAGCCCCCCGCCTTATTGCCAACAGAGGGATTATTGTCCATTTCTCCGCCAGTGCGGGCGGTGTAGTCCTTCCACCACTTGATGCGGCCGATCAGCTTTTCGGCAATTTCTGTATTGGCTGCACGGCGTGTCAGCAGGTGTTCAGCGCCGTAAATTTCCGGAGTTTCCGACAGGATTGCGGTGGCGCCATGTGCCACCAGCATATCGACAGCCCCCCCGAGCGCCGGGTTGGCAGTGATGCCGGAATAGCCATCCGAGCCGCCGCAATTCAGGCCCACAATCAGGTTGCTGATGGAGGCTTCTTCACGCTTGTAGCTGTTGGCACGCGGAAGCATGGCTTCAACTTCCTGAATGCCTTTCTGGATCGCTGCGCGGGTGCCGCCTTCTGTCTGCATGATGACATGGCGGAGCATGCCTTCTTCATGTGCGCCGACTTTTTCGATCAATGGCAACACCTGATTCTGTTCGCAGCCCAGGCCAACGAACAGGACGCCAGCGAAGTTCGGATGCTTGGCATAGCCGATCATGGTGCGGCGCAGGATGTCCATGCCTTCACCAACCACATTCAGGCCGCAGCCGAGTGGGTGGGGTAGGGCAATCACGCCATCCACATTGGGGAAGGCAGCCAGACGTTCTTTGCTAAAGTGGTTGGCAATGGCACGTGTGACGGTGGCAGAGCAGTTTACCGACGCAATGACGGCGATATAGTTGCGTGTGCCGACCTTGCCATTGGGGCGCTTGTAGCCTTTGAAGGTTGCGGGCTTGGCAACCTTGGGTGTTTCATGCACACCTTGGCCGATGCCATAATCACGTTCGAATTCGCCCATCCCCAGGTTATGGGCGTGCACATGGCGGCCTGCGCCGATATCGGCTTTAGCAAAGCCGATGATCTGGTTATAGCGGCGCACGGCTTCACCCGCCTTGATGTCATGGGCAGCAAGTTTGTGGCCGGGGGGGATCAGCTCACGGATGGTGAGCGATTCGGTTTCGATTGTTGCACCTGGCATCAGTTGCTCGGTGGCGATCAATACATCGTCATTGGCGTGCAACCGGATCACGGAAGATTGAGACATGTTTTCTGCTCCGCTGGGGCTCGCATTCCCGTACCAGGGTGAGCCACAAACCAAAAGGAAAATCCAAATAGGGCAGGCGATCTGCGTTTGGCAACTCGCCTGCTCACACTACATTATTACAGCTCTGCCATGGCAGCCTTGACGCCCACGGCCTGAATGCGGGCTAGCGCGGCAGCCGTCTGTTCAGCCAAGCCTGCGACCTTGGTCAGGTCTTCACCCCACAGGCGGGCATCGGCCAGCACGACCTGGGTGAAGGTTGCTGCGTCCTTGGCGGCCTTCCAGGCCGTGTTCAGGATATCCAATACATCGGCATTATCACGGATCGGGTAGACACCGGCCTCACGCGTGCCTTCAAATTCGCCCGCTGCATTGAATTTGCCGTGGTAGAAATTGAGCAGGGCAGCCAGCGAGAACGACAGCCCGGCCGGAGCCTTGCCATGCTTGGCGGCGTAATCCTTGACGGTGGGCAGCACGCGAACCTGCCACTTGGAGACGGAGTTGAGCGCAATCGAAATCAGTTCGTGACGGATGTGCGGATTGGCAAAACGTTCCATGATGGTGTCGGCATAGGCGCGGCGTTCTGCATCAGGCAGCGGCACGAAGGGGACGATCTCTTCGAACATCACCTTGTTCAGATACTTGGAGACGATGGGGTCTTCAGTCATCGACTTCACCGTATCCAGACCGGCACAATAGGCACCCAGCGAGCTGGCGGTGTGGGCACCGTTGAGGATGCGCACCTTGCGGGTACGGTAGGGTTGTAGGTCGTTGGTCCAGACAACATCCAGGCCCGCCTTATGCAAGGGGAATTCGTCACCAATGGCAGCCGGGCCTTCGATCACCCACAGGTGGAAGGGTTCGGCGGCAACCAGGAGGGGATCCTTGAACCCGAATTCGCCATACAGGCCATCTGCTTCGGCTGCGGGGAAGCCCGGAACGATACGGTCAACCAGCGTGTTGCAGAAAACGTTGTGATCCTTGACCCAGGTGATGAAGTCGGCTGGCAGCTTCCAGGCTTCGGCATGTTGCAACACGTAGCTGCGCAGTTTGCTGCCATTGGCTTCGATCAGTTCGCAGGGCAGGAATACCAGGCCGGTTTTTGCAGAGGCGCCCAGCGCCATATAGCGGGCCAGCAGCAACGCGGCGATCTTGGCCGGGAAGTTGTCCGGGCACTTGCCGCCAACAAAGGCTTCATCCACATAGGCGATACCCGCTTCGGTGGTGTTTGAAACCACAAAGCGCAGGGTCGGATCTTGAGCCGTGGCCAGCATCTCGGCCCACTGTGCGTAGGGGTTCAAGGCTTTTTTCACACAGCTGACCACGCGACGGGCGTCAATACTTTCGCCACCTTGCACCCCGCGCAGCAGCACGGTATAGAGGCCATCCTGGGCGTTCATCAGATCAGCAATCCCGCGTGCGAGCGGTTGAGCAATGGTTACTTCGCCATTGAACAGCCCAGCACCGTTGGCCATGTCGATCATCCAGTCAGCAAAGGCGCGCAGGAAGTTACCATCGCCAATCTGCAGGATTCGCACGGGCGGTAGCTTGGAAGGGGCGCTGGCATCAAGCTTGAGTTTGCCTTCGGCAAGATTGGAACGATTCAGGGCAAGCACGGTAATAACCTCCAGGTGTGTGAACGCAGGGTCTGGTTTGGGAGGCTGAAATTGCCACCCTTATGTCTGACAACTTTACGTCCAAACAAAAGAAAAATCCAGATAAGTTTTACAACTTTTCAATTCCAATTCCCCTATCCGGGCTGGGAAAAGCCATTTATCTTCAGTGGTTTTGACCCTGAGCAACTGGGTTGGCGCGTGTGATGCCAGGGGGGCGTGGCCCCCTCTGCATATAGCACAGGCTTCAGACACTTTCTTGCCTTGCAACCCTAGCAGGGCGAGTGGCGTATTTCAGGAGGGCTACCCGATTGCCTGCTCCACGTTGCCCGGGGTAGGGCCGACATGAAAAAGCCCGCATTGGCAGCGGGCTTTGGCGTATGAATTGATGCTTTTCAACGCTGAGGCAGAATCACGGCTCCCGCGTGCTGGGGGGGCACAACAGGTTTGAGTGTTGAGCGCTTGCCCGCCGTAGAGGCGATTGCCGTGCTGGGGCTGCCCGTGCTGCATTGTCCTGTGGAGATGTGATTCAATGCCATGGATAGCATTTGCTCGTTTGAGTCACCCAGTTGGTGAGCAAGGTCGTCCGAGGCGGTACAACTTGGGGTGAAGCCAGAGATATAGCCGCCCTCGTTTTTGGCATTGGCCGTCTGGAACTGGAGGGCAAAATAAGAAGTCCCGCAGTAGTCCGCCTGCTGCATGCCATAGGGTTTTCCGCAGGTGGTACCGCCGACGATGATGACCGGGATGTCGATTCCGCGCAGGCCGTTGATGATCATCTCACTGGCCGAGCAGGTAGAGGCCGATGTCAGCACATACACCCGGCTCAGGTTGAGCGCAGGGAGCTTCTCAGCGTAGCGGCCGGTTGTCAGCCCCATGGCGTTGTAGAAGGGCTCGTAATAGTCTTCGGCGCTATGTTTGTCGTTGTGCAGCACATACTCAAACACCTTTTTGGAGGTTGCCGTGCTCCCCGCAATCATGTAGGCCACTTCAGAGGCGATTGCGGTATAGCCGCCCCGGTTGTAGCGCAGATCCAGGATGAGGTCCGTTACATTGGCTTGTGCCAGGGAATTGAAGGCGTCTGCCAATTGGCCTTCTGCTGGAACTGTGTGCTCGTTGAAGACTAGATAACCTGCTTTTTTGGTCGCTCCGCCTGTGCCAAGTGTTGCAACACCGATGAAAGGAACCGGCGTATCGGCGTAGGTGGTGGTTCGCAAATTGACAGCGGTACTGGCGGCGTTACCTGGGTGCAGGTAGGTGATGGAAACGTAGGTTCCACTGGGGGACGCAAAAAGCGCGTCGTACTGGGCCTGGGTAACCCCTGCGCTGGTAACGGTGCTGCCATTGATGGCAATGATCTGGTCGCCGCGTTGCAGGCCAGCCGTGGCAGCGCTGGAATTGGGCTCTATGTAGGAAATGCGAAGTGCATTATTCTGGTCGTACTCACCACGAATGCCCAGATCCATGCTTTGCCCTTCCTGCAGGCTCGAATACGCCTGTGAGGTGGGAATGGCATAGCTGAACCGATCAATACTCGGGATCGTGTTGACTGTGATGTCCTCAAAATACTGGATGGGCGAATAGGGATAGTTCTCTGGGCGTGTTGTGCCTGCATATTGGTAGAACAGATATTTATCATCTACATGCTGGCGCACAAATCTTAATTGCCCCAAGGTCGAGCAGTCTGTTGTCGTGGTGGTATTTGACGATCCGCCGCCACCTCCGCCGCAACCCGCCAATATGCTTGTGGCGATCAGTAACGGTAAAACAAGGAGATTTGTTTTCAAGTGCTTAAGCATGCGTCGGACCTTTGGAATAATTCCTACGCCATGAAAAATAGGGCAGGATTCATGCGTGGGTATTGTATAGACGAATGTAAATGTGTGCAAATTTGCGGTAATACAATGATCTTGTTCGGATTTGAGGGGGTGTTTCATATTTGGTGGGCTGTTTGATTACGCAGAGGGTGCCAAATAGTTCCTTGTCCCGCGTTGATTGCTTCGCCTTGTAACATTGCCGAAATGTGTGCTGAACAGAATGGTTCGCCTTGCTTCACTTCAGTTGGGGTTGCACGATGGATCGGCGAGCGTTTCTGGGTAGTTCTGTGGCTGCACTGTCTTTTTTGTCATTCCCGTTACGGGCTCAAGCACAGGAAAGCGCTGCACGTCGTCAGATTGTGATCGGGCAGACCGTCGACTTGTCTGGCAGCATGCAGAATTTGGGGCGTGACTACTTTACCGGTGCCAAGCTGGCGTTTGACCAAGCCAATGCAGGCGATGGGCTTGGCGGGCGCCATATCCGGTTTATTCAGTTGGACGACGGTGGCGATCCTGCACGCGCTGTTGCCAATGCCAAGCGCCTGATTGAGGATGAGCGTGCCGATGTTTTGTTTGGGCTGAGTTCGGAATCCTGCGTAGAGGCCGTCGTCAATTCGCCATCCTTCAAAAATTCGGACATTGAAATTTTCGCGCCCATTACCGGGATCGATCATCCTGCTGCAAAGGGGCGGGCGGTCTATCTGCGCCCGAGTAGTGCAGACGAGATGGTGGCAATCCTGGATCGATTTATCAAGATGTCATTATCCCGTCTGGCGCTGGTCAATACGGCATCCGCCTCCATGGTCGCGGTGCGGGATGCTGCGTTGGCCGGAATCAAGGAGCGCTATACCGAGGTGCCGCGTGCCTATGCGCTCAAGGAAGGCGGAAGCAACGCGGCCGCCGTGGTCAGTGCAATCGAAAAAGATCGGGTGCAGGCGGTGGTGATTATGGCGGATGCATTTTCTGCGGCTGAGATCACCAAGCTCTTGCGCACCCGGTTGCCCGGCTTGTTCATTTGCCTGGGGTCCGCTGTTGATGTGCAGATGGTTCAGCAGTTGATCGGCCCCGCCTTGGCCCATGGCCTGATGGTATCCCGGGTGGTGCCTGATCCGGTCAATGGCGTGGTGCCGATCGTGACCAATTTCAAGCGCACCATGGCCAAGTACATGGACGAAGCGCCCACCTCGGCGGGGCTGGAGGGTTTTATTGCCGGGCAGACTTTGCTGACGGTATTGCGGAAAGCCGAGAACCCCAGGCATCTGGTCAGTGTGGCGCAAAAGCGTGTAGGCATGCTGGATGTGGGAGGCTGGAAAGTCAATCTGGCTAACAACCGTGCAGTGGAAAAGATCGAGATGGCCATGATCTCGCGCGAAGGCAAACTACTGTAGCGGATGTATGTTCCATGCGCCAAAAGGGTTGTATGCTGATCACCCTTTTGGAACAGGATGGCGTGTGGACAGGCAAGAAAGTGAATCGACCTCAGCCCGGTGGCAGGGTTGGTGTGATGGCTCAGCCGTGCCAAACCCTGGGCGGATGGGCATTGGCGGGCTTCTGCGCGGGCCGCAAGGCGAGGAACTGGTCTTTTCCGTCGCAATGGGCCGCACGGGCTGCAATAATGAGGCAGAGGCTTTGGCATTGCGCGGCCTGCTTGAACATGCCTTGGCGCATGGCATACGCCATTTGCAGGTGTGGTCAGATAGCGATGTGGCAGTGCGTTTGTCGTTGGATGCCTACAGCAAGGAAGCGCAGCGTCTCTCGTCGCTATTTGCTGACATTCGTATTCTGATGGGGCACTTTGAGCAAATCGAATTGCGTTGGCTGCCCCAACATCGCAATTTATCGGCAGACCGCCTCTCGCGGCAGGCCTTGGGATTGAAGGAGCGCCCTCCCGTTTCCCCCCGACCGTCCAGGCGCCGCCATTGAGGGGGAGTATTTCAAATGAGCCTGGAAGTGGCCTGTTTTCAGGAACGCGCACCAAATACGTAGCGCCCGGATTCCGCTTTTGGGGCACTGGATTGGGGCGCTTTGTTTGCACTGCTATTGGGCGAACTCGTGATAGGGGCATGTGGCGCCTGGACGCTGATCCAGCCTAAACGGTTGCGGATGTCCAGTGAGGCGGTGACAAGCTCCACGTCTTCGCTTTCTTCTGCCGCATCAAGCACTTGCCCTGCATAGGCAAGGTCTGAGAAGAAGCGTTGAGTGTTGAGGATAATGCCTTTGTCGTGACGCAGGCGGATCTTGATACGAGCAAGAAGTTGCAGAACGGCTTGGTCCATTTCTCTTATCCCAGGTGAAGATCTCACCAGGATTTAGCAATTGCTATGCCTGCCGTTCGTCGGAGATCGAGAATCCGCAATGGTTTGTGACGGATTTGGCATTACTCGCATAACCATTTTATAAATAATGTTATGCCTTTGGCGTGTCTTGAGGCAGGTGGATCGTGGCCCCTGGCGGCACTTCGCAGATGACCGGGTGCTGGGTGTTGCCATCGTGCTTGTCATACCTGATCCACACAGAAATGGCAGAAGGGTTGTGCGCAACATCTCCTCTGGCAGTCAGTCGCAGGCGCTGTGCTGCTTCAAGGTAATCAATGATTTCGATGTTGGTGGCATACCAGATGTCATCATGCCCAGCCATGAGGACGGAAAAATTCTCAATCACCTCCCAATTGTTGTCGTTATCAAATTCATAGCTGTGTCCCCACAGGTAGAACAGATCCAGGTATTGGGATTTCTGGCGCGCCAGGAAGGTTTCTGCGCGTTCCAACAGACGGTCCTTGTGGTGGCAGGTTGGCTGCCAGACCATGGGTTGGGTGGGCAGCAGGAACTGGCCGTTTGAGTCTACCGTGCGGGCGTAGGCGATTCCAAGCTCTGGGAGCAGGCGGTGCAGTTCCGGGGTGTGTTGGCCATTGGGATAGGCAAAGCCGCGCACCGGGTAGCCTGCCAGATCTTCCAGGCGGCGGCGATCATCAAAAATCTGCTGCACCATGATCTCGCGCGGGCAGCGTGACAAGGTAGGGTGGGTGAGCGAGTGGGCGGCGATCTCGTGCCCTTGGTAGAGCGCTGCAACTTCGCTGCGCTCAATGCGGCCATCCCGGCCAAATTTGTCGCCATTGAGGTTGAAGCTGGCTTTCAAGCCATGGCGGTTGAGAATTTCAACCAGTCGGCGGTCGGCAATCTTGCCGTCATCGTAGCTCAGGGTCAGGGCCTTGTGGCGCCCACCGGGGAAGCAGATAACCAGCCATTCCATGTTGCAATGCTCCAGTGTGTGTCGAAGCGCAATTTTCTCACAGGGTAGCCCATACTTGCGAGCAAGTGGCCTGACCAGTTTAAGGCACGTCAAATGCCCGGTGATAGGTGCCCTGACGGGCGAAACTCCGCATGGATGCTGCGCTAGAACATAAACCGAAAGATCACACTAAAAATTTGAGTGCTCTGGATATATGATTGGGTTCTCCCGGAGGCATCCCGATGAGTCAACGCCCACTGTGGCAGCCTGACCCCTATGCCGCTGCCAGCTCGCACATGCAGGTGTTTTGGCGGAAGGTTGAAAAACGCAGAGGGCGGCGATTTGCTGATTACAATCAGTTTCATCATTGGTCTGTGGCACTGCGCGGACAATTCTGGTCCGATCTTTGGGACTACTGTGGGGTTTTGGGGGAGAAGGGGGATGCCCCGCTGATTGAACCAGATGGCATGCTGAGCGCCCAATGGTTCCCAGATGCGCACCTGAATTTCGCACGCAACCTGTTACGCAATCGTGGCGATGGTGAGGCGTTGGTGTTCCGCGGAGAGGATGTCGTTCGGCGTAGCGTGAGCCATGACGAGCTTTATGCTCAGGTTGCCCAGTGTGCTGCCGCCATGCGCAAGGTGGGCGTCACCGAGGGCGACCGTGTGGCCGCCTACATGCCGACTTTACCGGAGACGGTTGTTGTGATGTTGGCTGCGGCCAGCATGGGGGCGATTTTCTCTGCGCTGGCGCCTGATTGTAGTGTGGAGGATGTCTCCGAGTGTTTCGGCCAGATCCAGCCCAGGCTTTTGTTTGTGGCAGACAGTTGCTTGCATGAGGGAAAAACCCAGTCTGCCTTGGAGCGTGTAGTCGAGATTGCTGGGCGATTGCCGGATTTGCTGGGCGTGGTGGTTGTACCCTACGTACAAAGTGATGCCAAGGAGATGGATGCAGCAAGGGCGGCGATTCCCAAGGTCTGCTCGTGGGCGGATCATCTGGCGCCTTACGCTGCGGTTACGCAAATCGATTTTGTGGAGTTGCCATTCTCTTTTCCACTCTATATCACATTTTCGCATGGCATAAGCGGGGCGTTGAAATGCATTGCGCATGGTGCGGGCGGCACACTTTTGCAGCACTTGAAAGAACATCAGTTGCACTGCGATATTCGTGCGGGAGATCGATTGTTCTTCAGCGCCAACTGTAGTCAGGCGATATGGTATTGGTTGGTCAGCGCACTGGGTTCTGGCGCTACATTGATGCTCTATGATGGGTCCCCTTTCGGGAGAAGTGAAAATGCACTCTGGGATTATGCTGAGGGAGAGCACTTTACCCACTTCGGTGCTCCTCTCGATTACTTTGAGACCTTGCTCAAGCGGGGTATCAAGCCCGTGCATACCCATGACCTGAATCATCTGCGGAGTTTGATGACAATTGAATCAAATTTGACAGAAGAGATCAGCAATTACGTCTATCGGAACATCAAGCAGACGCTGTGGTTGAATGCCGTATCAGGATGCCCTGATACCCTGTCTTGTTTTCTGTTGGGGAACCCTCTGGAACCCGTTTGGTACGCCGATGTTCAATACAAAGCTTTGGGGATGGGGGTTGCCGTGTTTGATCAAACAGGCCGGGCCGTGATTGGAGACGAGGGTGAATTGGTGTGTACCGAATCCTTCCCTTCCATGCCCGTTATGATCTGGAATGACCCGGATGGAAGTCGTTATCGCCAAGCCTATTTCAGACACTTTCCCAACATATGGAGCCGTGGGACGAGGGGCAGAGAAACCTTGCGGGGATGCATCATGGGGTGTGGGAAATGAATCGCAGCTTGATGAATTCGTGGTTTGCTCAGGCGTGATGCCTATCGTTGTAGGGCAACAGTAGAAAATGACCGGAAATATCAAAATCATTAAACTTGTATAAATTACGCAAAAACCTTTTCGGTTGAGCCGATGGCTCCTGATGGTGTGCAAGGACGATGCCGCATTCCGCGCCCTGGTTGATAAAGCCATGGGTAACGTCATGTCCAGCGGAGAGCTTGCGACGCTTTACAACAAATGGTTTGTGACCAATACCTTGAAAGTGCCGATGTCTTTGATGCTGAAGGATTGCGTCACCCGCCCGAGCCGTGAGCCGGGTGTGGCACTTGGCGTGGGTTACTCGCTATAGTTTTATGCCCGGGGCGACAACTGTGCGCATGCTTTAAACGGCTCCGCACAGCTTGTTGATTCTTGGTAAAAGCCACTCAATGCTGGCTGATTACAGGGTATTCAGACCACTAGGGCGACCCGCATGGTTTCATCTAGGTCGCACAGGGCAGCATTGACGACATCACCGTCGATCTTGCCTTGCCCCGCCATATCAAGCATGAAATCACGTACCTCTTCGATCGTGAGCCCGGCCCGGTAGGGGCGTTCTTGTACCATGGCCTGGAAAATGTCTGCCACGCGTAGGATGCGGGCTTCCAATGGCAGGGTTTCTCCCATGAGGTGGAAGGGATAGCCGCTGCCTCCCGGTGCTTCGTGGTGGTAGGCCGCCCACGGAGTAATTTCTTCAAAGCCCTTGATTTGGCGCAGGATCTGGTAAGTCTCAAAACTATGCGTGTTGATGATCTGGCGTTCCCGGCTGTCGAGCTTGCCAGGTTTGTCCAGGATTTCATCGGGTATCCGCAATTTGCCCAAGTCATGGAGCAGCCCGGCAATTTCGATCTTGTCACAGTGGGCCGGGCTGACACCCATTCGTTGCCCCAGGAAGCGCGATAGCGATGCTACGCCTTGGGAATGTCTGGCCGTAAACACACTCTTGGCATCTACGATGTGGGCGAAGATGGAGGCCAACTGACGCAATTCGCTCATGTCAGCATGGCTTTTGGGGCCTTGCAGCAACATGTCTTGCAGGTAGCGTTGGATGGAATGTGTTTCCAACTGAAGCCAGAAAGCCTCGCTTTTTGACGTGGCGAGGAAGAGTTTCACCAGTTCTGGTGCAAAGTAGGTGCCTGAGCACATCTGTACCTGTTCACGGATTTCGCTTGCGTGTTCAAGCATGCTGCTATCAGCGTAGTAAGGTGCAGTCATGACATCCACCCGGTCCGCCAGCAGGATCAGGTTGGCTTGCCAAATTACGGGTTCCGGTACGCCTTGTTCGACCAGCTTATCCCAGCGGGTATGGTGGTACAGGACGGGGGCGGCCATTTCGCTGAGTGCTGCAAAATCCTGCAGCAGCGCTGCCCCTGTGATGCAATGCTCCTGGGAGCCTTCCCAATCAAATTCGCGCAGCAGATTACGGTGGGTTTGGGTGGATGATACGCCTATGTCATGCAGCGTACCCAGATCGAACATGAAGTTGATCTCATGACTGCGTGCGCCATACAGCCGCATGCATTCGGCAGCCATGATGCCGACCCGTTTGCCGTGATTGATATCGTCAATCCCCACAAGGTCGAGCGCATCGGACAAAGCGTAAATCACATGCCGTAGGTCGGTTTGCGTATGCATGCTTTCCCCCTTATGCCTATCGTAATGGAAGCAGTCTGGGGTGGTGGGGGAAACGGTACCGAAGGGCATGGGGCAAATTGGGCGGGTTTGGTTGATATCAAACCCGCCACCCCGGCATGGCTAAGCTGGGGTCAGCAAGCCAGCATGCCGCGTTCCTTGATGAAGGCAATAATCTTGTCCAAGCCATCGCCTGTCTTGAGGTTGGTGAACACAAAGGGGCGCTCACCACGCTGCGCCTTGGCGTCGTGCGCCATCACTTCAAGTGAGGCGCCAACCATGGGGGCGAGGTCAATCTTGTTGATCACCAGGAGGTCTGATTTGGTGATGCCGGGGCCGCCTTTGCGGGGGATTTTTTCGCCCGCAGCCACGTCAATCACGTAGAGCGTGAGGTCCGAGAGTTCCGGTGAAAAGGTGGCAGCCAGATTGTCGCCGCCGGACTCCACCAGAATCAGCTCCACCATGGGGAAGGCGCGTTGCAGGCGGTCGATGGCCTCCAGGTTGATGGAGGCATCTTCGCGGATCGCGGTATGCGGGCAGCCGCCAGTTTCCACCCCCATGATGCGCTCAGGCGGCAGTGCGGAATGATTGACGAGGAACTTCGCATCTTCCGCCGTGTAGATGTCATTGGTCACGACGGCCATATCGATCTGATCCCGCAGTGCTTGACACAGGGCCAGAGTCAATGCGGTTTTGCCGGAACCGACAGGGCCGCCGATGCCGACACGAAGGGGCGCAGAGTGGGTGTTGGAAGTATTCATGAGCGGAAAAGACGTGAATATTGGGTTTCATGACGTGCGCAACAGATTGCGAACGCAGGGGTGAGGTTGGACCATTCTACTTCGGGCAATGCCAGAGCGGTTTGAGCCAGTTGCGGAATATCCCGTCCAAGCTCTGCGAGCAGACGCTGGCCTGCGGCCTGACCAAGCGGCACGGCCTTGAGTGCGGCCATCACCTGATTTTCAGCCCAAGACCAAAGGTAGGCCGTTATGGCGTCCAGGGGGGCGATTCCCCATGTGGCAGCGATGCCTGACCACGCCGTAGGGAAAGCCACTTCACCCAGATTGGATAATCCCGCAAGAATGGGGGCAAGTTCGGCGTCATTCAGATCGGTGAGTAGGCGCTTGAGTGAAAAGCCCATCTGCGTAGTTTCGGCACGAAGTTCGGCACTCTCGCGGCTGGCAAGAAAGTCTGCGTTCAGGCGAGTGATTTCCGTAAGAGCGTGGGAATGCCAATGTTCTATTAAACAAGCCAGCAAAGGCGCCTCAAGGCGCCCAATGCCGTGCCTGAGCAGATCGCCAATCCACTGCCCGGCACCGGCGGCATCCCGGATACGGCCAGACTCCACCGCCCACTCCAGCCCCTGCGAGTAGGTATAGGCCCCTACAGGTAGGGCAGGGCTCGCCAGTTGCAGCAGGCGGACCAGGGCAAGGGACGAGGTGCTAGTCAAGACTTGGCCCCGACGGGTTTGAACTCGTGAATCTTGGGCACAGAGCGATGTGGGCCGTGGCCGGGGTCGTGCAGTTCATCATGGCTGTGCTCATGATCGTGCCCATGCCCATGGTGATAGGGATGCCCGCCGTGTGAGCCATAGGCACCTGACTCTGGCTGGAAGGGGGCTTCGGTCTCGCAGACTTCGCATCCCAGCCCCTTGACCATTTCGGCCAGCACGTGGTCAGTCTGGAAGCGCAGGCGTCCGCCATCGGATTCCGGGATGATCTGCACAGGCACATGCCGGTTGCCTAAATGATAGGCCGTACGGGCAAAGAGCAGGGGGCTGTGTGCGGCCACCTCAATCAGCTTCTCAGGCGCAGCAACGATTTCCACGATGCTTTTGCCATCCTCGGAGGCGAGTCTGTCGCCCCCGTGCAGGTGTTCGCCGCGTTCGAGAAAAATGCCCGCTTCGATGCCAGAAGCCAGCGTGACTTTGAGGCGGCTACGCTTGCGTTCGTCATAAGCCAGCGCCACCGAATCAGTGGCGGGGGCTTGGGTGCGTTGATTCAGAATCAGCATGGGTTCAGAACAGGAAATAACGTTGAGTCATGGGCAGCGAGGTGGCAGGCTCGCACACCAGCAATTCGCCATCGGCGCGCACCGCATAGGTTTCGGGATCGACATCGATCTTTGGCGTGGCACTGTTGAGGACCATGTCAGCCTTGCTCAGCTTGCGCGTGCCGCAGACGGCCACCAAGGGCTTTTGCAGGCCGAGCGCGGCAATGGCTGGATTATTCAGCGCGGCTTGCGAAACAAAGGTGACCGAGGTCTTCAGTGCTTTACCAAAGCTGCCAAACATCGGGCGATAGTGCACGGGCTGCGGGGTGGGGATTGATGCATTCGGGTCGCCCATTGCAGCAGCGGCAATCATCCCACCCTTGAGAATCAGGGAGGGCTTCACGCCAAAGAAAGCTGGTTTCCATAGCACGAGGTCAGCAAGCTTGCCGACTTCAATGGAGCCTACCGTGTGGGCAATGCCATGCGTCAGTGCCGGATTGATGGTGTATTTGGCGATGTAGCGGCGCACGCGGGTGTTGTCGTTGCGGCTGCTGTCTTCCTTGAGCGCCCCACGTTGCACCTTCATCTTGTGCGCAGCCTGCCAGGTGCGGATGATGACTTCGCCCACGCGGCCCATGGCTTGCGAATCCGAACTCATCATTGAGAAGGCGCCAATGTCATGCAGGATGTCTTCGGCGGCAATGGTTTCGCGGCGGATGCGAGATTCTGCAAAAGCGATGTCTTCAGCGATGGCCGGGTCCAGGTGGTGGCAGACCATCAGCATATCCAGATGCTCGTCGATGGTGTTGACCGTGTAGGGCATCGTCGGATTGGTGGAGCTGGGGAGCACGTTGGGCAGGCCCGCTGCACGGATAATGTCAGGGGCATGGCCGCCACCCGCGCCTTCGGTGTGGAAGGTGTGGATGGTGCGGCCTTTGAAGGCATCGATAGTGGCCTCTACGAAGCCTGATTCGTTCAGGGTGTCGGTGTGGATGGCGACCTGCACATCCATCTCGTCAGCCACACTCAGGCAACAGTCGATGGCCGCCGGGGTGGTGCCCCAATCTTCATGCAGCTTGAGCCCGATGGCCCCGGCTGCAACCTGCTCACGCAGGGCTTCGGGTAGGCTGGCATTGCCTTTGCCGAGAAAACCCAGGTTCATCGGGAAGGCTTCAGCAGCTTCGAGCATGCGATGCATATGCCAGGGGCCTGGGGTACAGGTGGTGGCAAACGTACCTGTAGCAGGGCCGGTGCCGCCGCCGATCATGGTGGTGACCCCGGACATCAGCGCTTCTTCAATCTGCTGCGGGCAGATGAAGTGGATGTGGCTATCGATACCGCCTGCGGTGACGATCATCCCTTCACCCGCAATGATTTCGGTGCCTGGGCCGATGACAATGTCAACGCCCGATTGAATGTCCGGGTTGCCCGCTTTGCCGATACCCGCGATCCGCCCATCCTTCAGGCCGATATCTGCCTTGATGATGCCGGTGACCGCGTCGACGATCAGCGCATTGGTGATCACTGTGTCTGCTACCTCGGCGGCGCAGCGCTGGCCTTGGCCCATGCCATCGCGGATGACCTTGCCACCGCCGAATTTCACTTCTTCGCCATAGGAGGTGAAGTCCTTTTCCACCTCGATAATGAGTTCCGTATCGGCCAGACGCATGCGATCGCCCAACGTTGGGCCAAACATTTCGGCATATGCCTGACGGGAAATTTTTGTACTCATCACAGTGCTCCCTGAATCAAGCCACGGAAACCGTAGACCTTGCGTTCGCCTTCCAGTGCGACGAGTTGCACGGTACGCGTCTGGCCCGGCTCAAAGCGCACCGCCGTGCCTGCGGCAATATCAAGGCGATAACCACGGGCTGCGTCGCGGTCAAAGGACAGGGCCGCGTTGGTTTCAAAGAAGTGGTAGTGGGAGCCCACCTGGATGGGGCGGTCCCCTGTGTTGGCGACTACCATGGTCAAGCTGGGGCGGCTGGCATTGAGTTCCAGTTCGCCGGGTTCAACAAACATTTCGCCGGGAATCATGTGTGCCTCGCTGAGGTTCTATGCAATCGGAATCAGATGATCGGATGATGTACGGTGACCAGCTTGGTACCATCCGGGAAGGTGGCTTCCACCTGGATTTCTGGGATCATTTCGGCCACGCCTTCCATCACCTCATCACGGCGCAGCACCTTGGTGCCTTCACTCATGAGTTCGGCCACTGTTTTGCCGTCGCGTGCCCCTTCCATGATGGCGCAGGTAATCAGTGCCACAGCTTCTGGGTAATTCAATTTCAGGCCGCGCGCTTTGCGCCGCTCAGCCAGCAGGCCTGCGGTGAAGATCAGCAATTTGTCTTTTTCGCGTGGGGTCAGTTCCATACAGGCGTCTCCTGTTCTTCAAGTATTCCAGATGCGAGGTGGCAGGGCAGGGCGGCCCAGTAGTACGGGGCGCAAAACCTGCCAGAGTTGGATGAACCAGAGCCGTGCTGCCTCGCTGTGATGGCCGAGGTAGCGAGCAAATAACAGGCCAGGCAATACGGTGAGGGCATGCTCTGCGCCATCATTCGGGGCGATGGCCCGGCACGCTTCGAGCAGCGCTGCCACATTGATACCGGGGGAAAGGGTAGCCATCAGTGTGCCGCCGACACTGGCGCCTGCCCAGGCGACTTGGCTGGCCAGCATCGGGTCATGCCCGGTGAGTTGGCCGCGCTCCAGCCAGAGGGCTTGCCCCTGGCGTTCAATGCGGGTGTGCAGGTGGATACTGCCATGGTCGAAACGCTCGCCTGAGGCGCTACGGCCCAGGCACAGAATTTCCCAGCCAAAATAACGGCTGCCTTCGCCCAATTGCACCTGGGTGTTCATTCGGCTGAGGGCGCCATCAAAGATGATGGTCTCCTGCGGCAGCCATTCCAGAATGCCATTGTCCGCCACCGTGAAATCAAGTGTCTGCGAGGCTTCCACCCCGCTGGATCGATACCATTTGCCTGCACCCGGCGTGGTGAGTTGGGCATGCGCCTGTGCACCTACGTGGGCGGCGATATGTAGATGATCCCCCCCAGCGATACCCGAGGGCGGGTGAAGCAGGATGGCTTGGCAGACTTCGCGCCCTTCCGGGTAGAGCGCCTTTTGCACACGCAAAGGGCCGTGATGCACCTTTTCGGTGAGCAAAGTGTGTCCATTTAGGTGCATGAAGCCGAGCTTGATCTCGGCCTCCCAGGCTGCCAACTGGGGCGTAAGAGGGGTAATTGATGACATGGAGTCGATTATACGGATAGCCTTTCCCGAACGCCGTCGTTTTGCATGTTTTTCCCATTGCCCTGCATGATGATCTCGCCACGCTCCATCAACAGATATTGGTCGGCAAGCGATTCGGCAAAATCATAATACTGCTCGACCAGTAGGATCGCCATTTCGCCTGTACTTGCGAGCAGGCGGATGGCACGCTCGATATCCTTGATGATCGAAGGCTGGATGCCCTCCGTGGGTTCATCCAGGATCAGAAGCTTCGGCCCCATTGCCAGTGCCCGGCCAATGGCAAGCTGCTGCTGTTGCCCGCCGGAGAGGTCCCCACCGCGCCGGTGCAACATCTGCTTCAATACCGGGAACATCTCGAAGATGCGTTCCGGAATCGGCGCGCGCCCTGGGCATGTGGCCAGCCCCATGAGCAGATTCTCCTGCACGGTGAGGCGTGGAAAGATCTCGCGCCCCTGCGGTACATAGGCGATCCCGGCCTTGACTCTGTCATGCGGGGCAGCGTGGGTGATGTCCCGCCCGGCGAACGATATGCCGCCGGATTTTGACTTGACCAGCCCCATCAGGGTTTTGAGCAGGGTTGTTTTGCCAACCCCATTGCGCCCCAGCAGAGTCGTGACCTTGCCCATCTCCACTTCGAAGGACAAACCACGCAGGATGTGGCTGCCCCCATAGTATTGGTTGAGATTTTCGATTTTCAGCATCTCAGCGCCCCAGATAAACCTCAATGACCCGTTGATCGTTCTGCACCGTGGCAAGGCTGCCTTCGGTCAGTACCGAACCTTCATGCAGCACGGTTACCTTGCCGCCCAGTTTTTCGATAAATGCCATGTCATGTTCGACTACCACCAGCGAGTGCTTGCCTGCCAGAGAGAGGAAGAGTTCTGCCGTCTTCATGGTTTCGTCATCCGTCATCCCCGCGACCGGCTCGTCAAGCAGCAATAGCCGGGGTTCCTGCATCAGCAGCATGCCGATTTCCAGCCATTGCTTCTGGCCGTGGGAGAGCAGCCCAGCCTGCCGGTCCGCTTGATCGCCCAGCCCGATCTGGCTCAGGGTGGCCGCGATGCGGTCGTGGTCTTCATCGCGCAGGTGTGCGAATAGGCTACGCCACACGCGCTTGTCCGTCTTCATTGCAAGTTCCAGATTCTCAAACGCGGTGTGGTGCTCAAAGATGGTGGGCTTCTGGAATTTGCGCCCGATGCCGACGTGGGCGATTTCAGGTTCGGAAAGCCGGGTCAGATCAATGGTCTGGCCGAAGAATGCCTTGCCGCTGTCGGGCCGCGTCTTGCCGGTAATCACGTCCATCATCGTGGTCTTGCCTGCGCCGTTCGGGCCGATGATGCAACGCAGCTCACCGGCATCAATCGCAAGGCTCAGGTTCTTCAGCGCCTTGAAGCCATCGAAGCTCACGTTGATGTCTTCCAGATATAGGATGACCTTGTGCGACAGATCCAGCGTTTCCCGATCTGCAACGTGGCCCATGGGGTCAAACCCGTCGCCACCGGTGCCGTCATAAACCGAGGGGGAGGCTACAGTAGTCATCAGGCGGCTCCTTGCTTATTCATGAGTTTCTTCCACAGGCCCACCAGACCATGCGGCAACAACAATGTAACGATGATGAACAGCAGCCCCAGGAAGAACAGCCAGTATTCAGGGAAAGACACAGTAAACCAGCTCTTGGCAAGGTTGACCACAAAGGCGCCGATGATTGGGCCGATCAGTGTGCCACGCCCCCCTACGGCTACCCAGATGGCAATCTCGATGGAGTTGGCTACACTCATCTCCGATGGGTTGATGATGCCCACCTGCGGCACATAGAGCGCCCCGGCGATGCCGCATAGCACGGCGGAAACTGTCCAGATGAAAAGCTTGAACCAAAGCGGGTTGTAGCCGATAAACATGACACGCGATTCGGCATCGCGGATCGCAGTAAGCACGCGCCCATACTTGGAGCCCACCAACCACTTGGCGAAAACGAACGTTGCTGCGAGCATCAGTGCAGTAAGGCCAAACAGCACCAGTCGTGTTTCGGACGAGGTGATTGAATAGCCCATGATGCGCTTGAAATCGGTAAAACCGTTGTTGCCGCCAAACCCCGTTTCATTGCGGAAGAACAGCAGCATGGCGGCATAGGTCAGCGCCTGGGTGATGATCGAGAAATACACCCCTTTGATGCGTGAGCGGAAGGCGAAGAAACCAAAAATGAAGGCCACGACTGCAGGCAGTAGGATCACCAGGGCGGCGACCCAGACCAGGCTATCACTACCGCTCCAGTACCAGGGCAATTGCTTCCAGTCCAGAAAGACCATGAAATCAGGCAGATTGCTGTGGTAACTGCCATCTTGCCCAATCTGGCGCATCAGGTACATGCCAAAGGCGTATCCGCCCAGCGCAAAGAAGATGCCGTGCCCGAGTGACAAGATGCCTCCGTAGCCCCAGATCAGATCCATGGCGACGGCAACAATCGCGTAGCACATGATCTTGCCGATCAGGGTGATGGCATAGGTTGAAACCGAAAGGCTGCTCTCTGCAGGCACAAAAATATGCAGTGCCGGGATGACAACCAAAGTTGCCAGCAGAAAGAAGGCAAGTGTGATGCTGCTTTTTCGGTCAAGCGAAGAGAGCAGGCGGAGTGTGATGGGTGTATGCATGGCAGGTCTCATTCAACAAAACGGCCTTTGAGTGCGAAAAGCCCTTGCGGACGCTTCTGGATGAAGATTATGATGAAGACAAGTACGGCGATCTTGGCAATCACCGCGCCCGCCCAGCCTTCGAGCAGCTTGGTGACTACCCCGAGCCCCAGTGCGGCCCACACGGCACCTGCCAGTTGCCCAACCCCGCCAAGCACCACAACCATGAAGGAATCCACGATATAGCCCTGGCCCATATCCGGCCCCACGTTGGAGATCTGCGAGAGCGCCACGCCGCCCAGCCCGGCGATCCCCGCGCCCAAGGCAAAGGCGAGGGTATCGATACGCGAAGTGGGTACGCCTACGCAGCTTGCCATCTGGCGGTTCTGGGTGACCGCACGCACGAACATGCCCAGCCGCGTTTTGTTCATCAGCACCCACACCAGCGCTAGCACAAACAGCGCAAAGGCGATGATGATGATGCGGTTCCACGGCAATATTAGATTCGGCAGCAACTCGATGCCGCCGGACATCCAGCTTGGGTTGGCGACTTCAACGTTCTGCGCACCAAAGGCGACCCGCGCTGCCTGGATCAGCACCAGCGAGAGGCCCCAGGTGGCAAGTAGGGTCTCCAGCGTACGCCCATACAACCAGCGGATGACTGTGCGTTCCATGATGACACCGACAAGTGCTGCCGAGAAAAAGCCTACGGGCACCGCAGCCAGCAGATACCAGTCAACCGCACCGGGGAAATGGGCCCGGAAGAAGCTCTGCACTGCATAGGCAGAGTAGGCGCCCACCATCAGCAGCTCACCGTGGGCCATATTGATCACCCCCATCACCCCGTAGGTGATGGCGAGCCCCAGCGCGCCAAGCAGCAGGATGCTCCCCAGGGACAAGCCGGAGAAAACCTGCCCGACCATCTCCGCACGCGAAAGCCGTGCATCGATTTCCTTGACTGCCGCACCGGCTGCCAAGCGGACGTTTTCGTCGGCCTCGTTGGCCTTGTTCATCAGTGGCAACAAGGCGGATTTGATGACCGGTGAAGAACTGCCTGCCAGCGCCTTGATGGCTGCGACGCGTGCTGCGGGGTCCGGGTTGCGCAAATTGGCTTGTGCATGCGCCAGTTGCAGGAGCGCCTTGACCTTGTCATCTTTCTCTTGCGATAAGGCGCGGGCCAGCACTGGGGCCAATTCCGCACTGGCATCGTTCTGCAACTTCTGCGCAGCCGCGAGACGCACGGCAGGGTCGGCATCAAACAGGCTCAGTGCCGCCAAGGCATTGGCCAATTCGCCCCGGATGCGGTTGTTGACCATCACTGCTTCAGCATTCTCTGGTGCCTTGACCGGGGTGCCGCTGGCAGCGTCAAAAGCCTTGTCACCTTCCATGATCAAGACCTTGTCGCCTGCCAGATACAAACCATCCTCTGCCATGGCTTTGAGGATGCGGGGCGTGGCCGGGTCTGCCGTCTGGGCCAACTTCTGGATTGCAGCCACCTTCTGGCTGGAGTCCGCATCGGCCAGTTGGCGCACCAAAGCCGGATCAGGCGCTGCCAGCGCAGACAAGGCACAGGCTGACAGACACAGGGCTAGCAGGGTTTTGAGCATGAACGGTTCATCCGCAGTAAAGCACTTGGATGAAGCTTACGGAGCGCAGCGGGCAGGGGGAATACGACAAATTGCGTAGGGCTGTTTGTACGCATGGGACCGTACCTGACCGTGAAGCGGGTCAAGCAAACCGCAACTGTCACGGTTGTAGAGCCACCACGGTAAAGCGGTGAATGTGGAGTATGATATTGAAATAATATGAATGGTCGGCCGCGACGACCTATTTGAACTTGGATTCCCATGCTTACAACTCTTGCCATAGCAAACTACCGTTCTCTACGAAGCCTCATCCTTCCTCTCGCCTCCCTTAATGTGGTCACCGGTGCAAACGGCAGCGGAAAGTCCAGTGTTTACCGCTCTTTGAGGTTGCTGGCGCATGCAGCACAAGGGCGGATCATTTCTGCGCTGGCCGGTGAAGGTGGTTTGCAGTCGACATTGTGGGCCGGGCCAGAAGAGATTACGCGTGCCATGCGTCAAGGTATTCATGCGGTACAGGGTGTGCGGCGCAAGGAGCCCATTAACCTCAAGCTGGGTTTCGCAAGCGACTCTTTGGGCTATCTGATCAATCTTGGCATTTCGTCGAACGGCATGAGTGCCTTTGCGCTTGACCCGGAAATCAAGGCTGAAAACATCTGGGCGGGCCCATTTCTGCGTCGTGCGTCGATGCTGGTTGAGCGTACGGGGTCTTTGGTAAAGGTCAAGCAGGGCAAGGAGTGGCAGATTCTGAGCAATGGAGTGCCGCATTACGAGAGCATGCTGATGCAGTTGGCTGATCCGCATCATGCGCCAGAAATGTTGGTGTTGAGAGAGCAGGTGCGTTCCTGGCGCTTTTATGATCATTTCCGTACGGACATGGAGGCGCCCGCCCGTTTCCCGCAAATCGGAACCCATACCTCATCAATCTGCGATGATGGGCGCGATCTTGCTGCGGCATTGCAAACCATTTTGGAAATTGGCGATGCGGATGCACTGTCTGAAGCGGTGGCCGATGCGTTTCCGGGGGCTTCGATTGAAGTGGCAAACCATGATGGTCGATTTGAAGTCTTGATGCATCAACATGGTTTGTTGCGACCGCTACGGGCAGCGGAGCTGTCTGATGGAACCTTGCGCTACCTGTTCTTGATCGCAGCGCTTAGCTCCCCACGCCCTGCGGAATTGCTGGTACTCAACGAGCCAGAAACCAGTTTGCATCCTGACCTGCTTCCTGCACTAGGCCGCTTGATCGGAAACGCGGCAAGAAAATCCCAGATTATTGTGGTGACGCACGCCAGCCGCCCTATCGCAGCACTTCGTGAGTACAGGGATTGCCAGGAATTTTGTCTGGAAAAAGATTTTGGTGAAACAAAGGTGTCAGGTATGCGTGAGTTGGAAAGACCTTCTTGGCACTGGACCACCTGATTAAAGTTGCTGCCGACATTTTTCTAGTTTTGATGCTGACTGCTCTGGTGGTATTCAGCCCTATCAAATTGAACAGGATTTGATGTTCGGGCAGTCGACATGGAACTGTAATTTATTTGTTGTATGTATCTCCTGTTGTTTGAGTAACGGAATCACTCACACGGCAGGAGGTTACGATGGTGAAAAAGGAAGCCCAAGGGTCTATCGCACGGCTGTCTGATCAACTTGCCACCTATAAGCAGGTGCAACAGCATGTGCAGCATCACGTGATTGATGAACTGCAGTTCTATCCTGAGCACGACCGCAGAGTTGAAACGCCTGCCTACAAAAAGGCGCATGACCATATGGTCCACGTTTTGAAGCTGCCTTGTCTGGTTTGCGGGGTGAGCGTTGATACCTTGAAAGACCCAGCAATCAACAAATACGGCGCCCGGCAGCTTGAAACCCATCACCATGTCATTGAATGGGCCTTGGCAGAGGCCATTGATGTAGATAAATTCAATCAACGACTTCTTCCCCACCTGGCACATCGTCACCCGAAAGACCCTGTCTGGGCATACGAGACGCTATTTGATAAACAGAAGATTCTGGATTGGGTCGATCACTCCGAGCACAATCTTTGGGTGCTCTGTGACGTGCATCACCGCGCAAAATACGCGGGGATTCACGAGATCACTTATCCCACCTGGGCGCCGATGGACCTATTCCGCCCGGATTTTGAGGCGTGGGCCAACTCCGAGATTCAGAAACTCAAGACTTCGTGAGTGTGAGCGCCTGCTGCCTGATACGCGCGGGTGTTTTCGGATTGTTCCCACGGTGTTGCATGGGAACAATCGCTTTGCTATGCGTATGAGCTCTCAAACGATTCAATCTGCAAGGGCTGCGCCAGTACGCATTCTTCGCAGTTGTCTTCAGGCTTGTCGCGGTCGATGACGAGAAAATCGCTTTGCCCGTCTAAGGCGAGCAAGGGGTGATGCCAGGTGCCAGGGGCAAAGTTCACGCCTTGTTGGCCGCTTGCCAGAAAGGCGCGTATCTGGGCTGGGTCGACGCTGTCTCCCTGTGGTGCAACCACGACCAGGAATGGCTTGCCGTTCAAGGGCATGAAGGCTTGTGAGGCCTTGGGATGGCGTTCCAGCATGCTGACCTTGAACGGGAGTTGGCGTGGTTGGGCGCGGAATATGCTGACGATGAGGCACCCGCCTTCACCGGGCTCCAGCGTGGCCAGATCGTGAAAGCGCTGACTGGTGCCTGCATTGATGGCATATTGTTGATGGCTCGGGTCTGCTTCCATGACATCGCCAAATGCTGAAAATGCCTGGCGGGTGAGTGGCTCGACGGGGAGTATCAGCATGCTTTCTCCTCAACGGGCCGCCCCCACAAGCGCAAGCGGGATACGCCACCATCCGGGTGCAGGTTGAAGCGGATATGGCTGACAGGGCCGAGCGCCTGTGCCGCGAAATTGTGGATTCCGTCGGCCGTAAGCGGGCTCTCTGGCAACAGCGTCTGCCAGAATTGCGATTGAGCGGGCATGGCCGATTCATCGAGCGTGGGTATAAAAGCGGCCTGCAGCGAGCTGCGGTCCGGAAAGTTGCCCTTGAAGTGGGCCGTGTCGACCTCAACGCGTACAATTTCGCCGGGAATGCCCAGTGCAAGGATGCACCAGTCATGGCCCGGTTCCCGGCGCCGCCGGGTTTCCCAGCCTTCGCCCATGTTGATGCCACGCCCTGGCAGCAGCAGATTGGCGGCGATGCCAAAGTGGGCATCGTTCCAAGCGATGGCGCGGCCACCGTGACGCATGGCTATCAGGTCGATGAGGCCATCCGGCCCCGTTTCGCGGGCAAGGCTGGCGGGTTGTCCATAGACGCGCAGGCGGGCCAGCCCGCCATCGGGGTAGATGCTGACGCGGATATGCGAAAACACTACGCCGGGGTGCGCCAAGGCTTCCTGCACATGATGCCGGTTACCCTGGAGTTGAACCATGGCTGTGAGTGGCAACCATTGTGCGTGGGCTGGGTCGCTGCCCACCGGGCAACCTTCTATGGTGGCTGCGGGCGGATAGTTGCCGGTGAAAAAGCTCGTATCCAGATCGAAGCCTGCAATGCTGCCGGGGCAGCCAAGCTTGACGATGCACCAGTCGTGCCCGGCAACGCGCTTGCGGCGGCTTTCCCAGCCATCCATCCACTTGCCGTTGTCATCATACTTGCCGGGGATGAAGCAGGCAGGTTCCGGGTTGAGCATGCGGCCCATTGGGGCGAAGAAATCATCCGAGCAGGCCACGGCCTTGGCACCCAGGCGTGGGTCGGCAAGGTTGATGGCGCGGGCGGCCCAGCGTGGCAGCTCGGCGGGTGGGGCGATCAGGGTGGTCGAGGTCATGGCTGTTCTAGTTTTGCGTACGGATAAAGTTGGCAAATTCCGGCGTGGTCGGGTTGTTGAACATTTCCTGCGGATGGCCGGATTCGTGAATGCGGCCTTCGTACATGAACACGAGTTTATCGCTGACTTCGCGGGCAAAGCGCATTTCATGCGTCACCATGACCAATGTCATGCCCTCGCTGGCAAGCTGGCGCACCACGCTGAGCACTTCATTGACAAGCTCTGGGTCCAGCGCAGAGGTGATTTCATCACAGAGCAGCACTTTTGGCGACATGGCCAGTGCTCTGGCGATTGCCACGCGTTGCTGCTGTCCGCCGGAGAGCTGATCGGGGAAGGCGTCGAATTTTTCGGCCAGACCAACCCGGGCCAGCATGTTACGGGCTATGGTTTCGGCCTCATCCTTCTTGGTGCCCTTGACGACCTGTGGGGCGAGCATCACGTTCTGCCCCGCACTCAGGTGCGGGAAGAGGTTGAATTGTTGGAAGACCATGCCGACTTTCTGGCGCAGTGCGCGCAGATCGCCCTGGCCTGCAACCAATGCGGTGCCATCGACTTCGATGGTGCCGTCATCAATGCTTTCCAGGCCGTTCAGTGTGCGCAGCAGGGTGCTTTTGCCTGAGCCACTACGCCCGATGATGGTGACGACTTCGCCTTCCTGGATGTCCAGATTGATGCCTTTGAGCACATGGTTTTTACCAAAGAACTTGTGCAGGCGCTTAGTTTGTACGAGGGGCATGGACTTTCCTTTCCAGACGCTGGGCATACCAGGACAGCGGATAGCAGAGAATGAAATAGCCCAGGGCCACCAGGCTATAGAGCAGGAAGGGTTGATAGGTGGCGTTGCTGAGCATCGAGCCGGTTTTGGTGAGTTCGGCAAAACCGATGATGGAAGTCACCGCAGTACCCTTTACCACCTGAACGGCAAAGCCAACGGTGGGGGCAATTGCCATGCGCATGGCTTGGGGGAGGATGACGTGGCGCATCTGTTCAGCATAAGTCATCGCCAGACTGGTGCTGGCTTCCCATTGGCCGCGCGGTACTGATTCAACACAGCCACGCCAGATTTCCGCGAGGAAGGCACTGGTAAACAAGGTCAGGCCTACGCCTGCGGCGAGCCATGCGGGCAGATCAAGCCCGAAGAGTGAGAGACCGAAGAACAGGATGAACAACTGCATCAGCAAAGGGGTGCCCTGGAACATCTCGATATAGAGCCGGGCCGAGGCGTTGATTGCCCGGATCTTGCTGATGCGTGCAAATAGGACTGCCAGCCCGGCCAGCCCGCCAAACACAAAGGCAGCCACAGAAAGAACGATGGTGAGGAGCCCGCTGATGGCAAGGTTGCGGATAATGTCCCACAGGGTAAATGTCATCATCATGCTTGTGGCCTCCGTGCGATGGCATAGCGCCCGATTGCTGCCAAAGCCTGCCGGATGATGACAGCTAGGGCGAAATAGATGGCAGTGGTCAGGAAATAGGTTTCAAAGGCCCGGAAGTTGCGGGACTGGATGAAGTTGGCGACAAAGGTCAGTTCTTCTGCTGAGATTTGTGAGCATACGGATGAGCCCAGCATGGTGATCACGATCTGGCTGCTCAGTGCTGGCCACACCTTGAGCAGGGCAGGGCGCAGCATGACGTAAAAGAAAGTCTGCCAGCGTGTGAAAGCCAGTGATTCAGAGGCTTCAATCAAGCCCTTGGGTATTGCCTGTAAGCCTGCGCGGATGATTTCGGTGCTATAGGCTCCCAGGTTGAGCACCATTGCCAGTATGGCGGCTTGCCATTCCGTCAGCTTGATACCCAGCGATGGCAGGCCAAAGAAGATGAGAAACAGTTGCACCAGGAAAGGCGTGTTGCGGAACAACTCTACGTAGCACCTATAGAGGCCAGCAAAGGGGCGCACATTCCAGGTTCGACTGATGGCGCCACCAATGCCGATCAACGTTCCCAGCGTGCCACCCAGCAGGGTCAGGCCGAGCGTATAGCCTATGCCGTGGGCAAGCATGCCCGCATAGTCAGGTACAAAATTGAAATCGAAGTGGTAGGCCATGGTCAGAATCTTTCAAAACCACCCCGGTTTTATGTGGGGTGGGTATTGATGATGAAACAGCGTTTTACAGATCCGTTGGTAGTGATGCATGCAGCCAGCGCTTGGAGATTTCGTTTAATGCGCCGGATTTCTTGGCCTTCTGGATGATGTCATTCACCTTGGTTTGCAGGGCGGTTTCTCCTTTTGCCAGACCGACGAAACAAGGGGAGTTCTTGACGAGGAACTTCACCGACAGCGAGCGCAGCTTGGTTCGTTCATTGACAGCCGCCGCTACAACGTTGCCGGTGGCAATGAGTTGGGTCTGGCCGGAGAGATAGGCAGTGATGGTGCCGTTGTTGTCTTCAAAGCGTTTGATGGTGGCGCTGGACGGGGCAATCTTGGAGAGTTCCAGATCTTCAATTGAACCACGGGTCACGCCAATGGTTTTACCGGCGAGCTCTTCCGGCTTGCTGATCTTTACGTCAGCCGGACCAAACACCCCGTTGAAAAATGGGGCATATGCAGCCGAGAAATCAATCACCTTTTCACGGTCGGGGTTCTTGCCCATGCTGGAGATCACCAGATCAACCTTGCCGGTAGTGAGGAAGGGGATGCGGTTGGCACTGGTGACCGGAACGAGTTCTACCTTGGTTCCCAATTCCTTGGCGATCAGGTTGGCTACATCTATGTCATAACCAGTGGGCTTCATGTCTGCACCTACGCTGCCAAAGGGCGGGAAGTCCTGTGGTACGGCGATCTTGATGGTGTTGGCCTTGGTGATGTTGGCCAATACGTCGGCCTGGGCGACGGACGCAAACGATCCAAGCGCCAGGGCGCCAACCAGCGCCAGGGAGTGGAACATATGGGAAACTTTCATGGTACTTCTCCTTCGCTTCATGGTTGGTAAAAATGAATGCCGACGCGGCTGGCGGCACGTAATAAATGGGTTTGCATGGCTTGCCGGGCCGTAGCGGGATCGTGCTGATTGATGGCGTTGATCACGGCCAGGTGTTCGTCTGCGGTATCCCAGATGCCCTGCGGGTTTGCAAATGGCAACTGCAGGCTATAGGCCACCTGGGTTTCATATTGTTTCAATACAGAAGCAAAGGCTTCGTTTCCGCTGAGGCGGGCAATGCAGTGGTGAAAGGTCATGTCGCACTCGGCGGCGGTCACCAGATCCATGCTGTGTAGTGCTGCTTCCAGGTTTGACTGGATTTCCTGCAGCTCACTACTGTTGTTTTGTGGATTGGCCGCTACCATGCTGGCGGCGGCGGGTTCCAGTACAAAGCGGAACTGGAAAATGGCCTCAGGCCTCATGCCTAATGGATTGGCAGGAATGTCACCAGCGTCTCGCCCCTTTCCTGCCGTGACAAAAACCCCTTTTCCAGCATGGGATCGAACGAAGCCCAATGCTTCAAGCATGGAGATGGCCTCTCGCAGGCTGGTTCGGCTGATACCCAAGGTTTCTGCCAGATCTCTTTGGGACGGCAGTGCAACCCCAGGGGCATAAGTGCCATCGGCAATGAGCCTTTGCAGATTTTGTGCGGCTACATTTGATAGGCTTGGCATGTTGTCCTCTCACTGGTACAACTGGTATGACTGGTTGTACCAGTTCATAGCAACCTACGTGCCAATCACTAATTATTTCTCAATTTATTGTTTTTAAAGGATTTATATTTTGATGTGCGTGAATGATCTGGTAAAGAGGGAGACGCTTGCACCAAGGCGGGTGTGTTTTTGCACCGCTGCACCATTTCGAATGGCATTACCGTAATTGTGGGATATTGAATAAAAGAAATAGAAACGTTCTTCTCATGAGGCGCGCGCACAAAGAAAAACGCCCCACCTGTAGGGGTGAGGCGTATTGGGGAGACTAAGATGTGCCTATTTGCTATCCGGTTCGTCTTTCTTCTTGTCGTTACCCGCAATAAATGGGCTCCAAGGCTGGGCTTTGACCGGACCGGGCGTCTTCCACACAACGTTGAATTGGCCGTCTGCTTTGACCTCACCGATGAAGACCGGTTTGTGTAGGTGGTGGTTCTTCTCATCCATCTTGGCGACAAATCCGCTGGGGGCCTTGAAGGTTTGCCCCGACATGGCTGCAATCACCTTGTCGACATCCGTGCTCTTGGCCTTTTCCACCGCTTGCTTCCACATGTGGATGCCGATGTAGGTGGCTTCCATCGGGTCGTTGGTCACAACCTTGTCAGCATTGGGGAGCTTTTGCTTCTTGGCCCATTCCTTGTACATCTTCACGAACTTGTCGTTCTCGGGATTCTTCAGCGACATGAAGTAGTTCCAGGAGGCGAGGTGACCAACTAGCGGTTTGGTATCCACGCCACGCAGTTCCTCTTCGCCCACCGAGAAAGCCACAACCGGTACATCGGTTGCCTTCAGCCCTGCGTTGCCAAGTTCCTTGTAGAAAGGCACATTCGAGTCGCCATTGATGGTGGATACCACGGCAGTCTTCTTGCCTTCGGAAGCGAACTTCTTGATCTTGGCAATGATGGTCTGATAATCACTGTGGCCGAACGGCGTGTACTCTTCCATGATGTCGGCATCGGCTACGCCTTTGGACTTCAGGAAGGCGCGCAGGATCTTGTTGGTCGTGCGCGGATATACATAGTCGGTGCCCAGCAGCACAAAGCGTTTGGCCTCGCCACCATCCTTGCTCATCAGGTATTCCACAGCGGGAATCGCCTGTTGGTTGGGCGCAGCGCCCGTGTAGAACACGTTCTTTTCAAGCTCTTCGCCTTCATATTGCACGGGGTAGAAGAGCAGGCCATTCAGTTCCTTATAGACCGGCAAAACCGACTTGCGGGATACGGAAGTCCAACAGCCAAAAGTGACGGCTACCTTATCCTTGCTGAGTAACTGGCGGGCCTTTTCGGCAAACAGCGGCCAGTTGGAGGCGGGGTCGACCACCACGGGCTCAAGCTTTTTGCCGAGTACGCCGCCGGATTTGTTGATCTCGTCGATGGTCATCAGCGCGGTTTCTTTGAGCGCGGTTTCCGAGATGGCCATGGTGCCAGACAGTGAATGCAGGATGCCAACCTTGATGGTATCAGCTGCGCTGGCGGAGAAGGACGCGAGCCCCATTGCCGCAATGGCGCTGGAGATTACTGTTGCCTTGATGAAGGTGCGACGGTCTTTCATGAGGAATGGCTCCTTAATGCTGGCTGGGTTTGCAGGTGTCATGCTTTGCCGTGGGTTTGATCACGGCGCAGTGCCAGATTAAGGAAGCCGGGCTGGAGCGAAAATACGTCAGATTGCGTAGTCGGGGATCGCCACCTCTCTCAGAACCTGTTCAGAATCTGTAGCGAGAGGCCGTCAGCGGGGTGAAGAGCAGCGCAGAAACCGGAGTTTATGTTTGATAAATGAGGATTTCGAGCAGCGCATGAGCCCCGATCATGGCCTCTCGCTACAGATTCTGAACAGGTTCTCAGTTGCTGCGCAGCTTGCTCATGGCTAGGTTGGCTGCGGCAGTGCGTGTCTCTACGCCTAGTTTCTCAAAGACGTGTTCAAGATGCTTGTTGACGGTGCGTGGGCTGCTGCCGAGGATGTCCCCGATATCCTTGCTGGTCTTGCCCATGGTGACCCAGTAGAGCACTTCAGCCTCCCGCTGGGTCAGGCGGAATGCAGCGATCAGCGCCTCAACCGATGAGGCATCATTTTCTTCGCGCAATACCACCAGCCACTCCTGGTCGCCCGTCTGGTCATGAAAAGAGGCCAGCAATCTGCGTTGTCCATCTTCCAGAAGCAAGGGGTTGGCTTCCCGGCCTTGTTTGTGTGCGGCGTCTGCTTCAGCGATCCAGGCCAGCAGACGTACTGGCGTCTCGCCTTCGGCAATGTTGAAATACTCTTTGAGCATTTTGCGCGAAAGGGGTGTTTGCCAGACCAGCTTGCCATCACTGGCACGCACGGCCACTGTTGCCTGTCCGAATGCGTCCAGTGCGGTTCGGGCCTGGCGCATCTGCCTTGCATTTTGCATATGCGCAGCGATTCGTGCCAGCACTTCTGCGGGGCGGATGGGCTTGGTGACGTAATCGGCACCCCCTGCGGAAAAGGCCGCGACCACATGCTCGGTTTCGGTCAGCCCCGTCATGAATACAATGGGGATATGGTGCGTGGCGTAGTCGGCCTTGAGGCGACGGGCAACTTCAAACCCATCCATGCCGGGCATGAGGGCATCGAGCAGAATGACGTCTGGCAGACTTTGATGGGCGCGTTGCAGCGCGGATTCGCCATTGGTGGCCACCAATACGGTGTAGCCCGCTTCGTCCAGCGCGTCATGCAACAGCGCCAGATTTTCCGGCACATCATCCACGATCAGGACGATATCGGATATTTCGCGTTCGAGAGCTTCAGCGGACATCGCGGGCCTTTCTTAGAATTTCCAGCATGGCATCGAATTGGAACTGCCGGGCCAGATCACGCAGGACTTTGACAAACTCGGTGTACTCCTCCTTCTCCCGCTCGATTTCACCCAGTTTGTTGAGAATGCCACGCAGATAACCAAGTTTTATGAGTTCTTCCAGCGCAAGCGTCTGATGTGCTGCTGGCGGGATGAGTGCCTTGGGCTGACTGGGTGGCGGTGCAGGGGGCGTGACAGGTACATCTGCACTCACCCAGCTCAAGTCGAGCTTGCGGCCAAGCCAGTCCAGCAGTTCCTCAACACGCAAGGGCTTGAGGATGAAATCCTCCGTGCTGATCTGAACGTCATTTTCCAGCCCCTTGTCAAAGGCATTGGCCGAGAGGATGGCGATATGCGCATCACTGAGACCTTGGGCACGGATGCGGCGAATGGTTTCCCAGCCATCAATGCCGGGCATGGCCAGATCCATGAAAATGAGATGGGGCGCAAAACCAGCCAGCATTTCAAGGCATTCTTCGCCGCTGGCCGCCTGTTCGACCTGGAAGCCCAATGGGTCCAGCACGCTTTGCAGCATATCCCGGTCGACCTTTTCGTTATCCACGACCAGGATGCGCCGCCGGATGCCCACATAACCCACTCGGTTGAGCCGTGGGAGATCTTGCGCGGCCTGGGCTGAATGGATTTGTGGCAGGAAGAGCCGGATGCGGAAGGTGCTGCCTTGGCCGGGTTTGCTGGCAACCTGCATCTCACCGCCCATCAGCGTGGTGAGCATGCGCGCAATGGTCAGCCCCACGCCACTGCCGCCCGCCTGCGCCTTGCTGCCGCGTACAAAGGGTTCAAAGATGCGTTCGATGTCGTCAGCAGGGATGCCCGGGCCGCTGTCATGGATTTCAAAGGTGGCCATATCCCGCCGATATTCCACGCGGAAGTCTACGCCCCCCAGATTGGTGAATTTGACTGCATTGCCCAGCACGTTGATCAGAATCTGGCGCAGGCGGTGCTGATCCGCCCGCACGATGCGCGGCATTTCACCTGTTGGTGCGTAGCGGAAATGCAGACCCTTGTTATGCGCCTGTAATTCAAACATGCCGACGATCTGTTGCAGAAAATCGGGGAAATCGAAGGGCTTGGCTTCCAGCGTGAGCTTGCCCCCTTCGATGCGGGCAATATCCAGTGTGCCTTCAATGACAGACAGCAGGTGGTCCCCGCTCTTGCGGATCACGCTGATTGCCTGCCTGCGGTTGGCCGGGATGGATTCATCACCATCCAGGATTTGCGCATAGCCAAGAATGCTGTTCAGCGGTGTACGTAACTCATGGCTGATGGCGGTGATGTAGCGGCTCTTGGCGAGGTTGGCCTGATCTGCGGCTTGCTTGGCCTTTTGCAACTGGCTGTCGGTGCGTTGGTGGGCGTCAATTTCCTGCATCAGCAGGTGGGTCTGGCGGTTGGATTCTTCCTGCGCCACCTGCCTGCTTTTGTGCGTCAGCACCATCCACCATGCACCAATGCCCGAGAGCAGAAAAAGTGCCGAGAAGGCTTTGATGAAAACTTGCTGCAGATGCGGGACCAGTGTCGCCTGTGTGGGGGCCAGGGTCATGACCTCATGGATGTAGAGCAGGCCCAGCAAGCCTGCCAGCACAGGGGTGATGCCCAACATCAGCAGCAGGTAATGGACCAGCCCCGCGTCAAGATAGGGCGTAACGGAGCGAGGCAGCAGGCGTTGCAAGAGCCCGTTCCATTGGCCCGAGAGGTTGGCGCCGGGTTTGCACAGGTCGTGGCAACGCGCATCGAGCGAGCAGCACAGCGAGCAGATGGTGCCCGCATAGGCGGGGCAATGGGTGGTGTCTTGCGCTTCGTATTCGCGCTCACAGATGCTGCAACGCTGCATGCCTGTTGCTGGTGTTGCCGCGTGCCTGACCAGATAGTATTTGCCGCCGGTGAGCCACGCAATCAAGGGCGCCATCACAAACGCGGTGAGTATGGCAATGAAGCATGCATAAGGCTGCACACTTATGCCCAGGATGCCACTGAATGCTGCGATGGAGGCTGCCGAGGCAATTGCCATGGCCCCCACGCCGACCGGGTTGATGTCGTAGAGATGGCTGCGCTTGAATTCGATGTGGCGGGGGGAGAGCCCGAGGGGCTTGTTGATGACCAGATCGGCGACTACTGCGCTCATCCAGGATATGGCCACGTTGGAGTACAGGCCCAGGACTTGGCCGAGCGCCTGGAATACGTCCAGCTCCATCAGCAATAACGCGATCAGGGTGTTGAACACGACCCACACCACACGGCCCGGGTGGCTGTGCGTGAGGCGCGCAAAGAAGTTGGACCATGCCAGCGAGCCCGCGTAGGCGTTGGTGACGTTGATCTTGATCTGCGAGAGCACAACAAACAGCACTGTGAGACCGACTGCCAGCGTTCCGTTGTTAACAACGTGAGAGAAGCCGATCAGATACATCTGGTTGGGGTCGACCGCCTTTGCTGCAGGCACGGCGTTGCGCAAGGCCAGATAGGCAAGCAGCGCGCCGCCCAGCATCTTGGCTACACCCGGCACAACCCAGCCGGGGCCACCCAGCACAACGGCCAGCCACCAACGGCGTCTGTTTTTGGCCGAGCGTGCAGGCATGAAGCGCAGGTAATCGGCCTGCTCGCCCATCTGGGTCACCAGCGCGATGCCTACGGTTAATGCAGCACCAAACAAGGGCATTGAAAACGCGGCGCCCGTGGCGTCCTTGCCAGGGTAGTGGAGCAGCCCCGTCAGTACAGCAGGTTCCTGCACCAGCACAAAAGCGTATGGCAAAACGAGCAGGGCCAGCCAGATGGGTTGCGTCCAGGCCTGCAGCCGGGTGATCGCGGTGACCCCGTGGGTGACCAGTGGAATGATGACCAGTGCGCTGACCAGATAGCCCCAGGCGGGGGGGAGGTGGAATGCCAGCTCCAGCGCATAGGCCATGATGGCTGCTTCAAGCGCAAAGAAGATGAAGGTGAAAGAGGCGTAGATGAAAGAGGTGATGGTCGAGCCGATGTAGCCAAAGCCTGCGCCACGGGTCAGCAGGTCCATATCCAGACCACAGCGGGCGGCCGCATGGCTGATGGGCAGGCCGATCAGAAAAATGATCAGCCCGGTCGCCAGGATCGCCCAGAACGCATTGATGAAGCCTGCGTTGACCAGCATGGTCGCCCCGACGGCTTCCAGCACCAGAAAGGAGGCTGCGCCAAACGCTGTGTTGGCCACGCGCATTTCTGACCACTTGCGGAAGCCATGTGGGGTGAAGCGCAGGGCGTAATCCTCAAGCGTTTCGTTTGCCACCCAGGTGTTGTAGTCGCGCCGCACTTTGACAACGCGCTGTGGGGGCTCAACAATCGGAGTGGCGGAGTCGGGATGTGTCATCGCGGGCCATACGGAAATCAGGCCCGATTGTAACCTCTGAAGTGACTACTTGAGTTGTGGCACTGTGCGGCTGTTTTTCGTACTCAGCCACACAGTAGCAAGCTACTTGATGCTGAGGCTTCCGTATGGGCGTAGCCAGCGCGAGGCATCCAGGCTCAGCCAATCAAGCGCCTGCTCGTTTTGATGAACGTAGGCCTGCAGGAAGGCAAGGCTCACACTATTCATCACGGTTTGCAGCGCTTCCCCTCCTTGCCCCGGTCCGCCTCGTTGATCAGGGCCGCCATCTGGGCCTTTACCCATGCCGGGGCCGCCACCTTCCATGCCAGGCCTGTTGCCCCCACCTCCATTTGGACCACCTTCTCTGCCACGTCCGCCGCCTCCTGGTGGCCCGCCTTTGTCACCTCCGCGCTGGCGCGAGCCCTGCATTTCATCTGGCATGCGTGAAGAGGTGTCACCTGACAAGGCCCGGTGGCTGATTTGCTTGAAGGAGAGCAGATACTTGTCTTCCTTGGGCATGGCCTGGAAGGGCGCGATGCGGATGCCAATGTCGTTGATAATGCCGTATTCATCGAAATCGGCATCTGAGCTGACCAGCAGAACCGGAAGATGAGTGGCTCCATAGCGGCCATGCGCACTGAAGTTCTCTGGCGGGGCGGGGCTGATGGCGATGATGCCCTTCAAGCCCGGAATGGCATCTGCGGGGGCCGGGCTGCCGGCTTCCGCACTGAAAGCCAAGGCAGCAAATGCCCCGGTGTCAAAGCCCGCTACAACGACCCGGGAGAAATCGATGGAGGCAAACAGGGGCTGGTTCTGCCGTGCCCGCTGTTGGGCCGTCTTCAGGGCAAAGAGTGTGTTCTTGATGCGGGTGGTGCGCCGCTCACTGCTTGAAGCATCGCGCGCCATGCCGCCAATGTCGCCCTTGCGTGCCTTTTCAGAGGCGAGCAGCGGCATCCCGTCCTGCCTGTCCTGCACCGACAATACGGCATACCCTGCACCAGCCCATGCCTTGCGCCAAGGTTCTCCGCCTGTGACCTGATCCCCCAGGCCTGGAAGATAGATGACAAGCGGATAGCTGCCTGCAAGGTTGGGGGCGATCAGGCTGATCTGCAGCCCGCCATCCGGCCCGTCGAGCGTTTCAGTGTGTTGCTGGGTGCCGACACTAGGGCCCGGGCTGTAGGCATGCTCAGTAAGGCTTCGCAGGGCGGGGTCTTCTGGCTTCTGGCGTTTGTCAGGCGCACTTGAGCATGCTACAAGAATGCCAAGGCATAAGGCGCAAGCGATGCGCAAGGTGAAAAGAGGTGTACTGTAAGGCATGATTCCACAGCAGGCGATACCGGAAGCATCGATGCTAAAACAAACCGCCGTAGCAAATATTGCTGCTACGGCGGTTTGCTGGAATTTACCCTGATTTTCTTAGGCTAGTTCGCCGGTGGGCACACAAGCACAGAACAGGTTACGGTCGCCCCACACGTCATCAATGCGGTTCACGCTCGGCCAGAACTTGTTCGCATGCACATAGAGCAGGGGAAAGACTGCTTCGGCGCGGCTGTAGGGGCGCGTCCATTCGCGACAGATCAGGTCATCCTGCGTATGCGGTGCATGCTTGAGCGGGTTGTTTGTGGCATCCAGCTCACCCCTTTCAACCCTGCTGATCTCGCCCCGAATGGCGATCATCGCGGCGATGAAGCGGTCCAGTTCTGCCTTGGATTCGGATTCCGTCGGCTCCACCATGATAGTGCCCGCAACCGGGAAACTTACCGTGGGCGCGTGGAAACCATAATCCATCAGACGCTTGGCAATGTCCATTTCCGTGATGCCGCTGGCTGCCTTGATGGGACGGATATCCAGAATGCATTCATGTGCCACGCGTCCATTCGTGCCGGTGTAGAGCACTGGATAATGCGGGGCAAGGCGGCTGGCGATGTAATTGGCATTGAGGATAGCGATCTCGGTTGCGCGCTTCAGGCCTGTGCCGCCCATCATGCGAATGTACATCCAGCTAATTGGCAGCACGCTTGCAGAGCCGAAGGGTGCTGCGGACACTGCGCCTTGCCCCGCATGGGCGCGGGATTGCGGGCCGGTTGGCGCAACAGCGTGGTCTGACATGAACGGAGCCAGATGTGCCGCCAAACCGATGGGCCCCATGCCAGGGCCGCCACCGCCGTGCGGGATGCTGAAGGTTTTGTGCAGGTTCATGTGGCTGACATCCGCACCAATCGTGGCCGGAGAGGTTAGCCCAACTTGGGCGTTGAGGTTGGCGCCGTCCATATATACCTGCCCACCGGCAGCGTGCACCAGTGCGCAGATTTCCTTGACCGACTCTTCAAACACGCCATGCGTGGAAGGGTAGGTGATCATCAAGGCGGCAAGGCGTGCGCCCGTCTGGGCGATCTTGGCTTTCAGGTCTTCCAGGTCAACGTTGCCGTTGTCATCGCAGTTGACCACCACTACTTCCAGTCCGCACATCTGCGCGGAGGCCGGGTTGGTGCCGTGGGCGGAACGCGGGATGAGGCACACATTGCGGCCTGCTTCACCTCGGGCCGCATGGTAGCGGCGGATGGCGACCAGCCCGGCGTATTCGCCTTGGGCGCCGGAGTTGGGCTGCATGCAGATTGCCGGGAAGCCGGTGATGGCAGAGAGATAACCGGCGAGGCCTTCGATCATCTCCAGATAGCCTTGCACCTGGTCGCGCGGGGCAAAGGGGTGAATGCGCGCAAACTCTGGCCAGGTGATGGGGATCATCTCGCTGGTGGCATTGAGCTTCATGGTGCATGAACCCAGCGAGATCATGGAGTAATCCAGCGCCAGATCCTTGTTCTGCAGGCGCTTGAGGTAGCGCAGCATCTCGTGTTCGGTGTGATGCGAATTGAATACCGGGTGGCTCAGGATGGCATCCGTACGCAACAATCCGGCAGGAATGGCACTCGGGAAGCCTGCGTCCAGCTCGGCAACATCTGTCTTCACCCCAAAGATGGCAAACAGTGTTGCCACATCTTCGCGGCTAGTCGTTTCATCGAAGCTCACCCCCAGGGTCTCTGCGGATACCTGACGCAGGTTGTAGCCCGCGTTTTGCGCTGCCTGCGCGATGGCTGCAGTGTGGGTGCCGGTTGCAATGTCAAACGAGTCAAAGAAGGCCTCCCCACTCAGTGTGAAGCCTGCGGACTTCAGGCCGGTGGCGAAGATCGCGGCCAAGCGATGAATACGCTGGGCGATTGTCTTGAGACCTTCCGGGCCGTGGTAGATCGCGTACATGCCTGCGATATTGGCGAGCAGCACCTGTGAGGTACAGATATTGGAGTTGGCCTTTTCGCGGCGGATATGCTGTTCGCGTGTCTGCAGGGCCATGCGCAGGGCGGTCTTTCCTGCTGCGTCTTTGGATACGCCAATGATACGCCCCGGCATGGAGCGGGCGTTGGCTTCATGTGTGGCAAAGAATGCTGCATGGGGGCCGCCAAAGCCCATTGGCACGCCAAAGCGTTGCCCCGAGCCAAAGGCAATGTCTGCGCCCAATTCGCCCGGGCTTTTCAGCAGCACCAGCGCCATTAGGTCGGTAGCCAGTGCCACGCAGGCGCCCTTGGCCTTGCAGGCGGCGATCAGTGCTGTGTGGTCGGTAACGTGGCCATGGGTATTCGGGTATTGCAGCAGCACACCAAACGCATCAATCTCTGCAGCCTTGGCGGCTGATTCGATGACCAAATCATAACCAAAATAAGCGGCGCGGGTCTTGATGACGTCAATCGTCTGCGGGAAACAGGCCTGATCAACAAAAAACACGTTGCTCTTGGATTTCGACACCCGTCTTGCCATGGTCATGGCCTCGGCTGCAGCCGTGGCTTCATCGAGCAGTGAGGCGTTGGCCAGCCCCATGCCGGTGAGGTCGCAGACCATCTGTTGCCAGTTGAGCAGCGCCTCCAGACGTCCTTGGGCAATTTCTGCCTGATACGGCGTATAGGCCGTGTACCAACCGGGATTTTCCAGCAGGTTGCGCAGAATGACGGTCGGGGTGAGGGTGTCGTAGTAGCCCATGCCGATCAGCGAACGCATGATCTTGTTCTTGCCCGCAATCTGTTTCAGCTCTGCCAGCGCAACATGCTCGGGCGTTGGTGCAGCCAAAGGCAAAGGCTTTTCCAGGCGAATCGCCGCAGGTACGGTTTGCGCAATCAGCGCATCCACGCTTGTCGCGCCAACGGCTGCAAGCATGTCTGCGATACCGGATTCATCTGAACCGATGTGACGGTGAATGAAATTGTCATGCTGTTCGAGCGTGCTGAGGGCATGGGACATGGCGGTCTCTAGTGTTCTGGGGAGGGGGCGAGGGGGAGAAAAGAGGGAGAATTTACCTGCGACTGCGCTTGAGGCGGAGCACCGCAAACACCAGCCACACCCCGATCAGCAAGGCCGTGAGCCATTTTCCGCGCGTCAGTACAAGCATGGCAAGGCACATGCCTGCTGCGACAATGGCATATTTCGCCAGTTCGAGCAGCGGATTGCGTTCCGGGGTGGGCATGGTTGTGGGCTTACTCTGCGTCGGCAATCTTGGTGTAGGCCGCTGCATCAAGCAGAGCGTCGATGTCATCCAGGTTGGTGGGCTTGATCTTGAACAGCCAAGCACCATACGGATCGTTATTGATGGTGTCCGGTGCGTCGGTGAGCCCGGTGTTGGATTCAATAATTTCGCCGGCAACCGGGGCGTAGATGCCGGAAGCCGCCTTGACTGATTCGATGACGGCGACTTCTTCACCTGCAACCACTACACGACCCGCAGCGGGTAATTCGAGGAACACCACATCGCCCAGCGCGCTTTGGGCATGATCGGTGATACCGATGTTCAGGGTGTTGTCGGGTTCCTTGCGGACCCATTCGTGGGAATTGGTGTAGCGCAGATTGGTGGGAATGCTCATGGCCTTGCTCCTTGTCATGTCAATATATTTGTTTGATGCCGTATTGCATCGGCATCAGATCAGAACCTTGCCCTTGCGTACAAAGGGCGTTTTCACGACGCGAGCCTTGAGTCGCTTGCCCCGCACGTCCACCTCGACGGTGTCGCCAACGGCCACCGCCACGGGCACGCGGGCAAAGGCAATCGAAGCGTTCATGCTGGGGGCGAAGCTGCCACTGGTGGTCTCACCCGCGCCATGCGGGGTGAACACTGCCATGTGGCTGCGCAAAACGCCACGGTCTTCAAGCAACAGACCGACCAGAGAGCGGCTGGGCGGGGCGGCTTCGAGGGCTTGGCGGCCGATGAAGTCACGGGCCGGGTCGGCAAAATCCACGGTCCAGGCCAGGCCGGACTCCAGCGGCGTGACGGACTCGTCCATATCCGAGCCATAGAGGTTCATACCGGCTTCCAGGCGCAGGGTGTCCCGTGCGCCCAGCCCGATGGGCTTGACGCCTGCCGCAACGAGCGCATCCCAGATTTCTGCTGCACGGGGGGCGGGGAAGATCAGCTCATAGCCTGCTTCACCGGTGTAACCCGTGTTACAGACCATTAGCTCGCCCATGCGGGCAGCCTGAAAATATTTGAGCGAGGCCGAGACGGCTTCCGTACCGGGCAGGGCTGCCCATACCTTGGCTTGGGCTTGCGGGCCTTGCACCGCGATGATGGCCAGATCGCGCCGGGCGGTAATGGTGACATTGCCACCACCGGGCATCTTGGCGGCTTGGGCGCGCATCCAGGCAACGTCCTTGTCGGCCGTGCCTGCATTGACAACGATGCGATAGTCATCAGTTGCGAAGCCATATACGATCAGGTCGTCAAGGATGCCGCCATCTTCGCGCAGCATGCAGGAATACAGGGCCTTGCCGGGTTCTTTGAGGCGGGCCACGTCATTGGCCAAGAGGCGCTGCAAAAAGGCAAAGGCGCCTGCGCCGGAGATGTCCACCGGCAGCATGTGGGAGACATCAAACATGCCAGCGTCTTGGCGCACAGATTTGTGTTCTTCAAGCTGGGAGCCGTAATGGATGGGCATGTCCCATCCGGCAAAATCAACGATCTTCGCACCAGCGGCCACGTGCGTGGCATACAACGGGGTTTGTTTGGCCAAGACTTCTCTCCAGGGGCAAAAATGAAAAAGGGGCCGAGTGCACGCAGTGTGCATCAGCCCCCATCTGTCCCTGATACCTGAGAGATTGGAAAGCGCTGTGCTCTCCGTGCCCCTTCGGTGGATGCCCTTGTGGCATCACTCTCCAGATTTGCATTCCTTGCTCGGTCCTTTTACCTGAGCGTTCCCGGGGGGTTACGCCTTCGGCGATCTGCTCAACAGATGCTCTCCCAAACAAGGCTCTCACTCTACCGTGGCTTTTGTCGAAACTCAATAGGGCGTTGAAAATCTGTCTGCGCAATTTACGCGAGAGGCGAATGCAGGCACAGCGCGATGCTGGCATTGGTGAGGAAGTGTGCAGCAATGGCTCTATCAAGGTGCGGTGTGCGCCCAGCCATGGTGCCATAAAAAAGTCCGGCCAACAGGGCCATTGCGCTGAATGCGATCCCCCAGGGCAGATGAACCAGCGCGAACAGCGTACTGCTCACACCTAGCGCGATGGGGTAGGCATACGGAGTGCGTGATGCCAGCATGCGGGTGAGACCACCCTGGATCAGGCCACGGAAGAAGGCTTCTTCTGCGAATACAGTCAGGAACAGGTTACCGGCCAGTCATAGCGTCATGTCCTCTGGCCACCGCAGGTCGAAACTGGCTAATCCCAGCAGCATGGTGACAAGCAAGAGGCCGGAAGAGCCAATCAACAAGAAACCCAGCCATCGCCAGTTTTGCTTTTCTTGGTGGGGGCGGTCAGGAAGGCATAGTAGCAGCAATAGTCCACCTAATGCTTTGTCATAGTTCCATTGCAAAGGCTGGCTGTTGCGCCCGAAGTGTTCCATCCAGCGCAAAGGGGAGAAGCCTTGCCAGAGATGTAAACCCGCGCAGAGTGCCCAGATGGCTGCTGCGATCAGAATCAGTGAGCGGACATGACGTTGTGGTGGATGGCTGGCGTGCTTTGCAACAAGAATCAATGCCCCTGTCAATAATGCAGGTATGGCGCCCGGGTTTAGCGTATGCCCTAGGCTTGCCATTGTGATGGAGGTTGCTGCAAGGCCGAGTTTCAGGCGTAGCGGGGCAGTCTGCCAAAGGCTTGTGGCCAGGGCACAGAAAAGAAGCGCAAATGCAATTTGATCAAAGAACATTGAGGAGGGGGCTCTGAAGTTGTGTGTGGCAACTGTTACACTATGCACATGAGTACAATCAATGCAGATTTGCACTGCCACTCTACCGCATCTGATGGCTTGTTGAGCCCTGCCGCTGTGGTTGAGCGCGCACATGCCAACGGAGTCGACCTCCTGGCGCTGACGGATCATGATGAACTGGCGGGGCTTGAGGAGGCACGTGCCACGGCTCAGGCACTTGGTTTGCGTTTTGTGAATGGGGCGGAATTTTCCGTCTCCTGGCTGGATCAGACGGTGCATATCGTTGGTCTGGCCTTTGATTCTGCCAGTCCTGCGCTTGTTGAAGGTCTGCATCAGATTCGCCAGGGGCGGGATACCCGTGCCCAGCGCATGAGCGATGGTCTGGCGCAGATCGGCATACGCGGCGCGCTTGAGGGCGCGCTAAAATATGCGGGAAATCCCGCGCTCATCAGCCGTTCGCATTTTGCACGTCACCTTGTGAGTATTGGTGTGGCGCGTGATGTGGGCAATGTGTTTGAACATTACCTTGTGCGCGGCAAGCCGGGTTTTGTGGAACACGAGTGGGCCAGCCTGGAAGATGTATTGGGCTGGATTCATGGTGCAGGGGGTATCGCGGTGATCGCTCACCCTGGGCGCACCCGCGTCGACAAGGCCGGGATGACCAAGCTCTTTGAGCGTTTCAAGGATCTGGGGGGCGAAGCCATCGAGGTCGTCTCAGGCGTTCAGATGGGGGCTGATGCGCTGGAATATGCTCGTGTCGCACGCCGTTATGGGTTCCTGGCCTCGCGTGCCTCGGATTTCCACGGCCCCGGTGAAAGTGTTGTGGATATTGGCCGCAGCGAGATACTGCCGCCGGATTTGACGCCCGTTTGGGAGCGTTTGGTGTAAGGTTCTGCCTTCGCTCGCGCAAGCCACAGTAGGAAACCGTGTTATGGCGCAATATTTTGAGATTCACCCCGTACAACCTCAGCCTCGTCTGATCCGCCAGGCAGTGCAGATTCTGCGCGACGGCGGCTTGATTGCGGTGCCGACCGATTGTGCGTATTCGCTGGTCGGGCTGACGGGTAATGCTGCCGTGCTGGATCGCATCCGCCGCATCCGTGGTGTGGATGAACGCCACCATTTCACCTTGATGTGCCGCGATCTATCCGAGATTGCCATCTACGCACACGTGGACAACACGCAGTACCGCTTGCTCAAGGCAACCACCCCTGGGCCTTACACCTTCATTCTTGAAGCAACCAAGGAACTGCCGCGCCGGGTGCTGCACCCCAAACGCAAGACCATCGGCCTGCGTGTGCCGGATCATCCCGTGTTGAGTGCCTTGCTCGCAGAGTTGGGCGAACCGCTGCTGTCTTCCACTTTGCTGCTTCCGGATGAAGACTTGCCTCCGACTGACGCGAGCGATATCCGTGATCGGCTGGAACGTCAGCTTGAACTGGTGATTGAGGCTGGCGCCTGTGGTCTGGAAGCCACGACCATTGTAGATCTCACCTCCGGCGCCCCTGAATTGCTGCGCGAAGGCAAGGGCGCGTTGGCACCGTTGGGCTTGTAGGTCGCTTGCCCACTTGCGCCGCAGGGCCAAGGTGGGTAATTTGTTGCCCCTCGGGGATGTCGTGTTGCGACGGCCTGCTGTTCTGAGAGTTTATTGAGGAAGTATTCCCAGTGTTTTGAGCCGGGGAGGGCTGGTTGTGCAGCCCTTGGAGTCGGCTCTTGCGTATATCTAAGTGGAGCTTGAGTTAAAAATGAGCAAACAGCGTGTTCTATCAGGCATGCGCCCCACCGGGCGCCTGCATATCGGCCACTACCACGGCGCACTCAAGAACTGGGTGCGTTTGCAAGAAGAGAAGGAATGCTTCTTCTTCGTGGCCGATTGGCACGCGTTGACCACGGCTTACGATGATGTGCAGGTGATTGAAAACAGCGTGTGGGACATGGTGATCGACTGGTTGGCCGCAGGCGTTGACCCGGAGAAGGCCTCGATCTTCATCCAGTCCCGCCTGCCGCAGCATGCCGAGTTGCATCTGCTGATGTCCATGATGACGCCGCTGGGCTGGCTCGAACGCATCCCCACCTACAAGGATCAGCAGGAAAAGCTCTCCAACAAGGATTTGTCCACCTACGGCTTCCTGGGCTACCCCTTGCTGATGAGTGCAGACATTCTGCTCTACCGTGCTGCCGGTGTGCCGGTGGGTGAAGATCAGGTGCCGCATGTGGAATTCACGCGGGAACTGGCCCGCCGCTTCAACCACCTCTATGGGCGTGAGCCGGGGTTTGAAGACAAGGCCAAGGCTGCGCTGAAGAAGCTCGGTGGCAAGCGCGACAAGCTCTTCATGGAGCTGCGCCAGCGCTTCCAGCAAGAGGGCGACCGTGCTGCCTTGGAAGAAGGACGTGCGCTGATTGCCCAATCGCAGAGCTTGGGCACGGCAGACCGTGAGCGGCTGTATGGCTATCTGGATGGCAGCGGCAAGCAGATTCTGGTGGAGCCGGAAGCCTGGCTGACCGAAGCCTCCCGCGTGGTGGGGCTGGATGGGCAGAAGATGTCCAAGTCCTACGGCAACACGGTGATGATGCGTGAGGAGCCGGAGGCGCTGGCCAAGAAGATCAAGACCATGCCGACCGATACCAACCGGGTGCGTCGTACCGATCCGGGTGAGCCGGAGCGTTGTCCGGTGTGGCAACTTCATCAGGTCTATTCGACCCCGGAGACGCGCGAATGGGTACAGACAGGGTGCCGCTCCGCTGGCATCGGCTGTATCGAATGCAAGCAACCGGTGATTGAAGGCATGATGGCCGAACAAGCCCCCATGCATGAGCGGGCCATGCGTTACATCGAGAACCCCAAGCTGGTACGCGAAGTGGTGGAACACGGCTGCGAGCGTGCCCGCGTGGTGGCGGAAGAAACCATGGCGGACGTGCGCGCTGCCATGGGGCTGGCGTATCGCTAAGTGAGCATGGCCGAGACGGAGGTTCAGGCATCAGCGTCTGCCCCCATGCAGGGCGAGTTGGTGCTCGCCCGCATCCACGGCCAGCCCTTGCTGGAAATGCCGACGGATCTGTACATTCCGCCGGATGCGCTGGAAGTCTTTCTCGATACCTTCGAGGGGCCGTTGGATTTGTTGCTCTACCTCATCCGGCGGGCGAATCTGGATATTCTGGATATCCAGATGGCGCCGTTGACGGCTCAGTATTTGAAGTACATCGAATCAATGCAGCGGCACAATCTGGAATTGGCTGCTGATTATTTGCTGATGGCGGCGACCTTGCTGGACATCAAGTCCCGTATGCTGCTGCCCAAGCCGCCGCGTGAGAAAGAGGCCGAGGGGGATCAAGATCCACGCGCCGAACTGGTGCGCCGTTTGGTTGAATACGAACGGATCAAGCTCAGTGCCCGTGTGATTGATACCGTGCCACGCGTTGAGCGGGATTTTGAATGGGTTGCCGTCCACGTGGCCGAAAAAACGGTGGAGCGCCTGCCCGATGTAAGTTTTGCCGACCTGCAAAATGCCTGGTTGGAGATTTTGCGCCGGGCCAAGTTGAATCAGCATCATCGCATTAGCCGCGATGAGCTTTCGGTACGGGAATACATGAGCCAGATCCTGCGTCGCCTGCAAGGCGCAGGGAATCAACCCTTTGAAACTCTGTTTGACATCACCCATGGGGTGTCGAGCGTAGTGGTGGGGTTTTTGGCCGTGTTGGAGATGGTCAAGGAGCGCATGATTCTGATCAGCCAGAACGCGCCGATGGAGCCGATTTATGTCCGACTCAGATCAAACGACGACGCTACCGCAGAGGGTGGAGCAGATGAATCCGCAGGAGACGACACGGGTCTCTACGTCGGAGAATCCGATGGCGGAGGCCATGAACTCTGAGGGCGTCCAGGCGCTGAGTTCAGAAGAGCTTGAAGCGTCGGCCAGCAAGCCGTCTGAAACAGGCGTGCAGACAGCCGTTGACGTCACCCTGGTCAAGCAGGTGCTGGAGGCTGCCCTGTTGTCTGCCACTGAGCCGCTGACGCCCAATACTTTGCGTCGCCTGTTTGAGCCTGACCTGGGTTCTGATATGCTCAATCACCTGCTGGCCGATCTACAGACCGACTGGCAAGGGCGTAGCGCCGAGTTGGTGCGCTTGTCTTCTGGTTGGCGTTTCCAGACTCGCAGCGATTTGCAGCATTATCTGGACCGCCTCAAAGAGACAAGATCTGCAAGATATTCACGCGCGGTTATGGAAACATTGGCCATCATCGTGTATCGTCAGCCTGTGACGCGCGGAGATATCGAAGATATACGCGGAGTTACGGTTTCCAGCCAGATTATCAAGGTGCTGGAAATGCGAGGTTGGATCGATACAATCGGTCACCGCGAGACCCCGGGCCGCCCGGCCCTTTATGCCACCACAAAGAAATTCTTGGATGATCTCGGCCTGCGCAGCCTGACTGAGCTGCCCCCTTTGGCCGAAGTGGAAGGAGTTTTCGACCTTGTCGACACCGCAGAAGCCGCGTCGTCAGACGCGCACGAACCCGGAGACGGGTGAGACGGTTGCGCCTGTGAGCGCCCGTAAGCCGCGTACCCCGCGCGCCAAACCAGAGGTGCCTGAAATAGAGGCCCCCGTGAGCAAGCCACGCGCCTCACGCAAAAAAGCAGCGCCAGTTGACACGGAGGTTCAAGCGCCAGCCGCCAAGCCTCGCGCTTCCCGCAAAAAGCCGGAAGCCGTTGTCGTTGAGCCTGAAGTGAAGCTTGTCAAACCAAAGGCTTCGCGCAAAAAAGCGGAAGCTGCGGTTGTAGAAGCCGAGGTGGTAAAGGCTACCAAGCCGCGTGTCTCTCGCAAGAAGCCAGAGCCAGCCGTTGTTGAGCCTGAAGTGAAGCTTGTCAAGCTGCGGACTCCGCGCAAAAAAGCAATCTTGATCCCGGTGGACGTGCAGTTGGAGCTGCCCATTGCACCTGTTGAGCTTGAGCCAACGCCAGTACCAGCACTCGCACCTGTTTCTGCCCCCGTTTCAAGACCTGCGCCTACGGTTGTGACGTCTGCCGTTCCAGTCCAGGCACCAACCCAGGTGCAACCTAGCGCTGATTCCGACGACGATTATCTGAGTGATGATTATCGCAACGATGCTTATCCCGGTGGCAGCAAGGATGATGAAGAATTTGACGAAAATGAGGATGACAGTCAATTGGCCTTTCTCCACCGTATCAACCAGCCCGGCGTAGTTGGCGGCGAACCCGCAGCAACAGGGCATGGCGGGCGCAAGGGGGCACAACCCCAGGCCCGTAATGGCAAGAGTGAACTGCTGGATGCCGAGGGGGAGCGCATCCAGAAAGTGCTGGCCGCTGCCGGGTATGCCTCACGCCGTGAGGTGGAAGATTGGATCATGGCCGGGCGTGTGAGCGTCAACGGCATGCCATCTTTCCTGGGGCAGAAAATCGTGCCGGGGGACCGCGTCAAGGTCAATGGCAGGCTCATCAACGTGCGCTTTGCCGAGCGCGCTGCGCGCGTGCTGGTCTATCACAAGCCGGAAGGCGAGATCGTATCGCGTGATGACCCGGAGGGTCGCCCCAGCGTATTTGATCGCCTGCCTATGCTCAAGCGTGGGCGCTGGATCGCCATCGGCCGTCTGGACTTCAACACTTCTGGTTTGCTGCTGTTTACCGATGATGGTGAGCTGGCCAACCGTATGATGCATCCGCGCTATGAGCTGGATCGTGAATACGCCGTGCGCCTGATGGGCGAGCTGAGCGATGAACAGATCAAGCAATTGCTCGATGGCATTCAACTGGAAGATGGTCTGGCAAAGTTCGGCACTGTTCGCCCTGAAGGCGGCGACGGGGCTAACCGCTGGTATCGCGTCACCATCTCCGAAGGCCGCAACCGCGAAGTCCGGCGCATGTTTGAAAGCCTGGGCTTGACGGTCAGCCGCCTGATGCGGGTGCGGTATGGCCCGGTGGAGTTGCCGCGTCGCCTCAAGCGTGGCATGTATGAAGAAATGGCTGCCGATCTGGTACAGCGTTTGACCGGCAAGCCGGTCGAGAAGCGTCAGGTTCGTCCGCAAGACCAGCGCAAGCCCAAGGGCCCGCGCAGCACGCGGCCACATCCGGTCAAGGAGGGGGGGGGGAGTGGTGGTGCCCCCAGGCCGCAAGCCGCGATGGGGCCGAAGCCGAATGCCAACAACCACGATCACGCGAATAACCGTGACAATGCCAATAGCCCCAATAATGGCGGCAAGCATAACAACGGCAAGCGTCGCTCGCGCGGACCTCGGCGTATTCGGCCCTCGGGCGGGCCTCCCAGGGAAGCTTGATCAGTCGTTTGCTTTTGCATCCCAATCCTCTAGATGAGGGTTGGGAATGTGTCATAGCGATTTACTGCGCGCCTTCAACGTGTTATGATCGCTTTGTTTTGTTGATTCGGGCTGGCTGACCTCGCAAGAGGTGCGTTCGGTTCGGTTATCGAGATGGGCATTGTGCCCATTTTTTATTTGTGGCGCCGGAATGGATCTAGTACAGATTGTTGAGCAAGCGGTAAATGGCCTTGGATATGAACTCGTGGATATCGAGATGTCCCCCAAGGCTAGACTGCTGCGCGTGTTTATCGATATCGAACGCGGAGTGAATGTGGATGACTGTGCCACAGTAAGCAGTCATCTGCAGCGCGTGTTTGAAGTTGAAAATGTCGATTACGATCGTCTGGAAATATCATCCCCAGGGCTTGATCGGCCATTGAAGAAACAGGCTGATTTTGAACGCTTTGCTGGGCAGAACGTGCAGATCCGGGTGCGTATCCCTGTGGGCAATCAGCGTAATTTTGCTGGTGTCCTTGAAGGGGTGCGTGACGGTACTGTGGTCGTTCGGACCGAAAAGGGCGAGTTCGCTTTTCCGCTGGATCAGGTGGATAAGGCGCGTCTGGTGCCGAAGTTTTGATTGAGTTCGCTTTCAGGGGATAGAAACAATGAGCCGCGAAGTGTTGCTGCTTGTCGACGCTCTGGCACGCGAAAAGAACGTGTCCAAAGAAATCGTCTTTACTGCGCTGGAAATGGCGCTTGCTTCTGCAACCAAGAAGTGGATTCATGACGACGCAGATGTGAGGGTTTCGATCAACCGTGAAACGGGCGATTACGAAGCTTTCCGGCGCTGGGAAGTCTTGCTTGATGCAGAAGTTGAAAATGATGAAGCCCAGATGGGGGTCATCGATGCACGCGAGCAATTCCCGGATATCCAGATTGGGGAATTCATTGAAGAGCCGCTTGAGCCGGTCGATTTTGGTCGCATCGGCGCCCAGGCCGCCAAGCAGGTGATTCTGCAAAAAATCCGCGACGCCGAGCGTGAGCAGATTCTCAATGATTTCTTGGAGCGCCAGGAAAGCCTGGTGGTTGGTTCGGTCAAGCGCATCGAGCGTGGCAACGCCATTATCGAAGTGGGCCGGATGGAAGCCGTCCTGCCGCGTGACCAACAGATTCCGAAAGAAAACCTGCGGGTTGGCGATCGTGTGCGCGCCTTCTTGTTGCGCATCGACCGTGGTGCCCGTGGCCCGCAATTGGTGCTCTCGCGTAGCGCTCCGCAGTTCATCATGAAGCTGTTTGAGCTCGAAGTGCCGGAAATTGAAGACGGCCTTCTGGAGATCAAGGCGGCTGCGCGTGATGCAGGTTTGCGTGCCAAGATTGCTGTCAAGGCCAATGATTCACGCATTGACCCCATCGGTACCTGCGTGGGCCTGCGTGGCTCCCGCGTGACCGCTGTGCGCAATGAGCTGGGTGGCGAGAACGTTGATATTGTGCTGTGGTCGCCTGAGGCCGCCCAGTTCGTGATCAACGCCCTGGCGCCTGCCGAAGTCAGCTCCATCGTGGTGGATGAAGAAGCACACTCGATGGATGTGGTGGTGGATGATAACAATCTGGCCATGGCTATCGGCCGTGGTGGTCAGAACGTCAAGCTGGCTTCTGAGCTGACCGGCTGGAATATCAACCTGATGACGGTTGAGGATGCCGCCCAGAAGAGCGAAGTAGAGCGTGGTCGCCTGCGTGCGCTGTTCTGCGACAAGATGGATGTGGATGAAGAAGTGGCCGACATTCTGATCGAGGAAGGTTTCTCCTCGCTGGAAGAAGTTGCCTACGTGCCGATTGCCGAAATGCTTGAGATTGAAGCCTTCGACGAAGACACGGTAAATGAGTTGCGTCAGCGCGCACGCAATGTGTTGCTGACCGAAGCCATCGTGAATGAAGAGCAGTTAGAAGGTGTTTCTGACGACCTGCTCAGCATCGATGGTATGGATAAGGCGCTGGCGGCAAGTCTCGCCAAGGCCAATGTGAAGACACGCGACGACCTTGCAGATCTGGCGGTCGATGAGTTGGTCGAGATCGGTTCGATCGACGAGGCGCGTGCCAAGGATCTGATTACCAAGGCGCGTGCGCATTGGTTCGAGTAAAGAGCGGGGAGGGAAGTACACGATGGCCCAAATGAGTGTGGCGGATTTCGCTACTGAATTGAAAATGCCCATACAGGCGCTGCTCGAACAATTCGGGAAGGCTGGTGTGGCGAATAAGGGTCCGTCCGACCTCGTCAGCGAGCAGGATAAGGCTCGTTTGCTCGAATATCTGCGTAAGGCCCATGGCGATTCGCTCGCCAAGTCCAAGATTACCTTGACTCGCAAACAGACCTCCGAGATCAAGTCTGCTGACGCCACCGGTAAGGCTCGCACTATCCAGGTTGAGGTTCGCAAGAAGCGGGTTTTCGTCAAGCGCGATGAGAATGCGCCTGAAGAGACCGTGGAGCAGGATGCTACATTGGAGGTACAACCCAGCGTTGTTGAGCCTGAGGTCGCCGCTCCCGTGGTTGTGGCTGAAGTCTCTGCACCGGAGCCGGAGATTGTTGCTGCGCCCGCGCCTCAGCCTGAACCAAAGCCCGAGCCCGCACCGGTTGTAGAGCCTGCTCCGCAACCTGAACCGGAGCCCAAGCCTGAGCCGGTTCCCGAACCTAAGCCCGAGCCGAAACCAGAACCTGTGCCTGAACCCAAGCCGGAACCTGTCATGGAGCCCAAACCCGCTCCGGCACCTGAACCCAAAGCAGAGCCGGTGGTCGCGCCCGTGGCAGCCAAGGAGCCGACACCTGCGGCGCCAGCAAAGCCCCATAGTCGCGCTACCGTCGTGCAGAAACCTGCCGAAGCATCAGCTGCACCGCGTCCTATGACCAATAGTGAGCGTGAAGCGATGCGGCACCGTGAGCTGTTGGCGCGTCAGGCTGCCGAGCTGAAGGAAAAGCAGGAGCGCATTGCGGCCCGCAAGACTGCGGAGGAGGTTGCCCGCAAGGCGGCTGAAGCCAAGGCTGTTGCCGACGCGGCGGCGGCTGCGCGTCCAAAGCCCGCTCCTGCTGCGCCTCAGGCCCGCAAGGATTCTGGCAATACATTGCACAAGCCTGCCAAGGCTGCTGATGCGAATGCTGGTAAAAAGCAACCAGGGCAGCCCGCTTCCAAGGGTAACAACAATCCGGGCTGGAAACAGGATGATGCCAAGAAGCGCGGCAGCATCAAGACCCGTGGCGATACAGCGGGCGGCGCAGGCGGCTGGCGTGGCGGCAAGGGGGGGGGCAAGCATGGCGGTGGCCGTCATGGCAATAATGAGCAGTCACAGTTCCAGGCTCCGACCGAACCTGTTGCGCGTGAAGTTCACGTGCCTGAGACCATCAGCGTGGCTGATTTGGCCCACAAGATGTCGGTGAAGGCGACCGAAGTCATCAAGAAGATGATGATGTTGGGTCAGATGGTGACCATCAACCAGGTGCTTGACCAGGAAACCGCGATGATCGTGGTTGAAGAGTTGGGGCACGTCGCTGTTGCAGCCAAGCTGGATGATCCGGAAGCCTTCCTGGTCGATGGTACAGAAGCGCAAGATGTGAAGCTGGAACCGCGTGCGCCGGTGGTGACCATCATGGGTCACGTCGACCACGGCAAGACCTCTTTGCTTGACCACATCCGCCGTACCAAGGTGGCAGCGGGTGAAGCGGGCGGGATCACGCAGCACATTGGTGCCTACCATGTGAAAACGCCGCGTGGCGTGATTTCCTTCCTGGATACCCCGGGGCACGAAGCCTTTACGGCCATGCGTGCACGGGGTGCCAAGGCAACCGACATTGTGATTCTAGTGGTGGCTGCCGACGACGGTGTGATGCCCCAGACCAAGGAAGCTATTCACCACGCCAAGGCCGCAGGTGTGCCAATCGTGGTGGCGGTCAACAAGATCGACAAGCCCGAAGCCAACCCAGAGCGCGTCAAGCAGGAACTGGTGGCTGAAGGCGTGGTGCCGGAAGAGTACGGTGGTGATTCTCCATTCTGCCCGGTGTCTGCCAAGACGGGGCAAGGGATTGATGAACTGCTCGAAAACGTCCTGCTGCAGGCTGAAGTGCTGGAACTCAAGGCCGCTGTCGAGGCGCCTGCCAAGGGGCTGATCATTGAGGCCCGTCTGGACAAGGGCCGTGGCCCAGTCGCAACCATGCTGGTGCTCAGTGGCACCCTGCGTCGTGGTGACGTGGTGCTGGCAGGGGCAACCTTCGGCAGGGTTCGCGCCATGCTGGATGAGAACGGTAAGTCGATCAACGAAGCCGGTCCGTCGATTCCCGTGGAAATCCTCGGCTTGTCCGATGTGCCGGGTGCCGGTGATGAGGCGATGGGCATGACTGACGAGCGCCGTGCCCGTGAAATTGCCCTGTTCCGTCAAGGCAAGTTCCGCGATGTGAAGCTGGCCAAGCAGCAGGCCGCCAAGCTCGAATCCATCATGGATCAGATGAAGGAAGGCGAGACCAAGTCGCTGGCCTTGATCGTCAAGGCAGACGTGCAGGGTTCGCAAGAAGCCTTGGTGCATGCCTTGGCCAAGCTGTCGAACGAGGAAGTCCGCGTCAATGTCATCCACGGTGCGGTGGGCGGCATTTCCGAGTCCGACGTCAATCTGGCGCAGGCTTCCGGTGCTGTCATTATCGGCTTCAACACCCGTGCTGATGCCAATGCCCGCAAGCTCGCAGAGAGCTTCGGTGTGGATATCCGCTACTACAACATCATTTACGATGCTGTGGATGAAGTGAAGTCGGCGCTGTCTGGCATGTTGGCACCAGAAAAACGCGAACAGGTCATCGGTACGGTGGAGATCCGTCAGGTCTTCGTCATCTCGAAGGTGGGTTCGATTGCCGGTTGTTATGTGCTCGACGGTGTGATCAAGCGTTCTTCGCGTGTTCGCGTACTGCGCAATCACGTGGTGATGCATGATGGCGAGTTGGAGTCGCTCAAGCGCTTTAAGGATGACGTTAAGGAAGTCAAGTCAGCCTACGAATGTGGTCTGTCCTTGAAGAATTTCAACGACATCCAGGTTGGTGATCAACTGGAAGTGTACGAAATCCAGGAAATTGCCCGCACGTTGTAATTGCGTCGCCACTGAATGCGGCGGCAAGCGGGCCCTGCGGGGCCCGTTTGTTTTCAGCGTGTATTAGTATAGGAGGCGGATATGCCTAAGGAATTTTCTCGCAGCGCCCGGGTGGCCGAACAAATCAAACGCGAGCTGGCTGAATTGATCCGGCTTGAAGTCAAAGATCCGCGTGTGGGTTTTATTTCGCTCACCGATGTGGAATTGACGCCGGACTATGCACACGCCAAGGTGTATTTCACCTCGATGAATGGCGAGGAGGGGTTGGAGTCCATTCTCATCGGGCTCAAGCGCGCCAGCGGCTTCTTGCGCCGCGAGCTGCGCCGCAGGGTGCGTATCCATACCACCCCGGAATTGCATTTTGTATATGACAACTCGATCATCGAAGGCAATCGTCTTTCTGCCCTGATTGATGAGGCTATTGCAACTGACAGGGCACATGAGCCTGAGGACGATGCATCGCCCGAAGGACAAGACTCGCAGGCATGACTCAGACACCCATACGTAAACGTTGGCAGAATGTAGACGGTGTACTTCTGCTGGATAAACCCGGTGGCTTGAGTTCCAACGACGCGCTGCAAAAGGTGCGCAGGTTGTTTTCTGCCGCCAAGGCGGGTCATACCGGCACACTTGACCCGATGGCGACTGGCTTGTTACCGCTGTGCTTTGGCGAGGCAACCAAGTTTTCCAATCGCTTGCTTGAAGCCGACAAGACCTATGAGGCGGTGATGCGCCTGGGGCAAACCACTACGACAGGCGACGCCGAGGGCGAGATTCTGCGCGAACGTCCGGTGGATGTCAGTGAGGCGGCGCTGGATGCTATGGAGTTGCGTTTTTGGGGCGAGATTGAACAAATCCCGCCCATGCATTCGGCGCTCAAGCATCAAGGCCGTGCCTTGTACGAGTACGCCAGGGCGGGGATTGAGATTGAGCGTGAAAAGCGCCGTGTTGTGATCATTTCACTGGATATCCAGTGGCGCAATGGCAATGACGTGGCTTTTTCCGTGCGATGCAGCAAGGGTACCTATGTGCGGACCCTGGCTGAAGACATGGGAGAAGCCTTGGGATGTGGCGCGCATCTGATTGCCTTGCGTCGTACCGCCATCGGTGAGCTGGATGTGCAGTCAGCCCATACGCTTGAGGCGCTGACTGAGATTGATGAAAGCCAGCGTGGTACTCTGCTGGCGCCGCCAGATGCCCTTTTGGCACATCTACCAGCGGTAAATCTGGACGAGCAGGGCGTGCAACGGATCATGCACGGCCAGCCAACCATGCTGCCCTGCGCTGCAGGGGAAGTGCGCATGTATGGCGGAGAAGGAAATTTTCTGGGCCTGGGGCTGGCCGATGGCGCAGGGGGACTCAAACCTGTGCGCTTGTTGGCCAGTCAGGCGGGTTGAAAAAAGGGGGCACTGAATCAAGTGCTTGTGTTAATGCAGCAGGCTTGTATATAATCACCAGCTTGCTAAAAGGACAATCGTTTCAAGAGACAGAATATGGCTATTGCTACCGAACAAAAAGCGCAAATCGTTGCTGACTTTCAGCGCGCCGCTGGCGACACTGGTTCCCCCGAGGTGCAGGTTGCGCTGCTGACCGCTCGCATCAACGGCCTGACCGATCACTTCAAGGCCAACGTTAAGGATCACCATTCCCGTCGTGGTCTGCTCAAGATGGTTAGTCAGCGTCGCAAGCTGCTGGACTACCTGAAGAAGAAGAACTTCCAAGGTTACCGCGCCCTGATCGAGCGCCTCGGCCTGCGCAAGTAATCAGTAATGCTCTCTAAAGCGTCCAATCAGCGCGGGCTGGCCCCGCGTTGACACGGCAAAGCCGGCGCTAGCCTGTTAGGCACGCCGGCTTTTTTGCGTTTTTTTGGCATGCATGTGTATGCGTGTTGTGCCAGGACGCTTTTGGACAATACTTAAATGGGTCGCATCGTTCGATGATGACCGTTATCGAATAAGAAAGGAATTTCCGTGCCTACTGCTATCAAGAAAAGCTTTCAGTACGGTCAACATACCGTAACCTTCGAAACGGGCGAGGTTGCCCGTCAAGCGCATGGTGCCGTGATCGTGACCATGGATGACACCGTGGTGCTGGCTACTGTTGTGGGTGCCAAGGATGCCAAGCCTGGTCAGGACTTTTTTCCGCTGACCGTTGATTACATGGAGAAGTTCTACGCTGCGGGTCGTATTCCCGGGGGCTTCTTCAAGCGTGAAGGCCGTCCGACCGAGAAGGAAACGCTGACTTCCCGTCTGATCGACCGCCCGATCCGCCCGCTTTTCCCGGATGGCTTCTACAACGAGGTTCAGGTTGTGGCCACCGTGCTGTCGCAAAACCCGGAAGTCGATGGCGATATTCCCGCCATGCTGGCTACCTCGGCCGCGCTGGCTGTTTCCGGCATCCCCTTCAATGGTCCGATTGGCGCTGCCCGCGTGGGTTATGTCGATGGCCAGTACATCCTGAACCCGACTGTGACCCAACTGCAATCCAGCCAGATGGATCTGGTGGTTGCAGGTACGGAAGTCGGCGTGCTGATGGTGGAATCCGAAGCTTCCGAGCTGTCCGAAGACGTGATGCTGGGCGCTGTCGTGTTCGGCCACCAACAAATGCAAGCCGCCATCCAAGCCATCCATGAACTGGTTGAAGTGGCTGGCAAGCCTGAATGGGAATGGACTGCTCCGGCCAAGGACGAAGCCCTGGTGGCTCGCGTCAAGGAAGTGGCCCAGGCTGATCTGGAAGCCGCTTTTGGCACCACCAGCAAGTCTGCCCGGAGCGACATGCTCAAGGCCGTTACCAAAAAGGCGATTGCGGCCTTGGTAACTGGTGAAGAAGGCGCGCCCAGCGACAACACCGTCAAGAACGTGTTGTTCGAGCTGGAATCCGCCATTGTGCGTAACCGTATCCTGGCCGGTGAGCCGCGTATCGACGGGCGCGACACGCGCACCGTGCGCCCCATCACCATCCGTACCGGCGTGCTGCCGCGCACCCACGGTTCCGCGTTGTTCACGCGCGGCGAAACCCAGGCTCTGGTTGTGACCACACTGGGTACGGGCCGCGATGAGCAAGTTATCGATGCGATTGCGGGCGAGTACAAGGAGCGCTATATGCTCCATTACAACTTCCCCCCGTACTCCACCGGTGAAACGGGTCGCGTGGGTTCTCCCAAGCGCCGTGAAATCGGCCACGGTCGTTTGGCCAAGCGTGCCCTGGCTGCCGTGCTGCCCAGCGCCAAGGAATTTGCCTATACCATCCGTGTGGTTTCCGAAATCATGGAATCCAATGGTTCCTCCTCAATGGCTTCCGTCTGTGGCGGTTCGCTGTCGATGATGGACGCCGGTGTGCCGTTGAAGGAACCTGTTGCGGGTATCGCCATGGGCCTGATCAAGGACGGTGGCCGCTTCGCTGTGCTGACTGACATTTTGGGTGACGAAGATCACCTGGGTGACATGGACTTCAAGGTGGCGGGTACCCGCAATGGTGTGACTGCACTGCAGATGGACCTGAAGATCGATTCCATCTCGCCTGCCATCATGAACAAGGCGCTGGATCAGGCCAAGGAAGGCCGTATGCACATCCTCGGCCTGATGGAACAGTCGATCAGCAAGCCCCAGGAACTCTCCGAATTCGCTCCGCGCATGACCACCTTCAAGATCAATCCGGAAAAGATCCGTGACGTGATCGGCAAGGGCGGCGCTGTGATCCGTGCGCTGACCGAAGAGACCGGCTGCATCATTGATATTCAGGATGATGGCACCGTGACTCTGTCGTCAAACGACCAGCTCAAGGCTGACGAAGCCCGTCGCCGCATTGACGCGATCACCGCCGATGTGGAAGTCGGCAAGATCTACGAAGGCCCGGTCATCCGCATCCTGGACTTCGGCGCTATCGTCAACATCATGCCGGGCCGTGATGGTCTGTTGCACGTATCCCAGATCGCCAAAGAACGCGTCAACAACGTTTCTGACTACCTCAAGGAAGGTCAGGTCGTGCGCGTCAAGGTGCTGGAAACCGACGAAAAGGGCAAGGTCAAGCTGTCCATGAAAGCGCTGCTGAGCGAAGAACCGGCACAACAGTAAGCTTTGTTGTACAGGTGTTTCGCAAAAGGACGCTTCGGCGTCCTTTTTCTTTATCATCGTGATTGTGAAAAGAATCTTCTGCCTCCTTCTGGCTGTGCTCTGCCTGCAAATCTCGGCAGCGGGCACTGAACGCCAGATGCACCCTGCAGTGTCTCGCCTGCCTAGGCAGATGGTCTGGGCCTGGGAGCGTGCTGAGGATTTACGCTGGTTGCCCGCTGAGGTGGGGGTGGCGTATGTGGCGCTTGTCATCGAGCTGGATGGTCGGAGAATACATCTACGCCCACGTTCCCGCCCCTTGCTGCTGAGGTCTGAGACACCTTTGGTTCCGGTGATCCATGTTGATGCGCTGTGGCATCCTTCACCCTCGCTGAGTGGCAAGCAGCGCGATGCGATAGTGGGTCAGGTGCTGCGTTTGGCGGGTGCGGGCAACCAGAAGGTGGTGCAACTCGATTTTGAAGTCAGGCGCTCACAACGCGCGTTTCTTGAAGAGCTTGTCAAAAGAATCAGGGCCGGTTTGCCGCGCGATTACGCCTTGTCAGTGACTGCACTGGCATCCTGGTGCGCAGGAGATTATTGGCTGGATCAACTGCAGGCTGATGAGATCGTTCCCATGGCATTCAGAATGGGAAATGATGACAAAGAGATACGCGCCCTGCTTGCGGGGCAGCCACATTTTACGCGTGAACGTTGCACGACTGCGGTAGGGCTGGCGACCGATGAGCCTCCGATCAGAGTGAATAGCTTGCGGCGCTATCTCTTTTCACCTGTGCCATGGTCCGAAGAAATCTGGCAGAAGAATCATAATTTGACGCTGTTTTGATTCTTGAGGCGATGGCTACAACTATTCACAGAAAAACCTGTCTATGCTACACAAGTTATAAGTGAAGACGGGCAAGGCTGGCAAAAGCACGTACTATTCAGTGTAGAGAATGACTTTTTCTATGTCGTTCGGACTAGTGCTTGGTTTTGGAGGTTTTGTGTCAGATATGGGGTCAGCTCGACAGACGTTGTTTGCCGCCCGCGTCCAGGAGCTTTTGATTGACGAACATCTGGACAAGAGCCAGCACGCCTATCTGGCTTCACTCATGGCCAGCATAATCATTTTGATTGTGTTCTATGACGCGATTAAGCCTGTTTGGATACTGCTTGCCTGGATGGCAGCGCTTAATGGCATTTCACTGATTCGTCATCGTCTTGCCAGGGTTTGGCGCACAGATATCGATCGTCTGTTCAAGGCTTCCGCATGGGAGCGAAAAATCGCTTTGCTTTCAGCATGCTCAGGGGCTCTTTGGAGTGTGCCTTGCATTCTTCTGCTCTATTACGGCAATGAAGAGTATCGCCTGATTATAGCCATGTGTTTGATGGGGGTTGCAGCGGGTGGCGTATTGTCCTTATCAATTTTGCTTTCGGCATACAGCGCTTTTTATTTATGCATGCTGCTACCCAGTATTGCCTGCTTTTTGCTGCAACCGGGAACCTTGTTGCACTGGACAGCATTCATTTTGTCGATGTTCCTGATTGTCATGATGATCAACGGGTGGCGTGCTTCCAAAGAGGTTCGCCAAGCCATGCGGCTTCGGCTCGAACTGGCCGCCGCTGTAGAGGAAGCACAAACGGCCCGCCGACATGCGGAAGAAGCCAATCTAGCCAAGAGCCGTTTCCTGTCAAATATATCGCATGAGTTGAGAACACCGATTCATGCCATCCTTGGGTTTGCACAATTAGGTGGAGAACGAGCGCAGGATCAAAAGATTCGTGACTACTTCAATCGCATCCGTCTGAGTGGTAACCGTTTGCTGGCGCTGATCAATGATCTGCTTGATCTATCAAGGCTTGAAGCAGGCCGTCTGGATATGCATTTTCAGAAACATGCGCTCGTGCCACTTGTCGAAGCGGCTGTGCACGAGATTGAGTCCTTGCTGAATGAACGCGGCCTTAAAGTAGCGCTCCACGCACAACCGGATCTGCCCCCCGTGGTTTGCGATGCTTTGCGCGTGGGGCAGGTGGTGCATAATCTCTTGTCCAATGCTGTGAAATTTTCCCCTAAAGGCGGTGACATTACGATTGATGTGGCGATGCACGCTGAGCATGACAGGGTTTGTTGCTTTGCTATAAAAGATCAAGGGCCAGGGATTCCTGAGGATGAGTTGGAGCTTGTATTTGATGAATTCGTCCAAAGCAGCAAAACCAGTACCGGAGCAGGAGGGTCTGGTTTAGGGCTGGCAATCAGTCGTCGTATCATCACCGCCCATCATGGGCGCATCTACGCCCACAACAGGCGTGAGGGTGGGGCAGAGTTTGTTTTTGAGCTACCACTGACTCAGCCTGGCAGCGTAGCGATCAATGCGTGAATTGGCCGCCATTGATATTCAGAATCTGTCCTGTGATATAGCCGCTGCAAGCGAGTGAGGCAAAGAACAGCTAGGCGGGCGCCATTTCCTCTGTTGTGCCGAAACGCTCTATAGGAATGCCTTCGCTGATTGCTGCGCGCACCTCTGGGTTTTCATGAGCGGACGATATGCGCGGATCAGCGGGCGTGTGTTGAGTGGGAACTTTTTGATAGGAGGCATTTCCGACGAAATGCATTTTGTTTTCATCGGGATTCAGGCACATTGCGCGTGGAAGTGAAGATCATATTTTGGCTGAAGGAATGGTGTTCCATGCGCGTCTCAAAGTTTGTGGGGCTGAAAGTCTTGGCTTGTCTTTCATCTTTCGCGCTGTCGGGGTGTGGTGGCGGTGGAAGTGGTGGAAGCGATAGCTCACCGTCTACATCAGCTTCCAGCCCAATAAGTGTCTCAACGATCTGGCAGGCCGGTTCATCGGCCAGTTTTAATCTGCAATTGACGGGTACGCTGGACACTTCTGTTGTTGCAGATGTCTATGACATAGATCTGTTTGACAACAGTGCGGCCACTATTGTCAGCCTAAAACAGCAAGGACGCCGGGTGGTGTGCTATTTCTCTGCGGGCAGCGGGGAGAATTGGCGTTCGGATTATACGAAGTTTGCTACGGGGGATTTGGGCAACGGTTTGGCGGGCTGGGCCAATGAGAAATGGCTGGATACCCGCTCCGCTACTGTGCGCAGCGTGATGCTTGCGCGCATGGATCTTGCGGTGAGCAAAGGGTGTGACGGGGTTGATCCGGACAATGTTGATGGCTACAGCAATTCCACAGGCTTTGCCCTAACGGCCGCTACCCAGTTGGATTACAACAAATTTCTGGCTACGGCAGCACATGCCAGAGGCTTGGCCATTGGCCTGAAGAACGATGTGGCTCAGCTTGGTGGTCTTGTGGGTGATTACGAATTTGCCGTCAATGAACAATGCCATCAGTATAGTGAATGTTCCGCCTATTCTGCTTTCACTTCGCGGGGTAAGCCTGTTTTGAATGTTGAATATAACAGCACGTATGTCAACAACACCAATGGTGCCTTTGATTCCCTGTGTGTGAGTGCCGCCCAGGATAAACTCTATACAGTTGTTTATGCCTCACTTTTGGATGGAAGTTACCGCAAGAGTTGTAAGTAAGGCGGTCAATCAGCGGTTTTCTGCGGCGCTTGCCTGCTTCCAGGCCGGTATATCAGATTATCTTACAGCTACCTTTTCATTCTGGAGGGAATCGTTCGGTGATGGCCGTAGCGGTCGCGGTCAGGTCGGCCTCTACCTGGGCGTAGAGTGCGAGGGTTTTCTCCTTGTTTGAGGTCTTGCTGCTTTGCTCAAGGGCCGCAGCGCTATGCTGCAAGCGTTTGGCGCCAAGGGTTCCTGCCACGCCTTTGAGGGAGTGGGCATGGCGTATGGCACTTGTAATGTCGGCCCCGTTTAGCGCTGTTTTGAAGCGCTCTGGGAAGTCCAGTTCGCTTTGGAGGAACATGGTGGTGATTTTGCGGTACAGATCCATGTCTCCACCAATCGCATCAAGCGCACTGTCAGGGTCGAGTATTTCTTCGGTGTCTTCAATTTGAGGAGAATGAACGGGGTCGGCGGGTGTCTGGATTTCGTTTGGCGCGTTCCCCTGCTTGGCGTATTTTGAAAGGGTATGGTAGAGAACCTGGGCGTCGATGGGTTTGGTGATGTAGTCATTCATGCCAGCCTGGAGCACCAGTTCCCTGTCCCCCGTAAGGGCATTCGCGGTCATGGCGATGATGGGCAGATCCAGTAGCTGCAGCTCTTTGCGGATATTGCGTGTGGCTTCGTAACCATCCATAACGGGCATCTGGCAGTCCATGAGCACCACCTCGAAGTCTTGCTTGAGGCTGAGGGTTTCAATGGCTTCTACGCCATGGTTGGCGATCTCAAAAACCATGCCTGCCCGGCTGAGGAATTTGCATACCAATTCCTGGTTGATGATGTTGTCTTCAACGACGAGTATGCGCATGTCTTTGAGATTCTCAGGCGGTGGTGTAAGGCTTTTGCCGGATCGGACGGGCTCCCTGTGCCTGATGGCTGTGTTCGGTTGTAGGGCGTCAAGCAGTCTTGTGGTGAGGAGGGGTTTTTCCAGTGTTCGTTCTATCCCCATTTCGTGCAACTCGCGGGCCATCCCCAACAGTTCGTCGCGCATGGCCATGAGTATGATGGGAAGTTTTTCAAACCTGGGGTCTTTGGTGAGGATTCTGGTGATCTCAAGGCCATTGAGCCCGGGCATGCGGTAATCAAGGAGGATAGCGGTCCAGTTTGCGGGTTCTTGCAGTAGACGATCATGCACTTCATTGCTGTAGGTCATGGCTTCAGCATGCCAGCCCAGTGAAGCAAAAGGCTGGCAGATTGCGAGGAAGGATTCCCGTACCCGTTCGTTATCATCAATCAGCAGAATATGCTGATCAGGTGGTATATCGGCGAGCTGGGCTTTTTCTGAGGCTGAGGCGAAGTGGCCAAAACGCGCAGTAAACCAGAAACTACTGCCTTCGCCAAGGCTACTGTTGACACCCATTCCCCCTCCCATCAGGAGCGCCAGTTGCTTGCAGATGGCAAGCCCCAACCCTGTGCCGCCATACTTGCGGGTGGTTGACATATCGGCCTGGCTGAAAGACTGGAACAGGCGGGATACTTGTTCGGGTGAGATGCCTATGCCAGTGTCTTCGACCGTAAAGCGTAATAAGGTCTCTTGTTCGCTGTCTTTGAGTTTCTGGACACGCACCGTGATCTGGCCACGTTCTGTGAATTTGATTGCGTTGCTGATGAGGTTTTGCAGAATCTGGCGCAGGCGCAGTGGGTCTCCGAGTATGCTATCCGGGATGTTCGGGTCAATAAAGAATACCAGATCAAGCTCTTTGGCTTGAAGTGCTGAACTGAAAACATCGATCAGGCTGCTCAATGCCTCCGTGATGCTGAGTTCGACTCGTTCAATGGTCAGTTTGCCCGCTTCGATCTTGGAGAAATCCAGAATGTCGTTCAGGATGCCGAGCAATAGTTCAGCGGAGTGATTGGCCTTGCCGATGTAGTTTTTGAGTTCGTCGGGATCTTGGCTGTCAAGCGCGAGTTGAGTCATGCCGATGATGGCGTTCATCGGGGTGCGGATCTCGTGGCTCATGTTGGCCAGGAATTCGCTCTTGGCATGATTGGCAAGGTCTGCCACTTCGATTGCTTTGCGCAGTTCGTCTTCGGCACGGCGCCGTGCTGCCATGGTATCCAGAAAGTTATTGAACCAGCGTACCAACTCCGATATCTCATCAAGCTGATGCGGTATTTCCAGATGTGCTGTGGGGTCCAGGCGATTGGCCTGGAAGTCGCGGAAACCATCCGATATGCGCCGGATAGGGGCTGCCACGTGACGCAGGTAGAGCCAGATGAAGAAGGCAATCATGCCCAGGCACCCCAGCATGACCAGCCCACCAGTGATGGTGATTTTTTTGACGGGCTCAATTAAGGTTTGTTGAGGAATGACACTGATAACGTACCAGTTTTTCTCGGGAATCAGGCTGTAGTTGACCAAAACGTCCTGGTGATCAAGCCAGACGGGGATGGAACCCGACGGGCCTTGTAGGAGATTGCGGAATTGGGCTTCCAGTGGCTGGCCGATGAGTTCTTTGTCCGGGTGATACAGCAGACGGCCTTTGGCGTCGACCACCAGGATGAAGGAACCGGTACCCAGATCAAGTTTACGGAAATGTTCGTAGAGCTGGTCTGCTGAATAGTTGATCAGCAAAAGTCCGACGGGTTCAAGATCAAGCTTCTTCTCGTTGATGCGTTTGATGATTTTGCTGGCGACGATGACCTTTTTATAGGACGAGGCTGCGTTGACATTGTCTTCTATGCCATGCCAGACGACAGGGTCGGGTGACTGAAGGGACTGTTTGAAAAGTGCATCGCGCAATTCGGTGCGCTTTTCCGACACATCCAGCGTGTCACCCACGTGGAATTGGGTGCCTTGCAAGGTGAATAGGTCGATTGAGACCAAGCCCTTGATGTTGCTATAGCCGCTGAGTATGTAGCCAATGCGTGCCTGAGTGGCGAGTGAATCGTAGGCGCGGTCGTTTTCGTTGCTTGGATCGACAGCGGCGCCGAGTACGCGGTTGATTTCCTCTACGCTGCCAATGTTGGAAGCGAGGTTTTCCACCTGATCCATTTGCAGGTTCAGGTAATCGCGTTGATTGGCCAGCAGCTGTGCGCTGTAGTTGCTGGCCATGGCGAGAATTGTTTTCTTGGCAACATTGCTGGAACTGAATTCCAGGAACAACAACGGCACTACGCTGATCAGCAGCAGGAAGCCTGTGAGTTTGACGGAAATGTTGGCACTGAATTTCATTTCGCTCGCTGCGGCTTAACTGGTTCTTGCTTACTCAAGACTGCTCTTTGTGATAACCCGGACATCCACCTGGATTGTGGTTGGCAGCGGCTCACCATGCAGCGCCCGGAGCGCTGTCATGATACCTTGATAGCCTTGCTCTGCGGCCTGCTGGTCTATGGTGACCGCCATCTGCCCCGCTTTGACGGCAGCCTTGGCGTCTTCCAATGCATCAAAACCGGCGAGAAGGACCGGCGCATGTTTGCTGTTGCGCAGGTACTCTATTACCCCCATGGCCATCATGTCGTTGGCACAGAAAACCAGCTTGATGTCCGGCTGGGTTTTGAAGATGGTTTTGGCCAGATCGCGGGCTTCATCGATTTTCCAATTGGCACTTTCCTGGGCGACAATCTTGATGTTCTTGTTCTCAGCGAATGCCCGCAATGCGCCGTTTTTGCGCTGCTGGGCGTTGTCGGCAGAGCGTATGCCTTCAAAGATGGCCGCCTGGGCGGGGGACTTGATTTGATCTGCAATGAATTTGGCGGAGAGATAGGCTGCTTTTTCGTTGTCTACGCTTATGAATGGAACATTGGTGAGGCCGATCTTCTTGGCTGCTTCAGCGTCCAGCCTGTTGTCGATATTGACGATCTTGATTCCTGCATCCTGGGCCTTTTTCAATACAGGGACGAGACGCAGGGAGTCTCCTGGGGCGATCACGATGGCATCAACCTTGGCGCGAATCATTTCATCTATGATCTGGATTTGCTGCTCAATGGAGGTCTCTTGCGTGGCGGTCTTGACCAGAAGCTCAATGCCGGTTTCCTTTTCGGCCCTGCGTGCGCCCTTTTCCATTTCAATGAAAAATGGATTGGTCAGCGTTTTCATCACCAGGGCTACATTCGGTTTCTTGACCTGCTCAGGGGCTTTTGCAGGGGTGCTATTGCCTGTATGGGTAATGCCGGAAACGGATTGCTGATCATTTCCGCAGGCGCCCAGCAACAGCAGGGCAGCGAGCAATAGCACATGACGAACGTAGTGCATGGTGACCTCCTTGAGAGATGTTGGGCGCCAAGATCCAATATGGGCTCATCTTATCGATTACGTCTGGGCGAACCAATGCTTGAGGCCTTGTGCCCTTTGGGAAGCCTGTTTGCTGCCTGCACATGGGCCTTGGGACCCAGGTAACGGAATGAGTCGAAGACTTGGCGTGCCAAGTGCGCCCTCCGCTCGGGAGGGATTGTTTCAAAGCTTGCAGACCAAAGGGAAGGAGGGCGGATTGTGGTGGGGCGCTGACTCTGTAGACTATCTGGATTCCGCCTGGCGGAAGCGTTGCAGAAATCTCGCAACCGGGCCATCGAAGAGCCATTCATAGAGCACGGGAACCAGTCCGAGCGTAACCAGCGTTCCCAGGCTCAAACCCCCGATGATGCTGACTGCCATGCCAGACCAGAGCGGCCCGCCAAATAGCAGAAGTGGAATCAGGCCTGTGATGCAGGTGAGCTTGGTCATCACAATAGGGCGCAGGCGTTTGACGGCAGCATTGATCACGGCCTGTCGGCAGCCGAAGCCTTCACGTAGCTCAGCCTCGATGCGTTCGAGCAGCAGCACGGCGTTGTTGACGATGATCCCCGCTAGCGAGAGCAGGCCAAAGATTACCAAAAAGCCCAAAGGTTCCCCGGAAATCTTCATGGATACCGCTACGCCAATCAATCCGAATGGAATAATCGAAATGATCAGGGCCAATTTGCGGAACGAATTAAACTGCCAGATGAATAGTAACAGCATGGCTATCAGGGCATGGGGCAGGTATTGGCCAAGCGCTTCATTGGCCTCGGCAGATTCCTCGATTTCCGCCCCCAGCTCAATCTTGTAGCCAGCGGGGAGTTTGAGTGAGGCGATGAAGGGGGTCATTTGATCCACCACCTGTTGCGAGGTGTAGAGCGTGTTACGGCCTTGCACAGTGAGTGTGCGGATCAGGTTGCGGCGACGGATTACCGAGGGTTCGGATGCCACGCTCACCTCTGCTACAGCGGAAAGTGGCACAGGTACTCCGCCAGCCGAAGGGTGGATCAGGCTGCTGGCAATGTCTTCCGGGCGCTTACGCTCGGTATCGCTGCCGCGCACCATGATCGGGATAAGGGTGTCGCCATCGCGTAATACGGATGCGGCAATCCCGCTGAACCGCCCTTGCAGCGAATAGGCTACGTCTTCGCTGGTCACGCCTAGGCGGCGTGCCTTGCGTTGATCAATGAGCACATCGATACGCGGTACCCGGTTGTCCCAATCGTCATACACGTCGATGCTGTTGGGTATTGATTGCAGAGCCGCGCGGATGCGCCCGCCCAGGTCGCGCAATACAGCCTCATCCGGCCCCGAAATCCGGTATGCAACTGTGCCGGAATCGTTGGCGCCCATCGAGAAGCGCTTGGGCTCACCCCGTACTTCCGGGTGCTGAGTCTCCAGATAATTGCGGGTGCGTTCAATGACCTTATCCAGATCCCTCTTGTCGACCACACTCACGGTGAAATAGGCCACATGGGCTGCGGGCAGCGGGGGATTCAAACCCAGGATGATCCGGGGGCCACCATCGGCGACATAGCCGATGCTGCGCGTCACCTCTGGGTTGGATTTCTTGTCGTCCAGCCAGCGGCTGATAGACTGCACCGTATCCAAGGTGACTCGTGAGTCGGTGCCCGGTGCTAGTTGCAGGGTAATCTGGAATTGTGTGCGATCAGATTTTGGCAAAAAGCTCTCTGGTACTGTGGCGAGCACAGCAACGGCGGTGCTGAGCAAAAGCACCATGCTGCCAGCAAAGATTGCTTTGTGATTGAGTGCCCAGCCAATGATCTTGCGGTATGCTCCGTAGAACTTGGAGTTGTAAGATTGCGCGCCATGGTTTCCATGTTGTTTGGGTAGCTTGAGGAAAAAATAGCATAGCAGGGGTGTTACGGTCAGGCACAGCAGCCAGGAGCCTAGCAGGGTGAGGCCCAATACAATCACCAATGGGCGCAGATATTCATTGGTTGGTGTGTTGCCAAAGAAGAAGGGGGAGAAGGCAAAGATGATGACCAGCGATGAAGTCAGCAAGGGGATGGCCAGTGTCTGCCCTGCCTGGATGCATGCTTCATAACGGTCTTCTCCTGCCACGAGGCGGCGTTCAATGTCCTCGGCAATCACAATGCCGTTGTCCACCAGCAGGCCCAGGGCGATGATGATGGCGGCCATGGAGACCATATGCAACTCAATTCCCAAAGAGCGCATGGCAATCAGCGTGCCTAGAATCGTCAATGGGACGATGCTGCCGACTATGACGCCAGCCCGCCAACCCAGGAAAAGCACTACAACCGTGATGACGATGGCGATGGTTTCGAGCATCACCCTGTTCATATTGCCGATTTCGTGTGCCACCACGTCGGCCTGAAACGTGACGTAATCACAGCTGAAACCAGCTGGCAATTGGGGCTGAAGCTCTGCCATGCGGGCTTTGAGCGCTTCACCAAAAATGCGGATGTTCTGGCCCTCTTTCATCGATACGGCCATGACCACGGCGGGGGTACCCTTATATATCGCGGCAGACTCGGGTGGATCGGGGGGGATCACCTTTACCTGGGCTATGTCACCCAGGCGCACAATGTCGCTTGTTGCCCCGGCCCGCCCTGGTATGCTGATGACGAACTGCTTGAGTGCTGTGGCGGATTCGATTTCACCCGAGACCTGCACCGCGCCATTTACATCGCCGAGTGTGACTTGACCACCAGAGAGCACTACGTTTTGCTGTTGTAATTGTTGCAATACGCCAGCAGCATTCAAACCCAGCCCAGCCAGTCGTGCTCGGTCAAAATCGATGTAGATGCGCTCATCCTGCAATCCGAAGAAACTGATGTTCTGTACCCCTGGCAGGCGTTGCAACTGATCACGTAGGCGCTTGAGCGGCTCACGCATCTCGCTTATGGAAAAGCCTGGTGCGGTTACCGCAATAGACGCGACGGCCACGCGGCCAAAATCATCGTTGATGACAGGGGTAAGTGTGCCTTCTGGAAAACGCTGAGCGGCCTCCCCAACTTTGGCCCGCATCCGCTGCCAGATGGGGGTGAGTTGCGTGTAGCGATCATGCAGGGTGATTTGCTGCATCAACAACCCGGCACGAATGGTTGATTGTATATTTTTGATCTCGGGTAGCTCCCGTAGCTGCTCCTCAAGCGGGCGGGCTACCAACTGTTCCATGCGCTCGACCGGCATGCCGGGATTTTGCACAATGATCAGGGCATCCCGTACCGTTACCGAGGGTTCTTCCTGCGAGGGGAAGTTCAGAAAGGTAAAAATACCCGCAATCGATACCAGGATGGCCGCAAACAAAGTGAGGCGACTGGCTCCCAATGCAGACCGGGTAAGATTCATGGCTGAGTTCCTTCCAGGCGGGTCAATGGGGTAAAGCGGGTGGCGGCCTGCCCATCGCTCAGGAAAGGTGTACCAGCCACGACGATCCATTCACCCGGTTTGATGCCTCCTAACACCGGCAGACGGCCATTCTGTGCCAAAGCTGTATCGATGCGGATACGGCGTAGGGATACACGTTGCCGCGCTGTATCCAGGATGAATACATCGCCTTCTCCCTTTTGCTGCCCCGGCAGTAGCGCTGAGGCAGGAATGGAGATGCTGTATTGCGTGGAGCCGGGCAATGCGACTGAAACGGTAGTGCCGGTGCGCAGTTCAGTGTTATGGCCTTCGATGCGGAAAGTAGCCTGAACCTGTGAGCCGTTGTCGGCGCGTCCCGAAAGCTTTTCCAGGCGTATGGGAAGGTTCTTGCTGACTTGCCCGGGCAGGGTCAGGCTGGCTACTTGGCCGGTGGATAGGCGGGAGGTGACGATGTCGGGGAGTGAAACCACTACCTCCAGCACGGCGGCATCTTCAATCTGGAAGATAGCCTGCCCAGGGGCTATATCTGCATAGGGCTGGGCAGTGCGCGCGACGATCTGTCCGTCAAAAGGTGCTTTGATCTGGCTGAGGACTAGATCACGGCGGGCCAGGGTGAGTGCGGCCTCTGCTGCCTGGAGTTGGCTGATGGCCGCTTGGTATTGTGCCTGCACGCTTTCCAGCGCTGCGGGCGATACCACCTGATCACGTTCCAGCTGCTGGGTGCGGTGCAGTTGCGCTTCACGTTCGGTCGCGGCAGCGACAGCCGCCTTGCGGTCCGATTCCGCTTTGCTCAGACGTTCTTGCGCCGGGATGGCATCCAGGCGTGCAAGGATTTGTCCGGCGCTTACCTTGTCGCCCACGTCGACCATGATGGCGGCAATCTTGCCCCCCGATTCAAATCCCAACTCGGCACGCTGACGGGCACGGACAGTACCGATGAAGGATTCGCTCGTCTGGCTGTTGCTCGTACCGATTTGCTCTACCTTGACCGGGCGGGGCTGTTCGATGATTTTTCCAGTTTCCTGTGTGCAGGCGCACAGACCTGCGATAGCAATACTGGCGAGCAAGACCCGGGGGCTGGGTATATGAATCATGGTGGCCTCTGTTTTTGGATTTGCTGGGGATCAGATTTTTGTGTGTTGGGTGACGGTATTGATCAGGTGCTGACGCATGGCCTCCCGCTCTTCTGTGCTGAATTGCTTGAGGTTGAGCAGTTCCAGAAAAATGATTCCATCCAGCGCGCAGGACACCATCAGGGCCAGACCCATGTGCTGGGGGTCGCGTGTCAGTTCCTGGGTTTGCCGTTCATACATGTCCTGTACCGGGCCAAGCTGGTTGGGGTAGCTGGAGACGGCTGCCAGCAGATTGGTCATCAGTGCTTTCTCTTCACGGCTCATGTCAAATACATCGTTGATCATAGCGATCAGCAAGATGTCAAGGCTGGAGCCTTGGGCCTTGGCTTTCTCCTGATAGCGGGTTTCCATCTGCTGAATGATTTTTTCAACCAGGGCATGCAGCAGTGCTTCTTTTGTTTTGAAGTGGTAGATCAATCCTCCCTTGGTCACTCCAGTGCGAGCGGCGACCCCTTCAAGGGTGAGTTCGGCAACACCTTGTTCGCTGACAATGGCTTCTGCTGCATCAAGCAGGGCTTCCCGGTGGCTGCTGCGGGGGAGGGGCGTGTTGGACATGGTGGATACCTTCTAGCTTTAACTGTACTTTACGTATAGTAAAGTGTACTATGAGTACAGTCAACCTGATATCGAGATCCCTATGGATAAATATGCATTCCCCTCAATAGCGTTGGAGCGCTGGTTGCTCCCTGTGAGTGTTTCCTTCTTGCTGGCAGGCTGTGTGAGTGCGGTACATGCGCCTACTCCAACGGTTGATGTGCCTGCACGCTGGCAGGCTGATATCAGTCAGCGTCCACAAACTGCGGTATCTGATGCGTGGTGGCGAGACCTGGGGAGCGAGGAACTCAATACATTGGTCGCGCAGGCTTTGCGTGCCAACCGGGATTTGCAGATGGCCTCCGCCAGGGTGGCGCAGGCTCGTGCCTTGGCCGGCGTGGTCGAGAGTGACCGGATGCCTCAGGTATCCGCCGTAGCAGGGGCTTCCAGAGGGCGGCAGACGATACTTGATCCGAAGACGACTGTTGTTCGTGCCGGGGTACAGGCAAGCTGGGAGGCGGATGTGTTCGGCCAGAAAGGCTTGGCGAGCCGTGCTGCTGAGTTGGACGCAGAGGGTGTCGAGTTGGCTCGCCAAGGGGCGGAAACCATTGTGGCTGCCGAGGTGGCGACTGCTTACCTGGACGCCGCCATTTTGACCAAGCGGGAGGAGTTGGGGCGTCAGCGGCTCGAAGTGCTGACCCTGGCTGTGGATACCGCACAAAAACAATTTGTGGCCGGGCGCATGACGCGGGTGGATATCAACCGGCAAGAGGCTGCGCAGCGTGCCTATGCGGCAGAGCTGGAGCAGGTGCGTAGCGCGCGCCAGCAACGTCTGCTGCAATTGGCCGTGTTGTTGGGGGCAAGCCCTGGAAGCGTGCAGCCGACTTTTGCAGAGGTTGATTCTCTTCGTATGGAGGCTCCCGCGCCCTGGCAACCCGGTGAATTGCTGGAACGCAGGCCGGATGTGCGACGCCAAGCCAAGGAGGTTGACGCCGCCGCAGCCAGGCTGGGCATGGCCAAGCTGGACCTCTACCCGAAATTTGTATTCAGTTGGGCCAATGTCCGGGAGCGTGCCAAGGTAGATGGGCAAGACGCAGCAACGCATTTTGCACTGGGCTATGGAGTGTCCCTATCGCTACCAATTCTCGATGGTGGGCGGATTCGCGCCAATATCAAGGTGAATGAAGCCCGTTTGCAGGAAGCCATGGCGGCTTATGAAAAAGCCATGCTGGAGGCTTTGGCGAATGTTGAAACAGTGCTGGTGCAGCAAGATGCTGCGGCTACCAGCCAGAAGGAACTCGAACAGGCGGTTGTGGCGGGTGAAACGGCCGTGGCGAGCAGCCAGAAACTCTTTAATGCCGGATTGGCGGATCGGAACAATGTGCTTGAGAGCCAACAGACGCTGCTACAGGCACGAGATGCCTTGCTGCAGGCGAAGGGGGCAAACTGGATTGCCGGGGTGGATGTTTACCGGGCTTTTGCAGGCCGGGCCAATTTGTAGTAGGGAGGGGCATGCAAGGGGGATGGAGCCTTGTTAAACTAGGAGCTTGCTTTCTACGCCCTGATTCTGACAATGGCCAAACATGCTTCCCGTGGCAATCAGCCACGCCTTGATCCGCTTGCTGACTCCATGTCTCAAGCCCTGGATGCGCATCAGCGGGGGCAGCTTGATAAAGCGGAAAGGCTATATGCCTATGTCTTGAATAAAAATTTCCGCCATGTAGAGGCCTTGCACTTTTCGGGTGTGCTGTGTTTGCAACGGGGTCATACTGTAAAGGGGGTGGAGGCCATTCAAGCTGCTGTGGCGATTGAGCCAACGGCTGCCATGCGTTCCAACTTGGCCAATGGCCTGATCCGGTTGGGGCGCTATGCAGAGGCACTGGTGCAACTGGATCTGTCGATTGCCGGGGATGGAAACAACCCCGCTGCCCACACCAATCGTGGTATTGCATTGGTAGGTTTGAATCGGCATCAGGAAGCCATGGATGCGCATCGCACGGCCTTGAAACTACAGGCCAATTTTGTGGAGGCTCTCAATAATCTGGGAAATAGCCAAAGGGCATTGGGGCTTCACGAGGATGCGCTGAGCAGCTATGCCCGTGCCTTGGCGCTACAGCCCGGCTATGCGGAGGCACTCAATAACCGAGGCCTTGCCCTTAATGCGCTGGGGCGTTTTGATGATGCGATTGCCAGCTTCGATGCCGCATTGGCACGTCGCCCAAAGTATCATGAGGCATGGAACAACAAGGGCAATGCCCTGCGGCAGAAAGGGGACTTTGTGGCCGCTCATGCCTGTTATGACAATGCCTTGGCGTTGAGCCCCAACGATGTTGACACCCTGTACAACAAGGCACATACCTATGGTGCCGAAAACTGCCTGGATGATGCATTGCAAACCTATCAGGCCGTGCTGGTGCGCGCCTCTGAGCATGTGGATGCACATTGGAACACCACCTTGATTCATCTGCTTAAGGCTGATTTTGAAAAGGCGTGGGCGGACTACCATTGGCGCTGGAAAACTGCGCTGGCCGAATCGCTCAGGCATGCAGACAAGCCTGCCTGGACAGGGGATGAAGACCTGCAAGGAAGATCAATCCTTGTGTGGGCGGAGCAGGGTCTGGGCGACACCTTGCAGTTTTGTCGACATGCCATCGCACTACATGAGCGCGGGGCGCAGGTGTGGCTTGAAGTGCAGGCGCCCCTGGTGGATCTGCTCCGTAGTTTGTCACCACACATTTCGGTAGTGGCCCGGGGGGAGGTGGTGCCTGTGACCGATTATCAGTGCTCGGTGATGGATTTGCCGGGGGCTTTGGGCATTACTGCCGCAAATATCCCGGCCACCATACCTTATCTGGCCGCCGATCTAACTCGAAAAGAATATTGGGCCGAGCGTCTGGCTGATGTTCGCCCCAAGATCGGCCTGGTGTGCTCGGGGAATCCAAAGTTGCTCAATGATCACCATCGCTCAATCCCTTTGCAGATGTTTGCGCCACTTGTGCAGCATGCCCCCTGTTGTTTATTGCAGAAGGAATGTCGCCAAGCCGACGTCGCATGGCTGGCAGCGAATCCTGAACTACTGGATCTGCGCGTTGAATTGAGGGATTTTCAGGATACTGCAGCAATCATCGCCTCGCTGGAATTGGTGATCAGCGTTGACACCTCGGTCGCCCATCTTGCGGGTGCATTGGGGCGCCCTGTGTGGTTGTTGCTGCCTTTTGCGCCGGACTGGCGTTGGCAACTTGTACGCGATGATAGCCCCTGGTATCCAGGCATGCGCCTGTATCGGCAACCACGGCATGGTGATTGGGGCTGCGTGTTGCAGCAGGTGGTGAGTGATTTGCAGGCTCTGCAAGGAAGCTGAAGTATTGAAGTCTCCTTGCCTGTGCAAGAGGCGGTGGTTTGCTGTGCCCTGGAAGTTTGATTGAATTCCGGAGACATATTTTGCGCTGATGCGCGCATCTGCTCATGGTTGGGGGCTGGCCAATTAATTAGTAAATGAGTATTATTCTCATTACCGTTTAATTGCGCCATCGTCTTTGTCACTGTCCCAGCGGGGTGACAGGGGCCAATAACAATTCCCTAGCTGAGCTTTTTTGATGAATATTTCTCCCAAACCTGTTTTTCGCCTTCGGCCAGTGATGTTGGCCCTGTTGTGTACGCCTTATCTGGCCCATGCGGCCGATGTCCTTCAGGATTCCGAGCAAGCAAGTCAAGTGCTGGAGGCCGTGACTGTGACCGGCGCCAGGGTGCAGGGCATGCGCCCCAACATGGTGGAAGCAGGCAGCTTTCGTGGGGCAAACATCATGGAGGTGCCCTCAACAGTGAACGTGGTAACGCGTGAGGCCCTGGATTTGCAGGCCGCAGGCGGCCTCTACGATGCAGTACGTAACACCGCTGGGGTGACGCGTCAGCAAAATGGTGGCGACACGTGGGACCAGTTGGTGATTCGTGGGATGACGGTGGAGAACCGGACCAACTATCGGCTCAATGGATCGCTATCGATCATGAATTTCTCCCAGGTGCCGATGGAAGACAAGGAGCGTGTGGAGGTGCTCAAAGGGGCTTCGGCGCTCTACTATGGTTTTACCTCACCCGCTGGCGTGGTCAATTTTGTCACCAAGCGGGCAGGCGCGGTGCCCGTAACACGGATGGGGCTCTCTCTGGACAATACCGGCACCGCCGTACTCAGCACCGATATGGCACGTCGCTTTGGTGCTGAAAAGCAGTATGGCCTGCGCGTCAATGCGGCAGGTGGTGCGTTGGGCTCTTATCTGGATGGCGTGGATAACGGTAGCCGTAAATTTGGTTCGGCGGCGTTCGATTGGCGTGCCAGCAGTCGTTTGTTGATCAAGGCAGACCTTGAATATGATCGCCGCAAGACCACCGAACAGGTTGGTGTGGCACTGCCTACAGCTGTCAATGGGGTGATCACGCTACCGCATACCGTTGACCCGAAAAAGATGGTCGGGCCGGACATCTCCCGATTCGAGACTGAAACCAGCAACGCGCTGCTGCGTGCAGATTACTCACTCAGTGATGATTGGGCGCTTACCTTGGAGACGGGGCATTCACAAACCGAGCGGGATCGTCGGTTGGCCATTTTCCGTTTCAATAGTGCTGCTACCGCGGCAAGTGGGGAAGGGCGGATTCAGGGCAATATCCAGAATCAATTGACGAAATCTGATCTATTTAAGGGGGAAGTCTTCGGTGCCTTCAATACCTACGATCTGCGCCACGAACTGACCTTGGGGCTGAGTCAGACAGATAAGTCGCAAGACCCGATCTATCAGTCAAACTACACGATTACTTCGCAAAATCTCTACGCTCCACGACCGATTACCACCATTACCTATGGTGCTATGCCCACCAACCCGACTACGGCGGAGTTGAACACGACGGATATTGGTTTGTATGCCACCGACCGGATTACCCTGTCGCAGAACTGGTTGCTGATTACCGGAGTGCGGCATTCGATGTATCACAGTGATCAGGCCGACAACCATTATGACGTCAGCAAGACGACCCCCATGCTCTCTGTCGTCTACAAGCTGGCGCCCACCATGTCGTTCTACGCTTCCTACGCACAGGGCTTGGAAGAAGGGGATACCGCACCGACTGGCACCGTCAATCAGGGCGAGCGTATGGCGCCCGGCGTGAGCAAACAGCATGAGTTGGGTATGCGCTGGATCAGTGCTGGCGGCACATTGGTTTCTGCTGCGTTCTTTAATATCAAGCGCCCAGGTGCTTATACCAACGACAGCAATGTGTACGTGGCGGACGGTGAGCAACAGTATCGCGGGCTGGAGCTATCTACGCAGGGGCAACTTAGCCCCTCCTTGTCTTGGCAGACCTCCGCGCAGTGGTTGGATCCTCGCTTCCGTCATACCACGGCGGCCTACAACGGCAAGTTGCCGGAGAATGCAGCCAAGCGCACGGCCAGTGCATTCCTTTCTTATGAGCTGCCCTGGGTCGCAGGGCTGTCGCTGAATGGTGGTGCTTACTATACAGGGCGCCGTCCGGTGAATGATCTCAATCAGGCGTGGCTGCCGGGGGTGACGCTGTTCAGCGCAGGCTCGCGTTACGTCACCTCTCTGTATGGTAAACGCACGACTTGGCAACTCAACGTGGAAAACCTGACCGACAAACACTACTGGGCAGGGGCAGGAACACGTTTGGCCGCTGGGGCACCACGCACGATCAAGCTCGGTTTCACGATGGATCTGTGAGGTCTGGGCATGACAACAGCCAAATCCAAACCGCGTTGGCCAACGCTACGCGAGATTGTTTTCCAGTTGCATTGGTTCGTGGGCATCTTTGCGGGCAGTGTACTCTTGCTGATTGGTTTGAGTGGCGCCTTGCTTGCGTTTCGTGAGGAACTGCTCAATGTGTTCAACCCCGGCGTGTTCAAGGTTGCCGTGCGGGAAGAGGAAGCACTTTCCCCTCAAGCCGTGCTTACCCGCTTGAGGGAGCAGACGGGTGAAGACGTTGTCATGTTGACGCTCTCTGCCACACCAGGGGATAGTGTCCGTGCACAACTGGCTCCCAAGGCGGGAGAGCGAAAGGGGGCAATTGTCTATGCAGACCCTTATACGGCCCAGGTGTTGTCAGAGCCTCGTGGGACCGCCTTCTTTGAATGGGTGGAGCGCCTACATCGCTGGCTGCTTTTGCCGCGTGATGCCGGGCGGATAGTGGCAGGTGGGCTTGCCTTGCTGCTGTTGGGCTTGATCGTGACGGGGGTGTATTTGCGCTGGCCACGTAAGGCCATGAGTCCGCGTAGCTGGCTGATGATCAATCCACGTTTGAAGAGGCGCCCCTTCATCTGGGCCTTGCATGCCGTGGTGGGAACCTGGGTGCTGCCGGTCTGGCGGGGATTAGCGGCGACAGGGATATATTGGTCATTCGATAGTGTGCGCTCCACGGTTGATGGATGGGCCGGTGCGCAGCGTGCTGCTGACACGAAAAAGGGTAAAAAGGTGCAGACTGGCACCAGCCCTGGTGTCTTGCCAGATATTTCCCTGGCATGGCATTCGTTCAATACCCATGCGCAAGCATGGACACTGGCGAGCGTGCGGTTGCCAAAGGAGGACGCTCCAACTTTGGATATCTCTTGGCTGGCCGCCGATGCGGTGCATGAACGTGCGCGTAATCGCATGCGGATCGATCTGCAAGAGGGTCATGTGAGCCAGGATGAACGCTTCAATGATCAAAGCGCAGGCAAGCGTGCATTGGCGGCGATCTATCCTCTGCATATGGGGAGCTATTTTGGGCTGGTCGGGCGCATTGTTGTTACCTTGTCGGCCTTGGCTTTACCCTTGTTGACGATAACCGGCTATTTGCTTTACTTGCAGCGGCGGCGTATGCGGCGCCGGGCAGAGGCGCAAGCTGCCGGATTGAAGGGGGCGGCTATCGATCAAGATGCAGATAGCATTCTGGTTGCCTACGCCAGCCAATCCGGCAAAGCTCAGGGGCTGGCTTTGCAGACTGCCCGTGCACTGGAACAGGCTGGGCAGCGTGTGATGGTGGCTTCGCTGGCTGGGTATTCTCTGACCGAGTTGGCAAGGTATCAGCAAGCCTTGTTTGTGGCTAGCACGTATGGGGAGGGTGGGCCACCAGACGCGGTGCGAGGTTTTGCGCAGGCATTGTCGTCTGCCGAAGTATCGTTAAAGCACTTGAAATATGCGCTGCTTGCGCTGGGAAATCGTCAGTATTGCAATTTCTGTGGCTTTGGGCGTGCCCTGGATGACGCTTTGCAGTATCACGGTGCCCTGGCTGTGGCGCCTATGATTGAGATTTGCGACAGCGAATCCGCACCCTTGCAATACTGGTTTTCAAGCCTAAAGCGCTTTGGTGCCGATGTTTCAACGCCTGAGATAGCGGCTGGGTATGCCTATGACGAATGGGAGGTGGTCGGGCATCAGCTTCTCAACCCCGGTAGCCAAGGCTCCGCTTTGTATGAAATCGCACTGCAACCGACGCAAACAAATGTAGTGCCTGCCTGGCAGGCGGGTTCGCTTGTCGAGGTGATGCCGCGTCAAGCTGATGCTGATGTAGCAGCGTGGCTTGTGAGTCAAAAGCTCAATGCTCAGGCCATGGTTCAGTACAAAGGGCGTTCGAGGTACCTTGTTGACGCTTTGTCGGAAAGTCAATTTCCAGATGCGGTGCAGGCGTTTGTTGATGAGCAGGCTTGTGCCCATGCGCTCAATCCGCTGGCAGCGCGGCGCTACTCGGTGGCTTCGATTCCGCAGGATGGCAGTTTGCAGTTGATTGTACGCGAGCACATTCATGCAAAAGGAATTGGGCTGGCCTCGGGTTATCTTACGCAACGCTGCGGGCTTGGTAGCCGCATTGCCATCAGGCTGATTGAAAACCCTGCTTTCGCACTAGCCAAGAGCGATGTGCCGTGCATCTTTATTGGCAATGGCTCCGGCCTTGCAGGATTGCGTAGCCTGTTGCGCGAACGGGTGCGGTGCAAGCAACACCGCAATTGGCTGATATTTGGTGAGCGCAATCATCAGTACGATACGCTTTGCGCACAGGAGTTTGAGGCTTTATGTCGTGCTGGCAGCCTGACTCTGGATCGGATCTTTTCCCGTGATGGAAATGGCCCTGCCTATGTGCAGGATCGTCTGCGCGAGGCATCTACGGAAGTATGCCAATGGGTGGCGCAGGGGGCTGTGATCTATGTGTGCGGAAGCCTGCAAGGCATGGCGCGTGGTGTGGATGAGGTGTTGGCCGAGATTCTGACTCGCCAAATACTGGATGAATTGACAGCGCAAGGGCGCTATCGTCGGGATGTCTATTAAGGAAGCTCTGAAAAAATGGGGATGCTCATGCAGAGCATTCCCCATCTGGTATGTTGCTACCGGGATATTGCTTAGATTGCAGCGTCTTTGAGCTTCTTCAGTGCGCGGATCTTCACGCGAACGGTAGCGGGCTTGGCTGCGAATTCTTGCATTTCGCCGGTGAAGGGGTTCTTGCCGACGCGCTTTTTCTTTGCGGCAACCTTTTGGGTGCTGATCTTCAGCAGGCCGGGCAGGGTGAATTCGCCAACGCCTTTTTTGTTGGCAGCGCCCAGGATTGTTTGTTCCAGGGTGGCCATCACGGTCTTGACTGCCTTGCTGTCCAGACCCGTTTGTTCTACCAGGTAAGCGATCAGAGAGGGCTTGGTGAAGGTCGCCTTCACTGCCTTGGGAGCAACAGCAGCAGCGGCTGCCTTAGGTGCAGCTGCTTTGGCTGCAGCCTTTGGCGCAGCTTTAGCGGCTGCTTTGGGCGCTACCTTCGGTGCCGCTTTCGGAGCGACTGCCTTTGTGGTTTTCTTGCTTGCTGCTGCCTTGGATGTAGTTGCCATGGTCGTGGTGTGCTTTCAAAAAAGTAAAAAGGTACTGGATCATACCGGGGCTTTTGCCAACTGCAAAGACAGTATGAGTAACAGATTACAGAAAATGAACTTTAGTGCATGCCTCAAGCGACGAATGGACGTGCAGGTGAAACGTCCAAAGCAGCCCTGCAGCACAAAATCCCCATATGTCTATGCGTTAACCTGAGCGCTGCGCCAATTCTGACCTTATAGCCAAGCGATTGCAAGATAGCAGGTGACTGGAATGCGCAAAATCAGCAGCAAGACCTGGAAGCAGGTGCGAAGGAGCATGCAAACAAGCATGTTTTGGGATTACAGGCGATGAATCCTCTGGTTTTTACGTGTTTTCACAATTTGCCCCGTATCAATTTCTGATCGTGCCCGACGAGATTGATCGGAGGGGTGATCTGGAAATCCTCTACGGACAAAGCCATTGTTGTAGTCTCTGGTATTGTGAAGGGCGCTCGTCGCTACTTCATTCAATGAGCTGCTGAACGGTTGTTGGTGAACAATGTTTGGATGATGAATCAGGGTCATTTGCTTGCGTCGGGATGACGCAATAGGTGGGCTCCAGATGGGTGCTGGTATGGGCGTTATGAAGGGCTTGGCTGATGCGTTCTTCGATTTCATCAAGTAGGTTGTGGGCGCGTTCTACCGTCCAATCGCCGGGCACCATGATGGCGACGCTGACAAAACGCTCTGCCCCGGCCCTGCGGGTGCGTAGGTCCCGGTAGATGACATCCTGTTTGGAGTAGTCGGCCAGAATGCTTTGCACATGGGCGATTTCGTCCGGCGCCAGTGCGCGATCCATGAGGCCGTCTACCGATGCGCGCATCAGGCGCCAGCCTTCAGTGAGAATATGGATTGCAACCATAATGGCGATGACTGCATCCAGCCAGATCCATCCCGTCAGCATGACAGCCAGCAAGGCGCCGATGACGCCAACAGATGTCCATACGTCTGTCATTAAGTGGGCGGCGTCGGCTTCCAGTGCGACAGAGTGGAGGCGTTGACCGGCTTTGTACAACACACGGGAAACAACGTAGTTCAGAATGGTACTGGCAATGGAGAACCACAAACCTATTCCAATCGATTGCAGGGGCTGGGGGGCGAACAGGCGGGGAAGTGCTGCATATAGGATGGAGGCTGCGGCAATGAAGATCAGGGTGCCTTCAAAACCACTGGAAAAATACTCGGCCTTGCTGTGGCCGAAGGGGTGATCCTCGTCAGCCGGGGAGCTGGCGATATGCAGCATGAAAAGCGCGAAAAGCGCCCCGGCAAGATTGACGAAGGACTCCATGGCGTCAGACAGCAGGCCAACAGAACCAGACAACCACCATGCGATGAATTTGAGCACGATGGTGGCGATGGAAGCCGCAACCGAAAGCCAGATGAAGGTGATGGCGCTTCGGGCTGGGTGGGTGGATGTCTCTTGGGTTGCTTGCATGTTCAGGATCTCCCCAAACGTCTCAGAACCTGCCTGCGATTTTACTGCAAGGGTGTCAGTGCTTGGCCGGTAGTAGGTGTTTTCAATGCGTGTAGGTGGCAGTGTGTTGCAAGGCCGCGATAGCAGCCCTGTAGCCTCTCTAGATGCAGATTCTGCCCAAGTATTCACGGCAATGCCGTTGCGCATGCACTCTTGTACTATAGATGCTTGCCAGGTGGCGTGCAGACGGAGAACATTCAGCCGCCGCGAATCTTGCGTTCCCGCTCTGCCTTGAGGATATAGCGTTGCACCATGTTTGCCATTTGTACAGGCAGATTGAGGAACTGGCAGCCCACGCGGATGGTTTCCACGCCACTGGGGCTCGTCATGCGAAAAACATTGCGCACGCGTAGCGTAGTGGTGATGACGCCCTGGTCTGGCAGTAAGAGCCTGCACTGCGGAAAAGTCATGTCGGGCTGGAAGACTGCCCCCAGAGGGGGCGCAACAACAGCAATACCTCCCCCCGAGATGTCGACAACGCGGACTTCGATCATGCTGCCGCCTGTGCTGGAGGCGGGGATCTGGCAGACCATGGCAGAAGATGTCGGTGCTGCCAGACGATAGTATTCGCGGCGTTGCAGGCGCAGTAATACCTCTGGTATCGATGCCTGGAGTGCCGGGAAGCGGTCGAATTCGGTCAGTTCCGGTTTTTCCAGTGAGAACTGGATTTTGACTTTGTCCAATTGGGTAACGCAGACCAGTTCTTTGTGGGCGATGGCTTGGGCGATCTGCCCTTCATCTTTGCCCAGATCCAGAAATAGTTTGCGTTCGTCTGCGCTGATGCCAACCACGCCGGTCATCAGAAAATCTCCCTGGTCGGCGTAATACGCAGTGATCATGCTGCGCTTGGCGGCCAGTTGGCGAAGAATAAAGACGATTTCCCGCTTTTCATGTAGCAGGTATTGGCTGAAGTCGTCCGACTGCAGAAGTTCAAAGCGAGATTCGGCGGTGTGTGCGGTATTCATACCCTGACAAAATCCGTGCGATAAAGTGTGGTCGAACCAACGGGATGAATTCAACCAGTTGTCTTGGCACGCGAGACTATATCATCAGGAAGTATAGGCGGGGGTTGATCGTGAGCGGTGTTTCCCTGTTCGAGCTGATAAATCCAGGCAAGTAATTCAGCAATGGCGATATAGAGTTGGGGAGGAATATGGCTATCCAGGTCCACCTGCATCAGGAGTGAGACCAATTCGCGCGATTCATGCACGAACACCCCAGCCGCTTTTGCACGCTCTATGATCTCTTCTGCAATCAGCCCTTGGCCTTTGGCAACCACACGCGGGGCCATCTCGCCTGTGCGATAGGCAAGGGCGACAGCGCTGGCACGGCGGTTTTCTTCAGGCGCTGCCATGGGCGCTTACCGAAAGGGTGTTGATGTTCAGGCCTGCTGTTTTCATGGCATCCAGCAGGTTTTGGGCGGCCAAGCGCATGCGTTGCGCACTCTCTTCACTGGAGGTGTCCAGACGGATGCTCAAACCCAGGGGGCTGAGAACCAGTTGGGCATCTACATCCCCCAGGTTTGGCAGGTGCATGCGCAGGTTGCTGCGCCATCCGTACTCGTCCTCTGTGGTGGAGGCGGTTCCGTTCTGATCAGGATCAACCAGATCCCATTCCACGTTCATGCCTGGCCAGGGCTGGAATTGCCACTGCATCTGGTGCGTGGCCATGGTTTCCAGTTGCTGGTAGAGCAGGGGCATCAGGGGTTCTGGAATGCGCTGCTGGTGAGTTGCGGACAGGGACGATTGAGCGTAGATGTTGGCCTGCTGCCCCTGTGAGATCGGTTGGTTGTGTGCGTTGACCTGTGGCCCTGCCTGGTGAAGTGTGCCGGTTTGTGATGTGCCCGGATTGGCTGCGTCATGGCTTTCAGTCTTGCCTATTTCTGTTGTACCCGGACGTAGATTATGGGTGGGGTCTTCGGCAATTGCTTCAGGGGTTTGTTCTGTTTCGGCAAGCGTGGTGGTTTCAGGCGTGCCCGCAAACAGAGCCTGCATAAGCCGACCATCTTCGGTTTGTATTGCTGCAGGGATAATGCTGGCGATAGAGGCTTGCTCGGCTGCGCTAGGCAGGTTTGCCTGCCCCATTGTGGCCGGTGCCGTCTCGGCGGCCAGCATCTGCATCAAGGGGAGTTTGCCCGGCATGAATTGCGCTTGCGGTTCGCGCAAAAGCGTAGCAAGCGATGTGCGGCCCTCAGCCCAGTCTTTGAGGTGTGACTCGTAAAACACACCGCTGCTCGTGAGCGCCTGTTGTAGCTTGCCTGAAAGCTGCTGGGGGTCACTGGATGAGGCGGGCATGAGCGCTTGCCCCTGGGCCAGAGTCACGGCGCGTTGTTCGCCAAAGCGCCCTGTGAGGAGTTGGCTGATCAGGCGCCCGGTCTGGCTAAGGGTGGATTGAGCGGTTTCTTCCGCTGTGCTCAAGCCGTTGGCCAGCTTTGCGGTGAGGGTTTCTTCCTGCTGCCCGGTAACAATCAGCTCCAGCACATCTCCGCTTTTTACGGAATGGGGCAGGGCCAATGTGATTGTTTTGCCTGCTACCAGGGCTTGGTAGCTGCCATCTGGCAAAGGGTTCTGGATTTGTGCAGAAAACTGTTGCCCTGTCATCAATTCCGGCAGGTTGGCCGGTAATTTGTGGATGACGGACAGAGGCTGAACAGTGGTTTCGTTCAACTGCCGGAGTCGGCTGGCGAGATCTCCTGGAATCATGGTCTATGCCCCAATCGTTTGAAGGAGGCAAGGCTCAGTTAGAGACCTACGCCATATGCTTTTTGAACCGCTTTTTGCCGAGCATTGCCAGCCAACAAGACTCTGACATTTTCCATCCAGGGCTCTGCGTGTGAGCGGATTTCCCGGTCATCATCAAGCAGTTGCTTGATCAAGGCAAGCTTACGCGTTCTGGCTGTCTCGTCACGTACCGGCGGCACTGCTTTGGGCTGGGCCATCAACTGATCGCGCAGCCTGGCTACCTGGGTTTCCAGTTCGCACAGGCGATCCCAGTCGTTGGCACGTGCAGCGTCAACCATGTGGATGGAGATCTGGCGCATATTTTCATAAAGCATGAGTTGAGCATCCATGATCAAGCCTCCAGTTTACCCGTTGGGTAAGTCTTGTCTGTATTCGTGCTAGCAATGCCTGCCCAAGCTTCACGCAAGTCCCGCAAGAGTCCGGCTACCTCGATCAGCGGGGCGGGCGTATTGTTGGCATTGGCATGCACCAGGCGCGAACACATATAGTCATATAGCGTAGCAAGGCGCCCAGGGAGTTCGCCTCCAACGTTGCCATCCAGGCTGGCCTTCAGGCCAAAGGTGATGATTTCAACGGCCTTGCCGATGTGTTTGACCTTGGTGGCCACATCGCGGTTTTCCAGCGCAATGGCTGCAGAATTGATTGAGAGCAGTGCGCCATCAAACAGCATGAGGATAAGCTGATGAGGGTCTGCGCTTGCAATGTGAGTCTCAACGCCAACCTTGGAATAAGCTGCAGCGGAAGTAGGGGCAAACATGAATGATTCCTATGCGTTAGGCGTATGAAGTCAACAGCGACTTGAACTGGGTGGTCAGGTAAGAACTGGTGCTGTTCATACTCGCCACCATGCTGTCCATGGCCGTGAATTGCTTGCGATACCTGGTTTCGATCGTGTCCATACGGTTCTGCAGGTTTTCGATCTGCTTATCCATACTGGTGATGGTCTTCTGGATACCGTCTGTTCTGGTGGCAAGCAGGCCATCCGTGCCCAGATATGCCGTGATCTTTTCGGAAACCTGTGATGCGATACCGTTTGATGACGTTGTCTTGGTAAACAGATTTGCCACGCCGGATGGTGAGCTTGCCAGTGCAGCCTGGAATTTTGTGCTGTTCAGGCTCATTGTTCCAGACGAGTCGATGCTGATCCCAACGTCTGCCAAACGGGTGATGCTGCCACTACCGACTGATGAAGTGGCAAGTGAGCGCAGCTGGTTCTGTATTGTGCGAACCGTTGAGTCTGCGGCCAAAGGACCATCGCTGGAAGTGGAGCTTGTTGAGGTTGATGAGGTCAGTTTGGTGCTTGAAGTCGTTTTTGTTTGCGACTTCATCAGGCTCATCATTGAGTTGTAGCCGTCGACGAAGGCTTGCACTTTTTTCTGGATGGCCGCTGTATCACTGGCAACCGTCAATGTGGTGGCTGTCGTGGTCGTACCTGTCAGCGTAAGCGTCACGCCGTCAATGGCGGTGCTTACAACATTGGAAGCGCTGGTGATGTTGATGCCATCAAGAGAGAATTTCGCATCCGTGGCCTGTTGCACAGAGGTGAGTTGATTACCGGTGGCTGTACTGGCAGGCGAATATGTGAGGCCATCAATGCCGCTGACAGAGAATGCATTCGTCGTCCCTGTGTCTTTTGAGGTCAGCATCAGGTGATAGGCGTTTGATGAGCCACCGTCATTCACAATGGTTGCGGTCACGCCCGCACTGGAGGCGTTGATCGCATCTCGCAGACCCGAGAGCGTGTTGGTACCCTTGGCAGCACTGATTTCGATATTGACGGCTTTACTGCTGTCTGGGGTGAAAGTGGTTCCATCGCTCGACAAAGTGCCAAGGTTGAGCGCCAATGTGCCACTGGTAATTGTTGCCGTTTGCGAGGCGTACCCGGCAGATCTTACCTTCTGGGCGGCAGCAAGGTTGGTAACGGATAGGCTGTAGCTGCCAGCTCTTGCACTTTCGCTGGTGGTCGCGGTGGCTGCCGCAGTATTGGCGAGCGTTGCGGTATAGGAAGCCAGCTTTGTAGCGGTGCCAATTGCATCCGCCGTGGTTTGAAAACTCGACAGCGAACTCTTGAGTACGCCATAGGCTGAGAGTTTCGACTGGTAGCTGGTCTCGCGCTTTTGCAGGGTGGTGATGGGCTGGCTTTCAATCGCCATCAGTTTGGTGACGAGCGATTCGATATCAATCCCGGAACCCAGTCCTGCTGATGTGATGGAACCCGTTGATGCCATGATCTGCCTCGCAATCTGTTACCGGAATGCCATGAAACGGCATTCACACCTTCTGTTTGACAAGTAAACCAGTGGATTGATCCGATGTCCTGGATTTGTCCAGATTCATGGCTTTATCTACAGTCATGGATTTGTCCAATGCCTTGGCAATGGCCAGGATTTCCTCGCTGGGAATCTGCCGGATCACTTCCTTGGTTGTCGGGTCCACCACTTTGACCACGGTCTTGCCAGTGTCCTCGTCAATGGAGAACTGCAAATTCCGTGCCGGTAGCGGCAAAGCCTGCTTAACTTCCTTCATCGCCTGGTCGACTTGCTCACGACTTGGCTGTGCAGAAGCTTGGCTAGTCGCGCTGGTGGTCTCAGTGCTTTGATTGGCGATGAGAGACTTGTCGTCGACTTTGGCCTTTACAGACTCAGAGCGTTCTACAGGTTTTGCTGTGGCGTTGGGATTTGCCGAGAGCGTGGAAGAGTAGCTGGCAATAGGTTGCATAGCCATGATTCAACCTCCGTTTTCAGAAGAGATACACGGCAGCAAGACAAAACGAACACCTACATCGCTTGACAGCGTACTGGTCGACAGGTTGTGATCGACAGAACAATTACCTGTGCCAGGAGATGCTTCGAGGCGCAACAAGCCAATTGTCGCTGAGTTTGCCATTACCTTGTTCCATCTTCTTTGCGCGTTTCTCTTTGGCGGCTGTGGGGTTGGCTATAACACGCTGTCAATCCCTCAACCACGTCTGGCCTCTCATCCTGAACCGACTGACACCAAGGAATTTAGGCTCTGTACATGGGTTTACGGCAGCAAAGCGAATGTCTAAAGGGTTAGCTGACCTTTGAGGCTTGCAAACGCGAAGTGAAATGGATTGGGTACACAAAAAGAGGGGGCATTTTCATGCCCCTTGGAGGAAATGAGTGGTAATGCAACACATACACACCAGCCCCACCCACACCACAGGGAAGCGGTGTGCCTGGAAACGCCTCCTGAATGCAAGCGCGTGTGAGGCCGATGCAGTGCCTGCCAAAGCAGGTTTTGGGCTATTAGCCTTGTAAGAGTTTCAGAACTTGTTGCGGCAGCGCGTTAGCCTGGGAAAGCATGGCTGTGCCGGCTTGTTGCAGGATTTGGGCGCGTGACAAGTTGGCGGTTTCTTGCGCAAAGTCCGCATCTACAATTCGACCACGGGCGGCAGATTGGTTTTCCACTGCGATCTGCAAGGACGAAATTACCGCCTGGGTTCGGTTCATGGCTGCGCCGAAGGACGCCCGGGTTGTGGTGATCTTGTTGATGGCGCTGTCCAGGTTGGTGATGGCTTTCAACGCGTTGGCACTGGTTGAGCCAGATACGAAGATGCTGCCTGAATTAATCAGAATACCCGCTGCCGATGCTCGAATGTCAAGGGTCTGCACCGAGATCTGGTCGTTGGTGGTCGTCCCCGCGCCAACCTGGAATGTGAAGGTGGTCGCCAGAGAGTTCAGCAAGGCTACGTTGTTGAAGCGTGTTGCCTGAGACAAGCGTGTGATTTCTCTGCCGAGCGCCACGAATTCGGTCTGGATATTGGCACGGTCACCTGAATTCAAGGTACCGTTGGCCGCTTGTACCGCCAATTCACGCATGCGTTGCAAGTTGCCGGAAATCTGCTCGGCGCCACCGTCAGCCACCTGCATCAGGGAGATGGCATCATTGGCGTTACGCATGGCGACGTTGTAGCCGCGTACCTGTGATTGGATGCGCTCGGATATAGCCAGTCCAGCGGCGTCATCTTTGGCGCTGTTGATCCGCAAACCGGATGACAAACGCTGCAACGAGGTCGACAGCGATGTTTGGGTGGCAGAGAGATTCCGCTGCGCGTTCAGCGACGGAACGTTGGTGTTGATAGTCATCGTCATGATTCAAATCCTCCACAAAAGCGGAAAACTACGATTGCCGCCGGCATCGTTTAGTTGACCACTGCGTGTCTTGCATCGCGATGACCTGAACCCGACCGGCTTGCTGCATCCTATGCAAAGGGTGGGCCAGTTTTCGTAGATCCTTATGTGGTGGGGCTTTCCGCCAGTTTTTTGGGTTCTTTCTCCTTTCTTGGCAGGGGGCTCTCCTGCGCCAACAGAATAAAAAACTGCCGGGTGGACGGGGGGGGCCCCTTCCACCCGGCAGTTGTTGCCGGTTAAAAACTGCCGGTTGCTTACTTGAGCAGGTTCAATACTTGCTGCGGCAGTGCGTTGGCTTGAGAGAGCATGGCCGTGCCAGCTTGTTGCAGGATTTGCGCACGCGACAGGTTGGCGGTTTCAGAGGCGAAGTCCGCATCCACGATCCGNCCACGCGCAGCAGATTGGTTTTCCACCGCGATCTGCAAGGAGGAGATTACCGCCGTCGTCCGGTTCATGGCNGCACCGAAGTCGGCACGCGCCTTGGAGATGGCCTTGATGGCCGAATCCAGGTTGGTGATGGCCTTCAGTGCGTTGGCAGCGGTCGAACCCGTNACGCTGATGGAGCCGGAGTTGACCGCAATCTTGGTGGCCGAGGCACGCAGGTCAATTGTGGTGACCGTGATCTGGTCGTTTGTGGTGGTGTTGGCGCCAACCTGGAAGGTGAAGGTCGTTGCGCCTGAATTGACCAGGGCGATATTGTTGAACTTGGTGGCTTCAGACAGACGGGTGATTTCCTTGCCCAGCGCAGAAAATTCGGTCTGGACATTGGCGCGGTCCGAAGAGTTCAAGGTGCCGTTGGAGGCTTGCACTGCCAACTCACGCATGCGTTGCAGGTTGTTGGAGATCTGTTCGGCACCGCCGTCAGCCACCTGCATTAGGGATACTGCGTCGTTGGCGTTACGGATTGCGACGTTGAACCCCTTGACCTGGGCATTGATGCGTTCCGAGATGGCCAGACCGGCGGCATCATCCTTGGCGCTGTTGATGCGCAAGCCTGAGGACAGGCGTTGCAGCGAAGTCGCCAGNCTGGACTGAGAGTTGACGAGGTTACGTTGAGCATTCAGAGATGCCACGTTGGTGTTGATGGTCATTGCCATTTTAAAACTCCTTTGCGTTTCCCACTT